>CAWAMK010000018.1:0-379444 GCA_963783115.1 uncultured Alphaproteobacteria bacterium | reverse complement strand
TCCGCGTGTTCTTCCTGCGCGAGCAGATGAAGAAGCTCGCCGGCAGCGGCAACAAGATCAAGCACGTTCACGTCATCGGCGCGGGCGCGATGGGCGGCGACATCGCCGCCTGGTGCGCCGGCCAGGATATGCGGGTGACGCTCGCGGACATGAAGGCGGAGCCGATCGCTGCCGCGATCAAGCGCGCGGCCGATCTGTTCGGAAAAATCCTGCGCAAGCGAACTTCCGTGCGCGATGCGCTGGATCGGCTGATGCCGGATATGCAGGCCGAGGGCGTCCGCAACGCCGATCTCATCATTGAAGCCGTCCCGGAAAAGCTGGAGCTGAAGCAGAAGGTCTATGCCGGCCTTGAGCCAAAGATGAAGCCGGGCGCGATCCTCGCCACCAACACGTCGAGTATCCCACTGCAGGATCTGCGCACCACGCTGCAAAATCCCGAGCGGCTGCTCGGCCTGCATTTCTTCAATCCGGTATCGCGGCTGCAGCTGGTCGAGGTCGTCAGCCATGACGGCACCGACGCCCAATTGCTGAAAGAGGCGCTGGCCTTCGTCGGCGCCATCGACCGGCTGCCGCTGCCGGTCAAATCCTCGCCCGGCTTCCTCGTCAACCGCGCGCTGACGCCGTACATGCTGGAAGCGATGGTGATGCTGGACGAGAAGATCGACAAGACGGTCATCGACGCCGCCGCGAAAAAATTCGGCATGCCGATGGGGCCGATCGAACTGGCCGACCAGGTCGGCCTCGATATCTGCCTCGACGTCGGCGACATGCTGCGCTCGAAGTTCGGCGACATGCTGCCGCCGACGCCGGTCTGGCTGCGCGAAAAGGTTGCCCGGGGTGAACTCGGCCGCAAGACCGGCAAGGGTTTTTACACCTGGAAGGACGGCAAGGCCGACACCGGCGGCATGACCGCGATCGCAGAGCCGTCGGCTGAGATGACCGACCGGCTGATCCTGCCGATGTCGAATGTCTGCGTCGCCTGCCTGCGCGAGGGCATCGTCGACAATGCCGACGTCGTCGACGGCGCCGTCATCTTCGGCACCGGCTACGCGCCGTTCCGTGGCGGTCCGCTGAACTACGCGCGGACGCGCGGCGTGGAAAACGTGGTCTCGACGCTGGAGGCACTGACGGACAAATTCGGCAAGCGGTTTACGCCGGATGAAGGCTGGGGGAGTTTCAAGTGACGGAGACGCATGGGCACGCGCCGCCCTCGGCCGAAACCGAGCCGGGCGGCGATCTCTGCATCCGCACGCTGGCGATGCCGGCCGATACCAACGCCAATGGCGACATCTTCGGCGGCTGGCTCTTGAGCCAGATGGATATCGGCGGCGGCGTGTTCGCTTCCAAGATCGCCAAGTCTCGCACCGTGACGGTCGCGATCGAGGCGATGAACTTTCGCAAGGCGGTCTATGTCGGCGATCTCGTTTCGGTCCACGCCAATCTGGTGCGGGTCGGGCGCACCTCGATCACCGTTCATCTCGAAGCCTGGGTGGTGCGGCGCAAGGAGTTGCAGTCGATCCTGGTGACCGACGGCAATTTCACCTACGTCTCGATCGACGAGGACGGCCGGCCGCAGGCGGTGCGGCCGGATGGTCGTCATTGAGACCTGAGCTTACGGGCAGGGCCGCTCGTAGCCGTCGCGGCCGATGAACGTGCCCCGGCGCGGATCGTAGCTCGGCGAGCGCATGCAGCGCGGCGTATCGTCGTAGTAGCGCGGCGGCGGCGGCGCGTATTGCGCCTGCACTCCGCAATAGCGCGGCGAAACCGCAGCCCAGCCGCCGGGCTGCTCCAGGTAGCAGCCGCCCTGATACCAGCGATAGCCGCCCGGCCGCGGCTCGCCCTGGGCGCCGATCGCCGCTCCGGTGCCTGCGCCGACGATGGCGCCGATTGCGGCCCCACGTCCGCCGCCCAGTGCGCCGCCGACGATGGCGCCCGCGGCGCCGCCGAACAGGGCGCCGCCGAGCGTGCTTTCCTGGCCGCCGCTTCCTGGAGCGGTGCGCAAAACGCAACGGCAACCAGCATCGAGAGCGCGATTTCGGCATCATGTCAGTTCTCCGGCCAGTGACGATTCGCTCGCTATGACGTGACCAGCTTTGACATAGGTCAGCCTTACGGCGCAACGGCGAGGCGGAACAATTCGCAGGGCAACCCGTTGTCGGCCCGGAAGAAATCAGAGGCTGGGCCATGTCGGATACTTATATCATCGAAGTCGGATCGCAGCCGGCAGGCATCGTCGTGCGCGACCCCGGCGGTTACCGGTTCTTTGCGGCCTCGCATCGCTTCAACCGGCTGGAAGGGCAATTATTCCGCAACGCACGCGAGGCCGAGCGCGCAGCCCGGCGCCTGCTCGGCGGGATGTCGCTGGCGGCCTGACCGCCAGCGATGTTGTCTGGCGCCTCGGGGCGTCAGAGCTTGGTCGCCGCGCGCGACAGCAGCTTCCAGTCCGAACCCTGCTTCTGCCAATTCATCAGGATGTGCAGGTTCTGCGGCGTCTTCTTGCCGTCATTGAATTCCTGCTCGCCGACGAAGGTGAAGCGCACGATGGCAGCCGGGCCGACGACGCGGATCGTGGGATCCTTGTATTCAAGCGCCGTCCATTTGTAGTTGGCCTTGGCGACACCGTCGAGCAGCGAGGCCTTGGTGTCGACCTTGGCGTTCGAGTGGCTGTAGCTCAGGTCATCGGCGCAGAGCGAGGCGAGCCCCTCGGCATTGCCGGCGGCCTGCGCCACCCGGAAGGCCTCCACGCTTTTCGCAACCGCATCCTCGTCCGCGCCGGCGAAGGCCGGAACGACGGTCAATAGTCCGAGTGCGAGGGCGGGCAGGGCCAGTTGGCGTCGATCGATGTTCATTGTCTCCTCCATTTTTGTTTGTGGGGCAGTCTTGCAGCCCACACATTGTTTTGTCGAGCGCGGTGGGTCATACGGCGCATATGGCTTCCGGTGCGGTCGCCTTAACCAGAATAGCGGTTTCGGCTAGCCGGTAGCCCTCCCGGCCGATCTGCCTCGTTGACCGCGGCCCCAATCAGCCGCACCATAACGGCAACTTTGTGCCCCAAGCCTCTGTTTCTCAAGGGTGCCAGCCGTGGCCGGACTGTCCCACCGCCAGACCGAAATTCTCAACATCGCCCGCGCCTTTGGCCGGGTGATGGTGGAAGACCTCGCCAAGCGTTTCGAGGTGTCGGCGCAGACCATCCGCAAGGACCTCAACGACCTCTGCGACCAGCGTTCGCTGACCCGCATCCATGGCGGCGCCATCATCGCCTCCGGCGTCGAGAACCTCGCCTATGAGGCGCGGCGCTTCGTGGCGGCGGAGGAGAAGCGGGCGATCGGCATCGCCGCCGCGTCGCGGATTCCGAACGGCTGCTCGCTGTTCATCAACATCGGCACCACCACGGAAGAAGTCGCGAGCGCGCTGACCTCGCATGAGGATCTGCTCGTCATCACCAACAACCTCAACGTCGCGATGCTCTTGTACCGCCATCCGCGCATCGAGGTGATCGTGGCGGGCGGTGCGGTGCGCCGCGCCGACGGCGCCGTGATCGGCTCGACCGCGATCAGTCTCATTGGCCAGTTCAAGGTCGACTACGCCATCATCGGCGCGTCCGCGATCGACGAGGAGGGCGCGCTGCTCGACTTCGACTATCGCGAGGTGCAGGCGGCGCAGGCGATCATCGCCAACGCGCGCAGCGTCATGCTGGTCGCGGACTCGACCAAGCTCCGCCGCAGCGCGCCGGTGCGCATCGCCCATCTCAGCCAGATCCAGACCTTTGTCACCGACGCGCCGCTGCCGGCGGGCCTCGCCAACATCTGCAGCCATCGCGGCATCGAGGTGGTCGAGGCGATGGACAAGCCGGCGGCGGATATCGACGACGGCGGTCCCGAGCCGGCGTCGACGGTGGTGCGGTTGAAGTAGCGCGCTCCGCACCGTGCCCCGAGACGCAGCGCATGCATCGAAGTGATTCGCTGCGAGCCGGGGCCCGTGTCGCCGGAGCGGTACGACGTCAGCAATTGGTCTGGGCTCTGCGGAGCAGCGCTACGCGCTGCGCCGCGTCCTGGGACGCGAACGCTCTGACATTGCGCCCTGATCGCCCCATCTTGCGACGCGAAGCAGCCGGCCTCATCCAGACCTGACGCTATCGAAGCCGATTTTCCGCCCAGTTCCCAACTTTCACTTGCTTTCGTTTTTCTTTGTGATTTACTCCAATCCGAAAGTAAAATCGCCGAAGCGAACAGGCGATCGCCGGGGAAGCGTTCATTGGACAGGGTTTTCGATCTCGCCATCATCGGAGGCGGCATCAACGGCTGCGGCATCGCGCGCGATGCGGCGGGCCGGGGCAACTCTGTTTTCCTTTGTGAAATGAATGACTTGGCGAGCGGGACGTCGTCCTGGTCGACCAAGCTGGTGCATGGCGGCCTGCGCTATCTCGAATATTACGAGTTTCGGCTGGTGCGCGAGGCGCTGATCGAGCGCGAAATCCTCTGGCAGATCGCGCCCCACATCATCCGGCCGCTGCGTTTCGTTTTGCCGCACCACGCCGGCCTGCGCCCGGCCTGGCTGCTCCGGCTGGGGTTGTTCCTGTACGACCATATCGGCGGCCGGCATCTGCTGCCGCCGACGCGCTCGGTCGATCTCGTCCACGACGAGGTGGGCAAGCCCCTGATCGCCAACCGCTACACCAAGGGTTTTGAGTATTCCGACTGCTTCGTCGACGACGCGCGCCTCGTCGTGCTCACCGCGCGCGATGCCGCGCGATCGCGGCGCCGAAATCCGCACCCGCTCGCGCGCGGTCGAGATCAGGCAGGTCGACGGCATCTGGCACGTCACCGTCGAGAACACGATCAGCGGAACGCGCACCACCATCCAGGCGCGCGCGCTGGTCAATGCCGGCGGCCCGTGGGTCGAGCAGGTGCTGTCGGCGGGCTCGGGCGTCAACGCGCGCGCGAAGGTGCGGCTGGTGCAGGGCTCGCACATCGTGGTGCGCAAGCTCTATGAGCACGACCGCGCCTACATGTTCCAGAACGCCGACGGCCGCATCATCTTCGTCATTCCCTACCAGAACGATTTCACGCTGATCGGCACCACCGATCGCGACTACGACGGCGATCCGGCCAAGGTGAAAGCCTCGCCCGAGGAGATCCAGTATCTCTGCGCCTCCGCCAGCGAGTACCTGAAAAACCCGGTGCTGCCGGCCGACGTGGTCTGGACCTATTCCGGCGTGCGCCCGCTCTATGACGACGGCGCCAGCGAAGCCAAGGCCGCGACCCGCGATTACGTGTTCGAACTCGATACGCCCGGCGGCGCGCCGCTGCTGTCGATCTATGGCGGCAAGATCACGACCTATCGGCGGCTGGCGGAAGAGGCGCTGGAGCGGCTCGCGCCATACTTGCGCAGCGCGCAAGGCGAAAGAAGGCTGGACCGGCAAGGCGCCGCTGCCGGGCGGCGACATGGATGTATCGGCCGTCGCGGCGCTGACCGCCGAACTGACGCGGAGTTATCCGTTCCTCAGCCACGGCGCATGCCGGCCGGCTGGCACATGCCTATGGCACGCGTGCGACAAAATTGCTCGGCAGCGCGAAATCTTTTGCCGACCTCGGCCAGTCGTTCGGCGCTACCCTGACGGAAAGCGAAGTCAGGTACCTGATCGCGAACGAATGGGCGTATAGCGCCGAAGACATCGTGTGGCGAAGGTCCAAGCTCGGCCTGCGGCTGTCGGCAGACGAAATCGCAGCGCTCGACGAATGGATCAAAGCCCACCGCGCCTCCGGTGAACGTCCCTTGCGCGAAGTGGGAGGGCGGCCATGAGCGTCACGCTCGAACACGTCACGCGAACCGTGGATGGCATCCCGACCATCCGCGACGTCTCGCTGACGCTCGAGCGCGGCACGCTGAGCGTGCTGCTCGGACCGACGCTGTCGGGCAAGACCTCGATCATGCGGCTGCTTGCCGGTCTCGACAAGCCGACCACCGGCCGCGTGCTGGTCGACGGCAAGGACGTCACCGGCGTCGACGTGCGGCAGCGCTCGGTCGCGATGGTCTATCAGCAGTTCATCAATTATCCCTCGCTGACGGTGTATGAGAACATCGCCTCGCCGTTGCGGGTGCAGGGCAGGCCGCGCGAGGAGATCGACCGGCGCGTCCAGGAAGCCGCGAAGCTGCTGCGGCTCGAGCCTTTTCTGAAACGCACGCCGCTGCAATTGTCCGGCGGCCAGCAGCAGCGCACCGCGATTGCGCGCGCGCTGGTCAAGGGCGCCGACCTGGTGCTGCTGGACGAGCCGCTGGCCAATCTCGATTACAAGCTCCGCGAGGAGCTGCGCACCGAACTGCCGCGCATCTTCGAGGCGTCGGGCGCGATCTTCGTCTATGCGACGACCGAGCCTTCGGAAGCGCTGCTGCTCGGCGGCGACACCGTGTGCATGTGGGAAGGCGAGGTGCTTCAGGCCGGCGACACGTCGAAGGTCTATCGTCAGCCCGACACGCTGCGGGTGGCGCAGGTGTTCTCCGATCCGCCGCTCAACATCGTCGGCATCGAGAAGAAGAACGGTTCTGTGCAATATGCCGGCGGCATCGAGGCGCCGGCCACCGGGCTCTATGCGTCGCTGGCCGACGGCCCCTATCGCGTCGGCTTCCGCGCCCATCAGCTCGAAGTGGCGAACGGCATCGCCGGCCGTCATGCGTTCCACGCCACCGTCACGGTGACCGAGATCACCGGTTCGGAAAGTTTCGTGCATCTCAACCGCGACGCCTCCAACTGGGTCGCGGTGCTGCAGGGCGTGCATGAATACGAGCCCGGCCATGTGCTCGATGCCGTGCTCGATCCCGACAATCGTCTTCGTGTTCGACGCCGCCGACCGCCTGGTCGCCGCGCCGAGACAGAACCGTGAGGGAGATGCGACATGGCACGCATTGACCTCGTCGATCTCGCGCACTCCTACGGCGGCAATGACGCGCCGGTTGAATCCTTTGCGCTGAAGCCGGTGACGATGACCTGGCGGCAGGGCGGCGCCTATGCGCTGCTGGGGCCTTCCGGCTGCGGCAAGACCACGCTGCTGAATCTGATTTCCGGCATCGTCACGCCGTCGCGCGGAAAAATCCTGTTCGACGGCGCCGACATCACACCGCTGTCAACCCAGAAGCGCAACATCGCGCAGGTGTTCCAGTTTCCGGTGATCTACGACACCATGACGGTGGGTGAGAACCTCGCATTCCCCCTGAAGAACCGCGGCGTGCCGAAGGCCGAGATCGACGCGCGGGTCAAGCAGATCGCCGATCTGCTCGACCTCACGCCCTAATCTCGGCCGCAAGGCGACGCGGCTGACGGCCGACGCCAAGCAGAAGATTTCGCTCGGCCGCGGCCTCGTCCGTTCCGACGTCGCCGCGGTTCTGTTCGACGAGCCGCTGACGGTGATCGATCCCGAGCTGAAATGGCAGTTGCGCTCGAAACTCAAGGCGCTGCATCGCGAGCTCGATCTCACGATGATCTACGTCACCCACGACCAGACCGAGGCGCTGACCTTTGCCGATACCGTCGTCGTCATGCATGACGGCCGCGTGGTGCAGAGCGGCACGCCGGCGGAACTGTTCGACAAGCCCGAGCATACCTTTGTCGGCTATTTCATCGGCTCGCCCGGCATGAACATCGTGCCGGCCAGCGGTGAGCGGACACGAGGCCCGCATCGACGGCCACGTCATCGGCCTGCATCGCAATTACGGCGTGCTGCCGGCGGGCGCGAACATCGAGATCGGCGTGCGGCCGGAATTCGTCCATGTCGCGGCTCCCGCGTCCGGCCTGCTGTCGGCCACGATCGAGCGCATCGACGATCTCGGCCGCGTCCGCTTCGCCCGCGTCCGCATCGGCGATGCGAAATTCGCCGCCCGCGTGCCGCCAGGGTTTTCCGTCCCCGACAACGACGTCGGGCTGGTGTTCGATCCCGCGCATGTTCACGTCTATGCCGACAGCCGTCTGGTCGAGGGGGTTGCCTGATGGACAAGACCGTCAACCAGAAGGCCTGGTTCCTGGTGCTGCCGGTGTTCCTGGTGGTCGCGTTCTCCGCGATCCTGCCGCTGATGACGGTCGTGAACTATTCGATGCAGGACACGTTCGGCAACAACCAGTTCTTCTGGAACGGCGTCGGCTGGTTCAAGGAATTGCTCGATCCCTCGACCGATCTCGGCGGACGTTTCCTGGCCTCGCTCGGCCGCAATCTGCTGTTCTCCGCCATCATCCTCGCGATCGAGGTGCCGCTCGGCATCGTGGTGGCGCTGTCGATGCCGCGCCAGGGCTGGACGGTCGCGGCCTGTCTCGTGATCCTCGCGCTGCCGCTGCTGATTCCGTGGAACGTGGTCGGCACCATCTGGCAGATCTTTGGCCGGCCCGACATCGGCCTGCTCGGCTATACGCTGAACAGCCTCGGCATCGACTACAATTACGTCTCCAACGAGTTCGACGCCTGGGCCACCGTCATCGTGATGGACGTCTGGCACTGGACCAGCCTCGTTGCGCTGCTGTGCTACGCCGGGCTGAAGTCGATCCCCGACGCCTATTACCAGGCGGCGCAGATCGACGGCGCCTCGCGCTGGGCGGTGTTCAAGGCGATCCAGCTGCCGAAGATGAACCGCGTGCTGCTGATCGCGGTGCTGCTGCGCTTCATGGACAGCTTCATGATCTACACCGAGCCGTTCGTGGTGACCGGCGGCGGCCCCGGCAACTCGACCACCTTCGTCTCGATCGAACTGGTCAAGATCGCGCTCGGGCAGTTCGACCTCGGCAAGGCCGCCGCGCTTTCGCTGGTCTACAATCTGATCATCCTGATCGTGTGCTGGATCTTCTACACCGTCATGACCAATGCCGGGGCCGAGCGTCCCGAAAAGCAGGGAGCCGCGTCATGAACACGATTCCCGGCCGCCGCATCATCATGGTGGCGTTCCTGATCTTCCTGCTGTTGCCGATCTACTGGCTCGTCAACATGAGCTTCAAGACCAATACCGAGATCGTCACCACGATGACGCTGTGGCCGCACCAGCCGACGCTGGAGAACTACAAGCGCATCTTCACCGACGAGAGCTGGTATTCCGGCTACATCAACTCGCTGACCTACGTGCTGATCAACACCGTGATCTCGATCTCGGTGGCGTTGCCGGCGGCCTACGCCTTCTCGCGCTATCGGTTCCTCGGCGACAAGCATCTGTTCTTCTGGCTGCTGTCGAACCGCATGGCGCCGGCGGCGGTGTTTGCGCTGCCGTTCTTCAATCTCTATTCGGCGATCAATCTGTTCGATACGCCCTGGGCGGTCGCGCTCGCGCATTGCATCTTCAATGTGCCGCTCGCGGTCTGGATTCTCGAAGGCTTCGTCTCCGGCGTGCCGCGCGAGATCGACGAGACCGCGTTCCTCGACGGCTATTCGTTCCCGCGCTTCTTCATCAAGATCCTGGTGCCGCTGATCGCGAGCGGCATCGGCGTCGCCGCGTTCTTCTGCTTCATGTTCTCCTGGGTCGAATTGCTGCTGGCGCGCACGTTGACGTCGGTCAACGCCAAGCCGATCTCGGCGATCATGACCCGCACCGTCTCGGCCTCCGGCATGGACTGGGGCCTGCTGGCTGCGGCCGGCGTGCTCACCATCATCCCCGGCGCGCTGGTGATCTGGTTCGTCCGCAACTATATCGCGCGCGGCTTTGCGCTCGGTCGGGTGTAGCCATGGAACACATCGCATGGATGGCCTGGACGCTGCCGACCGCGATCTTCTTCGTGATGCTGGCGCTGACATTGGGAGCGATGACCTGGCTTGCGGTCGCCTATCCCGAGGCCGAGCGCGTCGGCGTGCTGCGCATTCCGACCACGCGCGGCGACCGGCTGTTCATCTCGCTGGTGCTTGTCGGCGGTCATTCATCTGCTGTGGATCGCCTTCGTCGGCACCGATCCGATTGCTACGCTGCCGATCGGAGAGGGCGTCGAAATATCGAGCCTGTGGCTCGCAACCCTGATTTCGCTTGCTCTCAGCCGTTGCGATTTTTCGCACCGTCTGAGGAGTGAAAATGAGCAGATCCGGGATTAACCCGGACCTGAATAAGTCTATCGCTGCAACCGGAGGAACCAACATGCGACGCTTGAGAGGAAGTCCGCTCACCAAGGAGAGCCTTCTGACGATGACCAGCGCGGCCGCGCTGATCGCCGCTTCCGTGACGCTCGGCGCACCCGCGCGTGCCGACGACGCCGTCAATCAACGATGGATCGACAGCGAATTCCAGCCCTCGACGCTGTCGAAGGCCGACCAGTTGAAGGAGCTGCAGTGGTTCGAGAAGGCTGCCGCACCGTTCAAGGGCATGGATATCAACGTCGTGTCGGAAACGATCACGACGCACGAGTATGAATCGCGGACGCTGGCAAAGGCCTTCACCGAGATCACCGGCATCAAGATCAAGCACGATCTGATCCAGGAAGGCGACGTCGTCGAAAAGCTGCAGACCCAGATGCAGTCCGGCAAGAACGTCTATGACGGCTGGATCAACGACTCCGACCTGATCGGAACGCACTTCCGCTACGGCCAGACGGTGGTTCTGTCGGATTACATGACCGGCGAAGGCAAGGACGTCACCAACCCCGGACTCGATATCAACGACTTCATCGGCAGGTCGTTTACGACAGGACCGGACAAGAAGCTCTACCAGCTTCCCGACCAGCAGTTCGCGAACCTCTATTGGTTCCGCTACGACTGGTTCTCCAATCCCGACTACAAGGCCAAGTTCAAGGCCAAGTATGGCTACGAGCTCGGCGTGCCCGTGAACTGGTCGGCCTATGAAGACATCGCCGAGTTCTTCACCAACGACATCAAGGAGATCAACGGCGTCAAGGTCTATGGCCACATGGACTACGGCAAGAAGGATCCCTCGCTCGGCTGGCGTTTCACCGACGCCTGGCTGTCGATGGCCGGCAACGGCGACAAGGGCATCCCGAACGGCCTGCCGGTCGACGAGTGGGGCGTCCGCATGGAAGGCTGCCGTCCGGTCGGTTCGTGCGTCGAGCGCGGCGGCGACACCAACGGTCCGGCGGCGGTCTATTCGATCGTCAAATATCTCGACTGGATGAAGAAATATGCCCCGCCGCAGGCGCAAGGCATGACCTTCTCCGAATCGGGACCGGTGCCGGCGCAGGGCAATATCGCCCAGCAGATGTTCTGGTACACCGCCTTCACCGCCGACATGGTGAAGCCGGGCATTGCGGTCGTGAACGCGGACGGCACGCCGAAATGGCGCATGGCGCCGTCGCCGCACGGCTCGTACTGGAAGGAGGGCATGAAGCTCGGCTATCAGGACGTGGGCTCGGGCACGCTGCTCAAGTCGACGCCGGCGGATCGCCGCAAGGCGGCGTGGCTCTATCTGCAGTTCATCACCTCGAAGACGGTGTCGCTGAAGAAGAGCCATGTCGGTCTCACCTTCATTCGCGAGTCCGACATCTGGGACAAGTCGTTCACCGAGCGCGCGCCGAAGCTCGGCGGCCTGATCGAGTTCTACCGCTCGCCCGCGCGCGTGCAGTGGTCCCCGACCGGCAACAACATCCCGGACTATCCGAAGCTCGCGCAATTGTGGTGGCAGAACATCGGCGATGCGTCGTCCGGTGCGAAGACGCCGCAGGCGGCGATGGATGCGCTGGCCGCAGCGCAGGAACTCGGTGCTCGAACGTCTTGAAAAGTCCGGCGTGCAGAAGGAGTGCGGGCCGAAGCTGAACAAGAAGGAGACGGCGGAGTTCTGGTTCAAGAAATCCGAAAAGGACGGCAACATCGCGCCGCAGCGCAAGCTGGCGAACGAGAAGCCGAAGGGCGAGACCGTCGACTACGACACGCTGGTGAAGTCGTGGCCGGCGACCCCGCCGAAGCGGGCGGAAGCGAAGTAAAGTTCGCACATCAAGAGTGATGCACAAACTGAAGGCCGGGAGCGATCCCGGCCTTTTTTCTTCTCGTCATTCCGGGGCTCGCGAAGCGAGAACCCGGAATCCATCGTGCAGCACGGTCATGCGGTTAGTTGGATTCCGGGTCTGCGCCCAGTCGGCGCATCCCGGAATGACGGAGTAGGCTTACTCCGCCGCCTGCGCCGCGCCCAGCGTCGGATAATCCGTATATCCCTTCGCCCCGCCGCCGTAGAACGTGTTCTTGTCCCACTCGTTCAGCGGCGCGCCCTTCTTCAGGCGCTCGACCAGATCGGGGTTCGAGATGAACGGCTTTCCGAACGCGATCAGGTCGGCCGCGTTGGCGTCCAGCACCTTGTTCGCGAGATCGGCATCGTAGCCGTTGTTGGCCATGTAGGCCTGCTTGAAGCGCTTGCGCAGGCGACGCATAGTCGAACGGCGCGATGTCGCGCGGGCCGCCGGTGGCGCCTTCGATGACGTGGATGTAGGTCAGCTTCAGCGCGTTGAGGCCGTCGACGATGTAATCGAACAGCGGCTGCGGGTTGCTAGTCGGAGATATCGTTCGCCGGCGTCACCGGCGAGATGCGGATGCCGGTGCGCTCGGCGCCGGCGACCGCGGCCGACCACCTTGGAGATTTCCAGCATCAGTTTTGCGCGGTTCTCGATCGATCCGCCATAGGCATCGGTACGCTTGTTGGTGCCGTCCTTGGCGAACTGATCGAGCAGATAGCCGTTGGCGCCGTGGATTTCGACGCCGTCGAAACCGGCGGCGAGCGCATTCTCGGTGCCGCGCTTGAAATCCTCGATGATCCCGGGAATTTCGGACAGCTCGAGCGCGCGCGGTTCGGAGATGTCGGTGAAGGTGCCGTTGACGAACGTCTTGCCCTTGGCGCGGATCGCGGACGGCGCCACCGGCTTGCCGCCATTCGGCTGCAGCGAGTCGTGCGAGACGCGGCCGACATGCCAGAGCTGGATGTAGATGCGGCCGCCCTTTTCATGCACGCGGTCGGTGACCTTGCGCCAGCCTGCGACCTGCTCCTTGGAATAGATGCCGGGCGTATCCTGATAGCCCTGGCCCTGCTGCGAGACCTGGCTGGCTTCGGTGATCAAAAGCCCGGCGGAGGCGCGCTGGCCGTAATAGTCGATCGCCAGCGGGCTCGGCACCATGCCGGGAGGCACCGCGCGGTTGCGGGTCAGCGGCGCCATCACGAGGCGGTTGGGCAGGGTGATCGGGCCGAGCTTGAAGGGCTCGAACAGTTTGGTCTGGCTCATGTCTGAAATGTCCGGAAGGATGAATGGTGAGGGAACAGTTGTGCATTGCGGCGATTTTCGCAATGGCGAAAGCCATTCGGCTTGCGCAGACGAGCTGCGCACGCGTTGCCTTTGCGGACGCGGCTACCGGCGAAGGATGATCCGTTTCGAAAGTCGGCAGCCGGCAGCATGGGCAACCTGCCGGCGACGGTCTGGCAGCTCGGACATTTCGGGCGCGTCCGGATGGCGGCTGGCCGATCGATCGTCCGGCGGGCGCGGCGCGATCACAGTGCCGCGATCACGCCTTTCCCGCCCACGCTCACCGGCCCCTGCGGCGCGGCGGCGGCCCGCTTGGCGTCCAGCTCGATGGCGGGCCCGGCGATATCCACCTGCATCAGCTCAAAGGTCAGGCATTCGCAGCCGATCGAGCGGAACACCTGGCTGGCCGCCTTCTGCACGCTGTTGCCAAAGGCCTGGTGGTCGGTCTGGATTTCCAGCCGCGTCTTGCGGCTGCACATCGCCTTCACCACCGATTGCAGGCGCATGCAGATTTCGTCGCGATAGTTCTGCGTGCTTTCGAAGGTGGTGCGGGGATCGACGATCTGGGTGCGCACGACGTAGGTGAGGTTGAGGGCAAAGCGGTCGGTCGAAACGGTGCCCTGGCTGAGCCGAAAAATTTCGGGACGGCGGTCGATCCGCGCGATCTGCCGGCTGCCGGAGCGGATGCGGTGCCGCCCGGGGGGAAGCGCCCTGTCGAAACGGCCGTTGCGGTACAGCAGCAGGGTCTCGTATTGCTGCACGTAGACCCGGTCGAACCCGACCAGCGCCATGAAGCCTTTCCGCAATAGCGTGGAGATCCAGGCCCACGTGCCGGCAATCACGGCGATCACGATCAAAGTGAGGGCAATCGAGCCCAGAAGTTCACCCACGCTTTTTCTTCCCCGCCACGGACGCTTATCTTTGGTCGACTCTCCCAGTCGAACCCAAATGGATGTTCTTCGTGCGTCGAAAATAAGTCATCCGCACTGCAATACCGGGCCTGCCGGCAAAAATCGTCGGAATGTGATTTCGTCATTTCGATTCCAGATCGCCGTATGGCGACGGCGGATTGATCCGGGATCGAGCTGCGGCTTTTGGTTGTGTAGCTGCCGGCTTTCTCATTCGACTTGTCCACCTGTGCGGCTGATACGGTGTTCGATGCAACGTCATCCCCGCGCAGGCGGGGATCCAGTACGCCGCGGCTTCTCGGCTTTACCATCGACGTCTCTGGAATACTGGGCACCCGCCGGAGCCTGTTATCGGGCGCGCATTCGCGCGACCCGGTGGCGGGTGACGACAAGTGAATGTGCGTCCGCGATCTCGCGACATCTTTCGCCCGAGCTTTGCACCGTCTGTTGCCCTCCCGAAATCGGAGGGCGCAGGGAAGACCGGGTGCTTCCCGCACCCGCGGTCCCGCGTGCCGTTTGCGCGATGGCAAGAGCTCGCACACGAGCATATAGGTACAGACGGCGCATCATCTTGGCCCACTTGGCAACCGAGGGTGGGCCGTTATAGCTCGCTTCCCCAAGTCGCTGAGTTTCCGGCGCCAATCGCCATTTCGAGCAGCATGATCCAGATCAATGCCACCGTGCGACAGCCGCCAACGATGGCGCATGGAACTTGATCCAAGACAGGCGGCGATCATCACCGCAATGGCGACCGGCATTTGTGTCGGCCTGTCCGACTACTTCGCCTACGTCCTATTTTTCTATCTGGCGACAGCGTGATGATCGGGACAGATAACCTTTGGATCGGAAGCGGCACACAAGAAGCATCGGGGATGAAGCTGGCGAGGTAAGACCCCTCAGACGCGGAACTGCAATCTTGGTCGGTGAAAATTAGCTCAGGACAGCTCCGATGATAGATGACGCCATATTGATCGTTATGGTGATCGCCGCCATTGGGTTTGCGTGGTTGTGGTTCATCGAGCGGAAGAAAAAGCGAAAGAGATAAGCGGCGCTCTCGGCGTCTCGCCGTCGCGGGCGATCACTGCTTCACCGTCTATCAGGAACGACCGTGCCAGGACGCGGGCAGCGCCCTCGACGATGGCCGGGAAACGGTCGGCCCAGTCATGGTCGCCCCGCGTGAAGCAGCGGACCCGCTCGCCACCGCGCCATCATCTCCAGCCGCCCAAAGGCAGACCCTCCGTTGATCTAGGTCAATGCCAGCGATCCTTTGGCGCTCACGCTGTGTTCAGCCGCACCTGAAGCGGCATTCCGCAAGCGCGAAGAGGGAGGGTCCGCCATGCATCCGAGGAAGCGTCTTTCGATCAAGTCAGCGACAATTGCCGGGATTGCTGCCAGCGCCCTATTGGGGTTTGCAGGTCTCACTCTCAATCCAGCCCCAGCCAACGCGGTCGTGTACTGCACGTACGTGGGGTATCCCGGCGGGTGCGTTGCCCGGGCAGGCGTCGTGCTCAGGCCACGTCCGGTGGCGCGCGCTGCGGTTCGTCATAACGCCGGTGGCAACATGAACGGTGGCGTCAACCGCGTTGGAGCGCGGCGGTAGAATATTTGGCTCGGCGACGAGCGTGAAAAGGTCGTCACCGCTTCGTCCCCGGTGGCGGCTTTTTTTATCGTTCCGGTGCGGACCGGCGACTGGCGGCATCGCGGCATGAAGCACGCTTGGTATGTCACTTTTGAAGTGCCGACCGATGGCACGCTGTCAAGACGGCGACACCCGCGCTTAACCAAGACCTTTGAAACCGAAGTAGCGGCCAAGAATTTGGCGCGAACCAAATTCAGCGAGGGACTGATCGTCACTGCGGGGACCATCATCCCTCACTTGCCGAGAGTGTCGATCCCATCGACCGAAATCCCAGCGTGGCTTGAACCGCACAATCCTGTTGATCCAGATCAATAAGTAGGCGCTCGACCTTGATTGACATGCTCTGACAGGGCAGCAAACCGGGAGCCTAAAAATGAGCGAACGTTTGGAGCCGAAACAAATCTGTCGTCGCAGCGCGCTCGCTTTCCTTGGATGCGCGGCTGTATCTGGACTGATCGCTTCATCTGCGCTTTTGACGGTGACGGAGGCTGAAGCCCAAACCACCACTGCACCCGTCGCGCCCACGAGCCCGCCCGCAGATACGGCGAAGTCTGGTACGGAGCGGCGTCAGGAACGTCGATCCGGTCGCGCTGAACGGCGTCAGGAGCGGCGCACGGGACGCACAGAGCGGCGTCAGGAGCGGCGCACCGGGCGAGACGAACGACGGGACGCTCGCGACGGCACCACCACCACCCCAACCACCACCGAGCAAAAAAAGTAACTGGTCGTTCTGGCCAACAACGGCAATGGGCCCGCCGCAGCGCGGGCCGTAGGAAGGCCCTACAGCGCGCCGCCAGCGCCGGGCTACAGGACACCGGCCCTCGCGCGCCCGTGCGCCGTCGCTTGATGCGACGCGACTGTCGCCTTGTCCCTCGCACTTGGGCGTCAGCAGGAACTAACTTTGCACAGGAATTTATTGCTCCAGCGGATCGCGACACAAATGTGAATACATTAACCGCATCGCGTTGATCCCTGCGCAATGGCTTTACGGCTTGCTTCGTGCTCTCCCCGGAGAACGGCTCTTTTGCCTCCGTCGCCCGAAAGAAGCTTTCGCCTCTCGCGGACTTGATGCCAGCACCGCGACATCAGCACCACACGACTTCACCGTACGCATCCGGCGCGCACGTCGCTCGCGCCAGCAGCGTCCACCGCATCCCACCGCGCGTTCGTGACGTTCGCGAGCGCCCTCTCATCGGGTGAGACGGGCGGAGTTATGCCGCTGATTTGGGTGGAGAACGGAAGCGGAATATTTTTGTGGGAAGGGGTTGACGCTGATTTCGGAAAATCAGAAGTGATTTGTCCGTCGTGTTGATTTGTCGCAGACATGCGCGGAATCTGCGCTTGCACGGCAAGCAAATCACTCCGCTAGTCCGTAGGGTGGCAAAGCGAACTACCGCACGATGCCAGCTTGGGCAATCGATGTCGCTTGGTGCCCACTGCGACGGTGCACTTGCGTACGACACGCGTGAGATGCGCTTCCTATCTTTGCGCGGAAACGTCGACGCCGTCAGTCGTCTGCCGGTTCTGTCTTTCGCTCGCGCCCTGACAATTGCTCCGAACATTACGTCGCTCGCAGTGTGTGGCTGATTGTCTTGACCAACAGCCCAGCGCCGCCGTCACCAGCCTTGTGATCATCGCAACTCAGACCGTCGGAGACCGATCATCATCAGCACTTGGTTCATATGCAAATGCCAAGTCGTGATCAATCTTCCGGCTGTGCACTTGTTCACCTCTTCACTGGTAGACGAGTATCCCAAGGATTGTCACCTCTCGAGTGTCAGTCAGCTCACGATTGAATCGCGTAAATAACTTCCGATCGACGAATTGGTTGCGCGATAACGCAGAATATCGCCTGCGCTCTGATGCCATAGCATCGGATGAGAAGCATGCGTTGGCAATCGCGAGGTTACTGCTCAAACCGGCTAACAAAGCATCGGGCAGAACGAGCTGTTGATCAGTGGCAGCGATTGGAGACCTTAGACTGGCCGTACCGCTATGCTCGATCTTTCGCATGTCTGAACGTTCAAAGAATCGGCAGGTCCGCTGATGTTCGACCGCGCAGAGTGTACTCGCTGCAATTGAAGACGAATTCTGGTGCCTGAGGCTCTTCAGCTTGACACATGCTGAAGTATCGGGCTTGCTAGCGTCTCGGATCTGTGATGATCTAAAATTCTGCATCTTCAGGTCTTGTCCCGCTGAGCGAACGAGTTCCTGCATCTTGAACGTCGCATACGCAATTGAGTTGGCCATCTCCTGAGGCGTATGCCTGTTCAGGCTCTCAATGCTGCCCGCGTTCAAAGCGAAGTCGCTCACGAGATCGCGCAGTTCATTCATTGGAGAATCTGATTGATGTAGTTCGGAGACGAGGAATTTATCGTCGCAAGACAGTAAGTGTTCGTTCGCCGATAGCGATGCACGGCAAGACTCCAATGAATCGGCTGCCATCAATTCATCACTTCAAGAGGCCTCGGTAGATGTCATTGCGGCCTGCAGCATTTGCACTCTCAAATAGGTCAACCGCTAGTCTCAAGCGTACGCAGTTGCAATCGCAGCTGAAGTGCTCAAGCGCCTAGCTTTGCAGTTCACGCCAACATTCCGGTATCTTGGCGCTCGGAGCAGCGCTAATTTGCTGAACGCAGCGAATATATGACCGTGCATTTTGAAGTTAACGCAGTCCAAGGTCTGTGAGCATCGTGGTTCAGAGTTGATCGATGTTAGTCGAATAGGCATGACCGAGTAGTTTGTTCTTCAGCGTGCAAGATGCGCGATTATGCGTGCGCGAAAACTAGCGAAAAAGGCCGGGCTTTCGCCCGGCCTTTACGCATTGGATGGATGCCCGGGTCAAGCCCGGGCATGACGAGGAGAGAGTAGCCTCACAACACCCGATTACTCTCCTTCACCTTCTCCGCATCCAGATACACGCTGCTGCCCATCTCCTTGAACTTGGCGCTCATCGACGCCATGCCATCCTCGATGGTGCCGCTCACCGACATCCCCACGCCCGCCGGATCGTTCAGCGTCGCCGCATAATCCCGCACGTCCTGCGTGATCTTCATCGAGCAGAACTTCGGGCCGCACATCGAGCAGAAATGCGCGACCTTGTGGGCTTCCTTCGGCAGCGTCTCGTCGTGGAAGCTCTTTGCGGTTTCCGGATCGAGGCCGAGGTTGAACTGGTCGGTCCAGCGGAAGTCGAACCGCGCGCGCGAGAGCGCGTCGTCGCGCAGTTGCGCGGCGGGGTGGCCCTTGGCGAGATCGCTGGCGTGGGCGGCGATCTTGTAGGTGATGACGCCGACCTTGACGTCGTTGCGGTCGGGCAGGCCGAGATGCTCCTTCGGCGTGACGTAGCAGAGCATGGCGCAGCCGAACCAGCCGATCATGGCCGCACCGATGCCTGAGGTGATGTGGTCGTAGCCCGGCGCGATGTCGGTGGTCAGCGGGCCCAAGCGTGTAGAACGGGGCTTCGCCGCATTCCTTGAGCTGCTTGTCCATGTTGATCTTGATCTTGTGCATCGGCACGTGGCCGGGGCCTTCGATCATCACCTGGCAGCCTTTTTCCCACGCGATCTTGGTCAGCTCGCCGAGCGTCTCCAGTTCGGCGAACTGCGCGCGGTCGTTGGCGTCCGCGATCGAGCCGGGGCGCAGGCCGTCGCCGAGCGAGAACGAGACGTCATACTTGCGCATGAGGTCGCAGATCTCGTCGAAGTGCGTGTAGAGGAAGCTCTCCTTGTGATGCGCCAGGCACCACTTCGCCATGATCGAGCCGCCGCGCGAGACGATGCCGGTGACGCGGTTGGCGGTGAGGTGGATGTAGGGCAGGCGCACGCCGGCGTGGATGGTGAAATAGTCGACGCCCTGTTCGCACTGCTCGATCAGCGTGTCCTTGTAGAGCTCCCAGGTCAGCTTGACCGGATCGCCTTCGCACTTCTCCAGCGCCTGGTAGATCGGCACGGTGCCGATCGGGATCGGCGCGTTGCGCAGAATCCATTCGCGCGTGGTGTGGATGTTGCGGCCGGTCGAGAGGTCCATCACGGTGTCGGCGCCCCAGCGGATCGCCCACACCATCTTGTCGACTTCCTCCTCGACCGACGACGTCACGGCGGAGTTGCCGATATTGGCGTTGATCTTGGTCAGGAAATTGCGGCCGATGATCATCGGCTCGAGTTCGGCGTGGTTGATGTTGCAGGGGATGATGGCGCGGCCGCGCGCGATCTCGCTGCGGACGAACTCCGGGGTGATGAAGGCGGGGACTTCGGCGCCGAAGCTTTCGCCGTCGGCGAGGGCTGCTTCGGCGCGATCGAGCTGCTGCTTGCGGCCGAGGTTTTCGCGCTCGGCGACGTAGATCATCTCTTTGGTGATGATGCCGGCGCGGGCGAATTCGAGCTGCGTGATCATGTGGTCGTCGAGGCCGCGCAGCGGCTTGTGGTGCGCGGTGAAGGCCTTTGCGGCATGCGAGGCGCCGACATTGCCGTTGTCTTCCGGCTTGATGTCGCGGCCTTCATATTCCTCGACGCCGCCGCGCTCCTTGACCCAGGCGAGGCGGTTGCGCGACAGGCCGGCGTTGACGTCGATGGTCACGGTCGGATCGGTGTAGGGGCCGGAGGTGTCGTAGACCGGCAGGTTCGGCTCGCCGGCGCCTTCGCTGAGGATGATCTCGCGCAGCGGCACGCGCAGGTCGGGCGCGGCGTCCGGGGTGGCGAAGATCTTTCGCGACGAGGGCAGGGGGCCGGTGGTGACGGCGGGCAGGGTGGTGTCGGGATTGGAGCGGATGTTCATGATGTATCCTCCGTTGTGTTCTTCTGGTTCAAGCGGCTTTGGCGGATTGGCCAAGCCATTGTCTGACCCGCGCGTCGGGATCGGCGTTCTGCGTGACGTCGCTGACGACGGCGATGGAATCTGCGCCGGCCGCAAAGATCTCGGCGGACTGTTCGAACTTGATGCCGCCGATCGCGACCAGCGGGATGTCGCCGATGCGCTTCTTCCACTCGGTGATCTTTGGAATGCCCTGCGGCGCGAAGCGCATCGATTTCAGCGTGGTCGGAAAAATCGGGCCGAGCGCGATGTAATCGGGCTTCGCGGCAAGCGCGGTCGCCAGTTCGGCGTCGTCATGGGTGGAGATGCCGAGCGTCAGTCCGGCCTTGCGGATTTCGCCGAGGTCGGCGTCGGCGAGGTCTTCCTGGCCGAGATGCAGATGTTTTGCGCCGGCGACGATCGCCGCGCGCCAGTAGTCGTTGACCACGAGTTTGGCGTCGGTGCCCTTGATGGCCTCCAGCGCGTCGGTCACGATCTGCAGCGCCTCGGCATCGTCGAGGTCCTTGGCGCGCAACTGGATGGTGCCGGCGCCGAGCAGCGCCAGCCGCGTCACCCAGGCGACGCTGTGAACGACGGGATAGAATTTGTCAGGATACGGCATGCCAGAACGGTGTCCCGATCACAGGGGTTGAGGGCGAGGCGAAATCGCGGGCTTCCATCAGCCCGGCCTCGTAGGCGGTGCGGCCGGCTTCCACGCCGAGGCGGAATGCGTTGGCCATCGCGACGGGGTCGGCGGCTTTTGCGACCGCGGTGTTGAGCAGCACGGCGTCGTAGCCGAGTTCGAGCGCATGCGCCGCATGCGACGGCGCGCCGAGGCCGGCGTCGACCACCAGCGTGATGTCGGGCAGGCGCTCGCGCATCAGTTTCAGCGCATCGCGGTTGGTGATGCCCTTGGCGCTGCCGATCGGCGCGGCCCAGGGCATCACGACCTTGCAGCCGGCATCGACCAGCCGCATCGCGACCGAAAGATCCTCGGTGCAATAGGGGAATACTTCAAAGCCGTCCTTGATCAGGATGCCGGCGGCTTCGACCAGGCCGACGACGTCGGGCTGCAGCGTGTCGTTGTCGGCGATCACCTCCAGCTTGATCCAGGGCGTGCCGAACAATTCGCGCGCCAGCTTTGCCGTGGTCACCGCCTCGCGCACGCTGCGGCAGCCGGCCGTGTTCGGCAGCACGGTGACGCCGAGCTCGCGGATCAGCGACCAGAACGCATCGCCGGTCTTGCCGCCGGCGGCCTCGCGCCGCAGCGACACGGTGACGATGTTGGACCCCGACGCGCGGATCGCGTCCTGCATGATCGCGGGCGAGGGGTACAGCGCCGTGCCGATCAGGAGGCGGGAGGAGAAGGTTTTGCCGTAGAAGTTGACCATTAGTGCTCGAACCTCACTTCGTCGTCCCGGCGAACGCCGGGACCCATACCGCGTGATCTATCTTGTGGAACAATGGCAAACGACGTCCCGTCAAACGACGGCCGGTGGTTATGGGTCCCGGCCTTCGCCGGGACGACAGGAGAGCGTGTTGCGCGCGCACCCATCATCACCCTCCCTGCCGCGGCGTGATGATCTCGATCTCGTCGCCGGCTCTTCAACGCCGTCTCGGCCCAGCGGCTTTTCGGCAGCACGTCGAAATTCACGGCGATCGCGAAATGCGTGCCTTCGTATTCGAGTTCGGCGAGCAGCGCGTCGACGCGCGACGAGGCGATCTCCCGCGGCTCGCCATTCACCGTCACACGCATCGCATCACCTCATTGTCGATGGCGCCGCGCTGCACGTAGGCAAGCGTCAGCTCGGCCAGCGCGGGCGCCAGCAGAAAGCCGTGGCGGTAGAGTCCGTTCACGGCGATCTTGTCGTTCTGCACCGTGATCCGCGGCAGATTGTCGGGAAAGGCCGGGCGCAGGCCCGAGCCGAACTCGACGATGCGCGCCTCGGCAAACGCCGGATGCACGGCATAGGCGGCGCCGAGCAGCTCCAGCGCCGAGCGCACGCTGACGCCGGTGTCCTCGGCCTCGATCGAGGTCGCGCCCAGCATGAATTTGTCGTCGCCGCGCGGGATCACGTAGAGCGGCCAGCGCGGATGGATCAGCCGCACCGGGCGCGACAGTTCGACCTCGCTGGTCTCGACGATGATCATCTCGCCCTTGACGCCGCGCAGCTCCGGCTGTGCGTCGCGCGCGGAAAGCCCGCGGCAGTCGATCACGATGCCGTCGAGATCCTGCGCGTTCACGTCGCAGTCGAACTTGACCGTGCCGCCGGCGGCTTCGATGCGCGCATGCAGTTCGGGAAGCACCTTTCGCGGCTCGACATGCGCCTCATCGGGATAAAACAGCCCGTCACGGAAGCGGCCTTCCAGCGACGGTTCGAGGTCGCGCAGCCCCTGCGCGTCGAGCCTGGTATGGCCGGTGGTGAGCCGCGCAAAGCGTTCGAAATCGGCGCGGTCGCGCGCATGCGCCACCACCAGCGAGCCGTTGAACGGGGTGTCGGGAAAATGCTCGCGCCACAGATCGAGCGAGCGGACGCCGAGCCGGCCGATCACGGGCTCGGAGGTCTCGGCCTCGCACCACGGCGCCAGCATGCCGCCGGCCCAGTGGCTGGTCGAGAGCGTCATATCGGCGTCGCTGCGCTCGTACAGAGTGACGGCATGGCCGGCCTGCGCGAACAGCAACGCCTGCCATGCGCCGGCAATGCCCGCGCCGATGATGGAAACGGGGGAATCTCCCCGCGAAACTGACTTCTGGTACATCCCTGTCCCTTCGCCGGCATGACCCGGATCAGGTTCAAAGGGTCACCGCGGTCCCGGACTAACCAGCCCAAGCTTGCGGTATCTCAGCTCCTCATCGGAGCACCCCTCGGAACAAGGCTTAATGTAGGCGCTTGAGCGGGCGTGTCAACGCGGCCGTACGCGGAACTGCACTGCATTCGCAGTTGCGACCGGTGCCCCGGACGCAGCGCAGCGCTACGACCCGCGCCCGGGACACGAGGTCAGACTATTTGGCGGTCTGGAGAGCGTTCGCGTCGGCCGGCTTTTTCGACGGTGCCGCGACGATCTTCGGCGCGGAGCTGCTGGCGAGCACCGGTGCGATCTCGAGCGGCTTGTCCTGCCGCTGGCGCTTGGCGGCATAGTAATAGCCGCTCGCATAATAGCTCACGGCGCGATTGTGATCGCCGTTGGCGGCGCGGTAGGCGCCGGCGAGGTATTTGACGCCCCAGTTGAGATTGGTGTCGGGATCGCGCAGGCCTGCGGCATCGCCGGTGTAGCCGAGGCCGCGCGCGGTCGGCAGCTTGATCTGCATCAGCCCGATGGTGCCGCCGCGTCCGACGAGGCTCGGATGGTATTTGCTCTCGCGCACGATCACGCGATGCACCAGCGCTTCCGGCACGTTGTTGGCGCGCGCATGGCTTGCAACCATGCTCTCATACTGCGCGCGGCTTTGCGCCATCGCGTCGGGGGAAACCGCCAGCGCGGCGATGGCGACGAAAGCAAACTTCGGGAAACTTTTCATAAAAACAATCTCTGCGAACGGGTGGTAATGATTGGCGGTTTCGGTAGTTCCACTAGCCGGCACAGATGTGGCGAAAAACCGGCGACATCGAGGCGGAGTGCCGCTCCCGGGCGCAATCGTTAACGCACGCAACAGGTGTGGCGTGCGCATCGTTCGCTTGAGGAAAACAGCAGCGACGACGAATCCGCGTCACGCCGACGCGCATGTTTGTGGTGCAAATCGCGCATGTTTGTCGTGCAAATGAAGCAATGAAAGTGTAGAAGCGTGGCCGCCGAAAGCGTTCGGTTTCGACAGTAATTCTGTCCCATTCAACCGCGTAACCCATCATCGTTGAAGCAAGACGTCGCCGAAAAAGACGTCACGAGGGAGATTCGCCATGGCTCGACTCGACTCCAGCACTTTGCCCCGCGGCAATCCCTGCGCCCAGTGCGGCAAGCCGATCCCGAGACCCGACTGGGTCGAGAGCAGTCCGGGCCGCACGTCCTTCCTGTGGTTCTGCCGCGCCTGCGATTATCGCTTCGAGGCGATCGCGATCTATGAGGAAGCCGATCCCGACGCGCTGGCGGCGTAAGGCGAATGATTTAGACGAGCAGGCCGCTTGCTCTGGCCGGATGCGGCAATCGAGTCGGACAATCGCGTCGTGCGGCTGCCGGCGCCCGGCAGCGGAACCTGTGACGCAGTGCAACGTTGGATCCCCACACGATGTGTGGAGGGTGCAATGGCAAGCGACGTCATGACCGCGCCGCATCAGTTGATTGCGAGCGACCGCGTCGAAGGGACCGCGGTGCGTCGGCCGAACGGCGACATGATCGGTCATGTCGAACGGCTGATGATCGACAAGGTGACCGGTAGAGTATCCTACGCCATTCTGAGTTTCGGCGGCTTTCTCGGCATCGGCGCCAATCTGTTGCCGCTGCCGTGGGGACGGCTGCGCTACAACACGAAATTCGAAGCCTACGAACTCGACATCGACGACGAAGAGCTGAAGCGCGCGCCGTCGTTCCGTGCCGACAAGGATTTTGACTGGGGCGATCGCGCCAAGGAGGCCGAGCTGCATCGCTACTACGGCATGCCGCCTTACTGGGGCGGCTTTTGACCGCAGCGGTTGCATTTGTTTGTGTCGACGCCTGATCGCATATTGGTGCGCTGCATCCTATTCATGATGCGCCTTCCGATGTTAGGTTGTATCGCGGCAGGAGCACCCTGCGTCCTGCCTCCTTGCACCAACGGGAGGACGACATGGCTGAGAGTGTCTACAAGGTCATCGAGCTGATCGGCACCAGCAAGGAATCCTGGGAGAAGGCCGCGGCGGCGGCGGTCAGCCGCGCCGGGAAAAACTTGCGCGACCTGCGCGTCGCCGAGATCGTCAAGCTCGATCTGCAACTGGACGACAAGGGCGCGGTCGAGGCGTACCGCGCCAAGCTGAGCGTCTCGTTCAAGTTCGAGGATTGACGCGTTTTCGGATTACGCCACCATTGCAGGTGCGTAGGGTGGGCAAAGGCGCGCATGCGCCGTGCCCACCATTTCTTGAACAGGGAGATGGTGGGCACGCTTCCGCTTTGCCCACCCTACGAATCTCGATCGTCACAGCCCCGGCAGCGCGGTCACGTAGACGTTGATCGCGCCTTCGGCTTCCGCGATCACGCGCAGCGTCTTGGAATCGAAGGCGATGTCGGCGAGCCGCAGCTTGCTGATCTCGGCGGAGACCCGCAGGCCTTCCTCGTTCTTCTGGAAGTCGGCGATCACGGCGGCGATCTTCTTCTGGGCGTTGGCGGCGAACGGCTTGAGGTCGACGGTCGCCTTTTCCGCCAGCGTCTTCTGCAGATGCGGGATCGCCGCGCGCGCCGCGGCGCCGAGCAGCCCGAAGGCGGCTTCCGATTCGACGGCGAGCTCGATATCGGTCAGCCGCAGCGTCTGCGCGGCCTGATCGAGCACCGGCCTTCCCCAGATATGCACATTGGCCTCGCCGCCGAGGCCCAGAAAGCTCTTCTTCTCCCTGGCGCTCACCAACAGCGAAATCAGCAGGCGGTTGCCCGACGCCGCGACGCTGGCGCGCTTGACGGTGACGTCGACCGAGCCGGAGCCGTCTTCCGGAAACGTCTTTCCGGCGAACTGCGCTTCGACGAGCTTGTTGATCTCGGTGAAGGGCATGTCGATCGGCACGCCGATCGCGACCCGTCCCGGCGTCGGCGGCACGATGTCGATCGTGGCGGGGAACGGGCAGGACGGCTTGGTCTCGGCCGGCGTGATGCGGGTCTCCGCCTCGATGCCGAGCGTCAGCGTCAGGTTCGAGGCGTCGACGCGCGGCTGCGCGGCAATCGCCCGTATCGGGCG
Organism: uncultured Alphaproteobacteria bacterium; assembly: GCA_963783115.1. Lineage (GTDB taxonomy): Bacteria > Pseudomonadota > Alphaproteobacteria > Rhizobiales > Xanthobacteraceae > Bradyrhizobium. The sequence goes on along the minus strand of CAWAMK010000018.1, from coordinate 353,069 downwards.
CAATTCCAGCCACAGCGTCGGCATCGTCGAGCCGGCTGTCGTGCCCTGCAGCGGGATCGAGCGGCAGGCCTTGGCCCATTGCGCCCGCGCGTTCTGCTCGAAGGCCGGATCGTTGCGCATGCGCGCCTGCACCAGCGCGATCTGCTCGGCGACGTTCTTGTCGATCAACGGCTTCACCTGCGCGGGCACGCTGACGCGCGCGCCGGCCACGCTGAGGCTGGAGTCGCTGAGATTGACCTGCGCGGTGAGGTTGGGCTCGATGCGCCAGTTCGCGGCGATCTTCGGCCGCGCCGATATGACGACGTTGCCCTTGATCTCGGCGCTGGCGTTGAGGTTCTTGATGTTCACGCTGCCGATTTGTTTCGCGACATTGCCGCCGAGCAGGCCGCCGAGCGCGTCGCCGACCGCGCCCGTCGCCTTCGCCGACAGCGAGCCGGTGACGTTGAGCGTGCCGGTCAGCGGCGTCGCCAGCGTCAGCACGTCCTGCGCGCCGGTCGCCGCGATCGGCCCGCGCGAGGCGGTCCAGCCGATATCGGCATTCTGCAGGATCTGCGAGATCGGATTGTCGGCCTTGCCGGCGAAGGTGCGCGGCGCGCCGCGATCGGCGGCGTCGCGGATCGCCGACAGCGCCACCGCGATCGGCGCCATCACGGTGGATGCGCGCGGCGCCGGCGGCAGCGGCGGCAATTCGGCGAGCGCGGGCGGCCGGTTCGTGGCGCGCGGCGCGACGAAGTCCATCACCTTCAGGCTGACCGCAAACGAGACGATGACGACCGCGAGCGCGATCGAAATCGTCTTCAGATGCATCGGCAGACGCATCGTCCCCCCGGATCCCATTGAATCGCCCCGGCAGCGTTTTACAGCGAAGGGGAAGGGTGCGCCAGAGCCATGCGGTTTCGGGACGTCGATGAAGCTGACGAGGAACGGCTTGGCCCGGTCGAAGGAAGAGTTGCATGATGGCGGGATAGCCGTAGCGCCGCTGCAGCGGGGTTGCGGGCCCGCACATGATTGCAGCTTCTTGCCGGATTTTTCGTGAAGACAGATTTGATCGACCGCATCTACGAATGCTCCTTTGTCCCGGATCTCTGGCCCGGTGTGCTGGATGATCTCGCCGAACTGGCCGACTCGCGCGGCGGCCTGCTGTTCTCGGCCCGCGACAGGGTCCTGAAATGGACCGCCTCGGCCAATTTGAAGGACATCTTCCGGTCCTATGTCGAGGATGGATGGTTTTCGCGCTGTCCGCGCCGGGTCTGCCTGTTCGGGCAGTCGATGCCGGGATTTTTCGTCGAGCATGATTTCTGGACCGCGGACCAGCTCGAAAGCAAAGCGATCTATCGCGACTTCTTTCGTCCGCACGGGCTCGGATGGTCGGCGGCACCGGCCTGCAGATGCCGACCGGAGATCACATCGTCTTCAGCGTCGAGCGGGACCACAGCCGCGGGCCGATCGAAAAGGAGCGGGTCGAGGCGCTGAACGAATTGCGCTCCCATCTGGCGCGCAGCGCCTTCGTGTCGGCAAGGCTCGGCCTGCAGCGCGCCAGGGCGCCAACGACGCGCTCACGTCGATGGGATTGCCGGCGCTGCTGTTGGACGAAAGCGGCACGGTGATCGAAGCCAATCGCCTGATCGAGGAGATGGGCGAACATCTGCACTGGCGGGCGCGAAACCGCGTCGTGCTGACGGATGGACGCGCCAACGAACTGTTGTGGGCGGCGCTGGCGGCGCTCGGCAAGGATCCCGACGCGGCCGTGCGCTCATTTCCGCTGCGCGATGCCGACGACAGGGCGTCGATGGTCGTTCACCTGATTCCGGTCCGGCGTTCGGCCCACGACATCTTCACCGGCAGCTACGCGCTGCTGGTGCTGACGCCGGTGGCGGCGCCGCCGGCCCCGCCCGTCGAATTGATGCGGTCGCTGTTCGACCTGACGCCGTCGGAGGCGCGGGTGGCGCGCGGGCTCGCCGTCGGCGAAACCCTGGAAGAGATCGCCTCCGCCGGCGGCGTTGCCATCACGACCGTGCGCTCGCAGCTGCGTCAGGTGCTGGAAAAGACCGGATGCACCCGCCAGGCCGAAGTGGTGTCGCTGCTGGCCAACGTCACGCTCGATCGAAGCGCGGCGAAAAATTGACGCCGAATCGACGCGACCTTCTTCTACCGGCGTCTTCATCAATTTGGAGGATGACGCGCCCTCGCGGCTGCCCGCAATGTCGCGCGTGACCATTCGTGTCACCGGCTTTCCATCCCGGAAGCCGTCAATCGTCAGCATCCGTGCCGCCAGCGCGGCCGATGCGAAGAGGGAAAATCAGATGAAGCGCTTCATTCTTCTTACGGCTCTGCTCACCTTCATTGCGGGCACCTTTGCCGCGATGGTTCCGGCCTCCGCCGACCCGCACGGCGACCGCATGCGCCACGATTGCAAGCCAGCGGCGCGCGCAAGTGCTGATTTCAAGTGCTGATTTCATGACGAATTGATGGATTGACCTCGGCACCGCCGGCTTGCAAGGGCCGGCGGGCTATTTCGTGCCGGTGATCGCTGCGAATGCAAAACGGCCCCGGCGAATGCCGGGGCCGCTTTCAGCTTCGGAATTGGGTTGAGCTTAGCGGATGGTGCGGCCGAGATCGGCGCGGCGATCCGTCATCGGCAGCACGATCACCTTGGTGCCGACGCTGACCCGCGAATAGAGATCGCTGACGTCTTCGTTGGTGAGGCGGAGGCAGCCCGAGGAAACGCGGGTGCCGATCGTCTCCGGCGTCGTTGGTGCCGTGGATGCGATAGATGGTGCCGCCGAGATACATCGCGCGGGCGCCGAGCGGGTTGCCGGGGCCGCCGGCCATGTGGCGCGGCAGATAGGGCTGGCGGGCGATCATTTCCGGGGGCGGGGTCCAGGCCGGCCATTCGGCCTTGCGGGTGATGGTCTGCGTGCCGGACCAGGTGAAGCCGTCGCGGCCGATGCCGATGCCGTAGCGCATCGCCTGGCCGTTGCCGAGCACGAGATAGAGATAGGTGTTCGGGGTATCGATGATGATCGTGCCCGGCGCCTCGCGGGTCGGGTAGCTCACGACCTGGCGGCGCAGGCGCGCCGGCAATCTCGACCGACCGGTCCTCTTCATCCTGGGGCACGGCCTGCACCGGCGGCGGGGCGGCTTCGAGCTGCGGCAGGAAAAACGGAAACAGCGGCAGCGGAGCCGCGGCGGCGGGTGCGGAAAATGCGGTCGCGCCGATCGCCAGCGCACCAAAAGCGGCGGCAGCAAAGCGGGTGTTCAGCTTCAATGAATTAAACATTGGTCGTCCCCTGTTCTACGCCCAGTCGCACCGTTTTCGGCGCGTCGTTGGGGAAACATGTACAGGTGAACCGTTTCAGGACATTTGCACAAAATCGCCAAAATGGTTTCGTCGCGTTAGGGAATTGTTTCATTAAGGTTTCGTTGACGGCCGGGCGGGACCGGTTCCCCTCTCCCCTTGTGGGAGAGGGTGGATCAATCGCGCAAAGCGCGATTGAGACGGGTGAGGGGTTCTCTCCGCGGAGACAGACCCCTCATCCGGCGCTTCGCGCCACCTTCTCCCACAAGGGGAGAAGGAAGAATCGATCAGGTCTAGCCGGCGCGCATCCGCGGCATGCCGGCCTCGCCGGCGCTGAGCACGGTGCGGCGGTCGGCGACCGCGTGATGGAATTGCTCGAGCGCCAGTCCGATCACCGACAGGTCGCCGTCCTCGATGGTGCCGTCATCATAGCAATCGAGCGCCTCCCGCAGCATGCCGTCGGCGGCGCCCTGCATTTCCGCCAGTTCGTCCGGCGTTTCGGCGTTGCGCACCCTGGAAATCAGATCGAGCAAATGATCGCGATGCACGATGTACTGCTCGCGCTCGTCCTTGTTCCAGTAGTGCCTCAGCCAGGCGCCGGCCGATCCCAGGCCCGACAGGCCCAGGACCACGAACCAGATGTAGTCGGTGTATTTTTCGAGGAACGTTCGCTCGTTGCCGTCGATATAGGCCGCCGCGCCCGCATGCGCCGGCAACGCGGCGTCCTTGTCGGTGTCGGGCTTTTCGATCTGCGAGGCGGTCGGCAATTCGCGCGCGAGCTGCTGGCGGTTGGTGAAGAGCTGTCGGGCGAAGGCGGCGACCGCCGTGTCCGACAACGACTTCGGCGCGATGATCAGGTGATTGACGCTGACGGTATCGACCTTGTCTTCGGGGCGCGCGGGCGAAGAGCTGAAAATACTGCCGGGGATTTCCTCGGATTCGTAGATCGGGTTTTTCTTCGCGATCGCGTCGGCGACGTCGATCGGCAGGAATTTGGGTTCGCCGCGGGCCGCAGCCGTTGCCGCGATGGCGTCCACGGTGATCTTGCTCTTGAGCGGACCGACCGCCATGAACGCGTCGATCGACGGATCGCGCGCCATCTCGCCGATCTGGTTGGTGGCGAACTGGCTGATCGCGACCTTGTCGGGATCGATGCCGGACTCCTTCAGGATCACGCGCAGCAGCTTGACGTTGGCCTCTGTCCGTCCGATCACGCCGACGCGATGGCCGGCAAGTCATCCAGCGTCTTGACCCTCGGCGCCGACTGTTTCTTGCCCTTCGTCGGAAGTCCGGGCGCCGACCACAGCACGACGACATTCTTGCGCAGGATGGCGACCGACTTCGGCATTCGCCGGCAGGTTCAGGTCGCCGCGCGCGACCGCGAGATCGGCCTTGCCGGCCGTGAACAGCGCGATGCTCTGCGCCGTTCCTTCCGTCGTGATCGGCGCCAGCCGCACCGAGCTGCCTTCGCGCGCAAACGTCTGCGCCATCAGCTGGACCAGTTTCTGGTCTTCGCTGCCGGCAGGCCCGACCGCAATCCGCAGCGTCGTCGGCCGCAGCACGTAATACAGCGTGCCGGCGGCGACGCCGAACGCGAGCATGCCGGCGGCGAGGATCAGAAGCGCATAGCTCCTGCGCTGCCGCCGCCGGCGGGATCGCGCAGGATTGTCGTTTGTGTCTGACATCATTCTGTCACGTTACACGAAAATGCGTGGAGAGGGGTTTAAAAAACAACCTTACAGAACGATGACGTCATACGCCTGAAATATCCATGTCCCAACGTCGGATTTGAGAATCATTACGAATCTCAGGCTCCGGACATGAAGATATTGATCGCGACCGACGCGTGGCATCCGCAGGTGAACGGCGTCGTCCGCACGCTGACGTCGCTGGCGAACAGCGCCTCGGCGCTTGGTGCCGACATCAGCTTCCTCACCCCGGACGGATTTCCCGTCGATGGCGTTGCCGACCTATCCCGGCTTGCGCATCGCGCTGCCGAACCGGCGCGAGATCGCGCGGCGGATCGAGGCGGCCGCGCCGGACGCCATCCACATCGCGACCGAAGGGCCGATCGGCTGGGCGGTGCGCGCCTATTGCCGCCGCCGTAAGCTCGCGTTTACCACGTCCTACACGACGCGCTTTCCCGAATATGTCGCGGTCCGCACCGGGCTCCCGCTCAGCGTCGGCTATGCGGTGATGCGGCACTTTCATGCCGCGTCTTCCACCGTCATGGTCGCGACCGATTCGCTGCGGCAGGAACTCGGCGCGCGGGGATTTCGCAAGCTCGGCTTCTGGACGCGCGGCGTCGACACCGAACTGTTCAACCCGCATACGCCTGCCACGCTCGATCTGCCGCGGCCGATCTTCATGACCATGGGCCGCGTCGCGGTGGAAAAGAATCTCGAAGCGTTTCTGTCGCTCGATCTGCCGGGATCGAAAGTGGTCGTCGGCGACGGGCCGCAGAAGGCGCAACTCGCAAGGCAATTTCCCGGCGCGATTTTCCTCGGCGAGAAGAAGGGCGCGGACCTGACCGCGCATCTCGCCGCCGCCGACGTCTTCGTGTTTCCGAGCCTCACCGACACGTTCGGCGTCGTGCAGCTCGAGGCGCTGGCCTGCGGCACGCCGGTCGCGGCGTTTCCGGTCACCGGGCCGAAGGATGTCATCGCCGATCATCCGATCGGCGCGCATCGACACCGATCTGCGCAGCGCGTGCCTGCGCGCGCTGACGATGTCGCGCGAGGCCTGCCGGAATTTTGCGCTGTCGCGTTCCTGGGAAAACAGCGCGCGGCAGTTCATCGGCAACCTGACGGCGCTGCAGCCGAGCCGTGCGCTGCGGCCGGTGCGCCGGGCGCCCGCCGCGAGCGCCGTGCAGGGTTGAGTGCAACGACCATCAAACCAGTCATACGAGTGAGACGAGAAGGCAGAACAAACCATGGCAGACATCATCAAGCTTGACGGCACCAGGCAGCTCGATTTCGACCGCGAAACGGTCGAGCAGGCCTATGATCGCTGGGCGCCGGTCTACGACCTCGTGTTCGGGGGCGTGTTCTCCAAGGGCCGCAAGGCGGCGATCGCGGCCACCAACAAGATCGGCGGCCGCGTGCTCGAGGTCGGCGTCGGCACCGGCATTTCGCTGCCGCTCTACGCGCCGCATCTGCGCATCTTCGGCACCGACATTTCGGAGCTGATGCTGGAGAAGGCGAAGAAGCGCGTCGACGAACTCGGCCTGAAGAACGTCGAGGGGCTCGCGGTGATGGACGCCGAAAACCTCGAATTCCCCGACAATTCGTTCGACGTCGTGATGGCGCAATATGTCGTCACCGCGGTGCCGAACCCGGAAAAGGCGCTCGACGAATTCGCCCGCGTGCTGCGGCCGGGCGGCGAACTCATCATCCTGACCCGCGTCAGCGCCGATGCCGGCATGCGCCGCTTCATCGAGCAGCGTCTGCAGCCGGTGGTGCGCCCGCTCGGCTTCCGCACCGCCGAATTCGCCTGGTCGCGTTATGCGCAATGGCTGGCCGGTGCGCGCGGCATGGAACTGGCGGAGCGCCGCCTGGTGCCGCCGCTCGGTCACTTCTCGCTGGTGCGTTTTCGCAAAGATCGACGTCGCCGCGGCCGCGTGAGGCGCGGCGATGACATTGCGTCATCGCGTCGCTGCGCTCTGTCACATGTCAACATCATGATGTCACATGCCGGACATCGAATCCCATGTAGACCCGAGTCCCATCGAGAAGTTTGGGGGAGAGAATGATCAAGAATTTCCTGCAGGAACTGCGAACCCAGCGCTGGGACGACCATCGCTACTATCACCACAGCCGCATCAACCAGTCGCTGCACTTCGTCAGCGCCGCGAGCTTCCTGTTCGCCTATGTGATGCTGTTCTTCGATCCGGTGGTGTCGGCGCTGGTCGGCTGGCTGGTGTCGATGACGACGCGGCAGGCCGGTCACTTCTTCTTCGAGCCGAAGGGCTACGACCACGTCAACCAGGCGACCCATGAGCACAAGGAAGAGATCAAGGTCGGCTACAATCTGCAGCGCAAGGTCGTGCTGATGGCGATCTGGGCGCTGTCGCCGCTGGTGCTGTTCTTCAGTCCGACGCTGTTCGGGCTGGTCGAGCCCTGGACCACGAACGCCGATTTCATGCGCCAGGTCGCCAAGGTCTGGCTGGCGGTCGGCATCGGCGGGCTGCTGTTCCGCACCGTCCATCTGTTCTTCATCCGCGACGTCGAGACCGGCCTGGTCTGGATGACGAAGATCCTCACCGACCCCTTCAGCGATCTCAAGCTGTACTACAAGGCGCCGCTGGCGCTGATGAAGGGCGAACTGATCGATCCCGGCCTCGAGAAGCACGTCAAGCACGCGTGAGTGTTGCTGCATGCGAAGAGCGTCATGCCCGGGCTTGTGCCGGGCATCCACGTTCTCGCGCCGGCCATTCGAATGGTCCGATGGCAGAGCGCAGCGAATCCATCTGAGCGAATGCGCATGGGTTCGATGCTCCGCATCGCACGAAGACGTGGATGGCCGGCGTACGAGCCCGGCCATGACGGACGAGCCGGCCATGACGGAAGCGCGCCCTCAGCGCCCAAACTTCTTGGCGAGCATCTCTTTCAGAATCTGCCGCTTGATGTCCTTGTTGGTCAGCGCAGCATCATGCCACCACCAGCCGTCGCGCTTCATCTTCTCGGTCGCCGCGACGAAGCGGTCGGCGACTTCGCTGAAATCCGCGTCGGTGTAGTTCAGGCTGAAGATCAGCCGGCCGGTGCCGACCCAGCTCAGCGCCAGCCCTTCGGCGCGCAGATAATATTGAAGCATCCAGTTGTAGCGGGACGGCTCGGTATATTGCACCATCCAGATCGAGGAGAGATTGCTGACGCGGACGGGCAGATCGCTTGCCGCCAGCCGCGCGTTCAGCGCCTCGGCGCGGCCGTTCCAGGTCTCGTCGAGCCCCTGATAGACCGCATTGAAGTTCGGGCTGGCGAGCCGGCTGAGGAATTCATCCATCGCCGTCATCACGTAGGGATGCGAATTGAAGGTGCCGCGGGCGAAGCAGACGTCGGCGGGGCGGTCGTCGCGAAAGCGCCGCATCAGGTCCTTGCGCGCCGCAGACCACGCCGACGGGAAGGCCGCCGGCGAGGCTCTTGCCGTAGGTCACCATGTCGGCGCGAACGCCGAAATATTCCTGCGCGCCGCCGGCGGCGAGGCGGAAGCCGACGAAGACTTCGTCGAAGATCAGGACGATGCCGCGCTCGGTGCAGACCTCGCGCAGCTTCTTCAGCCATTCGCGCATAGGCCGCGCGATCGAAGGCGCCCTTGCGCGAACTGTCGACGAGCGCGGAATCGCCGGGCGCGTTGGCGTTGGGGTGCAGCGCCTGCAGCGGATTGACCAGCACGCAGGCGATGTCCTTGCGCGTGCGCAGCACATGCAGCGTCCGCTCCGACATGTCGGCCAGCGTATAGGTCTCGTGCGGCGACACCGGATTGCCGATGCCGGGCTGCACGTCGCCCCACCAGCCGTGATAGGCGCCGGCAAAGCGAACCAGATGCGAACGTCTGGTGTGGTAGCGCGCCAGCCGCACCGCCTGCATGACCGCTTCGGTGCCGGACATGTGGAACGAGACTTCGTCGAGCCCGGAGATCTCGCACAGCCGCTGCACATTGTCGGTGATGACGGGATGATAGGGGCCGAGCACGGGGCCGAGCGCATGCGCGCGCTTCTCGGCTGCCGTGATGCACTCCTTGTAGAAGTCGTTGCCGAAGATGTTGACGCCGTAGGAGCCGGTCAGGTCGTAGAACACATTGCCGTCGACATCGGTGACGGTGACGCCGGCGGAGGATTCCATGAAGGCGCCGGTGCCGAGATTTTCCCGCACCAGCCGGCTGTACTGGAACGGCACCCGGTAGTTTTCGGTGAACTGCAGGTCGGAGATGCGCGTCGGCCGCCTCCGCCGTCATCTGCCGGCCCTTGGCGTAGCGCTCCTCGATAGAGGCGACGCGAGGCGGAAGAAGCCGTCCTGGCGCTGCAGGGCGACGTCGGCGGGCGCGCCGTCGGAGCGGAAGAAGTCGTCGATATCGAACTCGTAATGCGGCAGCAGCCGCGCGACCATCTTGGACATTTTGGAATGTCCGGTCAGCGAGCGGTGCTTGGCGCGCGACAGCGCCAGCCGCGCCTTCAATTTGGGGAAGACTGCCGCGGCGCTCACGGCCGCAGCGGCGGACAGGGAAAGAATCGGAAGGGACGAATCCATGCCTGAAGCGCTAGCCAATCCTGCTGACAGATTGATGACAATAAGGGGCCTGATCGCCCGCTTCACGCAACAGGAGGATCTCAATTTCCTGCTGACCAACCGCATCCCGCGGGCGGCGCTGACGCGCTTCATGGGCTGGTTCAGCAAGATCGAGAACCCGCTGGTGCGCGATTTCTCGATTGCCTGCTGGCGGCTGTTTTCCGATCTCGACCTGTCGGAAGCCAAGAAGACCGAGTTCAAAAGCCTGCACGATTGCTTTACGCGCGAACTCCGTCCGGGGCTGCGGCCGGCCGATCCCGATCCATCCGTCGTGGCCAGTCCCTCCGACGGCATCATCGGCGCCTTCGGCAAGATCGCCGATACCGAGCTGTTCCAGATCAAGGGCGCGCCTTATTCGCTGCTCGATCTGCTCGGCGATCCCGCGCTGGTGGAGAAGCACCGCAACGGCCGCTTCCTCACGCTGCGGCTGACGTCGAGCATGTATCACCGCTTTCACGCGCCGTATGACGGCAAGATCGAGCGGGTGACGTTCATCCATGGCGACGTCTGGAACGTCAATCCGATCGCGCTGAAGCGGGTCGAGCGGCTGTTCTGCAAGAACGAGCGGGCGGTGCTCGCAGATGCGCCTGCCGTCGGGCGAAGCGCTGACGCTGGTGCCGGTCGCCGCCATTCTGGTCGCCAGCATCCGGCTGCATTTCCTCGATCGCACGCTCAACGCGCAGAGCAGGGGACCGACCGTGTTCCCGTGCGACGCCGATGTGCGCAAGGGCGACGAACTCGGCTGGTTCGAGCACGGCTCGACCATCATCGTGCTGGCGCCGGAGCATTTCGAATTTTGCGACAACGTCGCGGAAGGCGCGCGCATCCGCGCCGGCGAAGCGCTGTTGCGGAAGCCGTACGCTCTAAGCTCGATTTTCGCAGCCGCTTGTCTCTATATGGTCGCGAGATTCGAAATCGGAAACGCGGGAAGGCGAGATGGCGCGGACGCCTGTGCTGGCGGCGGGAGGCATTGTGCTGCGGCAGGCGGAGACGCCGCTGGTCGCGGTGGTGCGCCTGCGCAAGCGCAATGAATGGGTGCTGCCCAAGGGCAAGCTCGATCGACGGCGAGACGCCGCGCGCCGCCGCCGAACGCGAGGTGATGGAAGAAACCGGGCACGACGTCTCCGTGCACGAATTTCTGGGCACGCTGGTCTATGAGTCCGGCGGCGGGCCCAAGGTCGTGCACTACTGGCGCATGGAAGCCGGGCGATGCGCCGACGCACAAGCTGATGCGCGACGTGAAGGCCGTCGACTGGCTGCCGCTGGAGGAAGCGGTCGAGCGGCTGTCGCGCGGCTACGAGCGCGCGTTTCTCGAGCAGGTCGGTCCGATCGCGCTGGCGGCGGCGAATGGCGCCGGTGGGCGTGGCGTTGCCGGAGGCGGCGCAGCCGGCGTTGCGCGAAGACAAAGCCGCGCCGCGTGGGCTTTCTTCAAAAGCCTGCTCAGCGTTCTTTCGCTAGCCCGTGTCCCGGGGCGCGATGCAGCGCGCAGCGATGCTGTCGCAGAACCGGGGCAGCGAGTGATTCCGCTACCGCTGATCCTTTGGCGGCGGCTTGCCGCGTTGCGGCGCGGCGCCGCCGCCGCGGCGCGGCGGGCAGTCCCGGGCGCTGTACGGCCGGCGCACGCTGCACGTCCGGGCACGCCGTACCTGTTCGGCAGTCCCGGCCGCGCCGCCGGTGGCTGCGCCGGCACGGCCGGCGGTTGCGGCTGGCCGGCGCGTGGCGGCAGGCCGGGCTGTGGCGGCAGATCGGTCCGTGACGGTTGTCCTGCCGCGGCGGCAGGCCGGGCTGACTGCGGCGAGCCGGGTTGTGGCGGCTGTCCCGCGCGCGGCGGCAGACCCGGTCGCGGCGGCGAGCCCGGCTGCTGCTGTCCCTGCGCGGTTCGGCGCGCCCGGCTGTTGCTGCTGACCGGGGCGGTTCAACTGACCGGGCGGTTGCTGTCCGGGGCGATTGAGCTGGCCGGGCTGCTGCTGTCCGCCGACGATTCGGCACGGTCGGCAGCGGCGGCTGACCGGGTTGTCCCGGCAGACCGTTCTGGCGCCGCTGTCCGGGCAAACCATTCGGCCTGGTCTGGCCGGGCTGGAATTGCCGGATCGGCCGGTTCGGATTGACGAAGGTCGGGATTGGCGCGGCGGAATTCGCGCTGCTGGAACACGACCTGCCGGCCGACATTCTGCGTCGAGTGAAGCTGGCGCACAAAGCCCTGGTCGCGCAGCATCACCGCTTGCGGAATCGCCAGCGGCACCGCGGCGAAGCGCGCGCCGCCCGTGCCCGGGCGGATGGTGAAGCCGCTCGCGCCCTGCGTCAGAAAGCCGAGCCGCGCGCCGGCGCGGTCGTTGACCTCGATGCGGCCGACGCGGCCGTCGGCGTCCGGATAAAGCTTGACCGCGACGTTGTTCGGATTGTTGGCGGCGGCGCCCTCCGGCACCTCGACGAGGCCGGTGGTGCCGCGAATGCCGAGCGTCGCCGTCGGCGTCGTGATCTTCATGTCGCCGGTCTTGGCAACCGAGGCGGCGACGAAGGCCGCGGTGCCCTTGGCGACGTCGAAGATCGCCGCGTTGCTCTTGCCGCCGTCCTCATAGACGTAATTGTCGATGGTGATCTTCGTGCTGGCCTTGAGATTGAAGGTGGTGGCGTCGATGAAGGTGATGCCGAGCGTGGAATTCGCTCCGGTCTGCACCACGTCGTTGAGATAGATGTCGTCCTTGACCTTGAGCGGCGTGGTCTTGTCGTTGCGGATCACGCTGGCGCTGCCGGTCACGGTCGCGACGTTGCCGATCGGCTCCTCGGGCGCATCGGCAGCGGTGCGTCGGCGCAGTCCGGCGCGCGGTGATCGCCGGCGCGGTGGGCTGCGCGGGATCGGTCTGCGCCTGCGCCAGTTGCGTCGGCTTCGGAAGGACCTGCGAAAACATCCGTCGCGCCGATCATCGTGCCGCAGGCCAGCAGCACGAGCGCGAAGGACAATTGGCGCGACATCGGGGGATTTCCGTTCACGGGGAAGGCAGAAGGCGGGGATCTTGATTTCAGCGCGCTCAGGCTGAATGCGGGATGAACGCCGCACTTGTTGTCAGCGATGAGGGCAAACGATCAAGCGCCACGCCCAGCCGAAGCCGGGCATGGCGCTTTTTCACCGCGCTGGAAAATCGGCTCAGCCGCGCTTGTGCGGGTTGAGGTTGAGCGGCTTGGAGGGCTTTGCCGCGGGCGCGTAGTTCACCGGCGTGGCGGCCGGCGGCACGTACTGAAAGACGGCCTTGCAGCCGTCGCTGAGCTGGGCGCGCTTCTGCACCATGCAGGCGGTGACGCGATCGACATCGGGGATTTCCGACGAGCAAAGCCGCATCGCATCGCCGGTGCACATCTGCTGCTGCTCGGCCGTATAGGCATTGGCGGCCGTTCCCAGCGCGGCCAGCGCAAAGCCGGTCGCGAATCAGCATCTTGCAGGCACGCGCGGTCGAAGCGGTGAAAGTCATGGAGTGTCCCCTTTTTCGGAATGATCCGGCAGCGAAAGCTGCGCCCCAGCGAAGCGCCGGAGTGGCGTCTCGTTGGGCAGAAGAAATACGCGGCGCCGGTTTCGGGGATTTGTCGTCGCCCCGGGAAAAGTGTTTCGTCGCCGGGCGATTTGTTTCGTCGCTGGAGCGGCGGGAATCGGCTATCATCCGATTCTGGCGCGGCCCATGCCTCCCCCCTCCGTCGGGAAAGCATCTTTCATGCGGGGCCATTTCGACCATCGAACCAACTGTTCGAGCACCAGGCATAAGGAGGGGTTGCGATCATTGCTCGCAAATAGGAGGTTCTTTCGATGAAGCTGTCTGCGCCCCTTTATCACCTGAAGCGTAAGGCCAAACTTCTATCCCGTGCCGAAAATATCCCGCTGCACGAGGCGCTCGACCGCATTGCCAGGCAAGAGGGTTTTGGCGGCTGGAGTCTGCTTGCGGCCAAAGCTGACGGCAACGCGCGCCCGCCGAAAAACTGTTTGCGCGGCTGGCTCCCGGCGACCTGGTGCTGGTGGGTGCGCGCCCGGGCCAGGGCAAAACCCTGATGAGCCTCGAACTCGCCGTGCAGGCCATGAAGTCCGGCAGTCGAGGCGTGTTCTTCACGCTGGAGTATACGGAAAAGGACATGCTGGATCGTTTCCGCGCCATCGGCGTGGCGCGGGAGGATTTTGCCGGTCTGTTTGAATTCGACAGCTCCGACGAGATAAGTTCGGACTACATCGTCAAGCGGCTGGCCGACGCGCCTCGCGGCACCCTGGTGGTCGTGGACTATCTGCAACTGCTCGACCAGAAGCGTGAGAATCCGGAATTGATGGTTCAGGTGCGCGCGCTGCAGTCGTTCGCCACGCGATCGCGGGCTGATCTTCGTCTTTATCTCCCAGATCGATCGCGCGTACGATCCGTTGAAGAAACCATGCCCCGATCTGGAAGATGTCAGATTGCCCAATCCGCTGGATCTGAGCCTTTTCACCAAGACATGTTTCCTGAACAACGGTGAGGTTCAGTTCCGGGCGGCGAGCTAGGCGCCAACGAAAGAGGCCCCGTGAAAATTTCACGGGGCCCAAGTCTCGGGGGAAAGTCTCAGGGCGAAAGTCTCGGGAGAAGTCGTCGGGAAGAACGATCAGCTCACGCGCTTCCAGGTCTGGCCGCCGCAGAACATGCCGCCGAAGGCGCAGCCCTGGACCTTGAGCGTATCGGTGCTCTTCAGCGCGATCGTCGAGTTGTAGTTGCGGCCGCTGTCGGGATCGTGGATCCGGCCGGTCCACTTGCTGCCCTGCGGCTTCATGTTGATCAGGATGCGTCGCGCCGGTGTTGACGGAATAGCCGCACAGATTGGCGCCGCACTCCTCGATGCGCACGTTGCCCTTGTTCTCTTCGGTCGACCAGATGCCGAGCGGCGAGTTCGGGTCGGACGCGGCGGCGGCGCCGGCAGCCGGGGCGGGCGCGGCCGCGGCGGGGCGGGCGGCGGAGGCGGAGCGGGCGGCGCAATTTCGGTTCGCGACGGGGTCGCCGTCGCGACGGTGGTCGGAGCAGGAGCGGGCGCGGGCGTCGCGGCTGCCGGAGCGGGAGCGGGCGGCTGCGGCGCGGCGGCCTGGACCGGCGCGGGAGCCGGCGGCAGCCGCGGGGGCCGACGTCACGACGTCATCGTCGTCGTTCTTCTTGCCCATGCCCTTGAGATCGACATTGCCGAGCGTGCCGGTATAGCCGGGCGAGATCACCTTGACGCAGGAGATCGCGGCGCAGTTGCGCGGCGCTTCAATACGAACGCGTTCGCCGTTGATCTGGAAGGAAATTCCGCCGGCCTGGGCCGATGTGGTGGCCAGGAACAATGCGGCGAGGATGTAGAGCTTCTTCATGACGGGCTCCCTGAGCGGCTTGTGAGCGCTTGGCGTTGAATGTGGGCGGACCCTACCGCGGCGCGAGGGACAGGTTCTGTGATGTGCGTCACAAGACGCTCGGAGCTTCGGGAAGCGCCGCGCCGGACGGGGCGGGATCGGTGATTTAAATCACATTCAGCCGGGTCTCCCTGCGGCTAGCTTTTCGCCGTCACCAGCGAGGAGGCTTACAATGAAACGATTTTGTTTTCTCGCCGTGCTGATCGCGCTCAGTTCTTCGGCCCATGCCGGCCGTTCGATTTCATTCAGCGTCGGCAAGCCATCGGGTGCACATCGAATCCGCCAGGCATTGCCGTTCGCTCTCGTGCGCCTCGGTGTCGATCTCCAAGCGCCTCGACTGGCGCCGCAGGCGCGACCGCTACGAGGACGAGCGCGACGCGACGGTGCCGGCAAAGCCGGTGCCATCGGTGCCGCAAACCGTTTCGCCACCGGCCCCGCCGCCACCCGCGCCGCCGCCCAAGACCATCGTTACCGCGCCGCGAACCCGTCTACACGGCGGCCGCATCGAGAACCTATACCGTCGATCCGCCTCCGCTCGCTCCGCCAGCGGTTCAGGACGTTTCAATTCCAGTGCCGCCGGCGCCATCGGTCGCAAAGCCGGTCGAGGCTGCGCCGCCCGCGCCGCAGGTCGAGCGTGTCCTGCATCAGGCCGAGGAAGAAACAGTGTCGGATTCTCCGATCGGCGACTGGCAGACCGAAGGCAAGGGAACGGTGCGGATCGGAAAGTGCGGCGATGCGCTGTGCGGCTTCGTGCTCGGTTCAGCGAACGAAAGAGGCGAAGCGATCCTGATCAACATGAAGCCGAAGACGCAGATGCAATGGACCGGCGGCATCTACAGCCAGACCAGCGGTGAGACGTATTTCGGCACGATATCCATGAAGGGCATCAACACGCTTCGTGTCGAGGCTTGCGCGATCGGTCGCTTCTACTGCTCGGGCAACAACTGGAGCCGCATTACGCGCCGCGCCGACGGGGTGATGACGTCGCGGCAAACGTCCGCCGCACAGCGCTCGTAGAGCAAAATCCGGAAAAGTGGAGACCGGTTTTCCGAAAAGATTACGCTGAAGCCTTTCGCGAAAACGCCCGGTGACGGGGTCACCGGGCGTTTCAGGTCCATCGCTGGACGGAAGGCTCTAGAACACGCCTAGCACAATCGCGCCGACGAAAGCGAATGCAACATAGGCGGTTACAACGCTAAGTCTGCTGGCGAGAGGACTTACGAAATCCATGTGGGAAAACTCCCTTGGGTTACGTCGTGCTCACGAATAACGATTGACGCTAGCAAAGCGTTCCCGGCCACAAAAGTCAGGGTTGCTGTCCATCCCTGGGTTTTCGACCCGGGGACGTCGCCGGAACATGGTAAAAAATTCGTAAAAACAATGCGTTGATGAGTCTTTAAATAAATTGGTTGAACGTGCGGACGATGACGCGCGGAGTTCGTTTGTATCTCGTCGGCTCCTTCGTCCTCGTCTCGCTAGCGGGTTGTGGCCGCGGATTTTTTCAGTCCGCCGAGCGCGAACCGTGGCGCGCCGAGGCCGAAATCGCTTGCCTGAAATCCGGCGCGGTCAAGGAAAGCGCGGAACTGGTCCGAATCGACCCGATTTCAGGTCCCGGCGTGTGCGGCGCGGAATTTCCGCTGAAGGTCGCCGCGTTCGGCGAAAACATCGCGAGTTTCGGCTTTGCCGACGAAAGCCTGCGGCCGCCCGGAAATGTCGGTAACCAGCCGCGTTGGCCGATCACCCGCGCGCCGGCGGCGGCTCCGCCGCAAAATAATTACCAGGGGAATTATCAGGGAAGCTATCCGAACCCCGAGCCGCGCCAGCCGAACTATGCCGCGCCGTCGAACGGTCCGATCTCGCTGTCGGCGCCGGGCATTGCCACGCAGGAGGAGGATGCCGATCGGCCTCCGCAAGGCATGCCGGCACCGCGCGATGGCGGCTATGTGGCGGCGCCGTCCCATTCGCCACCGCCGGCCGCGCCGCCGCTCGGTCCGGCGCAGGGCAACCCCGTCAGCGCCTTCGGGCAGGTCTCGATGAAGCCCGCGGCGACGCTGGCGTGCCCGATCGTCTCGGCGCTCGACCGCTGGCTCAGCGACTCCGTGCAGCCGGCCGCGATGCGCTGGTTCGGCGTGCGCGTCGTCGAGATCAAGCAGATCTCGGCCTATTCCTGCCGCGGCATGAACGGCAATCCGCACGCGCATATTTCCGAGCATGCGTTCGGCAACGCGCTCGACATCGCGGCCTTCACGCTCGCCGACGGCCGCCGCATCACGGTCAAGGGCGGCTGGCGCGGCATGCCGGAAGAGCAGGGTTTTCTGCGCGACGTGCAGGGGGCCGCCTGCCAGCAGTTCAACACCGTGCTGGCGCCGGGCTCCAACTCCCACCACGAGGATCACATCCACGTCGACCTGATGCGCCGTTCCTCACGCCGCACCATCTGCCAGCCCGCCGCCGTCTCCGGCGAACAGGTCGCCGGACGCGCCGGGCAGCGCAACCCCTACGCGGCGCGCGATCCGTATTCGACGGGATCGCTGGCGGCGAAGAAGCCGGTGTCGCGCTGGTTCGGTGGTGGCCGCAGCAAGATCAACGAGGAAGACGAGTTCGAGGATCATTAGATCCCGCCCCGCTTTGTAATCTTGCTGGGCTGCGCGGACACGCGCCAATGGCGCAGCTTGCATCTAGGTTGATTTTCTGAGGCTATCTATCCACCTCTGACGAAAGCGCTCCTGTTGCTCCACCGTTGAGGGAACAACCGTTTCATCGGCTTCGAAAATGTTGACGATGTCCTGGCGCAAAGCTGGGGAGCCGATGCGCATCTTGTAAGCCAAAATGGCTGGCCCCATCGATTTCTGCATTCCAGAGGGATAAACGTTCTCGCTGGCCCCAAAGCAATGAAGCAAAGCGCCAGTTTTCTCCAACTCCAGACGGAGCCGCTTCAACGCTTCGAAGAAATCTTCCTCCGATTCGGCAACTCTTACTTCGGAGCCTTGCTCGAGGGAAATTCTATAAATCTCCTTGTCGTGCGAGTAGATTTCGTCCGCAGTCACTTTGGCAGGCACACGCGATCCATCAGCGAAAATGAGGATGATGTCTCCAGCAAAATATTGCTCGGGCTCCATTCAGGGTAACTCCATAGCTGACACTCAGATGATCACGGTCGATGAGGATGGAAAATCCTGCCGCTCTCGGCAAGATTTTCCTGCGAGCAAATCCTTTCGACAACGAGGACGCTAGCCGTATCAATCATTTCCGCGTTGGCATGGTGATTGCTTGCATCCTGAAATTGCAAGGGGGCCGTGATGACAAGTATCGCCAATGGGGGGAGCTATCTGCGTCCCACACCATCGTATACATCGAGGACATTGACGACGGCAGACGCGTTGCCAGCTGCAGAGGCCGTCACGGCGGCCGGAAATGCGAGGCAGGGAATCCCGGTTTCGGCCCTCAAAGCAATCGACATGTCGGGATTGAAGATCACATCGGTCAGGGACAATCCCGAGCTTCGCGACCTGATGGCGGAGAATTGGCTACGGATGCAGGCTGCCCAAGCGGCCGCTGCCACCGACGTACCCGATAACGCGCCGCAAAACACCTATGCGACCGTCAAGGTCAACGGCAAGGTCGTCGCGACACTTTACAATGGTGGTTCCGTGGCGATGACGAACCAGGCGGCGGCGATGGTCGGCGACTTGCAGGACCCTCCCGGCCTGAACGGCGGTCCCGATCTGGCGCAATGGCGCGCGGAGCGTATCGCCAAGGCCGTGGGCGGCACGGTGGAAAAGGCGTCCACCGCGATTACGCAATCCGCCTGGAAGCCGCGCGAGACGACATCGCCGAACTATACCCGCGCAGCAACTGGATGCCGCTTTCGAGGCAATGATGGCCGAGCAACAGAAAGCAACTGCGCAACGAACCGCGGGGTATTCGAACCAGCGCGAAACATCGCGCGGGCTTGCCGACATTAGTGCCTGAAGTGTGACTTCGTAGGGTGGGCAAAGCGAAGCGTGCCCATCATCCCTCAGCGTGTTCGGTGATAAATGGTGGGCACGTCGCTGCGCTCCTTTGCCCACCCTACGGCGTTGCCGTCAGCCGCTCCAGCAGATCCCGCACCACGCCCTTCAGCAGATCGAGCTTGTATCCCGTCATCGGCAACGGCTTTGCGCCCGATGTCGCGCGCTCGGCGGCAACCGCAATCGTCGATAGTTTTGCCGGCTTTCCCTCTAGCGCCGCTTCCGCAGCGGCGAGCCGCAGCGGCACCGGCGCGATGCCGCCGGCGGCGAGGCGGATGAACTGGAACGTGCCGTCCTTGATCACGGCGCGCGCGCAGATCTCGACCAGCGGCCATTCCGCATGGGTGCGGCTGATCGCGCGCTTGTACAGCGCGCGCTCGTCTTGCAGCGGAGCGGGAAGTTCGATGCTCCGGATCATCTCGCCCGGCTGCAGCGCGTTGTCGGCGCTGCCGTTGGAGCCGTCGCCGAGCAGGTCGCCGATCGTCAGCGAGCTCCGGCGGTCAGTGGTCACTTTCGCTTCATACGCCAGCAGCGCCGCCGCCATGGTCGAGGGATGCGGCGCCACGCAGGGGCCGAGGTCGAACGCCACATGGTAGAGATGATTGCCCGATCGCGCCGGGCAATCCGATCCGCCCTTCTTCAGGCAGGCGATATGCGGATTTCGAAAATACCAGCAGCGCGAACGTTGCGCGAGATTGCCGCCGAGCGTCGCGAGGTGGCGGATCTGCGGCGTCGCCAGCCCTTGCGCGGATGCTGCAATGCCCGGATAGGCCGCGGCGAGGCGCGCGTCGGCGGCGATGGCCGCGATGGTGGTGAAGGCGCCGATGCGCAAACTCCCGTCGTCGCCCCAATGCATCCCGATCGTGTCGGGCCCGGCCGAAATGTCGATCAGCGGTCCGGTCGAGACGCCGCTGCGCCGCCTTTCGGAGAGATCGGTGCCGGCGGCGCGGAATTCGGCGGCTGGCGTGGCGGTCATGGCTGTCGGTGTCATGCGGCGGCCCTCCCTTTGAGCGCGGCGACGAGGCGGTCGGGACGGATCGGAATTTCGGTCAGCCGAACGCCGGTGGCGTTGTAAATCGCGTTGGCGATCGCGGGCGAGGTCGGCACGGTCGCGACCTCGCCGATGCCGACGCTGCCGCCGAGCACGTGCTCGAAACCGCCCTGGTCGAAATGCACGTCGATGACCGGCGTGTCGGCGATGCCGGGAATGCGATAATCCTCCATGCCGCCGCTGAGCACATCGCCGGTGCGGGAATCGACTTCGCGCGCTTCATAGAGCGCATAGCCGACGCCCTGGATGACGGCGCCCGCCGCCTGGCTGCGCGCCAGCGCGGGCGCTGCGACCTTGCCGATCGCAATGCCGGTGTGAACGTTGACGACGCGCACATGGCCGAGCCAGGTATCGACCTCGACTTCGATGATCTGTACCGAACTCGGCACGCCGGCGCCGATCGCGAGGTTGGACATCCACCGCATCATCCAGCCGAAAATCATGCCCATGAAGCCGACCTGCTTCAGCGGCGACTGCACGCCCGGCGCGGTCGGCCTGGAATCTTCCGGGCGCACGCCGGCAGCGCTGAGGTCGGGCGAGGCCGCGAGCAGTTCGCGCCACGGCGCGTTGGAGCCGGGGACCGGCTGCCGTTTGGCGTGCTGCTGGATCGACGCCTTCAGCTGCTCGATCGCCAGCAGCGTCGGCGGGATCACCGAGGCCGTGACCCGGCTGCCGCCCGAGCCCGGTCCTTCCGGCAGGTTTGAATCGCCGATCCTGACCTCGATCTCGTGCGGCTCCAGCCCGAACGCTTCCGCGACCGTATTGGCGATCACCGATGCGCGTGCCGGTGCCGATATCCTGCGTCGCGGTGCTGGCGATCAGGCGGCCGCCCTTGACCGCCACTTCCACCTTCGAACCGGGCTGCCACAGATAAAGCCAGTAGCCGGTGGCGACGCCGACGCCGCGGCGATAACGGCCGTTCTGTGCGGCGATCGGTTTGCGGTTGCGCCAGACCTCCAGGCCCGATGCCCAATCGTACAGCCGCTGCCGGTTCGGATCGGGATCCCAGCGCTTGCGCAGCGCGATCGGATCGACGCTCATGCGCAGCGCCGCTTCGTCGATCGCCTGCTCCAGCGCAAAAGCCATCGGCGGCCCGCCGGGTCCGCGGAAGGGCGCGCCGGCCGGCAAATTGCTGATGACGTCGAAATCGGCGAGTTCTTTGGCTTCCGCCGGATAGATCAGCCGCGCCAGCGCGGCGATGGTCGAATTGGTCGCGGCCCCCGTATCGGCCCAGGCGGTCAGCGAAAGCGCTTTCAGCTCGCCCTGTTCGGACGGCAGCAGTGCGATCTTTACTTCTGTCGCCGGGCGATAGCCGGTCACTGAAAGTTCCTCATGCCGGTCATAGGCGACCCTGACCGGCGCCTTGGCCTCGCGTGCCAGTTCGATCGCCGTGGTCGTCTCAACGCCAAGCGTTCCCTTCGAGCCAAATCCGCCGCCGACATGATCGGCGATCACGCGCACCTTGTCGTGGCCGAGCTTGTAGCGTTTGGCGATCAGCTCCATCACGTGAAATACCGACTGCGTCGACACGTGCACGGTGAGGCGATCACCGTCGAAACGGGCGACCGCCGCGTGCGGCTCGAGGCAGGCGTGCTGTTGCGTGCCGGTGCGGAAGGTGCCCTCGACCAGCAGCGGATTGTTCGCCGCGCGCGCGCCCTCGACCCAGCTCCGCACCTGCTTCGGCTTCTTGGAGAACGCCGCCGACGGCCCGCGGATATTGCCTTTCCAGGATGCCGGCGAACCGCCGCCCTCGGAGACGTTGCCGGCCTTCTTGCGCGCGGCTTTTTCGAACACGACGGGCGCATCGGCCTTGCGCGCTTCGTCGAGCCCGATCGCCGACGGCAGGCGTTCGCTGTTGAGTTTGATCGTGGCGATGGCGGCCTGCGCGGCCTTGCGATCCGTGGCCGCGACGGCGGCAATGGGTTCGCCGACATAGCGCACGATGCGGTCGTCGCCGAGCAGCGAGATCGCGGCACTCACGCCCGGCATCGCGCGCGCCGCGCCAGATCGAGTTCACCGATCCGCGCATGCGCGAACGGCGAGCGCAGGATCACGCCTTCGAGCTGGCCGTCATGGCGGATGTCGACGGTGTATTTCGCCGATCCCGTCACCTTGTCGCGCGCTTCCATGCGCGGCGGCAAGATATCGCCGCCGTCGAAGCGGCCGGCGCAGGCATCCGCCACGGCGCGGAAAATGCCGTCATAGGCGCCGCAGCGGCAGAGGTGTCCCGACAGCGCCGCGCCGATTTCCTCGCGCGACGGCACCGCCGTTCCTTTGGCGGCACGCCAACGATCATGAAACGCTGCTGCCTCGACGATGAAGCCCGGCGTGCAGAAGCCGCATTGCAGGGCGTCGTGCGCCATGAAGGCCTTGCTGCACCGGATGCAGTCTTGCCGCGCCGATACCTTCGACCGTCGTCACGTTCGTATTCGCCGCAGCTCGCGCCGGCATCAGACAGCTCACCACGGGCTCGCCGTCGACCAGCACGGTGCAGGCGCCGCAGACGCCGGCCCCGCAGACGAGTTTTGTGCCGGTGAGAGCGAGCGCGTCGCGCACGACGTCGACCAGCAGCGCATCGGGATCGTCGGGGAGGGGAGCGAGCTTGCCGTTGATCGTCATCGTGCTCATCTGCGATCTCCTGTTCTGCGGGCGGTGGTTCGGGAAACTTTCTTTGCAGGCTTTGGCTTTTCGGCGCGCAACTTCGCCGCCGGACGCACGGCGCCCGCGATCAGCGTGCGCAGCATGATTTCGAGGTCTTTCAGAAAGGCATCGGCCGGCTGCATCGCGGGATAAGCGGATTTCGTCCCGTTGACCGCCATCTCGACGCAGCGCGCCAGATCGCGCGGCGTCATGCCGGCATTGAGGACGAGGCCCTGCTTGCGGCAGACCCGCGCGATCGTCGTGGCGACCAGCTCCGCATAGGCGGCAGTGTACTTCTGATAAAGGTCGCGCGCCTGCACGAGATGTTCGGAGAACAGTTCTTCGACATGGGGCGAGCCGTCGAGCGAAGCCGCCAGTTGGCCAAGCTTGGCGGTGACCGACGCCACGAGGATGTCGGCAAGGCTGCCGCCGGCCTTCTCGGCGGCGCCGGCGGCGGCGATTTCGGCGGCGAGCGCATCCTCATGCAGCCGTTCGATGACGGCGCGGAACAATTCTTCCTTGGATTTGAAGTGATGGTAGAGCGCCTGCCGCGTCAGCCCTGCGGCATCCGCGGCCTGCTCGATCGACGAGCGCCGAAAACCCTGCCGGCGGAATACCAGCATCGCGGCATCGAGAATACGGGTGCGTGGGCCCATTTGACGATTTTGACAAAATGGAACGAAATGTCAAATAACGGTTTTGCGAACAGAGAGTGAAATCGCACCGTGCGGCAATCATGAGGTGCGATGTCACTGATTGAACGGCGCTCCATCCGTCCGGCAGACGTAAGCGCTGCCATCGACGCCTTCGATGTTCGCCTTGAAAAACCGTCCCATCGAGGGCGCGCCCAGAAACGCATCGACCGTGTGTTTCGGCAGATCGCAATATTGCCGATAGACCGCGTGCCGCTGCACCAGCATGCGGCGGCTTTCGGCGTCGTAGCAGACCCGGCTGATGACGCTGCTGCGGGTGACGTCCTGGCAGTTGAACGGCCTGAGATCGACCGCGCCGCGATCCTTCACGTCAACGATCTCCGCTTCCTCCCAGGGTGCGGTGAAGAGTAGAGCTAGGATGAAGGCGAGGCGCGTCATGGCGCCAAAATCTGCGCTTCCCGCGCAGAGGCCGCAAGCGCCAAGACAGAAGCTCAGGAGGGATGAAGCAGCAGCGCGACCATGAGGATGACCGGCAGGGGAAAGCCGGTCAGCCATAGCAAAGTGGATCTC
Organism: uncultured Alphaproteobacteria bacterium; assembly: GCA_963783115.1. Taxonomy (GTDB): domain Bacteria; phylum Pseudomonadota; class Alphaproteobacteria; order Rhizobiales; family Xanthobacteraceae; genus Bradyrhizobium. Next base: position 329,177 of record CAWAMK010000018.1, on the reverse strand, counting down.
ACAGATCGCATTTCCAAATCTCCCGCGCGGAGCAACTATCCATCGCGGGGTTGGTTCCAGACAGCGTGGCCCATTGGCCGCGCTCAGACAGGCGCGACTCATTGCGGATCGTCGCGCACTCGGAAAGGGGAATTGGCGTTACGGCTTCGCCCGGTACGTCTGCAGAAACAGCCGCGTCGCGCTTTCGACCACGCGCGCGATGCGCTCCGCCGATGGCGCCGGCTCGGCCTGAAACACGAAGGGCAGGAACAGCGTCGCCTGGCACATCTGCATGAACTGCGCTGCTGCAAGCTCGCAGTCGTCGATCGACAGATCCTTCGGCCCGACATGCGCCTGCAGATAGTCGGCAAGACTGTTGATCGATTTCGCCAGCACGTTCTCGTAGAACCGGCGTCCGACCTCCGGCATCCGTTCGGCGATCGCCATCACCGTGCGGATCGACGATCCGCCGCCTGGCCGGCACATCGAACCGATATAGGCCCGGCCGAACTCCCGCAGCGTGGTTTCGACATCGCGCCCGGGATCGAGATTGTAGGTGATCTTGGCCTTTGCGAGCGCTTCGTCCTCGACCATGGCTTCGAAAAGCCGGCTCTTGTCCGCGAAGTAGACGTAGAGCGTGCCCTTGGAAACGCCGGCGGCGCGGGCGATCTCGTTCATGCTGGCGCCGTCAAAGCCCAGATCCATGAACACCTTGCGCGCGCCGTCCAGAATCTGCCGGCGCTTCGAACTGTCTTCCTCGCCAAAGGGATGAAGCGTGTTTGGTGTTGATGCAACCATTGGTTTATCTTCTCGGTCGAGAATTCGACCCACGATGCGGCGGGGAGCTTTTTTCGCGGTATGGTCTATTGTGGCATCAATATAGCTTGACCGAACCGTTCGGTCAATGATACTTTTGATATCGGGCACGCCAATTCCGCCGGTTTTTGTCCCGGCTTTGTCTGGCCTCAGGTGCATTGAGTTATTTTGGGGAGGCCGTTATGGCCGCAGCGAGAGATCAGGCCGCACGCATCATTCGCGGCGGATCGGAAACGGCGCAGGACGAGGCGGCCAATGAGGTCAGCGCGCAACTCGCTGACCAGTTGCGCACGCATGTCGCGGAAGAGACCAGGCGCCGCCCGGCAGAGTCGCACGGCGCCGAGCGGCCCGCCGCATCGCCGGCAGCCGACGTCGCGGCGGCGAAACCGGGCAAGCGCAAATTCATCATGATCGGCGTATTCGGATTGCTCGCGCTGGCCGCGATCGGTTACGGCGCCTATTTCGTTCTGGTCGGGCGTTTCTACATTTCGACCGACGATGCCTATGTTCGGGCCAACAACACCACGCTCGGCGCCCGGGTAGCGGGCCATGTCGCGGCGATCCTGCCCCGCGACAATTCGCTGGTTCGCGCCGGCGACGTGATTTTCCGGATCGACGACGGCGACTATCGCATCGCCGTGGACGCCGCGCGGAGCAGGATCGCGACCCAGCAGGCCACGATCGATCGCATCGGCCGCCAGGTCACGGCGCTGGAAAGTGCTGCCGAGCAGGCCAAGGCGCAGCTCGCCTCCGCGGACGCGGCGCTGAAGCGCGCCGGTCTCGACTTCGAACGGCAGCAGGCGCTGAGCACCAAGGGTTTTGCATCGCGCGCCACCTTCGAGGTTTCCGAAGCCAGCCGCGATCAGGGCGTTGCCGCGGTGAAGTCGGCGCAGGCGGCCTTTGATGCCGCGCGCGACAATGTCGAAGTGACGAAGGCGCAGCAGGCCGAGGCGCGCGCGCAACTTGTGGAATTGCAGAGCCAGTTGGCCAAGGCGGAGCGCGACCTCGACTTCACCTCGGTGCGCGCGCCGGTCGACGGCACCTTCTCCAACCGCCTCGTCAATTCAGGCGATTTCATCCAGGCCGGGCAGCGGCTCGCCAATGTGGTGCCGCTCAACGACGTCTTCATCGACGCCAACTACAAGGAAACCCAGCTCAAGCGCATCCGCCCCGGCCAGCCCGTCACCATCTCGGTCGATGCCTACGGCCATCGCAAGTTCGCCGGCGTCGTCGACAGCATTTCGCCGGCGGCAGGCTCGGTATTCACGCTGCTGCCGCCCGACAACGCGACCGGCAATTTCACCAAGATCGTGCAGCGGCTGCCGGTCCGCATTCGCGTGCCGAAGGAAGTCGCCAAGCAGAACCTGCTGCGCGCCGGCATGTCGGTCTATGCCACCGTCGACACCCGCGAGGGCGCGGCCGACGCCGACAGCGAGGCCGACCTCGATGCGCCCGGCACGGTTCAACCGAAGTAGTCGTTCTTAAAGCGCCGGGCAAAAGTCCGGCGCGCGTTCCGGGTTCACCATGGCTGACGCCGTTACCCCTTCGACGACGAACACCGCGGCGGACCACATCCCGCCGCGACGGCTGTTCTGCTTCCTCATCATGGTGTTCGGGATGTTCATGTCGATCCTGGACATCCAGGTCGTCTCGGCATCGCTGCAGCAGATCCAGGCCGGGCTTTCGGCCAGCTCCAGCGAAGTGTCGTGGGTGCAGACGTCGTACCTGATCGCCGAAGTGATCGCGATCCCGCTGTCCGGATTCCTGTCGCGCGCGTTCGGCACGCGTTTGCTGTTTGCGATCTCCGCCTCCGGCTTCACGGTCGCGAGCCTGTTCTGCGGCTTCGCCTCGACGATCGAGCAGATGATTTTTTGGCGCGCGCTGCAGGGATTTCTGGGCGCCGGCATGATTCCCACGGTGTTCGCCTCCGCCTACACGGTGTTCCCGCGCTCGAAATTCCATATCGTCGGTCCGATCATCGGGCTGGTCGCGACGCTGGCGCCGACCATCGGGCCGACGGTCGGCGGCTACATCACCGACTTGATGTCGTGGCACTGGCTGTTCTTCATCAACATCGTCCCCGGCATCGGCATCACCATCGGCGTGTGGATGCTGTGCGATTTCGACAAGCCGAACTTCGCGCTGCTCGAGCATTTCGACTGGTGGGGGCTGGCTGTTCATGGCCGGCTTCCTCGGCACGCTCGAATATGTGCTGGAAGAGGGGCCGCAGTCGCAATGGCTGGAAGACACCACGGTCGCGGTCTGTGCGGCGATCTGCGTGGTTTCGGCGATCGCTTTCTTCTGGCGCGTGCTCAGCGTGCGGGAACCGATCGTCGACCTCAGGACCTTCACCGACCGCAATTTCGCCGTCGGCTGCCTGATCTCGTTCTGTGTCGGCATCGGGCTTTACGGCCTCACCTACATGTATCCGCGTTACCTCGCCGAAGTGCGCGGCTATAGCCCGCTGATGATCGGCGAAACCATGTTCGTCTCGGGCGTCGCGATGTTTTTCACCGCGCCGATCGTGGGGCGGCTGATGGCGAAATACGACATGCGTTATCTGATCGCGCTCGGCCTGGTGCTGTTCGCGCTCGGCTCCTACCAGATGACGTGGATCACCAAGGAGTATGATTTCTACGAACTGCTGCTGCCGCAGATCCTGCGCGGCGCCGGCATGATGCTGGCGATGGTGCCGACCAACACGATCGCGCTCGGCACGCTGGCCCCGGAGCGGGTGAAGAACGCCTCCGGCCTGTTCAACCTGACGCGCAATCTCGGCGGCGCGGTGGGCCTGGCCGTCATCAACCAGGTGCTGAACGAGCGCACCGACCACCACATCTCGCGCCTGCACGACCGCATCAACTGGGGCAACGCCACCGCGGTCGAGACGCTCAACATGTTCACCCAGAAAATGCAGGGCATGGGCGACGCCGCGCTGATGGCGATGAAGCAATTGTCGCAGATCGTGCACCGCCAGGCCGTGGTGATGGGCTATGGCGACGCCTTCTTCATGCTGACCGTGTTCTATTTCGTCCTCACTTTGCTCGTGATGGTTCTGAAAAAGCCGTCCGCCGCAGTGCTCGGCGGCGACGCGCATTGAGGCGGAGATGCTGTCGTAGCCCGCCATGAGCGAAGCGACATGCGGGAAGCTTGCCGCACACATCACGCCCTTGTCATGTTGCAAATCATCCTTGATGCATTTATAAGCAGCGCATTGTCGCTCGAACCGGGGAGATTTGCATGATTTCGATGTATTCGCAGATCGCACCCTCGCGTCCGATGCCGTGCTGGTTTTTCGATCGCGTCACTGAGCGCGATCACCGCCGGCCCTGATCGGGTCTGACGCCCGATCTCCAAAGCTTCCCAACGACTTAACGATATTTTTCAACGACGCTTGCGTTCGGCCCTGAGGCCACCGCGCGTCACTTCAGATGGAGCCGGCGTGTGCGCGCAAGCGCAGCCGGATGACGCCATGACCGCTCTCAAGGACAAAAGACCCGCGGCGATACGCGTGGTGATCCCGTTCGTGTTCCGCCACTGGCTGCAACAGCCCGGCCGCGCCGCCGTCGTTGCCGGCGGCCTGCTGGGCGCGACCGCGGCCGACCTGTTCATGCCGATCTTCTCCGGCCGCCTGGTCGATGCGCTGACGCTGGGCACGTCGGACCCGGCGGCGCGGCAGGCCGCGTTCGCAGCCTTCGGCGGCATCGTGGCGCTCGGCCTGGTGTCGATGATCCTGCGGCTGACCGGCCTGCAGGCGATCGTGCCGTTCACGCTGAAGACGATGTCCGACGTGTCGCGCGACGCCTTTGCGCGCGTGCAGCGCTTCTCGACCGACTGGCACGCCAACTCGTTTGCCGGCTCGACCGTGCGCAAGGTCACGCGCGGCATGTGGGCGCTCGACCTGCTCAACGACACCATCCTGATGGCGCTGGCGCCGTCGCTGCTGGTGCTGCTGGGCTCGATGATCCTGCTCGGGCTGCACTGGCCGGTGCTCGGCGCGGTGATCGCGGTCGGCACGGTGATCTATGTCTCGATGACGCTGGCGTTCTCGATGAACTACATCGCGCCGGCCGCGCGCGTCTCCAACGCCTGGGACACCAAGGTCGGCGGCACGCTGGCGGATGCCTTGACCTGCAACGCGGTGGTGAAATCCTTCGGCGCGGAAGCGCGCGAGGACGCGCGGCTGGCCGGCGTCATCGGCCGCTGGCGCACGCGGGTGCGGCGGACGTGGTACCGCTACAACTACACCTCGACGGCGCAGCTCGCGGTGCTGTTGTGCTTTCGCGGATCCGTGATCGGCGGCGCGATCCTGCTGTGGATCGCCGGCCGCGCCACGCCGGGCGACGTCACCTATGTGCTGACCAGCTACTACATCATCCACGCCTATCTGCGCGACGTCGGCATGCACATCAACAATCTGCAGCGCTCGGTCAACGACATGGAGGAGCTGGTCGCGATCCATGCCGAGCCGATCGGCATTGCCGATGCGCCCGATGCCAAGCCGATCGACATCCAGGGCGGCCGCATCGTGTTCGACGCCGTGACGTTCCATTACGGCGGCCATCGCGCGCCGCTGTATGACGGCCTGTCGGTGGAGATCCGCGCCGGCGAGCGCGTCGGCCTGGTCGGCCGTTCCGGCTCCGGCAAGACCACCTTCGTCAAGCTGGTGCAGCGGCTGTACGACGTCAGTGGCGGAAAAATCCTGATCGACGGTCAGGACATCGCGAAGGCGACGCAGCATTCGCTGCGCAGCCAGATCGCGATCGTGCAGCAGGAGCCGATCCTGTTTCACCGCACGCTGGCGGAAAACATCGCCTACGGGCGGCCGGGCGCCAGCATGGCGGCGGTCGAGCAGGCGGCGCGGCTTGCCAACGCGCACGACTTCATCCTGCGGCTGCCGAAAGGCTACGGCACGCTGGTCGGCGAACGCGGCGTCAAGCTGTCGGGCGGCGAGCGGCAGCGTGTTGCGCTGGCACGCGCCTTCCTGGCGGACGCGCCGGTGCTGATCCTGGACGAGGCGACCTCGAGCCTCGATTCGGAATCGGAAGGCCTGATCCAGCAGGCGATGGAACGGCTGATGAAAGGGCGCACCTCGATCGTGATCGCGCACCGGCTGTCGACGGTGCGCAGCCTCGATCGCATCCTGGTGTTCGACCGCGGCGAGATCGTCGAGCAGGGCACCCACGCAGGCCTGACGGCGCGCCCCGGAGGCGTCTATCGCGGGCTGTTCGAGCTGCAGGCGACCGAGTTCGGCCGCATCTCCGCGGCGGAGTGAGGCGCGTTCTTGCGGTCCTGCTCGGTGTGGGAATATGCTTCCCATGCCGGAGAGGGCTTGCGCCATGCGCTGGTTTGACAAGGAAAAGCAGCCTGACGTCTGGGAAGTCGCCGACGATCAACCGTTGGGCGATATCGATGCGGCGCACAGGATCCGCGACATCTGCGCTTCCGCCGCGACGATCGCGGAAAGGCTGGTGGCGGCCGGCGGACGCGATATCGAGAAAAAGCAAGCCGCCGACGCCGAGCGGTACCAGGCCGCCATTAAGCGCGCGCTCGAGATCGCGATGCAAATCTCCGACAATTCGATGCGTGACGTTTCAGTGAGCCAGGTCATCCGGCTGTGCGTGCGGGTGGATCATCTGAAAACCGCGAGAGTGCTGCTCCGCGCCATCCAGTCGGAAAAGATGCGGACGGAACTGGTGGCCGACCACCCGGTTCTGATCGATCAGGAAGCGGCCAGCTGAGGCGGTTCGCGATCGGTCTGCGGGGGCGCGGCTTTGGACGGCGCAGCCTTGGCGCGGGTGCGCGTCGAGATCGCGACCGTCACCACCACGGCGGCGGCGAACAGCAGGATCTGCAGCGTGATGGTCTCGTCGTTGAACAGGGCGGCGAGCGCAAAGGTGACGAAGGGCTGCAACAGCTGGACCTGCGACACCCGCGCGATACCGCCCATCGCCATGCCGGCATTCCAGGCGAAGAATCCGATCCACTGCGAGAACAGCGCGACATAGAGCAGCCCGAGCCACGGCTTGAGCCCGATCTGGCCTGACGTCGTGCGGCATGGTCAGAACCGCCGCGGGGATCGACAGCGGCAGGCCGATCACGAGGATCCAGCTGATGACCTCCCAGCCGGGCATGTGCGCGGTGAGCCGGCCGGAGAACGTGTAGCCGATTGCCGATACCGCGACCGCGCCGAACAGCAGCAAGTCGCCGGTCGAGAACGTGCCGCCGCCCTGGCGCAGGGAAAACGCGATCACCAGCGCGGCGCCGGCGACGGACGCGATCCAGAACAAGGGCCGCGGCCGCTCATGGGCGACGGCAACGGCGGCGAGCGCGGTCGCGATCGGCAACACGCCGAGCACCACGCCGCCGTGGGAGGCATCGACCCGCTGCATCCCCATCGACATCAACAGCGGAAACACGACTGCGACGCAGAGCATCGCGATGACCAGTTGCGGCCACAGCGCGCGCGGCGGCAGCGGGCGGCGCAGCACCAGAAGCAGCGCCAGCGAGCACAGCCCGGCGATCGCGGTGCGCAGGGCGGTCAGTGCGACCGGATCGATCTGCGAGACCGCGAGCCGCGTCGCCGGCAGCGTGCCGCCGAAGATCACCATGCCGATGAAGCCCAGCAGCAGGCCGAGACGCTCGCGTGAAGCAGGGGAGGACATGGCGCGACTGGTTAGCCGCTTTGCAGGCCAGCGTACAGCAATCTACTCGGAGCACATGGCGGCCATGCGCGGCTATCTCGGAGCAATGCTGCTCCACACCAATCCGAGCCCCGACATGAACAGCAGCGCCAGCACGACGTCGTAAAAGTTTCGGTCGTTCAGGGCGTGGTAGGTCCGCATGCCGAGGCGGGCGCCGATCAGCGTGCCGGGCATCGCGAGCAGCGCCAGGAACAGGACGTTCAGCTTCACGAAGCCGGTGGCGCTCTGCAGGATCAGCGCGGCGCCGAGCACGGTGCCGTTGAAAATCTGGAAGACGCCGCGGCGCTGGTCCTTGGTCCAGCCGCGGATGCTGGCCCACAGCGTCGGCAGCGGGCCGGACAGCCCGGCCAGGCCGCCGAGGATGCCGCCGGCAAATCCGACGCAGGCATCGGCGATACGGCCGCCGAAGCGAAACGCCATCGGCCTGCGGATGAAGAACAGCGCGGTCGGAAACACCAGCAGCATCACGCCGACGCTGAGCTTGAAAGTTCTGCGGATCGGCGCGCGCGACCAATAGCGCGCCGATCGGCATGCCGAGCAGTCCGCCGGCCACGAACGGCAGCGCCAGCTTGAAGTCGAGCAGCTTCCACATCGCGGGCAAGGTCGAGAGCTGCGAACTGACCGAGCAGATCAGAACCAGCGGCACGGCCACCGCCGGCGGCAGGATGTAAAGCCATATGCCCAGCGCCATCAGCGCCGTGCCGAAACCGGCGAGTCCGGAGACGAAGCCGCCGGCGAGCGCGCCGGCGAGCAGAACCGCGTAGGTGGATAGGTCCACTCTTTAATTCCCCCGTCATTCCGGGACGATGTTGATCTTGCCGCGTCGTTTACACGACGCTTTGGACGGGTACTATCGCAATCCAAGCCTTCAACAATAACTTCAGGAAACAGCCCATGAGCGCCTCTTCGAAAACCTTCCTCGTCTGTCACGGCGCCTGGTCCGCAGGCTGGGCGTGGAAGAAGATGCATCCGCTGATGCAGGCGGCCGGGCATCGGCTGGTCACCCCGAGCTACACCGGCCTCGGCGAGCGGGTGCATCTGGCCGCATCCCGGCATCGATCTCGAGCTCGCATATCGAGGACATGCTCAACGTCATCAAGTACGAGGATCTGCGCGACATCGTGCTGGTCGGCCACAGCTACGGCGGCATGGTCGCGACCGGCGTCGCCGACCGCGCGCGCGACAAGGTCAGGCAGCTGATCTATGTCGACGCCTTCGTGCCGGAGGACGGCCAGTCGCTGCTCGATCTGAACGAGGTGGCGCGGCCGCGGATGCAGGAGCTTGCCGAAGAGCGGCGACGGCTGGCGCGTGCCGCCGAATCCGACGCCGCCAGATACGCTCGGCCGCCGACCTCGAATGGCTCAGCGCCCGTCGCGTCGACATGCCGATCAAATGCTTCGAGACCCCGATCAAGCTGCAGGGCGGCCCGCTGACCCTGCCGCGCAGCTACATCTACGCCACGCGCATCACGCCGGCCGACACGTTCGGGCGGTTCTCCAAAATGACAAAGGACAATCCGGCCTGGAGCTATTACGAGATCGATGCCAGCCATTCGCCGAACGTCACCGCGCCGGAAGCGCTGATGGCGTTGCTGCAGAAGATCGCAGCGTAGCCCGTAGCCCGGATGGAGCGCAGCGCAATCCGGGACTTTTCGAATGAAAGATAGAATCCCGGATTGCGCTGCGCTCCATCCGGGCTACAGGACCACGCGACAAATGGCGAGGGGTCCGGCGTGTTTGCGCCGAACCCCTCATTTCAGCAAGACGCGTTTTCTTCGAAAACGCTTTCGCAAAAATATCAGCCAGCCTGTAAGCCGGGTTCTGTAGGGCACCGCTCACTTGCGCAAGCGATACGTGACGGCCATTCCTCTGGGACCATGTTTGCACATGGCCTCGAGCAACCTACCCGGACGGCGAGCCTGACATCGCCCTGCGGTGTTATCACCCGAAAGCGAACTTACCGCGTTGCCGTCCCTATTCGGTTTTGCTCCCGGTGTGGTTTGCCATGCCGTTTCCGTTGCCGGATACGCGGTGCGCTCTTACCGCACCTTTTCACCCTTACCGCGCCGAAACCCCGAAGGGCGAAGGCGGGCGGTTCGTTCTCTGTGGCACTTTCCCTGGGGTCGCCCCCGCCGGACGTTATCCGGCACCGTATGTCGATGGAGCCCGGACTTTCCTCCCCCGCAGCCTTTCGACCATAGCGGGAGCGGCCGTCCGGCCGACTGACGGCCTTGTGATGGGGGCTTGAGGCCGCTGCGTCAAGCCGATATCGGCACCCGCCGGCCCTCAAAATAAATTATCCTGAAAATGTCGTTTTGCGCTCGATCCCGTTCGACTGGATGTCGGCGATCCAGCCGATCAGAAGGAGTTTCGACATGCAGTATCTGTTGATGATCTATCGGAGCGAGGCCGAATTCGGCAAAATGGACGCAGCGGCGCGGAAGGAAATGTCGGCGGAATACGGCGCGTTCACCCAGTCCATCATCCAGAGCGGCCATTTCAAGGCCGGCGACGGCCTGCAGCCGACCACGACGGCGACCACGGTGCGGGTCCGCGACGGCAAGACGCTGACGACGGACGGTCCGTTCGCGGAGACGCGCGAGCAGCTTGCCGGCTATTACCTGGTCGAGGCCAAGGATCTCGATACCGCGCTGGCGATCGCCGCGCGCATTCCCGAGCGCCAGGAACGGTTCGATCGAGGTGCGGCCGGTCATGGTTTATGATTGAGGGCGGCGTGTCCGCATGACCCCGGTTGAGGTCGAAAAAATATTTCGCGACGAGGCGGGCAGGGCGCTGGCGACCCTGATCCGCCTCGTCGGCGATTTCGATCTCGCCGAGGATGCCTTGCAGGATGCCTTCGCGGTGGCGCTGGCGCGCTGGCCCGGTGACGGCCTGCCGTCCAATCCGCGGGCATGGCTGGTCAATGTCGGACGCAACAAGGCGATCGATCGCGTCAGACGCAACATCACGTTTCGCAGCAAGCAGCAGGAACTGACGCGCGAAATCCTGCTCAACGCGTCCGCGCCGGACGAGGACGCGGACAACGCGCTCGACGACGACATGCTGCGGCTGATCTTCACCTGCTGCCATCCGTCCTTTGCCGCCGAGGTGCAGGTCGCGCTGACGCTGCGCACGGTGTGCGGGCTGACGACCGCGCAGGTCGCGCGCGCCTTTCTCGCCAGCGAGGACGCGATGGCGCAGCGGCTGTTGCGGGCCAAGCAGAAGATCCGTCTCGCCGGCATTCCCTACGAGGTGCCGGAGCGCGATGCGCTGGAGCCGCGGCTGCGCGGCGTGCTCGCCGTGATCTATCTCGTGTTCACCGAAGGCTATGTCGGCGACGTCGGGCGACGACCTGATGCGGCCGGATCTCGCGCGCGAAGCGATCCGGCTGGCGCGGCTGCTCGATGCGCTGATGCCCGGACGCGGCGAGATCAAGGGGCTGCTGGCCCTGATGCTGCTGCACGATTCGCGCCGCGCCGGGCGCGAGACCGCGGGCGGCGACATCGTGCTGCTGGAGGCGCAGGACCGCACGCTGTGGGATCGCGGGCAGATCGCGGAAGGTCTGCGTCTCGTCGAAGAGGCGCTGCAGATGCCGGGCCGGCCGCAATCCTATGCGGTGCAGGCGGCCATCGCCGCGCTGCATGCCCGCGCGGCGAGTTACGAGGAAACCGACTGGCGCCAGATCGCCGGCCTCTATGAAGTGCTGCTGCGGATCAGCCCGTCGCCGGTGATCGAACTGAACCACGCCGCCGCGGTATCGATGGTCGACGGCCCGGCGCGGGCGCTCGACCTGATCGATGCGCTGGAGGCGCGCGGCGGGCTGAAGGGATACGAGCTGCTGCCGGCGGTGCGCGCCGATCTGTTGCGCCGTCTCGGCCGGCGCGACGCCGCGCGGGCGGCATATCTGCAGGCGACCGCGGCGACGCAGCTGGAGCCGTTGCGGCGGCTTTATGCCCGGCGCATGGCGGCGCTCGATGGCGCTGGGTAGGCGGCGCGAGGCCGGGGTAATCCTACTTTGCATGGGGTTGTTTTCGATATTTTGCTTTTGGGCCCCGCCGGGAGGGGACTTGCATGGCCTCTGGAACCCCGGATCGCTCCAGTCAATGCGCGGCGACGGCCTCGTAGATGTCTTCCTCCTGCGCGGTGTGCAGGCGGACCAGGGTCTCGATCGCCTCGATCAGCCGCTGCGCGTCGCGAATGAGATAGCGGTCGACATTCTCCGATGGCAGCTCGTGCGCGACGCGGTCGAGCAGCCGGGCCAGATGCAGTATTTCGCGATGCGCCCGGCTCATCGCCGACAGCCCATGGGCTTCCAGCAGCATTTTGGCGAGCTGGGGATAGACATGGCCTTCGTCGTCGCGCTCATGCGCGACCACCTTGTCCTGAACCAGCAGGTTCGCCTCGGCGATCAGCGCGGCGGCGCGCTCGGAGACGGCATCGTCGAGCGCGTCGACGATCGACCGCAGCCGGTCGAGATCGGCGAGCAGCGCGAGATGGTTGTGATGCAGCTCGCGGCCCGCCTCGACGGTCATGGTCCGGCCGCTGCGCAGGCCGCCCGGCTTGAGCGCGCGCAACGCATTGAGGATCACCGCCACGTCGATCAGCTCCTGAAGGATCGCGGCCGGCACCGGCATCAGCCAGCCGAGCGCCGCGGCCAGCATGGCCAGCATCGAAAGTCCCATGCCGACGACGATGCTCTGGACGGCGATGTAGCGCGCCCGCCGCGCGATCGCGATCGCCTCGCCGACCCGGTCGAGGCGGTCGGCGAGAATGACCACGTCGGCGGCTTCGGAGGAGGCGCTGGCGCCGCGCGCGCCGAGGGCGATGCCGACATCGGCCGAGGCCAGCGCCGGCGCATCGTTGATGCCGTCGCCGACCATGATGGTGGGATGGAGCCGCTGCTCGGAGCGCACCGCGTCGACCTTGTCGGAGGGAACGCGTTCGGCGAGCACGCCGTCGAGATCGAGCGCGGCGCCGATCGCCTGCGCGGCGGCGGCGCGGTCGCCGGTGACCATCAGGATGCGGGCGATGCCGGCCTCGCGCAGCAGGCGGATCGCCCGCGGCGTGTCGGCGCGCAGTTCGTCGGCCAGCAGCAATGCGCCGGCCGGCCGTCCGTCGATCGCGACGAAGACGATCAGCGCCGATCGCCATGAAGCGCGCCGGATCGCCCGCGTGGCCCAATCATCGACGCGTTCGCCGGTAAATACCATCTCGCGCGCGCCGGCGATTACGTGGCGTCCTCCGATCATGCCCTCCAGCCCCGAGCCCATGGACTCCCTGACGCGTTCGGGCAGTTCGAGCTTCAAGCCGCGTCCGGTCGCGGCCTGAACGATGGCGTTGGCGATCACGTGGTGCGACGCCTGCTCCAGCGAGGCGCCGAGCATCAATATCTCGTCGGCGTTCTCGCCCGGCGCCGCTTCGACGGAGAGCAGCCGCGCGCCGCCGACCGTCAACGTCCCGGTCTTGTCGAACAGCACGGTATGCGCGCGCGCCAGCGCCTCCAGCGGCCCGCCGCCCTTGACCAGAATGCCGCGCCGGGCGGCTTGCGCCACGCCGGCGATGAAGGCGACGGGGGCCGCGAGGATGAGCGGGCAGGGTGTCGCCGCCACCAGCACGGCGAGGCTGCGGAGCAGATCGCCCGAGATCAGCCAGGCAACGAGCGCGAGCGCCAGGGTGACGGGCAGGAAGATCAGCGCATAACGGTCGGCCAGCCGCACGAACGGCGCCTTGGCGGTCTGCGCCGCGGTCACCAGCCGCACGATGCCGGCATAGGTGCTCTCGCCCGCGAGCGCGGATACCGACATCTCAAAGGTCTCGCCCGCGTTCAGCGAGCCGGAAAAGATGGCGGCGCCGCGCGCCTTGGCGACCGGTATCGGCTCGCCCGTGAGTGCCGATTCGTCGACCGCGGCAGCGTGCGCGTTGACGACGCCGTCGACAGGCACGACTTCACCCGCGTGCACCAGCAACCGGTCGCCGATGGCGACGGCGGATATCGGCACGTCCTCGACGCGGCCTTCGGCAAGACGATGCGCCTCCCGCGGCGCGCGATCGACCAGCGAGCGCAGGTCACGCTCGGCGCGGGCAACCGCGATCACCTCGAGCACGTTGCCGCCGGAATACATCAGCGCGACGACGGCGCCGGCCAGCGGCTGGCCGAGTGCGATCGCCGAACTCATCGACACCAGCGCGATGGCATCGACGCCGAGCCGCCCGGCGAGCAGGTCGCGCGCCATCGAGACCGCCAGCCCCGCGATCACGGGCAGCGTTGCGAGCGTCCAGCAGAGATCGGCGAACGCCGGCCGGCCGGCGAGCGTGGCGATGATCCCGGCGGCCAGTCCTGCGATCGCGATCGTGACCAGCGCCCATCGCATGACGCGCTCAAATGACATCGTCGGATTCCGTGCTCAAGCCGTTCGTGGCTTGTCGCCGAAAAATCCCCGTCCGCCATTGAGCGAAATCAACTGACGCGTCGTCCGGTCGCCATCGCGACCGCAATACGTCCGGCCGGAAGCGGCTACGTCGCCGCGACCACCGTATTCAACGCATCCGCCGGCAGGCTCGCCAGCAGCGCGTGCAGCGTGCTGATGGTCGAGTGATCGGCGATGCCGTCGACGCGCGCGGGGCGGAAGTGGCGCTGGAACGCGGTGACCACTTCCATGGTCGGGCCGTCGAACTTGCCGTGGGTCGGGATGCTGTAGCCGTATTTGGCCAGCGCCTTCTGCAGGCCGGCGACGTCCTGGCTGATGTTGCCGAGCTTGAGCGTTTCGCCGCGCACGATCGGCGCCGGCTGCACCCAGTGGCCGACGCCGGAATTGGCCAGCGAATGCCACGGAAATTTTTCGCCGGGATCCTTCTTGCGCGCGGGCGCGACGTCGGAATGCGCGAGCACGCGATGCGAGGGCACCTTGCGGCGGAGCATGATGCCGCGGCACAGCGCGATCACGGCGGCGATCTGGCGCAGCGGGAAATCCGGATAGCCCCAGTCATGGCCGCGATTGATGATCTCGATCCCGATCGAGCAGGAATTGATGTCGTCCTCGCCGGCCCAGGAAGACACGCCGGCATGCCAGGCGCGCTTGGCTTCCGGCACGCATTGCACGATGCGGCCGTCTTCCAGCACGATATAATGTGCCGATACGTCGGTGCCGGGGGTGCAGAGCCGGGCGATCGCGCCCTCCACATCGGGCATGCCGGTGTAGTGCAGCAGGATCATGTCCGCGACGCGGCCCTTGTTGCGGTCGCCGTGATTCGGCGACGCAATGACGTCGGACGCGATCGAGGAATCCGGAGTGAAGGTCTTCATGTCGGCGTTGGCCCTGGCCACGAGAAGGGCGCGTTGACGCTTCGAATCAATATCAGCAGATGCGAACGAACCAGAAGTCATTTTTCAAACTTAAACCGGGCGGGAGGGCGGCAATACCGTGTTCGAGCGATAATACCTTTTACTATTCGTTTACCTTGCGCCGGCGCAATGCGGCCGCCGGGTTCCACCCCGCATTTCGATCGGGTGTGTGTGGCGCGCATCACCGGATTTCAACGGGCAGCAAGCCCTAGTAAACCCGAAGCCGATCATCAACGCTTTCTTAACGCTAAGTGCCGTTACTAAGTGGTGAAGAGCCGAACCGGGTTGGGAACGGCCGAAGCCCTCTTTCGCGCTCGAAATGCCATGGCAGCCCAGCAAATTCCGTCTGGAAATGAGGGGGCGCGGGGCCGGGCCAGAGACGGCGATCGTGCCTGTTCGCGGCTTTCGGGCCGGAAAAGCCCGGCGAAGCGGAGAGATTTGAGGCGCAATGGGCCCGTTCGCGTCCATCTTTCAATTGGCAGGCTGCGATGCGCCGGGGGACGGCGCATGAGCCCGGCTGCGCCGCGTCATATCCCCGTGCTCGGCCGCGAAGCGGTCGAGATGCTCGCTCCCCATGACGGCGGCACCTATGTCGACGCGACGTTCGGCGCCGGCGGCTACAGCCGCGCGATCCTCACTGTCGCGGGAACCCGGGTCATCGGCATCGACCGCGACCGCTCCGCGGTGGCCGGCGGCTTCGATCTGGTCGAGCAGTCCGAGGGCCGGCTGACCCTGGTCGAGGACCGGTTCTCCAACCTCGCGGACGTCTGCGCGGCGGAAGGAATGGCCGAAGTGGACGGCGTCGTGATGGACGTCGGCGTCTCCTCGATGCAGCTCGACCAGGCCGAGCGTGGCTTCTCGTTCCGGCTCGGCGGCCCGCTCGACATGCGCATGGGCCATGACGGGCCGACGGCGGCGGATGTGGTGGCAAAAGCCTCCGAGGCCGATCTCGCCAACATCATCTATATCTTCGGCGAAGAGCGCTATTCCCGCGCCGTGGCGCGCGCCATCGTGGCGGCGCGCAAGGAAGCGCCGATCACGACGACCCAGGCGCTGGCCGATATCGTCGGCAAGGTGGTGCGCTCGAAGCCGAACGAGATCCATCCGGCGACGCGCACGTTCCAGGGCTTGCGGATTTTCGTCAACGCGGAGCTCGACGAACTGCATCTGGCGCTGACGGCGGCCGAGCGCGTGCTGAAGCCGGGCGGGCGGCTGGTGGTGGTCTCGTTCCATTCGCTGGAAGACCGCATCGTCAAGGATTTCTTCAACGCGCGCGGCAAGACCGGCGGCGGATCGCGGCACTTGCCCGAACTGGCGCAGGCGGCGCCGAGTTTTCAGATCCTGACCAAGCGTCCCGTGACGCCTGGCGATGCCGAAGTCAACGCCAATCCGCGCGCGCGCTCCGCAAAGCTGCGCGCCGCCGAGCGTACCTCGGCGCCGGCGCACGCTGCCGATCGTTTGCCGGCCTGGCCCGTTCTCGCCGACGTGATGCGGGGAGGCTGAGCCGTGCGGATCATCCACCTCCTCGTGATCGGCGCGCTGATTTTCGCGGCCGCCTATGTCTACCGCATCAAGATGGAATTCGACGGCGCGCGTCGAGCGCGTGCTGCGGCTCAACGCCGAGATCCGCGAGCAGCGCGACGCCATCGCTGCGCTTGCGCGCCGAATGGGCCAAGCTCGATGCGCCGTTGCGGCTGCAGGGGCTCGCCGAACGCCATCTCAAACTGCAGCCGCTCACCGCCACGCAATACGATCAGTTGAAGAACCTGCCGGAACGGCCGCCGGCCTTTGCACGGCCCGGCGCGCCCGATCCGATCGGCGCGATGATCAACACCATCGAGGCCGCCGCCGACGTGCCGCCCACCACCGGGTCCGTGCCCGCGCCGGGAGATCAGCGATGACCGGCCGGACGCGCAGCAATATCGAGCGGCCGGCCGAGCCGTGGCGGCAGCGGCTGATCCGCAGCCTGCTCTACGGGCGCAACGTCGATCGCGCCGAGAAGGCCCGGGCCCGGGTCGGACTGGCCATCCTGCTGTTCGCCGCCGTCTATGCGGTGCTGGCCGGACGTCTCGTGATGTTTGCGGTCGGCGCCGACAGCCATGGCGCCCGCCGCGCCGGTTCGCAGGACGCGATCGCCACCGCGCGGCCCGATATCGTCGACCGCAACGGCGAGGTGCTCGCCACCGACGTCAAGGCGCCGAGCCTGTTCGGCGAGCCCCGGCGCATCATCGACAAGGACGAGGCGATCGAATTGTTGACCGCAGCACTTCCGGACCTCGACGAGGCGGAGGCGCGCACGCGGCTGTCGGGGCGCAAGGGCTTTGTCTGGCTGAAACGCGAGATCACGCCGAAGCAGCAGCGCGACATCCACAAGCTCGGCATTCCCGGCATCGGCTTCCTGCGCGAGAACAAGCGGGTCTATCCGACCGGCGCCGCCGTCGCGCATCTGATCGGCCTCGTCAACATCGACAACCAGGGCATCGCCGGGATGGAGAAGTGGCTGGACAATAACGGTCTGGCCGATCTGCACCGCGCCGGCTTCGCCACCGATCGCCTGCAGCGTCCGGTGGAACTATCGATCGACCTGCGCGTCGAACACGCGCTGCGCGACGAATTGTTGAAGGCGAAAGAGAAATACAAGGCCAAGGCGGCATCCGGCCTCGTCTCCAACGTCCGGACCGGCGAGATCGTGGCGCTGGTGTCGCTGCCGGATTTCGATCCGAACAACCCGAAGGAAGCGCACGATCCCGACCGCATCAACCGCCTGACCACCGGCGTGTTCGAGATGGGCTCGACCTTCAAGGCGCTGACGCTGGCGATGGCGCTGGATTCCGGCAAGGCCACCCTCAACACGCTCTATGATGGACGCGGCGCGCTAAAATTCGGCAAGTTCACCATTCACGACACCCACCCGGTCGGCCGCAACATCACGCTGGCGGAAGTGTTCACCTTCTCCTCGAACGTCGGCGCGGCCAAGATCGCGCTGGCGCAGGGCGTCGAGGCGCACAAGGCGTTCCTGAAGAAGCTCGGCCAGATGGACCGGCTGCGCACCGAACTGCCCGAAAGCGCGTCGCCGATCGTGCCGAAGCGCTGGACCGAACTGAACACCATCACGGCGTCGTTCGGTCACGGCATCGCGGTGGCGCCGCTGCAGGCCGTGATGGGCATCAACGCCTGCATCAATGGCGGTCTTTTGATTCCGCCGACCTTCCTCAAGCGGTCGGAAGAAGAGGCGAGGGCGATCGGCAAGCGTGTGCTCCGAACCGAAACGTCCGACAAGATGCGCTATCTGATGCGGCTGAATGCCGAGATCGGCACCGCCAAGAAGGCCGACGTGAAGGGCTACTATATCGGCGGCAAGACCGGCACCTCGGAAAAGGTCGTCAACGGCCGCTATTCCAAGAAGCAGGTGCTCAACTCCTTCACCGCGATCATCCCGGCCGACAACCCGCAATATCAGCTGCTGGTCATGCTGGACGAGCCGAAGGCGCTGCCGGAAACCCACGGCTTCATCACCTCGGGCTGGAACACGGTGCCGGCCGGCGGCAAGATCATCGCCCGCATCGGGCCGCTGCTCGGCATCGAGCCGCGCTTCGATCTGCCGCCGTCCGATCGCCTTATTCTTGCGACATCGAGGACAACCCAGTAAGGCTCATATCACGCGCGCCAAGCTGCGCCGGCCGGACTGGAACACGATGAAACTTCGCGACCTCTTCAGCGATGACGCTGCGATCGATCCGCAGGCGGAAGCTGTCGATGTGAAAGGGCCTTGCCGTCGACAGCCGCGCGGTGAAGCCGGGCGACCTGTTCTTTGCGCTCGCCGGCAGCAAGACCGATGGCTCTCGCTTTGTCGATGCTGCCATCAGCTCGGGCGCGGTAGCGGTAGCCGGCGACCATGCGCCAACGGCCTGCGCGTACCCTTCGTCGTAACGCCAAATCCGCGGCGCGCGCTGGCGCTGGCGGCGGCCCGTTTTTTTCCGCGCCAGCCTGCGACGATTGCGGCGGTGACCGGGCACCAGCGGCAAAACGTCGGTGGCCGCGTTCACGCGTCAGATCTGGGAACGGCTCGGTCATGCCTCGGCGAGCATCGGCACCATCGGGCTGGTTTCGCCGACGCGCACGGTCTACGGCTCGCTGACGACGCCGGATCCGATCGCGCTTCACAGGCAGCTCGACGAAATCACCGGTGACGGTGTCACGCATCTTGCCTTCGAGGCGTCCTCGCACGGGCTCGACCAGTTCCGCCTCGACGGCGTGCGCATCGCCGCCGGCGGCTTTACCAATCTCACGCGCGACCACATGGACTATCATCCGGACGAGGCGCATTACCTTGCCGCCAAGTTGCGGCTGTTCCGCGATCTCGTTCCGCCAGGCGGCGCAGCGGTGATCTCGGCCGATCATGATTGCTCGCCGCAGGTGATCGAGGCGGCGCGTGCGCGGGGCTTGCGGATCATCACCGTCGGCCGCAACGGGGATGGCGCAGGCGAGGGCATTCGTCTGGTCGAAGCCGCGGTCGAGGGCTTTGCGCAAAAGCTGACGCTCGAACATCGCGGGCGCACGCACATGATCAAGCTGCCGCTGGTCGGCGAATTCCAGATCGAGAACGCGCTGGTCGCCGCCGGGCTCGCGATCGGCACCGGCAGTGAGCCGGCCGCGGTGCTTGCGACGCTCGAACATCTCGAAGGCGCCAAGGGGCGGCTGGAGCGGGTCGGCGAGTACAATGGCGCGCCGATCTTCGTCGACTACGCCCACAAGCCGGACGCGCTGGCGAAGGCGCTGCAGGCGCTGCGGCCTTACGCGAAACGCAAGCTCGTCGTCATCTTCGGCGCTGGCGGCGACCGCGATGCCGGCAAGCGTCCGATCATGGGCGCGATCGCGGCCGAGAATTCCGATCAATGTGATCGTCACCGACGATAACCCGCGCAGCGAAAATCCGGCCGCAATCCGCGCTGCGATCCTGGCCGAAGCAAAGGGCGCCAGCGATATCGGCGATCGCGCCGAGGCGATCCGCGCCGGAATATCGGCGCTGCAGCCGGGCGATGCGCTTGCTGATCGCCGGCAAGGGGCACGAGACCGGTCAGATCGTCGGCGACAAGGTGTTGCCGTTCAGCGATCACGAGGCGGTGGCCGCCGCGCTCGCAGCGAGGGTGGCATGAGCACGACGCCATCTATGGACCATTGCCGAAGTCGCACGCGCGCTCGGGCTGTCGGATAAATTCCCGGACACGCCGATCGATTTCGTCACGCAGGACAGCCGCCTGGTGAAGCCGGGATGCCTGTTCGTGGCGCTGAGCGGCACGCCGAGCGGCGGCTTCATCTCCAGTTTCGCCAGCGCGCGCGACGGCTGGGAATTTGCCGACAAGGCGCAAGCGGCCGGCGCGGTCGCGATGATCGTTCCGCACCGGATCGATGGCGTCAGCGTTCCGCAACTGGTGGTCAAGGACACGCTGATCGACGGCTTGTGGGCTTTGGCGCGCGCGGCGCGGGCGCGATTCAACGGTCCGGTGATCGGCCTGACCGGCAGCGCCGGCAAAACCAGCACCAAGGAATTCCTCGCCGCCTATCCAGCCGCCTATGCCAGCCCGAGCAGCTTCAATAATTTCTGGGGCGTGCCGCTGACGCTGTGCAACGCCAGCCCCGCGGCGAGCGTGTGGGTCGTCGAAATGGGCATGAACCAGACCGGCGAGATCGCGCGGCTGAGCGAACTGACGAAGCCGACCGTTGCGCTGGTCGTGAACGTGCAGCCGGTGCATCTGGAAAAGCTCGGCAGCCTGGAGGCGATCCGGCGCGAGAAGGTGAGCATCGCGCAAGGCCTCCCCCAAGACGGCGTGTCTGGTGCTGCCTGATGATGTCTCGGCGCCGGAATGGAACGGCAAGGTCGTTCGTTTCGGCGCGGGATCCGCGGTACGCGAATTGGAGCATCGTGCCGAGGGCGAGAGCTGGCATGTCGCCGTCGATGTGAATGGCAAGCGGGTCGAGTTCGGCCTGACGCCCGGTGCGCCGCATCGCCTGCAGAACGCGCTGGCCGCGCTGGCGTCGATCCACGCCGCCGGGCTCGAGCCCGCGGCGCTGGCCAAAGAACTCGACCATGTCGGCATCATGACCGGCCGCGGCGTCGAGCAGGCGGCCCACGGTGTCACCGTGATCGACGACAGCTTTAACGGCAATCCGGCCAGCATGGTGGCAGCGCTCGGCAGCCTGAAGGCGCGGCCGGTGAAGGCCGGCCGGCGCGTCGCGATCCTCGGCGACATGCTGGAATTGGGCGATGATGCGCCCGCCTATCACGAGAAACTCGCTGGTGACCTGCCGGGCATCGACGCCATCTACTGCGTCGGCCCGCTGATGCGCCATCTCTACGACCTCGTGCCGGCGGAGCGGGCGCTCGGCTGGCATGCCGACCCGGCCACGCTCGATCCCCAACAAATCGCCGCATTGCTGCGGGACGGGGACGTGGTGGTCGTCAAGGGCAGCAAAAAGATGTTCTGGGTGAACAAGTTTGTGCCCAGGCTAGTGGCCGCCCTGCAGGCAAAGGCGTAAACTGGCCGCACTTGACGGCTGTTGTGTCCGCCGGTGGCAATTCGTCAATACCCCGTGCATAGCCAAGATTTGCTTGGTTTGAGGATGAAAACGATTATCAAGGCGTCACCGGAACGAACGCGTTGCCGGCGCGCTTCCCGCCAAAGACGGCGCAACCAAGCCGCGTGATAGGGCCGAACTGAATGTTTTACTGGCTGATCGAGCTTTCCAACACCGTTCCCGGTTTTGGCATCTTTCGCGGCGCCTTCAACGTGTTTCGCTACATCACCTTCCGCACCGGCGGCGCGATGGTGACGGGCGCGCTGTTCGTCTTCCTGTTCGGGCCCTGGATCATCGATCACCTGCGGTTGCGGCAGGGCAAGGGCCAGCCGATCCGCACCGACGGCCCGGCATCGCATCTGATCTCCAAGAAGGGCACGCCGACGATGGGCGGGCTGATGATCCTCTCCGGCCTCGTGGTCTCCACGCTGCTGTGGGCCAATCCGCTCAACCCCTATGTCTGGATCGTGCTGGCGGTGACGCTCGGCTTCGGCTTCGTCGGCTTCTACGACGATTATCTGAAGGTGACGAAACAGAGCCATAGCGGCTTTGCCGGCAAGCTGCGGCTCCTGATCGAGGGCGTGATCGCGCTCGCCGCCTGCTACGCGCTGGTGCGGCTCGGCCGCGACGCGACCTCGACGTCGCTCGCAATTCCCTTCCTGAAGGAAATCGTGATCAATTTCGGCTGGTTCTTCGTGCTGTTCGGCGCGTTCGTCATCGTCGGCGCCGGCAATGCGGTGAACCTGACCGACGGCCTCGACGGCCTCGCGATCGTGCCGGTCATGATCGCCGCCGCCAGCTTCGGCATGATCGCCTATCTGACCGGCAACGCCGTGTTCTCCGACTATCTGCAGATCAGATACGTCGCCGGCACCGGTGAACTTGCGGTGTTGTGTGGCGCGGTGCTCGGTGCCGGACTCGGATTCCTCTGGTTCAACGCGCCGCCAGCCTCGATCTTCATGGGCGACACCGGTTCGCTCGCACTCGGCGGCATGCTGGGCGCGACCGCGGTGGCCGTGAAGCACGAGATCGTGCTGGCGGTGATCGGTGGCCTGTTCGTGCTCGAAGCGGTATCCGTGATCGTGCAGGTCGTCTCGTTCAAGCTGACCGGCAAGCGCGTGTTCCGGATGGCGCCGCTGCACCATCATTTCGAGCAGAAGGGCTGGACCGAGCCGCAGATCGTGATCCGGTTCTGGATCATTTCGGTGATGCTGGCACTCGCCGGCCTCTCCACGCTGAAGCTGCGGTGAGCCGCGCGCCATGATCCCCGTCACCTCCTTCGCGGGCAAGACCGTCGCCGTTTTCGGCCTCGGCGGCTCCGGCCTTGCGAGTTGCCATGCGCTGAAAGCCGGCGGCGCGGAAGTGATCGCGGGCGACGACAGCACCGAGAATGTCGCCAAGGCGGTGCAGGCCGGGTTCACCACCGCCGATCTGCGCACGGTATCGTGGGCGAATTTCGCGGCGCTGATCCTCACCCCCGGCGCGCCGCTGACGCATCCGACGCCGCATTGGTCGGTGCTGATGGCCCGGCAGGCCGGCTGCGAGGTGATCGGCGATATCGAACTGTTCTGCCGCGAGCGGCGGCGTCACGCGCCGGACGCGCCGTTCGTCGCCATCACCGGCACCAACGGCAAGTCGACGACGACAGCGCTGATCGCGCATCTGATGAAGGTCGCCGGCTACGACACCCAGATGGGCGGCAATATCGGCACCGCGATCCTGTCGCTGGAGCCGCCGCGGATGGGCCGCGTGCATGTGGTCGAGATGTCGTCCTACCAGATCGACCTGGCGCCATCGCTCGATCCGTCCGTCGGCATTTTGCTCAATGTCAGCGAGGACCATATCGACCGTCACGGCACACTGGAAAACTATGCGGCCGTGAAGGCGCGGCTGGTGGCCGGCGTGCAGCCGAACGGAACCTCCATTGTCGGCGTCGACGATGGCTGGTGCCGCAACATCGCCGACCGGCTCGATCGGGCGGGGAAGCGCGTGGTGCGAATCTCCGTGAAGTATCCGCTGCCCGACGGCGTCTATGTCGAGCGCGAGACCATCGTGCAGGCTGATGGCGGCGCGCGCACCGAAATCGCAAGGCTGGGCGGCATCGGCTCGCTGCGCGGACTGCACAATGCGCAGAACGCGGCCTGCGCCGCCGCATGCACGCTCGCCATGGGCATCTCGCCCGAAGTTTTGCAAAACGGCCTGCGCAGCTTTCCCGGTCTCGCGCACCGCATGGAGCAGGTCGGCCGCCGCGGCAACGTGCTGTTCGTCAACGATTCCAAGGGCACCAATGCCGACGCCGCCGCGCATGCGCTGTCGTCCTTTGCCGATATCTTCTGGATCGCCGGGGGAAAACCGAAGCAGGGCGGCATCACCGGTCTCGCCGAATATTTTCCGCGTATCCGAAAGGCCTACCTGATCGGCGAGGCCGCGCCGGAATTTGCCGGCACATTGGGCGAACGCGTGCCGCACGAGATTTCCGAAACGCTGGATGTGGCGGTGGCCAACGCCGCCCGTGACGCGGAAGCCGCAGGGCTCGCCGAAGCGATCGTGCTGCTGTCGCCCGCCTGCGCCTCGTTCGACCAGTACCGCAATTTCGAAATCCGCGGCGCAAAGTTCCGCGATCTGGTGACGGCCATCCCGGGTGTCAAGCCGGTGGTTTGACGATGCGGATCGCGTAGGATGGGTAGAGCGAAAGCGAAACCCATCGCCCGCTGCCGAAGAGATTGATGGGTTTCGCGAAGGGCTCCACCCTACGTCCTACTCATTCGAGAGCATCGCAATGGCGGTTTATGTTCCCTTACGTGCGAGCTCTTCGTTTTGCCGCATTGCGCTTCATGCTGTCACGGGCGCGGCTGCGCTGGCCTCCGACAATGTAACGCTCACCGAGTCGACGATCTCGTGGAGCACGGTCAAATACGCGACCGATGCGCAGAACGGTTTCGTCAGCGGATCGTTCGACAAGAACACCATCGTCGACCGCACGTTCAAGGCCCACGTGCTGGAGAACCGCTATCTGAAGGTCACGCTCGTGCCCGAATTCGGCGGGCGCATTCTTTCCATGATCTACAAGCCGACCGGCCGTGAGCAACTCTACCGCACCGAGGTCGGCGTGCCCTTTGGCATGAACGCCGGCAATTTCTATTACGACTGGCTGATGGTGTATGGCGGCATCTTCCCGACCTTCCCCGATCCCGAGCACGGCAGGGCATGGTCGAAGCCGTGGGACTTTAAGGTCGTGAAGGAGACTGCCGGCGAAGTAACGGTGTCGATGTCGTTCAAGGACGATGTCGCCTATCCCGCCGCGCCGGGCCGGTTCTTCAAGGGCGCGACCGGCATCGAAGCGACGTACTATGTGACGCTGAAAGCCGATCGCGCCGCGCTCGACGCGCGCGTGGTGCTGAGGAATCCGCAAGCCAAGGCGATCGATTACGAATACTGGACGTGCACGACGCTGGCGCCGGGATCGGACCCGAACAACCCCAAAGACGACCGGCGGCGCCGAAATCATCGCGCCGATCGAGGCCTACACCACGCCGCGCTACTGGGCCCATCTGGCTGATGGCGACGAACGCACGGGTGCGGGCAGCCGTTTCGAAAAACTGCGCTACTTCAAGAACTGGCCGACGATGGGCATCGCCTATGCGGCGCCCGACATGCAGGGCGGCAATTTCTGGGGCGTGATCAACCACGACAATGAAGAGGGGATCATCCGCATCGCCGACAACAGGCTCACGCGCGGTTTGAAGATGTGGACATGGGGATTTCCGTCCTTCACCAACCAGGCCGACGCGCGCAAGGAGCCGAGCGAGGCGCAGCCTTACGTCGAACTGTGGGCCGGCGTTTCGGACCAGTTTTTCCACCCCGCCCAACTGCCCGCGCATGGCGAGATCTCCATTCCGGAAACCTACAGCCCGACCGTCGGCATGAGCAACGTGACCGCTGCGAACGAGAATATTTTGATCAATTTCTCGGCCACGGCATCGGGCGTAAACCTTCAGTTCTTCAGCATCGAGCCGGCCACGCCATTGCGCGTCACGCTGAAGCGCGGCGATGCGGTAGTGTTCAACGAGACCGTGCAGGCCGACCCGAAAAACGGCAATCGTATTTCTGCGGCGATGCCTGCCGCCGGCGTCGGCGAACAGGTGCGGCTGACGATCACGACCGCGGATGGACGAGGAGCTGATCGCGGCTGAGACAAGGATGAAGTAGTCTAACCTTGGGAATTTACGTGGCTGCTGTGGTGACAATACTCTGACGTCAAGGGCCAAAGTTTTGTGGGGAATGTGCATGGATCTGGTGGGCACGTGGGTGGTGGATGAGACAGATGCGCAAGCGTTCGAGCGCTGGGGAAACGTCGTGCTTGAGTTCGATTACAGCGGCGGACTGATTTACACAATTCGTGGGGAAGATACGGATGAGATCATCATTCTTCGGTATCAAGTCGAGGGATCGACGCTCATCACGGACCAACCCTCCGCGCCACACGTTGAACGCACGCAGTTCTCATGTACGTCGGACGGCGTTTTGACCCTAGCCTTTGGCGGCGTACCGTCTCGGTTCGTACGAACAAGAAAACCTCCCACACGCCTCAAATCATCTGCAATTCATTAACCCCTCGTAAACCATCCTCCGCCACCAATGGACGTTACCTCTGCCATTTGGGGACGCCCATGCTTGCCCGTGATCAACGCACGCCGTTTTCGGACTGGTGGTGGACCGTCGACAAGCTGCTGCTTGGCGCGATCATGGCGCTGATGCTGGGCGGGGTCATTCTGTCGCTGGCGGCGAGTCCGCCGGTGGCGACGCGGATCGGGCTCGATCCCTTCCACTTCTTCGGCCGGCACGTTCTGTTCCTGGTGCCGTCTCTGATGGTGCTGATCGGGGTGTCGTTCCTTTCGCCGAGACAAATTCGCCGTCTCGCACTGCTGGTATTCGTGGCGAGCATCATCCTGATCGTGGCGACGCTGGCGTTCGGCGCCGAAGTGAAGGGCTCGCGGCGCTGGATCACGCTGCTCGGCGTCAACATCCAGGCCTCCGAATCCGCCAAGCCCGCCTTCGTGGTGATGGCGGCGTGGCTGTTCGCGGAATCGACAAAACGCCCCGAGATGCCGGCGACGTCGATGGCGATCGTGCTGTTGCTGACGCTGGTGTCGCTTCTGGTGATGGAGCCGGATTTCGGCCAGACCATGCTGATTTTGATGGTGTGGGGCGCGCTGTTCTTCATCGCGGGCATGCGGATGGTCTGGGTGGCGGGCCTTGCCGGCGCCGCGGCGGCCGGGTTGTTCAGCGCCTATCTGTTCGTTCCGCACGTCGCCGGCCGCATCAAGCGCTTCATGAATCCGGCTTCGGGCGACACCTTTCAGGTCGACATGGCGATGGAGGCGTTCTGGAACGGCGGCTGGTTCGGCCTCGGGCCGGGCGAGGGGATCGCCAAACGCAGCCTGCCGGACAGCCATACCGATTTCGTGTTCGCGGTCGCCGCCGAGGAATTCGGCATCATCCTGTGCCTGGCGCTGGTCTCGCTGTTTGCCTTCGTCGTGATCCGGACGCTGACGCGCGCCTATGCGAGCGAGGACATGTTCGCGCGCTTTGCAGCTTCGGGCCTTGCGATCCTGTTCGGCGTGCAGGCCGCGATCAACATGGCGGTCAACCTGCAACTGATCCCCGCCAAGGGCATGACGCTGCCCTTCATCTCCTATGGCGGCTCGTCGATCATCTCGCTGGCCTATGGCGTCGGCATGATGCTGGCGCTGACCCGGCAGCGTCCGCGCACCGAGGTGGAATCGATGAACGCGGCCGGCGTGTCGCGCAGCTACGCTTGAAGTGCGCTACGCAGCGTCTGCATACAATCTTAAATAAAATATTCTAAAACCCGGATCCAATTCCTAAACGGACTTACCCGCATGCTCAATCCTGAGCGCGCAGGAAGAGGATTGATCATGGGAACGCATCATGCCGGTGGCGAAGTCGGAACCGGGGAGACCAATCGCAGGCTTGTCCGGCTTTTCTGCATTTGTCTGGGTACGCTCTTTTTCGCCTATTTCATTCTGACATTCCGGATCTGGCTGGAGCGGGGGACATTCGGCGCCCTCGACCTGTTCTCGCTTTCGGTTCGCCTCCTGCTGAGCGGGATTGTGCTGCTGGTCGTCGTTAATCCCCCCTGGCTCGCGGCCGGCTGGATCGTCAAATCGATTTGATGGGCAGCCTCTACGAACAGGCATTTGCAAGTTCCAGCAC
The DNA here is from genome assembly GCA_963783115.1 of uncultured Alphaproteobacteria bacterium. Lineage (GTDB taxonomy): Bacteria > Pseudomonadota > Alphaproteobacteria > Rhizobiales > Xanthobacteraceae > Bradyrhizobium. The sequence continues at coordinate 301,524 of CAWAMK010000018.1, read as the reverse complement.
GAAGGAAAAGATCAGATTGATCGTGCTGGTGACGATGGTCAGCCTGCTCCTCGAGCTGGTCATGATCCGCTGGCTGGCGTCGGTCTTCCCGGTGTTTTCGTTCTTCAAGAATTTTACCCTGCTGGCCTGCTTCCTGGGCCTGGGTGCAGGGTACGCCGTTGCGGACAAGCAGCCCTGCGCCCCGGCATTGGTATTGCCGATGCTGACCCTGTTTGTGGGCGTCATCACGCTGCTGCGCTACGATGTCGGCGCGGCGAATGGGTTCTTTGTGGCCAGCCCGATGCACGAGCAAACCGCCGTCGGCGACGTGCCGGACGGCGTCGGCCTGTCGTTTCTGTTCAACGAGGGTGCGCCAGTCTATGTGCTGCTGGCGATGAGTTTCGTGCTGTGCGCGTGCATCTGTTATCCGATCGGCCAGCTTTGCGGCCGGTTGCTGCAGAGCACGGATGCATTGAAGGCCTACAGCCTCAATCTGGTCGGCAGCATCCTCGGCGTCGTGGCGTTGTGTGTGATGAGCTTGTTCTGGCTGCCGCCGGCGGTCTGGTTCACCGTCGCAGGCGGCATCCTGCTGGTTTTCGTGCTGTCGAGCGATACGCGCTCGCCGGTCGGAGTCGCCAGCTTCTGCGTGCTGCTCGCAGTTCTGTCGTGGCCGGTCCAGCAGGATATCCAGCGAATCTATTCTCCGTATCAGTTGCTGGAGCGCATGTCCAAATCGGACGGGCGGATGAATCTCCTGTCGGGAGGCGCCTACTATCAAAAGGTGTTCGACCTGGCGGAAAGCAATCGTGCGCATGAATCCGAGGAACTTCGTTACGTTCGGGCGTATTACGAGTTCCCGTTCAACTTCAAGAAGAAGCCGGAGCGCGTCGCCATTGTCGGCGCGGGCAGCGGCAACGACGTGGCGGCGGCACTCCGCATGGGTGCATCACACGTCGATGCGATCGAAATCGATCCCGCCATTGCCTATCTCGGCAAGCAGAATCACCCCGAGCATCCTTATAACGATCCGCGCGTCACGCTGCGCATCAACGATGCGCGCAACTTCTTCCGCACGGCGGACCAGAAATACGATCTGATCATCTATGGCGTGCTGGACTCCCACACGGCGATCAGTCACGCCTCCAACCTGCGCGTCGATTCCTACGTCTATACGCGTGAGGGAATTGCAGAAGCCTTCAAGCTGCTCAAGCCGGACGGCATCATGTCCGTTGCGTTCGCGCTGCCGAACGAATCGCTCGGGTTCAAGCTGTCGCACATTCTCCAGGAGTTGCCGGGCGCCGGAAAACCGCTGGCGGTTCGCGTGCGCTACGACTCGGCCACCACCACGGCCTTCGTCGCGCAGAAGGGCCGGGACGTCGTCATGCCCGACGTCAACGCTTTCGCCGCCATCGGCTTCACCGACGTGTCCAAGCATTTCGCGCAACCCTATCCCGAGGCGAGCATCCCGACCGATGACTGGCCGTTCTTCTACATGGTCGAGCGCACCTATCCGGTCAGCTACATGTTTGCACTCGGCATGGTGCTGATTCTGAGCCACCTGTTCGTGCGCAAGACCATCGGTCTCAAAGGCCCGATCGAACGCAATTACGTGCCGTTCTTCTTTCTCGGCGCCGGCTTCATGCTGGTGGAGACCAAGGCCATCACCGAATTGGGGCTGCATCTTGGAGGCACGTGGTTCGTCGTCGCCGCGACCATTATTCTGGTTCTGGTGATGGCCTTCCTGGCCAATCTGATGGTGCAGGGGAAGGTCGTTCAGCGGACCGGCCTTGCCTATTTCGGGCTCATGGTCAGCCTGCTCGTTGGATATTTTTATGCCCGTAACCACGGCCTGGTCACCCTCGGTTCGCCTTGGGCGGACCTGGCGGCAAGCTGTGTGCTGCTCACCCTTCCGTTGTTCTTTTCGGGCATTGTCTTTTCGACCTTGATCGGGAGGGCCGATATCAACATCTCCACCGCACTTGCCTACAATCTGATGGGGGCTCTGTTTGGCGGGTTGATGGAATACAACTCGATGTATTTCGGATTCTCGTTCCTGTATTTGCTGGCGATGGGCTTCTATTTCCTGGCCTGGATGTTTTCCTGGAACCCGGCCGCGGCTTGGATGCGGCGCAAGCAGGGCATTCTGACGCAAGGATCGGTGCCATGAGAGAAGCCATGGCGGCCTGATATCGTCACGCGCCCCGGCCGAGAGGTCGGGGCGTTCGACGTCTGTAACGTCTTGGTGACGAATGCCGCGCCGTCGGCTATTTGGAGCCATGGACCAAAACGCACCTCTCATTCTCCTGGCCGCCGGCGGCACCGGCGGTCATCTGTTTCCGGCCGAAGCGCTCGGCGTCGAGCTGATCAGGCGCGGCCTGCGTGTGCGGCTCGTCACCGACGCCCGCGCGCTGCACTACAGCGGCCTGTTCACGTCAGATGACATCGACGTGGTGCCGAGCGAGACCGTGCGCGGCCGCTCGCTGGTGGCGCTGTTGCGCACCGTCACCACGCTGGGTCACGGCACGCTGGTGGCCGCGCGGCTGATACGGCGGCTGAAACCTGCCGTCGTGGTCGGCTTCGGCGGCTATCCGACGTTGCCGCCGCTGATGGCGGCGCGCTTGCTCGGCGTGCCCGGCATCATTCACGACGCCAATGCCGTGCTCGGCCGCGCCAATCGCTTTCTGTCCCGCCGCGTCAATGCCATCGCCACCTCGCTGCCCGGCGTGCTCGATCGCGATCCTGATCTCGCGGGCAAGACGGTGACCGTCGGTACGCCGATGCGGCCCGCGATCCTCACCGCTGCCGCCGTGCCGTTTGCAGAGCCCGAGCCGAACGGGCCGCTGCGGATCCTGGTGGTCGGCGGCAGCCAGGGCGCGCGGGTCATGAGCGACATCGTGCCCGGCGCCATCGAAAAGCTGGAGCCGATGCTGTGGAGCCGGCTGGTTCTGACCCAGCAGGTGCGCAAGGAAGACATGGGGCGGGTGCGTGCGGTCTATGAGCGGCGCCGGATCAATGCCGAACTTGCGCCGTTCTTTACCGACCTGCCGGCGCGGCTGGCGTCGAGCCATCTCGTGATCTCGCGCTCCGGCGCCGGCACGGTGGCGGAACTCGCCGCGATCGGCCGGCCCTCGATCCTGGTGCCGCTGCCCGGCGCGATCGACCAGGACCAGTTCGCCAATGCCGGCGTGCTGGCGAAGGTGGATGGCGCTTTGCGGATTCCGCAGGACGAATTCACGCCAGACCGGCTGGCGGCGGAAATCTCCGCGCTCGCCGCCGAACCGGCGCGGCTGACCGCGATGGCATCGGCGGCCCGCAGCGTCGGCCGGCTGGATGCGGCGGAACGGCTGGCCGATCTGGTGATGAAAATGGCCGGAATTTGACGTTCCCGCCGGCCCAAAAAGCGCTTGTCATGCCCCGCGAAAGCGGGGCATCCAGTAGGCTGCGGCGCCTGATTTGAGCCTCGGCTTCGCGAAATACTGGATCGTCCGCATTCGCGGGTGATCACGGCCAAGGACAAATCCATGAGACTGCCGCGCGAGATCGGACCCATTCACTTCGTCGGGATCGGCGGCATCGGCATGAGCGGCATCGCCGAGGTGCTGGTCAATCTGGGCTATACCGTGCAGGGCTCGGACGCCTCCGAAAGCGGCAATGTCGCGCGGCTGCGCGACAAGGGCGTCAAAGTCTCGGTCGGCCACAAGGCCGAAAATGTCGACGGCGCCGACGTCGTCGTGGTTTCGACCGCGATCAAGCGCGACAATCCCGAACTGATGGCGGCGCGCGCCCAGCGCATTCCGGTGGTGCGCCGGGCCGAAATGCTCGCCGAACTGATGCGGCTGAAAAGCTGCGTCGCGATTGCCGGCACCCATGGCAAGACCACGACGACCACGATGGTGGCGACGCTGCTCGACGCCGGCGGCATCGATCCGACCGTGATCAACGGCGGCATCATCAATGCCTACGGCTCCAACGCGCGGCTCGGCGCCGGCGACTGGATGGTGGTCGAGGCCGACGAGAGCGACGGCACGTTCCTGAAGCTGCCCTCCGATGTCGTGATCGTCACCAACATCGATCCCGAACACCTCGATCACTTCAAGACGTTCGAGGCGATCCAGGAAGCGTTCCGCAATTTCGTCGAGAACGTGCCGTTTTATGGCTTTGCCGTGATGTGCACCGATCATCCCGTGGTGCAGACCCTTGTCGGCAAGATCGAGGATCGCCGCATCATCACCTACGGCGAAAACCCGCAGGCCGATGTGCGGCTGGTCGACCTGACGCCAAACGGCGGCGGCTCCAACTTCAAGGTCGTGTTCCGCAACCGCAAGACCGACACCACGCACGAGATATCGGACCTCATGCTGCCGATGCCCGGGACGGCATAACGCCTCGAACGCGACGGCGGCGATTGCGGTGGCGCATGAACTCGGCATGTCCGACGAGGCGATCCGCAAGGCGATCGCCGGTTTCGGCGGCGTCAAGCGGCGCTTCACCCGGACCGGCGAGTGGAACGGCGTCACCGTGATCGACGATTACGGTCACCACCCGGTCGAGATAGCAGCCGTTCTTAAAGCGGCGCGTGAATCGACCAACGGCAAGGTCGTCGCCGTCGTTCAGCCGCATCGCTATACCCGGCTGCAATCGCTGTTCGAGGAGTTTTGCACCTGCTTCAACGATGCCGACGCGGTTGTTGTGGCCGAGGTCTATCCGGCCGGCGAGGCGCCGATCGAGGGCATCGACCGCGATCATTTCGTGCTCGGCCTGCGCGCCCATGGCCACCGCGAGGTGATCCCGCTGCCGAATTCAGGCGAACTGGCAAAAGTCGTTCGCGGCATTGCGGGCCCCGGCGACATGGTCGTCTGCCTGGGCGCCGGCAACATCACGCAATGGGCCTACGCATTGCCGGATGAATTGAAGGCGTTGGGTTAGCCGTGACCTTTCCCGACATCACGCCCGACCTCAAAGCCGCCATGCCGGAGCTGCGCGGGCGGCTGCTGGCGAACCAGTCGCTGGCGGAGCTGACGTGGTTTCGCGTCGGCGGGCCGGCGCAGGTGCTGTTTACGCCGGCGGACGAGGATGATCTCGCGTACTTCTTAAAGCATCTTCCGAAGGATTTGCCGGTCTATGTCGTCGGCGTCGGCTCCAATCTGATCGTGCGCGACGGCGGCATCGAAGGCGTGGTGATCCGCCTGTCGCCGCGGGCGTTCGGCGAGACGTCCGCTTCAGGCGATATCGTCAGCGCAGGCGCGGCCGCGCTCGACAAGCGCGTGGCCGAGACCGCGGCCGCGGCCAATATCGGCGGCATGGAATTCTTCTTCGGCATTCCCGGCACCATCGGCGGCGCGCTGCGGATGAATGCCGGCGCCAATGGCGGCGAGACCAAGGACGTGCTGGTCGAAGCCAGGGGTATCGGCCGCGACGGCACCAGGCACGTCTTCGGCAATGCCGACATGAAGTTCGTCTACCGCAACAGCGGTGTCGACCCTCGATCATCTTCACCTCGGCGCGGTTTCGCGGGCAGATCACGGATGCCGAGACCATTCGTGCGCGGATGAACGAGGTGCAGACCCACCGCGAAACGGCTCAGCCGATTCGCGAAAAGACCGGAGGATCGACCTTCAAGAACCCGCCCGGCAACAGCGCCTGGAAACTGATCGACGCCGCCGGCTGCCGGGGCTTGCGCGTCGGCGGCGCCCAGGTCTCGGAAATGCACTGCAATTTCCTCATCAACACCGGTAACGCCACCGGCCATGATATTGAAACGCTGGGTGAAACCGTGCGCGAGCGGGTTAAAGCGAATTCTGGAATCGAGCTACACTGGGAAATCAAGCGGATCGGAATCGGGCAAGGCTGATGCGGATTACCATTCTCTTCGGCGGCACCAATAAAGAGCGCCTCGTCTCGGTCGCCAGCGCCCAGGCGCTGCATCGCGCGTTGCCGGAAGCCGATCTCTGGTTCTGGCACGTGGCGGACACTGTTCATGAGGTCAGCTCAAAGGCGCTGCTCGGACATTCCCGCCCGTTCGAGGATGAATTCAAGCCCGGCACCCGCGGCCTGCCGCTCGAAGCCGCACTCGACAAGGCGAGGACCGAGGATCGCGTGCTGGTGCTCGGCCTGCATGGCGGCCGGGCCGAGAACGGCGAATTGCAGGCGATGTGCGAACTTCGCGGCATTCCCTTCACCGGCTCCGGCTCGGCGTCGTCGAACCTCGCCTTCGACAAGGCCGCGGCGAAACGCTTTGCGGCGATTGCGGGCGTCGCGGTCCCGGCCGGTGTGGCGCTGCAAGATCTCGACGCGGCGTTTGCAGGAATACGGCAGGCTGATCGCCAAGCCGGCGCGGGACGGTTCGAGCTACGGCCTGATCTTCGTCAACGCGAAGCAGGACCTTGTCGCGGTCCGCAACGCCGCGCGGACCGAGGAATATGTGATCGAGCCGTTCGTCGCGGGCGGGGAAGCGACCTGCGGCGTGCTGGAGCAATCGGACGGCACCATCATCTCGCTTCCGCCGGTCGAGATCGTGCCGGGCGAGGGCACTTTCGACTACGCGGCTAAATATTTGCTCAAATCGACCCAGGAGATCTGCCCGGGGCGCTTCACGCCTGAAGTGACGGCGCAACTGCAGGATCAGGCGATGCGGGCGCACAGGGCGTTGTCCTGCAGTGGCTACTCGCGGACCGACTTCATCGTCTCGCCGAAGGGGCTGGTCTACCTGGAAACCAACACGCTGCCCGGCCTGACCGCCGCATCGCTCTACCCGAAGGCGCTGAAGGCGCAGGGAATCGAATTTCCGGATTTTCTGCGCGACCAGATCGCGCTGGCCGAACGGCGGAGCCGGGAGCGGGTTTGACCCGTCACCGCCAAGCCTTTAGCCCCGTTAACCGGGGAACCACGGCCCGAACACGAAAATTGTTTCAAAATCCTAACAGTTGACCGGCAAACTACTCAAAAGACGCATCAAAATGTGTTGGTAGCCGTCCGGTTTTACACTTTGTTTACCAGTAAGTCCGAAGGTTAACGCTGGCGGCGCGCGTGGCGCTTGGCTGCCGGTGCGTGCGCTGTTCCGACTTCCGATCAGCACCGAGGTCCGGCAAGGCCGAGGCATCACAGGGCCGAACCCGCAAAAAATGCTTGTGGGAACAACACTTGGACAGGCTCGTGCAATGGATGGTGCAGGACGCTCCGCTCGGTCGCTGAGATCGCCGGAGCCCCAGGCTGACCTGAAGGCGGCCGCTATTGGAGCGGCTCGTGCTGCTGCGCGAGTGGCTGGGCCGTCGTGCCGCGTCCCTGCACGGCCCGTGAACGATCGCGCGCGGCCGAATCGCCTGATCCGTTCTGGTCGAACGCTATCTTCCGAATCGCGCGGGCGTCGCGCTGACCGTGCTGATGCTGCTCGGCAGCACCGGCCTCGGCATCGTCAAGGGCGGCCATGTCGACGACTTCATGGCGGGGCTGAGCGACACCCGCAACGCGCTGGCCAATTCGGCCGGCTTCCGCATCACCGAGGTCGCCATCAACGGCCGCAAGCATCTGAGCCAGGACGAGGTGCTCGCGATCGGCGGCGTCAACGGCCGCTCCTCGCTGCTGTTCCTCGACGCCGCCACCGTGCGCGACAGGCTGAAGGCCAATCCGTGGATCGCGGACGCGACCATCCTGAAGCTCTATCCCGGTCAACTGCAGATCGACATCGTCGAGCGCACCGCGTTCGCGCTGTGGCAGCAGGATGGCCGGCTGTCCGTGATCTCGGAAGACGGCGCGGTGCTGGAGCCCTACGTGTCGCGCCGCTTCGTGACGCTCCCGCTGGTGGTGGGCAAGGGCGCCGACAGCAAGGCCCGCGACTTCCTGGCCCTGCTGGATCGTTATCCGCAGGTTCGCGCCGTGACCAAGGCGGCGATCCTGGTCGGCGAGCGGCGCTGGAATTTGCGGCTCAACGACGGCCTCGATATTCGCCTGCCGGAGAACGACGTCGGCAATGCGCTCGCCATGCTGAGCAAGCTCGACAAGGAGGACCGGCTATTCTCGCGCGACATCGTCGCCGTCGACATGCGCCTGCCGGACCGCCTCACGGTGCAATTGTCGGAAGACGCCGCCAAGGCCCGTGAAGAACTGTTCAAGGACAAGAAGACCAAGAAGAAGCCGGGTGACGCGGCATGAGTGGCCTTGATCGCAACCAGACCCCGAAGACGCGGCCCGTCGACCACAAGCGCACCGCGCTGGTGGCTTCGCTCGATATCGGCACCAGCAAGATCGCCTGCATGATCGCGCGGCTGAAGCCGTCGCCGCCGAGCGAGGCGCTGCGCGGCCGTACCCACGCGGTGGAATTGATCGGCTACAGCCAGATCCAGTCGCGCGGCGTCAAGGCCGGCGCCGTGATCGACCTCGCCGAATGCGAGCAGGCGGTACGCCAGGCCGTGGCGCTCGCCGAGCGCATGGCCAAGGTCCGCGTTGAGTCAGTATTGCTGTCGGTTTCCGGCGGCCGGCTGCAGGGCCAGCTGGTCGAGGCCGCCGCCGATATCAGGGGCGGGGCGGTGACCGCGGACGACATTACCAGGGTGACTTCCACCGGCATGCGCCACGCCACCGGCGAGGGCCGCACGGTGATGCATGCGCTGCCGGTCGGCTACGCGCTGGACGGCGTCAAGGGCATCCGCGACCCCCGGGGCATGGTGGCCCGGCAGTTCGGCGTCGACATGCAGGTGGTGACGGTGGACGCCACGGTAGCCCGCAACCTGATGCTGGTGGTCGAGCGCTGCCACCTCAACGTCGAGGCCATGGCGGCGAGTCCTTATGTCGCAGGCCTGTCCGTGCTGACCGACGACGAGGCCGATCTCGGCGCCGCCGTGGTCGAAATGGGCGCCGGTTCCACCACGATCGCGACCTATTCGGCCGGCCGCTTCGTCCATGCCTCAGGCTTTGCCCTCGGCGGCCAGCACGTGACGATGGATCTTGCACGCGGCGTCGGCGCATGCATTGCGGATGCCGAGCGAATCAAGACTTTATACGGGACCGTGTTGACCGGCGGGTCTGACGCGCGCGAGCTGATGTCTGTTCCGACCGCAGGGGAGGAGCACGATGCTCCGCAGATCGTCTCACGCGCCACGATCGCGAATATCGTTCGGCATCGCGCCGAGGAGATTTTTGAAATGGTCCGGGACCGGCTCGCGGATTCCCCCTTTGCGGCAGAGCCGCGGGCGCGGGTTGTATTGAGCGGCGGGGCCTCCCAGCTGACCGGCACGGTCGAACTGGCCACCCGCATTCTCAACCGCCCGGTCAGGATCGGCCGCCCGCTCGGCTTCGGCCGGCTGCCCAGCGAGGCCAAGAGCGCCTCGTTCGCGGTGCCGACCGGCCTGCTGGTCTACCCGCAATACGCTCATCTGGAACACGTCGAACCGCGGCATACGCGGCAGCTCAGGACAGGGACTGACGGCTATTTCGGAAAGGTCGGACGATGGCTTCGCGAGGGCTTCTGATGACCGGTCCAGTGACCAAACGATTTTCACCAAACCCTGCGGCCGTCGGCCGGGGCGAACCAACGCGCGCGTCGTAAGAGAGGCAACCATGGCACTCAATCTGACCCCCCCTGACATCAGCGAGCTGAAACCGCGGATTACCGTCTTCGGCGTCGGTGGAGCAGGCGGCAATGCCGTCAACAACATGATCACTGCCGGGTTGCAGGGCGTCGATTTCGTCGTCGCCAACACCGATGCGCAGGCGCTGACCATGTCGAAGGCGCAGCGCATCGTGCAGATGGGCACGCAGGTGACGCAGGGCCTCGGCGCGGGGTCCCAGCCTGATGTCGGCGCGGCGGCGGCGCAGGAAGTCATCGACGAGCTTCGCGACCATCTCACCGGCGCCAACATGGTGTTCGTCACCGCCGGCATGGGCGGCGGCACCGGTACCGGTGCGGCCCCCGTCATCGCCAAGACCGCGCGCGAAATGGGCATCCTCACCGTCGGCGTGGTGACCAAGCCGTTCCACTTCGAGGGCGCACGCCGGATGCGCACCGCCGAGTTCGGCATCGCCGAACTGCACAAGGTGGTCGATACGCTCTTGATCATCCCGAACCAGAACCTGTTCCGGGTCGCCAACGAGAAGACCACCTTCGCCGACGCCTTCGCGATGGCCGACCAGGTGCTCTATTCGGGCGTCGCCTGCATCACCGATCTGATGGTCAAGGAAGGCCTCATCAACCTCGACTTCGCCGACGTGAGGGCGGTGATGAAGGAGATGGGCAAGGCGATGATGGGCACCGGCGAGGCCACGGGCGATAAGCGCGCGCTGACCGCGGCCGAAGCTGCGATCGCCAACCCGCTGATCGACGATTCATCGATGAAGGGCGCCCGCGGCCTCTTGATCTCGATCACCGGCGGCAAGGACCTGACCCTGTTCGAAGTCGACGAAGCCGCCACCCGGATTCGCGAGGAAGTCGACCAGGATGCCAACATCATCGTCGGCGCCACCTTCGACGAAAACCTCGACGGCATCATCCGCGTCTCCGTCGTCGCCACCGGCATCGAGCAGGCGCAGATCGCCCGCAATGCTGCGGCCGCCGCCCCGGCGGTCGCGACCACGGCGAGCACCACCGCTGCCGCCACGACCTCGCCCGACAGCCGTCTGGCCGAACTGACCGCCCGGTTGCGCGCCGACAATGCGCGGCTGGCCGAACGCGCCCAGAAGCTCGATCCGGGACCTGCGTCGCAGGCGATTGCTGCCGCGCATGCCCCGACTGCCGGGCAACGTTCGTCCAACAATGTCGAGCGTGCGGCGCTCGCCGCGATCGCTGCGGCCGTCGAGACCCCGGCGGCAGCCCCGATCCAGCCGGCGTCCTATGGCGACGTCACCGTCCGCCCGATCGCGCAGAAGCCCAGCCTGTTCCCGGATCACGGCGAAGCCGCCCGGATCGAGCCCGAGCAGCCCGCGACGCCTGAAACCTTCATTCCGCAGGCGGCTGAACGGGCGCCGCTCCGCGCCCCGCGGATGCCCAAGTTCGAGGAACTGCCGATGCCGGCCCAGAACGAGATCCGGCAGGCGCGCGGCGATGCGGAGGACGACCATCCCCAGAAGGCCAAGCTGTCGCTGCTGCAGCGCCTCGCCAATGTCGGCCTCGGCCGCCGCGACGAGGAGACCGAGCCGCCGATCGCGGCCCGCGCCTCCGGCCCCGCGATGGCCCCGCTGCCGCCGTTGCCCGAGCGCAAGCCCCAGCGCACCGTCGCCCAGCAGATGGCGAATCACGACCCGGTATCGGAGTACGCAAAGCGTCCGGCGCCGCAGGGTTTGGACGTCCATGGCCGCCCGGCGCCTGTTGCCCCGGCGCCACAGGGCGACGACCATCTTGATATCCCGGCCTTCCTCCGGCGCCAGGCAAACTGAGCTTTTGTTACAATCGTCGTGACGCAAAAGGCCCCGGCTGGAACAGCCGGGGCCTTTCTCTTATGCACGAAGCCGGGTTCGGATTGCCGAGCAACCAACTGATTTTAAATGATTAATTATTCATTTCGTGTTCATCTATGAGGCGCGAAAGAACGTTCCGCCGTACCGAATTCGGTCACCCACTGGCGCGAATGCGGCAGAGATGGGGTAACAATCGGTAAACAAGCGTGAGTTGGCGCGCTTTAGGGCTGTGACTATGGTTTGCCGTGACTTGGGGATGCCTAGAGGCCGAATCGACGCAAACGCGCGGTTCCCGTCTCAGGTGAGTCGGGTAGTGGGCACTTATCGATGAAATTCAGCCGGCAAACCACGCTTCGGGCGCAAGCCACCGTCACGGGTGTTGGTGTTCATTCCGGTTTACCTGCCAGCCTGACGCTTGGGCCTGCACCTGTCGATGCAGGCTTTATTTTTGTGCGCACCGGCCTCGATGAGGCCGACCGCGAAGTTCCGGCCCTGGCCAAATCCGTCACCGCCACCGATTTGGCGACGGTTCTCGGCGACGATGAAGGCCCGCTGGTTTCCACCGCGGAACACGTGCTCGCTGCCTTGCGCGGCATGGGTGTCGACAACGCCATCATCGAAGTCGATGGCCCCGAAGTTCCGATCATGGACGGCAGCGCGGCCGCCTTCGTCGCCGCCATCGAGCAGGCCGGCATCGTGACCCAGTCCGCCTCCCGCCGTTTCATCCAGGTGCTTCGCCCGGTGCAGGTGGCGATCGGCGACAGTTTTGGCGAGCTGCGCCCGCACGCCGGCGGGTTCCGCGTCGAGGTCGAGATCGATTTCGCCAATCCCGTGATCGGCCGCCAGAATTTCTCGCTCGATCTCAATCCCGAAAGCTTCCGCCGCGAAATTTCCCGCGCCCGCACGTTCGGCTTCATGAACGACGTCGCGCGGCTCTGGAGCGCCGGCTTTGCGCGTGGCGCCTCGTTCGAGAATACCGTGGTGCTCGACGAGGACCGTTTGCTCAATGCCGAAGGGTTGCGCTTTGCCGATGAATGCGCCCGCCACAAGGCACTGGATGCGGTTGGCGATCTGACCCTGGCTGGCTTGCCGCTGCTGGGCGCCTACCGCTCGGTGCGTGGCGGCCACAAGCTGAACCACGCCGTGCTGACGGCCCTGCTGGCCGACCGCAGCGCCTGGCGGGTGGTCGAGGCCGAACCGGCCCGCCGGTCCCGTGCTCACGCCGAGGCTGGCGCGGGCATGGTGGGCGGCCTGATCGCCCCGGCCTACGGCCCCGACGTGTCCTGACTTTCGCGTAGCGAAATGTCCGACTTTCGGTTCGAAATGTCCTCATTTCCGTCCGGACGTTCGTTTTATGCAAAGCGCCGGGCCTTGAAACCGAACAGGCCCGTTTTCCGTAATAACCACAGTTGGTAACACCGCCGTCCAGCCGCCTTAATCCGGGCGAATTGGCTGCGTATTCGGTTGGTCGAGGACCATTTTTCGGCTAGTAGAGACCTGCGGACACGCGCCACGGGCTCTCGAAGAATTGGGTACCAGGCATTGGGCACGGGGAATATGGCATCCATGATCGCAGTTCATGGGCCAGCGGGCTTGATCATCAACCGTCTCAAAGGCGTCAGGTCACAGATTAATGGCGGCACAGCGTATGACGCTTGAACCACGCAAATCACTCGGGCCCCTCGGCCTCGCCGGGGCCGGACGGTCGCTGCGGCTGGCGGCCGGCCTGATCGTGCTCGCGATCCCCTTGAGCGGATGCGGCACCGGCGCGCTGTGGGACAAATTCACCGCCAAGGACGACACGTTCGACGAGGAACCGGCGGACAAGCTCTACAATGAGGGCTTGTACCTGATGAACCAGCGCAAGGATAACAAGGCGGCGTCGAAGAAATTCGAGGAAGTCGATCGCCAGCATCCCTATTCGGACTGGGCGCGCAAATCGCTGCTGATGTCGGCCTATTCGTTCTACAATCAGGGCGACTATGACAGCTGCATCGGCGCCGCCACGCGTTACGTCACGCTGCATCCCGGCAGCTCGGATGCGGCCTACGCGCAATATCTGATCGCGGCCTCGCATTACGACCAGATCCCGGACATCTCGCGCGACCAGGGCCGCACCGAAAAGGCGATCGCGGCGCTGGAAGAGGTGATTCGCAAATATCCGACCTCCGAATACGCGACCTCCGCCAAGGCCAAGCTCGAAGGCGCGCGCGACCAGCTCGCCGGCAAGGAAATGGATGTCGGCCGCTACTACATGGAAAAGCGCGACTACACCGCCGCCATCAACCGCTTCAAGACGGTCGTGACCCGCTACCAGACCACGCGGCACGTCGAGGAGGCGCTGGCGCGGCTCACCGAGGCCTATATGGCGATCGGCATCGTCGGCGAGGCGCAGACGGCGGCAGCCGTGCTGGGGCACAATTTCCCGGACAGCAAGTGGTACAAGGACGCCTATAATCTCGTGAAGTCGGGCGGCGTCGAGCCGAGCGAGAACAAGGGTTCCTATATCTCCAGGGCCTTCAAGAAGATGGGTCTGGGCTGACAGTCTGGCTGACAGCCTGGCCTGAGTCTGGCAAGCGGCGAGCATTCACCTTGTGTCCATAACGTGAACAAATATAGTACAAAACGCTACCCCAAGCCATCTCTGCTAGTGATGTGTCGATTCTAACACCTGCAGAGTCGGCTCCCCGGCGGGGGCCGATGTCAGAACCTGACCAGTGGGGATTACCGTCACATGCTGGCGCGTCTGTCGATCCGTGACATCGTGCTGATCGAACGCCTCGATCTCGAATTTTCCCGTGGCCTTGCGGTGCTGACCGGCGAGACCGGCGCGGGCAAGTCGATCCTGCTCGACGCCTTCGCGCTGGCGCTTGGCGGCCGCGGCGACGCCGGGCTGGTGCGCCACGGCGCGGAGCAGGGGCAGGTGACGGCCACCTTCGACATCCGGAACGGGCATCCGGCGACGAAGATCCTCGCCGGCAACGGCCTGGACGATGCGAGTTCTCAAGGATCTTGCGAACTGATCCTTCGCCGCGTCCAGTTCGCCGACGGCCGCACCCGTGCCTTCATCAACGACCAGTCGGTCAGCGTGCAGACGCTGAAGGCCGTCGGCGCGACGCTGGTGGAGATCCATGGCCAGCACGACGAGCGCGCGCTGGTGGACGCCTCGACGCACCGGCAACTGCTCGACGCCTTTGCCGGGCTGGAGAAGGAGGTCACGGCGCTGGAGACGCTGTGGGAGGTCGCGCCGCACCGCCGTCAGCGCGCTCGACGCGCACCGTGCCAGCATGGAACGCGCCGCCCGTGAAGCGGACTATCTGCGCCATGCTTCCGACGAACTCCGCGCGCTGAAGCCGGAGGATGGCGAGGAAACCGCGCTGGCCGCGCGCCGCACCACCATGATGCAGGGCGAGAAGATCGCCAGCGACCTGCGCGAGGCGCAGGAGGCGGTCGGCGGTCCGCATTCGCCGGTGCCGGCGCTGGCGGCGGCGGTGCGCCGTCTCGAACGTCGCGCCGCCAATTCGCCCAGCCTGGTCGAGCCGGCGGTGCGGGCGATCGACATCGCGATCAACGCGCTGGAGGAAGCCGACCAGCATCTCCACGCCGCGCTGGTCGCGGCTGACTTCGATCCGGCCGAACTCGAGCGCATCGAGGAGCGGCTGTTCGCGCTGCGCGCCGCCTCGCGCAAATATTCGACGCCGGTCGACGGGCTGGCGGCGCTGGCCGCCAAGTTCGCCTCCGACGTCGCGCTGATCGACGCCGGTGCGAGCCGGTTGAAGAAACTGGAAGCCGTTGCCGCCGAGGCCGACCAGCGCTACGGCGCGGCGGCGGCAAAACTCTCCGCGGCCCGCAGCAAATCGGCCGACAAGCTCAACAAGGCCGTCAACGCCGAACTGGCGCCGCTGAAGCTCGAACGTGCCAAGTTCATGACCCAGGTCGAGAGCGACGCCAACGCGCCGGGCCCGCAGGGCATCGACCGTGTCGAGTTCTGGGTGCAGACCAATCCGGGCACCAGGCCGGGACCGATCATGAAGGTCGCCTCCGGCGGCGAACTGTCGCGCTTCCTGCTCGCGCTCAAGGTGGTGCTGGCCGACCGCGGCTCTGCGCCGACGCTGGTGTTCGACGAAATCGATACCGGGGTCGGCGGCGCGGTGGCGGACGCCATCGGCTCGCGCCTCGCACGGCTCGCCGGTGGGGTTCAGGTGATGGCCGTGACGCATGCGCCGCAGGTCGCCGCGCGCGCCAGCCAGCATCTGCTGATCTCCAAGGACGCGCTCGACAGGGGCAAGCGCGTCGCCACCCGCGTCAACGCACTCGCCGCCGACCACCGCAGCGAGGAAATCGCCCGCATGCTGGCGGGCGCCGAGATCACCGTGGAGGCAAGGGCGGCGGCGAGGCGGTTGCTGCAGGCGGCGAGCTAGCTAGCCCTCGTGTCCCGGACGCGGCGCAGCCTAGGCGATGCGAAGCATCGTCCGGCAGCGCTGCTCCGCAGAGCCGGGACCCAGGCTGCCGTAGGCCCCGGACCAGCATCGCTTCGCGCTGCGCAGCATCCGGGGCACGAGCCCTGCGCGCTTTGCCTCCAGGCCTGCTTCGTCGTATTTAATTCCGATGGCCAGGACAGCAAAACCAAAAACCCTTCCCGACGTCGCCAAGCTCACCAAGCCCCAGGCCAAGGTCGAGCACATGCGGCTGTCGCTGGAGCTCGAGGCGCACAACGAGCGCTACTATCAAAAGGACGCGCCGACCGTTTCGGACGCCGCCTACGATGCGCTGCGCCAGCGGCTGGAAGCGATCGAGGCAAGATTTCCCGACCTGGTGACGACGGATTCGCCGACGCAAAAGGTCGGCGCCGCACCGGCGCGCGGCTTTGCAAAAGTGCAGCACGCCGTTCCCATGCTGTCCCTCGGCAATGCCTTCAGCGACGAGGACGTCACCGAGTTCGTCGATCGCATCCGCCGCTTTCTCAAGCTCGATGCCGAGCACATTCCGGCGCTGGTCGCCGAGCCGAAGATCGACGGCCTGTCGCTGTCGCTGCGCTACGAAAACGGCGAACTGGTCCGTGCCTCGACGCGCGGCGACGGTTTTACCGGTGAGGACGTCACCGCCAACGTCCGCACCATCAAGGACGTTCCGCACACGCTGAAAGGCCGAAACATTCCGGCGGCCTGCGAACTGCGCGGCGAAGTCTACATGCTCAAGAAGGACTTTCTCGAGCTGAACAAGAAACAGGCCGAAGCCGACGACACCGTGTTCGCCAATCCGCGCAATTCGGCGGCGGGTTCGCTGCGCCAGAAGGACGTCTCGATCACCGCGTCACGCCCGCTGAAATTCTTCGCCTACACCTGGGGCGAGATGAGCGAGCGTCCGGCCGATACCCAGCACGGCATGCTGGCGTGGATGGGCAAGGCCGGCTTTGCCGTCAATCCGCTGACGACGCTGTGCAAGGATGTCGAGGCCGTCCTCGAATTCTACCGCAAGATCGGCGAGGAGCGCGCCTCGCTCGGCTACGATATCGACGGCGTGGTCTACAAGGTCGACCGGCTCGACTGGCAGGATCGTCTCGGCTTCGTGTCGCGCAGCCCGCGCTGGGCGATCGCGCACAAATTCGCGGCCGAGCAGGCGACCACGATCCTCAACGGCATCGACATCCAGGTCGGCCGCACCGGCGCGCTGACGCCGGTGGCGCGGCTCGAGCCGGTCACCGTCGGCGGCGTGGTCGTGTCGAACGCGACGCTGCACAACGAGGATTACATCAAGGGCATCGGCAACGACGGCAATCCGATCCGCGACGGCGTCGATCTGCGCGTCGGCGACACCGTCGTCGTGCAGCGCGCCGGCGACGTGATTCCGCAGGTCGTCAACGTCGTCATGGACAAGCGGCCGAACAACGCAAAGCCCTACAAGTTTCCGGACACGTGCCCGGTCTGCGGCAGCCATGCGTGCGCGAGGAAGACGAGGCGGTGCGCCGCTGCACCGGCGCGCTGATCTGCCCGGCGCAGGCGACGGAACGGCTGAAGCATTTCGTCTCGCGGCTGGCGTTCGATATCGACGGCCTCGGCGACAAGCAGATCCAGGAATTCTACGAGGACGGCCTCGTGATGTCGCCGGTCGACATCTTCACGCTGCAGAAGCGCGATGCGCGATCGACCAGCAAGCTGATGGCGCGCGAGGGTTATGGCGAGACCTCGGTGCGCAATCTGTTTGCGCGATCGACGCGCGCCGCACGATCGACCTGCACCGCCTGATCTTCGCGCTCGGCATCCGCCATGTCGGCGAGGGCAACGCAAAACTGCTGGCGCGGCATTACCGCACGATCGAGAATTTCCGCGAGGCGATGCTGGCCGCCGCCAAGGGGACAAAGGACGAGGAGAACACCACCGAGGCCTATCAGGACCTCAACAATATCGGCGGCGTCGGCGAGATCGTCGCCGACGCCGTGGTGGAGTTCTTCGCCGAACCGCGCAATGTGAAGGCGCTCGGCGAACTCCTGCGCGAGATCGAGGTGAAGCCGGCCGAACAGCCGCGCAAGAGTTCGCCGGTTTCGGACAAGACCGTGGTGTTCACGGGCTCGCTGACGAAGTTCACCCGCGATGAGGCCAAGGCGATCGCCGAGCGCCTCGGTGCCAAGGTCGCGGGTTCGGTATCGAAGAAGACGGATTATGTCGTGGCGGGTGAGGATGCGGGTTCGAAGCTGACAAAGGCGCGCGAGCTTGGCGTGGCCGTGCTGACCGAGGACGAGTGGCTGACGTTGATCGGGGAGTAAGCACGGTAATGGTTGTCCCGGCTTCCATTTGAGGAAAGTGCCGCAGGGGCGCCCCCGTAGCGAATGCTCCCAACGCGGACATCCCTGACGCATGTCAGGTGATGTCTGTATGGACTGGCGTGTCGGTTCCCCTAGATTGAGCTTGCCGCAGTCCTCGGCATCAGCGGGGTTGAAATGACACGAATCGCTCAATTGCTGATCGGGTTGCCGATCCTGTTTGCCGGCTTGTTGTCATTTGGCGCGCATGGCCAAACGCCGGGCGCCTCGTTGCTTCCAGCGGATGGCGGGGCGAGTGCGGCGCAGCACTTCGACCCGCTTGGAAAACCACCGTCGAAGTTCACCATCGAACTGCGCAATGGCCTGAAGGCCGAACTGCCGTTTGCCGACAAGCGCGATTTCGACGAGGCGAAGCAAGGGTTCATCGCGGAGCCTCCCTACACGAAGATCATGGCCGACGCCGGCCACGTCGCATGGGACATGGCAAGCTACGGCTGGCTGTTGACCGGCAAGGACTTCGAGACGATCCATCCCTCGCTGCAGCGGCAGGCCGTTTTGAACATGGCCTACGGGTTGTACGAAGTCGTTCCGGGCCGCATCTACCAGGTGCGCGGCTACGACCTCGCCAACATCAGCTTCATCAAGGGCGATACCGGCTGGATCGTGTTCGATCCGCTGACGGCGCAGGAGACCGCACGGGCGGCGCTCGCGTTCATCAACGACAAGCTCGGCAAACGCCCGGTCGTTGGGGTCGTCTACTCGCACTCACACGTCGACCACTTTGGCGGGGCACGCGGAGTCGTCGACGAGGCCGATGCTGCCAGCGGCAAGGTGATGGTGATCGCGCCAGATGGTTTCCTGCGCGGCGGCGATCGCCGAGAACGTTCTTGCCGGCAATGCGATGTCGCGGCGCACGCAGTGGCAGTACGCCGTGTTGCTGCAACGCGGACCCCACGGCCATGTCGATCAGGCGATCGGAAAGAACGTGGCCAACGGCAACACCGGGCTGATCGCGCCGAACCGGCTGGTCGGGCAAGAACGTCGAGGAGATCACGCTCGACGGCGTGAAGATGGTGTTCCAGAACGCGCCGGATACCGAGGCTCCGGTCGAGATGAATACCTACTTCCCGCAATTCAAAGCGCTCTGGACGTCGGAAATCATCACCGGCACCATCCATAACATCTACACGCTGCGTGGCGCACAGGTGCGTAACGCCCTGAACTGGTCGAAGGAGATCAACGAAGCGCTGTACAAGTTCGGGCAGGAAGCCGACGTCATGTTCGCGTCGCACAGTTGGCCGCGCTGGGGCAATGCGCGTATCCAGGAGGTCCTGCGTGCGCAGCGCGATGCCTATGCCAACCTGAATAATCAGGCGTTGCACTACGCCAATCGGGGCGTGACCATCAACGAGATACACAACGTGTACGAGGTGCCGAAGAGCCTGCGCGATCAGTGGGCCGTGCGCAGCTACCACGGCGACGTGCAAAACAACTCGCGCGCGGTGATCAACCGCTTCCTCGGTCACTACGACGGCAATCCGGCCAATCTGATCCCGCTGTCGCCGAAAGACTCGGCACCGTTGTATGTGGAGATGATGGGCGGCTCGGCGAAGATAGTCGCCAAAGGCGAGGAATTGCTGGCGCAGGGCAAGTACCTGCTCGCCACCGAGATCCTGAACAAGCTGGTTTTCGCCGAGCTGCAAAACCAGCAGGCGAGGCGGCTGCTCGCCGATGCCTACGAGCAACTCGGCTACCGGGCGGAGAGCACCAGCGTGCGCAACAGCTTCCTGCAAGGCGCTTTCGAGCTGCGCAACGGGCTGCCCGGAGGCCTCCCACCACGCAGCACCGGTCCCGACGTCGTGCGCGCGATGTCCACCGCACAATGGCTCGACTTCGTCGGCATCAGCGCGGACCCGAAGAAGGCCGAAGGGATGCGATTCACCATCAACCTCGTGACGCCGGATAACGGCGAGCAGCACGCGATCGAGATGAGCAATGCGACGCTCACAAACATCAAGGGTTTCCAGGCGAAGAACCCGGATCTGACAGTTACCGTCAATCGCGCCGATCTCAATCAAGTGATGATGGGTCAAGCGTCCTTTGATGATTTGATCGCATCCGGCAAGGCTCGGTTCGAGGGCGATCGGAGTGGGTTCGACAAGTTGCGCGCTATCCTCGTCCCGTTCACGCCCGACTTCGAAATCCTGCCGGGCACCGCCGCAAAGTCGGCGTCGGCCGCGCCGAAGCCGTTTGAGATTTCGTGATCTCGTCGATCATGATTGAATCGAAGGTTACGTCGTGGCGGGTGAGAATGCGGGCTCGAAGTTGACCAAGGCGCGCGAGCTTGGTGTGGCGGTGCTGATTTCGTCGTCTCTGCACCCAATGCTGTCATCACCCGCGAAAGCGGGTGATCCAGTATTCCAGAGGCCGTTGTGCTAGATCGAGAAGCCGCGGCGTACTGGATCGCCCGCTTTCGCGGGCGATGACAGTTGAGCATGAGGCGCTGACGTTGCCCACAACTCTCACAACATCCCCGTCTCTTCCTCCTCCGCCTTCTTGATCAGTTCCTCACTCACCACCACCGTTCCCCGCGGCACCAGAAAGAACATCGCCGACGCACACGCGATCGACAGCGCGAAGATCGCGGCCGTCAGCGGCAGCGTGGTGGTGGAGTGGCCGCCGAGATAGGCGCCGAATTGCGACACCAGCGCGCCGATGCCCTGCTGCAGAAAGCCCATCGCGCCGGCCGCGGTGCCGGCGGCCTCGGGGCGGACGCTGATGGCGCCGGCGGCGGCGTTGTTCATCACGAAGGCGTTGGCGACCATCACGATCATCTGGGTGCCGAACAGCCACATCGGCGCCTGGTTGGTTCCGGTGAGGCTCAGCACCAGGTTCAGCAGCGCGCCGGCGAATTGCAGCGCCAGGCCGAACCAGATCAGCTTCTCCAGCGAATGGCGCGGCGCGAAGCGGACGCAGAACAAATTGCCGACGAGGTACGCAAACCCGGTCGTTGCAAACCACGCGCCGTATTCGGCGGTGGTGCGGCCCATCTGCGTCACCACGATGTAAGGCCCGCCGCCGGCGAAGGTGAAGATGATCTGCGACGCCAGCACCTGGCACAGCACATAGCCGAGAACGGCGCGGTCACGGACCAGTTTGCCGACGTCGCCGCGAAAGCTGCTGCTCACGCCGCGGTCGCGGCGCGTCTCCGGCAGCGCAAGCGCGATCAGGACCGCGACGCTGAGCGAGGCTACGGTGATGAAATAGAAGATCGCGCGCCAGCCGAACGCGGTCTCCAGCAGGCCGCCGACCAGCGCGCTCAGCATCTGCGCCGTCATCATCACGCCGATGACGAGGCTGATCATGGTGCTGATGCGGTCGCGGCTGTAGAGGTCGCGGATGATGGCGCGGCTCACCACCATGCCGGTGGCGCCGCCGAGCGCCTGCAGAAACCGCGCGGCGATCAGCTGCGGCAGCGTCTGCGCCAGCGAGCAGCCGATGCTCGCCGCCACCATCAGCGCGAGGCCCGCGAGCAGCACCGGCCGGCGGCCGAACTTGTCCGACAGCGGTCCCATCACGAGCTGCGAGCAGGCGATGCCGACCATGTAGAGCGACACCGTCATCTGCGCGACCGAAATGTCGCCGCCGAACGTCGTCGCCAGCACCGGCAGCGCCGGCACCAGCATGTACAACGAGATCGGCGCGACGCCGGTCATCGCGACCAGCATCAGCAGCATGATCTTCGAGGTCGCAACGGCGTCCGCCGCCGCGCCGGGCGGCTTGCCCGCGACGCCGTGCATTTAGTCCTGATCCCTGCTGGTTGAAGATTTTGGTTGAATTGGACTGTAGCGCGCTGGCGCGGCGCGGATACGGGCCGTTTCAGCATGCGGCCATGCTGAATTGCGGAGGCGGGGACCGCGTTCCGTCGCGCGAAACAACTGCTCCAGTCGTGCATCATCCGCGAAAGCGGATGATCCAGTATTCCAGAGGCGTCGCAATGAAGCCGAGAGGCCGCGGCGTACTGGGTCCCCCGCTTTCGCGGAGGACGACGGCGGAGAATGACGCCTAAAGCGGCAGCAGCGCCGCGGTCGCCTCATCGAGCCACAGCTTCGTGGCGTTGTCGTCGAGATGCGGGCGCACTGCGCGGTTGACGCGCTCATGGTAATCGTTGAGCCATTTCAGCTCGGTCGGCGCTCAGCATGTCGACGTCGATCAGGCGGCGGTCGATCGGCGCCAGCGTCAGCGTCTCGAACGCGTTCATCGGCTTCTCCGCGCCGGCAATTTTCCTTCGCCGACGACGAGTTCGAGATTCTCGATGCGGATGCCGTATTCGTCGGTCTTGTAGTAGCCGGGCTCGTTGGACAGGATCATGCCGCGCTTCAGCGGCGTGGTGCCGAGTTTCGAAATGCGCGCCGGCCCCTCGTGCACCGAGAGGTAGCTGCCGACGCCGTGGCCGGTGCCGTGCTCGAAGTCGAGGCCCGCCTGCCAGAGAAACTGCCGCGCAAAGGAATCGATCTGCGCGCCGGTGGTGCCGTCGGGAAACACCGCGCGTGCGATCGCGATGTGTCCTCGCAGCACGCGGGTAAAACGGTCGCGCATCTCGTCGGTGGGGTCGCCGACCGCGATCGTGCGTGTGACGTCGGTGGTGCCGTCCTGAAACTGCGCGCCGGAATCGATCAGCAGCAGTTCGCCCGGGCGAAATCCGGCGGTTGGTCTTGCGCGTCACGCGATAGTGCACGATCGCGCCGTTCGGACCGGAGCCGGCGATGGTGGGAAACGAAACGTCCTTCAGCGCGCCGGTGTCGCGCCGAAAGCTTTCCAGCGCCTCGACGGTGTCGATCTCGGTCAGCGCGCCGCTCGGCGCCTCGCGGTCGATCCAGACCAGGAAGCGCGCCAGCGCCACCGCGTCGCGCTGGTGCGCGGTCGCGCGTGCCGTCGATTTCGGTGCGTTCTTCACCGCCTTCAACAGCGCACGGGATCGTTGCCGCGCAGCGGCTTGCCGCCGGCGCCCGCGATCATGCGGCTGAGCGCATCGGCGCCGGTGGCGGTGTCGATGGCGATCGCAGCCTTGCCTGCGCGCCAGCCGCGTCAGTTCGGACAGCCAGCGCCTCGGGATCGACGACGTCGGCCACTGCGCTCGATATGGTCGCGCGTCAGGTTCGACAGCTTGCGAGGGTCGATGAAGACGGTCGGCCGTCCGTCCCTCGGCACCAGCGCGTAGGAGATCGGCAGCGGCGTATGCGCGACGTCGGCGCCGCGAATATTGAACGCCCACGCCACCGCGTGCGGATCGGACATCACCAGCGCCTCGGCACGGAGCCGGACGATCTCGTCCCGAATGCGCGTGAGCTTTTCGGCCTCAGTGTCGCCGGCGAACTTCAGGTCGTGCACCGACACTTGGCCGAACGGCGGGGCCGGGCGCTCCTGCCACACAGCATCGACCGGATTGCTCTCGACCGCGACCAGCTCGGCGCCGGCCTTGGCGCAGGCGGCCTCCAGCCGTTCGACTGCCGCCGAAGTGTGCAGCCATGGGTCAAATCCGAGGCGGTCGCCGGCCTTCAATTCTTGCGCCAGCCAGGTTTCCGGCGGCGGATCGACCAGCGAGCGCCACTGTCCAGGCGGTGCGTGTCGATCTGCTGGGCCGCCTGCAGCGTGTAGCGGCCGTCGACGAAAACGGCACCGCCCGGTCGGTCAGGGCGACCGCGATGCCGGCCGAGCCGGTGAAGCCGGACAGCCAGGCCAGCCGCTCCTCGGAGGGCGGCACATATTCGTTTTGCTGCTGGTCGGCGCGGGGCACGATGAACCCGGTCAGGTTGCGGCGGGCCAGCTCCTCGCGCAGCGCCGCAAGGCGGGCCGTCAGGGCCACGCCGCCTTCCGGGTCCTCGAACGTCTGGAAATGAGCTTCGAACATCGTGGGGCACTTTATCGCGTTTTCGCGCGAAGTGGATACCGGATCGGGTGAAGAAAACGCGGCCGGTCAGGTTTTGGGGGAGCGGTCCGCTATGCGCCGGGTTCGGCCAAATTTTGGCATAATCCGTGCTTCATTATACTTGTCATACTCGTCCGCGTTAGTCGGATGGAACGGTTTTCGCCGTGCTGGCCGTTCGGCTTCACGGTACCGGGAGGTCTGAGGAGTGTTTCAACTCAACGAAGAGGGGATGCACCATGCCTGTTTTTACGTTTGAGAAAATTTCGCCACCAGCCGACTCCGGCGGCCCGATCCCGCCAGTCGCCAACAAGAAGCAGCGTGGTGTCATCGTCCAGATGCTGGACCGGTTCGCGGAAGCGCGGATCAAGCGCACGCAGCGCGGCGACGACAAGGGCGTCATCGCCCGCAACCCGCGCAGATTGCCCGAGTAAAATTTCAGTTCGCCTTGCGCAGCAACAGGCTGCTCCAGCCTTCGATACGCAGGTGCCGCACCGGCACCAGCCCACGCGCGCGATAGGCGGCGATCACGCCAGTCGCCTGAGGCGTCAGCAGGCCCAGAATGACCAGTGCCGACGGCGCCAGATGCCGCGCCATCGGGCCTGCCAATTGCCGCAACGGATTGGCGAGAATGTTCGCCAGCACCAGGTCGAACGGCGCCGCGGCTGCAAATTGCGGTGCGGCGAAGCCGGTGGCGAGGATCGCCTGCACCAGATGGCCTGACACGTTCAGCCGCGCGTTTTCGCGGGCAACCTGCACCGAGGGCGGATCGATGTCGCTCGCCAACACCCTCTGGTGCAGCGCCTTGGCCGCAGCGATCGCCAGCACGCCGGTGCCGGTGCCGAGATCGAGAACGCGGCGCGGATGCCAGGCCTTCAAGACATGATCGAGCAACAGCAGGCAGCCGCGCGTGGTGCCGTGGTGGCCGGTGCCGAACGCCAGCGCCGCCTCGATCTCGATACCGATCTTGTTGGGCGCGATCCTCTCGCGGTCATGCTGGCCATGGACGATGAACCGTCCGGCCGGCACGGGCACGAGGTCTTCGAGGCTGGCTTTGACCCAGTCCTTGGCTTCGACCGTGTCGAAGACGATGCTCTCCGCGATATCAGTGCCGGCGGCATTGGTGACGAGTTCGCGGAGCAGCGGCTGATCGGGCGGCTCGGCGAAGTGCACCGTAGCGCCCCATTGACCATCCGGCCGCTCAAACGCCGCGATCACGGCCTGGCCGTCAAAGAACATCTCGGTTAACGCATCCACAACGCCCTTGGCTGTTTGCTCGTCACCAATGGCAAAGCTGACGCGG
This sequence comes from uncultured Alphaproteobacteria bacterium, assembly GCA_963783115.1. Lineage (GTDB taxonomy): Bacteria > Pseudomonadota > Alphaproteobacteria > Rhizobiales > Xanthobacteraceae > Bradyrhizobium. The sequence goes on along the minus strand of CAWAMK010000018.1, from coordinate 276,171 downwards.
TATGTGGGTGCCATGGAAGTCATTGAAGAACCTGAAAAAAGTGAGACAGTGAAACTACGGGTGGCGCGCTTTCGGCGACTTTGAGCAAATTTCAGGTTGCAATTTTCGAGAAAAGTTGACCACTGCGCGTTAGGCGATCCTTAGATTCATGGAGGTAGGTTCCCACATTAGGAACTGCGGGGAAACCTGGGTTCCAGAAACTTGAACCCAGGTTGGAAGAACCATGAAATCGATCATCAAGTCATTCCTCAAGGACGAATCCGGCGCCACGGCCATCGAGTATGGCCTGATTGCCGCAGGCATCTCGGTTGCGATCATCGCTGCCGTCAACGGTCTCGGCGGCAAGATCAATTCGAACTTCGAGGCCATCAGCACCTCGGCCAAGCAGCGCCTGATTCCAAGGGTTTTCGGGGACCGGGCGCGCCGAGCGCCCGGTCCCTTTCATTTTAGCGGCGGCCTTTGCGCAGCATATTCACCTGTTATCCACAGGTGGCCCGGGTATTGCGGACCGGATCATACGCGACCCAAACCGGCTCTTTCCACAGCCCCCGCGCCGAGTTTTCGACAACCTCTCCACAGGCTTTTACAGTCCTTACGCACCGCTGCTGCATGCAGGGCCGCACGCTTCATCCAGAGAGCGCGCGGCGATCGCCGAGGATGATGCGTGCCGCGTTGTGGCCGGGCGCGCCGGTGACGCCGCCGCCGGGATGCGCGCCGGAGCCGCAGTGATAGAGGCCGGGCAGCGGGCCGCGATAATCGGCATAGCCGAGCATCGGCCGCGCCGAGAACAGCTGATCGAGCGTCAGCGCGCCATGGAAGATGTCGCCGCCGAGCAGACCGAAGTCGCGCTCGAGATCGAGCGGCGTGAGCACCTGGCGGCCGACGACGCTGGCGGCAAAGCCCGGCGCGTAGCGGTCGACGGTCTCGATCATCAGGTCGGCGACGGTGTCGCGGTGATCGTCCCATGACGAGCCGTCAGGCAGTTCCGGCGCGACATGCTGGCAGAACAGGCTCGCGACATGCGCGCCCGGCGGCGCGAGGCTGTCGTCGAGCGTCGAGGGGATCAGCATCTCGACGATCGGCTCCCTGCTCCAGCCGATTCGCGCGCGTCGTGATAGGCGCGGTCCATGTAGGCGAGGCTCGGCGCGAGGATGATGCCGGCGGTGTGATGGTCGCCCGCGTCCGGCAGCGCGGTGAAGCGCGGCAGTGCGGAGAGCGCGACGTTCATGCGGAACGTGCCGAGCCGCAGCGCCAGCGCCGCATGCGTTCGAGAAAGTCGGGCGGCCAGCGCGTCGGCCGGGATCAGCCGCGTGTAGAGCAGCTTCGGGTTGACGCCGGAGACCACGGCGCGCGCGCGGATCGTCGTGCCGTCGTCCAGCACGACGCCGCGGCGCGCGCTCGCGCTCGACGATCACCTCGCGCACGGCGCGCCCCGGTCTCGATCTCGGCGCCGGCGCTGCGCGCGGCGTTCGCCATGGCCTGGCTGATCGCGCCCATGCCGCCGATCGCGTGGCCCCAGACGCCCTTCTTGCCGTTCACCTCGCCGAAGGCGTGGTGCAGCATCACGTAGGCCGAGCCCGGCGTGTACGGGCTGGCGTAATTGCCGACCACGGCGTCGAAGCCGAACAGCGCCTTGAGGGGGTCGCTCTCGAACCAGCTCGTCGAGATATCGCCGGCCGATTTGGTGAACAGATCGAGCAGACGCGCGCTGCTCCAGCGACGAGCCGGCGCAGCCTGCCGGCGCGTGCCGCACGGCGCTGACGGCTTCGCTGATGCTGCGCCGAGCCAAGCCTTCGACGACATTGGGCGGCGGCTTGCAGCACGAGATCGCGCAGCACGTCGGCGATCGCGTCGAGCTCGCGCGTGAAGGCGTCGATAGCGTGCGGCGTCGCGCGTCGCTGAACTTGGCGACGATGCCCTGGTGCGGCCCTCGCCGGTCGAGCAGATAGCGGCCGTCGGCGGCGGGCAGAAAATTCTGCGCGCGGCGCTCGACGATGCGCAGCCCGTGGTCGTGCAGCGCGAGGTCGCGGATCACCTTGGGATTGAGCAGGCTGACCGTGTAGGCCGCGACCGAGTTGCGAAAGCCCGGATGGAATTCCTCCGTCACCGCGGCGCCGCCGACCACCGGGCGGCGCTCGACCACCTTCACCTTCAGCCGGCCTCGCCGAGATAGGCGGCGCAGGTGAGCCCGTTATGGCCGGCGCCGATGATGACGTCATCGGTCGATCATGGCCGCGCTTCAGCTCCGCGCAGTTGTGCGGCACGAGCGCGCCTCGCGCTCTTTGGCTCTCGTTAGCCCGCATTGCTCGCCGGCCCGCCCGTGCTCCATTCCGGCCTCCGGGCCTCGCCGGGAATTATGCACCATCCCGCCGGCTCTTTCACCCACACTCTCCGAGATTTCTCCCGATAGCCGCCGCGACGGATCAACCAACCGAGACGCCGGAACCGGCTGATCCTGGTCGTCTTCACGCCGCCGTGTTCACCAGCGCGCTGCTGCTGTTCTCGGTGCAGCCGATGTTCACGCGCATGGTGCTGCCGCGGCTCGGCGGCTCGCCGTCGGTGTGGTCGGTGGCGATGGTGTTTTTCCAGACCATGCTGCTCGCCGGCTATGCCTACGCGCACTACCTGACAAGGTGCGAAGCGGTCGTCGCTCGTCGGTGATCCATCTTGTGCTGCTCGCGGTCGCGCGCTGACGCTGCCGCTGTCGATCGCGAGCGGCTGGGGCGAGCCGCCGGCCATCGGGCCGCGCTCTGGCTGCTCGGCCTGTTCGCGGTCTCGATCGGGCTGCCGTTCTTCGCGCTCGCCGCCAACAATCCGCTGCTGCAGGCCTGGTTCGTGCGCACCGGCCATCCGGACGGCACCGATCCGTATTTCCTCTATGCGGCCTCGAACATCGGCAGCTTTCTGCGCTGCTCGTCCTATCCGGTGCTGCTCGAACCGACGCTCACGTTGCGCACCCAGAACCTGATCTGGACCGGCGGCTATGGTCTGCTGATCGTCCTGATCGCCGGCTGCGGCGTGCTGCTGCTGCGATCGCCGGCGCATGCCGCGGCGCTCAACATGCCGGCCGACGACCACGCGCCGCGCCGTCATGGTGGCTGCGTGCGCGCTGGATTTTTCTGGCCGCGGTTCCCTCGGGCCTGCTGATCGCGGTCACCGCGCATATTTCCACCGACGTCGCCGCCGCGCCACTGCTGTGGGTGCTGCCGCTGTCGCTCTACCTGCTGACCTGGGTGCTGGTGTTCCAGTCGCGGCCGTTGCTGCCGCACTGGCTGGATGCTGCTGTTGCAGCCGCTGGCGATCGCCGGCGTCGTGGTGCTGCTGGCGGTCGGCGGCGAGCAGAATCTGCTGCTGACGCTCGGCGGGCATCAATTCTGCTTCTTCGTCATCGCCATGGCCTGCCACGGCGAACTGGCGCGCACCCGGCCGCCGGCGAAATATCTCACCGGCTTCTATGTCGCGCTGTCGTTCGGCGGCATGGTCGGCGGGCTGTTCGCCGGCCTGATCGCGCCGTTCATGTTCTCATGGATCGCCGAATATCCGATCCTGCTGGCGCTGGCCGCGCTGTGCCGGCCGCCGGCAGCGAGCGCCTGCCGCGCTGGAGCCGCTGGTACTGGCCGTTCCTCGCGGCGTTGGCGGTCGCGCTGATCGTGCCGGTCTATTCGACCGGCAAGATCTTCAACTGGCTCGAGGACCACCGGGTCTGGGTGATCGGCGGGGTCGGCATGCTCGCGGCGCTGCTGGTGCTTGGCCTCAACGCCAACCGCTGGAAGATCTTTGCGACCGTCGTCGTCGCGCTGGTGCTGCTGCGCGCCTACCCGGTCCGACGACGGGCGGGTCGAGACCGTGCGCAGCTTCTTCGGCGTCCACAAGATCGTGGTGACGCCGAACGGCCAGTATCACGTGCTGATGCACGGCACCACCGATCCACGGCGCCGAAAAATTCCAGAACGACGACGGCACGCCGGTCACCGGCCAGCCGGAGCCGATCACCTACTACCACCAGGATGGCGGCATCGGTCAGGCGATCGCGGCCATCCGCGAGCGCAAGGGCGCGCCGCTGCGGGTCGCCGTGATCGGGCTCGGCTCCGGCACGCTGGCCTGCGCCTCCGAGCCCGGCGAGGACTGGAAGTTCTTCGAGATCGACCAGTCGATGGTCGATACCGCGCGCGACCCGAAATACTTCACCTACATCCAGGACTGCGAACCGGACCTCGAACCCGTGATCGGCGACGCGCGGCTGACCTTCGCGCGCGAGCCCGACGGCATCTACGACCTGATCATCGTCGACGCCTATTCGTCGGATGCGATCCCGATTCATCTCGCGACCGAAGAGGCGATGGAGATCTACAAGTCCAAGCTGGCGCCGCAGGGCGCTGTCGTGATGCACGTCTCCAACCGGCATCTCGAACTGGCCAGCGTCGTCGTCGGCATTGCCGACGCCAACGACCTCAAGAGCTGGGTCTACAGCGAGGATTCCGGCCGCGACAACGAATACATCTTCTCGACCTCGGTCGTGATCTCGGCGCGAGAGAGGCCGACGTCGGCAAGCTCGCCTCTTCGGACCAATGGACGATGACCGAAGCCGAGGATAACCAGCGGGTCTGGACCGACGATTATTCCAACGTGCTCGGCGCGGTCTGGCGGCGGCTGAGGAAAGGCGAGGAATAGCCAGGGTTGCGGTCGAGCACTGCGCGCCTATGATCGCGCGCCTTCCCAACGAATGGATCCCCGTCATGGCCAATTTCACTCCCGTATCCGCCGCGATCGGCGGCGCCCTGATCGGGCTTTCGCCGTCCTGCTGATGTTGTCGACCGGCCGGATCGCCGGGATCAGCGGCATCTTCAGCGGCCTGTTGAATTTGCGCAGCGAGGACAAGGGCCTGGCGCATCGCCTTCATCGCCGGGCTCATTCTTGCGCCCGTCCTCGCCGGCCTGATCGGTTACGGCATGGCGCAGCCGAAGCTGCCGTCGAACTGGACCGTCATTGTCGCCGCCGGACTGCTGGTCGGCTTCGGCTCGCGGCTCGGCGGCGGCTGCACCTCCGGTCACGGCATCTGCGGAATCGCACGGCTGTCGCCGCGCTCGATCGCCGCCACGATCGTCTTCATGGTGACGGCGGTCATCACGGTCGCGATCACGCATCACGTGCTGGGAGGTTGAGCCATGTGGATCATCGCCCCCTTGTTGTGCGGCCTGATCTTCGGCGCGGGCCTGTTGATCTCAGGCATGGTGCAGCCGACCAAGGTTTTGGGCTTTCTGGACATCTTCGGCGCGTGGGACCCGAGCCTCGCCGTGGTGATGGTCGCGGCGCTCGCGGTGTCGGTGCCGGGCTTCAGGCTGGCCGATCGCCGTGCGCAGCCGTGGTTCGCCGCGCAATATTTCCGGCCGGGCAAGTCCGGGATCGATCTGCCGCTGGTAGCGGGCGCCGCGCTGTTCGGAATCGGGTGGGGCCTTGTCGGGCTATGCCCGGGACCGGCGCTGGAAAGCCTCGCGACGCTGTCGCCCGGGGTCATCGTCTTCGTCGTCGCGATGGCCGCAGGCATGGTGGCGCACGACGCCTGGCAACAGTCGCGGCTGACGGCGCAACGCGACCGCCTGCTGGCGAGCGCGACGGACGGCTGAGATCGCGGCCGCGCACGCGGCGCGACCGCAATGAAGCCGCCGGCTAGTCCTGGGAGCTGAACAGCCCGCGCGGCTGATAAGTCTGCCGCGGCTGATAGTAGTAGCCCTGCGGCGCCGGCGCATAGCCGCGGTTGCCGTAATATTGCTGCTGCTGCTGTGATAGGCCTGGGTGTCGTAGCCGCGGCGGCTCGGCGGTGCCGGATAGCGCGCTTCGTTCGAAGAGCCATCGGCGGGATAGATATAGCCGTCGTCGGCCCGCGCTGCGCCTGCGGCGCCACGCGCTGCTGCTGCGGCGTGATCACGACGGGATCGCCGGCGGAGTCGTATTGCTGTTCATATTGCGGCAGCGGCGCGCGGCGGGCGACGGCGGTGTTGGCGCGCGGCCGCGGATTGCGCGCCAGCGCCACCTGCGACGAGCCGGTCAGCGTCACCGTGGTGTTGAGCACGCCTTCCTCCTTGACCAGCGCGAAGAGCTTTGCGGCATTCTCGCGCGACAGCCGCACGCAGCCATGCGAGGCCGGGCTGCCGAGACGGTTGACGGAAGTCGGTGCCGTGGATGGCGTGGCCGATCTTCGTGAAGAAGATCGAGTGCGGCATCGGCGCGTCGTCGAATTCCTTGGAGTAGTGGTCTTCTTCCATCCGGAAGGTGCGGAAGCTGCCGTTCGGCGTCTCGTAGGAGGGAAGGCCTGACGATACCGGCCAGCGGTAACGCTCGACGCCGTCGACGGCGACGGTCATCTGCTGGTTGTCCTTGTCGACGGTGATGGCGACTTTGGCCTGGGCGGCGCCCGAGGCAAACAGCGTCAGGGCGGTGACGGCAATGAGGAAGGAACGCATTTTACCTTTGGCCTCCAGGCCTTTGAACGAAAGCTGCCGGCTCTCCGTCCCCGGCATGCACTATGCCCGGAAACCGGCACTGGTTCCAGTGGCCTGCGCTCGCAATCGTTAACGCCCGCCGCGGCGCAAACAAGGCGGCAGAACGGCGCAATCGGCGGCAAAGTGCTGACATTTTCGCGAGCGGAGCGGATCCGCCGTAGCCCGGATGAGCGGAGCGAAATCCGGGACGTTCGTCATGGATGCCGCGTCGAGAATCCCGGATGTCGCTGCGCTCATCCGGGCTACGAGTCCGGACCGTCAGTTCTTCAGCCGGTACCCGGTCCTGAAGATCCACCACACCAGCGCCATGCAGATGGCGAGGAAGCCGAGCGTCATGCCGAGGCTCAAGGCCACGCTGACGTCGGCGATCTCGTAAAAGCTCCAGCGGAAGCCCGAGATCAGATACACCACCGGATTGAGCATCGTGATGGTGCGCCAGCCCGACGGCAGCATGTTCACCGAGTAGAAGCTGCCGCCGAGGAAGGTCAGCGGCGTCACCACCAGCATCGGGATCATCTGCAGCTTCTCGAAGCCGTCGGCCCAGATGCCGATGATGAAGCCGAACAGGCTGAAGGTCACCGCGGTCAGCACCAGGAAGGTCAGCATCCACCAGGGATGCAGGATGTGCAGCGGCACGAACAGCGCGGCGGTGGCGAGAATGATCAGGCCGAGGATGATCGACTTGGTCGCGGCCGCGCCGACATAGCCGATCACGATCTCGTAATAGGAAATCGGCGCCGACAATATTTCATAGATGGTGCCGACGAATTTCGGGAAATAGATGCCGAACGAGGCGTTGGCGATGCTCTGCGTCAGCACCGACAGCATCACCAGCCCCGGCACGATGAAGGTGCCGTAGCTGACGCCCTCGACCTCGGTGATGCGCGAGCCGATCGCGGCGCCGAACACCACGAAATAGAGCGAGGTGGAAACCACCGGCGAGACGATGCTCTGCAGCAGCGTGCGCCAGGTGCGCGCCATTTCGAACAGATAGATGGCGCGGATCGCACGGTAATTCATGGCGCCCTCACCAGGCTGACGAAGATGTCTTCCAGCGACGACTGGCTGGTATCGAGGTCCGAGATGCGGATGCCGGCGTTGCGGAGGTCGCTGAGCAGGCTGGTGATGCCGGTGCGGTCGCCCTTGGTGTCGTAGTCGTAGGTCACCGCGCGGCCGTCGTCGGACAGTTCGAGATTGTAGGCGGCGAGCGAGGCGGGGATCGCATCGATCCTGGCTTGCAGATGCACCTTCAGCTCTTTCTTGCCGAGCTTCTGCATCAGCCCGGCCTTGTCCTCGACCAGGATGATCTCGCCCTTGTTGATGACGCCGATGCGGTCGGCCATCTCCTCGGCTTCCTCGATGTAATGCGTGGTCAGGATGATGGTGACGCCGGCGGCCTGCAGGGTGCGCACCACTTCCCACATGCCCTTGCGCAGTTCGACGTCGACGCCCGCGGTCGGCTCGTCCAGGAACAGGATCTGCGGCTCGTGCGACAGCGCCTTCGCGATCATCACGCGGCGCTTCATGCCGCCGGACAGCGTGATGATCTTGGAATCCTTCTTGTCCCACAGCGACAGGTCCTTCAGCACCTTTTCGATATGCGCGGGGTTCTTCGGCTTGCCGAACAGGCCGCGGCTGAAGCTGACGGTCGCCCACACGGTTTCGAAGGAGTCGGTGTGCAGTTCCTGCGGCACCAGCCCGATCAGCGAGCGCGCGGCGCGATAATCCCGGTTGATGTCATGGCCGCCGACCGTGACGCTGCCTTCGCTCAGATTGGCGATGCCGCAGATGATGCTGATCAGCGTGGTCTTGCCGGCGCCGTTCGGCCCGAGCAGCGCGAAAATCTCGCCGCGCTTGATGTCGAGATTGATGTTGTTCAGCGCCTTGAAACCGGAGCCGTAGGTCTTCGAGAGATTTGAGACGGATATGATGGATGGCATCGCGAGCATGGCAGTCTGAAATGGAGATGTGGCGGACGACGCAGCGGCGCTTCGGCCGGGTCGAGCGCGGGAAGGGGTGGGAACCGGGAGATAGGAACGCGATGCCGCTTCCGCAATCGCGTCGAGGAAAAATGTCTACTCGCGGCGTGAGCGGGCGCAGGCAGTCGATCAGCGCGACCATGTAAGTCTTGATGATCGTCTGCGATTGCGCGGATCGGATCTTCAGTTCAGTCAAGGTCCGCGGACGAGGCAGCGGTTTGCCGTCCGCTTCGAAGCTTTCGCGCATACAGCTCCAGCGCTTCCGGCGCGTTGCGCAGTGCCTCGTCGATGTCATCGCCCCCGGACGTGCAACCGGGCAAGTCCGGAAACCAGACGCCGACGGCGTGGTCCGGTCCAGCATCCTCAATGATGGCGATGTAGTGGGCCATGGTCGATCTCAGTCGAGGTTTCCAGCCTGCGCCCTTATAAATGGCACGGACAAGGCCTTTTCCCAAGTCCTTCTTGGGGTGCGGCACGACGAGCGTTGCGCCCGAGACGGCGCTCTTGAAGACGTGGTGAGATCCGGTTACGCGAACAAGCGTCCATCCGTCCGCTCCAGGCGGCGAATGATGTCGCGGCAGTTCGTCAACATGAGCAGCCTCCCGTCGGATCATGTGATGGAAGGTAGCGTCGACTGCCGATGTTAGGTGGCGGCGCCTACACCCGCTCGACGAAACTATCGACCACCTTCTTCTCGCCGGCCTTCTCGAACGCGATCGTCAGCTTGTTGCCGTCGATCTTCACCACGTGGCCGTAGCCGAATTTCTGGTGAAACACGCGGTCGTCGAGCGAGAATTCCGAAACCGTGCCGGTGGATTTCGCGACCAGTTCGCCTTCGATCACCATCGGGCCGCGCTTGTTGCGCGAGAAGCCGCCGCCGAGAAGGTATCGCCGCGCGAGCCTGAGGCATCGCTGCGCGAGCCTGAAAACGGCGACTGGCTTTCCTCGAAGCCGCCGCGGGCCTGTCCGCTGCGGCCGCCCTGGTTGCGGGCGCGGTTGGCCTGCGCGCGCTGCCAGCCCGGCGTGGTGTAGCTGGAGCCGAAGGATTCGACGTTGTCGAAGCGCGACGGGCCGTAGCCGCCGCTGCCGCCCCAGCCGGAGCCGCCCTTGGATTCCGTGATCTCGACATTGGCCGACGGCAGTTCGTCGAGGAAGCGCGACGGGATCGTGGTCGACCACGTGCCGTGGATGCGGCGGTTGGTGGCGAAATAGAGTTTGGCGCGGCGGCGCGCGCGCGTCAGGCCGACATGGGCGAGGCGGCGCTCTTCCTCGAGGCCGGCGCGGCCCTGTTCGTCGAGCGTGCGCTGGCTCGGAAACAGGCCTTCCTCCCAGCCGGGCAGGAACACATTGTCGAATTCGAGCCCCTTGGCCGAATGCAGCGTCATCAGCGACACCGCTTCGTCCGCGGCGCCGCCGTCGCGGTCCATCACCAGCGAGATGTGTTCGAGGAAACCTTGCAGGTTCTCGAACTCCTCCATCGAGCGCACCAGTTCTTTCAGGTTATCCAGCCGGCCGGCGGCGTCGGCCGAGCGGTCCTTCTGCCACATCTCGGTATAGCCGCTCTCGTCGAGCACGATTTCGGCGAGCTCGGTATGCGACGTCACCTCGCGCTGCGCGCGCCAGCGGTCGAAATGCAGGATGAGATCGCGCAACGACCCGCGCGCCTTCGGCTTCAGCTCGTCGGTCTCGACCACGGCGCGCGCCGCCTCGAACAGGGGAATGCGGCGCTTGCGGGCGTGGTCGTGCAGCATCTGCACGGTGGCGTCGCCGAGCCCGCGCTTGGGCACGTTGACGATGCGCTCGAAGGCGAGATCGTCGGCCGGCGAATTGATCACGCGCAGATAAGCCAGCGCGTCGCGGATTTCGGCGCGCTCGTAGAACCGCGGACCGCCGATCACGCGATAGGGCAGGCCGAGCGTGACGAAACGATCTTCGAACTCGCGCATCTGGAACGAGGCCCGCACCAGGATCGCGACCTCGTTGAGGTTGTCGCCGGCGCGCTGCAGCTCCTCGATCTCCTCGCCGATGGCGCGGGCTTCCTCTTCCGAATCCCAGGAGCCGGTGACGGTGACCTTTTCGCCGTCGACATCCTCGGTGCGCAGCGTCTTGCCGAGCCGGCCTTCATTGTGCGCGATCAGATGCGAGGCGGCGGCGAGGATATGGCCGGTGGAGCGGTAATTGCGCTCGAGGCGGATGACCTTGGCGCCGGGAAAATCGTGATCGAAGCGCAGGATGTTGTCGACCTCCGCGCCGCGCCAGCCATAGATCGACTGGTCGTCGTCGCCGACGCAGCAGATGTTTTTGAGGGGGGCGGGCGGCGTGGCGCATTGTCTCCGTCATTCCGGGGCGCACCGACAGGCGCGAGACCCGGAATCTCGAGGTGAGTCCTCGTCACTCGGATTCTCCGATGTGCGATTGCACATCCGGGTTCGCGTCTTCGACGCGCCCCGGAATGACGGGACGAGGATCGGATCGCTCCCGGAATGATCGCCGAAAGCGGCACGCCCGGCCGCGACGGCGCCTGCGACAGCAGCCGCAGCCACAGATACTGCGCGACGTTGGTGTCCTGATATTCGTCGACCAGAATGAACTTGAACCGGTTCTGGTACTGCCGCAGCACGTCGGGGTGCTCGCGGAACAGCCGGATGTTCTCCAGCAGCAGATCGCCGAAATCGGCGGCGTTGAGGATCTTCAGCCGCTCCTGATAGCTGGCGTAGAGCTTGCCGCCCTTGCCGTTGCCGAACACCGCGGCTTCGCCCGCCGGCACCTGCGAGGGCGTCAGCCCGCGGTTCTTCCAGCCGTCGATCAGCCCGGCCAGCATGCGCGCCGGCCAGCGCTTGTCGTCGATGTTCTCGGCCTGCAGCAGCTGCTTCAGCAGCCGCACCTGATCGTCGACGTCGAGCACGGTGAAATTGGATTTGAGCTGCACCAGTTCGGCGTGGAAGCGCAGGATGCGGCCGCCGATCGAGTGGAAGGTGCCGAGCCACGGCATGCCTTCGACGGCCTGGCCGAGCATCTGGCCGAGGCGCAGCTTCATCTCGCGCGCGGCCTTGTTGGTGAAGGTCACCGACAGGATTTCCTGCGGCCGCGCCCGGCCCTGGCTCAGGATGTGGGCGATGCGCGTGGTCAGCACGCGGGTCTTGCCGGTGCCGGCGCCGGCCAGCACCAGAACCGGTCCGTCCAGCGTCTCGACCGCGTCGCGCTGCTCGGGATTGAGGCCGTTGAGATATTGCGGGCCGGCCGCGGCCCGCGCACGCGCGGCGATGCCGCCAGCCGCGGGCTGGTGCTCGGGGACGCCGCGATGGGGCAGTTTGCTCGGCTCGGTCATGCTCGAATCGTCTTGGCCCCACGATGGCACCGTGAGGCGGTAAAGGGGAGCCTTCATAGCAGGGATTAAGGGCCATATAGGGCCTGTCCGGCCGTTTTGACAGGTTTTATCCCGGCGCTTTTGCGGGCCGGATTTCGAGGCCAGCCCGCGATTTTGTTCCGCCGGAATCGTCAAATTTCGGGGTTTCGCGGCCCGGAACCTTCGTTCCCGGCACCGGATTGTTTCTGCAGTCGATGCGCGACGCTGCAGTCGCCGCCATCGCGAGAGCAACAGCCAATCGAGGTCGTGTCATGCTGAGCTGGGTCGTTACGTTTCTGGTCGTCGCGTTGATCGCGGGTATTCTGGGCTTCGGCGGCATCGCCGGCGCCTCCATCGAAATCGCCAAGGCGATCTTCTTCATCGCCGTCGATCCTGTTCCTGGTCTCGGCGGTGGTCGGGCTGGTGCGCGGACGCACGCAGCGTCTGACGCCGGTTACGTCAGCCTATTTCGAGGGCATCGCCACCTTCCGGCCGATGCCCTCGGGGCGCGGCACGGCCGCATGCGAATCCACCACCGCCTGGATGCGGGCGCGGATGTCGGGCGGGAACGGCGCGACCTTGCGCGCCTTCATGTCCATGTGGAGCGTCATGTTCTCCGAGGTGGCGGAGAGCCAGCCTTCGGTGGCGTGGCGCAGTTCCTCGAACGTATGCAGCCGCTTCTCATCGGCACCTAACAGATAAACCGAAATCTGAACGGGATCGCCGAGGTGAATCTCGCGCAAATAGCGAACATGGCATTCGGCGGTGAAGGTCGAGCCGTGGCGTTCCTTCATGTAGGTCGGCCCGATCCCGAGCTGCAGCCACATCTCGTCGATCGCGCGGTCCATCATCACGTTGTAATAGGCCATGTTGAGATGGCCGTTATAGTCGATCCATTGCGGTTCGATCTGCATCACCGAGGACAGGAACGGGGCCGGCGGTAGCGGCATATCCTTCAAACTGTCCTCAGATTTCCTTGGCGGCGGCAACGGTCGTCATCATCCATCCCTTTGTTTTTGCGGGTCTCTTGACCCCCTTTATATCCTTTGCCACGGTCCGCTCAAATCCGGGAGGAATTTGGCGTGGCGACAACGATATCGGGCAATTTGAAGCGGCCGGAGCCGCAGGCGCTGGCAAGCGCCGATCGAGGCGCTGGCGGCGCGGTTCGGCAACCGGCTGATCACCTCGCAGGCGGTGCGCGAGCAGCACGCCCATACCACCACCTGGCTGCCGACGCAGCCGCCCGACGCCGTGGTGATGGCGCAGGAAACCGCCGACATCCAGGACGTGGTGCGGATCTGCGCCAAACACTCGCGTTCCCGTGATCGCCTTCGGCACCGGCACCTCGCTGGAGGGGCAGGTCAACGCGCCGGCCGGCGGCGTCTGCATCGACCTGCGCGACATGAACCAGATTCTCGAAGTTCATGCCGAGGATCTGGATTGCGTGATCCAGCCCGGCGTCACCCGCAAGGCGCTGAACGAGCATCTGCGCGACCAGGGATTGTTCTTCCCGATCGATCCCGGCGCCGACGCTTCGCTCGGCGGCATGGCCTCGACGCGGGCGTCCGGCACCAACGCGGTGCGCTACGGCACCATGCGCGACAACGTGCTGGCGCTCAAAGTGGTGCGCGGCGACGGCGAGATCATCACGACGGGCACGCGGGCGAAGAAATCCTCGGCCGGTTACGACCTGACGCATCTGTTCGTCGGCGCCGAAGGCACGCTCGGCATCATCTCCGAACTCACCATCAAGCTGCGCGGCATCCCCGAGACGATCGCCGCCGCGGCCTGTTCGTTCGAAACCGTGCGCGGCGCCTGCCAGGCGACGATCCTCGCCATCCAGACCGGCATTCCGCTGGCGCGGATCGAACTGCTCAACGCCGAGCAGGTCCGCGCCTGCAATGCCTATTCGAAGCTGACCTTGCCGGAGACGCCGCTGCTGCTGCTGGAATTCCACGGCAGCGAGGTCGAGGTGGCCGAGCAGTCGAGGAATTTCAGCGAGATCGCCAAGGAATGCGGCGGCGGCGATTTCACCTGGACCACCAAGCCGGAGGACCGCACCAAGCTCTGGCAGGCGCGGCATGACGCCTATTGGTCGGTGAAGGCGCTGCGTCCCGGCGCGGGCGTGGTGGCGACCGACGTCTGCGTGCCGATCTCGCGGCTGGCCGATTGCGTCACCGAGACCGAGGACGATCTGAAGCGGCTCAATCTGCTGTCGCCGATCGTCGGCCATGTCGGCGACGGCAATTTCCACTGCTCGCTGGTCTGCGACGTCGACAACGCGGAGGAAATGGCGCGCGGCGAGGACTTCATGCATCGCCTGGTCGAGCGCGCGCAGGCGATGGGCGGCACCTGCACCGGCGAGCACGGCATCGGGCAGGGCAAGCAGAAATACCTCAAGGCCGAACTCGGCCCCGAGGCGATCGACGCCATGCGCGCGCTGAAGCAGGCGCTCGACCCGCAGAACATTTTCAATCCCGGCAAGATCGTGCCGGCGGCGTAGGGGGGCTCGTTGACGCCGGGCGGACGTCAGCGGCGATGCATCTTCATTGAAGGGATGTTCTTTCCGCTTCCCTGCACGACCCAGTCGGCAAACACCGCGACACGCCTGTCGCTCGCCAGCGCGGCGGGCCAGCGGATGACGTGCGCCTTGCTGCACGTCATATCCCAGTCCGGCGACACGACGCGGCTGAGTTGCTTTGCCGCGAGCGCATCGTGAACCAGCAATGACCTTGCCAGAACGACGCCGCTGCCCTGCAGAGCGGCGGTGATCGCCGTGCCGAGATTGTCGAAGCGAAGCCCGGCCCGAACGGGTGTGGTGACGCCGAGCCGTTCGAACCACACCGGCCACGACCATTCCGCGCCGTCGTTGCGGCCGGCGATGCCCTTGTGCAGTACCGGCAAGGTGCCGAGCACGTCCGGCTCGCGCAGCGGTCGCCCGCGCGGCAGCAATGAGGGGACCGCCACCGGGAACACCATCTCGTCGAACATGCAGGCGCTGGGTCGATGTGTTGCGCGCGCCGGCCTTTGGAATCCACCGGATCTGCACGTCGAGATCGAGGGCGCGGGCCTGAACGTCGCCCTCGACGATGCAGAGTTCGATCGCGATATCGGGATAGGCGGACGCAAACGCCGTCAGGCGTCGCACCAGCCAGCAATTCGCCAGCGCCGAGCCCAGTCCGATCTTGAGTGTCTTCGGCCGCAACGCCGCGCGCGAGCGGGCGCGTAGCTCCGCCATCTCGTCGAGCATGCGCCCGAGTCCCTCGGCCAGCGTGACGCCGGCCGCGGTCGGCAACAGGCCGCCGGCCGTTCGATCCAGCAGCCGCGTGCCGACAAAACCTTCGAGTTTCCTCAGCCGATGGCTGATCGCGCTCTGCGTCAGTCCGAGTTCGCCGGCCGCGCGCGTCATGCTGCGATGGCGCAGCGCCGCGTCGAACGCAATCAGGCCGTCAAAAGGGGGAAGGGCACGCATATCCGGCACTATGAACGATATTCATGGCGATGTGAACAATTGGCGTTGGCGAAAACCGGCGATCCGGCACACGACTGGTCGCACGATGACTCAACCAACAAGTATTTCCGACGCGGCTCCGGTCGGACCGCACAATCCATGATGCCCGCCCTGCTGTTGGGCATGGCGGCCTTCCTCACCAACTTCGACGTGACGGCGGTCGTCATCGCGCTGCCGGCGATCGCGCGTGAACTCGGGTTGGACATCGCCGGATATGCCTGGGTGATGGATGCCTACAGTCTGGCCTTCACGTCCTGCCTGCTGTTTGCCGGCGCGGTGGCGGATCGTTACGGCAGGCGGCGGACGATGCTGGTCGGCAACGGCATCTTTGCGCTCGCTTCGCTGGCGTGCGGGTTGGCATGGGACGGACCGACGCTGCTGGTCGCGCGCGTGCTGCAGGGCATCGGGGCGGCCTTCATCGTGACCGGCGGCTTTGCGCTGATCGCCAGCGTCTATACCGAGGCGAGGGCGCGCACGGATGCGTTTGCTTTGGTCGGCGTCATGTCCGGCGTCGCGATGGCATTCGGTCCGACGATGGGCGGGCTGGTCTCCTCGTGGATCGGCTGGCGCTGGATTTTCCTCATCAACCTGCCGGCTTGCGCATTGGTCGCGTGGGGCGTGCCGCGTCTGGTCGCGGAAACCCGCGAGGCGGTGCCCCGGCCGCTCGACTTGCTGGGCGTCGCATTGTTCACCTCGGCGCTGACCGCGCTCGTCGAGGCGCTGCTGCATGGCCGTAGCTCGACGTCGCATCTGGTGGCGGGTCTGGCGCTGAGCACGGCGTTTTTCGCTGCCTTCGGCATACAGCAGAAAGCCCGCGCTGCGCCGATCCTCGATCCCGCGCATATTCGCCCGGCCCGCCATGATCGGCATCGCGATCCTGCTGTGCGCGGTCTCGGTCGGCTACTGGGCCGTCCTGGTCTACCTGCCGCTTTTCCTTGCTGCCGCTTACGGCTGGTCTTCGGAAGTAGCGGGTCTCGCGCTGCTGACGGCCACGCTGCCGATGCTGTTCCTGCCGCCATGGGGCGGCCGGCTCGTCGGCCGTCTGGGATGGCGGCTTCACTTCGCCGTGGCGCTCGCGATCCTGGCAGCCGGCAATGCCGCCATGGCGCTCGCGCTGCTCTGGGGCGGTTCAGCGCCGCCGCTCGTTCCAACCTTCTGCGGAATTGCCGCGATTGGAGTCGGCGTCGCCCTGGCTCACCCGCAACTATCAGGCGCGGCGGTGTCGCTTGCGCCGCCGGATCTTGCCGGCCTCGCAGCCGCCGTCACCGTCGTCATGCGCCAGGGCGGCTTCGCGGTCGGCATCGCCGTTCTCGGCGCGGTGCTAAGCGATCAGGGATCGGCGATCAGCTACCTCTGGCCGTTCGTCGTCGCTGCGGCGGCATCGGCGGCGGGAGTGGTTGCAGCGCTCGTTTTGCTGCCGGCATCAACGGCGCCGTCGGGAAAGTAGTCGCGTCAGTGTGCGGGAGTCTTTCAGGCGCAAGCCGCTACCACAGCGAAACCACCACAGCCAATATGACGGCGCCCCAGGCGGCTACACCTGCGATCACCCTGAACGTATTGTTTTGACGCCGCGGCGCATTGCCGGTCGACTCGGGAAGCCGTGCTGCCTGCTCATTTCGTCCGAGTTGTTCGCCGTCGTGGAGGCGTCGATTTTCGTCCCATTCGGCCTGCCACATCATGTGTTGCGTTCGCGAGACCGCTGCCGAACAGTAACCGCGTTCCTTCTTGTCGGCATCCTCCCAGAACCAGTGCATGCAGCCCTGTCCGAGGCAGAAATCTCCGCGATAGCGCATTTCGCGGGCGTACCAGGGAAAGTACTTCCACAGGAAGCGCCATCTGGCCCAGTCCTTGTATCTCCACCGCCCGCGCTCACCGACCTTCATGATGCACATCCGCATCCGGGCTTCACTATGCGGCAACATTCCGCGCACGTCGAAATTCCTCCCGCTCGGCGCGACGTCACGCCATCGCAAACAAGGAAAGATTGCTTCAGATCTGAGGTGAATCTTTGGCGGCTGACCGTCGCCCGTGTCGGTATGTTTAATTTCTTTGGGCGTGCCGGCCTGTCCGCCTGGTGTCCGTTTTTGGGACTTGCCGCCCACATGATGCCGGATGGCTTCCTTCACGCTTGCACGCCCTGATGGCTGCGTAATGGAACCCGGGTGCCTTTCCGCTGTTTCTCATGCCAACGGGAGGGAGGATTGGGGCCAATGGAACGGCAAAAAGCAAAAACAGGCGCGTGTTGCGAACATGGGGGTTCCGCCCGTGTGAAACAGAAGCCCGCGTGAACGCGTCAGCTCCTTCAGTCGCCTTGTTGCGCGCGCGGCGCGGTGATCGCCTTGCGGATCGCCGCAAGCGGCGCGCTGTCGTCGAATTCGATATCCTCGCCGACGCGCTTCAGGCCGAGGTCGCGCCACAGCGCGGCCAGATCCGGCGTCACCGCTTTCGGGCCCATCTCGTCGTGGAGCCGGGTCAGCACATCGACGCCGACGGCTTTGTCGGCGGTTAAAAGAACGCGCTCGACAGACCAGTCCTGCGCGTGATTGCCGCCGGCGGCGAGCACGCCGCGCATCGCGTCCTGCAGGCCGAGGCGGTTGTTGGTTCGTTTGCGGATTTCGATGTCGGCGAGCAAGCAGAATATCGCGCCGCCCCAATATCTGCGTCCCCAGGTCGGCGTGTTGTCGAGGCCCTGATCGCCGGCCTGCGGCAGTCCCTTTGGCATGTCGCGCATCATCGCCTGCCAGATTTCCCGCGCCGTGAGGTCGCCGGCCTGCACCCGCGCCACCGGCTCGACATAGACGGCCAGTCCTTCCGAAAGCCAGGCGTAGCGATCCGGCATGTCGGGCAGGGCCGTGTGCACCATCTCGTGCACCATCACCCAGTCGCGCTGCAGGACATACTCGGTGGCATCGCGGCCGAGCGGAATGCGGATGGCGGCGCCGCGATAGCCCCACGTCGTGCCGCCGTTGATGCGCCCGCCATCGACGGGCACCAGCAGCAGCCGCAGCGAGGGGACGGGAAACCGGCCGTAATAGGCCGTGACGGCGCGGGCCGACATTCGGATCCAGCCGAGCAGCTTTTCCCTGGGCAGTGCGATGTCGCCCGGCGCGAACGCGACATGGATGGTGCCGCCGGATACGTCGAGGTCGGTCTTCGGCAGCCGGTCGAACGCCTCGATAGGGCATGCGGTCGCCCCGCATATATTCCGACTGTGCATCGGCGCGGAACGACAGCACGCCTGCCAGCATGGCGGCGACGATGGCGACGGTGATGGTCCAGCGAAACGCGCCGGCAGCTTTCATCGCAGCATGCTTTCCATCGGGGCCGATCGTTGCGGCTCCGCGCCTTGCGCGATGAAGGCGGCGGCCTGCTCGTCGAGATCGTCGAGCATCGCGGCGAGCAACGCCTCGCCCTTGGCCGCGGTCGCTCGCGTCGGATCGCCAAAACTGCCGGAGCGGCTGTAGTTCGGCGAACTCGGGTCCGTCGGCGTCAATGCGCCCGGCGTCTCCCGTTCCAGAGCGGGGCTGGCTTCGGCGCGCCTCATATCGACCAGATGCGGCGCCAGCGCCAGCATCAGCGACGTCTCCATTTCGTCGGCATGGCTGCCGTGGCTCTGCTCTGACAATTGCCTGGCCACGCGCGGATAGCGCGGGCCGCCGTGGATCCACAAATGCTTGACCCGGTCGCTCGCCAGCCGCGCCAGCGCGCGATCGACCGGCGCCAGCGTGCTCATCCCGGTGTTGAGCACGAGCAGTTTTGGGCAGCCGCCGCCGAGAATCTGTCCCGCGACCTCGCGCACCAGCGCCTCGAAGGTCGCGATCGACAGGCTGCTGCTGCCGGCATATTCGACGAATGCAGGATAGTGGCCGTAGGTCAGCGTCGGCCAGATCAGCGCGTCGATTTTCTCCGCCATCCGGCCGGCGAGCCATTCGGCCTGCACGCGGTCGGTGTTGAGGGGGAGGTGAAAGCCGTGTTGCTTGGCCGCGGCACCGATCGGCAGGATCGCCACCGCGCCTTCCTTGATGCGCCGCGCGACTTCGTCCCAATGCATGCGCTCGATGAAATGGCGATCGGTGTCCGTTCCCATTCGCCGCGCGCCCCTCTATGAACCGACGAAAACGTCCGTCAAAAGGCCTGCCGTGATCCAGCCGTGCAGATAGCCCGCGCCACGGCCTGCCGCGTTGTCGGGATCGTCATAGGTCGCCAGCATCTCGCAGAGCACGCCGAACGGAATGCCGTTCCTGGCCTCGTCCCACATCATCGCTTCTTCCGCCAAAAGTTCGCGGAACATCGGCGTGACGTCCTGCCGCCAGATCAACAGATGCGCGGGCTCGTCCAGTGCGGCAGCCTCCGGCGGTGCTTCGTCGTTCTTGAGCGCGAGCCAGATCGCGGCTGCGTTGGTCGCGAGCTTCAGCCTGGAAGCGCTGGGATGCGGCACAAACCGCAGGTCCGACCATGCTTCGGGCGCAAATCCCGCCATCTCGCCCAGATCGACGACCCTGCCTTCCGCGGCGTCGAAGGCGTCGTTGAGCGCCTTTTCGAGCGCGGCAAGTTCGGCGAGCTCAGGATGCCCGGAATAAGGTGCGGTCGATTTCAAAAACGCCGGCAAGCCCTGCGAGAACCAGCGCACGTTTGGATGCGTCGACGGGCGCGCCTTGACATAGGCGTGGCCCATCTCGTCGAACGTCTCGTCGCCGAGATAGAGATGCAGCAGCTCATGATCGTTACGAACAGCCTCGACCAGCCGCGAGCCATAGGCGTAGCGATACACCCCGAACAGCACGTCGCGCTTCTCGCGCGGGCTGTCGAGAATTTCAGCCAGCACCGTTTCGTCGCCATCGAGGATGCCGCGCTGAAACTCGGCTTGCTGTCGTGCGAAGTCGCTCATCTCGCGGATAAGACCTTCTCAGCCGTCTCGCGCGTCCTTTCGACTTCGAGCAGCAAATCGTCGAGCGGCGGGATGTTGTCGTCGCGTTCGATCATGGTCGAGACCCGGCCGAAGCGCTTCAGGGCCGCGGCGTAGAGTTCCCAGACATCCTCGCACACCGGATGGTCGTGGGTGTCAATGATATGGGTGCCCATGTGGCTGTGGCCGGCCATGTGAAACTGCACGACACGATCCGCCGGAATGCCGTTGAGGAAGGTCAGGGGATCGTAGCCGTGGTTGAAGGCCGAGACATAGACGTTGTTGACGTCGAACAGCAGCCAGCATCCGGAGCGGCGCGACAGTTCGGACAGGAATTCCCATTCCGTCATTTCGGAATTGTTGAACTGGACGTAGGTCGAGACGTTTTCGAGCACGATGGCGCGGCCGAGAAAATCCTGCACCAGCTGCACGCGGCCGACGACGTGATCGAGTGCTTCGCTCGGTGTAGGGGATCGGCAGCAGGTCGTGCAGATTCTTGCCGTGGACGCCGGTCCAGCACAGATGGTCCGACACCCATTTCGGCTCGACGCGTTTGGCGAGATCCCTCAGCGCCTGCAGATATTCGAAATTCGGCGGCGCGGTGGAAGCGATCGACATCGAGACGCCGTGCATCACCACGGGATAGCGCTC
This sequence comes from uncultured Alphaproteobacteria bacterium, assembly GCA_963783115.1. Classification (GTDB taxonomy): domain Bacteria; phylum Pseudomonadota; class Alphaproteobacteria; order Rhizobiales; family Xanthobacteraceae; genus Bradyrhizobium. The sequence goes on along the minus strand of CAWAMK010000018.1, from coordinate 255,278 downwards.
GCGGATGCGATCGAGCGTGCGCAGCGGCTGGCCGCCGGGCAGCATGTAGTTTTCGCTGATGACCTCGAACCAGTCGATCGGCGGATGACCGTTGAGGATCTCGTCGTAGTGCTGGTGGCGCAGGCCGAGGCCGAAGCCGAGGAAGGGCGGCTTGGCCGGGTCGACGGCGTCTGCAAACGGGGCCGCCGACGTGCCGGGCAATCTGCTTGCGACGTTCATCTCGTCTCCACTCATGCGGCACCGCCGATGCGGCGGCGTGTCTTATATTCCGGCGTCAACCTACCATGGATGCGAGGCCCGGCCTACACCGGGCCCCGGTCCAGACCTTGGCAATCAGGAGGGCATATACTTGCCCTTGGCGGCGTCGCACTTTTCCTTGGTCAGGGTCGAGAAGCCCTGGCTCTTGCAGGCGTTCTGTCCCTTGCAGGCGTTCGCGGCGCCCTTGCACGCGCTCTGCCCCTTGCAGGCATTGGCGCCCACGCACTTGCCCTCGCCGGCGGCGTAGGTCACGGTCGATACGGTGGTACCGGCCAGGAACAAGGTGGCGGCGGCGGCAGCGAGCGCGGCGCCGGACTTCGATGTCATCTTCATGGGTATCCTCCAAGGAAAGTGTGAGGGTGCACCGCCCGCAAGCCGCGACAGTTCCAGCCGGCAAAAACGTCACCCGGAAAGAGTTACGCAGCGGGTCTGGCCCCGGTTACACGCGGGTCCGAATTTATTTCAATCTTCAGTTCGAAACAACGAGAGCCCGGCAAGCGGCCGGGCCCTCGCTCGCGCTTGATCCGCCGATCAACCCTTGACGAACTTGCCGCCGGTGGCAGCGCACTGCTTTTCCGAAGCCATCGAGAAGCCCTGGCTCTTGCAGGCGTTCTGGCCCTTGCAGGCGTTCGCCGCGCCCTTGCAGGCGCTCTGGCCCTTGCAGGCATTGGAGGCCATGCACTTGCCCTGCGCCGCGTTCGCGGGCGTCGACACCGTCGACACGACGGTGCCGGCGAGGAACAGGGTGGCGGCGGCAGCGGCGAGTGTCGCACCGGACTTGGAATTCAGCTTCATGACGATCTCCTCGATCATTGTTGGAAGACAGCACGCCGCAAGCACCCGTCGATCGTGCGATCACGGATCCCCGCAACGCAAGGGATGTGGCGGATGGCGATCGTCGCGGGGGCCTGCCGGGAAACGACAGGTCCTCATGGCCGATTGTTCATCCAGGACCAGCTACGGGGCATCGGGCGATTTGGTTACAGCGTTTCAAAAGAAAATTTTCTTTTTTTGCATTGGACATTTCGCCTACCTCGAATCCCTGGGGCTTCGGAGTATTTCGTTGCGTGAAGCGCCGCGCTCTGGGAAGCGCGGCGCTTCAACCGACTGGACGGGAATGTCGGACGCCGCGTTGCGGCGCACAACGAACATGCGATCTATCCCCGCGCGGGCTTCAGTTTCGCCATCTGCGCCACCGTGGCCCGCAGTTCCTCGGCGTTGAAGGAGGGGAACGAGCAGATCCGGTTGCTGCAGGCGAACGCCGCGGGCTCACCGAGATCGGGATATTCGACGTCGGGATTGGGTAGCTTGCCCTCGCGCAGGTCGAGCCACTCCAGGCGCTTGTAGCGGGCCGGCAGCGCGCGAGCCAGCGCATGCAGGCTTTTCGCGCGGGCGTCGTCCTTGTGGCCGACGATCGTCATATGCGTCGGCTCGACCGCGAGTTCCTCGTCGGCGAGCAGGACGCCGGGCATCGCCCGCGTCATGCTTGCCGAGGCGCTGGCGAGATAGCGCATCGCGTGCGCGGCATGCTCGCGATAGCCGTCATTGCCGAAGTAGCGGTTGAGCAGGTTCATGAACCGTGCGACCTGCACCTGGTCGTCGATCAGCTTGGCGGGTTTTGCCAGCACGCCCGTCTTGCCTTCTGCGGTCTTCGAGGTCACGAAGCCGCCGGCCTCATCGCGGAAGGTCGCCACGAAGTCGCCGGCCTTCGCGGCCGAACTGAGCCAGTCGCGATTTCCGGTAGCCGCGTAGAGATCGAGGAAGGCCTGGCCCATCGCCAGCGTATCGCCGAGGAACGGCCCGCCGCGATCCTTCTCGCCATGACGAAAACCGCCTTCCGGCAGCGCGCGGTTGGCGATCACCCATTTCGCCGCGCGTTCGGCAATCGCCAAGCGCCTTGGCATCGCTGGTGACGTTGTAGAACGCCGCAAGCCCCGAAATCGCCCAGCCGTTTTCGCGCGCGTAAAGGTTCTTGTCGATGCGCGGCATGCCGAGCTTGCGGCGCTCGGCATTATCAAGCGCGTAGTATTTGTGTCCGTCGACATCGTGGTTGAGATCGGCGTCCTGGCTGACATAGAACGCGCCGTCGGGGCTGGTCATGAATTCCGCGAGATAGCGCTCGATGTCGCGCGCGGCGGCGAGATGCTTTGGGTCCTTCCACAGCGCATAGGCCTGGCTGTACTGCCGGAGATATTGCGCCTGGAACGAGATGATCTTTTCGAAATGCACTTTCGTCCAGGAGCCGCCTTCGGAATACTGGTAGACGCCGCCCCAGACCGGATCGATCAGCGCGATCGCGGCATCCAGCGTCTGCCGGGCGCGCTTGGTTGCCGTGGCGTCGCCGGCCTCGGCGCGCGTGATCGCAAGATCCATGCTGTCGGCGTCGATGTATTTCTGGTTCTCGCCCCAGCCGCCGAGCGCTTCCTCGTAGGACTCGTCGACCGTCTTCGTCATGGCGGCGCGCCGTTCCTTGTCGAGGAAGGCGGAAGTTGAAGGCTTCACCTCGAAGGCTTCGCCGACCGACGGGCCGGGCGAGGGATCATCGATGATCGCCTTGAGCAGCGCCTGCATCCGTTCCGGCTCGATATAGCCCCTGATCTTGGCGATCTCGGTGCCGTCAGGGCCGAACACGATGGTCGCCGGCCAGCCCCAGTCGCCATAGCGGCTCGACAGATCGGGATTGGCGTCCTGGTCGACCCGCACCGGCAGATATTTCGAGGCCAGCAATTCCTTGACCTCGGGATTGGCGTAGGTCGTCTGCTCCATGACGTGGCACCAGTGGCACCACACCGCCTCGAGATCGAGGATGACGAAGCGCTGTTCGGCCTGCGCGCGGGCGAACAGATCCTCGCTCCATTCGCTCCATTTCGGGCCGTCGGCGGCAAACGACGGCGAGGCGAGCGTGGCGAGGGTGAAGGCGACGATACGGACGAGTTTCATGGTGGCTCCCGGAAGCTGAGGTGTCGACAGCTACGGGCGCGCCAAAATCCGGGCTCAGCTTTTCGTCGCCGTCACAGCAATGTGAGCCATCAGGTCGATTTCTCGCCCTGGCCGGTGGCATTCACCAGCAGCCGGTCCAGTGACGCCGCGCCGGGGCCTGCAATGGCGAGCCACATGAAGCCGGCGAAATAGGCTGCCTCCTCGAAGCCTAGCAGCGTTTCCAGCGAATTGACATCGCCCCATTTCGCCGACTTGATCGCGACGACCATCACGACCGCCAGCATCGCGGCCGGGATTCGCGTGAACAGGCCGAGGATCAGCATGGCGCCGCCAAAGCATTCGACGCCGGACACGAAGGGGGTGAGGATCTTTGGGAAAGGTATTCCCCAGCCGACAAAATTCTCGGTGATCTGCTCCAGGTGGGTCAGCTTGCCCCAGCCGGCCAGCATGAAGGTGTAGCCGGCGACCAGCCGCATGATCAGCGGCCCGGCCCAGGAGAAATGCGACGCGATCTGTGCCGGCAGCAGGATGAGAAGATGGGTGATGAAATTCATGCGAATCCCCCTCTAAGTACTTGATGTCGCGCGAGGCCGCGATCTGCGGTCGCCAAAATCCGGTGCGCTCGAAAAATGCCGCGGCCGGGATGGCGGCGGTTTGGCTCCGACAGCATTTCGCAATCGCCGGCCCGCTTGTTACGGGGCTAACCGAAATTTTGCAGTGCGGGAAAAGTCTCCAGCAGCCAGATGCTGACGTTGGAGACGGCGCCGGTCAGGAAGCCGATGCCGGTGATCACCATCAGCACGCCCATGGCATGCTCGACCTTGCTCAAATGCCGCTTCATCCGCGCAAACAGCGAGGAGAATTGTTCGATCATGAAGGCGGCCAGCAGGAACGGGATTCCGAGGCCCGCGGAATAGACCGCGAGCAGGCCGGCGCCCTTGGCGACGGTGGCCTCGGCGGCTGCGACCGACAGGATCGCCGCGAGAATGGGACCGATGCACGGCGTCCAGCCGAAGGCAAACGCGAGGCCCATCGCGTAGGCGCCCCAGAAGCCGACCGGTTTCGGCATCGACAGCCGGCCCTCGCGCATCAGGAAGCCGATCCGGGTCAGGCCGAGGAAGTGCAGGCCCATGATGATGATGATGATCCCCGCCACGATCGACAGTTCGGCCGACCACGCCCGGATCAGCCCGCCGATCAGGGAGGCGCTGGCGCCGAGCGCCACGAACACCGTGGAAAAGCCCAGCACGAACATCAGCGCCGAGGTCATCACCGCGCGCTTGGAGGCCTGCTCCGTCTCGTCATTGGCGACATGCTCGATGGTCGCGCCGGTGAGATAGATCAGATAGGGCGGCACCAGCGGCAGCACGCAGGGGGAGAGGAAGCTGACGAGACCGGCAATCAGGGCCGCCGGGATGGAAACATCGTGCATTGCATGACCTTCGAGAATTGCCGCAAGGCATAGCGCCGTCTTTGCCTATACGGAACAGGCAATCGATAAGTTTCGTCGGCATTGCGGCTCAAGTTCGGTCACAGAGCCGTGTCCCGGTGTCCGAAATTGGCCTCGCGGGCGAAACGGACGCTGCTATGGTCGCGTATGGCCGGTAAGCGGCCCCGCGAAACTGGACCCCGTCATGCGCCTCGGCATCCGCACTGCCATCTCTGCCCTCGTGCTGACGTCCATCGTCGTCAGCGCCGTCGGCGTGCATTTGCTGTGGTGGCGCACCGCCCACCGGGTCAGCCAGACGCTGGCCAGCACCATCAACGACCAGATCGTCTCGGCCGTCGGCGACGAGTTGCAGTCGATCACGGGGGAAGCCCGTTCGTCGCGCATCGCGGTGCGGACGCTGCTGACCGGGCAGGTCATCGATATCAACGACGTCAGGAAGCGTGAGCTGGTGCTGCTGTCGCAACTGCGCTCGCAGCCGACGATTTCCTGGGTGGCGTTCGCCGCGCCCGACGGATCGTTCTCCGCCGGCCACAAGCGCGGCGGCAACGGCATCGAGACGCTCGAGATCACTGCGGAACGCAAGCTCCGTACCGACCGCTACGAATATGCCGGCCGCGATCTGATACTCAGGGAAAGCCGCGTCGAGGACACCACCTATTCGGTTACCGACCAGGAATGGTTTCGCGAGGTGATGCAGTCCGGCGACGACAACTGGACGACCCTGACCTCGCATCCCAACGGCGATCGCCCGGCAGCCGTGTTCTCCGCGCCGATCGACATCGACGGCAAGCGCGCCGGCGTGCTGGCGATCATCATCGAACTGACGCGGGTCTCGAACTTCCTGTCGCAGCTCACCGTGGGCAAGTCGGCCGGCGCCTTCATCCTGACCCGCGACGGCGCGCCGATCGCGGTGCCCGACAACGACGCCGACGAGCTGACGCCGGTCAAGCTCGACCACCCGCTGTTTCCCGCAGCTGTCGATGCGATCCGCAACGCCAGCGCCTACAGCCCCGGTGAAGGCGAGCCGTTTCACACCAAGGTGACGCGGGACGGCAAGCCGTATCAGGCGGTGCTGACGCCGATTTCATTTCCGGGCTGGTCGCTGGTGACCGTCGTGCCCGAGTCGGAATTCCTCGGCCCGGTGCAGATGACGATCCGCAATCTGCTGATCGGCCTTGCGGTGCTGATCGTGTTTGCCGGATTGCTGTCGGCGTGGCTGGCCCAGCGCCTGATCGCAGCTCCCCTGATCAAGGTGATGAACGAGATCAGGCATGTCGAGCGCTTCGACCTCGACAAGGTGCAGCGGCATCCGTCGCGGCTGACCGAGATCGAAAACCTCTCCGGCGCCATCGGCGACATGGCGCAGGGGCTTGCCGCGTTCCGCAAATACATTCCGGCCGACCTGGTCAAGCGGCTGATCAGCGACGGCCACGGGCGCGAGGCTCGGCGGCGCGATACGGCCGATGAGCGTGATGTTCATCGATCTCGCCGGCTTCACCGGCATGTCGGAGCGGCTCGGCGACCGCATCATTCCGCTGCTGTCGCGCTATTTCGACGGCGTCTCGGCGGAGATTCAAAAGCAGAACGGCACCATCGACAAATTCATCGGCGATGCCGTGATGGCGTTCTGGGGCGCGCCGTCGCCCAATCCGGATCACGCCGTCGATTGCTGCCGGGCGGCGCTGGGATGCCGGCGCGCGATGGACGAGGCGGGCCTTGTCGATGATCGCGGCGAGCCCGTCAGGATTCGCATCGGCATCAATTCCGGCGACATGCTGGTCGGTAACATCGGATCGGAAGTGCGGCTGAACTACACCGTCATCGGCGACGCCGTGAATATCGCGAGCCGGCTGGAGAGCACCAACAAAGCGTACGGCTCCACCATCATCATCGGCCCCGAGACGCGCCGGCTGGCGGGGGACCGCATCGTGGTCCGCGAACTCGACCGGCTGGCGGTCTATGGCCGCGCGGGCGGTCTGCAGATCTATGAACTGCTCGGCATGAGCGCCGAGTTGGACGGCAAGCCCGACTGGGCGGTTTCCTACGAGGCCGGTCTCGCCGCGTTCCGCGCGCGCGATTTCAAGGCGGCGATCGCGGCGTTCGCAAACGTGCTGCAAATCCGCGACGATGCGGCCTCATCGGTGATGATCGAACGCTGCCGCCAGCAACTCGAAAATCCCGCCGGCGAAGATTGGGACGGCACGACGGTGGCGCGAACGAAGTAGGAGAGTGCGGCGACGTTGTCTTGCTTGCCGCGGCGGATTGGCCATAAATGCGCCGGCCGCAATGTTCGATCAGAAAGCGCCCTGCGTTGAAAGTCCTGCTGACCCACACGCCGCAATCCCGCGCCCAATATTACGGTGCGCGCGCCCTGAGCGGCTTGCAGGCCGTCGCCGGGGTCAAGCTGCACGAATCCAATGACGCGCTCGACGCCGCCGGACTGATCAAAGCCGCAGCCGATGTCGACATCATCGTTGCCGATCGGCTCACGGCCGGACCCGGGCGAGATATTTCCGGCGTTGCCGAACTTGCGCGCCTTCGTCCGCTGCGCAGTCGATATCCGCAACATCGATGTCGATGCGGCGTCCGCGGCCGGTATCCTGGTCACGCGGGCCGGGCCGGGTTTTGTGCAATCGGTCGCCGAACTCGCGCTCGGCTTCATGGTCGATCTGTCGCGCGGCGTTTCGCGCGCCACCGCCGACTATCATGCCGCGCGCAAGCCCGAGATCATCATGGGCCGGCAACTGGCCGGCAGCCGTCTCGGCATCATCGGCTATGGCAGCATCGGCCGTTATCTGGCTCAGATCGCCAAAGTGCTGTGCATGGAAGTCTCTGGTCGCCGATCCGTTTGCGACCTGTCGAGCTGGGCTTTCAGCATGTGTCGCTCGACGATCTGCTGGCCCGATCCGACTTCGTCGTCTGCCTCGCTGTCGCCAATGAGCAAACCGAAAACCTGATCGGGCAGGCGGCGCTGGCGCGCATGCAGCAGCCATGCCGTCTTCATCAACCTGTCGCGCGGCAATCTCGTCGACGAAGCCGCGCTGGCGGCGGCGTTGCGCGAAAAGCGTATCGCCGGCGCGGCGATGGATGTCGGCCGCGCGCCGGACCAGATGCCGTCGCCGGAGCTGACAAAATTGCCGAACGTCATCGCGACGCCGCATATCGGCGGACTGACGCCGCCGGCGATCGAGAGCCAGGCGCTGGAGACGGTGCGGCAGGTCGGGAAGATCATCGCGGGCGAATCGCCTGATGGCGCGGTCAACGCCGATCGCTGGACGCGACGTCCATGAACAATGACCTGCCATGTTCTTATGACCGCTGGACAAAGTTTGCCGCGTCAGGTTCAAAGTTGATTGAGTAAATCTCGCCGTTGAGCGGGAGAGAACGACGCGGACGCCTGCAGCCAATGACGGGCGCCGCATAGGGAACAGGAAGCGCATCACATGGCCATCTCACGTCGTGACGTATTGTTGGGCGGCGCCGGCGCCGCGGGCGCCGCAGCATTTTCGTTTCCGATTCCCGCCATTGCCCAGTCCGAGCCGATCAAGGTCGGCTGCCTCGCCGCGATGACCGGCCCGAGCTCGGCGCCGACCATCGGCTTCAACCGCGGCGTGACCTTTGCCGCCGATGCGATCAATGCGGCAGGCGGCGTCAAGGGCCGCAAGCTCGAGATCGTCATGCGCGACACCCAGGGCGATCCGACCAAGGCGGTCAACGCCACGCAGGAACTGATCAGCCAGGCCAAGGTCCATGCCATCTGGGGTCCGCTCAATTCGGGCGAGGCGCTGGCGACCACGCCGATCATGGCGCGCGCCAAGATGCCGGATATTCATCCGTGCGTCGTCGAAAGCCTGATCGACACCACCAAGTTTCCGAACGCCTTCCGCATGGCGCCGTCGAACAGCCAGTGGGACGACGCGGTCCGGAACTATTGCCTCAACATCCTCAAGGTGAAGAAGATCGCCGTGATCGGCGACACCACCGGCTATGGCGTGACCGCGGTCGGCGCCTCGGTCGCGGCATTCAAGAAGGACGGCGCCGAAGTCGTCTATCAGGCCAATGTCGACGCCACCCAGCCCGACATGACGCCGGACATGCTGCGCGCCAAGAACGCCGGCGCCGAAGTGATCGTGGTGTGGAGCGTGTCGACCGGCATGGAAGCGCGCATGTTCAACGTCCGCGCCGCGATGAACTGGGATGTGCCGTTCGTCGGTCACCCCTCGATGGCGTCGGGCGAACTCGCCGGCCTCGTCGAAAAGCCCGCCAACTGGAAGAAAGTCTACGCCATCGGCTACAAGAGCTGCAGCTACGACGCGGCCGGCAAACTGCCGCCGAAGAGCGAGGATCTGGTCGCGCGTCTCACCAAGGCCAATGTGGCGCTCAGCGACACGCTGCTGTGGTGGGTCGCCGGCGGCATCGATGCGGTCGAACTGATCGCCAAGGCCGTTGCGGAGAGCGGATCGACCGACAGCGCCGGGATCATCGCCTACTGGAACACGCTGTCGAAATATCCCGGCTATTTCGGCAACTACACTTTCTCGCCCACGCAACATAACGGCTATCCGACCGAAGAGATCGTGATGTCGGAAGCCTCCACCGCCAAGAACGGCACGTTTGCGTTAGCGCCGGGATATACGTGAGCGACGGAAGAGGGCGCTAGCACATGCTCGCCTCGATCATCGCTTCCGGACTGGCGGCGGGCGCGATCTACGCGCTCGTCGGCGTCACCTACAACACCATGTTCTCGACCTCGCGGGTGATGAGCTTCACCGCGGGCCAGCTTGCCATGCTGGGCGGCGTGTTCGGCTCGCTGTTCACGCTGAAGATGGGCCTGCCGATTGTTGTCGGCTTCCTGCTGACGCTGGTTTGTTGCGCCATCATCGGCGTCATCACCGAATTCGTCGCGGTGCGGCCGGTGCTGAAAAGCCTCGACCAGCACCTCTACGTGCTCTCGACGCTGGCGGTGGCGCTGATGATCCAGCAGGTCACGGCGATCAAATGGGGCACCGAGCCGCAGCCGTTTCCGCGGCTGTTCGGCATCGGCAGCGGCGTCTGGGACGAAAAGTTCTGGCTGCCGGTCGTCGCCTGCGCGATCACCATCGTCGCGCTCGAATATCTCTATCGCCGCACGCTGGTCGGCCGCGCCTTCGTCGCGATCGCCGAGGATAATTTCGCGGCGCGCGCGCTCGGCCTGCCCGAGCGTAACCTGCGCGTCGCCAGCTACGCGCTGGCCGGCGTGATCGGCGGCGTTGCCGGCTATTCCGGCGGCGAGCTGCTGCTGGCCTTCTTCGCCAATGGCGCGCTGCTGAACTTCTACGGCTTCGTGCCGGTGGCGCTCGGCGGGCTCGGCAATAACCGCGGCGCCATCGTCGGCGGACTGGCGCTCGGCCTGTTCCAGCAGGCGGCGAACTTCCTGGTCGGCGGCATCTTCTCGTCGGTCGCCGTCTTCACGCTGTTCATCGTGGTCCTGCTGGCGGCGCCGCAGGGCCTGTTCGGCGGCTCCACGGCGCGGAGGGTGTGATGACCACGGTCACAGCCGCTCCGGCGCATAACGACTCCGGCACCCTTCGCGCGGCGTTGCCGCACATCGCGCCGTTCCTCGGCATCCTCGCGGTGGCGATCATCCTGCCCTTCGTCAGCAACGACTACTGGGTGCTGATCGGCACGCGCGCGGCGATCTACTGGGTGCTGGTCTCCGGCCTCAATCTGGTGGTCGGTTTCGCCGGGCATCTGGCGATCGGCTATGTCGCGCTGCTGACGCTCGGCGCCTACACCACGAGCGTGCTGGTGGCGGGCAATGTGATGCCGCCGGTCCCGGTATTCGCCGCGCTGCCGATTGCCGGCTGCAGTCGGCGCCGTCTTCGGCGTGATCGTCGGCCTGCCGGCGCTGCGGCTGCGCACCTTCTATTTCGCGATGTCGACGCTGGGCTTTGCCACCATCGTGACGCAGATCGCGCTGGCCTGGCAGAGCGTCACCGGCGGCGGCATCGGCATTGCCGGCCCGGAATTTCCGGCGCCGTTCAACACGGCGTGGGGCTTCTACTTCCTTTGCCTCGGCTTTGGCGGTCGTCACCACCTGGATGAGCGCCAACATCGCCCGCAGCCGGTTCGGCCGCGCGCTGATCGCGGTGCGCGACGCCGAGGTGGCGGCCGAGGCCACCGGCATTTCCAAGCCGAAGATGCTGATCGCGATCTTCCTGTTTGCCGGCGCGCTGGCCGCCATCGCCGGCGGACTGTTCGCGACCCTGCAGACCTACATCACGCCGGATGCCTTCACCTTCGACCTGTCCGTGCTGTTCTTCATCGCGATCCTGATCGGCGGTCGCGGCTCGATCCTGGGGCCGCTGCTCGGCACCATCATCCTGACCATCCTGCCGGAGATCGCCGCGCCGCTGGCGGCGTGGTCGACATTCCTCTATGCGGTGCTGCTGCTGGTGATCGTGCTGGTCATGCCCGGCGGCATCGCCGCGCTGCTGGATTTCCGCAACCGCCGTCCGCTGGCCAGCAACCGCGCCATCGTGCCGCGTCCGGCGGCGCTGGCCGATATCGTGCGCAAGCGCACCGGCGGCAGCCACCTGAAGCTGCGCGGCATCGCGCTCAGCTTCGGCGACGTGCGCGCGATCGATGGCCTCGACCTCGACGTCGCGCCGGGGCAGATTCACGGCCTGATCGGCCCGAACGGCAGCGGCAAGACCACGACGCTCAACGTGATCTCGGGCTACTACGCCGCGCAGGCCGGCAGCATGACGCTCGGCGACGATGCGCTGCCGCCGGGCGAGCCGACGTTGCGCGCCCATCGCGGCATCGCGCGCACGTTCCAGACCCCGCGCGTGATCGGCGAGGCGTCGGTGCTGCAGAACGTCATGATCGGCGGCTCGATCGAGGGCCGGGCGAGCTTCGTCGAGTCGATGCTGGCGCTGCCGCGCAACGCGCAGGACGAGCGGATGCTGGCGGCCAAGGCGCGCGCGCTGCTCGGCGTCGTCGGGCTGGAGGCGCTGGCCGAGGTGCGCGCCGACCGCCTGCAGCACAGCGAACTGCGCTTCATCGAGATCGCGCGTGCGCTGATGCTCGATCCGGATTTCCTGCTGCTCGACGAGCCCGCCGCCGGCCTCTCCAACGACGAGATCGAACGGCTGGCCGGGCTGATCAAGGCGATCTGCGCCCGCGGCACCGGCGTGCTGCTGGTCGAGCACCATGCCGACCTGATCTTCGACATCTGCCATCAGGTCACCGTGCTCAATCTCGGGCGCACGCTGGCCGCCGGCACGCCGGCCGAGATCCGCGTTCACAAGGAGGTGGTCAGTGCCTACCTCGGCGGCTGAACCCCTGCTTTCGGTGCAGGCCTCGAATCCGGCTACGGCAAGATCCGCGTGCTGCACGGCGTCGACATCGAGATCGCCGCCGGCGAAGTGGTCGCCTTGCTCGGCCCCAACGGCGCCGGCAAGACGACGCTGCTGCGCGCGCTGTCGGGCTTGCTGCCGGTCACGTCGGGCGAGGTGCGCTTCGCCGGCCGCGACATGACCAACGCGACGCCGCGCGAGGCGGGCCGCGCCGGCCTGGTGCACGTCATCGAGGGCCATCGCGTCTTCACGCAGATGTCCGTCACCGACAATCTGCTGCTCGCCGGCTACGACCTGCCGCGCGGCGAACGCGCCGGCACGGGTCGAGGAAGCGCTGTCGTTTTTCCCGGAGATCGCCGCGAAGCGCCACGAGCGCGGCGGCGCGCTCAGCGGCGGGCAACAGCAGATGCTGGCGGTCGCGCAAGGCCTGGTGCGGCGCCCGCGGCTGTTGATGCTGGACGAACCGTCGGCCGGCCTGTCGCCGGTGCTGGTCGATCGCGTGCTCAACGTGATCGACCAGTTGCGCAAGCAGGGCACCGCGGTGCTGCTGGTGGAGCAGTTGCTCGAGAAGGCGCTGGCCGCCGCCGATCGCGTCTATGCGCTGGTCGCAGGGCAACATCGTGCTGCAAGCGCCGACCAGCGAGAGCAACCTGCCGCAGCGGCTCGAGCGCGCCTATTTCGGGCACGAGAGCCACGCGTCGGTGACGGGCTGAAGCCGTCAGCGAAAGATATTGACCTCGTCGTTCCCGGATGGTCCGAAGGGCGGGCCAATCGCGCACTGAACCCCGGAATGACGAGATGGCCCGATGCGTCTTCCCTTCTTCTACGGCTGGCTGATCGTCGCGGTGACGTTTGTCACCATGGCGATCGGCGTCAACGCGCGGACCGCGTTCTCGCTGTTTTTTCCGCCGATCATTTCCGAGTTCGGATGGGAGCGCGGCGTCACGGCCGGCGCGTTCTCCTTCGGCTTTGTGGTATCGGGTGCCGTCAGTCCGCTGATCGGGCGCATGATGGACCGTTTCGGTCCGCGCGCGGTGATGGAAGCTCGGCGTTGCGCTGATGGGCTCGGGCTTGCTGCTCGCGCCGCTGACGACGCAGCCCTGGCATCTCTATCTCACCATCGGCGTGCTGGTCGGCGCGGGCAGCGTGTGCCTCGGCTATTCCGGCCAGTCGCTGTTTCTGCCGAACTGGTTCATCCGCCGCCGCGGACTCGCCATCGGGCTCGCCTTTGCCGGCGTCGGCCTCGGCTCGGTGACCCTGCTGCCATGGGTGCAGCACATGATCGAGCAGACCGGCTGGCGCACCGCCTGCACCGCGATGGGCATTCTGATCCTCGTCGTGCTGGCGCCGATCAATCTGCTGCTGCGCAAGCGCCCGGAGGAGATCGGCCTGCTGCCGGACGGCGACGCCGCGCCGTCGGCGACCTCGGCGGCACCTCGCTCGAACGTCGTCGATCCCGTGTGGGCCGGCACCGACTGGACGCTGCGCCGCGCGCTGCGCACCGCGCGGTTCTGGTGGATCTCGCTCGGCTATTTCTGCGGCTTGTACATCTGGTACGCGGTGCAGGTGCACCAGACCAAATTCCTGCTCGACGTCGGCTTTTCCGCCAACGTGGCGGTGTGGGCGCTCGGCGTCGTCAGCCTGCTCGGCATTCCCGGCCAGATCTGGCTCGGGCATCTTTCCGACCGGATCGGGCGCGAATGGATCTGGGCCATCAGTTGCTTGGGCTTTGCGATCTGCTTCGCCGCGCTGATCGCGCTGAAATTCGCGCCCGTGCTGCCGCTGGTCTATCTCATGATCTTCACGCAGGGCGCGCTCGGCTACGGCCTGACCTCGGTGATGGGCGCGGTGGTGCTGGAAATTTTTCAGGGCAAGCAATACGGCAGCATTTTCGGCACCATCATGCTGGCGGCGCTGGCCGGCGGCGCAGCGGGCCCGTGGGCGACCGGGCTGCTGTACGATCTTTCCGGCAGCTACACCTCGGCCTTTGCGCTCGGCATCGCCGTCAGCCTCCTGTCGGCGATCGCGATCTGGCAGGCCTCGCCGCGCAAGGTGAGGGCGGTCGCGGGACAGATGCACAAGGCGCAAGACGCGCGCGACCAGAGTTAATCCTCATGGCCGGGCTTGTCCCGACCATCCATGTCGTCCTTGGCTGTAGCACCAAAGGCGTGGATGCCCGGCACAAGCCGGGCATGATCGGCTAGTGGGTGCACGAAGCCTTCATCGCGAGCCTGCTTCAACGTCGAATGTCTTGCGCAACACTTCCGCACCGTCCCGCGTTACGCGATAGGTCGCAATGTAGTCGCCCCGGTGGCCATGCCGCTTCGGTGCGCTTCTTGCCGGCGATGACGAGAAACTGCGCCTTGTCGCGGTCGAGCGCGGGAAGGTTGTTGGTCGGCATGGACGGTGCCGCCGGGGCCTTGCACCGCCAGCGACGGCTGGTCGCCGGCCTGCAGGCCGATCGTCCTGACATAGGCGACGAGCGCATCCGAACCCGGCGTGACCTGATGCTTCTCGATCTCGCCTGATTCAATCAGCTCCATGGTCGGAGCAATCCCGGCGAAACCGTAATCGATGATTTCGCGAGGCCGGTATTGCATCTGCTCGCCGAGTGAAGCGGCCCACAGCGAGCGGCCGCCGCCGCAGGAATTTTCCGGCGCGCCAAAGGCAAAGGGGTCCACGGCCTTGCCGCGATACCGCACCGTGAAATGCAGATGAAAGAACTCGGTATCGCCTGATAGCCCGACCATTCCGATCGGCTGCCCGGTCGTCAGCTGATCGCCGGGCTTGACCCGGACGCTGCCCTTGGCCATGTGGCAATATTGCGTGCGCCAGCCGCCGGCATGCTCGATCAGCACGCCGTTGCCGCATTCCTTGCCGGCGATCGCGGCTTTGCCTGCGGCCCTGATCGAAACGTCTTCCATGTCGTTTCGCCCGCCGATCACGCGTCCGGGTGCCGCAGCGAGTACTTCAACCCCCTGTCTTTGTATTTCCAGGTTTCTGATCCTGATGTCGGTGCCGTCGTGACCGTCATAGCTGCGTCCGCCGCAACGATAGTCGCGAACCTTGTCCGAGGCGTCGTGATCGACGTAGTTCTGGAAGAAGCAGCTCACGCCCGGCTGGCACTTGATCGGTAACGCGAGCGAGATGGATTCGTCGGCCCTGGCGTCGATCGCTGCGACAAGACATAGCGAAATCAACACAGGGAATTTCAGCCGGGGCCATCGGCGCACGGAATATGTCGAATGCATGGTGTCAGCGCTCGCAGTCATCCGCTCAAATTAGCGCGACCTGATGACTTTCGCGAGGCGGAGATCGTCGTCTCAGGCCGACGAAATCCCCATCGCCCGTTGCAGGTCGCCGATGGCGCGGAAAAAACTGTCCGGTGGCGTGGTTTCGGGATCGATCAGGCGGTGCAGCCGAAAGCCGTCCTCCAGCGCCAGCACCAGCGTGCCGGCCCAGGCCGGATTTTTAATGGTGGTCTGGCCGCTGTTTTTCGCCGTGGTCTCGATGATGTCGGCGACCAGCTTGCGGCGGGCGCGCAGCCGTTCGGCGAGTTCAGGCCGGCGCTTTTCGGCGCGCGCCACGAACAGGATCATTTCCATGTACAGCAAGCGGCGAGCGGCCGAGCGGATCCTGCCGAGTGCGGCCCATGGTCTTCAGCGCCTCGATGAAATCCGCAAGATTCTTGTGCCGCTCCAGCAGATCGCGGACGCGCGCCATCGATTGCTCGACGTGATCCTCGAGCATGGCGATGATCAGCTCGTCCTTGCTCTTGAAGTTCGAATAGAACGCCCCGCGCGTGAAACCGGCAGCCGCCGCGATCGCCTCGATGCTGGCGCCGCCGATGCCCTGGTCTTCAAACATGCGCGCTGCCGCCTCGAACAGCTTTTCGCGGGTATCGTCCCTGGTCGGCCTGGTTCGCACTCTTGACATCCGGCCAGTTTAGGCGAGAATGCAACTCAATACAACAATGTATCGAGTTTCATCGATCGGCCGGGAGAAAACGCGCTGAACGGCGCGCAGCCAGTAACCAGTTGAGGTCATCATGAACGAGCATGTTCAGACTGCCGCCAGCGCGCCGTTGTTCAATCCGCTGTCTCCGGAATTCATTCGCAATCCCTATCCGCATTACGAGCGGATGCGTACCACCGACCCGTTGCACCTGACGCCGCTCGGCATGTACGTCGCCAGCCGCCACGCCGAGGTCAGCCTCGTGATGCGCGACAAGCGCTTCGGCAAGGATTATGTCGAGCGCACCATCCGCCGCTACGGCCCGAAGATCATGGACGAGCCGGTGTTCCGCAGCATGAGCCACTGGATGCTGCAGCAGGATCCGCCGGACCATACCCGCCTGCGCGGGCTGGTGGTGAAGGCGTTCACCGCGCGCCGGGTCGAGGACATGCGCCCGCGCATCCAGCAGATCGTCGACGAGACGCTCGACCGCATCATCCCGCAGGGCAAGATGGACCTGATCGAGGATTTCGCGTTCCGACTGCCGGTCACCATCATCTGCGACATGCTCGGAATCCCCGAGGAGCATCGCGAGACGTTCTATGCGAGTTCGCGCGACGGCGGACGGCTGCTCGATCCGGTGCCGCTGTCGCCGGAGGAGATCAAGAAGGGCAACGCCGGCAATGCGATGGCGGCGATGTATTTCCAGCAATTGTTCGAGCTCGCGGCGGGAGAAAGCCGGGCGACGACCTGATCACGCAACTGGTGCAGGCCGAGGAAGACGGCAGCAAGCTCTCGAACGAGAGCTGACCGCCAACATCATCCTGCTGTTCGGCGCCGGCCACGAGACCACCGTCAATTTGATCGGCAACGGCCTGCTGGCGCTGCATCGTAACCCCGACCAGCTCGCGCTGCTCAAGGCCAAACCGGAGCTGATCACCAACGCCATCGAGGAGTTTTTGCGCTACAATTCGTCGGTGCAACTGACCGGCCGGGTGGCGCTGGAAGACATCGAGGACCTCGGCGGCAAGCGCATCCCGAAGGGCGAGAGCGTGCTGTGCCTGCTCGGCTCGGCCAACCACGACCCGGCGGTCTACCCCGATCACCCGGAGCAGCTCGATATCACCCGGCCCAATGTGCGTCCGCTGTCCTTCGGCGGCGGCATCCATTTCTGCCTCGGCGCGGCAGCTGGCGCATCGAGGCCGAGGTTGCGATCTCGACCCTGCTGCGGCGGCTCCCGGACCTGCGGCTCGATGACGCCGTCAATCCGGAATGGCGGCCGACCTTCGTGTTGCGCGGCCTGAAGCGCCTGCCGGCGAGCTGGTAACCAGTCGCGCCCTTGTCGTTGAGCGGCCGTTTTAACCCCTAGGCGCCGATGATGGGGACGGGCGGGGCCGTCTGTCGGTATGCCGCTGTGACTTCACCGTACTTCTCTCTATATTCCGGCCAGCTCCGAGGCCGGGTTCGGCGAGGCGCGGCGGGCGCGCCGGGGCGGTTCAAGGGGAGATACCGTGCAGACGACGCTGCTCGGCCTGGCCATCGCCTTCATCATTGCGCTGATCGCCGCACTCGTCGGGCCGTATTTCATTGACTGGAACCAGTTCCGGCCGCAATTCGAGGCCGAGGCGACCCGTATCATAGGCGCGCCGGTCCGGGTCGGCGGCAAGCTCGACGCCCGGTTGCTGCCGGCGCCGTCGTTGCAACTGCACTCGGTCGCGGTCGGCGGCGCCAACGATCTCGGCAAGGTTCGCGCCGACAAGCTCGCCGTGGAGTTCAGCCTGGGCTCGCTGATGCGCGGCGAAGTGCGTGCCACCGAATTGACGATCAACGGCCTGTCGCTCGATCTCGGGCTCGATGCGAAGGGGCGGATCGATTGGCCGGCATCCACCGGGACGGTCAATCTGGCTTCGCTGGCGATCGACCGGCTCAACCTGACCGGCCGTATCGCCCTGCACGACGCCGCCAGCCGCTCGACGCTCGAACTCAACGATATCGCCTTCAGCGGCGACGTGCGCTCACTGGCCGGCTCGGTCCGCGGCGATGGCAACTTCATGCTGAAGGGGGCGCGCTATCCGTTCCGCATCTCCTCGGGGCAGGGGCCCGACGGCAACGGCACCCGCGTTCATCTCAATATCGACCCGGGCGATCGTGCGCTGCTGGCGGATCTCGACGGCGTGCTGAACTTCAATGCGCGCAGCCCGCGCTTCGAAGGCGCGTTGACGCTGGTCGCCCCGCCCGGCCAGAAGGGCAGGGGCAACGATCCGCCGTGGCGGGTCGCGGCGAAGGTCAAAGCTGACACGTCGACGGCGCGGCTCGAACAGATCGAGGCCAGCTTCGGCCCCGAGGAGCGCGCGCTGAAACTTGTCGGCAACGGCGACATCCGGTTTGGCGCGGCGCCGCTGTTGCGCGCGGGCCTGTCGGCGCGCCAGCTCGATGCCGACAGGTTCTTCACCAGGGACAATGCCGCCGAGCCGGTTCGCGCGCTGCCGGCGTTGCAGGCGCTCGCCACCCTCGTTCCGCATCTGCCGATTTCCGGCGCAGATCGAGCTGGCATCCGAGCAGGTCATGCTGGGCGGACGACCGTTGCAGGATATTTCCGCCGAGGTGCATGGCGACGACAAATCCTGGAGCCTGCGACGACTGGAGTTTCGCGCGCCCGGCGCAACCAGGGTTTCGCTCAGCGACGCCGGTGCGAAGAACCTGGCCGCGGATCGATTTCAAGGTCGCGCTCAGCGTCGAATCGTCCGATCCGGAAGCGCTGCTGACCTGGCTGCAGGGCCGCGGCGATACCGCCTATCGCAGCCAGAAGACGCTTCGGCTGCGCGGCGATGTGACCGTCGCGCCGGAAGGCTTTGCCATCGACGCCATGAAAGCCGACATCGAAGGCGGCACGGTCGAGGGGCGGGTGCTGGTATCGTATAAGCAAGCCAATCACGGCTCCGGGGTCGAGGCCGACCTGAAGGCCGAGCGCCTCGATCTCGATGCCGCCACGGCCTTTCTGAAATCGCTGGCCGGGCCGCAAGGCGATTGGCCGGATGAGGGCAAGCTGTCGCTCGATGTCGGCCGCGCCATCTCCGCTGGACAGGAACTCAGTCCGCTGCTGGCCCGGCTGGCCTACTCGCCCGCGAAGCTGACGCTCGAACAGTTGAAGATCGGCCAGATTGAAAACGTGACGCTGGACGGCGCGGGCAATTTCGATCGCGGCAACGCCACCGGTTGGTTCGCGCTCAATTCAAGCGCCGCCTCGCTCGACCGCCTGACCAGCCTGATCGTCCCCTTGTCGCCGGCGCTGGCCGCGCGGATCAATGCGATGGGGACGAGCCAAGGACACCAAGGAACCCCAAGAACCAGTCAAGGCCCGGCGCGGCTGAAACTGGCGGTCGATCTCGCCGCGATTGCCGGGCAGCCCGATCGCGTCCAGGCGCGCGCCACCGCCGATCTCGACTCGGCGCTGCTCAAGGGCGTCACCACCATCACCGCAAGGCCGGCCGTTGCGGCCATCCAGGCCATCGATCTCTCAGCGCTCCGCAACAGCGACGTCGGGATCGAGTTCGAAATTATCATCCGGGCAGGGCCGGGCGCTGCTCGTCCTGCTCGGCCTCGATCGCACGGTAGCGGCGGGCGACGGTCCGGCGCAATTCGAGGGCAGAGCGACGGGCGGGTGGGCCAGCCCGCTGCTGGTGAAGGCCAAGCTCTCTGGGCGGCCGCACTCGTAGCCGAGGTGGAAGGCGTCGCCGAACCATGGGCCCAGGAAGTCAAAGCAGGCCTCTCCCTGAAAGTACGCGGCGCGGATTTCGGGCCGCTACTCGATCTCAAGCCGGGCGATACGCTGGCGCAGAACATCAGCCTGACGTCGCGCGTGCAACTCGCCGGCAACAAATTGGCCTTCGACGATCTCGACAGCAGTTTTGGCGGCTCGCGCCTGCGCGGCAACGTGGCGGTGACGCTCGGCGAGGAGAAGGAGATCGACGGCGAGATCGGCGTCGAGCAGTTTGCGCTGGCGCCGGCCTTTGCGCTCGCGCTCGGCGCCGCCGGCCACGAGGCCGGTGAGCCGCTCGGCACCGGGCTGGCAAAAGGCTGGCGCGGCAGGATCGCGTTCCAGGCGTTGCGTGGCCAGCTTCCGGGCGGCAGCGAATTGCAGCCCGGTGAGCGGCGTGGTCAAGAGCGATGGCGAGTCGCTGAGCTTCGACGGCGTCAAGGGCATTATCGGCGGCGGTGAGGTCACCGCCAGCATGGATGCAAAGCAGGGCGCGAACGGCGTCGCGTTGAACGCGAGCATCCAGTTCGCCGGTGTCGACGGCACGGCGTTGCGCTATCGCAACCTCGTAATGCCCGTCGGGCGCGCTTCGATGCAGATGACGCTGGCCAGCCAGGGCCGCAGCGCCGCGGCGCTGGCAGGTGCGCTGTCCGGCAGCGGAACGCTGACGCTGGAGGCGGCGAAGATCGCGGGCCTCGATCCGCGCGCCTTCGAAGTCGCGGTGCGCGCCAATGACAGCGGGCAGGCCAAGGACGATGTCCGCCTCAAGCAGATCGTCGAGGCCGCCTTGCCGGCCGGCGCGCTCGTGATTCCCCGTCCGCGCAGATTCCGTTCGACGTCCGGGACGGTCGGCTGCGGGTCGGGGCAACCGCGCTGGACGGCAATGGCGTGCGGGCCACCGTGTCCGGCGGCTACGACATCACCGCCGATCAGGCCGATATCCGCGCCGCACTTTCGCTGACGATGACCACCGGGCGTCCCGAGATTCAACTGCTCGCCGTCGGTACGCCGGACGCGCTGAACCGCAGCGTCGACGTCGCGCCGTTGTCGTCGTGGCTGGCGGTGCGCGCGATCGACCACGAAACCAAAAACTCGATGCGATCGAACGCGGCGAGCCGCCGCCGCCGGCGCCGGCGCCGATCGTGCTGCCGCCGGAGGGCCTGTCTCCGCTCCCGGAAGCCGCCGTGCCGGCCGCCCCGGCAAAGAAAGGGGGCCGCGATCCGCGTCGGCCTCCGGCCAAGAAGGCAGCGTCGCCGCGCCCGCCGACCGCTCCTGCCGTCTGCGCCGGCGCCCGTCGCAGGCCAGCCGCAGGTGGCGCCGCTGCCGCCGTCGATCGAGGTGCGTCCGGCGCCTGGCACCGTGAGGCCAAAGCCGCGCCCGCCGATCGCACTGACGCCGCAACTAGCCAACCCGCCGCCGCGTTCGAATTAGCTTCGGGAGCGTTACGCTTATTCTCTGTCATCCCCCGATGTAGGACGCCAACTCGTCGGGCGTGCCCTTCGGAAAAGCTTCCTTCAGATAGTCGAGGAACGCGGATACGCGGGCGCTCAGCAGACGCCGCGACGGGTAGAGGGTCCACAGGTTGATGTCTGGTCCGTCGACGTCACCCCAATGCGCCAGCGTTCCGGCCGCCAGGTCGCGGCTCACAAGCGACACCGGGAGACGTGCGGCGCCGACGCCGGCCCGGACCGCATCGCGGACCATGATGAGCGAGGACAGGCGTAGGACCGGGTCGATCGCGATGCGCGCTCTTCCGCTTGGCGACGTAATATCCCAGACGACGGCCTGGTCGGCCGCGCCGCGCATCACTGCCGGAACACGCGAAGCATCCGCTGGTCGCTTCAGGTTCGCGTTCGCCACCACCACCAGCCGATCGCGCAGGAAAATTCGTCCGACCAGGCTTTCGTCCGGGTCCGGATTGACCCGGATCACCACGTCGTAACCCTCCTCGATCATATCGACGGAGCGGTCCTCGGTCGTGATCTCGAGTCTCACCTCCGGATACTTCAACGCGAATTTGGCGGCGAGATTTCCCATCGCGGTCTGCGAGAACAGCAAAGGCGCGCTGATCCTCAACTTGCCCCGCGGCGTGTCCCCGCCTGAGGCGATAGCCGCTGCGGCCTCGTCGAGTTCGGTCAGCAATGCCCCGGTTCGCTCATAGAGCGCGCGTCCTTCCTGGGTGAGCTTCAACATCCGCGCGCCGCGCTCGAACAGACGCAAGTCGAGGCTGCCCTCCAGTTCTGCCACCCGGCGGGACAGGGTTGCTTTCGGGCGTCCGGCGGCGCGTGCGGCCCGTCCAAAACCTCCATGCCGGGCCACCAGATTGAAATCGGCGAGAGCAATCAGGTCCATGTGTTCCACCTGTGAGACGGTATGTCTAGATATAGCGCCTATTGGCTCACATGTGGATCATTAGTTTGGGGTTGTCTCAAACCTGGAGTGACTCCCATGACCATCCTTGTTACCGGCGCCACCGGCACCGTCGGCCGCCAAGTCATCGAACAGCTCGTCAAGCGCGGCGCCGACGTGCGCGCGCTGGTCCGCGATCCTGCGAAGGGCAACTTCCCGTCCGGCGTCGCGGTGGCGCAGGGCGATCTGCTCGACGTCGATGCGATGCGCGGCGCTTTCTCGGTGCTCTCCACCTTGTTCCTGCTCAACGCCGTCGCCCCTGATGAATTCACGCAGGCACTGATCGCGCTCAATTTGGCGCGGAAGGCGGGCATCGAGCGGATCGTCTATCTGTCGGTGATCCACAGCGACGCTTACGTGAACGTGCCGCACTTCGCCGGCAAGTTCGCGGTCGAACGGATCGATCGAGAAGATGGGTTTTCACGCCACCATCCTGCGCCCGGCCTACTTCATGAACAACGATCTCACGATCAAGGACGTGGTGACCGGACATGGCGTGTACCCGATGCCGATCGGAAGCAAGGGGCTCGCCATGATCGACGCGCGCGACATCGGCGATCGCAGCGATCGAGCTGATCCGCCGCGAGCAGTCGGCGACGCCACTGCTGCTCGACCGGATCAATCTCGTCGGTCCGGATCTGCTGACCGGTGCTGACGTTGCCGGCATCTGGTCGGAATTGCTGGGCCGCCCGGTCGCCTATCCCGGCGACGACACGGCAAGCTTCGAGAAGAACCTGCGGCAGTTCATGCCGAGCTGGATGGCATTCGACATGCGGCTGATGAGCGAGCGCTTTCTTACCGAGGGAATGATCCCCGAGCCCGGCGACGTCGCGCGCCTGACGGCGCTGCTGGGTCGACCGCTGCGCAGCTATCGCGATTTCGCTTCCGAGGTCGTCGCTGCGGCCTGACGGCTCCGATCGTCATCGAAACACAACGGGACAGCCTCTCGGGGCGTCCCGCTTTCGAAACATTAATTTCTCCGCCAGCGTCCGGTAATGGCTGACTTGTCAAACATGCGGCCGACCATCAAAGCGCGAGGTTTTAGCCGTGGGCCGTGCGTTGGAATACAACCTGACGACGCTGCGCGTTTCCCGGGCATATGTCAGCCTGCTGTCCCGCCCCGAAGGCGACGCGGCGGCGATTTCGCTGACGTGGGATCGGGGATTATGAAATTCGAATGCATGCCGCGCCGCCGACCGGCGCGGCGACGCAGCCGCTCTTCATCGTCGACATTTTCGACCATGACGCGCAACTCTGCATCGACAGCCGCGCCTGCTACGCGGTTGCGGAGGGCGCCACCGCATTCGACGAATTTTTGCGGACGCACGACAAGCCGCCCGTCTGATGGCCGCGCGTCAAAGCGCGATCTGCCGTTCGGATTGCGATCATTCATCCGGCCTGCCGCCAAGGCGCCATGTTTCGGCCCGGTCGGTGGGAATACTGGCTCCCCGGCGGGGTCTGTACCTGTGGCTGGACCATGGATTCACTCGGATAAGAAAACCGGAGGTTCGCATGTTGAGATCGGCAATCAAGCTTGCAACGCTGACGCTGTTTTCGGTGGCGCTGATCGCGTCGCCGGCATCCGGGCCGGTCTTTGCGGCGGGAGGCGGCGGCGATCCGCCTTCGGCCAGCCCGCCGCCACCGCCGGACAAATCCAAGTCGAGTTCGAAGCCCAAGAAGAAGCCCACCAAACAGTCCAGCGCCGACGATGCCGCCTTCCGCCAAGGATATCGCGCTGCGCACGCGACCATCTACGAGCGCAACGACTATGCGAGCGCCATCGACCAGCTCAAGGCGCTCGGCCACGACGACAATGCCGGCGTCGCCAATCTGATCGGCTATTCCTACCGCAAGCTCGGCGACTACAGACTGTCGCAAGCCTGGTACGAGCGGGCGCTGAAGGCCGACCCGAACCACGTGCTGACCTGGCAGTATTACGGCCTGTGGCAGATCGAACAGGGCAATCGCGACCAGGCCTCATATCATCTCAACCGGATCGCAGCGATCTGCGGTACCGGCTGCGAGGAATATCGCTCGCTGGCCGCAGCGCTCGAGAAACCGCCCGGCACCGGCCTGGTCTACTGAGCGGCGCAAGCGATGAGCACCAAGAGCGCGGACGCGCAGCGCGCCTCGAAACTGGACGCTGAAAGCTTCGGTTCTGATTCAATCAGAACCGAACGTGCTTTACGCCTGCGGTCGCGGTCCGTCCTGCACGGCGGCCGCCGGCGGGATGGCGCGGTTGCGGAAATAGTCGAGGACGAAAAGACGGATCGCCGAGGACAGGTTGCCCTGCTGGCGATTGCCGTCGATCTCGCCGACCAGTTCCGACAAGGTCATGTTCCGCAGTCCCGAAATTTCCTTCATGCCGTTCCAGAAGGCCTCTTCGAGGCTGACGCTGGTCTTGTGGCCGGCGACGACGATCGAGCGTTTGACGACGGGTGATTTCATGATGCGCCTCCGTCATCGAGTTTGTGTTGGTCGAGGAAATTGCCGGCGCTGTCCTTGCGCCGTTCATCCTGCGCACGTTCCGCCTTGGTGCGGCCGAAGCGTGCGCGGTTGGCGTCGGCCTGCTGCGCCGATTGTTCGCGTTCGCTGCGCTTCTTGAATTGCTTCAGGTTGATCACGTCCGCCATGTTCGCCTCCATCATCCGGCGACTCGAAGGCAAGATAATTCATCGGTAGTGAAAACGTCGAAGTATCAGCGCGCGTGCAAATTGGATGGTCATTCGGAATCCCCGTGTAGCATTTCTGGTAGCATCAAAAAATAAGTTTCGCTGCTGCGAAAACCGAATAATCGCTGCTCCTACCATGCGTCGACGCATTTGCAATAGATGATCAACCTCATTCTTTGCGTTTGATCCATAACAATCAGCATTCACCGTAGTTTCCCGGGGGGTGCGCGCCGCTGCGGCGTTCAGCCCGGGTGTGTCATTTTGTCAGGCTGCACCAGGCGTTCGAACTCGGCGGCGCTGACAAAACCGAGGCGCACCGCCTCTTCCTTCAACGTCGTTCCGCGCGCGTGCGCCGACTTGGCGACCTTCGCGGCGTTGTCGTATCCGATCTTCGGGGCCAGTGCGGTGACCAGCATAAGCGAACGCTCCATCAAATCGCGTATTCGCTTTTCGTCGGCGCGTATGCCCACCACGCAATGTTCGGTGAACGAGCGCGACGCATCCGACAGCAGTTGAATGGAATGTATCATACAATATGCAAGCACCGGCTTGTAAACGTTCAATTCGAAGTGTCCCTGGCTTCCGGCGACGGTGACGGCTGTCTGGTTACCGAACACCTGACAGCAGACCATGGTCATCGCTTCGCACTGGGTTGGGTTGACCTTGCCCGGCATGATCGACGAGCCGGGCTCGTTTTCCGGCAAAATCAATTCGCCGAGACCGGAACGCGGGCCGGAGCCGAGCAGGCGAATGTCGTTGGCGATCTTGAACAGGCCGGTGGCCACCGAATTGATCGCGCCGTGCACCATGACATAGGCATCGTTGGAAGCCAGCGCCTCGAACTTGTTCGGCGCGCTGCTGAACGGCAGTCTGCGTGATTTTCGCGACGTGGCGAGCGAACAGTTTTGCAAATCGCGGTTTCGAGTTGAGGCCGGTGCCGACCGCCGTTCCGCCCTGCGCCAGCGGGAACAATTCCTTCACCGCGACGCGCAGCCGCGCCAGACCGCTCTCAATCTGTGCAGCGTAGCCCGAGAATTCCTGTCCGAGCGTCAGCGGCGTCGCGTCCTGGGTGTGGGTCCGGCCGATCTTGACGATTTTCGCGAACGCTTTTTCCTTCTTGCGCAATTCGCGATGCAGTTCGGTGAGCGCCGGAATCAGGTCGCGCGAGGATGCGCTCGCGCCGCGGCGATATGCATCGCCGTCGGAAATGCATCGTTCGACGACTGGCTCATGTTGACGTGGTCGTTGGGATGCACCGGTTCCTTGGCGCCGAGCTTGCCGCCGAGAATCTCGTTGGCGCGGTTGGCGATCACCTCGTTGAGGTTCATGTTGGTCTGGGTGCCCGAGCCGGTCTGCCAGACCACCAGCGGAAAGTGATCGTCGAGCTTGCCTTCGATCACCTCGCGCGCGGCGCGGATGATGGCGCCGGTGCGGCGGGCATCGAGCAAGCCGAGTTCCCGGTTGGTCTGGGCGGAGGCGAGTTTGACGATGCCGAGCGCATGGACGATCGCGATCGGCATGCGATCCTGGCCGATCTTGAAATTCTGGCGCGAGCGCTCGGTCTGCGCGCCCCAATAGCGGTCGGCGGGAACGTCGATCGGACCGAAGCTGTCGGTCTCGCTGCGGGTGGATTTGCTTGCGGATGTTTCCTTGCGGGCCATGCATCGTGTCCGTTACGCCGTGAAATGGCGGAACGTTAACACTACAGCTCGCCGATGGTCTCGCGCGCGGATTATTTCTTGCGGAAACGATCCAGCCGAACCACTTCGGCGCCTTCGCTTGCCTTGGCTGGCTCGTCCGAGGTTTCGGCGGCGGGCTCCGGCGCGGCAACGGGGAGGGCGGCCGGCGCGGGAACTGTCGACAGCTTTGCTGCCGACGCCTCGACCGCCGCTTCCGACGGCTCGAACTGCAGTCCGAACTGCACCGACGGATCGAGAAAACTCTTGATCGCCGCGAACGGCACCACCAGCCGCTCGGGGATGCCGCCGAACGACAGGCCGACCTCGAAACGATCCTCCGTCACCACCAGGTCCCAGAACTGGTGCTGCAGAATGATCGTCATTTCTTCCGGATATTGCGCCAGCAGCCGCGGCGACAGCTTTACGCCGTCCGCGGTCGACAGGAAGGTGATGAAGAAATGATGCTCGCCCGGCAAGCCGTGTTCGGCAGCGTCGGTCAGCACGCGGCGCAGCACGCCGCGCAACGCGTCGCGCGCCAGCACGTCATAACGGATGTGATCGGTCGCCATGGTCGTCCTGTAATGTTGGATGGCCGCCGGTCGCCCGACTCGCCCCTATCCCCATGCTACCCCGGCGGGGGCCGCAGGTCAGCAGGCGCGACGGAACGAATTTGCGGCAGAATCGCGCCGTCGGCCGGAAATAGAAGAGAATAAAGTGGAGGCTTCTGTTGCCAGGTGCCTCCGAACCCCGCCTAACGGAGCTTAACCCGTTAGGACTTTAGACTTGGTCTTTCAAACTGCGTTACGCAGCCTGAGCAACCGGAGCATAGTTGTCGTTTGCAACTATTGCATAGCCCGATAACGGCGGAACCATACCGAGAAAAAACTCGCCCTTTACGCCCTCGTCGATCCTAGTTCGCCCCCGCCGAAACCCGCCAATCATGGCTGATTTCGGGTTTTGGTGGAGGCGCCGGGTACCGCCCCCGGGTCCGAATGGTTTATTGCGACGGCCATTTATTTCCATAGCCGGCGAACCGGCACCCCCAATATAGGGTGCAATTCTGAAGAAAAACAGGGCCGAAAGCCGTCGAGGCCGACTGGGCAATGCGCCGATTGGATTGGCCTCCCGGCCGCCGCCGTTCTAGATTTTGGCCATGCCTCAGGATTCCTCGCCCGCCGCCGTCCCGGCGCCGGATACTCCCCCGTCGCCGCCGCCAACCCCGCCCGGTCTGCTCGAACTGTTCGTGGCCTTTGCCAAAATGTCGCTGGCGGGCTTCGGCGGCGTTCTGGTCTGGGCCCGGCGCGGCATCGTCGACCAGCACCGCTGGATGACGGCGGACGAATTCAACGAGACGTTTGCGCTGTGCCATTTCCTGCCAGGTCCGAACATCGTCAATCTGTCCGTCGTGTTCGGCTCGCGTTTCCGCGGCATTCCCGGTGGTATTGCGGCCTTTGCCGGGCTGGTCTGCCCGCCGATGGTCATCGCGATCGTTCTTGCCGCGCTGTATGCCCGTTACGGCGAGATCGACGCGCTGCGGCGGATCCTGGCCGGCATATCCTGCGCGGCGGTCGGGCTGTTGATCGCGGTCGTCTTCAAAATGATGATGCCGCTGGTCAGGCGGCGTGAGATGCCGTCGGACTCTGATCCTGGTCGCCGTGTTCGTCGCGATCGGGGTGTTGCGGCTGCCGCTGCAGACTGGTGCTGCTGGTCGCCATTCCGCTGAGCCTCGGGATCACGATCTTCGTCCGTCGCCGGGGGAAAGCATGAACTCGGACGCCAATCCGGTCTGCGACGCTCGTTTGGACTTTCGCTTTGATGTCGCTGTTTGCGGTTGGCGGCGCGAATTCGGCCATTCCCGAAATGCACCGGGTCGCGGTCGACGTTCAGCACTGGATGAACGACCGGCAATTCGCCGACATCTTTGCGATTTCCCAGCTTTCGCCGGGGCCGAACGTGCTGATCGTGACGCTGATCGGATATCACGTGGCGGGCATTGCGGGCGCGTTGGCCGCTACGGTTGCGATGTGCGGCCCGACCGCCGTGCTCGCCTATTATGTGAGCGGCCTGTTGGCGCGATCGAGCCATTCGCGCTGGCCCGCCATCATTCAGGCGGCGCTGGTTCCGCTTTCGATCGGCCTGATGGGCGCCAGCGGCCTGATTTTGGCGCTGACTTCCGACCGTAGCTGGGTGGCCGCGTTGATCACGGTCGTCGGCAGCGGTGCTGGCCTTTGCCACGCGGCTCAATCCGCTATGGATGTTGCTGGCCGGAGGCGCTTTGGGTTTTGCTGGCCTTATCTGACGAAAATCGCTAGCAAGGCCCCGGGCCAGCTCAAACAGCTATCCAATCAGTGCAGGCAAGAAGCTTCTTGGGGAGAGAGATCGATGAGTGATACGCCGAGCCATGGGCCGGTCAATTCCGTCATGCCGAAATGGATCCGTTGCCCGCAGGATTTTGTCGGCGGGCTTGTCCTGGTGGCGGTCGCGGCCTTCGCCCTGTGGGCGTCGAGCGACCTGCAGGGCATGCGCGGTTTCTCATTCGGCGCCGGCACGGCGCCGCGCATGTTCGGGATCTTGCTGCTGCTCCTGGGCGTAGGGATTGCGGTCATGGGTCTGATGTTCGACGGCCCGCAGGTCGCGAAGTATCACTGGCGGGGGCCGTTTTTCGTCTCACTTTCGATCCTCTGCTTCGCGGTGGCTATCCGTCCGATGGGGCTCGTCGTCTCGGCATTCGTCGTCCTTCATGATCGCGGGAATGGGAACGCCGGAGACGCGATGGAAGGAGACCATCATCGTCGGCATCTGCCTGACGATCGGCTGCAGCCTGCTTTTCCCCTATGCGCTCGGGCTGCCGCTGCAGCTCTTTCCGCGTTTCCTGATCCAGTGAGGGCGTGATGGTCGATCTCTTTTCCAACCTCGCCCTCGGTTTCGGCGTTGCTTTCACCCCGATCAATCTCATGCTGTGCCTGATCGGCGCGCTGGTCGGCACGCTGGTCGGCGTGCTGCCGGGCATCGGCACCATCGCCACGGTGGCGATGCTGCTGCCGATCACCTTCGGCCTGCCGCCGGTCGGCGCGCTGATCATGCTCGCCGGCATCTATTACGGCGCGCAGTATGGCGGTTCGACCACCTCGATCCTGGTCAACATTCCCGGTGAAGCCGGGTCCGTGGTGACCGCGCTCGACGGCTTCCAGATGGCGAAGCAGGGCCGCGCCGGTCCGGCGCTGGCGATCGCCGCGATCGGATCGTTCTTCGCCGGTTGCGTCGCGACCGTTCTGATCGCCGTGCTGGGCGCGCCGCTCACCAAGCTCGCGCTGGCGTTCGGCCCGGCCGAATATTTCTCGCTGATGGTGCTCGGCCTGATCTTCGCGGTGGTGCTCGCCAAGGGATCGGTGCTGAAGGCGATTGCGATGATCGTGTTCGGGCTGCTGCTCTCGATGGTCGGCTCCGACATCGAAACCGGCGCCTCGCGCATGGCCTTCAACATTCCGGAACTGGCCGACGGTCTCGGCTTTGCGACGGTGGCGATGGGCCTGTTCGGCTTTGCCGAGATCATCCGCAATCTCGATGCCGGCAGCGAAAGCGATCGCGAACTGGTGCAGCAGAAAGTCACGGGCCTGATGCCGACGGCAAAGGACCTGAAGGACTCGGCGCCGGCCATCCTGCGCGGCACCGTGCTCGGATCGATCCTCGGCATTCTGCCGGGCGGCGGCGCCGTGATCGCGTCGTTCGCGGCCTATACGCTCGAGAAGAAGATCTCCAAGAATCCGGAGCGGTTCGGCCGCGGCGCGATCGAAGGCGTTGCGGCGCCCGAGAGCGCCAACAACGCCGCGGCGCAGACCTCGTTCATTCCGCTGCTGACGCTCGGCATTCCGCCGAACGCGGTGATGGCGCTGATGGTCGGCGCGATGACGATTCACGGCATCGTGCCGGGTCCGCAGGTGATGCAGAAGCAGCCGGAACTGGTCTGGGGCATGATCGCCTCGATGTGGATCGGCAACCTGATGCTGCTGATCATCAACCTGCCGCTGGTCGGCATCTGGGTGCGGCTGCTGCGCGTGCCGTATCGCCTGATGTTCCCGTGCATCGTGATCTTCTGCGCCATCGGCATCTATTCGGTGAACAACGCGCCGGTCGACGTCATCCTCGCAGGCGTGTTCGGACTGGTCGGCTACTGGCTGATCAAGCACGATTTCGAGCCGGCGCCGCTGCTGCTCGGCATGGTGCTCGGACCGTTGATGGAAGAGAACCTGCGCCGCGCGCTGCTGATCTCGCGCGGCGACTGGTCAGTGTTCCTGACCCGCCCGTTGTCGGCGGTGCTGATGGCGATCGCGGCGTTTCTGCTCGTGCTGGCGGTCTTGCCGTCCCTGCGCAAGAAGCGCGACGAGGTGTTCGTCGAGTCCGAGAACTGACCTTGAACCTGCGGCGGTGCGCCGCAGGTTGCAGTCTGTTCGACTTCGCGCGAACTGATATGACATGCAGATGCCGGCTTGGGAGAGCCGGCATTTGTTTAAGGGCTGAAGGAACTCAACATGAACTGGTATGGACGCTCGCTTGCGAGCGGCTGCTTGGCTGCGCTTGCCGGGCTCGCATCGCTTACTGCTCAGGCGCAGGCTCAATCCTATCCGACGCGCAGCATCACCATGATCGTGCCGTTCGCGGCCGGCGGTCCGACCGATGTCATCGCGCGCATCGTCACCGGCCACATGGCGCAGACGCTGGGGCAGAGCCATCATCATCGAGAACGTGGTCGGCGCCGGCGGAACCACCGCCACCACGCGCGCCTCGCGCGCCGCCAATGACGGCTATACGCTGATCACGGGCCACATGGGCACGCATGCGGCCTCGGTGCCGCTCTATCCCAATCTCGCCTATCACCCCGAAAAGAGATTTCGAGCCGGTCGCGCTGCTCGCCGGCACGCCGATCCTGATCCTGGCGCGCAAGGATTTCCCGCCGAAGGACCTCAAGGAATTCGTCGCCTACGTGAAGGCCAACGAAACCAAGGTCAACGCGGCGCATGCCGGCGTCGGCTCGGTCTCGAACGTGTCATGCGAATTGCTGAACTCGGTGCTCGGGGTCAAGCCGGTCGGCGTGCCCTTCAACGGCACCGGTCCTGCGATGAACGCGCTGGTGGCGGGGCAGGTCGACTACATGTGCGACCAGATCGTCAACGCCGTGCCGCAGGTCAACGGCGGCACCATCAAGGCCTATGCGGTAGCAACGCCCGAGCGTAACCCGTCTTTGCCGAATGTTCCGACCACCACGGAAGCGGGCCTGCCGGCCTTCCAGGCCCAGGCCTGGAACGCGATCTTCGCGCCGAAGGGCACGCCGCCGGAAGTCGTCGCCAAACTGAACGAGGCGGTCGTCAAGGCGCTCGATGACGAGGCCGTGCGCAAGCGCCTGCTCGATCTCGGCAGCGTCATCCCGGCCGGCGCCGACCGCACCCCGGCGGCGCTGGGCAAGCTCGGTGAAGAGCGAAATCGCCAAGTGGACGCCGGTGCTCAAGCCGGTCGAATTAATCCATAGTAATCAAGATGATAGGCGAGGGGCGGGACGCAAGTTCCGCCCCTTGTCGTTTGCGCCGGGGATGATCATTTTTCCGGGTATAATCGCCGGCGGGAAGTCGAATCGGCGTGTCGATCGGCTATCCCGGCCGCTAAATTCGCCGTTTCCGATAAGGCCCGAAGCACCAGCCATGAACCAGTATCACGACCTGCTCGAACGGATCCTCGCCGACGGCGCGGAGAAGCACGACCGCACCGGCACCGGCACGCTGTCGATCTTCGGCCACCAGATGCGCTTCAACCTGTCGGCCGGCTTTCCGATGCTGACCACCAAGCGATTGCCGCTGAAGGCGATCGTGCACGAACTGCTGTGGTTCCTCAAAGGCGACACCAACATCAAATATCTCAAGGACAACGGCGTTTCGATCTGGGACGAATGGGCCGACGCCAACGGCGATCTCGGCCCGGTCTACGGATCGCAGTGGCGCTCGTGGCCGGCGCCGGACGGCCGCAGCATCGACCAGATTTCCAACGTCATCGACATGATCAAGCGCAACCCGGATTCGCGGCGGCTGATCGTGAGCGCGTGGAATCCGGCCGACGTCGACAAGATGGCGCTGCCGCCCTGTCACTGCCTGTTTCAGTTCTATGTCGCCAACGGCAAGCTGTCCTGCCAGCTCTATCAGCGCTCGGCCGACGTGTTCCTCGGCGTGCCCTTCAACATCGCGTCCTATGCGCTGCTGACCATGATGGTGGCGCAGGTGACGGGATTGAAGCCGGGCGACTTCGTGCACTCGTTCGGCGACACGCATCTCTACGTCAACCATCTGGAGCAGGCGCGGCTGCAACTGACGCGGCCGACGCGGCCGTTGCCGGTCATGAAGATCAATCCCGACGTGAAGGATATCTTCGCCTTCCGGTACGAGGACTTTGCGCTCGAGGGCTACGATCCGCATCCGCACATCAAGGCCGCAGTCGCGGTATGAGCAGCCGCGGTGTGAGCGCCTGATGTCCCTTAAGATCCGCCGCGCGCGGCCGGGTGAGGCGGGACTCGTCCTGTCCTTCGTTCGCGAACTCGCCGACTACGAAAAGCTGCTGCACGAAATGGAGGCGACGGAGGCCGATATCGATGCGGCCCTGTTCGGCGCCAATCCGCGATTGTTCTGCGAGATCGCCGAATGGAACGGCGAGCCGGCCGGCTTCGCGGTCTGGTTCGTCAATTTCTCGACCTTCAGCGGCCGCTCCGGAATCTATCTGGAAGATCTGTTCGTTCGTCCGGCGCTGCGCGGCAAGGGCATCGGCAAGGCGCTGCTGGTGGACCTCGCACGGCAATGCGTGGCCAACGGCTGGTCGCGTCTGCAATGGTCGGTGCTCGACTGGAACACGCCGTCGATCGCATTCTACAAATCGCTCGGCGCCGAACTGATGGACGAGTGGACGATCTGCCGGGTCGGCGGTCCGGCGC
This sequence comes from uncultured Alphaproteobacteria bacterium, assembly GCA_963783115.1. Lineage (GTDB taxonomy): Bacteria > Pseudomonadota > Alphaproteobacteria > Rhizobiales > Xanthobacteraceae > Bradyrhizobium. Next base: position 221,852 of record CAWAMK010000018.1, on the reverse strand, counting down.
TGACGGCGCTGGCGCAGGGGACACGATGATGGAAATCGTTTTCGTCGTTGCGGTCGCCGAGAACGGTGTGATCGGGCGCGAACGGCGCCATGCCGTGGCGGCTGAAATCCGACATGAAGCGCTTCAAGGCGGTCACGATGGGCAGGCCCGTGGTGATGGGGCGCAAGACCTTCGCATCGATCGGCAAGCCGCTTCCCGGGCGGACCAACATCGTCGTGACCCGCGATCCGGATTTCCGCGCCGATGGCGTCGTGGTTACCCATTCCTTCTCCGATGCGCAAGGCGATTGCCACCGGCGATGCGCTGCGGCGTTTCGCCACTGAGATCGCCGTGATCGGTGGCGCGGAGATCTACGCGCAATGGATGGATAGCGCCGATCGCCTGGAAATCACCGAAGTGCACGCCCGGCCCGATGGCGACACGCATTTCCCGGCCATCGATCCGGCCGTATGGGAAGAGGTCGCGCGCGAGCGGAATCCGGCCGGCCTGCACGACACTGCCGATTTTTCCTATGTGACATTTCGTCGGCGCAAAGCGCGTTAACCTCGCTAACCGATGTTTGCATTGACAATTAAGGCGTCAAGCATAGCTGCTTGGAGCCGGAAGCTTGCGTTGTAAGGGGGCTAGCGGTCCCCTATAAAGCCGGGCGGATATGCGAGGCCGCAGCCATTCCAACAGGCGGATCCGGGCCCCCCGCAGAGGAGAGTTTATATGCCGTGGAAGAATCAAGGCGGAGGCCCCTGGGGCCAGGGTCCCAAGGGACCATGGGGAGGCGGTCCGCAATCGGTCGGGCCAAGGCCCCCCGACCTGGAGGACCTTCTGCGGCGCGGCCAGGACAAGCTCCAGCAGCTTCTGCCGGGCGGACATTTCAGCAGCATGGGCATCGCGCTGGTGCTGGTCGGCGCGCTGGCGGTCTGGGGCTTGTCCGGATTCTTCCGCGTGCAGTCGGAAGAACTCGGCGTCGTGCTGCGCTTCGGCAAGCATGTGCGCACCGTCGAGCCCGGCCTGAACTATCATCTGCCCTATCCGATCGAGACCGTGCTGCTGCCGAAGGCGCTGCGCGTCTCCACCCTCTCGATCGGCATGTCGCTGATCGACGATCCGGCGCGACGCGGCCGCACCATGCGGGACGTTCCGGAAGAAAGCCTGATGCTGACCGGCGACGAAAACATCGTCGACGTCGATTTCACCGTGCTGTGGCGGATCAAGCCGAACGGCGTCGGCGATTTCCTGTTCAACATCCAGAATCCCGAAGGCACCGTGAAGGCGGTGGCCGAGAGCGCGATGCGCGAGGTGATCGGCCGTTCCAACATCCAGCCGATCCTCACCGGCGCCCGCAACACGACGGAGCAGGGCGTCCAGGACCTGATGCAGAAGACGCTGGATAGCTACGGCTCCGGCGTTCAGATCACGCAGGTGCAGATGCAGAAGGTCGACCCGCCGACGCAGGTGATCGACGCGTTCCGCGACGTGCAGGCCGCGCGCGCCGACTTCGAGCGGCTGCAGAACGAGGCGCAGAGCTATGCCAACCGTGTCGTGCCCGACGCGCGCGGCCGCGCCGCGCAGATCCTGCAGGTCGCCGAAGGTTACAAGGAACAGGCGGTCGCCGAGGCCAAGGGCCAGAGCTCTCGCTTCCAGAAGGTCTATGACGAATACAAGAAGGCGCCCGACGTGACGCGGCAACGAATTTATCTGGAGACGATGGAGAAGATTCTCGGCGGCTCCGAGAAGCTGGTCTATGACGGCGGCAACTCGGGACAGAGCGTCGTGCCGTATCTGCCGCTCAGCGAATTGACCCCGCGCCGTCCGCCGCCCACCACTGGCCAGCAGCAGAGCGGAGGCACCCGATGAGGTCTCCCGTTGCAGGTATTGTCGCCCTGGTGGTGCTGTTCTTCGTGGTGATCGTGGGCTACAGCTCGATCTTCACGGTGTCGCAGACCGAACAGGCGCTCGTGGTTCGGCTCGGCCGGCCGGTCGACGTCGTGTCCGAGCCCGGCCTGAACTTCAAGGCGCCGTTCATCGACACCGTCATCAGCATCGACAAGCGCATCCTCGATCTGGAAAATCCGTCGCAGGAAGTCATCGCTTCCGACCAGAAGCGGCTCGTCGTCGACGCCTTCGCCCGCTACCGGATCAAGAACGCGCTGCGCTTCTACCAGAGCATCGGTTCGATCCAGGCCGCCAACATCCAGCTCACCACGCTCCTGAACGCGGCGCTGCGCCGCGTGCTGGGCGAGGTCACGTTCATCAACGTGGTGCGTGACGAACGCGAGGGCCTGATGACGCGGATCCGCGACCAGCTCGATCGCGAGGCCGATCAGTACGGCATCCAGGTGGTCGACGTGCGTATCCGCCGCGCCGATCTGCCGGAGCAGAACAGCCTGGCGGTCTACAAGCGGATGCAGACCGAACGCGAGCGCGAGGCCCAGGAATTCCGTGCCCAGGGCGGCCAGAAGGCGCAGGAGATCCGCTCGAAGGCCGATCGCGAAGCGGTCGTCATCGTTGCCGACGCCAACTCGACCGCCGAGCAGACCCGCGGCGTGGGCGACGCCGAACGCAACCGCCTGTTCGCCGAGGCCTATGGCAGGGATCCGGAGTTCTTCGCTTTCTACCGTTCGATGTCGGCCTACGAGACCGGACTTCGTTCCAACGACACCCGCTTCCTGCTGCGGCCGGATTCCGAGTTCTTCCGCTTCTTCGCCAATCCGTCCGGCCACCCGCCGGCGCGGCCGCGGCGCCGAAGCAATAGAGGCCGGCCGGAGACACGCGTTACGGCGAAGCGGAACTCCGCTTCGCCGACATAAAAGCAAAAAGCGCTTGAATAGCGGGGGGATGGTTTTCCGATGAGGTCCATAGCGTTTACCGACTTCCTCATCGGTATAGCCCTGCTTTTCGTGTTCGAGGGCCTGATGTTCGCCGCCAGCCCGGCCTGGATGCGCCGGGCCATGAAGAGCGCGCTGGCAACCCCGGACAACATCCTGCGGATCGTCGGCATCGTCTCGGCGGTCGTGGGTCTGGTACTGATCTGGGTGGTGCGCCGGTAGTTTCGTCCACCGTCATTGCGGTTCGCATCTTCGATGCGCCAATATTGTGAACAATCACCGCAAGTAGCTGTGCCATCAACGCAATCGTGAGCCGCCCGGAGCCGGTTTTCCGCCGGAATATCCGGCGCAGATGCTTGCGCCTCGGACCCGTTCGGGCGCAGTGTGGTGCGGAATCCGACCCTTTGGAGACGAGCCGACATGACCGGTGCCAGACCCGCCTTGAGCCGCCGCCTGCGCCTGATGGGGATTGCGATCCCGCTCACGGCGGCCTGCCTGATGGCCGCGGCGCCGGCCAGCGCGCGCGGGCCGGACGGCATCGCCGACATCGCCGAGAAGGTGATCGATTCCGTCGTCAACATCTCGACCTCGCAGAGCGTGGAGGCCAAGGGTGGCGGCGGCGGTGGCCGGGAAGCTGTGCCGCAATTGCCGCCGGGTTCGCCGTTCGAGGAATTCTTCGACGACTTCTTCAAGAACCGCCGTGGCGGATCGCCCAAGGGCGGCGACAAGAGCGGTGAGATGCAGACGCCGCGCAAAACCAATTCGCTCGGCTCCGGCTTCATCATCGACGCCGCCGGCGTCGTCGTCACCAACAATCACGTCATCGCCGATGCCGACGAGATCAACGTGATCATGAACGACGGCACCAAGATCAAGGCCGAGCTGGTCGGCGTCGACAAGAAGACCGACATCGCGGTGCTGAAGTTCAAGCCGGTGAAGCCGCTGAACGCGGTGAAGTTCGGCGATTCCGACAAGCTGCGGCTCGGCGAATGGGTGATCGCGATCGGCAACCCGTTCAGCCTCGGCGGCTCGGTCACCGCCGGCATCGTCTCGGCGCGCAACCGCGACATCAGCCAGGGCCCGTACGACAACTACATCCAGACCGACGCCTCCATCAATCGCGGCAATTCCGGCGGTCCGCTGTTCAACCTCGAAGGCGACGTGGTCGGCGTCAACACGCTGATCATTTCGCCGACCGGCGGTTCGATCGGCCTCGGCTTTGCGGTGCCGTCGAAGACGGTGGCGGGTGTCGTCGACCAGCTCCGGCAGTTCGGCGAACTGCGCCGCGGCTGGCTCGGCGTGCGGATCCAGCAGGTCACCGACGAGATCGCCGAGAGCCTCAACATCAAGCCCGCGCGCGGCGCGCTGGTGGCCGGCGTCGACGACAAGGGACCGGCAAAGCCCGCCGGCATCGAGCCCGGCGACGTCGTCGTCAAGTTCGACGGCAAGGACGTCAAGGATCCGAAGGATCTGTCGCGCGTCGTCGCCGACACCGCGGTCGGCAAGGAAGTCGACGTGGTCGTCATCCGCAAGGGCAAGGAGGAAAGCCGCAAGGTCACGCTCGGCCGCCTCGAGGACAATGAAAAGGTGCAGCAGGCCGCCGTCAAGAGCAAGGAAGACCCGGCCGAGAAGCCGGTGACGCAGAAGGCGCTCGGTCTCGACCTCGCCGCGCTGAGCAAGGATCTGCGCACCAAGTACAAGATCAAGGAAAGCGTCAAGGGCGTGATCGTCACCGGCGTCGACGGCAATTCCGACGCCGCCGAAAAGCGGCTCTCCGCCGGCGACGTCATCGTCGAGGTGGCGCAGGAAGCCGTCGCCAACGCGGCCGACATCAAGAAGCGCGTCGATCAGCTCAAGAAGGACGGCAAGAAATCGGTGCTGCTGCTGGTCTCGAACGGCGAAGGTGAATTGCGCTTCGTGGCGCTGAGCGTGCAGTAGGGCGCCGACGTCGAAGTGACTTTGCTGGCTGCTCCGAAGACGGTGTCGTCCCTGCGAACGCAGGGACCCATACGCCGCGGCGCTAGTTGTTGTGGACGGCGTCAGCCATCTTGCGTTCTACCGATAGGACAACGCGGTATGGGTCCCTGCGTTCGCAGGGACGACGCTGGAGTCGTTATCCACCCACGAACTCGTCCCGTCGATAGCCCTGCGCATACAACAGCGCGGTGAGATCGCCGTGGTCGATCCGCGCCGCGGCTGCCGCGGCGACCGCGGGCTTGGCGTGATAGGCGACGCCGAGGCCCGCGGCCTGGATCATGCCGAGATCGTTGGCGCCGTCGCCGGCCACCAGCGTGTCGATGTCGTCGAGGTCGAAGCTTTCGGTGAGCTCGATCAGCGTGGCAAGCTTGGCGGCGCGGCCGACGATCGGCTCGATGACTTCGCCGGTCAGTTTGCCGTTCTCGACCCCGAGCTCGGTTGGCGCGGTTTTCCTGGAAGCCGATCATGGCGGCGACCGCGTTGGTGAACAGCGTGAAGCCGCCCGAGATCAGGCAGGTGTAGGCGCCGTTGGCGCGCATGGTCATGACCAGCTCGCGGCCGCCCGGCGTCGGCGTGATGCGCTTTGCCAGCACCTCGTCGACCACGCCGACCGGCAGATCCTTCAACAGCGCGACGCGCTCGCGCAGCGCCGGCTCGAACTCGATTTCGCCGCGCATCGCGCGTTCGGTGATCCCGGCGACATGCGCCTTCAGCCCGGCGAAGTCGGCCAGTTCGTCGATGCATTCCTGGCCGATCATGGTGGAGTCCATGTCGGCCAGAAAAAGCTTCTTGCGCCGCGTCGCGAGCAGGCTGCACGACAATGTCGATCGGCAGGTCGCCGCGCGCCGCGCTGCAGGCGGGTTTCGATCGCCTTGATGTCCTCGGGGCTCTTGACCTCGGTGTCGAAGGGAATGTCGACTGCGACCTCGTCGAACAGCCAGCGCGCCTGGCCGGGCGAGGGCAGAACGGCCAGCGCGCCGTCGACGATGGTGGTGTCGAGCGCCGGATTGGCCGGGTTGCAGATGAGGGTGGCGACGAGGGACATGCAGGCGAATTCGCTTGGTTCGGGCAAGGCCGTGCTTATCGCAGGGCCGACCGCCAGCGGCAAGTCGGCGCTGGCGCTCGAACTGGCGCAAAGGACCGGCGGCGTCGTCATCAACACCGATTCCATGCAGGTCTACCGCGATCTGCGCATCATCACGGCGCGGCCGACGACGGAGGAGGAGGCGCGCGCGCCGCACCGGCTCTACGGCCATGTCGATGCGTCGGTCAATTTCTCGGCCGGCGCCTGGGTGGCGGATGCGGCGAAGGTGCTGGCGGAGGCGCGTGCGGAAAAGCGGCTGCCGATCTTCATCGGCGGGTCCGGCCTCTACTTCAAGGCGCTGACGCGCGGGCTTTCCGCGGTGCCGCCGATCCCCTCCGAGATCCGCGACGCCGTTCGCGCGCGGCTGGAACGCGACGGCGTCGAAGCGCTGCATGCCGAACTGGCGCGGCGCGATCCGGCGTCCGCCGAACGCCTGAAGCCGCGCGACCGCACCCGGATCGCCCGTGCGCTGGAGGTCGTCGAAGCGACCGGCCGTACGCTGCCCGACTGGCATCGCGAAGGCCTGCCGCCGCTGCTGCCGCCGGGCGAGTTCACTGCGCTGTTTCTCGCGCCCGAGCGCGACCAGCTTTACGCGCGGATCGATGCGCGGTTCGACGCGATGCTGGACGCCGGCGCGCTGGAAGAGGTCGAGCGCGCTCGCCGCGCGAAAGCTCGATCCGCTGCTGCCGGCGATGAAGGCCCATGGCGTGCCGGCCCTGATCCGCCACCTCGGCGGCGAGATCACGCGCGAGCAGGCCGCCGAAATCGGCCGCGCCGACACCCGCCACTACGCCAAGCGGCAGTTCACCTGGTTCCGGCACCAATTGCCGGAGTTCGAGTGGGTGGCGCCGGAGGCGGCGAGGGGGTGGCTGGAAGTCCGGACCTCGTAGCCCGGATGAGCGAAGCGCACGTCCGGGACGTGTCTGCTGACGCAAGTCGCTGGCGCCCCGGGATACGCTTCGCTCACCCGGGCTACGGGTGACGCAGGCTGCCCCCGCATGGCTGCCACGCCGCAAATTCCCACTCGCCGAACGGCCGGAACGCCGCTAAGCTGCCAAAATCGCGCTGATGGCGTCCTTCCCTTGACTTCCGGGGATCGGGCGGTATAACCGCGCAACCTTTGGGAAGTTCGAGCTGCCAAATGCGTAATATTATTACCAAACTCCTTATCGTAGTCGTACCCAGGCGCACCGCCGGGGGTGGCTGAGGCCATCCCAAATCCGGGCGGTGTGCATGGGGCCTCTGGGGCCCTTTTTTTATTCCCTTAAAACGACCGAAACCGAAGAAAGCCGCGCCAGCAGCGCATCCGGAGCAGACCAATGACCGACAAGAGCCACGACCCCAACCAGATGACCGGCGCCGCGATGATCGTGCGCGCGCTCATCGATCATGGCGTCCAGCACCTGTTCGGCTATCCCGGCGGCGCGGTGCTTCCGATCTATGACGAGATTTTCCAGCAGAGCGAGGTCGAGCACATCCTGGTGCGCCACGAGCAGGGCGCCGGCCACGCGGCCGAAGGCTATGCGCGCTCCACCGGCAAGCCCGGCGTGGTGCTGGTGACGTCGGGTCCCGGCGCCACCAACATGGTGACGCCGCTGACGGACGCGCTGATGGATTCGATCCCGCTGGTCTGCATCACCGGGCAGGTGCCGACGCATCTGATCGGCAACGACGCGTTCCAGGAATGCGACACCGTCGGCATCACCCGTCCCTGCACCAAGCACAACTGGCTGGTGCGCGACGTCAACGATCTCGCAAAAGTGCTGCACGAGGCGTTCTATGTCGCGACCACCGGCCGTCCCGGACCGGTGCTGGTCGACGTGCCCAAGGACGTGCAGTTCGCGGTCGGCACCTACCATCCGCCGCGCAAGTCCGACGTGCACGTGTCCTACACGCCGCGGGTGAAGGGCGACGCCACGCAGATCCGCAAGGCCGTGGCGCTGCTGGCTTCCGCCAAGCGGCCGGTGATCTATTCCGGCGGCGGCGTCATCAATGCCGGACCGGAAGCGTCAAAACTGTTGCGCGAGCTGGTCGACGCCACCGGCTTCCCGATCACCTCGACGCTGATGGGGCTCGGCGCCTATCCGGCGAGCGGCAAGAACTGGCTCGGCATGCTCGGCATGCACGGCACCTACGAGGCCAACATGGCGATGCATGATTGCGACGTCATGCTGTGCATCGGCGCGCGCTTCGACGACCGCATCACCGGCCGCGTCGACGCGTTCTCGCCGGGCTCGAAGAAGATCCACATCGACATCGATCCGTCCTCGATCAACAAGAACATCCGCGTCGACGTGCCGATCATCGGCGACGCCGCCAACGTGATGGGCGACCTGCTGCAGGTGTTCAAGGCGGAAGCGAAGAAGCCCGACATCAAGGCGTGGTGGCAGGAAATCGCAAAATGGCGCGCGCGCAATTCGCTCGCCTACAAGAAGAACAACGATATCATCCTGCCGCAATACGCCATCGAACGGCTGTTCGAGGCGACGCGCGGCCGCGACACCTACATCACGACCGAGGTCGGCCAGCACCAGATGTGGGCGGCGCAGTTCTTCGGCTTCGAGGAGCCGCACCGCTGGATGACGTCGGGCGGTCTCGGCACCATGGGCTACGGCCTGCCGGCCGCGCTCGGCGTGCAGGTCGCGCACCCCGACAGCCTCGTGATCGACATCGCGGGCGACGCCTCGGTGCAGATGACGATGCAGGAGATGTCGACGGCGGTTCAGTACGAACTGCCGATCAAGATCTTCATCCTGAACAACCAGTACATGGGCATGGTGCGGCAGTGGCAGCAGCTGCTGCACGGCAACCGGCTGTCGCATTCCTACTCCGAGGCGCTGCCGGATTTCGTCAAGCTCGCGGATGCGTTCGGCTGCGTCGGCCTGCAGGCGATCAAGCCCGGCGATCTCGACGGCGCGCATCAAGGAAATGATCAGCGTCAAACGTCCGGTGCTGTTCGATTGCCGCGTCGCCGCGCTGGAAAACTGCTTCCCGATGATTCCGTCCGGCAAGGCGCATAACGAAATGCTGCTGCCGGCGGAAGCCACCGACGAAGCCACCGCCGCGGCGTTCGCCGGCGGCAAGGCGCTGGTGTGAGGTGAAACAGCAAGATGTTTGACCTCGCCGAACTCGAACGCGCGCACGAAATCGTCGGCCAGGCGGTGCCGCCGACGCCGGCGCATGCCTGGCCGCTGCTGGCGCAGCGGCTCGGCACGTCCGTCGTGGTCAAGCACGAGAACCACACGCCGATCGGCGCCTTCAAGGTGCGCGGCGGGCTGGTCTATCTCGACCGGCTGAAGCGCGAGCGGCCGAACACGCCCGGGATCATTTCCGCCACGCGCGGCAATCACGGGCAGAGCCTCGCCTTCGCCGCCGGCCGTCACGGCGTGCCGGCGGTGATCTACGTGCCGCAGGGCAATTCGGTGGAGAAGAACCGCGCGATGCGCGCGTTCGGCGCCGAACTGGTCGAGCATGGCGAGGATTTTCAGGCGGCCGCCGAAGAAGCCCAGCGCCGCGCCCAGTTCGCCGGCCTGCACATGGTGCCGTCGTTCCATCCCGACCTCGTGCGCGGCGTCGCCACCTATGCGCTCGAATTGCTGCGCGCCGCGCCCGATCTCGACGTGCTCTATGTGCCGATCGGGCAGGGCTCGGGCATCTGCGGCTGCATCATGGCGCGCGACCTGCTCGGCCGCAAAACCGAAATCGTCGGCGTGCAGTCGACCGAAGCGCCGTCCTACGCGCTGTCGTTCGCGGCCGGCACGGTCGTGACGACGGAGACCAGCAACACGCTGGCCGACGGCATGGCCACCCGCATTCCCGTGCCCGAGGCGCTCGCGATCATCCGCAAGGGCGCCTCGCGCATCGTGCAGGTCACGGACGATGAGGTCGCAGCAGCCGTGCGCGCCTACTGGACCGACACGCACAATCTCGCCGAAGGCGCCGGCGCAGCGCCGCTGGCCGCCGCGCTGCAGGAGAAGGCAAAACTCGCTGGCAAGCGCGTCGGGCTGATCCTGTCCGGCGGCAATATCGATTTCGATCTGTTCCGGAAATGGGTCGGGACGGACATCACGGCTACCGCCCAACAGGCGATGGCGTGACGAGAGGACATTGAGGGGACGACAATGAACCAGCCCGCATCCGCCTATTTCCTGGAAGAGCGCCACGATCCGACCGAGTCGCACACGCTCTCGGTGCTGGTGCAGAACGAGCCTGGCGTGCTCGCGCGCGTGATCGGCCTGTTCTCCGGCCGCGGCTACAACATCGAGAAGTCTCACCGTCTCCGAGACCGAGAGCCAGAAACACCTCTCGCGCATCACCATCGTCACCACGGGGACGCCGATGGTGATCGAGCAGATCAAGCACCAGCTCGACCGCATGGTCCCGGTGTATCGCGTCGTCGACATGACGATCACCGGCCGCTCGATCGAGCGGGAACTCGCCATGGTGAAAGTGCGCGGCGGCGGCGACAACCGGGTCGAGGCGCTGCGGCTGGCGGATGCGTTCCGCGCCCGCGTGATCGACGCCACGACAGAGAGCTTTGTGTTCGAGATCACAGGAAATTCCGCCAAAATCACTCAATTCATCGACCTGATGCGCCCGCTCGGCCTTGTCGAAGTGTCGCGCACCGGTGTTGCCGCGATCGGACGCGGACCTGAGGGGATGTGAAACATGCTGGCGCGGGACTGGTACTACAATCAACGGCGGCGAGATCGGCTCGATTCCGCGGTCGCCTCGATCTACGACCGGCATGACGACAGCGACGAGCGCGCGCGCGCCGCGCTGACCATGCTCGGCGTGCAGAAGGGCTGGCGGATAGCCGATATCGGTTGCGGCAACGGCGTGCTGGCCTGCGAGGCGGCACTGATGGGCGCCGAGGTCGACGCGATCGACATTTCGCCGGCCATGCTGGCGCTCGCCAACATCCAGGCCAAAGACCGCAAGGTGGCGATCCGCACCCAGCCGGCCGGCATGCTGAGCTTCGCCTACCAGCCGAATTCCTATGACCTGATCGTCAGCGAATTCACGCTGCATCATTTGCCCGACTTCTGGAAGGCGGTGGCGCTGGCGAGAATCTTTGCGGCGCTGAAGCCCGGCGCCAATTTCTATTTGCGCGACATCGTGTTCGTCAGCATGCCCGACGGCGCCGAGCGCGATGTCGAGCAGTGGGCCGATTTCACCATCAAGAACCACGATTTCCAGCGCGAGGGCGTGGTCACCCACATGCGCGACGAATACTCGACCTTCGGCTGGGTGATCGAGCGCATGCTGACCGATATCGGCTTTACGCTGCAATCGGTCGACTATCACGCGCCCCTCCACGGCACCTATCTCCTGCGCAAACCGAAGCCGGATCAACAGAGCTAAAAAACCAACAGAGCCAGCAACAACAGAGCCAAAAATGAAACCGGCCGATGTCTGCATCGCCGTCCTCGTGGCGGTGATCTGGGGGCTTGCCTTCGTGGCGAGCCGGATCGCGCTCAACGAGTTTTCGCCGGAACTGATGACGACGCTGCGCTTTTCCATCGCCGCCTTGCCCTGCCTGTTCGTGGCGCGGCCAAAAGTTTCATGGGGCGTGCTGGCCTCGATCGCCTTCACGCTCTTCCTCGGTCAGTTTCTGGCGCAGGCCTTCGCCATTGCGCACGGCGTTCCGGTCGGCCTTTCCAGCGTGATCGTGCAGAGCCAGGCGCTGTTCACCATCGGCTTTGCGGCGCTGCTTGTTCGGCGAGCGGCCGGGCGCGTGGCAGAGCGTCGGCATCGGCGTCGCCACCGTCGGCCTGCTGATGATCTGCGGCACCGTCGGTTACGATTTCAGCGTCGGTGCCTTCGCCATCCTGATGATCTCGCCGCTCAGTTTTGCGGCCGGCAACCTCTTGCTCCGGCGCGCAGTGGACGTGCCGATGTTCGATCTGTTCGCGTGGCTGTGCCTGGTCGCGGCGGTGCCGTTATTCGTGTTGACGCTGGTCAGCAACGGCCCCGAGCCGACCTGGCATGCGCTGACCCACATGTCGCTGACCGGCCTGATCTGCGTGATCGGCCTCGGCACCGTCTCCACCAGCATCGCCTACTGGCTGTGGGGCAGGCTGCTGCGGGATTATCCGGCGGCGCAGGTGGTGCCGTTCGCGCTGCTGGTGCCGTTCGTCGGCTCGGCTGCGTCGAGCATCGTGTTCGGCGAGACCTTTGGGCCGCTGCGGCTTGCCGGCATGGTGACGGTGGTCGGCGGTATCGCCGTGATGCTGCTGTCGAAGCGGCCCAAATCGCTTGAAGACTCCAAGGTCGCGGAAAAACAAGTTCTGCCAAAGATCGCGTGAGGGCCCCATGTCGCATTCGCTGCTGATCGCCTTCATCCTGTTCGCCACGGTGATGTTCTTCACGCCGGGGCCGAACAACATCATGCTGCTGTCGTCGGGGCTGACCTACGGCTTCCGTCCCACCATCCCGCACATCATGGGGATCACGATCGGCTTCGCCTTCATGGTCGGCGCGGTCGGGCTCGGGCTCGGCACCGTCTTCATCGCCTATCCGGTGCTGCAGACCATTTTGAAATATGCAGGCGTTGCCTACCTCGTCTATCTCGCCGTCCATATCGCGATGTCCGAGCCGCCGTCGGCCGACCAGGACAACCGCGGCCGCCCGATGACGTTCTGGGGCGCGGCCATGTTCCAGTGGGTCAACGCCAAGGGCTGGGTGATGGTCATCGGCACCATCACCGCCTATGCGGCGATCGCCGCCTATCCCTGGAACATCGCGATCCAGGTCGGCTTCGAGCCTGCTTTTGGGAATCTTGTCCTGTACCGCCTGGGCCCTGTTCGGCTCGCGCGCTGCGGCCGGTCCTGACCTCCCGGCGGGCGGTGCGGGCCTTCAACATCGTCATGGCGGTATTGCTGCTGGCCTCGCTCTATCCGGTCTTCATGGACGCATGATGCCGCACCGGACCCTGCATAAACGGTTTCCCCTCAAGCGGAAAATGCTCTAGACAACGCCGGAAAATTCGCGGGCGACCGGCGGTCTCATCCACCCAAATGCCTGATTAACCGGCCGTTTTGGCCATCGACCAAGGAAACGACCCATGCGTGTTTATTACGATCGCGACGCCGACCTGAACCTGATCAAGGGCAAGAAGGTCGTCATCGTCGGCTACGGCAGCCAGGGCCACGCCCATGCGCTCAACCTGAAGGATTCCGGCGTCAAGGACGTCGCCATTGCGCTGCGCAAGGGTTCGGCCTCGGCCACGAAGGCGGAAGCCGCCGGCTTCAAGGTGATGGAAGTCGCCGAGGCCGCCAAATGGGCCGACCTCGTCATGATGCTGACCCCCGACGAACTGCAGGGCGACATCTACCGCGAGCACCTGCACGACAACATGAAGAAGGGCGCGGCGCTCGTGTTCGCCCACGGCCTCAACGTCCATTTCAACCTGCTCGACCCGCGCGCCGACCTCGACGTGCTGATGATCGCGCCGAAGGGCCCCGGCCACACCGTGCGCTCGGAATACCAGCGCGGCGGCGGCGTGCCCTGCCTGATCGCGATCTCCAAGGACATCTCCGGCAACGCCCATGACCTCGGCCTGTCGCTACGCTTCCGCCATCGGCGGCGGCCGCGCCGGCATCATCGAGACCTCGTTCAAGGAAGAGTGCGAGACCGATTTGTTCGGCGAGCAGGTCGTGCTCTGCGGCGGCCTGGTCGAGCTGATCAAGGCCGGCTACGAGACGCTGGTCGAAGCCGGCTACGCCCCCGAGATGGCCTATTTCGAGTGCCTGCACGAGGTGAAGCTGATCGTCGACCTGATCTATGAAGGCGGCATCGCCAACATGAACTACTCGATCTCCAACACCGCCGAGTACGGCGAATACGTCACCGGCCCGCGGATCGTCACCGCGGAGACCAAGGCCGAGATGAAGCGCGTCCTCGCCGACATCCAGGGCGGCAAGTTCGCCCGCGACTGGATGCTGGAGAACAAGGTCAACCAGACCTCGTTCAAGGCCACCCGCGCCAAGCTCGCCGAGCACCCGATCGAGGAAGTCGGCGCCAAGCTGCGCGACATGATGCCCTGGATCAAGAAGGGCGCGCTGGTCGACAAGAGCAAGAACTGAGCGGCTGGCTCGATCTGCGTAGGGTGGGCAAAGCGCAGCGTGCCCACCATTGAGATCGCGCCGCGGATGGATGGTGGGCACGTCGCTTGCGCGCCTTTGCCCACCCTACGAGTTCCGGCCGCTCCGGCCGCGCTGCGCCACGAAATCCTAAGCCTCGATTGGCATGATCCGGCGAGATCGCTAACGCGGTCTCGCCGTTTCTTTGGAGAGTTGATCGCGAAGAACTGACGCTCCTGCTTACGCTACTTGCGAAACCGTTCGTGAACGACATCAGCAACAAAAAAGCGAGCGCTTACTTGGTCAAAGAGCGCTCGCTTAATCTGCATTCTCGTTCGCGAAACCGGATCGGCTGCGATGGCCGCCGGCCTACTTCTCGATCTTGTTGTGCAACTGCCAGAAGCGCACGGTGCGCTGGGCCGTCTCCATCGACAGCTTGCGATAGTCGCGCTCGGCGATCTGCAGGGTCTGCTCGTTGACCGAGGGCATGACCGGGCGATTGCGCAGGATCGATTCCACCGTCGGCCAGTTCAGGCGGGCCGCACGGCAGGGAATCAGGAGAAGGTCGGCGCGGGGGCCTTCCATCAGCCGGGCCATCATTTCGATCGGCATCTCGTTGAGAACCGCGATCGCAACCGTGACTTCGTCGAACTTCTTCGATTCAGCGAAATTGTACACGGCCGCATCGTCCAGCTCGTTCAAGCCCTTCATCAGTTTGACGATTTCCTCGGCGAGACCAAAGCTCCTTGCCGGAGCCTGCGCCTCGCGGGCGATCTCGTTCAAGACGCGTTTGATCTCTTCCTGCACCGCTGGCGGCGCGATGGCCAAAAGCCGGGTGCGAACCGCTTCCTTGGCGCGGCGCAACAGGTCAGCCATGAATTGTTGCGGGAAATCGGCACGAAGGCCGAGGATTTCCACCAGTTCATCGTCCGCGCCGGCGCGGGCAACGATGGTGGAAAAGCCCTGGTTGGAAAATTTGGCGCCGGCGTTGTTGGCGAGCTTGCGGATCACCTTGTCTTCGCCGCGATCGACGATGACGTCGGTGACGGCGACGGGCAGGTCGGGCCGGCCGGAGATGGCGAGCAGGTGGTCCTGACCCTTGCTGCTGGCGATTTCGACCAGTACGTCGGTACCGAGCCGGCTGGAATTGGCCAGCACATTGCCGGCGACCTCGATCTCGTCGTCCCAGGCCAGATGCTGGATCACCTCGAACGGCGCGTAATCGAGCGGCGCCAGCCGCTTGGAAAGTTCGGCCTTGGCCCGCGTCTCGACGCGCGCAACCAGCAGGCAAAGCACGTCGTCGAAGACCTTGACCTGGTCGTCGCTGAGGCGTGCCCCGTCATTGAGAAAGAGATCGGTGACCTGCCGCAGGGTTTCCACCCGCTTGGCAGACGAGCCTCCTCGGACGGCGTCTTCGAGTTCGGCGATGATCGAGTGAGCCGGCTGTTGCACCATTGTGGGCAGTCTTGTTCGTTGTTGAAGGGTCGGTGTGCACCATGACAAGCCGAGCCTTACACTCGCGTTAAGGGCGCGAGGCTGGTTGAAATACAGAGCGATTGCACCTGAAGCAGGCGGTGCTTCGGCGGGGGCGTGGCGGCCGCTTTGTCGTCGCGGCGGGTTGCGCAATCGCGAATCGTGGTGTTGCGAATTGTTTACCAAAGCGATTGGCGGCAAACGCTGCGATTTCGCGCGACAAATCGCCGATGTCGTGCCCGATCCGGCAAGCAGCGCCGCTTTCGGTGGTGCAGCCCGGCGGCTATCCTCTCCGATACCTTCCCGGGAAAATGTGATTGGCAACTTCCCGGACAAGACGCCATGAAGACTTGCCGCGCCGGTGGGGACGCCCGCGCGGCCGCTCGCTTAAGCATTCCTTCACGACGAACTTCATTAAACCTCTTAACAAGGGCTTGGGTCATGAGATCGGTTGTCATCACGGGAGCGTCCACCGGCATCGGCTGGGCCAGCGCCAGAATGTTGCTGGACCGCGGCTTCCGCGTGTTCGGCAGCGTCCGCAAGCAGGCCGACGCCGACCGCCTCAAGGGCGAATTCGGGGCGAACTTCACGCCGTTGATCTTCGACGTCACCGACGAGGCCGCCGTGCTGGCCGCCGCGCGCGAGGTCCGCGCCGCCCTCAACGGCGAAACGCTCGCCGGCCTGGTCAACAATGCCGGTATCGCGGTCTCGGGCCCCGTGCTCGAACTCGCTGCCGACGAATATCCGCCGCCAGATGGAGGTCAACTTCATCGGCCCGATCATCGCAACCCAGGCCTTCGGGCCGCTGCTCGGCGCCGATCCGACCCTGAAAGGGCCGAAGGGGCGGATCGTGATGATCTCCTCGGTCGCCGGCAAGAACGGCAACCCGATGACGTCGGCCTATTCCGCCTCCAAGCACGCGCTCGAGGGCCTGTCGGAAAGCCTGCGCCGCGAACTGATGCTGTTCGGGATCGATGTCGTCGTCATTGCGCCGGGGGCAGTGAAGACGCCGATCTGGAGCAAGGCCGAGGAAGTCGACATTTCCCCCTACAAGAACTCGCCCTATCTCCCGGCGCTGGAGAAGATCCGCGCCTTCATGCTGGCGCTGGGCGCGAGCGGGTTGCCGGCAGAAACCATTGCCGAGAAGGTGTTCGCGGCATTGACGCTGCCAAATCCCAAGGTGCGCTACACGATGGTGCCGGATCCGATGCAGCGATTGATGGCGGCGGTGCTGCCCAAGCGCACCCTCGACAAGATCATCGCCAAGCGCCTCGGGCTGATGCCGCAGGGATGAGCATGATGCGGCGACCGGTCATGGGCCTTATGGCCGTCCTCGTGCTCGGGTCCGCCGTCCATGCCGGCGACCAGAGCGACGGCGAGCCATCCTGTGACGGCAACACCTACCAGATGGTGGAATGCCTGAAGGCGAAGACCGCGGAATGGGACAAGCGGTTGAACACCGCCTACCAGAAGGCGGTGCAGGACGCCCAGCCGCCGCAGCGCGAGCCCTTGCGCGCGGCACAGCGGCTGTGGATCCAGTACCGCGACGCCAATTGCCTGTATTACGGAATGGGCGAGGGCACCATCGCGCGGCTCGACGCCGGCGAATGCATGCGCAGCATGACCGAAGCGCGCGCCAAAGAACTTGAAGGCCTCGGTCACCAGTGACGACGGGGAAAAGCCAGGCGGAACTGACGCAGATCGCGGACGACGCGCTTCGCAGTCAGCCGGGATGCGCGACGGCGGCCGTGCCCGCCGTGCGCGGGCTTCCCAACATTCGCGAAGGCCGGAACTGGGAAATTCCCAACGTCATCCTCGGCGACAGCCTGATCAGCGACGTCGACCGCGCCGTGATGTCGGTGCACCGACAGCTGGGGCGGAAGTATCATCTGGTCGCGATTAGATCATCCCGTCCGCACGCTCGTTTGCGCGCGCGGCGCCATCGCGATCATGCGCAGCGCGAACACGGCGACCAGCGGGATCAGGAACAGCGCGTAGAGCGGCATGTCGGGAATTCGCTTGCCGAACGACACCGTGAACTGGAACAGCAGGTAATAGCCGCCGACGAGATGCAGCCGGCGCCAGGCGTGCGCGCCGATCGCAGCCGCGGTGCGGTCGAACGACGTCGCGGTCATCGCGATGATGAAGGCATAGCCGATGCCGCCGAAGATGTAGGACGCGATCGAGGTCGCCGCGGCGTAGCCTGCGGGATCCATCACGGCGAAGGCGGCGATGGCGACGAGTGGATGGCGTGCGAGGCGGCAAAGCTGACGCCGAGATAGCGGCGATTGCGGCGCAGCCATCGGGTCGAGGCGTTGGGCCACAGCCGCGCCAGCGCGGCGGCCGAGAAGGCGAGGCAGAACAGCACCAGCGAGGTTCGCGCGGTGAAGCGGATCACCATCCGCACGCCGTCGACCTCGAAGCCGCGCATGCCGGCGATCCAGATGCTCAGAGCCGAGCAAGGTCAGCGAGAGCAGGGCGAACAGCCGCCAGCCATCGAACCAGGTTTGACGTGACGGCATGATCGATTGCGTCTCGAGGAGCGTGACGCTGACTTCGCATGAGATGATGTCACTCGCTGCAAGTGTACATAATGTAATCACCAGTTACATGCGGCAGCGGTCAATCCGTGTAATCGATGCTTACATTCACAAGGCGGTGATGGTAGGAGAGGGCATGCGCCCTGCCGCCAAATCATCGCCGCGAAATCCCCGGCCGCCAAGCCGCGCCGCCGCACGTCCCGGGCGGCTGCGCCAAAGCCCTATCATCATGGCGATCTGCGCCGGGTCCTGATCGACGCCGCGCTGCAACTGGTCGGCGAGGGCGGGGCGGAGGCGGTCAGCGTCCGCGAGGCCGCCCGCCGCGCCGGGGTCTCGCCGGGGGCGCCGTTCCGGCATTTTCCGAGCCGCGACGCCCTGATGCAGGCGGTGGCGGAGGAGGCGCAGCGGCGCTTCCGGGCCGAGATCGACGCCGCGCTGGCCGGGGCGCCGGCCGGCGATCCGCTGGCCGCTTTCGCTGCCTTGGGCCTGGCCTATCTGCGCTGGTCGATGCGCAACCCGACGCATTTCGAGATCATTTCCAGCCGCCGGTTGTTCGATCATGACCGGGCGGCCGCCGTCAGCCGCGACAATGCCGAACTGATCGAACTGACCGAGCGGACACTGGCGGAAGCCTTTGCCGCGGGTCAGCTCCGCACCGATCGACCTCAAGCGGGTCCAGATCGCCGGGCGGGCGCTGGTCTATGGCTTTGCCCGGATGAATATCGACGGCCATTTTCCGCGCTGGGGCGTCGCCGGCGCCGAGGCCGAGCGGACCGCCGAGGCGATCCTCGATCTCTTCATCGAGGGCATCGCCAAGCGGGCGTGACGCAGTCGTCGTCCGGTTCGCTTGACGGCCGATAACGGAATCACGTCGACTTCGCGCGCTGAAATGTCAGCGTCGAATTACCTTGGTACGCGTGCGAGCGGCAAATTCATTGCGCGTTCATGACGATTACACTACGTTTTTATGACGCGACACAGGTTCCGGCTGGGTCGTGCGTCTCCTGGTCGTCGCCAGCCAAGGCTTTGCATTGCGCCGGGTCATGTTGCGTTTTCCCACATGGCGCCCGCGCCAAATCCAGGGCCCTCCGCTACCACCCTCGTCGCCGGTCTGGCCGCCATCGGCTTTTGGCGGCTTTCGGCCGTTGCTGCGCCGCACATGGCGGCGCTGGCGATCATGCTGCAGACCGAAGCCGATTTCGGCGGCCGCATGGGCTTTGCGCTGGCCTGGGGCATCCTGAACTTCTTCTTCATCACGCTGCTGCGGCGCCCGGCGCTGTCGGGCGCGCTGTCGCTGACGCTGGTGGTGGTGCTGGTGCTGCTGTCGCGGCTCAAGCACGACGTCGTGCAGATGACCGCGAACTTCGTCGACCTGATGGTGATCGACCGCGACACCGCGGCCTATCTGTTCACGATCTTCCCGAATCTGCGCTGGAGCGTGGTCGGCGCCGCGCTCGTCATCCTGCCGCTGATGTATGCGCTGTGGTGGCTCGATCCGTTCCGCATCCGCCGCCTGCCGGCCGCGGCCGGCCTGCTGGCCTGTCTGGCGGCGCTGACCGGGCAGGCCATGACCTGGCCGGACGACGCCTGGAGCGGCTATTACGACGACGGCTATCTCTCCAAATTCGCCCGCTCGGGCGTGACGGCGATTTCCGACTTCGCCAATTACGGCTTCATGGAATCGGAGGCCGTCACCGCCGAGCGGCTGAAGGTGCCGCTGGAGGATTCCTGTCACGTCGCCGGCCGCCGCCCGCACATCATCATGATCCATGACGAGTTCGAGCTTCGACATCCGTCAGGCCAATGGCGTCAAGGTGCCGGCGGGCTATGGCAGCCACTTCAAGTCGTTCGACGGCAGCGAGCGCAAGTTCATGGCCGAAAGCAGCGGCGGCGCGAGCTGGATGGCCGAGTACAACGTGCTGGCCGGGCTGTCGTCGCGCTCGTTCGGCCGCTTCTCCTATTTCGTCACCCGCATCGCCTCCGGGCGGGTCGAGCGCGGCCTGCCGCTGGCGCTGCGCCGCTGCGGCTACAACACGCTGTCGCTCTATCCGGCCTACGGCGCCTTCATGGGCGCGCGCGGCTTCCAGACCTCGACCGGCATGCAGCACTTCTACGACGCGCGCGATCTCGGCGCCAAGGGCATCGAGCCGGACAGCTTCTTCTACGACAAGGCCGTCAATCTGATCGCCGAGCAGCCGGTCAAGACGCCGCTGTTCACCTTCGTCTATCTCGCCGCCAATCATTTCCCCTGGGAAACCAAATTCCGCCCCGACCTGCTGCCGTCCTGGCGCAAGCCCGGCAACGCGCCGGCGGTCGACGAATATCTGCGCCGCCAGACCATGAGCGCCGGCGACTATGCCGGCTTCGTCGCCAGCCTGAAGAAGAAGTTTCCGGCGCAGCCGTTCCTGATCGTGCGCTACGGCGACCATCAGCCGGAGTTCTCGTCGAACCTGCTGGATCCCGGCCTGGATGAGGCCCGCGTCGCCCGCAAGTTCGACGCCTACGACCCGCGTTACTTCACCACCTATTACGCGATCGACGCCATCAATTTCGAGCCGGTCAAGAGCGCCGCCGTGATGGACACGATCGACGCGCCCTATCTGCCGCTGGTGATCCAGGAAGCCGCCGGCATTCCGCTCGATCCCTCGTTCGCGGAACAGAAGAACATCATGCTCCGTTGCAAGGGCGTATTCTACGCCTGCAAGGACGGCGCGGAAGCGCGCAGGTTCAATCGCTTGCTGATCGAGGCCGGATTCATCAAGGGCCTCTAGAAGGACGTCGCCATGTCCGCGATCGCGGAACCGGAAACGAAGCGAAGCACTGCCGCGAAATCGCGCGGCGCGAGCTTCTTTGCGCTGGCCGGCCTGATCGTCGCCGTGCATCTCGCCGCGCTGGCGGTGCTGTTCACCACCGAATACGGACCGTTCGCGATCACGCTGTCGGTGCTGGCGTGGATCTTCATGAACTGTTTCCTGCTGGCGGTGCTGCGGCGGCCCGGGGTCTGCGCCGCGCTGGCGCTGGCGCTCGACCGTGATCCTGATTACGCTGTCGCACTTCAAGTTCGGCATCCTGCAGCTCACGCTGACCTTCCTCGACTTCCTGATCATCGACCGCGATACGTTTTCGTTCCTGCTGTCGGTGTTTCCGCGGCTGCAGATGCAGTTGATCGCGGCAGGCCTCGTTGCGGCTCCCGTGCTGTGGGCGCTGTGGCGCTTCGATCCGTTCCGCGTGCGCCGCCGCGTCGCGCTGGCGCGGCGTGGCCGCGACGGCCGCACTGATCGCGGCGATGGCGGTCGCTTTGCCCGAGCAGGCATGGGAGCCGTTCCAGGGCGTCAATCACATTTCCAACCTGGCGCGCTCGGGCGTGGTGGCGGTCTCGCGGCTGGCTTCGACCGGATGGATCGAGGCCGATCCGCCGGCGGAAGGTCCGCTGCACCTGGCGGCCGCGCACGCCGCCCTGCCGTGACGCAGCGCGTGCCGCGGCCGCCACGGCATGCGACGCGCCGGCCAAGCGGCCGCACATCATCATGCTGCTCGACGAGTCGAGCTTCGACGTCACCTCGGCGCCCGATATCAAGGTGCCGGCCGGCTACACCGATTTTTTCAAGTCGAGCGACGGCAAGCAGCGCACCATGATCGCGGAGTCGACCGGCGGTCCGACCTGGTACACCGAGTTCAACGTGCTGACCGGCCTGTCGGCGCGCTCGTTCGGCGACCTGAAATTCTACGTCACGCGGATCGCCGCCGGCCGCGTCACGCGCGGACTGCCGCAGGCGCTGCAGCGCTGCGGCTACAAGACCGTCTCGCTCTATCCGACCTATGGCGATTTCCTCGGCGCGCGCGCCTTCCAGAAGGGCACCGGCGTCGAAGAGTTCATCGACATGGCCGGCGATGGGCGTGAACGAGGACATGCAGCCCGACAGCTTCTATTACGATCAGGCGCTGAAGGCGTTCGCGCGCGAACAGGCGTCGCAGTCGCCGGTCTTCATGTTCGTCTACCTCACCGCCAACCATTTTCCCTGGACCGACGTCTATCGGCCCGATCTGACGCCGAAGGACTGGACGCCGCCGGGCAACACCGCGGAGATCGACGAATACATCCGCCGCCAGACCATGACGGCGAACGACTATCGCGAATTCACCGCGCGGCTGCAGCGCGACTATCCGGACGAGTCGTTCCTCGTGCTGCGCTTCGGCGATCACCAGCCGGCGATCTCGCAGAAAATGCTCGAGCCCGGGATCGACCAGAAGCTGCTGGCGAAACGCCTGATGGCATCGGACCCGCGCTATTACTCGACCTACTACGCGATCGACGGCATCAACTATTCGCCCGCCAATCTGTCGTCGGCGCTCGAAACCCTCGATGCGGCCTATCTCCCGCTCGTGCTGCAGGAAGCCGCCGGCCTGCCGCTCGATCCGTCCTTTGCCGAGCAGAAGAGCATCATGCTCCGCTGCAAGGGCGCGTTCTACGCCTGCAAGAAAGGCGCGGAAGCGCGGCGGTTCAACCGGCTGCTGATCGACGCCGGGATGATCAAGGGGCTTTGACGGCTGCCGCGTGCTCGATCTCGTAGGGTGGGCAAAGCGAAGCGTGCCCACCATCTTGAAATCCACGTTGCGTTGCGGTAGCTTGCTATTATGCCGCGTTACGTTCGAGCCAAGGGCAGTATTTTCTTTTTCACCGTCGTTCTCGCGCAGCGGCCGAATAGCCTTTTGATCGACGAAATCAATCGCCTCCGGCACATCTACAGAACCGTCCAGCAACGACATCCGTTTGAGACCGTCGCGATCTGCATCTTACCTGACCATATTCATGCCCTTTGGGCATTGCCGGACGGCGATGCAGACTTCGCTACTCGCTGGAGTTCGATCAAGAGCGGCTTTTCACGAGGCCTCGATGCGCAGGCGCGTTCCGCAAGCAAGGTCAGTAAGCGAGAGAAAGGCATTTGGCAGCGACGCTATTGGGAGCATGCCATCAGAGACGAGACAGATTTCGAACGGCATGTCGATTACATTCATTTCAATCCAGTGAAGCATGGCTACGTCACGCGCGTAGCCGATTGGCCGTATAGCAGCTTCCACCGCTACGTAGAGCGAGGATTGCTCGCGGCGGATTGGGGAGGCGATCTTCGCGATATTCAAGGTTCGTTCGGCGAGTAGATGGTGGGCACGCTTCGCTTTGCCCACCCTACGAGCACCTGCGCTCGCAATGACGCGGGCCTACTTCTTCCCCACCTTCTCCCACAGCCACTGCGCGACCGCGTCCGGCGAACTCGTCGCGTCGTTGCCGGCTGCGCGCAAATTGGCCTCGCGCATCGTGGCGATGTCGATCTTGCCGAGCAGCGGCGCAAGCGCCTTGCGCAAGCGCTCGTCATTGGCGCGCTTTGGCGCCAGCAGCACGATCGCGTCGTAGGGCGGGATCGCGCGCCTGTTGTCATCCAGAACGACCAGGTCGTATTTCGCGATCAGTCCGTCGCTGGTGTAGCCGGCGATGACGTCGACCTCGCCGGAAGCGACCGCCGCGTACATGAAATCCGGCTGCATCTGGCGCTGTCCGCGGAACGACAATCCGTAGGCCTTGCGCAGCGCGGTCCATTCCGGGCGCGAGAAGAATTCATAGTCGCCGGCGATCGACATGTTCGCCGCGCGCGAGGCGAGGTCGGCGATGGTGCGGATGCCCAGTTGTTCGGCGCGCTTGCGCGGCATCACCAGCGCATAGGCGTTCTCGAAGCCGAGTTCGCCCAGCAGCGTGATGTTCTGCTTCGGCGAGCAGCGTCTTCAGTTCGGCCAGCAGTTCCCGGCGCGGCCGGATGTCGGTGCGCTGGAACTGGTTGGCCCACAGCGTGCCGGAATAGTCGACATAGACGTCGACATCGTTGGCCGCTAGCGCCTCGAAGATCACGCTGGAGCCGAGACCTTCGCGCGTCGCCGCGGGAAGCGAGGCGGCGTTGAGCCGCTGCGCGATCAATGCCGACAGCACATATTGTTCGGTGAAGGTTTTTGCGCCGACGATGGTGCTGTTCTGCGCGCGCATCACGGCAGGCACCAGCGTAGCCGCGACCAGCGCCGCGATGCCGAAGCCGCCGAGTATCGTCCGCAAGCGGCTGCGATGGCGCAAGCCGCTTTCGATCAGCGCCAGCAACTGGTCGACCGCCAGCGCCAGCACGGCGGCGGCAAGGCAGCCGAACAGCACGAACACCCAGTTCTGGGTCTGCAATCCCGCAAAGATGTAATTGCCGAGGCTGGTCTGGCCGATCGGCGTCGACAGCGTCGCGGTGCCGATCACCCAGACCGCCGCGGTGCGGATGCCCGCCATCATGACCGGCAGCGCCAGCGGCAGTTCCACCGTGAACAGCGATTGCCGCGGCGTCATGCCGACGCCCTGCGCCGCTTCCAGGATCGCCGGCTCCACGCCCTGCAGGCCGGTGATGGTGTTGCGCAGCACCGGCAGCATCGAATAGAGCGCCAGCGCCAGCACCGCGGGCAAAAACCCGAAGGCGGAAAAGCCAACGCCGAACCATGACAGCGACAGCGCCGCGAGCGCCAGCAGCAGCGGATAGAACAACGCCAGCAGCGCCAGCCCCGGCACCGTCTGCACGATGCTGGCGAGCCCGAGCAGCGCGCCGCGCATCACCGGACGGTGGCGCGCCATGATCGCAAGGGGCAGACTGACCAGAAGTCCGAGCGCGAGTGCGGTGACGCTGACCCGGACATGGTTGCCGAGATAGTCGGGCAGGTGGCCCAGCGCTTCCGCCCAGCGCGGATCGGTGAACAGGCTCATGCCCCGCCCTCGCGCGGCAGCAGGGCGCCGAGCCGTTCGGCCTGCCGCCGCGGCGTACGCAGCAGTTCGCCGACATACGCGTCGTCGCTTTCGGAAAGCTCCGTTGGCGTGCCCTGCGCCAGCAGCCGGCCGCCGCCCATCACCGCGATCCGGTCGGCCAGCAGGATGGCTTCGGTCATGTCATGGGTGATCATGACCGTGGTCAGGCCGAGCTTGCGATGCAGCTCGCGAAAATCGTCGCTGAGCGCGTCACGGGTCAAGGGGTCGAGTGCGCCGAACGGCTCGTCCATCAGCACGATGCGCGGCTTTGCGGCGAGCGCGCGCGCCACGCCGACGCGCTGGCGCTGGCCGCCGGAAAGTTCGTGCGGCAGGCGGTCGCGATATTGCGCGCGGTCGAGCCGCACGAGATCGAGCAGTTCGTCCACCCGCGCGGAAATCTCGCCGGGCGGCGTGCCCGAGAAGCTTTGGCGTGATGCCGATATTGCCGGCGACGGTGAGATGCGGAAACAGCCCGCCGCTCTGGAACACATAGCCGATCCGCCGCCGCAGCAGGATCGGATCGACGTTGCGGATGTCCTCGCCTTCGACCGTCGATCGAGCCGGTGTCCGCCTCGATCAGCCGGTTGGCGAGCCGCAGCAGCGTGGTCTTGCCGGAACCGGAGCCGCCGACGATGGCCAAAAACTCTCCTTCGGCAACGTTGAGCGAGACGTCATCGACCGCCACCACGCGACCGGCGTCAAAGGTCTTGACGACATTCGTATAGGCGATCAGGGGCGCGGCAGGCATTCAGTGCGGTCCCAATCCTCGGCTGCTTCCAACGTGACAGGTGATAGCCGATAAAAGGCCCGGGGGCGAATGCAAGACTTCGGCTGTGGCGGCTTCAGTCGCGCGAGAACATGTTTTTCAACTGCACCAGCAGCGTTATCAGCCAGGCGGCCGCGTACATGCCCGCCAGACCCAGCGCCGTTCGGCGATCGATCAGGGACAGGTTTGTCCACCACCATACCCGATAGAACCACAATCCCGACGTGGCTCCGCCAAGCAGGCAGACCAGCATCTTGAGAAAGGAGGAATTCGCGACGCCCAAAGCGCCAAACAAAAGCGTCGCCGGAACGAGAAACATGGTGCAGGCGGATATCAGGGTCTCGTTCATGGCTCCTCGGCGAGATATGCGAATCGCAAGGTTCGATTCGCATTTTGCCGCAACCCGTACCCTTCTGGAAAGGACGCCGGTGGCCGTTCCCGCTGCGGCCTATTGGCCTTACTGAGAGCTTATCTCGCCGCGTTCGATCGTGAGCGTCACGTCGGCGAACGTCTCGAGCAGTTTTGGATTCGATTCCGTGATCAGCAGCGTGATGTCCTTGTCCTGCGAACGAAGCCGTCGGAGCGCTTCCGCGTAGCGCTGCGCCAGCACGGGCGCGAGGCCCTGGAACGGCTCGTCGAGAATGAGCAGCCGGGTGCCCAGCATCAGCGCGCGGCCCAGCGCCACCATCTTGCCCTGTCCGCCCGAGACCGATCCCGCCGGACGCTTGGCGAGCTCCTTCAGTTCCGGCAGCACCGAATAGGCGCGATCCAGTCGTCGCTTGCGTCTCTTCCGGGCTCAGCTTCGCGACGCGGCCGGGAAGCAGGATGTTCTCCTCCACCGTGAAAGCCGAAAACAGCCGGCGGTCCTCGGGCGCATAGCCGAGACCGAGCGCTGGCCGGCGGTGCGGCGCGATGGGCCCGAGATCCTCGCCGCCCAGCCGCACCGTGCCGATTGCGCCTCCGTGAAACCCATGATGGTGCGCACCGTCGTGGTCTTGCCGGCGCCGTTGCGTCCGATCAGCGCGGCGCTCGCGCCCGGCTGCAGCGAGAAGCTGACATTGCGCAGCACCGGCGCACCGGCGATCGCGACGTTGACGTTCTCGAAACTCAGCATCGGCGTCATATCCCGATCACCTGCTCGCGGACTTTCGGGTCGGCCAGCACCTCCGCCGGCGTGCCGACTTTCTGGATCTTGCCCATGTTCCACACCGCGACGCGGTTGGCGTAGCGCTCCACCATGTCCATGTCGTGCTCGACGAAGACCGAGGTCACCTTCTCCTTTGCGAGCGCCGTGGTGAGAATGTCCATGATTCCGAGCTTCTCCGACGACGCGACGCCGGAGGTCGGTTCGTCCATCAGCAGCAGCTTGGGCTTCAAGCGCGAGCGCAAGAGCGATATCGACGAGCTTGCGCTGTCCCTCGGGCAATTCCCGCGCCTTGCGCTCCGCGTAGGACTTGACGCCGACGAGATCGAGCAGCCGCTCCATCTCCGGCGCTTCCGGCAGGCTCGAGAGCGCCCTGAAGCCCGGACGGGTGCCCCTGCAGCGAGGCGGCCGCGATCAGCATGTTCTCCATCACGGTCTGATCGAGGAACAGTTGCGGAATCTGGAAGGCGCGGGCGATGCCGAGCTTGGTGATCGTGCGCGGCAGATGCGCGGTGATGTCCTGGCCGAGAAAGGTCACCGTGCCGGCCTGCGGTCGGAGGTATCCGGTCGAGATGTTGAGGAACGTGGTCTTGCCGGCGCCGTTCGGTCCGATGATGGCGAGATTCTCGCCTTCGAGAACGTCGAGATCGATGCCGTCGGCCGCGATCACGCCGCCGAAGCGGATCTTGATGCCTTTGGCGGAGAGCAGGACGTTGGCCATCAGTGACCTCCCTGCTTCGGCCTGACCGTCGCGCTGCCGGAGACCGATCAGGCCGTTCGGCGCGTAGAGGATGATGACGATCAGCACGACGCCGAGAATGAGCTGCCAGGCGTCCGCGAGATGAGCGGCCGCATAGAAGCGGACGATCTCGAACATGGCAGCTCCCGCGAACGCACCGAACGCATGCGCGCCGCCGCCGAGGATCGCGATGAACACGAACTCGCCCGACTTGGTCCAGAAGCCGAACTCCGGCGTGGCGATCTGCTGGATGATCGAGACCAGCGTGCCGCCGATACCGCCGAGGAACGCGGAGATCACGTAGCCGACCAGCAGCACGCGGCGGGCCGACGTGCCGAGATATTCGAGCCGCGTCTCGTTCGACTTGATCGCCCGCAGCATGTGCCCGAGCGGGCTGTCGAGGTAGCGCTGCACGCCGTAGAATGCCGCTGATCGCGATCGCAAGGCTCACATAAAGAATGACGTACTGGAAAGTCTCCGGCGTGAAGGAAAATCCCAGCAGGCCGGGACGCGCGACCCGGATGCCGTCGGCACCGTTGGTGTAGTGGAACATCTTCTCCAGCAGCGACCACAGCACCATCGAGAAGGCCAGGTTGAGCATGCCGAAGAAGATTTCGCGGTAGCGCACCACGAACAGGCCGACGATGAGTCCGATGATCGGTCGACGATACGCCGCCGAGCACGAGATAGAGCAGGATATCGCCGCCGCCGACATACTTGCCCCAGAAGGCCGCGGTGTAGGCGCCGGTCGCGAAGAACATCGCGTGCCCGAACGACACCTGTCCGGCCTGCAGCAGCAGGACGATGCCGAGCACGACGATGCCCTTGGCGAGGATCAGCGCGAACAGCGTGGCCCAGCTCGCCACGAACAGCGGCGCGACGGCGCTGACCAGAAAGAAGACGACGGCAACCGCCGTGATCGGCTTGATACGGCCGGCCATCAGATTTTCCTCACCTGGACCGCGCCGAACAGGCCGAACGGCCGCACCAGCAGCACCAGCACCATCAACAGATACGGCACCAGAACCTCGAACTCGGGCTGGATGATAGATGACGAAGGCGCGCGTCAGGCCGATCATGAGCGCGGTGAGCGCGGTGCCTTCGATCTGCCCGAGGCCCGCGGTCGCGGCGACCGCAAAGGAGAGCACGATCATGTCGGCGCCCATGCCGGGCACCAGCGACGTGGTCGGCGAGGCCAGCGCGCCGCCAAGCGCGGCGAAGCTCGCGCCGATGACGAACGTGACGAAATAGACCCGCTTGGCGTCGATGCCGATGGCGGTCGAGGCCTCGCGATCTTCCGTGACCGCCAGAATCACCGCGCCCGCAAGGGTGTCGACGCAGAAAGTAGCGCAGGCCGAACAGCGTCAGCACCGCCACGCACGGCAGCAGGATGACCTGGTAGGACGTATAATTCACGCCGAACACGCTGATGTTGGGCAACAGCTTCAACGGCTCGGCGGCGAAGATCGGCTGCACGCCCCAGATCAGGCGCTGCAGATTGTCCATGATCATGAAGGCCGCAAACGTGATCAGGAGCTGCAGCACATCGTCGCGCCCGTAGAGCGGCCGCAGCAGGAAGCGCTCGATGAACCCGCCGCACACGACGCCGATGACGATGGAGGCCACCAACAGCGCGGGATAGGTGAGCCACGGCGATATAGGCGCGACAGCGAGGCTGAACGTCGCGGCCAGATAGGCGCCGAAGGCGTAGAGCGAGCCGTGCGCGACGTTCACCACGCGCAGCACGCCGAAGATCAGGCTGAGCCCGACGGAAACCAGGAACACCAGCGCGGCGTAGCTGATCCCGTCGAGAACGGCCAGGATGGCGAGAGTCGAGTTCATGGGAGACCTTCAGGAAAGCCCGTCCTCCGGCAGCAAGCCGGAGGACGGTGATCGCGGCGCTACTGCTTGAAGGTCGGCACGTCCATCTTGACGAACTCCGGCTTGAGCGTCTTGAGCCATTCGACCGACCGCATGCCCGCCGGGTTGGTGATCACCTTCGGGTCGAAGATCATCATGTTGTCGAGCAGCTTGAAGTCGTAGCCGGGAAGGACTTGGTGACGCCGACAAGCTGGGCTTCGAGACCCTGGTTGTCCTCGGGCCGCAGCGTGATCGGCCGGCCGAAGCCGGTGGCGAACTCGGTGCCGGCGGTCGCATCCACCACCTGCTCGCGCGTCGGCCAGTTGCCGCCATTGGCCTTGATCGCCTTGTCGTAGGCGGTCTGCAGCGCCGTGAAGGCCTGCGCCATGTGATAGACCGGATAGATCGGCCAGGCGCCGGTCTTGGCCTTGAACGCTTCGGCGAAGGCCTTGAAGGCCGGGTCGTTCTTCTTTTCGGGATGCAGGAACCAGTGGTCGCCGCGCGCGCCGACGATCAGGCCTTCCGGCAGATCCTTGCCCAGCCGCTGGATCGACGACTCGCCGATGCCGAGCACGAAGGTCGATTGCTGCAGCAGGCCGCGCTGACCGGCCTGGCGAACCAGCGTGTCGAGGTCGCCACCCCAGCTGGTGGTCAGCACCACGTCGGGCCGCAACGCCAGCAGGCGGGAGACCTCGGTGGAGTAGTCAGGCGCGCCGAACTTCGGGAACAGCTCCGCCACCACCTGCACGTCGGGCTTCATCGCCTTCAGCGCGGTGGAGAAGATTTCCCAGCTTTCGCGGCCCCACGCGTAGTCCTGATTGACGACCGCGATGGTCTTGAAGTCCGGCTTCGTCTTGAGGAGATAGACCAGCACGGCCAGCATCTCGGGCGTGCCGTTCGCCTGCGTGCGGAAATTGTAGCGGTACTTCTTGGTCTCGAGGATCGAGGCGGCGCCGCAATCCCACATGAAGTTCATGACCTTCAGGTCTTCGGCGACCGGGACGAGCTGATTGCAGCTGCCCGAGGAGATCGAGGCGAACGTCGCGTCGACCTTTTCGTCCTGCACCATGCGGCGGTAGTTCGAGACCAGCGCCTCGCCGCCGGCGCCTTCGTCGACGAAGGACAGCTTCACCGGCACGCCGCCGATGCCGCCCTTCTTGTTGAGATCCTCCGCGATCATCTCGGCCGCGGCCTTTGCCGGCACGCCGAACACGGAAGCCGGTCCCGACAGAAATGTCGTGATGCCGATCTTGATTTCCTCGGGCTTGCCCTGAGCAAACGCTGCGCCAGTAAAAGTCGCGATGGCAATACCGGCTGCAACAACAGCCTTGAAACAATGCATTAAAAGCCCTCCCTTTTTTTGGACTTGCGCCGGCCGGGCGGCCGCCCGCGTTTTTTCTTGCCGCGACGCTACTATATTTTTGGCGTATTGCCAGCACTTAACTGTCTGCCGCCAGCACCGCGTCCGCACCGCGCGTTTGGACGGTTTCTTGTTGACGGTCTCCTGCAAAATTGTCGCAGCCATGCTGATCGAGGCCGGACGTCTTCGACCAGCTCTCGAGCAGAATGCCTTCGATACGCAGTCACAAGTTGCGCGCGCGAACAATGCGGCTTTCCGGGAGACTTTGGGCGCTCGTAGGCTGGGTTGCAGCGCCGCGTTGAACTTATCCTTCCAAGCCGCTAAGGCATCCGTCCAAATCCCGGGGAGGAAGCATGGCGGATACGGCCCAACCAGCGGCGGTCGCACTCGACGATGCGACGGTGGCCTTTCGCGTGGCCGGCGATCGCGTCTATACGGCGGTGGAGCAGGCCAGCCTGTCCGTTGCGCATGGCGAATTCGTCGCCATCGTCGGGCCGACCGGCTGCGGGAAATCGACGCTGCTCAATGTCGCGGCCGGGCTTCTGAAACCCGCCGCCGGGTCGGTGAAGATTTTCGGTCAGCCGCTGACCGGGCTGAACCGCGATGCCGGCTATCTGTTCCAGGCCGATGCGCTGTTTCCCTGGAAGACCGCGATCGACAACGTCGCCATCGGGCTCGACATCAAGGGCGCGCCGCGCGCGCAGGCGCTGCAGCGCGCGCAGGGCTGGCTCACGTCGGTCGGGCTCGGCGCGTTCGCCAACCGCTATCCGCACATGCTGTCCGGCGGGCAGCGCAAGCGCGTCGGCCTGGCGCAGGTGCTGATCCGCGATCCAAAGATCCTCTTGATGGACGAGCCGTTCGGCCCGCTCGACGCCCAGACCCGGCAGATCATGGGCAATCTGCTGCTGGATCTGTGGAACGCCGACCGCAAGGCGGTGCTGTTCGTCACCCACGATCTCGAAGAGGCGATCGCGCTCGCCGACCGCGTCGTGATCATGTCGGCCGGGCCCATCCGCGCGCATCATCGGCGACTGGCGGGTGACGCTGCCGCGCCCGCGCGACATTGCCGAAATCCGCATGGAAAAGGATTTTCACGAACTGCACCGCGAAATCTGGAGCGTGCTGAAGGACGAAGTGATGAAGGGCTATGCGCAGTCCACGCAAGCGGTGGAGGCCGTCTGATGTCGTCTCCTCCCACGTCGTCCCGGCGAATGCCGGGACCCATACGCCGTGCCCTGTCGTTTGGGCGATGTGGTAAAGACCTTCTGCAACAATGCACACCAGGGGTTATGGGTCCCGGCGTTCGCCGGGACGACCCGGAGATAGTTTGTCGCACATGTCTCGATTAACGCTTCTCGCTTGTCAGCTTCTGGTCGCGGTCGTTGCGCTGACGATCTGGCACGTCCTCACCACCGTGCCGATCTTCGGCCGCATCCTGCTGCCGCCGTTCTTCTTCTCCAACCCGTTCGATGTCGCCAGCCAGGTCGTGAAGTGGTTCACGACTGGCGTGATCTGGAAGCACCTTTTCATCACGCTGTGGGAATCGATCCTGGCCTTCGTGATCGGCTCGGTCGGCGGCGTGCTGGTCGGGTTCTGGTTCGCGCGCAAGCCGCTCGTCGCCGCGGTGTTCGACCCCTACATCAAGATGGTCAACGCGCTGCCGCGCGTGGTGCTGGCGCCGATCTTCGCGCTGTGGCTGGGGCTCGGCATCTGGTCCAAGGTCGCGCTCGGCGTGACGCTGGTGTTCTTCATCGTGTTCTTCAACGTCTATCAGGGCGTCAAGGAAGTCTCGACCACGGTACTCGATAACGGCCGCATGCTCGGCATGAGCGAGCGGCAATTGACGCGGCACGTCTACTGGCCGTCGGCGCTGTCGTGGATGTTCTCCTCGCTGCACACGGCGGTCGGCTTTGCCGTGGTCGGCGCGGTCGTCGGCGAATATCTGGGATCGGCCGCCGGTCTCGGCTATTTGATCCAGCAGGCCGAAGGCGTGTTCGACGTCGCCGCCGTGTTCGCCGGCATGTTCGTGCTGTCGGCGTTCGTCATCCTGATCGATTACGGCGTGACGCTGGTCGAGCGCCGGCTGCTGGTGTGGCGGCCGACGGCGGAGGGCAGGGGGTAAACGAGATCTCGTAGGGTGGGCAAAGCGAAGCGTGCCCACCATCTCGCGGCGTGCGCGTTGATAGATGGTGGGCACGTCGCTTCGCGCTCCTTTGCCCACCCTACATCTTCGCCTCAATTCAACAACTTCGTATCATCCGGTGCCTGCGGCGGCGTCTTGATCGCGATCGCCTTGATGGTCCGGCCGACAGGCTTGGTGCCGCCATGCGGGGTGCCCTTGGGGATCACGACGAGATCGCCCGGCTTCACCGTCACTTCCTTGTCGCCGAGCCAGATCGTTCCGGTGCCTTCGAGGATGTACTGAATTTCGTTGGCATTGGCGTGCAGGTGCTTTGGCGGGCTGCCGTCCTGGATCGAGATGGTCGCGCCATCCACCGAGACGAACGTCTTGTTACGCATGCCGCCGGCGTTGGCAGGTGACAGTGTGTCGCCTTCCAGCTCGCCGGTATGGATGACCTGAGCGGCGATGGTTTCGGCGGCATAGGCGGGACGCAGCAAGTGCGTGACGCCGCAGCCGGCGGCGAAAGCGGCGGCGATCGATAGTGTGAGTGTCAGGCGGTTCATGGCAGTCCTCCCCAGGTTGTTGTGAGCGGATGCTATGTCGTTGCGCGGTGCTTGGCCAGCTACCACCGTCGTCATTCCCCGGTGCGCAATTGCGCACCTGAGGGCGTGCGAAGCACGAACCCGGAATCCATCGGGCCGCAAGCTCGGCGGCGACTTGGATTCCGGGTTCTCGCTTCGCGAGCCCCGGAATGACGGCGCGGAGAGCTTCTCAACGCCTGCGCGCTGCTCTATCTTGCGGCCCAACGAATTGGAGGAACCCATGACAAGACTGTTCGCCCGGCTGGCCGCCTCGCTGCTGGCGCTGACCCTGACCACCGGATTTGCCGCAGCGCAAAGCAAGGTCACGATCGCGATCGGCGGCGGCTCCTGCCTGTGCTATCTGCCCACCGTGCTCGCAAAACAGCTCGGCGAATACGACAAGGCCGGGCTTGCCGTCGAACTGGTCGACCTCAAGGGCGGCTCGGACGCGCTGAAGGCCGTGCTCGGCGGCAGCGCCGACGTGGTGTCCGGCTATTTCGACCATTGCGTCAATCTGGCCGCCAAGAAGCAGGAACTGCAGTCCTTCGTGGTCTATGACCGCTATCCCGGTCTGGTGCTGGTGGTGTCGCCTTCAAAAACCTCCGAGATCAAGTCGGTCAAGGATCTGGCCGGCAAGAAGGTCGGCGTCAGCGCGCCGGGCTCTTCCACCGATTTCTTCCTGAAATATCTGTTGAAGAAGAACGGCCTCGACCCGACCAGCGCGTCGGTGATCGGCGTCGGCCTTGGCGCCACTGCGGTAGCGGCGATGCAGCAGGGGCAGATCGATGCCGCCGTGATGCTCGATCCCGCCGTGACCGTGCTGCAGGCCAGTCATCCCGACCTGAAGATCCTGTCCGATACCCGCACCGCAAAGGATACGCTCGCCGTGTTCGGCGGCGAATATCCCGGCGGGGCGCTCTACACGACCACCGCCTGGATCAAGTCGCACGAGAAGGAAGTGCAGGGACTGACCACCGCGATCGTCAACACGCTCGCCTGGATTCATTCGCACTCACCCGAAGAGATCATGGCGAAGATGCCGGACGAAATCGTCGGCAAGAACAAGGAGCAGTATCTGGCCGCGCTGAAGAATACGATTCCGATGTATTCGCTGACCGGACTGATGGACCCCAAGGGCGCGGATGCGGTGCTCGCGGTGTTCAGCGAGGGCTCGCCGGAGGTAGCGAAAGCCAATATCGACGTTACCAAGACCTGGACCAACAAATATGTCGAGCAGGTCAAGAAGACGACCGGCACGAGCGCGAAATAGGGTCGGGTGACATCGGCACGATTTCAGGCGGCAGCGGGCGGCGCGTGACATGAACGCTCCGGTCATGCATCGCGTCAGCACGCTCGACCTCGCCGTCGAAGCGTGGGCGTGGCCGTTTGCCGAAGCGCGGCGCGACGAGATCGCGGCGTATTTCGGCGGGCAGCAGCGCGAGAAGCCCGCGCTGTGGAACGGCCGCGTCCTGCTCGGACGAAACCCGTTGTTTTCGGGCGATCGTTTCAGCGCCAGCTATTTCGAAACCGACTTCGCGAGCTTTCTCGCCTGGCGCGACTGGGGCTTTCCCGACGCGCCCGTGTTCAACGGGTTCGGCATGGGCGCGCTCCGCTGCGCCGACGGCGCCTTCGTGCTCGGCGAGATGGGCCAGCACACGGCCAACCCCGGACGCATCTATTTTCCGTCCGGCACGCCCGACCTCAACGACGTCAGGGACGGCACGCTCGATATTCCCGGCAGCGTCGTGCGCGAGCTCGAGGAAGAGACCGGTTTGGCGCCCGGCGAATACGAGAGCGACCCCGATTGGCACTGCATCTATACCGGGCCTGCGGTGGCGATGATCCGGATTCTGCGCGTCGATATGTCGGGCGAAGCGTTGCGCGAGCGGATCGTCGCCACTCTCGCCAGCCAGCGCGAGCCGGAATTGGCTGCCATCCACGTCGTGCGCGGCGTGAGCGACCTCACGTCGGCGATGCCGCGCTTCGTCACGGCATTCATTGAGGCGCAGTTCGCTTCCCAACCTTGACGTGCAGTCTTGGCGGTCTCGAACCGCCTGCGCGATGTGGCCGCAAGCAATGCGCTTGACATCTGGTCGCGCGACCAATGTGATGGGCACCAACAAAAATAACAAAACGCACTGCACAAAAAACAATCCAGGGGAGGGTACCATGCCGGGGCATAAAGCTGCGCGCCTGCTCGTTGGGCTGTCCGCCGCCATCGCGGTGCTGGGAATGGCGGTTGCCGCCGAGGCCCAGGAAAAGAAAATCAAGATCGGCGTCATCTACGACCTGACCGGTCCGCTCGCGGGCGGCGGTTCGGAGCTGCAATATATCGGCGCCAAGATCATGCTCGACCAGTACGCCAAGACCGGCGTCGAGGGTTACAAGGTCGAGGCCGTCTATGCCGACGCCCAGAGCAAGCCTGATGTCGCGATCAACGAGGCGGTGCGGCTGATCGAGCAGGAAAAGGTCAACATGCTGCTCGGCTTCTTCTCGTCGGCGCAATGCGTGCCGGTGGCCGCGCGCGTCGAGCAGCTGAAGAATTTCATGTGGATCACCACCTGTATCTCCTCGGCGGTGCTGGCGGACAAGAACTTCAAATACGTGTTCCGCCCGCAGGCTTCCGGCGACCAGTTCGGCATGATGACGATGGATTTCATCGCGCAGAACTCCAAGGAGAAGTTCGGCAAGGAGCCGAAGGATCTGCGCGTCGCCATCATCCACGAGGACGGCGCCTATGGCGTCGACGTCTCCAAGGGCAACGAGGCCGGCGCCAAGAAGGCCGGCTTCAACGTCGTGATGAAGGAAGGCTATTCCGCCACCGCGCCCGATCTTTCCGCGCTGGTGACCAAGCTGAAGCGCGCGCGGCCCGACGTGATCTTCCACACCGGCTATAATCCCGACATCACCTTGTTCGGCCGCCAGGCGCGCGAGCAGGGCCTGAAGTTTGCGGCCCTGGTCGGTCACGGCGCGGGCTATGGCGTCTACGA
Organism: uncultured Alphaproteobacteria bacterium; assembly: GCA_963783115.1. GTDB lineage: Bacteria > Pseudomonadota > Alphaproteobacteria > Rhizobiales > Xanthobacteraceae > Bradyrhizobium. Next base: position 185,493 of record CAWAMK010000018.1, on the reverse strand, counting down.
GAAGCTGAAGGAAGGCTTGGGCAGCGACGTCAATTACGTCTTCAACACCGATCCGATCTCGATCTGGCTCGCCAACCAGAAGTCGATGGACCCGAAGCTGCCGCCGGTCATCAAGATGGTCGGCGAGGAATTCGACAAGGCCAAGCCGGGGGTCGCGATCCGCTCCGCCCATGTCGGCATGGCGGCGTCGAACACCTACCTCTTCCTGACCGACGTGCTGCCGCGCGCCATCAAGAAATATGGCGGCGTCGATCCCGATGCGCTGCGCAAGGCGGCGCTGGAGGTCGACATTCCCGAAGGCGGCACCATGCTCGGCTTCGGCGTCAAGTTCCATGGCGAAGGCACGCAGATGGCCGGCCAGAACGAGCGCTCGTTCCCGGTGGTCATCCAGTACGTCGACGACAAGTCGTACGTGGTGTGGCCGAAGAGCCAGGCGCAGCGCGAGGCCGTGCTGCCGCTGCCGAAGGGAACGACGTTCAGCAACCAGTAGCGGCGGTAGCAAGCCAAGGCGGAGGTTCCGGGTGCTGACGGTAGAAGGGTTGGTGAAGCGTTTTGGCGGCTTCACCGCTGTCAACAACGTGTCGTTCAGGGTGGAGAAGGGCGAGATTCTCGGCCTGATCGGCCCGAACGGCTCCGGCAAGAGCACGATCTTCAACATGCTGTCGGGCACGCTGGTGCCGACGGCGGGTTCGATCCTGTTTGACGGAACGGAGATCGCCGGCAAGGCGCCACATCGCATCATCAACAGCGGTGTCGGCCGCACCTTTCAGATCCCGCGGCCGTTTCATCGCTTGAGCATTTTCGAGAATGTCGCGCTGGCGGGCTATTACGGGCAGGGCAGCCACAGCCGCGCCAGGGCCGATGAGGCCGCCGAGAAGGCGCTGGCCATGGTCGGCCTGCCGACCGACCGCCATGCCAGCGTCGACGGCCTCGGCGCCGCCGGCCTGAAAAAGCTCGAACTGGCCAAAGCGCTCGCGACCGGGCCAAAGCTTCTGCTCGCCGACGAAAGCCTCGGCGGGCTCGACGAGCACGAGATGGATCAGGCCGCAGACATGCTGCGCAAGATCCGCGACGAACTCGGCATCACCATCATCTGGGTCGAGCACATCATGGGCGTGCTGATGCGGGTGGTCGACCGCGTGATGGTGCTCGATCACGGCGAGAAGATTTCGGAGGGGTTGCCGAGCGCGGTGGTCGGCGATCCCCGGGTGATCGAGGTCTATCTCGGCACCGATGCGGATTCGAGCCAGGTTGCGGCGTCGGAAGCGCGCCGCAAGGCGGGGGTCTGAGGCATGCTCGAATTGAAATCGATCGACGCGGGCTACGGCACCTTCCAGGCCTTGTTCGGCGTCAATCTCGAGGTCAAGGCGGGCGAGGCGGTCGGCGTGATCGGCCCCAACGGCGCCGGCAAGACCACGCTGATGCGCGTGATCTCGGGGCTGATCCGCCCCACCAAAGGCGCGATCTCGATGGAAGGCACCGACGTGCTGGCGACGCCGGCGCATCGCATCGTCGATCTCGGCATCGCCCACGTGCCGGAAAACCGCCGGCTGTTTCCGCGGCTCACCGTCGACGACAATCTGAAGATGGGCGCCTACATGCCGGGTGCCCGCGCCAAATATGCCGAGCGGCTCGAATTCGTGTTCGACCTGTTCCCGCGCATGAAGGAACGGCGCAGCCAGATGGCCGGCACCATGTCGGGCGGCGAGCAGCAGATGTGCGCGATCGGCCGCGCGCTGATGTCGAATCCGAAATTGCTCCTGCTCGACGAGCCGTCGGCGGGGCTGGCCCCGGTCGTGGTGCAGCAGGTGTTCGAACTGGTCAAACGCATCCGCGCCAGCGGGCTGACGGTGCTGATCGTCGAGCAGAACGTGCAGCAGGTGCTGAAGGTGGTCGATCGCGCCTATCTGCTCGAAGCCGGCTCCATCCGCGCGTCCGGCACGTCGGAAGAGATGATGAAGACCGACACGATCAAGCAGGCTTATCTGGGCGTGTAGGGCAGGGCGAACATGCAAGGCTTCCTCGACATCTTCGACATCTATCTGCTGGAAGCCGTGGTCAACGGCATCCTGCTCGGCGGCGTGCTGGCGCTGCTGGCGCTCGGGCTCAATCTGATCTTCGGCGTCATCGACGTCACCTGGATCTGCTACGCCGAACTGGTCATGATCGGCATGTACGGCATGTACTACATGGTCCAGGTGTTCGGCCTGCCGTACTGGGTCGCGGCGCCGTTCGCGATCCTGCTGGTGGCGGCACTTGGCGCGGCGCTGCATTACATCGTGATCGCGCCGCTGCTGACCGCGCCGCCGATCAACCAGTTGCTCGCGACCGGCGGCGTGCTGTTCATCCTGCAGAGCTTTGCCACCGTCGCCTTCGGCATCGACTTCCGCAACCTCGGCATCCGCCTGCCGGTGCTGGCGATCGGCGAGATGCATTTCAGCTATTCGCGGCTGCTCGCCTTCGTCGCCGCGTTGATCGGCATGCTGGCGATCTATTTCTTCATGAAGCGCACCTACACGGGGACCGCGATCCGCGCCATCGCGCAGGACCGCCAGATCATGTCGCTGATGGGCGTCGACACCAAGCGCATCTATCTCATCACCTCGGCGCTCGGCGGCGCGCTTGCCGGGCTCGCCGCCTGCCTTCTGGTGCTGCAATACGACGTGCACCCGTTCGTCGGGCTGTCGTTCGGGCCGATCACCTTCCTGATCTGCGTGCTCGGCGGGCTCGGCAATTTCGTCGGCGGCTTCATCGCGGCGTTCGTGTTCGCGCAGATCATTTCGCTGGGCGGGCTGTTCTCCGACCTCGAATGGGGCTACGTGCTGGCGTTCGCCTTCTTCATCGTCATGATGTTCATCCGGCCCGCGGGCCTTTTTGCGAGGCGCTCGTGAATCCCCGCCACATCGCCTGGGCCGTTGGCCTTGCCGCGCTGATCGCGCTGCCCTTTGTCTATCGCGAGCCCTATCACCTGCACATCCTGGTGCTGATCCTGATCTGGTCGTTCGCCTACACCGCGTGGTCGATCATGGGCCGCTTCGGCCTGGTGTCGCTCGGCCATGGCGGCTTCATGGGCGTCGGCGCCTATGTCACGGCGTTGTTGTGGAACCATCTCGGCGTATCGCCGTGGATCGGCATTCCCGTCAGCATGGTGGCGGCGGGGGCGCTGGCGCTCGTCGTCGCCTATCCCTGCTTTCGCTTCCGCATCACCGGGCATTATTTCGTGCTGGTGACGCTGGCGCTGTCGGGCATCGTGCTGCAGGTCATCACCGCGACGCGCGATTGGACCGGCGGCTCGCTCGGCTACACGCCGAACCGCACCAAGGGCAGCCAGTTGCTGGCGCTGCAGTTCGACGACAAGATAACGTGGTATCTGATCGCGCTCGGGGTCTGGGTGTTCGGCCTGCTGACCTGGCGCTGGGTCGACCGCAGCATGAGCCGCTACGCCATGGAGGCGATCTCGGAGGACGAGGACGCCGCCGCCGCGGCCGGCGTCAACGTCACGGCCGAAAAGCTCAAGATCACGCTGATCTCCGCGCTGATGACCGCGCTCGCCGGCGCGCTCTATTGCCAGTACCAGATGTTCATCTCGCCCGACACGGTGAGCGGCATCGCGGTGTCGCTGCAGATGGTGTTCGCCGTCATCGTCGGCGGCCTCTACGTCTCGCTCGGGCCGACGGTGGGCGCCATCATCACCATCATGCTCGCCGAAGTGCTGCGCATCGGTTTCGGCACCAAGGCGGTGGGCTGGGACAACCTCGTCTACGGGGTGCTGCTGGTCGTTTTCATCATATTCCTTCCCAAGGGCATTCTTGGTAGCGTCCTCGACAGATGTAAGACGCAACCCAAGAAGACCTGAAGGATTGTCCCGATGCACACCGCTTTCTCCGTCATGGCCGGGCTTGTCCCGGCCATCCACGTCTTTGCGAACGGTGGTAAGAGCGTGGATGCCCGGGACAAGCCCGGGCATGACGGGGAGAGATAGATGAACAAGAAATCCTCGCAACCGCTTGCCGATGAACTGAAGCCCTATGTCGCCCCGTTCCGCTACGACGGCGCGGGCGAGTTTCACCTCAAGTCGCACAAGACCAACGAGAAGGGCGGCCTCGACAAGGACAAGGCGACCAAGATCATCGAGGCCAACCGCGAGCGGCTGAACGATTTCCAGGAAAAACTCTACGCGCAGGACCGCTGGTCGCTGCTGCTGATTTTCCAGGGCATGGACGCCGCCGGCAAGGATTCCGCGATCAAGAGCGTGTTCGAGGGCGTCAACCCGCAGGGCTGCGAGGTCACCGCGTTCAAGCAGCCGTCGACGAAGGAACTCGACCACGATTTCCTGTGGCGCAGCATGATCGCGCTGCCGGAGCGCGGCCGCATCGGCATCTTCAACCGCTCCCATTACGAGGAATGCCTGGTGGTGCGGGTGCACCCAGAAATTCTCGCCAAACAGAAGATACCGCCGAAGCTCGTCACCAAGGACATCTGGCGCGACCGCTTTGAGGACATTTCCGCGATGGAGCGCTACGTCGCGCGCAACGGCACCGTGATCCTGAAATTCTTCCTCAACGTCTCGAAGGAAGAGCAGCGCGAGCGCTTTCTCGAGCGGCTGGAGGAGCCCGCCAAGAACTGGAAGTTCTCGATGGCCGATATCGGCGAACGAAAACTGTGGGACAAGTATCAGGCCGCCTACCAGGATCTGATCCGCCACACCTCGACCAAGCATGCGCCATGGCACATCGTGCCGGCCGACCACAAATGGTTCGCCCGCGTGGTGATCGGCTCGGCCATCGTCAGCGCGCTCGACAAGCTCGATCTGCATTTTCCGAAAGTCGACAAGGCCGACCGCGGCGAATTCAAGCAGGTCCGCGAGGCGCTGCTGGCGGAAGAGAAGGCGGCGAAGAAGTAGGGTGGGCAAAGGCGCACTTGCGCTGTGCCCACCATGGCGCGAAATGCTCGGACGGAATGGTGGGCACGCTGCGCTTTGCCCACCCTACGGCCTGCGCGCCCTATGCGATAAATTTCTTGTACAACCAGCGACGGCCGTCGTGGCGCCGCCAAACCTGTCCGCGCACCAGCCGGCCGGTAATGCTGCGTCTCGGCATGATGACCTGCCGCAGATGCCAGGTGGTTGGTTTGGCCGAGCGCGGCTTCAATCCAAACTTGCGGATGTTGATGGTTGTAAAACTGATCGATGCCATGCTGACCCACTCGGCTCGAGCTGCCCGCTGCAGGCATCGCCCACAGCGGGCATCTCGGCGCCCCCTCATTACGATCGTGGCCCCCGCCGCGACCGCGAGAAATAACTGCCTCGAGCAATCCCGTTCTCGATCCCCGCGACACGCGAATCATAGCGAATCGGGCGGCCACAGTGGTCAACGAAATCCGGGTTTTGACCTGAGCTATTATTGTTTGGTCGTCACTGCGATATTTTTGCCCGCCATGCTTCACCGCCATGACTCTTCAGCGCCATGACTCATGAGTGTCCGCCGGCGTGTGCTTGGATCATCCACAACCCGCCGGGAAAACGCTTCCACAGTTCGAAGGCCGCATAAGCGAAGCGAGATGCGGGATTGTAATCTCCGGCGGCGGCGGCCCCGGATTCGCTGCGCTCATCCGGGCCACTTTCGGAAATACGTTCCCGCCGTCATTCCCCGCGAACGCGGGGAATCCAGTACGCCGCGGCCTGTCGGCTCAAGCGCCGGCCTCTGGAATACTGGGTCACCCACCCCAGTGCGCAATTGCGCACAAGGCGGGTGACGACAGCCTGGGATCCATTAGGTCACCCATCCTGTCCCTCTTTTGGGATTGCAGCCGGCCGCAAATTTCGTCTAGAACAGGCCCGGAACGCCGCCCCGGCAACGAACCGTCAATGGTTTTGGCTGAGGATTTGGTCGTCCAAAGGGTCTGGCAATGCTGATTCGCAGCGAAAAGCACGGGGTTCGGGGTGGAGCGGCCAAGGCCGCCTCCATGTCTGCCCCCGCGATTCCGGCTGCGTCCGCGCCCACCCTGCTTCTTGGCGGGCTTCTGCTTCTTATCGGCCCCTGAGGGCCGTCTGGGCGTTTGCGCCTGGGCACTCAGGGGTTTTGAGCGAGATCACCAGACCCTTCAGCGCCCAGTGAACCGGCGCACGACCCAAAAGGAATTCTTGCAAATGACCACCGCCAACAAGTCCGAGAAGGACCGCGTCATCGTATTCGACACCACCCTGCGCGACGGCGAGCAGTGCCCGGGCGCGACCATGACGTTCGAGGAAAAGATCGAGATCGCCGAAATGCTCGACGACATGGGCGTCGACGTCATCGAGGCCGGTTTCCCGATCACCTCCGAAGGCGACTTCCAGGCGGTCAGCGAGATCGCCCGCCGCTCCAAGAACGCCGTCATCGCCGGCCTGTCGCGCGCCAACCCGAAGGACATCGACCGCTGCGCCGAAGCGGTGAAATTCGCCAAGCGCGGCCGCGTCCACACCGTGATCGCGACCTCGCCGCTGCACATGCGCGTCAAGCTGAACATGACGCCGGAGCAGGTGATGGAGCTCTCGATCGCCAACGTCACCCGCGCGCGCAACCAGATCGACGACGTCGAATGGTCGGCCGAAGACGCCACCCGCAGCGAGATGGACTATCTCTGCCGCATCGTCGAGGCCGTCATCAAGGCCGGCGCCACCACGGTCAATATTCCCGACACCGTCGGCTACACCACGCCGGAGGAATACACCCACTTCATGCGCACGCTGATCGAGCGGGTGCCGAATTCCGACAAGGCGGTGTTCTCCGTGCACTGCCATAACGACCTCGGCATGGCGGTGGCGAATTCGCTGGCCGGCATCGCCGGCGGCGCGCGGCAGATCGAATGCACCGTCAACGGCATCGGCGAGCGGGCAGGCAATGCCGCGCTGGAAGAAGTCGTGATGGCGATCAACGTCCGCAACGACGTGTTTCCGTGGTGGAACAAGATCGACACCACCATGCTGACGCGGGCCTCGAAACTGGTGTCGGCGGCGACCTCGTTCCCGGTGCAGTACAACAAGGCGATCGTCGGCCGCAACGCGTTCGCGCATGAGAGCGGCATCCATCAGGACGGCGTGCTGAAGGACGCATCGACCTACGAGATCATGCGGCCCGAAATGATCGGCCTGAAGAAGTCGTCGCTGGTGCTCGGCAAGCATTCCGGCCGTCATGCGTTCGTGCACAAGCTGGAGGAGATGGGCTACAAGCTCGGCGCCAACCAGCTGGAAGACGCCTTCGTGCGGATGAAGGCGCTGGCCGATCGCAAGAAGGACATCTACGACGAGGACATCGAGGCGCTGGTCGATCAGGAGATCGCAGCCTCGCATGACCGCATCAAGCTGGCCTCGCTGACGGTGATCGCCGGCACCCATGGCCCGCAGCGCGCCACCATGAAGCTCGACATCGACGGCCAGATCAAGATCGAGGAAGCCGAAGGCAACGGCCCGGTCGATGCGGTGTTCAACTGCATCAAGGCGCTGGTGCCGCACGAGGCCAAGCTGGAGCTCTACCAGGTCCACGCCGTCACCGAAGGCACCGACGCGCAAGCCGAAGTGTCGGTGCGGCTCGCCCATGAAGGCCGCTCGATGACGTCGAAGGCGTCCGATCCGGATACGCTGGTGGCGTCGGCAAAAGCCTATCTCGGCGCGCTCAACAAGATCGTCATGAAGCACCAGCGCGACAGGCCGGCGCAGGCGGCGAGCTGACAGCGTAGCTCAGCGACAGAAAAACAAAACGCGGCGCCTTGGCGCCGCGTTTTTGCGTTGAACGAGTCGTAGGGTGGGCAAAGGCGCGCCAGCGCCGTGCCCACCATCCTTTACCAATCGCACTTCAAATGGTGGGCACACTTCGTTTTGCCCACCCTACAAACCGGCTGCGCCGCCATGCTCAAAACGGAAGAAAAATCGGAACGAGCAGCACGCTCACGATGGCAGCGATAACCGAGAACGGCGCACCAACCTTCACGAAATCGCTGAAACTATATTGCCCGGGTCCGACGACCAGCGTGTTAACCGGCGAGGAGATCGGCGTCATGAAAGCGGTTGATGCGGCCAGCGCGACGATCATCGCAAACGGATAGGGCGAGGCGCCGAGGTCCTTGGCGATCGCCAGTGCCACGGGCGCCATCAGTACGGCCGTGGCCGTATTGGAGATGAACAAGCCCAGCGCCGCGGTGATGACGAACAAGGTCGCCAATACGAAGCGCGGCGCGGCGCCTCCAACCAGGCCGACGACCGCGTCGGCAGCGAGGTCGACGCCTCCCGTCCGCTGCAGGGCCAGCGAGAACGGCAGCATGCCGACGATCAGGACGAGGGTCTTCCAGTTGATGGAGCGATAGGCGCTGTTGAAATCGACGCAGCCCAGAAGTCCCATCAGCAGGCAGCCAATCAGCGCGGCCTGGACGTTCGGCACCAAACCGCTGACCATCAGCGCGACCACCAACCCGAGTACGGCCAGTGCGTACGGGGCCCGCTGTGCTGCGGGAAGAACTTCCTCCAGCTCGACCGGCATGTTCAAGACGACCACGTCTTCCATGTGGGACTGGAGATCCTGAATGTCGGACCAGAAGCCGATCAGCAGGAGCGTATCTCCGATCTTCAACCTTTCCCCCGGCAGGTCGTGCATCACTACGTTGTTGCCGTGCCGCAACCCGATGACGGTCAGGCCGTATTCGGAGCGAATCCGGGCCTCGAGCACGGTCTGGCCGATCAGCGTGGATTCGGCCGGCAGGATGACCTCCGCCGTGCCGATCTCCTGCGAGCGGTCGACAAAGTAGTTTCCGACTTCGCTGAGCGGCAGCGCCTCGAGATTCAGCGACTGCCACAGCTTGCTGGCGCCGTCGTTCGAGATGTCCACATCGGCGAGCAGCACATCGCCGGCCTGCAGTTCGGTCTGTGCGGTCGGACGGAGCACCTTGGCCGCGAACCCCGTCCCACGCTCGATGGCGAGAAGGTTTACGCCCGCGGCGCGGAGCGACAGCTCGTCGAGGCGCTTTCCGCCGAGCGACGAGCTGGCGCTGATGCGGCCGCGTCTTTCGCGATCGGCGAGGCCGTATTGCTCGATCCACCGCGCAAGCCTTGGGCGGCCGTCCGCCGCGGCGGGCGGGCTCTTGCTGGAGAGCAGGCCGCGCGCGAAAAGCATATAGATGATGCCGAGTGCGAGCAGCGGCAGCCCGAACGGAGTGAAGCTGAAAAAATTGAATCCCTGCGCACCCTGCCGGATCAGTTCGGCGTTGACGACCAGATTGGGCGCCGTTGCCACCAGTGTCAGCATTCCGCTGATCAGCGCGGCGAAACTCAGCGGCATCATGAGCCGGCTTGGCGCCATGCCGCGATTTTGCGAGATGCGCAGCACCACCGGGATGAAGATGGCGACAACAGCCGTTGAGCTCATCAAGGAGCCGAGCCCGCCTACGGCCGCCATCAGCAGGACGAGCAGGCGGTTCTCGCTGCTGCCGGCCTTGGCGTCGAGCCAATCGCCGAGCCGTCGCGCGACGCCGGTCCTCACGAGGCCTTCGCCGATGACGAACAGCGCGGCGATCAGTATGATCGATGGATCGGCAAACCCCGCCAGCGCTTCGTTCATGGTAATGACGCCGGTGAAGGGCATCGAAACCATCACGAGTAGCGCGACCGCGTCCATGCGGGGCCGGTTGATGACGAACATCGCGATCGCGGCCGCGAGCATCAGCAGGATGAGGGCGAGATCGAGGTTCATCGGCGCTTCTTTCTATCGGTGGCGGCACCTAGCCACTGACCTGCAAGTTGGCTACCGTCGTCCATCGTAACGGGTGTCTGGCGCTCGGTAAATCGAGCCCGCGCGGTCTAATGGAGTCAATCCAATCGGAGGAGGCTCGTATGGCAAAGATCGGCATCGTCCACACCACCGAATACACCTACCGCAACCCGGTAGGCCTGCTGCGGCACAAGTTGATGGTCCGGCCGGACGAGAGCCACGACCTTCGCCTGCACAGTGCGACGCTGAAGGTCGAACCGGAGCCGAATGCGATCTACTGGAAGCATGACGTCTTCAACAATTCCATCTGCTACCTCGAATGGCCGGAAGCACTCAGGACCGAGCGGCTCAGCATCGTATCGACGCTTGACATGACGCATCACCCCGATGGCCAGCCGCTGCCGGTCTACAGCCTCGACGCAACCGCCGAGCAGTTTCCATGTTCCTACGCCGCTCACGAGATTCCCGACCTGGCGCGCCTCGCCGAACGCCAGATGCCGGACCCCGAGCGAAAGGTCGACGCCTGGGCCCGCCGTGTCGTGTCGGAAGTGGAGGGCAAGCAGACGCTACGCGTGCTGGAAGCGATGACGCACGCCATCAAGAGGGATTTCCGCTACAACGCGCGCTACGAGGAGGGCACGCAGACTGCGGCCCAGACCGTTGGACTTGGCTCCGGTACCTGCCGCGACTTTGCCGTGCTGATGATGGAAGCGCTGCGCAGCTTTGGCCTCGCCACGCGTTTTGTCACCGGCTATTTGTACGACGATTCCTCGGGCACCACCGTGGGCGGCGGCAGCACGCACGCCTGGTGCAGCGTCTATCTGCCCGGTGCAGGCTGGATCGAGTACGATCCGACCAATGGTTTGATTGCCGGCGCCAACCTGATCCGCGTGGGCGTGACCAGGGAGGCGGAACAGGCAAGCCCGATATCGGGCGGCTTCGTCGGCAATGCGGACGATCCGAGCGGACTGCATGTGGATGTATCGGTCCACGCGGAGCGACATCCGGGGCCGCTCTAACATCGTTCCGGGTATCGCTGTATCCTCGCCTCGAAGGGCGAGGCCACCACCCGCGAAACGAACGGGATTGCCTACGAAACAAGCCAGAAACCCCAGCGGACCGAATGTCGTATTGCAATGCAGCAAAACCATCCGCGCAGCCCCTGCTAACGGGCAATGGCAATTCGGCCGGCTTGTCTGTATTGGTGCGGTTGGCATGCAAGCTTCGGAACAGCGTCCACGCGCTCCGGGGAAATAACGGGAGGAAACATGCGTAAGTTGATACTGGCCGCGGCATCGATCGCGGCACTGACCCTGGTCGGGGCCCGCCGCGGCGCAATCGCCGATCGTCATCAAGTTCAGCCACGTGGTGGCGCCCAACACGCCGAAGGGCCTGGCGGCCGAGAAATTCAAGGAACTGGCCGAGAAATACACCGGCGGCAAGGTCAAGGTCGAAGTCTATCCGAACTCGCAGCTCTACAAGGACAAGGAAGAGCTGGAAGCGCTGCAGCTCGGCGCGGTGCAGATGCTGGCGCCGTCGAACGCCAAGTTCGGCCCGATCGGCGTCAAGGAATTCGAGGTGTTCGATCTGCCCTACATCCTGCCGGACCTGAAGACGCTGCGCAAAGTCACCGACGGTCCGCTCGGCAGGCAGGCTGCTGAAGCTGCTCGATGCCAAGGGCATGACCGGTCTCGCCTACTGGGACAACGGCTTCAAGCATGATGAGCGCCAACAAGAAGCTGGTCGCGCCCGCCGACTACAAGGGCCTGAAATTCCGCATCCAGTCGTCCAAGGTGCTGGAAGCGCAGTTCCGCGCGCTCGGCGTCGATTCCGCAGGTGATGGCGTTCTCGGAAGTCTATCAGGCGCTGCAGACCGGCGTGGTCGACGGCCAGGAAAACACCTGGTCGAACATCTACACCCAGAAAATGCACGAGGTGCAGAAGTACATCACCGTCACCAACCACGGCTACATCGGCTACGTCGTGGTGGTGAACAAGAAGTTCTGGGATGGCATTCCGGCCGATATCGCGCCCAGCTGCGAGAAGGCGATGAAGGAAGCCACCGCCTACGGCAACGGCCAGTCGCAGAAGGAAAACGACGACGCGCTGGCCGAGATCAAGAAGACCGGCAAGAGCGAGATCATCACGCTGACGCCGGAGCAGGATGCGGCGATGCGCAAGGCGCTCGAGCCGGTCTACCAGGATGTGGCCAAGCGCGTCGGCCAGCCGCTGATCGACGAATTCCTCAAGGAGACGAGGGGCGCGACCAACTAAGGCGATCGACTTGGGGTGCCGCGAGCTTCTCGTGCTCCTGGCAGGCGGAAGCTCATTCTCCGTCATGCCCGGCCTCGTGCCGGGCATCCACGTCTTAGTCGTCTGGCAGCAACGAAGGGCGTGGATGGCCGGGACAAGCCCGGCCATGACGAGTCTCGATCTTTCAGGGGGAAGTGGATGTTTCTTCGCATCCTCGACCGGCTTGAGGAGATACTGATCGCGACGCTGATGGCGCTCGCGACCGTCATCATCTTTATCGCGGTGATGCACCGCTATCTCATCGGCATTCCCTTCCTGTATCCGATCCTGTTCCCGATCAACCTGTCCTGGGCGCAGGAACTGTGCATCTACATGTTCGTGTGGGTGGCCAAGTTCGGCGCGGCCTATGGCGTGCGCACCGGCATCCATGTCGGCGTCGACGTGGTGGTCAACCAGCTCAAGTCGCCCTGGCGTAACGCCGTGGTGCTGTTCGGCCTGCTCTGCGGCGCGTTCTTCACCGCCGTGATCGGCACCATGGGCGCGAAATTCGTCTATGGGCTGTATTTCACCGACCAGGTCTCGCCCGACCTCGAGATCCCGAGCTGGTTCGTCTATCTCTGCATTCCGCTCGGCTCCTATCTGATGTGCTTCCGCTTCCTGCAGGTCGCCTATCAACTACTTCTGCACCGGCGAACTGCCGCATCACGACCACGCCCATGTCGAGGGCGTCGACGTCGAGGAGCCGGGTATCGGCGCTGCGGAGGTCACCCGATGAGCGCGCTGATCATCTTCGCCCTGCTGATCGCGCTGATGCTGACCGGCATGCCGATCTCGATCGCGCTCGGCATGACGGTGCTGACCTTCATCTTCACGATGACCAACGTGCCGACCGAGTCGGTGGCGCTGAAGCTGTTCACCGGCATCGACAATTTCGAGATCATGGCGATCCCGTTCTTCATCCTGGCCGGCAATTTCCTGACCCATGGCGGCGTCGCGCGCCGCATGATCAATTTTGCGACCTCGATGGTCGGTCACTGGTATGGCGGCCTGGGGCTTGGCGGGCGTGATGGCCTGCGCGCTGTTCGCCGCGGTGTCCGGCTCGTCGCCGGCGACCGTGATCGCGATCGGCTCGATCATGATGCCGGCGATGGTCAAGCAGGGTTTTCCGAAGCGCTTCGGCGCCGGCGTCATCACCACGTCGGGCGCGCTCGGCATCCTGATCCCGCCCTCGATCGTGATGGTGATCTATTGCGTGGCGACCGGCGGCAGCATCGCGCTCGATCCGGCCGGTCAGCGCGTCTCGTCGGCCTCCGTCGGCCAGATGTTCATGGCGGGCGTCATTCCCGGCCTGATGCTGGCGACGCTGCTGGGCCTGACGACGTTCTATCGCGCCTGGAAGTTCGACTATCCGCGACTGCCGCGCGCGAGCTGGGCCGAGCGCTTCATCGCCTTCCGCAAATGCATGTGGGGATTGCTGCTGATCCTGATCGTGCTCGGCGGCATCTATGCCGGGCTGTTCACGCCGACGGAAGCCGCCGCCATCAGCGCGGTCTACGCCTTCGTCATCGCGGTGTTCGTCTATCGCGACATGTCGCTGAAGGACGTGCCGAGGGTGCTGCTCGGCTCCGCCAACATGAGCGCGATGATCCTCTACATCATCACCAACGCGGTGCTGTTCTCGTTCCTGATGGCGAACGAAAACATTCCGCAGCAGATCGCGGCGTGGATCACCTCGATCGGCGTCGACTGGATCATCTTCCTGCTGATCGTCAACGTGCTGCTGCTGATCGCGGGCAACGTGATGGAGGCGTCCTCGATCGTGCTGATCATGGCGCCGATCCTGTTTCCGGTGGCGGTCAAGCTCGGCATCCATCCGGTGCATCTCGGCATCCTGATGGTCGTCAACATGGAGGTCGGCATGTGCCATCCGCCGGTCGGGCTCAACCTCTATGTCGCCTCCGGCATCGCCAAGATGGGCATCACCGAGCTCACGATCGCGGTGTGGCCGTGGCTGCTGACCATGCTGATCTTCCTCGGCGTCGTCACCTATGTGCCGGAAATCTCGCTGTGGCTGCCGCGCGTGCTCGGGATGCTCTAGCGCTCGGCGCGCATTGCGCCGGATCAAACGGCGTCACATTACATCTTGGTAAGGGAAGCCTCTCTTTCCAATCCGTAAGTTGAAGGCCGGCGGGCGCGGGCCCATCTTCAGGCAACCTTTCACAGGAGGTTCGCATGAGGAAGTTCGCCATCGCAGCCGTCGCGGTTCTCGCCATCGCCGGTTCGACCGCCGTCTATGCCCAGCACCGTCACTGGGGCCACGGCTTCTCGCGGATGAGCCCGGAGGATCGCTCGGCCTATGCCGACGCCCGGATCGCCGCCGTCCATGCCGGCCTCAAACTGACCGCGGACCAGGAAAAGCTGTGGCCGCCGGTCGAGACCGCGGTCAAGGAGTTCGCCAAGCTCCGGCTCGATCGCGCCAATGCGCGGATGAACGCGCCGCGGGACGATGCCAGCCAGCAGAAGCCGGACGATCCGGTGGCGCGGCTGCGCGACCGGGCCGACAACATGGCCGCCACGGCCGGGGCGATGAAGAAGATCGCGGAAGCCGCCGACCCGCTCTACAAGACGCTCGACGACGGCCAGAAGCGCCGGCTCGCGGTCCTGACCAGGATGGGCCGGTTCGGGGGCGGGGAGGGCTGGCACCATCGCCGGTTCGAGCGCGAAATGGGCATGGACCGCGACTTCGACCGCGATCGTGGCGACCGTGGCGACCGAGCGACCGCCACGACCGGGACGGTGACCGCGACCGGGGCGGCCCCGAGCGGCTCTGACGCCCCCCGGCGGCAGCGCGACCAGGCCACTGGCGGAAGCCGCTGAAATCCAGCGGCTTTTTGCCGTTCAGGCCATTGACCAAAGCCCGGGAAAACTTGTCCCGGCTTGCTGGACATCCCGATGTCGCTTTGCTAAACGACGCCCTCTTGCAAAGGACCTTCCGGATCAAGATCCGGGCGCATAGCTCAGTTGGTAGAGCAGATGAACTCTTAATCATCGGGTCCCAGGTTCGAGCCCTGGTGCGCCCACCAAGATCCTCCAAGCATAGTTCGAGGTTTCGTATCCGAACGGGCCTTGGAAAGTCCGCGCGATCTTTTCTCGAGGATTCGGCCGAAAACCGCGCCTGAACCGGCGTGCATTTTGTCCTTGGTTTGCTCCCTCATACCAACGAGTACCGTGCGCAAACCCATTGCTACGAGGGCGATCATGCGCGCGCCGTCGACTTGAAGCCCGATACGCGTTGACGGACGTGGGGTCAGTGGCGCCGATTGTGCTGGTGTGCCGCTTCAAGCTCGACGAGTTCAAGACCAAAGCGTTGATCGCACGCTCGTCGTGAGCGGAGCTTGGCTATGGCGTGACGAGATTGCGGGATGGTGAAGCAATGCCGCTGATTTGCCCGACATGTCAAGCTGCCGCTTCGGCATGGCGGCGGCCGCCTTCTACTTTGCATGGGGTTGTTTTCGATATTTTGAGATCGGCGGCGGTCACGGCCGGCGGCGCCGATCGAAATGGCCGGGCTACCCCCGGCTCGCAGCGCGCGCGCCGTCGAGTTGTTCGTCGATTTTCGGGCGGTCTCGGGTGTGCTCGAAGTTCGTGCAAAGCAGTTCGGTCTCTTCGAGCGAGATCGGGGCCCGATAAAGCCGGCACATGAATTCAGCCGTCGTGCGTCCCTTGGCAGATCCCCGGGCCACGTTCGGCGAGAAACATGCAGTCCCGGCAGGTACTGGCATTGAGACGCTGATGTGTCGCGTCGAGGTGATTCAGGATCCTCGTGAGGGAGCCGCGCAGCCTGTTGCATTCCTCGGTTCCGAGCGCGGCGACCGCGTTCAACACATGATTGATCGGATCGTGCTGGCTCAGGCATTTCTCACCTTGCGCCGTGACGCAGAGCACGACCGAACGCTTGTCTTCGTGAGACGGCTTTCTCACCAGATACGATTTGCTTTCGAGGGTCTTCACGATCTGCGATGCCGTGGTCTTGGTGGCGCCGATGAAGCCTGCCAGCGCGGTCGGGGTTCGCGAGAACCTGTTGGCGCGTCCGAGAAACCGCAGTGCCATCCATTCCCGATCGCGCAGGCCGTGTTGATCGCCTTCGAAATACCAGGCTCTCGCCGCTTGAATCAGCAGCTCAACAGCTTCGCGATTCAACGGCATGATCTGGCTATCTCGCTTCAGGTCTGATCCACGGCGTCCCGACGCCGCGACAGGCCACGGTCCATGAGTTCATCGCGACATGCCGATCGCAGCGTCGTTGCACGGGAGTCACGGTCGTTAACGCTGGCGAACGATGGATCGGAAGTCTTCAACCGAAGTCCCTCGGGTATCATTTCAGGCAAGCGTTATTTGTGTTCCACAGAACGATGAATGAGCTTCTTCCGAAAAGCAAGTAGAGACTCTCCAGGACAGCTGGCTGTTGCACGAGTCGTTCACAGTGTTCACGTTTGATCTGCAAATTTTCCGAAGACATTGCGTTGTGCGCTGATCCCGCGCGGATATAGCGACCATACTAAAGTGTGATAGTTCTCACGCATGTCTTGTTCTGCAGTGTAATTGTGAAGCGCCTGTCGTTTGCGATTGCGCTGCCGATCTTTCCTGGCCGGAGAACTTTTTACGACTGCATGCGCAGGTTGCGTTACGACTTGCGGCTTGGTTGAGAAGGGGCCGTCGCCGTATCGCTCGTCAGCCACCCTTCATCATGTCTCGCAACTCGCGAAACGGATCGGCGCTTGGCGCGGCCGAGGTATCCTGTCTCATCGCGGCATAGATCTTCGGCACCATCTCCACCGCTTGGTCGAGGCTGGTGTCGCGCCCGGGCTGATATCCACCCATCAAGCGAAGGTCGCGCGTGTCCTCGTATCTGGCGATCATGGCGCGCAGCTTGCTGACCAGCTCGCGCTCTTCGGGATCCCAGACGCAATGCGCCAGGCGTGAGATCGAGGCAAGAACGTCCACGGCTGGATAGCGTGCCTGATCGGCAATGTGCCGGCTCAGCACGATATGCCCATCGAGCGTGCTGCGAATGGTGTCGGCAATCGGCTCATTGTGGTCGTCGCCGTCGACCAGCACCGAAAAAATTCCGGTAATGGCCCCGGACCCTTCCTCGCCGGGCCCCGCGCGCTCGAGCAGGCGCGGCAGATCGGTGAAGACGGTTGGGGCGTAGCCGCGCGCGACCGCCGGCTCGCCCGCGGCCAGGGCGACTTCACGGGCGGCGTGGGCATACCGGGTGATCGAGTCGACCACGAGCAGGACCGATTCGCCGCGATCGCGAAAATACTCGGCGACCGCCATGGCGGTCTTCGGCGCCAGCCTCCGCATCATCGGGCTTTCATCGCCCGTCGATACGATGGTGATGGTGCGGGCGCGGTTGTGACCGAGTACGTCCTCGATGAACTCGCGCACTTCCCGGCCACGTTCTCCGACCAGCGCCAGGACCACGGTGTCGAAGCCCTCGCTGCGGGCGAGCATCGCAAGCAGCGTTGATTTTCCGACGCCCGAGCCGGCAAAGATGCCGACCCGCTGGCCTGCGCAAATCGGCGCAAACAGATCGATGACGCGGACGCCGGTGCGCAACGGCTTGTTGACGCGCGCCCTTTTCATGGCCGGCGGCGGCTCCGCCTCCACAGAGACGGCGCGCGATCCCGGGGTCAGGGGCGCGCCTCCGTCCAGGGGCATGCCAAGCGCGTTGATGACGCGGCCTTTCCAGGCGGGATCGGGCGCGAATGACAGCGGCGGCATCCGGAATGCGACCGAGCCCAGTCCGCCCGCGAACAGCCGGTCGAATGGCTTTGCGACGATGCCGTCGCTGTCGATCCGGATCACTTCGCCGATCTGGGGGCGCTCTGCCGAATTGACTCCGATGAGTTCACCGAGCCTGACAAAGCGCGACAGGCCCGACACGCGAAAATGCGTCGGCGCGATCTCGGAAATGGCGCCGCTGACGCTTGCGAGCGGAGTGTTCTGCTGCAGCTCCAGCAGCGCCCATTCAAGTTGCCGTAGCGCGTTCAAAGAAATTCCCCAATGTCACAGCGCAACGCGCCTCCGGACGTGGCGGCCTTTTGCAGGCTACTTGCCGGGTTCGCCCAGTGTCCGGATGGCGTTTTGCAGGGAGCTTTCGGTGCCCTCCATCAGCGAATTCGTGCCCTCGAAGGTGCGCGCGCCGAGATCAGCCTGGTCAGTTCGAGCATCGGGTTGGCGCCCGATCCCTCCACATAGCTCTGCCGGAAGCCGTCCCGCGTGTAATCGACGATAGCGGTGGCGGGGCGATCGGGAATGACGCCTGAATTGCCATAGCGATCGAGATTGGCATCGGCCGGTATATTGAAAAGGCCCAGCGTGCCGACCTCGTTGCCATCCTGCGTGATCGCTCCATTGCGGGCGATCGATAGCGGTCCGCCGTTCGGGTCGACGGTGATTTGCGCTCCGCCCGAATCGACCACCGGAAAGCCGGTCAAGGTCTGCAGGTCGCCATTGGGTGCGATCTGCAGGCGGCCATCGCGCGTGTAGACGGTCCCGTTCGGGCCGGCGAAGGCCACAAAACCCTGTCCCACCACGGCGACATCGAGAGGATTGCCGGTCTCGGTCACATTGCCGGCTTCGCGCGAGATGATGTTGTTGCCGGGCGAGGAGAACGCCACGGGGGTGGCGCCGGCACGTGACAGCACCGTCTCGAACTTCACCACGTCGGTGCGAAAGCCTGATGTGTTGACGTTGGCGACGTTGTTGGCGATCGTCTGCAACCGCTTTTCAAGCGCGACCTGCGCCGACAGTCCGACATAGAGGGCCGATTGCATGTTGCTACCTTCCGAACCGAAGCGTCTGGAGTTTTGTTAACATGTCGGAATCCAACCCGCCCGGCGTCGACTGGCCGATCAGGATCAGCGCGGGGTTGCTCGAGGCGTTGCTGCTGGCCTGGCTGGCATCCCACATGGCCGCAAAGCGCTGCGCGAAGCGGCTGACCTTTGCCGGATCCTGAAAGTCGGAAAAATTGACGAGCTTCGACAGCATCGTGGCCTGCTTGTCGATATCGGCCGCGCTGATGTTCGGAGACAGGCCGAGCGCCGTCTGCACGACCTGCGTCAGCGCCTTGTCGGCGAGAATCTGAAAGGGGCCCTTGATCGAGGCCGCCTTGCGCGTGAAATAAAGCGCGAGCCGCACGCCCTCGTTCTGGTCGCCGGCGTTCTCCTCCATCGTTTGCTGGACAAATTGGGTCGCCGTGCCGTTCTGCGCCGCGCTGGTCTGGGTGGCCCTGCTGCCGAGCAGTTCGAAATTGAACGTCTTCGCGAACTCCCGATAGCGGGTGTCCGACAGCTTGTTGGCGAAGCTGTTGCTGTTGGAGACGCCTTCCGTCAGCACCTTCCGCATGAAGGCCTTGGCGTAGGTCATGTCGCTCAGCCCATGGGCCTTCATCGCATAGGAGAAGAGGCGATAGTCCTTCAGGAAGTCGTCGATGTTGGTGATCTTGCCGATGTTCGCCAGGTAGTATGCCGTTTCGCGGCTGACGTCCGGCTTTCTCGCGGTGAGCGAGAGCGACCGGGTCATATCCTTCGATATTCTCTGGTAGTCCGCGATCGTGGATAGCATGACACGCGCCCCTTTGGCGGCCGTTGCGACGTCGCTCCAAACTGCCGGGAATAGCTTGCGCGGGGCTGGCGATCGGGAAGCCAGCTTCGCGCAAGCGTCGCCAACTAGATATCCACAATAGAATCTGCAATGGAGCGACGCGTTGGTCAGTCTCGTGGGGATCCTCATCACGATTGCCGCATTGCTCGGCGGATTCGCCGCCATGGGCGGGCATCTGGCCGTGCTGATGCAGCCGTGGGAATTCGTGATCATCATCGGTACCGCGGTTGGGACCTTCATCGTTGCCAATCCCTGGAAGGTCATCGTGGACACGGGGCTTGCCATGGTCCAGGCCCTGACCGGGGCGGTGCCCAGCGAGCGCTACTATCTCGATCTGCTCGGCGCGCTTCACGCCTTGATGCGCGAGCTGCGCGGCAAGGGCCGCAACGAGGTGGAGGCGCACATCGACGATCCGTCCTCCTCGGAGATCTTCAAGGCATTTCCCAGTGTGCTTGCCGACCATGCGCTGTTGCATTTCGTCTGCGACTACGTCCGCCTGATCATCATGGGGAATGCGCGCACGCACGAGATCGAGGCGCTGATGGACGAAGAAATCCACACGATCGTGAAGAGCAAGCTCGCTCCCTACAACGCCCTGGTCGTGGTGGCGGAGGCGTTGCCGGCGCTGGGGATCGTCGCCGCGGTGCTCGGCGTCATCAAGGCCATGGGGGCGCTCGATCAGTCTCCGAAACTCCTGGGCGGCTTCATCGGCGCGGCCCTGGTCGGTACGTTCGCCGGCATTTTTCTGTCCTATGGCATCATTGCGCCCTTCGCGCTGAAGATCAAGATGACGCGCGAGAAGCGCTGCCGGCCTTACATCATCGTCAAGCAGACCCTGCTCGCCTTCATGAACGGCGCCATGCCGCAGATCGCGGTGGAGCACGGCCGCAAGATGATTGCGGGGGCCGAGCGGCCGTCAATCGACGTCGTGGAGAATGAGACGATCGCCGGGCCGGCCAAGTCCGCGCCAGTCGAACCCGAACCGAAGGCTGCACGGGCATGATGACGGACGAGATCGACGTCGAGCAGCAGAAGCGCCTGCCGAACTACCTGCTCGATGCGGCAGGCATATCCATCGACCGCATGCCGATGCTCAATGTGATCTTCGATCGCATGGCCGCGACCTGCACGGATAGCCTCCAGCCGATGGCCGGGACGCCGTGCTTCTTTTCCGTCAGCGGCATCAGCAATGGGCGCGTCGGGGACATCATCAAGGAATATGAGGCAAACGCCGTCGCCGCGGTTTTCTATGCCGAGCAGTGGGACACCCGGATTCTCATCATGCTCGACGGCGATTTCGTGTTCACGATGGTCGAGGCGATGTTCGGTTCCGACGGCGCCGAGCCGCCGATCGACGTCGAGCGATCATTCTCCAATATCGAGCTTCGTCTGGTGCAGGTGCTGTTCGAACGTTTTGCGAAGGCGCTGCAATCCGCATTCGCGGCGATATCGGAGGTCACCTTCAGGCTGGAGCGGGTCGAGACCGCCATGGCATCGCTGGCGATCGGTCGAAGCGGCAACATGTCGATCTGTGCGAACATCATGCTGCAGGCGCTTTTCCGCGGCGGGCAGATGTTGCTCATCATACCTCATTCCGCGCTCAACCCGCTGCGGCAGAAGCTCGCCCATGTCGTCGTCAGCGACGGCCGGGCGGCCGATCCGAACTGGCGAGAGCAGATGGAGAGCGAAGTCCACCGAACCGAGGTGACGTTGAGCGCGGTCCTCGAACAGCGCACGCTGCCGCTCGGCGACGTTGCCAAATTCCATGTCGGGCAGGTCCTCGAGCTCGATGCTACGCCGCGCACGCTGGCCAGGCTGGAGAGCAACAACCAAATACTGTTCTGGTGCCAGATCGGCCAGCTCGACGGCTATTACGCCATGCAGGTGGCGGATCCCGTCGATCAGAAGCGGGAGTTTGTCGATGACATCCTATCTCGTTGATGCCGTGTTGCTGATTGCGCTCGCTTTCACCAGCATACGGGTAGTCGGGATGCAGCGTGAGCTGGCGCGCCTGCGCACCTATCAGGGCGAATTCTCGTCCATCGTTCACGAGACGGCGGGTGCGTTCGATAGCGTCATCATGGCGGCGCACGACTCCACGGCCAACCTCGCACAGCTTGCCGCGGTGCTGAGCACAAAGATCGACCAGGCTCACGATGCGATCGCGGCGCTGGATGCGCGCTGCGTGCAGCCTCCGTCAGCGATCAAGGTCAGTGGCGATGCGGACAAGCAGGGGCTCACGGATACCGAACGCGAATCGTCGCCGGACGGTGATGCGCACGCGAGCAGATAATTCCGGGGCCGTGCTCCGGCAAGCGAACTTTCAAGAGGCAACAGCAAGATGGCGCACCCTTTCGACCAAGAGTCTCCTGCCGACCGGGCGTCCGGCGACGCGCACTCGGCCACGTCTCCACTGGAGAGGCTGGCGGAGATCGCGGCCCGGACGGCCGAGGACGCAACGAAATTCGCCAATGTCGAGGCGATCCTGCGTATTCCCGTCACGATGCAGGTGGTGCTGGGCTCCGCGACCATCCCGGTGGCGAACCTCATGAAGCTGGGCCGCGGCGCCGTGGTTCCGCTCGATCATCGGGTCGGCGAACCGGTCGACGTCGTGGTCAACGGCCGAATCGTCGCGCGAGGCGAGGTCGTCGTCGTCGAGGAGGATAATTCCCGGTTCGGCGTCTCCCTGACAGAAATTGTCGGGCCGCTGGGCGGTAGCGGCGAAGTCTGATCGTGGCGGGACCTGTGGGCGTCTCTCCCGTCAAGCAGCGAGGTGTCGCCACACTCGGCGGAACGGAAAAGGTCGCCGCGCTGCTGCTGGCGATGGGGCGGCAGTCGGCTGCGAGTATCCTGCAGCAATTCGAGCCGCAGGAGATCCGGGTCGTCACGAAGGCTGCGGCTGAGCTGCGGCCGATCACGGCGCAGGAGCTGGAGTCGATCGTCGAGGAGTTTGCCCAGCAATTCTCCATGGGCGCGAACATTCTTGGCACGCTTGGCGGGCTCGAGGCCGTGCTCGGCGACGTCCTGCCACCCGAGCAGGTCTCCCAGATCATGTCCGACCTGCTCGGCAATTCGAGCCGCTCGGTCTGGGACCGCGTGTCGTCGGTGTCGGAGAACTCGCTCGCGAGCTACCTTTCCAAGGAGCACCCGCAAACTGCCGCACTGATACTTTCCAAGGTGAAGCCCGCCTGTGCCGCCAAGGTGATGAGCCAGCTTCCCTCGAACCTGCGCAACGAGCTCATGCGGCGCGTGCTGAGCCTCAAGCCGATCGTCGACGACGCGCTGCGAATGATCGAGAAGACGCTTCACGAAGACCTGACCTTGAACTTCGCCCGCAACCTCGGGGCGGACACCTATGCGCGCGTCGCCGACATCATCAACAAGATGGAGCGCGGCCATATCGAGGACATGCTGAAGAGCCTGTCGGAGAAGCGTCCGAAGTCGGCGGAAGTGCTGAAGGAGCTGCTGTTCACCTTCGATGACGTCGTCAACCTGACGGCGAAGGCGCGCACCATGATCTTCGATCAGGTGCCGACCGACCGCATCGTCGTGGCGCTGAAGGGGACGGACAGGAATTTCCGCGAGCTGATCCTGTCATCCGTGGCGTCGCGCGTCAGGCGCGTCGTCGAGCACGAGCTGGCGATCGGCGAACCGTCGAACCAGCGCGACGTGATGGAGGCGCGGCGCGTGATCACCGACCTCGCGCTCGACCTCGCGGAGCGTGGCGAAATCGAGCTCAACCCCGAACAGGAGGATGAGCTGGTCTTTCGCTGACCGCTGAACGAGCATGGCAGAAGCAACCGATCAGGAGAGCAAAACCGAACAGCCGACCGAGAAGAAGATCCGCGATGCGCTCGAACAGGGCAAGATTCCGGTTTCCAGGGAGGCGTCCATCTTCGCCTCGATGGCGGCGCTGATGGTGATCCAGTCCTTCCTGATCGGGCAGGGCGTGCAGCAGCTCGTGCCGACCCTGAAGGGCTTTCTCGACGATCCCGACGGCATTCGCCTGAGCACCGCGGCAGACGCGCAAAACCTTCTGTCGGTGGTCGGGCTCGAGGCGATGCGCTTCCTGCTGCCGCTGGTCATCGTCCTGATCGCGTTCGGCCTCGCGGCTTCGCTGCTTCAAAACGCGCCGCGACTGGTGCTCGAACGCATCCAGCCCGACTTCTCGCGGATCTCTCCGGCGCGGGGCTGGAGCCGGCTCTTCGGCGCGCAGGGGCTCGTGGAATTCGCGAAGTCGGTCTTCAAGCTGGTTTCCGTGAGCCTCGTCGTCGGCTTCATGTTGCGAGCGTCCGAAGCGCGGGCGTTCGAGGCGATGTACACCGATCCGGCGGCGCTGCCCGAGATGATCCTCACGATCGCCATGCGGATCGTCGCGGCGATCTGCATCACGACGATCCTGCTGGTCGCGCTCGATCTCGCCTGGTCGCGCTTTCACTGGCGGCGTGAGTTGCGCATGACCAGGCAGGAGTTGAAGGACGAGCACAAGCAGGCGGAAGGCGATCCACTGGTCAAGGCGCGACTGCGGTCGCTGGCGCGCGATCGGTCGCGCCGCAGAATGATCGCTTCCGCGTCGAAAGCGTCGCTGGTAATCGCGAATCCGACGCATTTTGCAGTGGCGTTGCGCTATCATCGTGACGAGAATCCGGCGCCGCTGGTGCTGGCCAAGGGCGCGGATGCCATCGCGTTGAAGATTCGTGCGGTCGCCGAACAGAACAATATTCCGGTCATCGAGAACAAGGCGCTTGCGCGCGCGCTCTACGAAGCGGTTCAGGTCGACCAGGTAATACCGGGCGAGTTCTTCCGGCCCGTCGCCGAGATCATCTACTTCCTGCAGTCGCGGCACTCGCCTCGTGCCGAGAAGGTCCATTGAAATTCCCGGGACGGCATTCTCCGCGCGACAGCCTGAGAAAAGCTTGCCGCGCTATGGTTGTCTCGAACGAAAGGGATCTGAACTGTCGTGGGACCGCTTTATCTCTTTGAACTTGCGTCGTCACAGGCGCGCTGGCTCGAGCTTCGTCAGTCGACGATCGCCGCTAACGTCGCCAATGCCAATACGCCCGGTTTCAAGGCGCGTGACGTCGAGCCGTTCAACAAGGTTCTTGACGGCATGCCCGTCAGGCTCGCGATGACCTCGCCGGCGCATATGCAGCTGAGCGCGGTCGATACCGACACGCGGGCCACTGCGAAGAAGGATAGCTGGGAAGTCGTGCATTCCGGCAATTCCGTCAGCCTCGAGCAGGAAATGGTCAAGGGCGGCGACGTGAATCGTGACTATTCGATGAACACGGCGATCGTGCGGTCGTTTCACCGCATGCTGCTGTCGAGCGCAAAGGCTTAGGGTGGTTTGAATGCTGGATTCTCTTCAGGCGTCGATGTCGGTCGCGAGCTCCGGGCTCGAGGCGCAGTCGACGCGGATGCGCATCGTGTCGGAAAACCTGGCAAACGCCACCGCTACGGGGCGCGTCGCCGGCGCCGATCCGTATCAGCGCAAGACCGTCACGTTCGACGCGGCGATGGACCGTGCCGCTGGCGCGCAGCTTGTGAAGGTCAAGGAGGTCGGCGTCGATCGTACGCCGTTCAGGGTGGAGTACGAGCCCGGACATCCCGCTGCCGACAAGGCCGGCTATGTCAAGCTTCCCAACGTCAACATGCTGATCGAGATGGCCGACATGCGGGAGGTCAATCGATCCTACGAGGCCAATCTCCAGGTCGTGAAACAGGTGAGGTCGATGCTCGGCATGACCGTCGACCTCTTGAGGAGCTGACAATGCTTGAGGCGGTCTCTTCCACTGCGATCTCCGCGGGCCAGGCGGTGGCCCGCTCGGCCGAGGCGAAGGTGGCGTCGCCCGCGGCGGCTGCCGTGCAGCCGGGCGGCGAGCTCGGTTTCGACTCCGTCTTCAAGCAGGTGGCGTCGGACGCGATCGGGACGCTGAAGGCCGGCGAGGCGGCGTCGATCTCGGCGATCCAGGGCAAGGAATCGACGCGGCGTGTCGTCGAAGCGCTGATGTCGGCGGAGCAGGCGTTGCAGACCGCGGTCGCGGTTCGCGACAAGGTCGTGCAGGCCTATCAAGAAGTCGTGCGGATGTCGATCTGATCTGAAGGAATGCAATTGTGAAATCGCTCGCCATCGCGGCCACCGGAATGAACGCGCAGCAGACCAATGTCGAGGTCATTGCGAACAATATCGCCAATATCAATACCACCTCGTTCAAGCGGGCGCGGGCGGAGTTCACCGACCTGTTCTATCAGATGGATCGCATGCAGGGCGTTCCCGATACCGCGGGGTCGTCTCCGATTCCGGAAGGGGCCAATATCGGGCTCGGTGTCCGTTCGGCTGCGGTGCGCAAGCTGCACATTCAGGGGGCGCTCTCGCAGACCGGCAACACCTACGACATGGCGATCAACGGCCGCGGATGGTTTCAGATCCTGGGTCCGAACAACGACGTGCTCTACACCCGCGCCGGCTCGTTCAACACGAATGCCAATGGCCAACTCGTGACACTGGACGGCTACCAGGTCGATCCCGCGATCACGGTGCCGCAGGGAACGGTCGAAGTCACGGTCAACAAGACCGGCCAGGTGTTTGCCAAGCTGGACACTGAAGTGAATCCGCGCCAGATCGGCCAGCTCAACCTTGCCAACTTCGCCAACGAGGCGGGCCTCGAACCGCTGGGCGGTAATCTCTACAAGGAGACGACGGCGTCCGGCACGCCGGTCGTCGGGCTGCCCGGCGATGCCGGCTACGGCAAGGTCAACCAGCACTATCTCGAGGCTTCGAACGTCGATCCGGTCAAGGAAATTACCGAGCTGATTTCCGCGCAGCGCGCTTACGAAATGAACGCCAAGGTCATCACGGCATCGGATGAAATGGCATCGACGATCTCCAAGGGGCTTCGCTAGTTCCGGTGTATCGATGTTGAACTCGGTTGGCCTGATCGCACGAGGGGCGGCCGCCGCGCTGCTGGTTCTCGCTTTTGCAAGCGCGGCGACGGCCGAGGAGCGGCGCTTGCCGGTGCCATCCGTAACGATCCGCGCCGGGCGAGGTGATCAAGGACGAGATGATCACCGAGCGCGCCTTCGCGCCCAACCTTCTCGGCGTCGCGCTGTTCATCGACGGGCGTCAGACCGTGGTCGGACGCATGGCGCGCCGCTCACTTCTGCCAGGCCAGCCGATACCGACAAGCGCGGTCGAGGATCCGTGGGCGGTCGCCCGAGGCGCGATCGTCAAGGTCATCATCGAGGACAATGGCTTGTCGATCGCGACGACCGGCTCCGCCATGCAATCGGGCGCTGCCGGCACACTCATCCCGGTCCGGAATACCGACACCGGCGTGATCATCAGGGGCATCGTCCAGCCGGACGGCACCGTAAAGGTCGTTGACGGATGATTACCCGGTTGCTGCTGGCGTTGATCCTCGTCCTCCCGGCGGCTGGCGCCGAGGCCGCCGTCCGCATCAAGGACATCGCGGACATCAGGGGACTGCGCGAAAACCAGATCGTCGGCTACGGGCTCGTCATCGGCCTCAACGGGACCGGCGATACCCTGCGCAACGCGCCTTTCACGGAACAGTCCCTGCAATCGATGCTCGACAACATGGGCGTCAATGTCAGGAACGACAATACGAATTCCACGGCGCGGCCGACCACGTTGCGCACGCGCAACGTCGCGGCCGTGATGGTGACCGCGGACCTGCCGCCCTCGATCGAGCCGGGCGAGCGCATGGACGTGACCGTATCGTCGCTCGGCGACGCCACCTCGCTGCTGGGAGGAACGCTCGTGATGACGCCGCTGCGCGCCGCGGACGGGGCGGTCTATGCGGTGGCGCAGGGCTCCGTCACCGTCGCCGGCTACAGCGTGCAAGGCCAGGCGCAAAGCGTCAGCCAGGGGACGCCGACCGCGGGCCGTATTCCGAATGGCGCGCTCGTCGAGCGCGCGGTGCAGGGAAGTCTCCATGAAATGGAATTCCTCGTCCTCGAACTGAAGAACCCGGATTTCGTCACGGCGACCAGAATCCTCGATGCCATCAATCGTTATGCCGGCGGTCGCTACCGCGCCCAGATCGCCTTCGAGCGCGATTTTCGAACGATCGTGCTGTCCAAGCCCCGGCACGTCGGGCCGGTGCGTTTTCTCGCCGAAATCGGCGAATTGACCGTCGAGCCGGACACGCGGGCGCGGGTCGTGATCAACGAGCGAACCGGCACGGTGGTGATCGGCCGAGACGTGCGGATATCGACGGTAGCGGTGACGCACGGCAATTTGACCGTCCGCGTCACCGAGCTGCCCGTCGTATCCCAGCCGAACCCGTTCTCGCGCGGCGAGACGAAGGTCGTTCCGCAGACATATGTCGACGTCAACGAACCCGGAGCCCAGGTGGCTATACTCAGCGGCGTCGACCTGCAGCGTCTCGTCCGTGGCCTGAACCAGATCGGCCTGAAACCTTCCGGCATCATCGCGATCCTGCAGGCGATCAAGACGGCTGGTGCGCTGCAGGCGGACGTCATCGTGCAATGACGCGCAAGCGTCGTGCAAGCTTGGTCGCGCAATGCTCTGTTCTCGAACGAGGATCGCGCGCCGCACGATGTTGAAGCTGGATCACAAGTCACAAGTGCTGGTGCTGGTCGCGGCGTGTCTGCTGGCGGGCGCTTCGCCGGTGCTGGCGCTGGACGACGCGAAGCCGTCAAAGCCTCTGGACGTGCGGCCTTCGGTGCAGAAGCGCCTCGTGGGGGCGCAGAAGCCGGGTCTACCGGCCTCGGCGCTTCCCGGCGACAGCGCGCCGGCGAGGCCCGTGGCGCGTGCTGCCGAAGACACGGGACCCTTGATCACCGGCGCGGCAGCCCGCACCCGACAATCCGCCGGCCGTCGTCCGCCCGGCCAAGAGCGGAGGCGTCACGACTTCGCCAAAGCCGGCACCTTCGGCGGCCGGCGGCGACGCCGAACGAGAACGAGGTCGCCCAATTCTGCAGCAACGTTGCGGACCCTGCCGTCGATGCCCGGCTGGCCTGGCAGCTGAAGGAGCTGGAGAAAGCCGAGACCAAACTTCGCGAGCGGATCGCAGAAGTCGAAGCCAAGCGCGCCGAATACGAGAAGTGGATGGCGCTTCGGGACGAATTCCTGAAGAAAGCCGAGGCGTCGATGGTCGAGATCTATTCGCGAATGCGCCCCGAAGCTGCCGCAACCCATATCGCCGGCATGTCGGATGAGACGGCGGCGGCGGTGCTCGCAAAGCTAAGCCCGAGGAATTCGAGCGCCATCTTCAACGAGATGGATTCGGCACGCGCGGCGCATCTCGCCGATCTGCTTGGCGGCATGCGTCGTGTGGACGACGGAAAGACCAACAAATGAAAAAGCCGATGCTCATCCTCTCGCTCCTGCTCCTGAGCGGTTGCGCCCAGGACCCTTCCGAGGTGTTGCGAGGGCCGCAGCTTTCGCCCGTAGGTACCGGGCTGAGAGCGCAAGCCTATCCAATCCCAACCGACGCCGCGGGGACATGCGCCCCTCAGCTTTCGTTCGACCTGGGACGACGGCACCGACCTTTACCGCGATCCCCGCGCCCGGCGCGTGGGTGACGTCGTGACGGTGGTCATCTCCATGCAGGACAAGGCCAAGCTCGACAACAAGACGGATCGCTCGCGCGATTCGCAGATCAAGGTGGGTCTCGACTGGCTGGCAAATATCGCAGGCTGGCAGGATACCGGCGAGGGCAAGGCCAATCTGAGCACGAGCTCGTCGACCAAGGGCGCCGG
This sequence comes from uncultured Alphaproteobacteria bacterium, assembly GCA_963783115.1. GTDB lineage: Bacteria > Pseudomonadota > Alphaproteobacteria > Rhizobiales > Xanthobacteraceae > Bradyrhizobium. The sequence goes on along the minus strand of CAWAMK010000018.1, from coordinate 156,085 downwards.
CCAGATCGACCGTACCGAGGACATCAAGCTGTCGGTTGCCGCCATCGTCACCGACGTGCTGCCGAACGGCAATATGATGATCAGCGGCTCGCAGGAATTTCGCGTCAATGCGGAGATGCGCGTGCTCAATGTCGGCGGGATCGTTCGGGCCCGGGACATCTCGCGCGGCAACACCATCTCCTACGAGAAGATCGCCGAAGCGCGCGTCTCCTATGGCGGCCGCGGGCGCCTGACGGACGTGCAGCAACCGGGTTGGGGACATCGAGATCTATGACGCCGTGGCGCCATTCTGATCCCGAGGCAGGCCGGGCCGTGCGGCGGGGACAAGGAACGCTATGCGCTTGACGGTGGCGATATTCATCCTGACGCTGATCGCGGTCGGCGCCGGCACGCTCGCGGGTCTGCATCTCATCGCGACGGCGGAGCGTGTCGTCGATGCCAGGAAGAGCGCCGCCCCGCCGCCCGTCGCCTCGAGATACGCCGGCAGCGCGCGGCTGAGGAAGCTTTCTCCGATCGTGACCAACCTCGCCGCGCCGGCGAACAATTGGGCGCGCGTCGAAGCCTCGATGGTGACCGACAGCTTGAACGACGAGGAGGCAGGCATCCTGGCCGCCCATATCAGCGAGGATATCGTCGTCTATCTCAGGTCGGCCTCGGCTGCCCAGTTCGAGGGCGCCCGCGGGCTTCAGCATCTGCGGGACGACCTGACCGAGCGCGCCAATATCAGGTCTTCGGGCAAGGTTCGCGAATTGATCATCGAGACGTTGGTGATCCAGTGAGAAAGTTGCTGCTTGTGGCGTTGCTGGTCGTGCTGCCCGAGGTGGCGGCGGCCCAGATTCCGGACCTTGGCTCCCTGCTGCCACCGGGGAACGGCAGCACCAGCGGCCGCATCGTCCAGCTCGTGGCGGTGCTCACGGTGCTGTCGATCGCGCCGGGGCTGCTCATCATGGTGACGAGCTTCACCCGTTTCGTCGATCGCGCTGTCGTTCCTGCGCTCCGGGTCTCGGCCTGCAGAGGACGCCGGCCAATCTGGTGCTGATCAGCCTGTCGCTGTTCATGACGTTCTACGTGATGGCGCCCGACCTTCGACCGCGCCTGGGACGACCGGCTGCAAGCCGCTGAGGAAGAACGCGATCATCGGAGGAGGAAGCGTACCAGGATTACAGATCCGTTCCGCGAGTTCATGCTGCGCTCAAGTGCGGCCGAGGAACGGACTCTGCAGACCTTCGAGGCGCTGGCCGCCGAGAAGCTTCCGCAACGCGACGTTCGACGGACAAGCGCCGATGTCGACATGCGCGTCGCTCATTCCCGGCATTCATGATCTCCGAGCTTCGGCGCGGTCATTCGAGATCGGCTTCCTGATCGTGCTGCCGTTCCTGGTCATCGACATGATCGTCGCGACGCTCGTCATGTCGATGGGCATGATGATGATGCCGCCGACGGTGATCTCGCTGCCGTTCAAGATCCTGTTCTTCGTGCTGATCGACGGCTGGAACCTGCTCGTCGGCGGTCTGGTGCGGTCGTTCTCGTAGCGGCGCTGTCCTGCCGGAGCGGCAGCCTTGGTCCGCCGATCGTTCATCGTTACCGGACCGCAAACGCGCGGCCGCTTTATTGTGGCTAAATGCGGGCCTGCCTTAAGCTAAGGCTAACGTTCGGCTGGTAATCAGGGGCCACGTCAGGTTGGACCCCACCCATATCAGTCCAAAGGCATGATGCCGCCCTGCCGAACCGGTGAAAGCCCGGTATGTCCCCCATGAAAAAGTTAACGCGTACATAAAGGGACATTCTTCATGTCAAGCCTCCTTACGAACTCGTCCGCCATGACCGCGCTGCAGACCCTGCAGTCGATCGGCCAGAGCATGGCCACCACGCAAAACCGGATCTCGACCGGCCAGCGCGTTGCCACCGCTTCGGACAACGCGGCCTATTGGTCGATCGCGACCTCGATGCGCGCCGACAACGCCGCGCTGTCAGCCGTATCAGAACTCGCTCGGTCTGTCGGCCGCGACCGTCGATACCCAGTACACCGCGCTGACCACGGTGCTCGGCAGCGACGGCAAGAGCGGCCTCAACAAGCTCCAGTCGCTGCTGGTCGAAGCCAAGACCGCCGGTATCGACCGGACCAAGATCCAGTCGGAAATCACCCAGATTCAGCAGGACATGAAGAACACTGCTGCGTCTGCGACCTTCAACAGCGTGAACTGGCTGAGCACGGACGCCACGACGCCGGCGACCGTCAACCTGGTGTCGTCGTTCTCGCGCGTCGGCGGCACGCCGACCATCAACTCGATTGCGGTGACGGTTGCCGACTACACGCTCTATACCAACGCCCAGGGCGGCATCCTGGATACGGTGAGCTGGCACCGCCTCGATCGACACCATCGACATCGGCGCGCTGACCAACTCGACCGCCGACCAGACCACGCTCGATGGCTACATCGCGCAGGTCACGGCTGCGATCAACACGGTCAGCCAGTCCGCCGCCGACCTCGGCGCCATCAAGAACCGCATCGAGAACAACACGCAACTTCGTGAAGTCGCTGATGGACTCGGTGACCCGCGGTATCGGTCAGCTCGTCGACGCCGACATGAACGCCAAGTCCACCCGCCTGGCGGCCTTCCAGGTCCAGCAGCAGCTCGGCGTGCAGGCGCTGTCGATCGCCAACCAGAACACGCAGAGCATCCTGTCGCTGTTCCGCTAAGCCCAGACCATTCGGGCGGAAAGGCCGCGCTCTCCGGAGCGCGGCCTTTTTTGTTGTCTGATGCCGCTGTCGTCTGGTGCCGTAGGCCGGCCCAGGGCGCAAGCTCCGCACAAGCTTCGGCCGATATCCTCTCCGTTACGACAGGTTGGGTCCTCAGCAGCTATTCGCGACCCAAAGGCATGACGCCGTCCTGTCGTACCGGTGAAAGCCCGGTATGTCCCCCAAGGCTCAATTTCACGATCAAAGGGACATCGACAATGGCTTCCTTGCTTACCAACTCGGCGGCGATGACTGCGCTGCAGACCCTGCGGACGGTCAGCACGAACATGCAGACCACCGAAAACCGGATCTCGACCGGCCAGCGCGTTGCGACCGCTTCGGACAACTCGGCCTATTGGTCGATCGCGACCTCGATGCGTGCCGACAACTCCGCGCTGTCGGCGGTATCCAACTCGCTCGGCCTGTCGGCTGCGACCGTCGACACCGAATACACCGCGCTGACCGCGGTTCTGGGCAACGAAGGCACCAGCGGCCTGAACAAGCTTCAGGCGCTGCTGGTCGAAGCCAAGACCGCCGGCATCGACCGGACCAAGATCCAGTCGGAAATCACCCAGATCCAGCAGGACATGAAGAACACCGCCAATTCGGCGACGTTCAACGGGGTGAACTGGATCAGCACGAACGCCACGACGCCGGCGACCGTCAACCTGGTGTCGTCGTTCTCGCGCGTCGGCGGCACGCCGACGATCAACACGATCCAGGTCACGGTCGCCAACTACTCGCTCTATACCAGCACGCAGACCGGCATTCCTCGACACGGTCAGCGGCGCCACCACCGTGTCGATCGACACCATGAACATCAGCGCGCTGACCAACTCGGTGGCCGATCAGACCACGCTTGACGGCCTGATCGCGCAGGTCGTGGCCGCGATCAACACCGTCAGCCAGTCTGCCGCCGACCTCGGTGCCATCAAGAATCGCATCTCAGAACAACACCGACTTCGTGAAATCGCTGATGGACTCGGTGACCCGCGGTATCGGCCAGCTCGTCGACGCCGACATGAACGCGGAGTCCACTCGTCTGCAGGCGCTCCAGGTTCAGCAGCAGCTCGGCGTGCAGGCGCTGTCGATCGCCAACCAGAACAGCCAGAGCATCCTGTCGCTCTTCAAGTAAGTCGCGACTTCGGACAGACCGTGCTCCTCGCGGAGCACGGTCTGTGCCGTCAAAGGCGGACATGATCGGCGCGCGACGTGTCGTCCGATCCGATCACAGGCCATTTCCCCGGTTCCGATGCAGCGCGTCTTGCGTCGAGGATGTTGGCGTTGGCGCGAATGTCTCCTGCTCGAAATGATCATCCGAGTCCACGGCTCTTGCAGATTTACAACGCATGCGTGGCGGACTGATGTGACTGCTCTCACGCGCAACCTTCAGACAAGGTTGGCAGCGGAGTGTGCTGAGCATTCGCATTGGTACGAGGTCTCATGCTCAGTCGCGCACAGGTACAGCAGCTGCTCAACAATCTGCTGGAGCTCGGGCCGCGACGCCTGATGGCACTGGGGCTGATTGGATTTGCCGTTCTGGTGACCGTCGTCGGAGGAGCCTATTATCTCAGCCGACCTGAATTCGAACCTCTTTATACCGGCCTCACCCGCGAGGACGTGACGCGCATTGGCGCCGCACTCCGCGAGCAGAGCATCGCGTTCGACGTGAACGCAGCCGGAGACGCGGTTTCGGTCCGGCCGAGCCAGACCATGCAGGCGCGGATGCTGCTTGCCGAGAAGGGGCTGCCGACCAGCGCAAATTCCGGCTACGAACTGTTCGACAAGATCGGCTCGCTCGGGTTGACCTCATTCATGCAGGAGGTCACGAAACTCAGGGCGCTCGAAGGCGAAATTGCCCGCACCGTTCAGCTCATGAAGGGCGTAAAGGCTGCCAGGGTCCATATCGTACTGCCCGTGCGCGGCTCGTTCCGCGCGACCCAGCAACCGCCATCCGCTTCGGTCGTACTGCGCACGGACGGTGCGATCGAGGCCCGCACGGCGCAGTCGATCCGTCATCTCGTCGCTGCCGCCATTCCCGGCATGACGCGAGACAAGGTGACGGTGCTGGACGCCGACGGCTCCATGCTGCTTGCCGAGGAGGATGAGGCGAGTGCAGCGCCGACCAAGATGGCGAGCCTGCAGAAGATGGTCGGCGGGATGGTGCAGGAGAATATCCGCAAGGCGCTGACGCCCTATCTTGGCCTGGACAATTTCGAGGTCAGCGTCGCGCCGCAGCTCTCCACCGACAAGCGGCAGATCAACGAGACCGTTTACGACCCGGAAGCGCGCGCGGAGCGTTCGGTCCGGAACGTCCGGGAGAAGGAGACGTCGCAGAACGCCGATCGGCAGACGCCGACGACGGTGCAGCAGAATCTTCCGGACCAGCAGGTCAATGCCGGCGGCACCAAGAACTCCAACGAGGAGAAGCAGCGGCGCGAGGACGTCACCAATTTCGAAGTGTCGTCCAAGACGACGACAACCGTCAGCGACGGCTATTCCGTCAAGAAGCTCTTCATCGCGGTCCTGATCAACCGCACGCGGCTCGTTGCCGATCTCGGCGACAAGACCAACCAGGCCATCGTCGACAGCAAGATCGCAGAGATCAGCCAGCTCGCGGCGACGGCCGGCGGCATCGACCGGCAGCGCGGCGACCAGATCCAGGTAACGGCCGTCGACTTCGTCGAGGGCTCGCGCGAACTGGCGCCGGTGCCGCCCATCGGCCTCGTCGAGATGTTGAACAGGCAGATGGGCAGCATCATCAATGCGGCGACAATCCTGGCCGTCGCTGCGATGCTCGTCTGGTTCGGCCTTCGCCCCGCGGTCAATGGCATCCTGACCCATCGTGCGCAGCAGGAACAGGTCGAGGCGGCGGATGCAGCCGCCGAGCTCGAGGCCGCCGACTTTGACGGCGGCGGAACAGGAAGAGCTGAACCTGGTGGAAGACCTCGAAGGCAAGATGCAGCGGACCCCGCAGAAGCGGCTCGAGCAGATCGTGCGTCTCGACCAGGCGCAGGCGGCGGCGATCCTTAAAGACTGGATGCGCCGGGAGGAGGCGGCATGAACGCGGCGATCGGAAAACTCCTTCCACAGTTCGAAGTGAATGGTCGCGCCAAGCCCGCCGAGAAGCCGAAGATCCCGGAGTCTATGGCAAAGCCGAGGGAGACCAGGCGCGAGCCTCAGCCTGCTGCCGGCACACCAAGGCTGAGCCGGCACCCAAGGCCGAGGCCCCGCAGGCCAGTCTTCTGGATGAGGCGTATCGGCGCGGCTATGCCGCCGGCCTTGCGGAAGGCAATGCCGGGCTGGCGGAGGAGCGCGTTCGTGGCGCAGTCAGGCTCGGGGAAGAGCGTGCCAAGTGGTCCGACCAGCAGGCGGTCGCGATCGTCAATGGCTTCAGTACAGCCTGTCGCGAGCTGGAAACGAACATCGCCAGCTCCGTGGCCCGCATACTGCAGCCGTTCCTTGCAGATGCGGTCCGCGACAAGGCCGTCGAGGCGTTGATCGAGCAGATATCGGTGCTGACATGCAGCTCACCCGTGCCGGTGTTTCGGATCAGCGGACCGGGCGATCTACTGGAGCGGGTCAAGGCGCAGCTCGCGACGGCCCGGCGGACGGGCATCGAATATCAGGTTGCCGACACGCTCGAAATCCGCGTCGTGGCCGATCAGACCGTGATCGAGACGCAGATGCAGGCGTGGACGGCACGGCTGAAGGAAGCGCGTCGGTAATTCGCAATGAACGACGTCAAGCCAGAGCTCGTAATCATCCGGCGGCGCAGCGCGTTCGAAGACTCGCCGAGCAAGGGCGGCGTCTGGAAGATCGCCTACGCGGACTTCATGACCGCCATGATGGCGTTCTTCCTGGTGTTGTGGTTGCTCAGCGCGCTGAACCAGGACCAGCGCCAGGTGGTGGCGAGCTACTTCAATCCGATCAAGCTTTCGGAGAACGCACCGGCCCCGAAGGGCCTCAAGGATCTCACGAAGAAGGATCCGCCCGCAGCCGAAGGTCAGGACGGCAAGCGCAAGCCTGCGGGGCCCAACGAAGAGCGCCGCGGCGACTCGCCCACCGCCGAGAAGCCGCCATTCTACGAAGAGAAGGTTCTGTTTCGCGATCCCTACGCAACGCTGACCGAGATCGTTGCCAATGCGAACGAGGCATCGGGCCAGCGGCGCGCCGGCGCATTGACCTCGGCGGAAGAGGACGGTCTGAAAGGAGGCGAGGCCTATCGCGATCCGTTCGATCCCGGTTACTGGAGGCTTGCGCCGCAAGCTGCGAAAGATGCCGAGCGCGTGATCGAGAGCGAGCCCAATCCGAAGCCTCCTGTTCGTGAAAATGCGCAGGACGCAGGTCAAGGCGAACTGCTGTCCGCTCGCCGCGGCAAGCCTGATGATGCCGGCAGGTGCCGCCCAGGCGAGCGCAGAGGCGCCGTCCACGACCATGTCGCCTTTGCTGCCGCCAGGCTCAGCGCTGTCGCGCCCTGGCCGCGAAGGCAATGCCCAGGCTAATCTTCAAGCGAATTCTCAGGTCGGTGCTCAAGCCAATGCCGCGGCCCAAGTCTCATCCGGCCGATGCTGCGAAGGACGTCGAACCGCGCGACGCCTCCCGTGCGCAGCCCACCGTCAAGCAGCTCCAGGCAGCGATCACTGACGCGTTGTCGGACATCAAGGCGGGCGCTGGGCCGGTCGCGGAAGTCCGTCAGGTCGAGGAAGGCCTGCTGATCAGCCTGACCGACGATGCAAGCTTCGGCATGTTCGCGGTCGGCTCTGCCGAACCGCGTCCCGAGCTGATCCGCGTCATCGACAAGATCGGGCCGCTGCTGACGAAGCGCACGGGTGTGATCATTGTCCGCGGCCATACCGACAATCGACCGTACCGGTCGGAAAACTACGACAACTGGCGGCTTTCGACCGCACGCGCGCAAATGGCGTACTACATGCTGGTTCGTTCCGGCGTCGATCCGCGCCGGATCGAGCATGTCGAAGGTTACGCGGATCGGCGTCCGAAACTTCCGGACGATCCAGCGGCTGCGCAAAACCGCCGGATCGAGATCCTGGTCAGGGAGAAACGTCCTTGATCGGGTCGCGATCGGCAGCCGGGCTATTGTTGTCGCTGCCATTCATGGCGGCGACGGCGCTTGCCGCGACGCCGTCTCCGGATCCGGCCTCGCCTTCCGGCGAGCCGTATCAGCTGGTTCGGTCGTTGCAGGCGGTGCAGGACGGAATCGCGCGCGGCGACACCGCGGCGCACGGCCGGCACCCGGCCTTGATCCGGCAGATCGGCGAGAAGTTTCTTGCCGCCGATCCCAGCGTATGGAGCAACCCGCAGAATGGCCAGGCGGTCGTCGTCTACCTGCTCAGCGGCGGAGCTCCGCAGATCGTGCGCAAGCTTCCGCGCGATCGGTTGAGCGTCGACGAGCGGCTGTTCAATGGCGCGCTGGCCTATGTCGAAGGCCGCCAGGACGAAGCCCGTGAGATCCTGAAGGACGTCAAGCCGCGCGCCGTTCCGTCGGGCATGAGCGGTCACATTGCCCTGGTGCTGGGGGCGCTGCTTGCCAATTCGGATGCGCCGGCCGCGATCGAGCGCCTGGATGAAGCCCGCCTGTTGTTGCCGGGCACGCTCGTGGAAGAGGCCGCCCTGCGGCGCGAGATCCTGCTCGTCGGGCAGGCGGAAGATTTCGACAAGTTCGAGTTTCTGACGCTGGTCTATGTCAGGCACTATGGCAACTCGGTCTTTTCCGGTGATTTCTGGCAACGATTTTCATCCGCCTTGACGCGCTCGAGCCTTGCATTGGACGAGCGTCGCTTCTCGCGGCTCTCGGCCATATTGGAGCGGCTCGATCGCGCGAGCCGCCTCAAACTCTATCTGGCGATCGCGCGAACGGCGCTGATCCGCGGTCGTCTTGCCGTGGTGCGGCTCGCAGGCGAGCAGGCTCTGCCGCTCAGTGGCGACGGAAATGCGGACGCCGAGCGGGCGCATCTTTTGCGCGGTGCGGCGCGGGCGCTCACGGACGATTATGAAGGCGGCCTCGCCGAGCTGAAGGCCATCGACAAGTCGAAGCTGCCGGAGCGGGACGTCCCGCTTCTGAATGCTTCCCTTCAGCTCCTGTTCGACATGCGCAAGCCGACCACGGGATCGTCAAGCGTTCTCGCAGCCGAAAATCCACCGCCCACGCCGGCGCGTCTTGATCTCGCCCCGTCGGCTGCGCTGCTTGCACATACGCAGAAGCAACTCGGGGAGCTGGATCTCCTCACCAAGGATCGCCGCCCATGACCAAGCTCAACGGAACCGGCGGAGAACCCTTCTCCGTCATTGCCGAGACGATCAATGTGCGTGGGCCAGCCCGCTCCGGAAAGGGGTTTGGAGCGCAGGCGAGCGGACACTCTCCGTTCCGCGATCTGCTCCACACGGTATCGAAGCCGGCGCGGCACGGGTCGAGCGATCAGGATCATGATGGCTCGATCAAACCGGGCATGCTCCGGGCGCGCGCCGCGCTACTGGCAGAGCTCGACAAGCCCGGCGACGAGACGGTACGCAAGCTCCCGGAGACCGCTGAGGAGCCGGATGCCTCACGCAAATCCGTGGTGCCTGATCATGCGGCGGTAGTTGTCCAGGATCGATTGACCCTTCCTTCGGGCATTGGACAGCAATTTGCCGCCATGCCGGTATTGAAGCCACAGGCGCAAACGGCCGGTGATGACGAGGACGCTGCGCCCGCGCGAAAAGAGCGGCCCTCAATCGCGCGTGAACTTCCGGGCACGAACGCTGCCAGCGCGATGAAAGATGTTGCCGAATCCGGGAGCCGCCCTTCGGTCGCGGTGCCGCGGGCAAATGCAGCGGCACAAGACGATGCGACGCCACCACCGACGATGTCCGCCGCGACCAGCTTCGACGCCGTCGCTGCCAAAGCTGGACGTCGCGAAGCGCTGCCTGAAGCGACCAAGGTTACCGTGGTCCAGCAAGAGACCCATCTTCCGCCTGTCCCGCAATTCACCGCGACCGAACAAGTCGCGAAGGCCATGGTGGCGGAACTGGAGGGCGCCTCGGCGCCGCAATCGCCTTCCGCGTCCAATCCCGTCTCGGCCCAGGGCAATGTCCCCGATCAGCCGCTCAAGGTCCTGACCATCAGCCTCGAGCCGCCGGCGCTCGGCAATGTCACCGTACGGCTTCGTCTCGTCGGCGCGGCTGTCTCCGTCCATCTGGCGGCAGACCGCAAGGACACCAGTCAGATGCTGGACCAGCAGCGGGACTCGATCCGCGAGCTCATGCAGTCGGCGGGCTACGTCGCCGACGTGGCGCCGGTCCAGCATGGCGCGCTGGACGGATTTCAGCCCGGCTCGTCCCAGTCGCAGCCTTCGTCCTCCGGACAGCAGCAGCCGCAGGCCGCACCCGACGGATCCAGTGCATCGTCCGGTCAATCGCAAGACGGGGCGAGGCAGCCCCGCAAGGAGCAGCAGACCAACCAGGAGACGCGTCATGACCAGGACGTGGCGCCGCATCATCGTCGCGGCGCTGTTTATCTGTAGCGCTGCCGCAGAGGGCAGGGCGGACCAGGCGCGTCCTTGCGAGCGCGAGATGGCGCGCGCAGCCGCAGCTTCATGGAATTCCGCTCGGCATTCTGTATGCGGTCGGCCTGACCGAGACCGGGCGCCGCGGCGCGCTGCATCCTTATGCGCTCGGCGCCGAAGGCCAGACGGTCTTTGCCCGGAATACGGACGACGCGATGATCAGCTTCGAGGGCATGAGACAGAAAGGGTATCAAGCTGATCGATCTCGGCTGCATGCAGATCAATCATTATTATCACGGCGACAAATTCGGCTCGGTGCGGGCGATGTTCGATCCCGCGAAGAACGTCGACTACGCCGCGCGCTTTCTCAAGGAGTTGAAGCAGCGCGAGGGCAGCTGGACCATGGCGGTCGCCCGCTACAATGCGGGCCCCAACAACCAGCCGGCGCAGAAGCGCTACATCTGTCACATCGTCGGCCACCTCGTCTCCAGCGGCTTCGGCGCGCTGGACCGACAAGGCGCGCGCGTTGTGCCAGCCGAGCACGACATGACGTGATGACATGAAGTCATACATCGCCGATCACCATCAGCCCCGCGCAAGCAAGAACCGTCATTCTGGTTGCAACCTACCAAAGGAGCCAAATCCATGAGCCTGTACGGCGTAATGCGAACCGGTGTTTCAGGGATGGCCGCGCAGTCCAACAAGCTGTCGACGGTTTCGGACAACATCGCGAACGTCAACACCACCGGCTACAAGCGGGCTTCGACCGAATTCTCCTCGCTGATCCTGAAGAGCGGCTCCGGCAATTACGATTCGGGCGCAGTCGAAACGCATGTCCGCTATGCCATCACGGATGCCGGACATATGTCGTTCACCACGTCGACGACGGACCTTGCCGTGCAGGGCAACGGCTTTTTCGTGGTCTCGGACCCCACGGGCACGCAGCAATTCCTGACGCGGGCCGGGTCGTTCGTGCCCGATAGCCAGGGCAATCTGGTCAATGCGGCCGGCTTCTATCTCATGGGTTACCCCGGCGCGGTGACCGGCATTTCCACGAACAGCACCGCGGGGATGCAGATCGTCAATATCAGCCAGGCGCAGCTTCAGGCCCAGCCTTCGACGCTGGCGACCGTCAACGGCAATCTGGATCCCAGTGCGGCCATCATCGCCGGTCCTCCCGGCCCGGCGTCCTATTCATCGAAGAGTTCGATCGTGGCCTACGATAATATCGGCCGGCCGGTGACGCTCGATGTCTATATGTCGAGGACGGCGACGGCCGCCGGCGTGGATACCTGGCAGGTCCAGGTCTATGATTCAGCGGCCGGTACGCCGATGGCCGGCGGCCTCGGCACCTTCACATTCGACACGACGGCGGCCGGCAAGGGTGCGATGGTGGGGCCGCCGACGTCGCTCACGGTGAACGTTCCCGGCGGCTCGGCGTTCACGGTCGACATGGCGAACGTGACCCAGGTCGCTTCGAGCTTCAGCTTCAAGACGACGGTCAACGGCAATGCGCCTTCCTCCGTCGAGAAGGTGGATATCGATGACAAGGGTATCGTCACTGCGGTGCTCGAGAACGGGACGATGCTGCCGATCTACACGATCGCGCTGGCCGACGTCCCGAGTCCCGACAATCTCAAGCCTGAAGTCGGCAACGTCTATTCGGTGAGCCTGGACTCCGGAAACCTGCAGATTGGATCGGCCGGTGTCGGCGGCTTCGGGACCATTGCGTCCGGAGCACTCGAGAGTTCGAACGTCGATCTTGCCGACGAGCTGACGTCGATGATCGAGTCGCAGCGCGGCTTCACCGCCAATTCCAAATCCTTCCAGACCGGCGCGGACCTGCTGGACGTTGTCGTCAACCTGAAGCGCTGAGCCGTTCCGCGCGCCTGGAGTACGCCATGTCCCTTACTGCCGCTCTCGGTTCTGCCCGCTCGTCCCTGATGGCGTCGGGCGTCCAGTCGTCGGTCATCTCACGCAATATCGCCGGCGCGAGCGAGCTCGGCTATTCGCGCAAGATCGCCGTGCTGGAGAATTTCCCCGGCAACGGCGTCTACGTCGCGGCGATCCAGCGTGCCGCGAGTGCCGGTCTTTTTACCAACGTGCTGACCGCGACCTCGGCGTCCACCAAGCAGAGCGTGATCTATGACGGTCTCCAGAAGATCGCGGCTGCGACGGTGGACGATCCGGAGCTCGACCAGTCGCCGACCGCGCAGCTCAACGCGCTGAAGCAGGCGCTGCATCAATACGCGATCGCGCCTGACAATGCGACGCTGGCGCAGTCCGCCGTTTCGGCAGCGAAGGATATGGCGACCTCGCTCAACCAGGCGACCAAGACCGTGCAGTCGGTCCGCGAGGGCGCCGATGCCGACATGGCGGGCTCGGTCGCCAACATCAATCGGCTGCTCGCCCAGTTCGACACGGTCAATACCGCGGTCGTGAAGGGTACGAACACCGGCGACGACGTCACCGATTACCTCGATCAGCGCGACGACATCATTTCGAAGCTGTCGCAGGAAATCGGCGTCTCGGTTTCGATCCGCCCCAATGGCGATGCGGCGCTTTACACCGACAGCGGCGTCGTCCTGTACGACAAGTCGGCGCGAACCGTGAGTTTTGCGCCGACCAACGCCTATACGGCCGGCACCACGGGCAATGCGGTCTATATCGACGGCGTGCCGGTCACCGGCGCGTCCTCCGTCATGCCGCTCAAATCGGGCAAGATCGCGGGCCTCGCCGAACTGCGCGACAAGGCGACGGTCACCTACCAGTCCCAGCTCGACGAAATCGCGCGCGGCCTGATCGACGCCTTCAGGGAAATCGACCAGTCCGGCGCCGCGCTGCCGGACGTGCCCGGTCTCTTCACCTATCCCGGCGCGCCGGCGATGCCCGCGGCCGCAACCGTTTCGGTCGGTCTCGCCGGCACGATCACGGTTGCCGCCTCGGTCGACCCGGCCTCGGGCGGAAACCCGAACCTGCTGCGCGACGGCGCGATCAGCGGCAATGCCGCCTACACTTACAATACCACCGGCGTGGCCGGCTTCTCGGCGCGACTGCAACAGCTCATCGACAACATGGATGCGCCGCAGCCGTTCGACGCCGCCGCCCAGGGCAAGCCGAGCGGGAGCGTGATCGATTTCGCCTCGTCATCGGCGAGCTGGATCGAAAACCGGCGCAAGACGGCCGACGACAGCGCCCAGTACCAGAATACGCTGCTCGACCGCAGCAATGCGGCGCTTTCGAACGTCAATGGCGTCAACATGGACGACGAAATGTCGCTGATGCTGCAGGTCGAGCGCACCTATTCGGCGTCGTCGAAGATCATTTCGGCCGTCGACGACATGCTGAACACTCTGCTAGCGGCGGTGAGCTAACCATGATGAGCGCGAACTACGTCTCCACCCTGATGTTGTCTTCGTCACTCAGGTATTCCATCACGAACAACCAGAGCGCGCTGAGCAAGGCGTCCAAGGAAGCGACCACCGGCCGGTTCGCCGATCCCGGCCTGCAGCTTGGCACCGCCACGGGGCGCGACGTCGGGCTGCGCGCCGAGATGAGCTTCATGGACCAGATCATGGATACCAATGAGCTCGTCGCGGGACGCCTGGATGTGACCCAGAACCGGATCAATCAGCTCGGCACGACGGCCCAGGAGTTCCTCAAGAGCCTGATCGCCGCGCGCGATGCCGACGGCGGTCAGCGAATACTTCAGCCGAGCGCCACCGCCAATTTGCAGGATCTGATCGGCGCGCTCAACGTCTCCTACAACGGCTCGTTCCTGTTCGCGGGCCTCGATACGCAGAACGCGCCGATCACGAACTACACGGCCGGCTCGACCAGCAAGAACGCGGTCGACGCGGACTTTCTGGCGGCCTTCGGTTTCGCGCAGTCCTCGGCAAACGTGAGCACCATCACGCCTGCGCAGATGCAAACCTTCCTCGGCACCAGCTTCGATGCCGAGTTCGCCAGCCCGGCCTGGAACACCAACTGGTCGTCGGCCACCGACCAGACGCTGACCAGCCGCATTTCCACGACCGAGGTCGTCGACACCTCCGTGAGCGCCAACCAGCCGGGCTTCCGCAAGCTTGCCGAGGCCTACACCATGCTGACCGATCTCGGTAACGCGGGCCTGAGCCAGGCCACGTTCCAGACCGTCGTGGACAAGGCCATCAGTCTCGTCAGCGGCGCCATCTATGATCTCGCCGTGCTCGGCGGCAGCGTCGGCGCGATCCAGCAGCGGGTGTCCGGCGCCACGGACAAACTGAAAATCCAGCACGACATTCTCAACCATCAGGTCGTCGCCATGGAGGAAGTCGATCCATCCGAGGCGTCGGTCCGCGTCAATGCCCTGCAGAACCAGATCGAGACGGCGCTCGCGCTCACCGCGCGGCTGCAGAAGATCAGCCTCATCAACTACCTCTAGGGCAGGGATGCAGCCGTTGTTCTCTCATTCAGTTTCCTGCGCAGAGTGGTCCAGATGACTTGGGACGCCTACGAAACGGTCGTCGAAGACAGCGGTCACGAGGCGCGGTCGCGCGAGCGGCAAGCCTTGAGTCTCGGCATCGACCGGCTGGAGCGGCTTCACAAGGGCGCCTTCAGCAACGAGGATCTGATCGAAAGCCTGCTCTACATCCGGCGGCTATGGACCATCCTCATCGAGGACCTCGCGCATCCGGAAAACGGGTTTCCCGAAAAGCTGCGCGCCGACATCATTTCGATCGGCCTGTGGATCGTCAAAGAGGCCGACCGCCTGCGGCGAGGAGAGGTCGAACGACGTGATGCCGCTCATCGAAATCAACAGCCTGATCCGGGACGCGCTTCTGATGAAGGTATCCTTGCGCGCGGGAGAGCTGATCTACGTCAACGGAGCGGTGCTGCGCGTGGACCGGAAGGTCGCGATCGAGCTCGTCAACGACGTGATGTTCCTGCTGGAAGGTCAGGTCATGCAGGCGGCCGACGCCACCACGGCGCTGCGGCAGCTCTATTTCATCGTCCAGCTCATGCTGATGAACCCGACGGATCATCAGGATGCCAGCCGCGCTCTATGGGCAGCATCACGCCGCACTGAAAGCAGTGTGCGAGAACCAGCGAGATGCTCGAAGGCCTGGAGGCGATCGACGAGCTGGTCGGGGCGAACCGCTACTACGAGGCGCTGAAGCGGATCCGGGCGCTGTTCCCGGTGGAGCAGGCGATCCTGTCCGGCACCGCGATCCGATCTTCCATTCGAGGCTGCCTGACAGCGGAGGGGCAAATGAACGTTACCAGCGCGACCGATACGAGCGCAGATCACAGGCGACCTCGTCCACGACGACCACGTCGACCAACAGCGTCGACTACAACACCTTCCTGCAGCTCCTGGTCGCCGAGATGAAGAACCAGGATCCGACCAATCCGATGGACACCTCGCAATATATGAGCCAGTTCGCGCAGCTGTCGACGGTCGAGCAGGCCATGCAGACCAACGCGAAGCTGGATGCGCTGCTGTCGTCGCAGTCGCTGTCGCAGGCCGACGGGCTGATCGGAAAGACCGTCAGCTTCACCGATGCGACCGGCGCGAGCTTCAGCGGCAAGGTCGTTTCGATTTCCATCAACAGCGACGGCTCCATTGCGACGCTCGAAGACGGCACGAAGGTCGCGGTCGGGCCCGGCCTCACGATCAGCCAGTCATGAACGAGCGAGACGCCCTCGATATGGTCCAGGCGGCGATCTGGACCATCATCGTCGCCTCCGGGCCCGCGGTCGGCGCCGCGATGCTCGTCGGCACCATCATCGCCCTGATCCAGGCGCTGACCCAGATCCAGGAAGTGACGCTGACCTTCGTTCCGAAGATCATCGTCATTCTCCTGGTCGTGGCCGTCTCCGGCTCGTTCATCGGCGCGCATCTCTACGCCTTCACCGAGATGGTTTATTCGCGGATCGAGCACGGATTCTGATGCTCGGCGCCGCCGTCGCCACCCTCGCGTAAGCTTTGCGCGGCAGATTGCGCATGACCGCATTGCGCCGGTGACCCATGCCCAATACGCTCACTGCACCCCTGCCAGCCCAGCGACGCCTCGGTGCGGACGTCTTCTTCGCAGGCGGCATCGTGACCATGCTCACGATCCTGTTCCTGCCGATCCCGTCGATCCTGATCGACCTTGGCCTTGCGGTTTCGATCGCGCTGTCGGCGCTGATCCTGATGGTCGCGCTGTGGATCCAGCGTCCGCTCGATTTCTCGGCCTTTCCGACCGTGCTGCTGATCGCGACGATCCTGCGGCTCGCCCTGAACATCGCCACCACCCGCCTGATCCTGTCGCGCGGCGGCGAGGGCGAACACGCCGCCGGCTACGTCGTTGCGGGCTTTTCCAAGTTCGTCATGGGCGGCGATTTCGTCATCGGCCTGATCATCTTCGCGATCCTGGTCACGGTGAATTTCGTCGTGATCACCAAGGGCGCGACCCGCATCGCCGAGGTCGGCGCCCGCTTCACCCTGGACGCCATCCCCGGCAAGCAGATGGCGATCGATGCGGATCTCTCCGCGGGCCTGATCGACGACAAGGAAGCCCAGCGCCGGCGCCGCGAGCTCGAGGAAGAGAGCGCGTTCTTCGGTGCGATGGATGGTGCCTCGAAATTCGTGCGCGGCGACGCCGTCGCCGGCCTGATCATCACGGCGATCAACATCTTTGGCGGCATCATCATCGGTGTGACGCATCATGGCCTGACGCTCAGCCGGGCGGCCGACGTCTACACCAAATTGTCCGTGGGCGACGGCCTCGTGACGCAGATGCCGGCGCTGATCGTGTCGCTTTCGGCCGGTCTGCTGGTCTCGAAAGGCGGAACCAGGGGATCGGCCGAGCAGGCGGTGCTGCGGCAACTCGGCGGCTATCCCCGCGCGGTGTCGGCGGCGGCCCTGATGATGTTCGTGCTGGCGCTGATGCCCGGGCTGCCGCTCGTGCCGTTCGCGCTGCTCGGCGGCGTCATGGCATTCGTGGGCTACTCGCTGCCGAAGAGGCGGGCGGCCGAGCAGCAGAAGGAGGAGGCGCGCAAGGCCGACGAGCGGGCCCAGGCCGAGGCCAAGGACACGGTCAAGGAATCGCTCAAGACCGCGGAGATCGAGCTCTCGCTGGGAAGCCAGCTTGCGGTTCATCTGCTGGGCTCCCGCAACGAACTCGCCCATCGGGTGAGCAAGATCCGCAAGAAATTTGCCAAGCAGTACGGCTTCGTGATTCCGGAGATCAAGCTCACCGACAATTTGTCGATCGATCCCAAGGGATACCAGATCCGGATTCACGACACGCGGGTGGCTCACGGTCAGCTCCGGCTGGGCGAAGTGCTCGTGCTGGTGGACCAGGACGGCAAGCCCGATGTGCCCGGCGACGAGGTGATCGAGCCGGCCTTCGGCATGAAGGCGCTGTGGGTGACGGAAGCCTTCACGGAAGAAGTCAAACGGCAGGGCTGCAAGCCGGTCGACAATCTATCGGTGCTGCTCACGCATCTGAGCGAGGTCATCCGGGCAAACCTCGCCCAGCTGTTGTCCTACAAGGACATGCGCGCGCTGCTGGAGCGGCTGGATCCGGAATACAGGCGGCTGGTCGATGATCTCTGTCCGTCGCAAATCTCCTACTCGGGGTTGCTCGCGATCCTGAAGATTCTGCTGGCCGAGCGTGTATCGATCAGGAATCTTCATCTCATCCTCGAGGCGATCGCCGAGATCGCGCCGCATGTCAGGCGCTCGGAGCAGGTCGCCGAGCATGTCCGGATGCGTCTCGCACAGCAGATCTGTGGCGATCTTTCCGACAACGGCGTGCTCGAACGTCGTCCGTCTCGGCAACCGCTGGGACCTCGCGTTCCACCAGAACCTGAAGCGCGACGCCAAGGGCGACGTCGTCGAATTCGACGCGGACCCGCGGTTGATCGAGCAATTCGCGACCGAGGCCAGCGCCGCGGTCCGGAAGTTCACGGAAGGAGGAACCAGCGTCGTGCTGGCGGTGACCCCGGAAGCCCGTCCCTATGTCCGGATGATCCTGGAGCGGGTATTCCCGACCTTGCCGATCCTGTCGCATGTCGAGGTCGCACGCAGCACTGAAATCAGATCGCTTGGGGCGGTTTCGTGATCAGCGGCCTCGCCGACAGCATTCTGGCGACCTTCATCGTGTTCTGCCGGATCGGCGCCTGCCTGATGCTGGTGCCGGGCTTCTCCAGCCTCAACATTCCTCCCCAGGTCCGCCTGTTCATCGCGATCGTCACCAGCTTCGCGCTCGCGCCCCTGCTGGCAGCGACGCTTCGGCCGCTGCTGGCCGATGCTTCGCCGCCCAGGCTGGCGTTGCTGATCAGCACCGAGCTCCTGATCGGAAGTGTCATCGGTCTTGGCGGACGCGTGTTCTTTCTGGCGCTTCAGACCATGGCAACGGCCGCGACGAACGCGATCGGGTTGAGCACCATCCCTGGAACGCAGGCCGGCGATGTCGAACCGGCGCCGGCTCTGGTCCCGCTGATCATGGCGGCTGTCACCACGCTGTTTTTCCTGACGGACCAGCATTGGCTGGTGCTGCGGGGGCTGATGAACTCCTACGATGTCTGGCATCCCGGCGACAAGCTCGGCGGGGACATGGCGCTGGCGCAGGTGCTCAACCGTCTCTCGGAGGCTTTTGTGCTGACGCTGCGGATCACCAGTCCGTTCGTCGTCTACTCGGTCATCGTCAATCTCGCGATCGGCCTCATCAACAAGCTGACGCCGGCGATACCCGTCTATTTCATCTCGGTGCCCTTTGTCATGTTCGGCGGATTTATGCTGCTCTACCTCACGAGCGATGAGCTGCTGACGCAGTTCATGATCGGCGTCTCGTCCTGGGTGGCGGACTGACCAGACATGAAATCGCGCGCTGAAAAGCTTGGTCGGATGGTCTCGCTCATGAAGCTGCAGCTCCGGCTGTCCGAGTGGCAGCTCGCGCAATTGCGGCAACAGGAGCAGAGCCTGCAGGAGGAGGAAGCCTATCTGGTCACGGCGCTCAACGAGATGCGGCCGCCGACGGGCTCGTCCAGCGCATCGATCGCACGGCGCTTGACGACGACCGGCGCGGGGGCTCGTGCGGTTCAGGCCCAGGCATCGCGGCAGCTCGACCAGGTTCAGGCAGAAAACCGCCGTGTGAAGCATCTGGAACAGATCGCGAGGGCGGCCGCGGCCGCCAGCCTTCGGGATGCGGAAAGGCGTGCGCTCGAGGAAACGACAGGTGCGCACGCCGGCATACGTGACCGGACGGCGACGACCGACTAGCTGGATTCAAAAGAATGATCGTGACACCCACACCTGATGTTGTTCTCGACGTCCTGGAGGCCGCGGATCCGGCGACGCAGCGCGCAGCGACCGCGAAACTGGATGCCTTGAAGTCCCCCGATGCCGGTTTTGCCGCCACAATGGACGGAGAGGTCAGCCAAGGCCGCTGCAACGGCGCGTGCCGCTGCGGATCAATCGACGGCGAAGGCCGCGCCATCCGAGCCGGGGTCGCCGAACGTGGCCGCGCCGGTGCAGGTGATCAAGGCTTCATCTCCGACAGAGGTGTACCGCAAGTTCGAGGCCTTCGTTCTTCAGGTCTTCGTCGAGACGATGCTTCCGAAGCAGTCGGAGGACCTTTTCGGAAAGGGAACGGCCGGCACCGTCTGGCGGTCGATGATGGCGGAACAGCTCGGCAATCAGCTTGCGCAGGGCAAAGGCATCGGCATTGCCAAGCAACTCGCTGCTGCGCATCCGGCGGCGCGGGACAATTCACAAAAGGCGGGATGATGAGCTTCGGGTTCGAAAGCTGGGGGATTTTCCAATGCAGATAGATAACAGTGCAATGGCCGTGATGGCCGAACCATTCGACATGCCGATCGAAGGCCGGGATGGGACGACGTTGCCCGTGCACGTGCCGGATGTGGACGGCAAAGCCATGGAGGCCAGCGGCGCAAGATCGGACGAGGTGCAAGGCCTGCTGGCGGCGATCCGACGACTGGAGAATGTGGTGGAGGAAGAAACGGTCGCGCTCGAGACCGGAACGAAGATCGACTTCGACGACTTTAGCGCGCGGAAGAGCCGGAGCATGCTGGAATTCGTTCGCCTGATGCGGGCGCAGATCTATCTTGGTGGCGAGGCGGAGGTCAGGGAGGAAGTGCAGCGGTTGCGTCAGAAGCTCGAGCGAAACCGCAAAATCCTGGAGATGCACTACGACGCCGTGCGCGAAGTGGCCACCATCATCGTGAGGGCGATCAGGGAGGCCGAGTTGGACGGCACCTATGCCCGGACCTCGCGAGACAGCAAATGATCAGACTGGTGCTGGCCGGGCTCTGGGTATGCATTCTCACGGCAGGGACAAGCTATGCCGTCGCCTACTGGAAGGAAAATGGCAGCGCGCTCTCCGCGAAGGAAGAATATCTCGAAGGCCTGCAACATCTGAAGACGCGGGTGCTGAGCGTGCCCATGGTCGAGAACGGCGCGGTACAGGGCTATATCGTTGCACGGTTCGCCTATACGGTCGAGGCGAAGACCATGCATCAGCTCGCCGTTCCGCCGGAACCGTATGTCGTCGATGAAGCCTTTCGCAGGATCTATGCGGATGAGCGGCTGGATTTCAGGAAGCTTGCCCGCTACGATCTGTCCATCCTCACAGCAGCCATCAAGCAGCGCGTCAACGAGCGGATGCAGGCCGACGTCGTGCAGGACGTCCTCATCGAGGATTTCAACTACGTCTCCAGGGAAGAATTCCAGCGCAAGCCGTAGCTGTGGGTGTGCCATTCCAGCGCTGTCGAGCTCGCGTCAACTTCCTCCCGCCTGACAGAGCGAGGCCGAAGCCTTCACCCGCCCCTCGAGGGGCGGGTAAGCAAACCAACCAACCCCAACCAAACCCCTCATTCTCGTCGCGCTCTAGCTGCCGGCGGAGTACGCCGCCGGCAGGGCATGGGCTCTGTTGAGGAGCATGCCGACATCGCCGAGATCCTGCATCGGCACCTCGATGGCGTCGCGCGCCGGAATATCCAGCCGATATCCAACGTACCGCCGAGCCACGATCACGTCGAAGCCCAGTCGATCACGAAGCTTCTTGCGCAGCTTGCTCACATGGCTCTCGATCACGCTCTCGTCGAACGTCGACTTGAATATGCCGTAGACCGCGTTGAATATCTGCGTCTTGGTGATCCATTTGCCGTGGTTGCCGACCATATATTCGAGGATGCGCAGCTCGCGGCGAGGCAGGGTGAGGGCATGGCCGGCGATTTCAGGATCGCGGCCGTTGAAGA
This sequence comes from uncultured Alphaproteobacteria bacterium, assembly GCA_963783115.1. Lineage (GTDB taxonomy): Bacteria > Pseudomonadota > Alphaproteobacteria > Rhizobiales > Xanthobacteraceae > Bradyrhizobium. Next base: position 134,589 of record CAWAMK010000018.1, on the reverse strand, counting down.
AGACCTGAAGACGGGTTTCGCATGGCCGCGGCAGATCGCTCATCCTGCGGCGCGCGATCGCCGCAGTTCTGGCGAGAATCTCGCGCAGATGGATCGGAACATGCACGACGTCGTCTACCCCGGCCTCGAACAGCTCCAGTGTGTTCTTGAGCATCTTGTGGCCGCTCACCGCGATGATGGCAGCCGACGATCGCCTGCGCACCGCCCGCGGAAGGCTTCCGCGCGCGTCGAATTCTCCCACCAGGAAAGCGTCGACCGCTGCCAGGTCTGCCTCGCTCGCAGATTGCAGCCAGTCCCAGAATTCGCTGGAGGAGAAGGCGATCGATGATACGCCTTCACGAACCAGCCCTCGAACGTAGCTGTCGGCGACATTTTCGCGGTCATCAACGATGATATACATCAGTCTTTTGCCCCTGTTTCGGAAACCCGGCCGGCAAGTTGTTGTTATGCCTGGACCCGGACTAGCAGCCATGTTGTTTGACGACATTCTTCCTGCGAAGGATTGTTCTGTTTGAGATATCCGCAGGGCAGCCTTACGCATTCAGTGCCTGCGCTCGCAGGCCTGCTACTTCGACTTTGATACTGAACGCTACAACGTGGGGCTCGGCGGGTGCTTGCAGATCACCTCGCGGAGCGTTTTGAGAAACGATCTAGAACAGTTGCGCCAAATTGCTCATCGCGTCCGAACACCGCTGGTCTGTGTCGATCTCCTCGCCACCAGGCGAGAATCACTTGCCTAAAACCGTAACGGTTGGCGATTCGTTATCAAGCGCGCGAAACGAACCTCTTGGTAAGCCGGCTTGTTGCTGTTTGTTCTTAGCCGGTTGTTTGTTCGTATCGTGATGCGCACTAGTTGATTTGGCATTCAAAGTAGATTTGGTTGGCCCGCAGCTAATCTTCTTCGCGACTGCGGAATTGAAGCTGTTTTCAACAGTATTTCAAAGCCGGGCCGTTGATTTGTTTTTCGATTCCGGAGTTGCCGCCGGGAGTACGCTCGCGGTGCGGCAACCTTAATCAGGTGACGTCGCGCGGCTCAAATTTCTTCAATCTTGGCGGGAGTGTGGCTTTCGAGTAGCACCTTTGCATGTTGCGCATGGCGGAACGATGGCGGTCGGTGTCGCCGCGTGTGGTCGACGGCGTGCTGGACACCGGTTTCGGATAAGCTTCGGCAACTAGCCTCGCCCGAGCATGATCGATTCGAACGGAGCATTTCATATGTTGTCCGACGGCAAGGCTCGTCCCATCAGGACCTCAGATCTTTCCGGGGCGGCGAAGCAGGCTCCGGAGGCGCGCGAGCCGAACGATGGTTCGACGCGAGCAGCCGAGCCTGTGGCCGGCGCGAAGGGCCCAACAGTCGCAGCAGCCGACGAAGCCCTCGCCAAGGAGGCGCTCGAAGGGTTGAAACGCATTCGCGCAAAGGCCCGCCTGGATAAGATGGCGATACCGAAACCTGCGCCGGCGGTGGTGCGGCCGGCCATGATAGTGGCCAAGCCCCCGGCGCCCCGTCCGACCTGGGTCGTCCCGCTCGCGACGGTGGCGATCGCCGTGGGCCTGGTCGTCAGCGCCTGCACGGGTGTGATCGCCTATCTCGCCACGCAGCCGGGTCAAACCAACGTTGCGGCAAACGCCGAGATCAGGATGTTGCGCGAAACGGTCGTCCAGCTGCGTAAGCAGGTGGCGGGCGTCTCGGAAAATCTCGATGGATTGCGCACTGCCGTCGACCTTTCGAGCAAGGCGACGAACGATCGCTTCGGCCGGTTCGCTGAGAATCTCGACCGCATCGAGCGGGCAAGCTCGTCCTCGACAGCAAGGCTCGACAGACTTGCCCAGTCGCAGGCGCAGACTCCAACGCTGGCTGCCTCGCAACCTCAGCCGCCGGTCCCCTCGATGCCGCTGGTGGCGTCGGCAGCCTCCGTGCCCGAGTTCACCGGTTCGGCCTCTCCCCCTGAGCGTGCGTCGGCAGCTCGAAAGGCGGTCAAGGGTTGGGCGGTTCGCCAAGCTTACGAGGGAGTTGCCATCCTGCAGGGACCAAATGGTGTCGTCGAAGCGGTTCTCGGACAACAAGTGCCCGGGCTCGGTCGTATCGAGGAGATCGTTAGCGAGAATGGGCGCCTGGTCGTGCTGTCCAGCGGCGGAGCGATCTATTCTGCCCGCAAGGGGATGCCGTAACCGCCGGCTATTGCCGGTGATGCTCGAAACTGGTGCACAGCAATTCGATCTCTTCTTCTGCGATCGCTGCGCGAAACAGGCGGCAGGTGAACTCCGCCGACATCCTGCTCTCGGTAGACACGCGGTCTTCCCTGAGGAAGATACACCGTTTGCAAACGTCGGCATGCCGCTTCTGCTCGGCCACGTCAGATTGATCCAGCACATGCCGGAGCGCGTCGCGAAGGCGGATCATGCCGTCATCATCGAGCGCGGCAATCGCATCCACGAGAACATTGACGGGGTCGCGCACCAGGACTTTCTTGCCCTTCTGCGTGAGGCTCAGCATCACCGAGCGCTTGTCCTCGGCGGAACGCTTCCTTTCCAGGTATCCGAGCCGTTCAAGCTCGTCGATGAGCACCGACGCGGTGCCCCTGGTCGTACCGACGAAACTCGCCAGCGCCGAGGGCGTCCTGGAGAAGCGGTTGGCGCGGGAAAGAAAACGCAGCGCCATCCATTCGCGATCGCGCAGTCCGTGTTTAGTCCCTTCAAACCACACGATCCGCGCTATCTGGCCCAATAATTCGATCGATTCGCGCGGTCAGATTTATTTCTATTCAGGCCGGATAGAGCTTGAGTCAATTGAGCCTGTCGGGGCGCAAATCATGGCGATACGAATGAACACTCGAGCGATCCGTTGGTAATGGACAGGAAGATTTGACCGACTTGTGGCGGCGGCGCGTTTTTGTTCCTCAGATGGGAACTTCAACTGTGGACTAAAGCGCCAGGAATAAAGTTCGAGTAAGCAGGGCCGCGAGAGTTTGATGAAAACTTCAATCAAATATTCGGGCGTGCTGTGACGTCACGCACATAGACTGAATTGTCAGTGCCACTCATGCGGGCGTTGGACAATGTGCCGGCCTCGGATCGGATGCGTTGAAGGCGCTGGTCGTCAGTCCTTGCCCGCCACCGCTACCTGGACAGGCCGCTGCTTTCGGATTTGCCGCTGAGGAGCAGAACGAGCCCCGCAGTGACGATCGCGATGCCGACCCACTCGATGTCTGTTGGAATCTCCCCAAGGACCGGTATCGCCAACAGCGTTGCGCTTGCCGGTACCGACGCAGCCAATCCGGCCGAGGGCATTGGCCCGAGAATCCGTGCAGAAATGGAGAACAGGATGACCGCAAGGAAGCCGGGTCCCAAGCCCTGGAAGGCGGCCTGAAGCAGCACCGTGGACCACGGCGCATCGTGGATGGTGGAGGGAAGAAAGAAAAACCAGATCGGCAGGAAAAGCATTGCGTTCGGAAGGCTGACCATGGCCAGCGCCTGGCGCGGTTCGACCTGCCAGTGCCTCACGCCCAAAAAATAAATCGAAAGCACAGCCGACGCCGCGAGGAAGAGCGCAATGGCGGACACCACGCTGTTGCCGCCGTTGCGCAGGCCCGGAATGCCAATAAGAACCGCGCCGACGACGAGGATGAGAACGGCCATGAGTTGCCGCCGGGACGGTACCTGCTGTGCGAAAAAGAAGCCCAGCAGGATGGTGAAAATCGGTAGCGTGCCGTTAGCGAACACTCCCCCGTAGGCGGCCGACGAATTCTTCAATCCGAAATACATCAAAACGCTATACAGCGCGCCGGGGCCGAAGACCGACATTGACAGCGTTGCGCGCAGCGGCAGGTGGCGCGGCCACCAGGCCATGGCGAACGGAAGAACCAGGGCGCTGGCGACCAGGAACCGAAGCGCCGTCAAATCGAAGGGTGTCAGGCCGGACTGCACGCCGGCCCTCGAGAAGACGAGAAAGCCTGACCAGATGCAGAATACGCCGGCCGCGCTCAGCAGTCCCAGGATCCGCTCGTTGGATTTGGCTGCAAGAGTCAAAGCGGTGTCCAACTTCCCGGGATATCCTCGTGCATCAGCGGTGCATTATCGGCCGGAATAGCTTTACGAAGCAAATCAGAAACCGATATCGCTCGATGCCGTCGCCTTAGCGGGGCATGCCGAGGATATCGAATGTCAGCAGCATGCGCTGGTGGCTCGCGTTTTGTCGCTTGCGGATATACCGATCCACGCCTCGCCCATTGACGCAATCATTAAGGGAATACGCATAAAATGCGCGCGAATATTCGATCTTTATGAGCACCTCAACGTTCTATTAAGCAGCTACATCCAAGTTGTGCACACGTAGTGCGCGAACGGGTCGAGGCGCAGCCCGGCGGAACGCGTTGGGGCTACCACAAAGAGGGCGCGGTCTTGCAATCCATATCCAGGGTTTACGGTCGCCATTACCTGGCGATGTTCGTGCTGGCGTCCGCGACGCTGTCCTATCAGATACTGATAACGCGCTTTTTCAGCGTCATACTCTATTATCATTTCGCGTTTGCCGCCATTTCGCTCGCCATGCTCGGACTGACCCGCGGGGCGATGGAGGTGTACGGCAAGCCCGCACGTTATGCGCCCGAGCGGGTCGATATCGAATTTGCCCGTCATGCTTCGTGGTTCGCCCTCAGCAGCGTTGGCGCAATGATCCTGTTCCTGTGCGCGCCGCTCCTGCCGTACGCCGACATAACCGTCGTTCTCGCCGTTGCGATCATCGCTTTCGTGTGGCCTTTCACGGAAGGCGGCGTTTGCATCACGCTGCTGTTGACGCGCTTGCAATATTCCGGCGGATGGCTCTATGCGACCGATCTCCTGGGAGCCGCCGTCGGATGCCTTGGAATGATAGGCGTATTGCTGGTGATCGATCCCGTCAGCGCCGCGTTGTGGATCGGGGCATTCGCGGCCGGGGTTGGCTGGATCGTCGTACGGAACAGCAACGACGTGCGGAGCCTGCGTTTGAGCGGCACCGTCGCATTGACGCTGGCTGCGGCGGCCACGCTGCATACCGGTCTGGACCTGGCCGGCAAGAGCCATCTCGGCGTGTTCTGGGCCAAGGGCTCCGTGCAGACCGGCACATTGTTCGAGCGCTGGAATACCTATTCACGGGTGAGAGTGAGCGAACTGGCCGATAAATCCCCGTTCGGCTGGGGACTGACCCACAAGCCCGACACCCGGGTTGACCAATACTACATGGATATCGATGCGGACGCCGCCACCGTCATCACGAGGTTTGACGGCGATATCAGCAAGCATGCCTACCTGAAGGACGACGTCATCAATGCCGCCTACCTGGTTCAACCGGCGGCCGACGTTGCGGTCGTCGGCGTGGGAGGCGGCCGCGATATTCTTTCGGGGCTGTACTTCGGCGCCAGCCGAATCCGGGGCATCGAGATCAACCCGGCGATCTTCGAGGTGCTTACCGAAAAGTTCGCCGATTTTTCCGGACACCTCGATCGCCAGCCCGGCGTGTCGCTGGTGAACGCCGAAGCGCGAAGCTACATCAATCACTCGCCGGAGCGGTACGACCTGGTGCAGATCTCCTTGATCGATACCTGGGCGGCTACCGTCGCCGGAGGCCTGACGCTCACCGAGAACCGTCTCTATACCGTGGAGGCGTGGGGCGACTTCTACCGCGCGCTCAAGTCCGGCGGGATGCTGTCGGTGTCGCGCTGGTACACCGACGACAAGCATCGCGGCGAACTGTACCGGCTGATCGCGATTGCCGCGAGCGCACTGCAGCGCACGGGCGTGCCGGCGGTCGAGCTGCGGCGTCACGTCATCGCGGTCAACGTGGGCAAGATCGTGACGGTGATCAGCCGCCCTGACGCATTCACCGACGCGGAATGGCAAGCGGCCCGTGCGAGGCTGCAGGCACAAGGCTTCAAGATAATGCTGGGGCCGGACATCAGCTTCGATACCGTTACCTCTACCTTGCTGTCCGACAAGGCGGACCAGGCGTTCCTCGATTCGCTGCCCGAAAATATTTCTGCTTCCACGGATGATAGTCCGTTCTTCTTCTATACGTCGCGCATGCGCGATTTCCTGAGTCCGAACGATTGGCAGTCGTTGAATGCTGCGTTCGGAGTCACCGGCGTGCTCATGATCATCGCGCTTGGTGCTTGCGGATATTATGTGCTGCTGCCGTTCCTTCGCCTTGCGAGGCAAATGCCGGTATCGGCGTTATCGCTGCCGGTGGCGTATTTCAGCGCGATCGGAATGGGCTTTATGCTGATCGAAATATCGCAGATGCAGCGCCTGATGGTTTTTCTCGGACATCCAGTCTATGGGCTAAGCGTCGTACTGTTCACGTTGCTCGTTTTCGGCGGGCTCGGCAGCACTACGGTCGGTGCGGGGCTTCCTCGGCCGCGCGCGATCGTCCTCAGGGTCACAGCACTCATGATCACGCTGGTGGCGGCAGGGTTGCTTACCCCGCTGGTCATCATTTGGGCCCGGTCTCAGGCAACCGACATGCGCATTCTGTTGTCGGTCCTGCTGCTGGCGCCTCCGGCATTCTGCATGGGGATGATGTTTCCGCTCGGCCTCAGTATCTGGCGCCGTCTTGACCGGCTTCTGCCGTTCTTCTGGAGCACCAACGGAATTACGTCCATGCTGGCGTCGGTGCTGGGTGTGGCGCTCTCGATCCAGTTCGGCATCGCCAGCACGTATGCCCTGGGCGTATGCTTTTACGTGGTCTGTGCCGTCATGGTCGTCGCAGGCCGCCGGGTCAGCCCGGTGGACGCGCCCGTCTCGAGCACAGCGGCCGTGTCCGCGACGATCTCCAACTGATCGGGGAATCGCCCTTCGTCGGCCCTATCGGGGCACGAGCACGAGAGCGAGACCCGGGAACAGCAGCAGGATCAGAACGGCGAGCATGTAGACGCCGACGAAGGGCATCACCCCGCTGAAGACATCCGTGATCGGCCCGGGCGTGCGCCGCATGCCCTGCAGGACGTACATCACCGTTCCGTCCGGCGGGCTGATCATGGCGATCTCGATCAGCATGGTGACGATGACGCCGAACCAGATCGGGTCATAGCCGAGGCCCTTTACCACCGGAAACACCACCGGGATCGTCGTGATGATCATGGAGAAGCCCTCCATGAAAGTCCCGAGCGCCAGATAAAATCCGATGATGACCAGCATGATCGCCCAGGCAGGCAACGGCAGGACGCTGACGATTTCCGCCAAAGATTGCGGCACGCGCAGTTGCGTCATGATGAAGTTCAGCATGTAGGCGCCGAACAGGATCAGGCCGAGCATCGAGGTGTTGCGCGCGGTGGCCTCCGCCGACTCGTTCAAGAGTTTGAAGCTGAGCTTGCGGGCGACGAAGGCGAACACGAGCGAGGCGATCACGCCGAGCGCGGCGGCTTCGGTCGGCGTCGCGATGCCGCCATAGATCGTCCCGAGCACGATCAGGATCAATAGCGCCGTCGGCATGAGGTCAACGATACTTCGCCACCGTTCCTGCGCGGTGATCGGTGGCAGCACTTCCTTGTTGGGCGTGCGCAGGCCATGGATGAAGATGACGGCGAAAAACAGCAGGCAGACGAGCACGCTCGGAACGATCGCGGCGATATACATCTTGCCGACCGATGTCTCGGTCATCAGACCGTAGACGATGAAAGTGATGCCAGGCGGGATCAAATTGCCGAGCGCGCCGCCGGCGGCGAGCGAGCCCAGCACCATGCGCTGGCTGTAGGCTTTCTTCTCGAAGTAGGGCAGTGCGACCGAACCCATGGTGGCGGCGGTCGCCACGCTCGACCCCGAGATTGCGGAGAACACCGCGCAGGCTGCAATGTTGGTATGCAGCAGACCGCCCGGCCAGCGGCGCATCCAGACATTGAGCGCGCGATAGAGTTGCTCGGATAGACCCGACCGCAGCAGGATCTCGCCCATCAGCAGGAATAGCGGCACGGCGACCAGCACGAAGCTCGACGACGGCGCCCAGATCACCTGGCCCAGGAACAGCCAGAACGGGCGGTCGGAGAACATGAACCCCGACAGCAATGCCAGCGCGCCGAGCACCACCGAGATATAGACGCCCGATCCGAAGAACACGAGGAACAGGCCGACCAGCATCATGATTTCGCCGATCGGCAGCGCCGCCGCACCCTGGCTCGCTGCAAAGATGGCGAGGCCGAGCATGACGAGCAGGAAGATGATGGCAATCACGGTTACGCGTCCCTTCGATCGGCGCTTCGGGTGGGGGCCAGGCCGACCGCCTCCAGCGCTTCCTGCGTCTCTTCCTGATATCCGCGGGGACCGAGCAGCCTGTCGATCTCGGCGGCATCGCCCGCGATCAACAGGCACACGATTTCCAGCAGCAGCACGACCGCAAACACCGCGAGCATCGTGACGCCGATCGCCCACAGGCCCTGGGGCACGACGAGCGGAATCGCCAGCGCACTGGTGTCCTTGGCGTTGAACAGCATGCTCTCGCCGACCAACAGCCATGCGCACCAGGCGAGAAACAGCGCCAATGCGGTCAGAAGCACCAGGGCGAACGCGTGAAGATACTGGCGAATGCCGATCGGCAGGCGGTTGACCAGCACGTCGATGCGAATGTGGGATCGCGTCGCCAGCGCATGGGCCAGCCCCCAGGCCAGGCCGAATGCCAGCATGTAGCTGGTGATCTCGGTGGTGGCGCTCGACGAGAAGCCGCCGAAGTTGCGGCAGACCACATCGATCGTGATGAACGCGGCGCAGAAGATGAAATTCCATCCTGCTACGTAGTTCATGAACGCCGCGATCGCAGTCGCGGCTTTTCGTACGGCTCGCGGATATTCCGCTCCACGCATGGCTATTCGGGATCCACGTTCGTTCACGGCATCTGACATCGAATGGGGTTCTCCACCGTGCTGTTCGTCAGTTCGCGGTGAATTTCACTCCCGTGATCGGTGCGAGGACGTCATTGTAGATCGTGCCGCAGCGCGCGCCGCAGCGCTTCACCCACCCGGGGATGACGGTGGTCTCCACGATCTTCTTCAGCGTGGCCTTGTCCTCTTCCGTCGCCTCCACGACCTTCATCGGCTTTTCCTTGACGAGCGTGTGGATCTTGCAGCCTTCGGCCTTGCCGGCGTTGCAGTCGAGCCCGTCCTGGGTGGCCTCGGCGCCGAGCTTCCATTGCGCATTCTCAACGTCCTTCATCGTCGCAGAGATCATATCCCGCGTCGGCTGGTCGAGCTTGTTCCACCAATTCGTGTTGACGTAGTAGGCCGCCACCGCCCATCCGACTGAAAGGTTGTAGATGCTGGTCGTCACCTCGTACCACTTTGCCGCATTGCCCGAACCCGTGCCGGTCACGGCGCAGTCGGCAACGCCGCGCTCGAGCGCACTGTAGACTTCGGGAAACCCGATCGACACCGGCTGCGCGCCGATCGAGGTGACGACGTCGTTGAGCGAGGCGCCGAAGGTGCGGATTTTCCGGCCCTTGAGATCGGCCAGGCTGGAGACCGGCTGGCGGCACCAGATCACCTGCGCCGGGAAGGGATAGATCGCGACGATCTGGCTGCCGAATTTCTCCAGCTCCTTGTTGGCAAGGGGGACGAGCGCGATCGCGGCTTTGCGCGCCTGTTCGATGTCGGGATGCAGGCCCGCCAGATCGATGCCGTCGAGGAACGGTACGTCGCCGGAAACGGTCGAGAGCGGGGCCGCGCCGATGTCGACTTGGCCAGCGCGGATGAGGCGCAACACTTCGGGGCCATTGAGCCCCATCTCCGGCCAGGCCGAAAGCTTGACGTCGATCTGTCCGTTCGATTTGGCCTTCAACCCATCGCGCAGCAGCGGTTGATCGACCTTGGTGAACTGCGGCTGCGTGCCGAAGGGCTGGGTTACGATCGTGACGGTCATCTTCTGCTGTGCATCAGCGGTTGCGATCGTCCCGAGCCAGCACGCAGCAATGGCGGTTAGCACCCGATGGCGTGGCGTCATCACAAACATCTCCTCTGATCCCGGGACGGGTTTTGCGTCAGCTTCCGCGTGAGGTGTTGCAATATTCGCACCAACCGATCGCCAACCTGTTCTTGCCGTGCGGAGATCAGCCATGCGTTCGCCAATGCTCGCAAACTGGGCAAAGAGCGCACCAGAACGCCTTGATGACGTGCTGGCGTCGCGATCCGATCTGTGTAGGATCGCAGATGAAGCTGAAGGTCTATCAGGATTGGGGAAGTTCTAGTGGCGTTGCTCGACGTAGCGCCGGTCAGGATCGGGGTCGACATCGGCGGCACCTTTACTGACCTGCAGATTTACGACGCCCGCACGGGCGCGATCGTCGGCTACAAGACGCCGACCACACCGCAGGATCCTTCCATCGGTCTGATGACCGGAATCAAGGAAGCGGCGGAACGTTACAATTTCACACTTCCGGATGTGGGCTTCCTGCTCCACGGCACGACGATCGCCACCAATGCGATCCTGGAACGCAAGCTCCCCAAATCGGTGCTGGTGACCACGGCGGGATTTGAGGATGTGCTGGAGATCGGCCGCCACGTCCGTCGCGAGGTCTATTCTCTCAGTCCGCAGCAGCCGCCGACGCTCATCTCGCGCGATTGCCGCATCGGCGTCGCGGAGAGAATACGGGCGAATGGCAGCGTCGAGACGCCGCTGACGCCGGCGGCGTTGGAAAGCCTCGCCGTGGCGATCGACAAGATCGCTCCGGTTAGCGTTGCCGTCTGCCTGATGAATTCCTACCTCAACCCAGAGCATGAACAGGCAATCGTCGAATATCTTTCCAAGACAAGGCCTGCGCTAAAAGTCTCCTGCGCGAGCGCCTTGAGCGCGGAGATTCGCGAATACGAGCGCACGTCGACCACCGTGCTCAACGCGGTATTGATTCCGGTCATCGCGGGATATCTCGACAAGCTCTCGCACCGCATGGAGACCGAAGGGTTCCGGCCGCGGCTGCTTCTGGTGCAATCGAACGGCGGTGTCTGTGCCGCGAGGACCGCGGCGATGGAGCCGGTACGGCTGCTGCTCTCGGGGCCGTCAGGCGGCAGCGCGGCCTGCGCGCTGCTGAGCAAGGTTCTTGGCGAGGACAATCTGATCGGCGTCGACATGGGCGGCACCAGTTTTGACGTTTCGGTCGTGCGCAACGGCCGCGTCAACGTCGTCATGCAAGGCGAGGTGGACCGCATGCCGGTCCGCATTCCGATGGTCGAAATCCGCGCCATCGGCGCCGGCGGCGGCTCGCTCGCCAAGGTGCAGCGGGGCAAGCGGCTGACGGTCGGGCCTGAGAGCGCGGGCTCCACTCCGGGCCCTGCCTGCTACGGCCGCGGCGGGACCGGGGCGACCGTGACGGATGCGAATGTCACGCTCGGCCGGATCGACGGCGAGAAATTTTTGGGCGGCGGGATGCGCCTCGACGGGAAGGCGGCCCGCGGCGTAATCGATGCCGAGGTGGCCGGGCCGCTCAGCCTTTCGACCGAACCTGCGGCGGAGGGATTGCTCGCCGTGGTCAACGCGAATCTTGGCGCCGCGATCCGCTTGTCGTTGTTCGAAAAGGGCGTCGATCCCCGCGAATTCACCATGATCGCCTTCGGCGGGGCCGCCGGGCTGCACGCGCTCGAGGTAGCTGACGAAACGGGGATCCGGCGCGTGGTATTCCCCGAGAATGCCAGCACATTGTCCGCCTACGGCATTCTCCATTCGGACCTGACGCACGACCTCGTACGCTCGCGCGTGCTCGACGCGACGCCGGAAAAGCTCGGCGCGATCACGCCGCTGCTTGAAAGCCTCGTTGCCGATGCGCGGACAAGGCTCGATGCCGACGCGATTCCGCAAGACGACCGTCACATCGAACTCTCCGCCGACATGCACTACAAGGGGCAGGCGTTTGAGCTGACGGTGCCGTTGCGCTCTCTCGAGCTCGACGAGGCGGCGCTGTCAGCGCTGCTCTCCGATTTTCACGATCTCCACCGCCAATATTTCTCCTATTCAAATCCGGGCTCGCCGGTCGAGATCGTGTCGTTGCGGGCCTCGGCGATCGGCCGCTTGCCCAAGCCCGTCGCGAAGGGGGCGGAGGCGCGCGATAGCGGCAAGCCGATCGGCAACCGCAGGATCTGGCTTTCCGGCGGCTGGCGCGACGTCGCGGTGTGGAATCGCGCCGACGTGTTTTTGGGCGCGACGATCGAAGGGCCGGCGGTCATCGAGGAGGCCTATACCAGCGTGCTCCTTATGGAGGGCTGGAGTTGCCTACGCGACAAGAGCGGCCACCTCGTGGCGAGGAGGCAGGGATGAACGCGAACGCAGCGACGGCCGAGATTACTCCGATCGAACTCGAGATCATCTACAACGCATTGACCGCCGCCGCCGCCGAGATGGACGTCACCATCTGGCGCACCAGCCGCTCGACCATCGTGCGCGAATTGCTCGACTACTCGACCGCGATCTTCGACCGCGATGGATGGAACGTGGCGCAGGCGGCGCGCATCCCGAGCCATCTCAACTCGATGAGCTACTTCCTCACCGAGATCCTCGCGAAGCACATTCCGCCTGACCAATGGGGCCCCGGCGACGTCGTCATCTCGAACGATCCGTACTGCGGCGGCCAGCATCTGCCCGATATCGTCGCCTACAAGGCGGTGTTTCGCAACGGCCGGCGCATCGGGTTCGTCGGCGCGTTGTGTCACCATCTCGACGTCGGCGGTTCCTCGCCGGGCAGTTACGGTTCGAGCGCCACGGAGATCTTTCAGGAAGGCCTGCGAATCCCGCCGGTGAAGATCGTCGAGGACGGCAAGCTCAACGAGCCGATCCGCGCCATCATCCTGCAGAATGTCCGCCAGCCCGACATTCTCTGGGGAGACTTGCAGTCGCAACTCGCCTCGCTCGACATCGGCGCGGCAAGCGTCGAGCGGCTTGCCGCCAAGCTCGGCGAGGCGCGTTTCGAGACGGCGACCCGCCAGTTGCTCGATCGCTCCGAGGCCGCGATGCGCGCCGTGATCGGCCGTATTCCCGACGGCACTTACGAATTCGAGGATCATGTCGACGACGACGGGATTTCGGACGCGCCGATCCACATTCATGCCAAATTGACGGTCGCGGGCGACGAACTCACGGTCGATCTCTCCGGCTGCAGTCCGCAGGTGATGGGACCGAGCAACGCCACGCTGTCGTCGACGTGCTCGACGGTGTTTTATGCGCTGATCGCCTCGGCCGACGTGCCGATCGCGGCCAACGCAGGGTGCTATCGTCCCGTCAAGATCGTGGCGCCGCCCGGGCTGTGCGTCAGCGCGGCCGTGCCGGCGCCCGTCGTGCATCGCATCGCCATCGGTCACCGCTTGGCCACGGTGTTGTTCGGCGCGCTGCATCAGGCGGTGCCGGAGCGCATGCCGGCAGCCTATTATGCCGTGTCCTATGTCGTGACGTTGCAGACCATCGATCCTGAGTTGGGCCGCCGCGTTCTCGTCGAGATCGAGGTCGGCGGGATCGGCGCGCTGCCGGTTTCCGACGGGCCGTCGGCATTGTCGTTCGGGATGCATAACAACTCGAACATCCCGATGGAGATGATCGAAAGCGACATGCCGGTGACGTTCATGGGCTACGGCTTGCTGACCGACACCGGTGGTCCCGGCCAATGGCGCGGCGGGCTCGGCCTGTGGCGCGAATGGCGGATCGACTGCCCGATGGCGCAGCTTTCGACCAATCTCGATCGTTTCAAGTTCCGTCCGTTCGGTCTGGCGGGTGGCGAGTCCGCGGCGCCAAGTGCGCTTTATTTGATCCGCGACGGCGAGAGGCAGGCGCTGCGCTCCAAGGTCACCAACATGATGGTGAGAGCTGGCGACATCATCCGGCTCGAGACGTCAGGCGGCGGCGGCTTCGGTGAAGCGCGATTGCGGGCGCGAGAGCTTGTCGAGCGTGATGTCCGGCTCGGCTATGTCAGCGCCGCGGCCGCGAGAAGTAGCTACGGGCAGGGCAGCTGAGCCTGCCGGCCGTGCAGACCTTCAGTCCGCGCGATAGACCGAGAGCGGGAATCCCTTCCATCCGCGCCTTGAGCTGCAGCGCCGTGTACAGCGAGAAATGCCGCGCCTGCTGCAGATTACCGCCCTGGAACCATAGCGCTTCCTGTTTCGTGGGCTTCCACATGTTGCGCAGTTCGCCTTCCCAGGGCCCGGGGTCCTTTGCGGTATCGGAGCCAAGGCCCCAGCACAGACCGATCTTTTCGGCGACTGCCGGAGAGATAAGCTGTGCCGCCCAGTCGTTCATCGGTCCGTAGCCCGTCGCATAGACAATGAGGTCGGCGGGCAAAGTGGTGCCGTCGGCCATGACTACGGCATCTTCCGTGAGATGACTGATCTGCACGCCGGACTTTAACTTTGATGTGGCCCTCGATGATCAGGTCCGAGGCGCCGACATCGATGTAGTAGCCGGCCCCGCGCCGCGCGTACATCAGGCCGATGCCGCTCTCGTCTTCGCCGAATGTCAGCATGAACCCCGTCGCGCGCGAGCCGCTCGTAGAAGGCGGCGTCCTCCTGCCTGATGCGATCGAATACGGGTTTCGCGAATTGCGGGAGGATGCGGTAGGGGGTCGAGGCTGCGATCAGGTCGGCCCGGTCGGCGTCGATACCGGCAGCCACCGCCGCTTCTGAATAAAGCGGCCGTCCGTGACGCTCCAGCGCTTCCGCTTTGACCACCAGTGTCGGCGAACGCTGGATCATCGTCACATCAGCGCCGTGCTCCCACAGGTCGGCCGCGATATCGTGCGCGGAATTGTTGGCGCCGATGACGACGCATCGTTTGCCGGCATAGGGCGCGCCGTCCCGATGCTCGCTCGAATGATGCGCAATGCCGCGGAAGCGATTTTGCCCCTCGAATACCGGCCGGTTGGGCACGCCCGACATGCCGGTGGCGAGAACCAGTTGTGCGGGCTTCAGCGTGATGGTGCGGCCTTCGCGTTCGACCTCGACGGTCCAGCGCTTCGCGGCGTCGTCCCATTTCAGCCCGCTTGCAGGTGGTCGCGTTCCAGATGTCCAGCTCCATGATGGAGGCGTAGGCCTCCAGCCAGTCGCCCATCTTGTCCTTGGGCGTGTAGATCGGCCAATGATCCGGAAACGGCAGATACGGCATGTGGTCGTACCAGACGGGATCGTGCAGGCAGAGCGACTTGTAGCGCCGTCGCCAGCCGTCGCCCGGTCGCTCCAATGCGTCGACGATCAATGTTGGCACGCCAAGCTGCTTCAATCGTGCCGCGAGGGCGAGGCCGCCCTGACCGCCGCCGACGATCAGGCAATAGGGCTGCCGCGATATGCCGAGTTCGGCCTTCTCGTCGTTGCGCCCGTCAAGCCAGCTTCGTCGTCCTCCTTTCACGACGCCGTGCGTCGTGCCGGCGATGCGTGTCGGCCCGCGCTTTGGTTCATGGCCTTTCAACTCGCGCAGCGTGGTGAAGAACGTCCAGCAGCGTCCGTCCTTCAGCCGAAAATGACCCTTGCCGCGTCCGACCGCGGTCTCGAAGCTGAACCAGGCGCCGGCTGTGTCGCCGGGCTCGTCGACCCGCTCGATCTGCCACTTGTCCGGCTTCACCTCGCCCAAACGTTCGGACAGCATATTCCAGATGCGCTCGCGGCCTTCGAGCGTGACGATGTTCCAGGTGAAGGCCAGGAAATCCCGCCAGTAGCATTCATCCGCGAACAGCGATCTGAAGTCTGGTCTTGTCGCGCGCGGCAAGCGCAGCGTGGAAATCCGCGAGCCAGCGCGCGGGTTGTTGATCTGACGGCATCGAACAGCTTCACTTTCTCAACTGGAATATATGATATATGATAAAACAAACGACCGCGACAAGCATCGTGCGCGGCGACCGCGTTTTTAGTAAGCAACGACTGTCATCGCGCGCTGTTCTGCTTCGCTCAACCAACGGCGCGCGCGGAGCGATTGCAACATTCGGGATCGGCATATGGCTTTGAAGGGTTTCGTTTCGAGCAGTCGCGAGAATTTGGCGTCGCGCACCTATGGCCAGTTGCGCGAAGCCTTGATGGCCGGGCGGTTCTGGCCCGGTCAGCGATTGCGTATCCGCGAACTTTCCGAGGCGATGGGCGTGAGCGACACGCCGGTGCGCGAAGCCATCATGCAGCTGGTTCGCGAAGGCGGCCTCGAGATGCGTTCGGGGCAGTCCATCACCGTGACGCGCTTGTCGCTGACGCGCTACCGCGAACTTCGCGAGATCCGCCTGTTGTTGGAGGGGCTGGCGACGGAAAAGGCCGTGCCGCTGCTGACGGGCGCCGACCTCAAGCAGCTCAAAAAACTGCATGACGCGCTGGTGAAGGCCGAGAAGGACGGTGACTCCGAGGCCGCCACGCTGACCAATTTCAATTTCCATTTCCTGATCTATCGCGCGTCGCAAGCCGAAGATCTGGTTTCCATCCTGGAGACCATCTGGCTTCGCAACGGACCTCTGCTGAAATTCCTCTATCCGCACGCGCGTCCGACCTATCCGGGGCGTCATCAGCATTTGATCCTGATGGAGGCGTTGCAGGAGCGAAATGCCGTCGCGGCCCGCCAGGCAATCCAGGATGACATTTTGGAGGGCGGCGCGCTGCTGGTGAAACTGCTGTCGCAGATCGAGAGGGGGCAGGCGGTCGTCAAGGAGGATGCCGACGGCAACATGCGCCTCGAATTCCTGACGCCGGCGGCGGGATAGGCCATGCGGGGTTGGCGTGCCGGGCATTCGCTGACCGCCGGTGACAATCCGGATATATGATATATTCTGGCGGCGGGATACAGGCCTTTGGCGCTGGGGCAAGGCTCGCCGCCGAACGCGCCGACGGGATTTGTTCGCACCCTTCATTCTGGACGACGTCATGACATCAGGCACGATCGACCCGGCTTCAAAAAGCCATTTGCCGGACTTCAACAGCGCGGCGACGGTGCCCGGACTGTCCGGAAAGGTCGATCTGCGACGCGACACCTGGGGCATCCCGCATGTCCGCGCGGCCTCGCATCTCGATGCCTTCACCGGGCTCGGCTTCGCCCACGCGCAGGACCGGCTCTGGCAGATGGAAGCCCTGTTGCGCCGGGGCACCGGGCGCTACGCGCAATGGGTCGGAAAATCGGCGCTGGCCGGCGATGTGCTGGCCCGGCAGCTCGACACCGCCGGCGCCTCGCGGCGCGATTTCGCGCTGCTCAACAGCGACACGAAGGCGATGCTCGAAGCCTATGCGCGCGGCGTCAATGCGTTCATCGCGCTCGGCACATGGCCGGCGGAATACGCCATTCTCGGCGCAAAACCCGCGGCATGGGAGCCGTGGCATTCGATCGCGGTGATGCGGCAGATCGGATTCCTGATGGGCTCGGTCTGGTGGAAGCTGTGGCGCGCCGCGGCGCTGCCGATCGTGGGCGCAGAGCAGATATCGAAGCTGCGGTTCGACGATGGCGGCGACGACATGCTGTGCATTCCGCCCGGCGCCGAGGGCGAGCGCTATCTCGCCGCGCTCGCCGACCTGAAGCCGGGTCTCGAAGCGTTGCTCGGCAGCCAGGACCGCCAGGAGGCCGAAGTCGCCGGCGGCAGCAACAACTGGGCGCTGGGCCCGCATCGCACCGCGACGGGCCGGCCGCTGCTGGCCGGCGATCCGCATCGCGTGCTGGAAATGCCGAGCATGTATGCGCAGGCGCATCTCGCCTGCGACGACTTCGACGTCATCGGCCTCACCGTGCCCGGCGCGCCCGGATTTCCGAATTTCGGCCATAACGGCAAGGTGGCGTGGTGCGTCACCCACGCCTTCGTCGACATTCACGACCTCTATATCGAGCGCTTCGACGCGGCGGTCGAGAACACCAGCTTCAAGGGCGGCTGGAAGCCGGTCAAGCACCGCGCGGAAACCATTTCGGTGCGCGGCGAAAATGACGTCACCATCGACGTCGTCGAAACCATGCATGGTCCGGTCATCGCGGGCGATCCCGCCGCTGGCACCGGCCTCGTGCTGCGCTCGATGCAGTTCGCCGTGCCGGATACGTCGTTCGACTGCACGCTTCCGGTGCTGCGATGCTCTACCGTCGAGGAATTGTACGACGCCGGCCGCGAATGGGGCCTGATGGATCACAACCTCGTCGCCGCCGATACGACCGGCCGCATCGGCAACCGCGTGCGCGCAAAGGTGCCGGTGCGCCCGCGCTCCAATGGCTGGCTGCCGGTGCCGGGCTGGACCGGCGAGCACGAATGGGACGGCCTGATCCCGTTCGAGAAGATGCCGTGCACCATCGATCCTGCCGGGCAGGCGATCGTCACCGCCAACAACCGCGTGATGGAAAACGGCGAGCACTATTTCGGCACCGACAGCATGCCGCCGCATCGCGCGCGCCGCATCTGGCAGCGTCTCGACGAACTTTAGAAGGCGACGGTGGAGGACATGGCGTCGATCCATCGCGACACCGTCAGCGTCATCGCGCTCGAATTCCGCGACCGGATTCGCAACCTCGCCGTCGACGGTGCGGCCGCATCGTTGCGCGACCGCATCGTCGATTGGGACGGCGAGATGGAAGCGGGGTCGAAGGCGGCGGTGGCCTATGTCGCATTACGCGACCGCGCTGACGCAAGCTCGTCGCGGACAGAAGCGGCGTGCGGGGCGTAGCCGATAGCCCCTACACAAAGATCCCGCCCGGCATTTTCGGCGAGAGCCAGATCTGGTGGACGGTTCCGCAACTGCTGCGCGCCGGCGACACGGCGCTGCTGGCCGGTGCGACCTGGGACGAATTGCTGGCGCAGGCGCTGGCCGATGCCGCAAAGGATTGCCCGGCGGAAGACTGGGCCACCATGCACCGGCCGATCCTGCGCCATCCGCTGTCGACGGCCTTTCCGGAGTACGCGCCGCTGCTCGACAAGCCCTGCGGCGTGCTTGGCGGCGACAATGACACGCCGTTCTGCACCGGCTACATCGCACGCCTCGGCATGCGCGCCACCTATGCGGCGCTGTCGCGCTACGTGTTCGACGTCGGCGCCTGGGACAACAGCCAGTGGATCGTGTTTCACGGCGCGTCCGGCCACCCCGGCAGTCCGACCTACGACAATCAGAATGCGACCTGGGCCGCCGGGAAAATGGTGCCGATGCTGTACGCGTGGGAAAAGATCGAGGCGTCCGCCGCGTCACATCAGCAATTGCTGCCTTCGTGATGGCGACGGAATCGGCCGCGAAGTCAGTGCTGCAGCCTGAAATCTTTTCGTCGGCTGCCGTTCGCTGCTCAACCGCGCTTGTTACCTGAAATATATGATATATCCTGCGACCGGAAAGGGACCCTTGATGACCACCGCGCTCGGCCCCATCGATCGAAGCCTGCGTGATCGCGCCAATTTGGTCGTGCCCGGCGGCATGTATGGCCACATGCGGGCAGGCGGCCTTCCGGAAGGATATCCGCAGTTCTTCGAACGCGGCCAAGGCTGCTATCTCTGGGATGTCGACGGCCGCAAATATCTCGATTTCATGTGCAGCTGGGGACCCGTCGTGCTCGGCCATCGCCATCCCGCCGTCGATGCGGCGGCGCGGCGGCAGATGGAGCAGGGCGACTGTCTGAACGGCCCTTCTGAGCGCATGGTCGAACTGGCTGAGCGCCTGGTCGGCCTGGTGACGCACGCCGACTGGGCGTTGTTCTCCAAGAACGGCACCGATGCCACCACGACCTGCGTAACGCTGGCGCGCGGCGCCACCGGCAAGCGCAAGGTGCTGCTCGCCAACGGTGCCTATCACGGCGCAATTCCCTGGTGCACGCCGTATCCCTACGGCGTGATGTCGGAGGATCGCGCGCATATCCTCTATTTCGACTACAACGACGTCGCGAGCCTTGAAGCCGCCGTGGATCGGGCCGGCAACGATCTGGCCGCGATCGTGGTCTCGGCGTTCCGTCACGACTATGGCAAGCATCAGGAATTGCCGGATCCGGCGTTCGCGGCGCGCGCACGCGCGCTGTGCGACGCCAACGACGCCGCGTTAATTCTAGACGACGTCCGCGCCGGCTTTCGGCTCACGCTGCATGGCAGCTGGGACCAGATCGGCGTGCAGCCTGATCTGAGCGCCTGGAGCAAGGCGATCGCCAACGGCTATGCATTGTCGGCCGTGATGGGCAATGACCGGTTTCGCGACGCGGCGGCGCAGCTTTACGCCACCGGTTCGTTCTGGTGCGGCGCGACCTCGATGGCCGCCGCGCTCGCGACCATCGACGTGCTGCAGGCCGAAAACGGCCCGGAGCAGATGCGGCGGATGGGCCAGCGGCTGCGCGACGGCATCGCCGAGCAGGCGCGGCGCTATAATTTAGGTGTGCGGCAAAGCGGCCCACCGCAGATGCCGACGATTCTGTTCGAGGACGACACAAGACTACGCCCGCGGCTCGCGCTTCGTGCAGGAAACATTGAGCCGCGGCGTCTACATGCATCCAAAACACAACATGTTTCTTTCCCTCGCCCATACCGCAGCGGACATCGATTTCGCGCTGTCGGTGACGGACGAGGCTTTCAAGGTTGTTGCGAGGCTTTGACATTCAGGCGCCGCGCGTGGCCAGCGGCGAACCAGTAGGAGTACAGGGAATGAGCCGGTTTGTTGCAAGACGGGGCGTCGTCCTGGCGCTGAGCCTTATCATCGGGGCTTTGTTCGGCAGCGCGCAGGCGCAGCAGCCCAAGAAGGGCGGCACGCTGGTCTATGCCAGCGTCTCCGGACCGGGCACGCTCGATCCCTATATGGCATCGAGCGCCGTCGAACTCGAGGTCATCCACAATCTGTTCGAAAGCCTCGTCACGCTCGACGCCAAGAACGCGACCCGTCCGATGCTGGCGGCGAAGGCCGCGGCATCGGAGGACTTCAAGACCTACAGCTTCGAACTGCGCAAGGGCGTCAAGTTCCACAACGGCCAGGAAATGACCTCGGCGGACGTCAAGGCGTCGTTCGAGCGCTACCGGCGCATCAGCCCCGCCGCCAAGAATTATGAAGCGATCGATCATTTCGAAACGCCCGATCCCTACAGCTTCGTCATCGCGCTCAAGGAGCCCAATGTCGTGCTGCTCGACACGCTCAAGTCGCCGATCTATCCGCTGATGATCCTGCCGGCGTCACAGAAGGACAAGCCGGCCCGCGACATCGAGGTGATCGGCACTGGTCCCTACAAGCTCGGCGAATGGGTCAAGGACAGCCATCTCGTCATCACCCGCTTCGACGATTACGTCGCCGATACCAGCGCGCCGGGCCGCGACGGCTATGGCGGCCGCAAGACGGTGTATCTCGATGCCGTGCGCTATCGCTTCATGCCGGAGGCCACGACCCGGATCGCGGCGCTGCAGAACGGCGAGGCGCAACTGATTTCCTCCGTCCCCAGCGAACTCAGCGCGCGCGTCACCCAGCGCAAGGATCTCGCCATCCGCGAAGTCTTTCCGGTGCTCGGCAGCTACATCATCGTCAACTCGCAGAAGGGGCTGACATCAAATGTGCTGATCCGGCAGGCCATCGCCGCGGCGATCAACGTCGACGAGATCATCGAAGGCGCCGGCGGCCTCAACAAGCGCAATCCGTGGATGTCGTTTCCGGGCACGCCGTATTATTTCGGCGAGGCCGCGCCGACGCCCTGGTACGACATCAAGGACCCGGCCAAGGCCAAGGAGCTGTTGAAGCAGGCCGGCTACAAGAACGAAAAAATCATCATCGAGACCAACAGCAATTATCAGTGGATGCGCTCCACCATGCTGATCGTTGCCGAGCAGCTCAAGGCGGCGGGCATGACCGTCGATGTCCAGATCACCGACTGGACCACCAACGCATCGCATATGCAGCAGGGCACCGGCGACTGGAACCTGTCCACCACCGCTTTCGGGCCCGACCACATTCTGGGACCGCAGCAGTGGCGGCCGATGATCTACACGTTTCCGCACATCGTCGGGAACGAGGCGCTCGACAAGGCCTACGGCGAATTCTTCGTGGCACCGACGCTCGACGCGCGACGGGCGAGCTGGCTCAAGATCCAGCAGGAGGTGCTCGGCGGCGCCTATCTGATCAAGATCGCCGACACCGGCCGGCTCAGCGGCTATTCCAAGAAGCTGCAGGGCCAGAACGATTATGCCGGCGTGCTGCAGCTGTGGGACCTGTGGCTTGAGTGATGGCCCTGTCGCCGTGCTGAGGAGGCTGCCCTGATACGCATCGTGGCCGTGAAATTCCTGCAGGCGGTGCCGGTGGTCGTGATCATCTCGATCCTGGCGTTCCTGCTGCTCAGCCTGCTGCCCGGCGATCCCGCCGTCATCATCGCCGGCGAGCAGGCGTCGCCCGCGGCGATCGAGACAGGTGCGCAAGCAACTCGGCCTCGATCGTCCGTTTCTCGAACAGCTCGCGATCTGGCTGCTCAATCTGGCGCAAGGCAATTTCGGCTCGCTCGCTGATCCTGCACCAGAGCGTGCTCTCGGCGGTGGTGCGAGCGCCTGCCGGTGACGCTCTCGCTGGCCGCGCTGTCGATTTCCTTCACGATTCCCGTCGGCGTGCTGCTGGGCTCGGTCGCCGCCTACTTTCGGCGGACCTGGATTGACTCGCTGGTGATGACGACGGCGCTGCTCGGCGTGTCGATCCCGGCATTCTGGATCGCCATCCTCGGCGTGATCCTGTTCAGCGTGCAGCTCGGCTGGGTGCCGTCGAGCGGCTTTGTGCCGATTTCGCAAGGCGTCGGGCCGTGGTTCGCCTCGATCGCGCTGCCGGCGTTGATTTTGTCACTGTTCCAGATCGGCTTCCTGTCCCGCATGACGCGCTCGGCGATGCTCGACGTGCTCGGCCAGGATTACATTCGCACCGCGCGCGCCAAGGGGCTCAGCGAGTGGCGGACCGTCGGCAAGCACGCGCTGCGCAACGCGCTGATCCTGATCATCACCGCCACCGGCATCCTCGTCTCGAGCGCCGCGATCGGCGGCTCCGTGATCATCGAGCAGGTGTTCGCGCTGCCGGGAATCGGCCGCATGGTCGTGCAGGCGATCCTGGCGCGCGATTATCCGCTGGTGCAGGGCACGATGCTGATCCTCGGCTTCACCTTCGTGATGATCAATCTGACGGTCGATATTCTCTATACGCTGGCGGATCCGCGGGTGCGTCATGACTGACGTCGGACTGGGATCGCTGGCGACGGCTTCCGCGATCGCGCCTCCGCGCGGCCACAACACGCTGCGCCGTCTCCTGCGCCATCGCTCATTCATGTTCGGCTTCTCGGTGATCCTGGTGCTGACGCTGGCCGCCGTGCTCGCGCCGCTGATCTCGCCGGTCGATCCTTCGGCGATGCGGGTGCGCTTGCGTTTCCGGCCGCCGTCGTCGCAATTTTGGTTCGGCACCGACATGTTCGGCCGCGACATTTTTACCCGCGTGCTCTATGGCGCGCGGGTATCGCTGTTCGTCGGCATTGCGGTCTGCGTGGTCTCCGGATTATGCAGCGCCGTCATCGGCGTGATCGCGGCGCAATTCCGCAGGCTCGACGGCGCGATCATGCGGCTGATGGACGCGCTGATGTCGTTCCCGGCCATTTTGCTGGCGCTGGGCATCGCCGCGGCGCTCGGGCCCGCGCGTCTCCAGCGTCATCATTGCGCTGACAGTGGCCTACATCCCTGCCGGCGTTCGCATCGTCCGCGCCGCGGCACTGACGGTGCGCGAAATGGATTTCGTGCACGCCGCGCAGGTTTCGGGCGCGTCCTCGCTGCGGATCGTGGTGCGGCACATCCTGCCGAACTGCTTTGGTCCGCTGCTCGGTGCATCTGACCTTCATCTTCGCCTATGCGATGCTGGCGGAAGCCGCGCTCAGCTTTCTCGGCGTCGGCATCCAGCCGCCGATCGCCGAGCTGGGGCAACATCATCGCCGAGGGCCGCGACTACGCCACCGAGGCCTGGTGGGTGATGCTGTTTCCCGGCATCGCCATCAGCCTCGCCGCCTTGAGCCTCAATCTGCTCGGCGACGCGCTCGGCGACCTGCTCGACCCGCGCCAGAAGGGAGGCGATTGAGTTGGCCGCGCCGCTTCTCGCTATCAGCAACCTGACGGTCCAGTTCCGCGTCGACAGCGGCTGGGTGACGGCGATCGATGACGTCTCGCTGGATGTCGACGCCGGCGATTGTGTCGGGGTGGTCGGCGAATTCGGCAGCGGCAAGAGCGTCACCGCGCTCTCGATCCTGGGACTGCACGCGCGCGCCACGACGCGGATATCAAGCGGGACGATCCTGTATCAGGGGCAGGACCTGCTGCGTGCGCGCGCGTCAGCCATGCGGCGGATTTGCGGCAGCGAGATCGCCATGATCTTCCAGGACCCGATGTCGTCGCTCAATCCGGTGCTGACCATCGCCGACCAGATTTCCGAGACGTTGCGCCAGCACCAGGGCCTCACCGGCGCGGCGGCCCGCAAGCGCGTGGTCGAACTGCTCGGCCTGGTGCGGATACCCGATGCCGCGCGCCGCGCCGACGACTATCCGCACCGCCTCTCCGGCGGCATGCGGCAGCGGGTGATGATCGCGATGGCGATCGCCTGCAAACCTCGCCTGCTGATTGCCGACGAGCCGACCACCGCGCTCGACGTCACCATTCAGGCGCAGATCCTGGAACTTCTGCGCGACCTGCGCAAGGAGCTGAGCATGTCGGTCATGCTGATCTCCCACGATCTGGGCGTGATCGCCGAATTCGCCCAGCGCGTCGTCGTGATGTATGCCGGCCGCGTGGTCGAGGATGCGCCGGTGGCGCAGCTGTTCCGGCGGCCGGTGCATCCGTACACCATGGGGCTGATCGCGGCGGTGCCGAAGCTGGACAGCGATGCGCCGCGCCTTGCCACCATTCCCGGCCGCATCCCGTCGCCCCAGGAAGTAATTCCAGGCTGCCGCTTCAGCCCGCGCTGCACGCTGGTGCAGGACGGCTGCCTCGACGCACAACCAGTCGATGCAGCCGGCCGGCGATCGCCAGTCGGCGCGCTGTCCGCCGCGGCTTCTTGCACTGGGCGAGCACCATGGTTGATCAGCCCGGGCCCATCGTCGAAGTCCGCGACCTCTGCAAGACGTTTGACGTCAAGCATGCCGGCGGCGTCTCCACGCTGCATGCGCTGAGCGGCGTCAATTTCGACATCATGCGCGGCGAAACGCTGGGGCTGGTCGGCGAGTTCGGTTCGGGCAAGACCACCGCGGGGCGGATTCTGGTCGGGCTGATCCCGGCGACCAGCGGGGCGGTCAGCCTGTTCGGCCACAGCATCACCGGGCCGAACGGGAGAGCCCAGCTCACCTCCGTGCGGTCGAAGCTGCAATTCGTGTTTCAGGATCCGTTTGCATCGCTCAACCCGCGCATGCGGATCGGCAACGCCATTGCCGAACCGCTCGACATCGCCGGCACTCATTCGCGCAGGGACCGCAAGGAACGGGTCGCGGAATTGCTCGAACTGGTCGGCCTGCCCCGGAACAGCGTCGAGCGTTATCCGCACGAATTCTCCGGCGGCCAGCGGCAGCGCATCGTGATCGCGCGCGCGCTCGCGCTCAATCCGGATTTCGTCGTCTGCGACGAACCGGTGTCGGCGCTCGATGTCTCGATGCAGGCGCAGATCGTCAATCTGCTGCTCGACCTGCAGGACCGGCTCGGGCTGAGCTATCTGTTCATCGCGCATGATCTGGCGGTGGTGCGCGCGGTATCGACCCGCGTTGCCGTGATGTATGCCGGCGCGATCGTCGAGACGGCGCCGAAAGCGCAGATCTATTCCGACCCGCAGCATCCTTACTCGCGGGCGCTGCTCGATGCCGTGCCGCGCGCCGATCCTGAGTTTGTCCGTCATCCCGTCGTGTCCGGCGAAGTGCCGAGCCTGCTCGATCCGCCAAAGGGCTGTCGTTTCCACCCGCGCTGCGCGTTCGCGATGGACCGATGCCGGGCTGAAGTGCCGGCGCTGAAAGCGTCCGGCACAGATCGCCAGGTCGCCTGTCATCTGTTCCCGGGGTAAAGAAGCCGATTATCCCTGAACCGTTCGAAACCTTCCGCCGCGCTGCCCGTACCCGTACGGGTAGCCGCGAACCGGAAGTATTCGAGCGTGAACAAAGCGTCCAACATCGATCGCTTGCGCGATAAGATCAGAACCCTTCGCGGGAAAGCCGGCGACCTTCCCGACGGCGACGAGCGGGACGATCTGCTGCGCAAGGCAGAGCAGGACGAAATTTCACTGCGCTTGATCGAGTGGATCATTTCTCCGGGGAAAATTGCTCCACCTGAAGGCCTGATTCCCATCAGAAAACATCGGCTGCGCCGGAAATGAGTCGGCTCATTCGTTCATGGCGGAACGAATACAGCTTCGCAGTTCGTCAACAGATTTGGTGATGCGATGCGCGCCGGCTGCCATCAATCGATCCGTTTCGTGATAGCCCCAGGCGACGCCGATCGACCGCAAGCGGGCGGCCCGAGCCATTTCCATGTCAAACGTCGTGTCGCCGATGAAGATCGTATCGCTGGGCGTTACCCCGGTCGCCGCCATCGCCTGGAGGAGCATGCCGGGGTGCGGTTTTGAAGGCGCCGTGTCGGCAGCCTGAATGGTTCGAAAATGGCCGCTCCATCGCAGCGCTTCCAGTGCGGGAGCCACCGTGTCGGACCTGTGTCCGGTCGCAAGGCCTAAGAACGGTATCCGGACTGGAGCTGAGCTCATGCAGAAGGTCGCCGACGCCGTCGAACGGCCGTTCGGCAAACGCAGGATCCGCCCTCAATTGCGGCAGCAGCAGATCGTAGGCCCTGACCATCTCGGATATCGGCGCCGTCGGACCGGCCAGCTCGGTCAGGATGACGTTGAGTGACTTTCCGACCAGCGCCAGACTGATGGCCGGCGGCGGGACGGGCAATTGGAATTCGGCAAAGACGATGCGATGGCTCTCCAGGATGAGGGAGCGGCTGTCGACCAAGGTGCCGTCGAAATCAAAGATGATCAGTTTCAAGATGGTCTCTCAGCGCGGTGGTCGATGGAGGCAAGAATAGACCCGTACCAGCTCGCGAGTCTGTACGGGAACGGCAAGTTGCGCTTCCCCGTTTTTCGTCGCTGTCTCGCAAGATAGCCAGAAGTAATTTCCAGCGGGATCGATGACGAGCCGGTTCGGCGCGAAGTTTGTAAGAATGATCGACAGATAAGGGACGGTCGAAAACCACGACAGCGCCGCGAGCGCCGGCCGAATCCGCTCGGCCGAGACGAAACGAGGATCGCCGAGCTTCGGATCAGATTGACCGCTCGTCGCCAGACCGGCCACAGCATCGCGATAATCGACCCAGGACGCGACGAATTTCCCGGTTTCGACCAGGTGAATCGTGGTCACGACGATGAATATCGAGGCGAGGGCGCATAGCGCACGGTCGCGTCGCGAGATCAGGCCGTGCCAAAGGCTCGCCAGCTTGAGATCAATTCCTTCCCTGATCATGGCGGTGATTGTCGCCAGGGCGCCGAGCAGGGGAATGGCGAGGACCAGCGCGGTTCGCAGATAATAGCGGCTGTCCGCATGCAGCGAATGATCGAAATGCAGCCAGTAGATGGTCAGTGCTCCGAGCAGGAGTCCAAGTGCGACAATGCACGCCTGTCGCGGAAGCCATTTTGACATGAGTATGAAAATCGCGCCGTATGCGATGACCGCTGCCAGCAGGACCAGAACGATCCTCACCTCGAAAATCGCGGGATCGAAGAAATTCAGGGCGGCCCGCAGGAATGCATCTGCGTAATAGTCATCGGGTGGGACGAAAATCTTCGCTGCCGCGGCCAGTGCCACGATGACCAGCAGGCTGGCTACCGCGCGCACAAAAGCTGCACTCCGTAACCCGCGCAAGGCCAGCGTAGCTGTAATGGCTGCGAGCAACACCAGGGCTCCTTCGTGGGTGAAGGCCAGCAGGAGCGATGTAGCAAATACCGACAAGGCACCGGCTATGGTCGGCTTCGTATAATGGCTCAGCGCCAGCGTCGGCCAGAACAGCGCGTGGGCCAACCACATCTCGGTTGGAAAGCCGAAGATCAGCGGGCAGAGCAGGGCCGTCGATCCGCACGCATAGACAAAGATGATCGCGGCCGGCGCGAACGGTCTGCCGCGTAAGTCGCGGCCAACCCGATCAATGGCGAGATATAGAAGAGAAACCCGTAAGCGACGATTCCGGCCGAGGGATTGCCCGTGATCGACACCAGTGCCTCCGCCGGCAGCAGCGTCAACAGGAAGACCGACATTCGGCCGGAGACGTTGTGCCAATGAAAGGCCCAGACATCCCGGACCGCGACCGCGTACGAAAACATCGCGCCGTCGCCATAGAGCTGGAGCTGAAAGAACAGCGCAGCGATCGGGAATGCGACGGCCCAACCCAAACCTGTGCCAATGACCAGAAGCCGAAACGAATCGTCATCGAGACGCAGCGCCCGGCCGGACATGTCAGTGGCTCTCCATACCGGGCATGAGGAAGCTCAGCATCGGCGTAGAGAATGCAGCTTCATGACTTCTCGCCCCCGGAAGATTTCAGGGTGGCGAATTTGTGTCCGGAGCGTGCGGCCTTTGTCGTCAGATAGCGCTGGTTGTGGGAATTTACCGGCGTCTCCAGTGGAACGCGCGCGAGGATTTCGATGCCGCCTTTCCTGAGTCCATCAAGTTTTGCCGGATTGTTGGTGAGCAGGACGATCCGCGTGCAATCGAGGGTTTTAAGCATCGTTGCGGCGATCTGGTAATCGCGCTCATCGTCTTCGAAACCCAGCATCGTGTTGGCGTCACGCGTATCGAGCCCCGCGTCCTGCAATCGATAGGCCCGCATCTTGTTCGCAAGACCGATGCCGCGCCCTTCCTGGGCCAGGTACAGAATGATGCCGCCACCGAGACTCTCCAGTCGCGTCAGCGCGAGCCTGAGCTGGTCGCCGCAGTCGCAGCGCTGCGAGCCGAACACGTCGCCCGTCAGGCATGCCGAATGCAGACGAACCGGGACCGGCTCGGCAAAGTCAGGCTTGCCGACGATGATGGCGACCTGGTCGCCGCCGAGCGCATCGCGAAACACGACAAAGCGGGCCACCGAACCCGACACGAGAGGAATCATAGCGTCGCTTTCGACTACCAGCGCGTCCCCATGATTTGCCGCGAAGCGATCGACCGCGTCGGCTTCGACGCCGACGATCGATCGCGTCATGCCCTCGGGGACATTTTTCAGATTGGCCGCCAGAACCGCCGGCAGGCTGCGGCTGAGTTTTACAAGCCGGATCGCTGCCCCTGCGGCACGGCCGGCGGTGGCCGCCTCAAGCGCAGAATGAGTTTTGCGGCCATCATCAGCGGCAAGGGCAAAGATGTCGCTGGCACGTGTCTTTGCGGAAAGCGGCAATGCGATGGGAGCGGACGCCTCAATTCCAATGGCGCGTGCCCGCTGCTGTGTTAAGATCAGCTCCAGAGCGTGTGGGCTACACAATTCTGCAAATTCGTGCAGCCGCAGGTCGTCAAGGTTCTCGACCGGCAATGCGAGCAAGACCTCACCGGGAGCATCGATACGAACCGGTCGTCGTGCGTGGAGTTCGCTCAGGGCACGGCTGACCGTGAGGTATTCCTCGCTGCCGAACAGGGCGGAGCTTGCCTGAGAATACGCGGTGTTCATCTAGTGGACCTTCCAATACCGGGCGCGTTCGTGGAACACCGAAAGTCCGAAATCATTCCGTCATAAATCATATGGATTTTTAGGATCGACTGGCCGATAGTGGCATCAATAACGCGCGAGAACCGAATTTTGAATCCTGCTGTACCGCTTGGCAATTTCCTCACCCGTCAATTTGCTTCTTCCGATGAGTGGGAGAGCTTTGTCGAGCGCTTTCGTAGAGGACAGCAACCCCTGCCGCAAGCCTGGGCCGATTTGTTCGGCCCGTTGCGTACCGGGACGGTGGACGATCTCGTCGTCGTCGGACAGGTCGGCCAGTCGCTCGACGGGCGTGTCGCGACCGCGACGGGTCATTCCAAGTTCATCAACTGCCCGGCCGGCATCGAGCATCTGCACCGGCTGCGTGCGCTGGTCGACGTCGTCGTCGTCGGCGTCGGAACGGCGTTGGCGGACAATCCGCAACTGACGGTCAGGCAAGTTGCCGGCCCACAGCCCGCACGAGCCGTGATCGATCCGAAAGGGCGCCTGGGAGCGGATGCAAAATTGTTTGCCGATGACGGCGTTCGCCGCCTGCTGATTACGGTTGATGGCGCTACCGCCGCACCGCCCCCGGGGGTGGAGGTCATCACCTTGCCTGCAGAGGACGGCAACATTGCGCCGTCCGCCATCGTCGCGGCGCTGGCCGGCGCGGGGATGCGCCGGATTCTGATCGAGGGCGGTGCCGATACCGTGTCGCGTTTTATCGCGGCGCGATGTCTCGACCGGCTGCACGTCAACGTCGCCCCGGTCATGCTGGGCGCGGGAGGCCCCGGGATCGACCTGCCGCCGCTCGATCGGGCCGATCAGGCCCGCCGTATGCAGGTTCGCGTGCACAAGATCGAGGACGACGTTCTGTTCGATTGCGACCTGTCCGATCAGCGGATCGCCATCGGCGTCGCAAAAAAGTCGACATGACCGACGCGCATCATTGAAGCGCCCAACTCGACTTTCTCGTTTCGCCTGGCCAGCCAATCGTCGATATCGTGGTGCGGTAGCGCTTCGATTTCTCTTGCGGCATGAGCCCACCCCGACAGCAATTCGCGCTGCATCTCGTGGTCGGCTGCTCCGATCTGCCAATCCGAATGGCCCTGTACGATCGAATATCCGACGGCCTCTAATCTGGAAATAGCTGCAGCGGCAGCGAAGGGGCCCAGCGCCGGTCCAAACCCCTTGTCGGTACGCTGGTGCGCGTTGACCGCCGATGTGATGATGGCATCGAGCGGATCGGACGGGGAAAAGTCGGTGCGCCCATCGTAGGTCAACGCCGCATAGATCGGCAGTGCGTGCGAGGCGACGTGGTGGACGAGGCGGTCCATCCATGTTTCGGAGACCAGATCGAGCAGCGCCGAGGTGGTAATCAGGTGTTTTGTGGCGTCGAGCACCGCTTCGAAATTGCCGCTGAGATCAAGCGGAACGGCGTTCAGCCTGACATCGGCGGAAGCATTTCCGCTGCATGCCAGAGCCAGCAGATGCTGGTCGCTGTCCACGAGGTCCCAATGCTGTCGCGCCGGCAGATGCGAACCAAGCGCACGGATAGTCGAACCTGCGCCGCAGCCGAGGTCGACGACGTTGACCGCGTCGCGCGACCTGAACCGCGCGGCCACCGCCGCGAGCACGGCCGGATTGCGCGCCTGCAGATCATGGCTTTCCCGCAAGGCCAGCCACTCGGCTGAGAAGCCGCTCATGACAGCTTCTCCAGCGCGGCGGCGAAGATCGCCGCGGATTGCTGCCATGTCGGCAATTTTTCCGCCGATGCCCACGCGCCATCCGATAGGCGGCGCCGCAGCTCGGCGTCAGCGATCACGCGGCGTAGCGCCCCAGCCAGTTCACCAACGTCTCCGGGGGCCACCAACAGGCCGGCTGCTTGCGGGACCGTATCGGGAATGGCTCCCGCCGTGGTTCCGATCACGGGCAGGCCGCGAGATAGCGCCTCGCTGTAAGCCATGCCATACCCCTCGAACCGGGAAGCGAGCACGAACACATCCGTTTCGTCATAGAGCGTCGCGAGGCGCTCGGAAGACACCGCGCCGGCACGTGTCGATACGGCCTGTGAGCTTGTATTCGGATATGAGGGCCAAGAGCTTCGCCGCTTCGGTCGGATCGCGCGTGAGATCGCCGGCAATGGTCAGCCGCCACGGAAGTTCAGCCAATGTCGCCAGCGCGGCAACGAGCACGTCGAATCCCTTACGGGGCGTGACGGCGCCGACGGAGAGCAAATGTGGCGCGCCTTCTCGACTCCCCCGCGACCTCGGGGCTGGATCGTTACCGGGCCTTGCCACGGTGATGCGTTCGGTCGGCACGCCATAATCGGAAGCGACGAGCTTTGCCGTTGCAGAACTCGTCACCACCACTTCGCGCACCGAAGCAAGGGCAGCCCGCTCGCTGCGATGCAAGGCATCGGCGCGTTCGGCCGACAGCCCCCATTCCAGCGCGAGCGGATGATGCACCAGCCCAAGCAGCGGATGGCGGCTTGCCACTTCCGCTGCGACGTCTGGCAACACGCCCAATGCCAGGCCGTCGATCACGATCGGCCGGCCGTCCGGTATCTTCAATAGAAGCGATCGCGCAGCAGAACGCGTCGCCTCGTCGGGCGAAGGAAATCCGTCGCCGATGTCGAGGCATTCGACGTCCCAGCCCAGTTGCCGGAGTTCGGCCATGATCCGACGGTCGTAAGCGTAGCCGCCGGTCGGCGTATCGAGGCTGCCCGGCACCGCGAAGACGACGCGCTTCACCACAAGGGCGCTTCGTACTGCGCGCGCGCGACGTGCAATTCGGACAGCGTGATGCGCAGCGCCTTGAGTTCGCGACCGGGACGGCCGAGTTCGCCGGCGCGCGCCGGTTTTGCGAGGCCGTCGAAGATGTACTTGGACAGAAATTCCGTCGTCGTGTTCTTGCCCTTGAATTCCGGTACTTCGTCGAGATTTTGATAATTGAGCGGACCGAGAACCGCCTTGAGCGCCTCATGCGCGCGGCCGATGTCGATCACGATCGCATTGTCGTCGAGAGTTTCCGCAATGAAGGCGGCATCGATCACGAATGTGGCGCCATGCATCTTCTGTGCGGGTCCAAAGACCGCGCCCTTGAAAGAATGGGCGATCATGATGTGGTCGCGAACTTCAACGGTGAACACGGCAGCTCCTTAAGCGTAGGTGATGGGTTGGCAGAGTATTCCGCTGCCGGCGTCGAGAATTTTCGGCAGGCGCTCCGGCAGATCGCTAAAGGCAACGGCGGGCGCCAGCAAGGCATCGAGCCTGGGATCGCCCAGCAGCGCGATTGCGGCGGCAAGCCGGCGGCGATACGTCCAGCGTGGACGATGTGACGGCGCGACGTGACCGACCTGGCTCGATATCAGCCGAAGCCGGCGGCTGTGGAACGACCCGCCGAGCATCGCCGTCACCGGCGCATCGCCATACCAGCTCATCTCCAATACCGTCGCTTCGTCTCCGGCCAGTTCGAGCGCCGTTCGCAGCCCATCGGGCGATCCGCTGGCGTGCACGACGAGATCGCAATCGGCTTTGGCGTTTGCAGGCCCTGCAAAGCCAACCCCGAGCCTGCCGGCTAATTCCGTCCGGCTGGCGTTGATGTCGACGAGCGTGACATCCGCACCCGGAATCCGCCCGCAGAGATAAGCGACGAGGGAACCGACCACGCCGGCTCCGACCACCGCGATGCGGTCGGCGGGTCCCGGTGCGGCGTCCCACACGCCGTTCAGCGCTGTTTCCATGTTGGCCGCCAGCACCGCGCGCAATGGCGGCACTTCCTCCGGAAGCGCCACCACTGCATCTGCAGGGATGTTGAATGCGGTCTGGTGGGGGTGGAGCGCAAAAACGGTCTTGCCGCGCAGGGCATCGCTGCCGTTCTCGATCTGTCCGACCGCGGCGTAGCCATATTTGACCGGGAACGGGAAATCGCCCGACATGAACGGCGCGCGCATCCGCTGGAATTCGCCCACGGGTATCCGGCCGCCAAACACCAGCGCCTCGGTGCCGCGGCTGATGGCGCTGTAGAGGGTTTTAACGCGCACTCTCGCCGGCGCCGGGCGGCGGCAGAACTTCCTCGCGCAGCTCGACCTGTCTGGGACCGCAATACCACAAAGCCGAGGCCGTATTGGTGCTGGCGCTGACAGCCATTTTCTTCGATCTCGGACTGGAATTCATGACGGCAGGACGTGTTATAGATAGTACTCTGCACCGCCCGTGGGCGAATGAGAAGCCGTAACCTTATCCGCTGCCAGTAGCCCGCCCCGCCATAATTCAAGCCGAAGCCGCCGACATCAGCATGCTCGCCAGACGGGCGGTTTTTGCCGTCCTGTTTTCGGTCACCATTGCTGCATCGCTATGGCTTGCCGCAGTCGCGTTGGCGCCCGGCGGGCTTGGCATGATGGATCTCGCCGCGCTTGTGCTGTTCGCCGTCACCTTGCCCTGGATGGCCGCGGGTTTTGCGAATGCCGTGATCGGTTTCGTCATCATGCGCTTTTCCGCCGATCCGGTAACGGCCGTGCTGCCCGCGGCCGGAATGATCGGGGATGACCAGCCCGTGACGGCGTCGACCGCAATCCTGCTGTGCGTTCGCAACGAACTGCCGCGGCGTATCATCCGCAATCTCGACACGATGCTCGAGGGAATCCACGCTTCCGGCTACGGCGAGCGGTTCCATCTCTACCTCCTCAGCGATACCAGCGATGCCGATCTTGCGGCGAGCGAAGAAGCGCTGTTTGCGGAACTGATTGCGCGCTGGCGCGATCGGATCGCGATCGACTACCGGCGCCGCACCGTGAATACCGGCTTCAAGGCCGGCAATGTCCGCGAGTTCTGCGAACGCTGGGGCAGCCGCCACGAATTCGCCGTCACGCTCGATGCCGACAGTTTTATGTCGGCGGACGCGATCATTCGCCTGGTGCGGATCATGCAGGTCGATCCCAGGCTCGGCATTCTGCAGGGGCTGGTCGTGGGGCTGCCGTCGACGAGCCTGTTCGCACGAATCTTCCAGTTCGGCATGCGGCTCGGCATGCGCTCCTACACCATCGGAAGCGCGTGGTGGCAGTCCGATTGCGGACCCTATTGGGGCCACAATGCCATCCTGCGGCTCGAGCCGTTCATGAAGCATTGTCAGCTTCCGGTGCTGTCCGGGAGCGGCGAGGCGGAGCGGCATATCCTGAGCCACGACCAGATCGAGGCGGCGCTGATGCGCGCGGCCGGCTATCACGTGCGCGTCCTGCCGCGCGAAGATCTCGGCTGGGAGGAAAATCCGCCGACGCTGCTGGAGTTCATGCGCCGCGACCTGCGCTGGTGCCAGGGCAACATGCAGTACTGGCGGTTTCTGTTGCTGCCAGAACTCCGGCCGGTCAGCCGCTATCAGCTGGTGCTCGCGATCCTGATGTTCATCGGCTCGCCGGCCTGGATCGGTTTGCTCGTCCTCGCCACGATCGCGCTCGCAACATCCGATGATCCCGCCACGATCATGCGCGCCGACGCCGGCGGCGCGTTGCTGATCTGGGTGCTCGTGATGTGGTTCTCGCCGAAGATCGCGGGCGCCCTCGACGTCCTGCTGTCGCCGCAGGAGCGGCGCGCGTTCGGCGGCGCAGGCCGCTTCACCGTCAACTTCGTCATCGAAACGATTTATTCCATCATCCTGGTTCCGATCCTCTGGATCAGCCACACGATCTTTCTGTTCGGCCTGTTGTTCAATCGCGAGATCCGCTGGATGGGGCAGGTTCGTGACGATCATGCGGTGCCCTTCACCCTGGCGTTGCAGGATCTCTGGCCGCAGACCGCTGGTGGGATGCGCGTCGCTCGGCCTCGTGCTGGCGAACCAGCCATGGGCGCTGCCGTATGTGCTGCTGCTTGCCGGTGGGCCGGCTTTGTCGGTCCCGTTCGCGATGATGACCGCATGGCCTACGATCGGCGAGTCTTGCCGCCCGTATCGGCATCGGCCGGATTCCCGAGGAGACCGTCATCCCCGAGGATCTGCTCGAACTGGCGCTGCCCGCGATCAAGTCGGAGAGCCAGCCGCCTCTGACGAACTCGGTCTAGCCGATGTTCGGCGCTATCAGGACCGCGCGAGCCACCATCAGGTCATTTCGCATTTACTACGGAGACCGGAAGCGGGCGGCGGCGATGGACCGGCTCTATCGCCAGTTCGTCCGGCCGGGCGATCTCGTGTTCGATGTCGGCGCGCATGTCGGCGATCGTGTCGCCTCGTTCCAGCGGATCGGTGCGCGCGTCGTCGCGGTCGAGCCGCAGCCGGCCATGGTGCAGGGCGCTCCGGCTGCTCTATGGCCGCAGCAAATCGGTCGCGATCGAGGCGGTGGCGGTGGGGCGCGAGCCGGGCAGGGCGCGCATGATGATCAACGTCGATAACCCCACGGTGTCGTCGATCTCTCCGGCGTTCGTCAAAGCCGCCGATGGCGCGCCCGGTTGGGAAACCCAGCGCTGGAGCGAGATCGTCGAGATCGAAGTGACCACGCTGGATGCGCTGATCGACAAGCATGGCGCTCCCGCCTTCATCAAGCTCGACGTTGAAGGTTTTGAGGCGGAGGCGCTGTCGGGACTGTCGCAGGCAGTGCCGGCGCTTTCGTTCGAGTTCACGACCATCCAGCGCGACGTCGGGCTTGCCTGCATCGAGCGCTGCGCGGCGCTGGGCTACGCGCGGTTCAACGCCGCGCTCGGCGAAAGCCAGGCTGCTGATCGGCGACTGGATGACGTGCGCAGGAGATCGCGCGCTGGCTGACCGCGTTGCCGCACGACGGCGAATTCCGGAGACATCTATGCCGTCTCGGCCTGACCGACCGCCGTTGCGCGTCTCATGATCGCCGTCGCCGTGCTGCTCGCCGCGGGCTTCGGCCTGACGCTGCTGATCTTCTATCCCGGCGTCATGACCTACGACGCAAAATTCGTCTACGAGGACATCGCCAAGGGCACGATGGGCGACTGGCAATCGCCGGTCATGGTCTGGCTGTGGGGCCTGATCGATCCGATCGCGCCCGGCGCCGGCAGCATGTTCCTTCTCATCGCGACGACCTACTGGGCGGGCTTTGGCATCCTGCTCGCTTGCGCTCGCGTCCCGCGGCAAGGCCGGCGCGCTGCTGTTGCCGCTGCTGGCGATGACGCCGCCGGCCTTGGCTTTTGCCGGCATCATCTGGCGGGACGTTCTGCTGGCGACGTGCTGGTTGCTCGCCGCTGCTGTCGCGTACGCGGTGTCCGAACGCCGGTCCCCGATCAGGCCGGCCGGGCAGGGGCTGGCGTTGGTGTTGTTGATATTGGGGGTACTGCTGAGGCCGAACGCGCTGCTGGCTGCGCCGATCCTTGCGGCCTACATCGTCTGGCTGTCGCGCGTGTCTCTGCGCAAGGCCGCCATTCTGTACATTCCGGCCGCGATCGGCCTGTTTGGCATCGTGCAACTCGCTTACTACGGCATCCTCGACGCCAAGCGACAGCATCCGCTGCAAACGATCATGATCTTCGATCTCGGCGGCATCAGCCACTTCACGAAGCAAAACCAGTTTCCCGTCACCTGGAGCGAGCCTGAGAGCGCGATGCTGCTCAACGGCTGCTATCAGCCGACGCATGTGGGATATCTATTGGCGGCTCAAGCCGTGCGATTTCGTCATGGGCAAGGTCGAGCGCGAAATGGGCTTGTTCGGAACGCCGGCTATATCCAGCGCCTGGCTGAACGCGGTGCTCCATCATCCGGTCGCCTATCTGCAGCACCGCTCGGCCTTCATGTGGAATTTTCTCGCCGCCGATAATCTGGGGATGTGGACGGCCGACGTCGAACATCCGGCGAAGAAGGTCTTTGCCGATCGCGCCGCGTTCAATGCGATGGTCGCAGCACACGACGCGCTCAAGCCTACGCCGCTTGCTTCGTGCTGGATTTTGGCTCCTGGCTTGTATCGTCATCTGCGGCTGGAGCTGGAAGCGACAGTGCAGCGCGCGAAGCGGCTTTTGCGCTGGCGGTCTGCGGTTCGGCGACGATCTATGTGCTCGAGCTTCTTATGCCCTCGGCGTGGCGTCCGATTTTCGGTACGGCTATTGGGCGGTGCTGGCCGCGCATCGCCGGCGGCGTCGTTGCCTCGTCTGAAGGCAGGGCAACGGAGCCGCAGCGCCTGAATAGGCACTATTGCTTCGGTTCAGCCGACGCGCTCCAGGCCTTGTAGTCGGCGTCGGAAACGGTCGGCAGCTTGCTGACGAACGCCGCGATCGACCAGATTTCGTCGTCCTTGGCGCCGGCCTGCGCAAAGCTCGGCATGCCCGTCATGTTGATGCCGTTCTTGATCACCCAGAACAGTTGCGCAGGCGAGAGGTCGTCGGCGACCTTCTTCAGGTCCGGCGGATCGGGATGCAGCCCTTCCGAATATTTTTGCCACATGACGCCCGGCGCGCCGTGGCAATTTGCGCAGCCGAAGCTGGCGTACGCTTTGGCGCCGGCCTGCACCATGGCGGCGTCGCCGAACGACGCCGGTGGGCTGATCGTTGGCGTGGCGATTGATCGAGGCGGTCCGCACCCGCGTCAGGGCCCAGGTGACGGCAGCCGGGTCGTCGGTCGTCCCGCGCCACACTGTAATACCCGCCGAAGAAGAACGCTGCCGCGCCGATGCCGGCTACGATCGTCAGGGCACCAATTGCCGCAAGGAAACGCATGCAAGTCTCCGATCGTCGTTCGCCACCCGAAGCCGATATGGTTGGCCTAGTTCGGGAATAACGAACCGCTCGAAAGGTTGCATAGGATAGGACGACACAAGCGAATTTCACACGACGTTTTGCGGTCGAAGTTCAATGATTGGCGATACCAAGGGCGATATTCATCAGGTAAGCGGAACCGGCGCCGGGCGCAGGTTGCGCGTTCTCCGCCGTGGCGAGATCGCTGCTTGCTGCCTTGCGCTGTTGCTGCATGCCGGCGCTGTGGTCCTCATGCTCATGACCGAAGCCACCGCCGTGGGCATGGCCGTCTTCACCCTTGTCTGGATCATGCTCAACGGCCTGTGGCTGATCCTGCTGCGCCGGCCGATCGTGGCGGCGCTGATCTCGCTGGAAATCCTGGTCGTGCTGACGCTGCTGTCGCGCTTCAAGTTCGAAAAGCTCTGGATGACGATCGACTTCCTCGATGTGATGATCGTGGATCGCGACACGACGGCATTTCTGCTCGATGTATTTCCCGGTCTTCGCTGGTGGATTTTGCTCGCGGCCGCGGCGACGGCCGTCGTTATCGTCATCGCCTGGCGGCTGGATCGATATCGCGTGAGTTTCCGGGCTGGTCTCGCCGCGTTCTCGGTATCGGCCGCAGCGCTCGTTGCGGTGTCGCTGTTCTGGCCGACCGGCCTCAACGAGGATTTCGAGGGCCGAAGCTACGTCTCGAAATTTGCCCGGACAGGCGTCGAGGCAATTCACGAACTCTCCTCGCGCGGATATCTGGAGGCGGTGACGCGCGCGAGTGCGAAAGCGGTGACGGTAGCAGACGAGTTCGCCTGCCATCCGGCGCGCAAGCCTCCGCACATCATCCTGCTGCACGATGAATCGAGTTTCGACATCACCGTCGCGCCCGGCGTCAATGTGCCGGCCGGGTATGACAAGCATTTCCAGTCGTTCGACGGCAAGATGCGCAAGCTCCTGGTGGAGGGCGTCGGCGGACCAAGCTGGTACACCGAATTCAACGTGCTCACCGGGCTCTCGGTTCGATCGTTCGGCCGGTTTGCGACCGCCGTCACGCGCATGGCCGCCGGACATATTTATCGCGGTCTGCCGCGCGTGTTGCAGCAATGCGGTTATGAGACGTTTCAGCCTCTATCCGTTCTACGGTTCGTTTCTGGGCTCGCGCGCATTTCAAACCACGGCCGGCATCGCGCATTATCTCGACATGAAGGATTTGGGCACCCGCGCCTTCGAGGCGGACAGTTTCTATTACGACCGTGCCATCGATCTCATCAAGCGGGCGCGCGGCGGGGCGCCGCTGTTTCTCTACGTATACACGGTGGCCAATCATTTTCCGTGGGACGAGCGGTTGCGCCCCGACGCTCACCCCGGATTGGCGCGACCTCGGCAACGCGCCCGACGTGGAAGAATATGTCCGGCGTCAGGCGATGACCGCGGAAGAATATCGGGCATTCCTGAAAAGGCTCGCGCAGGAATTTCCGGCCGAAGCGTTCCTGATCATCCGTTACGGCGATCATCAGCCCCAGTTCGGTCCGCGCCTGATCGATCCGTCGCTCGGCAAGGAAGAACTCGCGAAGCGGGCGAGGGCGCTCGATCCACGTTATCTGACGACATACTATGCGCTCGATGCGGTGAACTTTACGCCGGTCGACACCACGTCGGCGCTCGACCTGCTCGACGCGCCGTACTTGCCTCTGGTCGCACTGCAGGCGGCTGGAATTCCGCTTCGCGCAGACTTCGCCGAGCAGAAGGCGATCCTGCAACGGTGCGATGGGCTGTTCTACGGCTGCGAAGGCGGAGCAGCAGGCCAGCCGCCTGAACCGGCTTTTGATCGATGCGGGACTGATCAAGGGGCTTTAGGGAGCCGCGCTTGCGCCTGCACGGGCCAAAGAACAAAGCCGCTCTGCGATCGCTCCTTGCGGAAATACGCTTCCATTCCCGGGGTTGAAAAAGCAAACCGCTTCCATTGCCCCGGCGGCCGGAAACGACGACATTTGTCCTGCAAATCAGCAGATTGGCCGCGCAATGGACCGCTTGAGATACGAGCCGTTTGGCGAGCGCCTGGCGCCCGAAGGGGAGGCCGGCGCCGCGTTCCCGCGCGTCAAAATATCTGTTGTGGACCGGCACCGGCCTGTTCTGGTCGCTGGTAGCGGCCATCGTGCTCGCCCGCGCCGCCTTCTTCGAGCCGGGCGTTTTTGACGAGTTCACCCGCGTTGCGGCGCTTGTGAAGGACGCAATCTTCTAAGCGACTGCCGCTCAGCCGCTTAACGCGGTTGCTGCGGGAATCCCATCCTGCCCGGCACCTTCAATTGTCACAGCGTGCGCTCGATCTGCAGGTCGCGCATCGCAGGACTTTAGGTCCGGTCGAACTCTCAATTTCCCAGCATCGAGCGGACAGCGCTGCAGGCGGAGGCTAAAGGACCTCTCCATCGGGCCAGATCGAAAATATACTACCCATTTTCCGGCGTTTGGGGCATAGAATTCTCTCCGGGAGAAATTAGTGCCGCAAGACGAAGAATTTTCGACCCCAGGAAATGGGGCAGCCAGCAGCGTCAGCCGTCTCGCAGCGCTCATTCCCGGCGTTCTGCTTTGCATCGCCGTCGCCGGCGTCTCGGCGGCCTTCGAAGCCGCGGAACGGCGTCTGTTCGAGCACCCCTATGTGGAAGCGCTGGTGCTGGCGATCCTGCTCGGCATGGCCGTGCGCAGCTTCTGGAATCCCTCCGAGCGCTGGCAGGCCGGCATCGCCTTCAGCGCCAAGCAACTGCTCGAGGTCGCCGTGATGCTGCTCGGCGCGTCGATCAGCTTTGCCGCGGTCGCGGCGTCCGGCGCGGCGTTGCTCGGCGCGATTGCCGCAACTGTCATGGTGACCCTGGCGCTCAGCTTCGGCATCAGCCGCATGCTCGGCCTGCCGACGCGGCTGTCGATCCTGATCGCCTGCGGCAATTCCATCTGCGGCAATTCGGCGATTGCCGCAGTCGCCCCTGTCATCGGCGCCACCAGAGACGAAATCGCGTCCTCGATCTCGTTCACGGCGATCCTCGGCGTGGTGATGGTGCTCGGGCTGCCGCTGCTCATTCCGCTGTTGCATCTGTCCGCGACGCAATACGGTATTCTCGCGGGGCTAACCGTCTACGCCGTCCCGCAGGTGCTTGCCGCCACCGTGCCGGCAGGACTGGTGAGCACGCAGATCGGCACGCTCGTGAAACTGATGCGCGTGTTGATGCTGGGGCCGATCGTGGTCGGGCTTTTCGCTGCTTGCCCCGCGCCTGAATGGCGGCGCCCGCGGCGCGCCAACGGCCGGCTTCTTCCGGCTCGTGCCCTGGTTCATCCTCGGCTTTCTCGCGCTATCCGTTCTGCGCTCGCTCGATATCGTGCCAGCCACGGTCGTCGGCCCGCTGACGACGCTCACCGGCTTTCTCACGGTGGTGTCGATGGCGGCGCTGGGGCTTGGCGTCGACGTTCGGGTTCTCGCCACCGTCGGCGGCCGGGTAACGGCGGCCGTGACGTTGTCGCTGATGCTGCTGCTTGCGATCAGCATCGGCCTGATTCACCTGTTCAAGTGACGTCGGCGGGCGGCCGCGCGTCCAGGCCGGTCAGTCCAGTTTGAATCCAATCCGCCTTACATAGGCAGCCGAAATCCGCGCGCTCCGGCTGCGCATATTGCCGCGCCTTGTCCTCCGACCAGCCATAGGGCTCGGCGACCCCGAATTTTTTCACACTGCGCTGAGCCGCATAAGGCTGGGCCTCTTCGCGGCGCCGGTCATAGGCCGCGATGGCCTCATCGAGGCCGTCTTCCTGATAGGCGTTCCGATG
The DNA here is from genome assembly GCA_963783115.1 of uncultured Alphaproteobacteria bacterium. GTDB lineage: Bacteria > Pseudomonadota > Alphaproteobacteria > Rhizobiales > Xanthobacteraceae > Bradyrhizobium. The sequence goes on along the minus strand of CAWAMK010000018.1, from coordinate 92,556 downwards.
CACCGTCACCGACAGCGGCAGCCGCATGCTGATTTTCGGTGCCTCGGCCGGATATCCCACGGCGAGGCCGGCGACCGGGAACACATGATCGGGCAGTTTCAGGAGCTGCGACAACTTGGCGCAATGATTGCGCACCGCGCTGATCGGACAGACGCCGAGACCTTCGGCCTCCGCCGCGATCACGAACGCGGACAGGGCGATCCCCGCGTCGACGGCGGCGTTGAAGAAGGCGTCGAGGTGATCGTTGACGAAAGGCTTTTCGCGCAACGCGTGGATCCGGCGTTGCCTCCGGTTGTTGCCGCAGAAGATGAGGAGGCTCGGAATGTCCGCTCGTCCACTTCTGGCCCAGCGGCCCGTCCGTCAGCATCGCGCTGATCTCGCGACCTCAGGTCCGGTGCATCGACGATGATGATGTCGCGCTGTTGAAGGTCGCTCTTGGTCGGGGCGCACAGCGCCAGCGCGCACAGCCGCCGCAAGGTCGGGTATGGAACGGCATCGGTGCGGAATTTTCGCACCGAGCCGCGCGCCGCCAGTTGATTCAGGACGGACGGGGCATCGCCGCCGAATTCCACATCCGCAGCATCGGGGCCGAAGCGATCGACAAGCGGGGTTTTTGAAGTCGGACATTTCGAAGATCTCCAGGAGGCGTTGCTGCTTCATGTCAGGTTCGCGCAAACAAGCAAAGCCGGGAAGGGGTATGTTACCCGCAGACTCGCGAAATATTCGGTTGCGTTTTGGTGCGCTTCGGAGCCGAATGATCGAAACACCGCGAGGCGTCCGCCGGGAGCATCATGCATGGATATGAAACTGTCGCCCGAGCAACAGAAACTCCGCAGCGCCGCGCGCGAACTGGCCGAAGCCGAATTCGCTGCCAAAGCCGCCGAGATCGACCGCACCGAAGCCTATCCTTATCGACAACGTCGCCGCGCTGAAAGCTGCTGGCTTCATGGGCTACACGATCCCGACATCCTATGGCGGCCGGGGAGGAAGCTATTTCGAGGCCGCGCTGATCATCGAGGAAATGGCGCGGGTATGCGGCGCGACGGGACGCATTACGGTCGAGGCCAACATGGGCGCGATCTCCGCGGTGATGCAGTATGGCACCGAGAAGCAGAAGCGGCTGGGCGCCGAGCTCGTGCTGTCGGGCGATAAACCCGCGATCTGCATCACCGAGCCGGAAGCCGGATCCGCGGCGACCGAGATGACGACGCGTGCGGACAAGCACGGCAACACCTATGTTGTCAGGGGCAAGAAGCACTGGATCACGGGCGGCGGGGTCTCAAAGCTCCATCTGATCTTCGCCCGCGTCTTCGACGAGCGCGGCCACGAGCAGGGGATCGGCGGTTTCCTCGCGGTCCGGGGCACACCCGGTCTCGTGATCGGAAAGCGCGAACCTGCCATGGGTCTGCGCGGCATCCCCGAAACCGAGATCATCTTCGAGAATCTGGAAATCCCCGAGGATATGCTGGTGCTGCCGCCGCGCGGGCTGCGGCGCGGCTTTGCCGACCTGATCGACGCCTATAACAGCCAGCGGGTGGGCGCCGGAACGGTCGCGCTCGGGCTGGCGCAGGGCGCGTACGAGAAGGCCCTGGCCTTCGTCAAGGAGCGAAAACAGTTCGGGCGGCCGATCGCCGAATTCCAGGGCCTGCAGTGGATGCTGGCCGACATGGCGGTGGCGCTCAATGCCGCGCGGCTGTCGCTGCATCAGGCAGCGCTCAGCGCCGATCCGTTTCCGGATCCGCTTCTGGCGGCGCAGGCGAAGATCATCGCTTCCGAAACGGCCAACACCGTCACCAACCAGGCGCTTCAACTGTTCGGCGCGAGGGGCTACTCGCGGGATTATCCGCTCGAACGCATGGTCCGGGACGCCCGCATGTTCACGATTGCCGGCGGCACCGCGCAGGTGCTGCGGACATTGGTGGCGTCGAGAATTCTCGATACGAAAATCCCACAGACCCGCAACGGCTATGTAGAGGCGGTTCAAACTCCGTCCCTCGCGGCAAAGTAACTTTGCCGCGGATCACACCGCGCGGCTATGCGTGGCGGCCGAATGCGCGAGGTGAGCGTCGAATGCCGATGCAACGCTGCGCACCAGAAATTCCGCGCCGTCGCTGATCGAAAGCCGGTCTTCGATCATCGTCACCGCCCCGTCGGCGATCAGGCTCTCGATCCGTGGTCCGGTCGACGATCGCGGAGCGATGGTCGCGGCCGTGCGCGCGAGATACCCCGGGCAGGTCGACCGCCAGGTCGCACATGATCCGCTCGATGATGTCGGCGCGGAAGCGATCTTCGTTGGTGAAGGCGTATCCCTTGGCGGTGGCGAGCCGGTCCTCGGCGATGCGCGCAAGATAGTCGCGCGTCGAAACGATGTTTTGCACAAAGCCCTGCGGCATGCGGCCGATGGAGCTGGCGCCGAGGCCGATCAGCGTGTCGGCGGTATCGTCGGTGTAGCCCTGAAAATTGCGCTTCAGCCGGCCGTCCTGTCTTGCGATCGCGAGGCTGTCGCCGGGCAGGGCGAAATGATCGAGGCCGATCCGGACGTAGCCGGCGTCCACCAGGGCTTCCGCGATGGTCTCGGACTGCAGATGCCGCTCGATGCTGTTGGGCAGGGCGTCTTCGGCGATCTTGCGCTGGTGCTTCTTGAACGAGGGGATGTGGGCGTAGCCGAACACCGAAAAACGGTCCGGCCGGAGCTCGACGCATTTGGCGACGGTGTCGAGACACGAATCCACCGTCTGCAGCGGCAGCCCGTAGAGCAGGTCGAAATTGATCCTGACGACGCCGGCCCGGCGCAGACGCTCGACCGAAAGCGCGGTCTGTTCAAAACTCTGCATCCGGTTGATGGCGCGCTGCACGGCGGGGTCAAAACTCTGGACGCCCAGGCTGGCGCGGTTGACGCCGCTATAGCCGAGTGCTGCGACCATCTCCTCGGTCAGCGTGCGCGGGTCGATCTCGACGGCGATTTCGGCGTCGGGAACGACGAAGAACGAATTGCGCAGCGCGCCGACGAGGTCGACGAACGTCTCGGGCGTCATGATCGTCGGCGTGCCGCCGCCGAAATGGACATGGGAGATCGGCATCCGCTGGCCGATCGTCTCGGCGACAAGTCGCGCTTCGGTGCGTAGGCCCGCTGTATAGGTCGCGATCGGATCGTCGCGCTTGGTCACCGAGGTATGGCATCCGCAGTACCAGCACATCGACCGGCAGAACGGCACGTGCAGGTAGATCGAGGCCGGCTGCTGCGTGGGCACCGACTTCAGCCACTTCCGATACTGCTTCCTCGCCGATATCAGGCGAAAAATGCGGGGCCGTGGGATAGCTGGTGTAACGCGGCAGCCTGTCTTGTCCGTAGGATTGCGCCAAGTCCGATCGCATCTGCTGTTCTCCTTCCACCTCCGGATCAATTACCGGACCTGGAGCGTGAAGGACTTTGCGCTGGCTCAACCCACCGTTAATCACCGGGGCGGCTAGGTTCGGCGCAGCAGATTGGTGACGTTCCGGACGACCGAGGTGGCGACCGATTGGGCGGGTTCGGCGACGAGCCTGAAGCCGAGATTGGCCGGCGGAATGCCCGCCGCGCAGCCGCCGGACCTGGGGTCGCGGATGAAGTCGGTCATGTAGGCGCGATGGGCGCCTTCCACGACGCGGACGCCGCAATTGGTGTTGGTGATCTGCTCGCGCTTGCCATCGAGCGAAACGCGCAGGAAGCAGCTGTTGGTCCACTCCCAGACATTGCCGGCGAGGTCATCCAGTCCGTTGCTGTTGGGGCCGAACGTGCCGCCGGGCTGGGCGGCAATCGCGGCCGGCCGGGAGCGGGCGGATTCAGCCTCGTAGCGGGCGATCCAGGCCTGCGCCGGATCGGAGGGGTCGACGAGCGGCATCGCTTCGTCACGCGCCTTTTCAGCCGCCGCGAATGTCCACTCCTCATCGGTCGGCAGACGATACGCGATCCCGGTCTTGCGCGACAACCACGCGGCGTAAGCCGTGGCATCATGCCAGCTGACGCCGACGACGGGGACGTCCTGCGCACCTGCGGCAGCGGCGACACGCGGGCAGGCGCCTTCGTCGACGCAGCGCAAATATTCGGCGACCGTGACCTGCCGCTTCATGACGAGGAGATCGGAGCGAAGGCGCAGGTTGCGCAGCGGCCCTTCGACCGGCCGGCTGTTTTCCGAGAAATCGCCGGCGGAGCGATAGTTGAAGGAGGTGGATGTCAGGCGCAGCGGCGCCATCCTGGTCGTGTGGGGGCGTGGGCGCGAATGTCGTTGCCAGGATCGGCGCGGCCAGCGCGCCTGCGAGCATCGCGATCTTCACTTTCATCAGGACGAGCACGGCTTGCCTCCTCTTCGTGCGACGGCCCGCGGGTTAAACCGCGGGCCACCATTGCGCGTCAGCTAGCGGGCGACGGCGTTCGGTGCGATGGCGCCAACCTTCTCGGGCGGGATCGGGCCGGGAGGGGTGATCTGCTTCATGAGGTCGTCGTTCCACTTGCCTTCGACCTTGATGTGGGCGGCGGCGCCAAGCTCGACCGCTTCGATCAGGTTATGGTTGACGTAGGCGTAGATGCCGGGTTCGCGGAACGTGTAGAGGGCCGCGCCGGCCGAGCCGCCGCGAATGAACCAGGTCTCGAGATCCTTCTGCGGCGGGTTGTTGAACTTGCCGGCCTCCCAGACGTAGTCGCCATGGCCGCCGATCAGATGGGGCCTTGTATCGCGGTTGGCCTGCGAATGCACCAGCATCACGGTCTCGCCGACCTTCGAGGTCATCGCGTTCTTGCCGGTGAGCGATCCGACACTTCCGTTGAACACCACGTGAGTCGGGATCAGCTTGCGCATGACCTCGGTCGTGTCGGCATAGGATTCGCCGACGGTTTCGTAGGTCTTGTACTTGCCGTTGGCATCCTTCGGCACATAGAGGTCGTTCTCGCCGATGTAGTAGATCTTGTCGTAGCGCAGCGCCTTGCCTTCGGCATCCTTCAGGCCGTCACGCGGCAACACCATCACGGTGCCGTGCATGCCGGAGACGACGTGCCAGGGGATCATGCCTTCCGGCGCGCAGTGATAGACGAAGACGCCGGGCCGCGTCGCCTTCCAGCGCAGCACCACCTGCTCGCCGGGATTGACGTGGGTCAGCGCGCCGCCACCGAGCGCGCCGGTCGCCGAATGCAGGTCGATGTTGTGCGGCATGCTGTTGGTCGCGGGGTTGACCAGCGTGAGCTCCATGTAGTCGCCCTCGTGGACCACCATCATCGGACCAGGCATCGATCCGTTGAACGTCATCGCATGGAATTTCGTGCCGGCCGCGTCGATGACGACTTCCTTCTCCTGGATCGTCATTTTGAATTCGACGATCTTCGGACCCGCCTTGGTCGCCTGTTCGTGGGCGTGGACAAGGGGCGGGGCGACCAGTTCGACTTTCTGGCGCGGCAGTTTCAGATCGTCCGCAGCTCCCGCCACGGCCGGTGCGGTCATCATCAGCGCCGCAACAGCGGCACCCATCAAAGCAGTCCTTCGCGTCAGCATGATGCTCTCCATCGCTTCGTGTGTACCAATTCGATGGATGGAAGATGCGCGATGTGGCGGCAAGTCTCTTTGTGCTGGAACAAGGAAAGATGCTTTGGCAACCGATGAAGATTTAGGCTCGCTGGCTTGCGCGGGATCAAAGCGACTTGGTAACCGCGAGGTTAAAATTACCGTAGGAAATCTGATGCCGTGGATGCCGTGTATGTCGCGGCCTAGGGCGCGGGCTTGCGGTTCTGGGTGGATTCTTCGCCTTCGGCCAGGCCGTGCAGGCGACGCGCGTCACGCAGCACGATGCGCTGCCGTCCGCCCTCGACCAGCCCTTGCTGCTCCCACGCGCTGAGAATACGGCTGACGGTGTGCAACGTCGTGCCCGTCATCTCGGCGACGTCCTGCCGGCTGATCGGAAAATCGATCTCGACGCCGGCATCGACCTTCTTCCCGGCCTGCTTGGCGAGACGAAGCAACGCATGCGCCACGCGCTGCTCGACCTGTTCGTTGGACATCTCCAGCACGCGGGCCTGGGTGTCCTGCAGGCGGCTGCCGACGGTCTGCAGCGCGCTCGAGGCCAGCGTCGGATATTTGGCGATCAGGCGATTCCAGGAAGACGACGGCCAGGCGAGCGCGATGCTGTCGACGGCGGCCACCGCGGTTGCCGGATAGTGCGTCAGATTCATCGCCTGCGCGACGCCGAACAGTTCGCCGGCCGAAACGTAGCGAACGACGGACTGCTGTCCTTGCGGCGTGGTCTTCTCGACGCGAAGATGGCCGTGGAGCAGCAGGTAGAAACGATCGGCTTCCGCGCCCTGGTCGAAGACGGCGGTGCCTTTCGGATATCGAATCGAACGCGCTTCGCGCAGCAGTTCGTCCTGTTCGGCGGGCGCAAGGCCGGCGAACATCGGCAGGTTTGCGACCAGAGAACGGTCGAGAGAGGCCATCGATACCCTCGTTCCAATCTGCCTCGGATGCTACCCGCGGCCAAAGCAAGCCTCAACGGCCCGCCCGGACCTCTCTTAGCCCGGAATTCCGGCCGGAGATTGCGCTGGCGCAATCTCGGCAGGACCGGGCGCCGGTATCTGATGGGCGGGAGCCCGGCAATTCCCGGGCGCGAATTCCAGAACACAGGAAGATACCGGAATCATGAAAAAGATCGCAATGTTGGCCGCTGCCGCGGCGGTTACGGTTCTGAGCGGGGGCGCCCTGGCGGCCGAAGTCGAGGTCAAGCTGCTCAACAAGGGAACCGATGGCGCCGTGATGGTGTTCGAGCCGGCCTTCGTGAAGGTCGCACCCGGCGATACCGTCAAGTTCGTGTCATCAGACAAGGGCCACAACGCGGAATCGATCAAGGGCATGCTTCCCGAGGGCGCCGCGACGTTCGCCGGCAAGAACAACGAGGACATGGCCGTCAAGTTCGAGCAGGAAGGCGTCTACGGCATCAAGTGCCTGCCGCACTACGGCATGGGCATGGTGGCGATGATCGTGGTCGGAAAGCCCGGCAATGTCGACCAGGCCAAGGCCGTCCCGCAGGTCGGCAAGGCCAAGCAGGTCTTTGCGGCTCTGTTCGACAAGCTCGAGGCGAGCAAGACCGCTTCCAAATGATCGGGGCGAGGTCGCGCGGCGACCGGACGAGGATGGCTCATGGCGACGATGCAGAAATTGAGGGCCTATCGGGGGCCGGCGCTGTTCTCTTACGGCTTCCGACCGTTCTTTCTGTTCGGCGCGGTCTATGCCGGCGCCATGATCCCGCTGTGGCTGGCAATGTTCGCGGGCGATCTCTCGCTGCCGACCGCCTTTGCGCCGCGGGACTGGCACGTCCATGAAATGCTGTTCGGCTATGTAGCCGCGGTGATCGCCGGCTTTCTTCTGACGGCGGTGCCGAACTGGACCGGCCGGCTTCCGATCCAGGGCGGCCCGCTCGCGGTCCTGTTCACCGCGTGGCTTGCCGGGCGACTGGCCGTGACGTGCTCCGGCTGTCATCGGGTGGCAGCTCGCGCTGGCGATCGATGCCGCCTTTCTGCTGCTGCTCGCCGCCGCGGCGGCGCGCGAAATCATCGCCGGGCGCAAGTGGAATAATCTGATGGTGGTCGGCATCATCTCGCTGCTCGCCATCACCAACATCGCATTTCACGTCGAGGCGCATCTTGGCGGCGTGGCGGAATATTCCACGCGCCTCGGCATCGGCCTCGTCGTCACGCTGGTCTGCGTGATCGGCGGACGGATCGTTCCGAGCTTTACGCGAAACTGGCTGGCGCGCCGCGAACCCGGACGGCTGCCCGTTCCATTCAACCGCTTCGATGCCGTCGCGATGGTCGCGGGCGTCTGCGCCATGATCGCGTGGGTGATTGCGCCTTCGGGCCGCTTGGTTGCCGCCGCGCTCGGCATCGCCGGTCTGCTCCATCTCGTGCGCCTGGTGCGCTGGGCCGGTTATCGGACCGTAACAGACCGCCTCGTGCTGATCCTCCATGTGGCCTACGCATTCGTGCCCGCCGGCTTCCTGCTGGCGGCGCTGTCGGCGGTGGACCTTGTCGCCCCGAGCGCCGGGATCCACGCCTGGACCGGCGGCGCGGTCGGCTCGATGACGATCGCCGTGATGACCCGCGCGACGCTCGGCCACACCGGCCAGGCGCTTTCGGCGTCCGTCGCCACGCAGTTCGTCTACGCATCCATCGTCGTCGCCGCGCTGGCGCGGGTCTGCGCGTCGCTCGAGCCGGCGCATTCGGTCCCGCTGCTGACGATCGCGGGTATCGCATGGGCGGCAGCGTTTCTGGGTTTTGCGTTCGCGTACGCGCCGTTGCTGTGCGGCGCGCGCAAGTTCTGAGGAGCCAGAATGATCGGTGCCTCCATATCGCGATGGACGATGAGCTACTTCGCGATGGCGCTCGCGTGGCTGTTCGTCGCGCTGGCGCTGATGGTGGCGGGCGTCGGCTATCCGGCGGCGCATCTCGCTTCGCCCGATACGCTCGTTCTGGTGCATGTGGTCTGCATCGGCTGGCTCAGCATCGCGATGTGCGGCGCGCTGTTCCAGTTCGTGCCGGTGCTGGTGGCAAGGCCGCTGTTTGCGGAGAAATGGACCCTGCCGGCGCTCGGCCTGCTGACTGCGGGCCTTGCCGCGCTGCTCGCAGGTTTTCTCGGATTGGGCGGCCGGCTTCCCGCCTGGCTCTGGCTGCTTCCGCTCGGCGCGGTGCTGCTCGTCGCCGGGTTCGGCCTGGTCGTCGTCGACCTCGGCCTGACGGCATGGCTGCGGCCGGTGGGGCCGGTGCGCTTTGTCCTGGTGGGGCTTGCCTCACTCTGCGCCACCGCAGCCTTCGGCGCGATCTTTGCGTTTGCGCATGCGGGGTGGGTGGGAGCCATCGGCGAAAAGCTCTTGGCATCCGGCGTGCCGCTGCACGCAATCGCCGGCCTCGGCGGCTGGCTCACCTTGACCGCGATGGGCGTGAGCTACCGGCTGCTCTCCATGTTCATGCTCGCGCCCGATATCGACGACCGCAAGAGCAACATGACCTTGGCGGCCGGCGCACTCGCCGTGGCCATCGCGGTGGTCGGCGGCGTCTTCGCGATCTGGCTCGTGGCCGGACTGAACGTCGTGTTGCCGGTGACGGGCGTCCTCGGACTCGCAACCGTCGTCCTCTATGGGCGCGACGTGATCGGAATCTTCGGCGCCCGCAAGCGGCGGCAGCTTGAGCTCAACACGCGCATGGCGGTGCTGTCCTTTGCCAGCCTCGCAGGCGCGGCGCTGCTCGGTATGGCGCTGGTCCTGACCGGTGCGTTCGTCTGCCCATCTCGGCGCGTTCGCCTTTCTCGCCATCTTCGGCTGGCTGTCGGGACTGGTGCTCGCAAAACTCTACAAGATCGTGGCGTTCCTGACCTGGCTCGAGACCTACGGTCCCGTGATGGGGCGGGCTCCGACCCCGCGCGTTCAGGACCTCGTGTCCGAGGCGAGGGCCGCGAAGTGGTTTGCGCTCTACTACGTCGCCGTCTGGTTCGGCACCGTGACGCTGCTGGCAGGACATGGCGCGGCATTCCGGTTGGCCGCGGCGATGATGGCTGTTGGCCTCGCCGGCATCGTCCGGGAAGTGATCCGGACGCGGCGGCTGGCGGACGTCGCGCGCCCGCTGCGCCTTCCGGACGGTGCATGCGCGCCGCATCTGCTGTGTGCCAGAAACTGACCATGAGAGCTGAAGTTGAAACGAAAGGAAGCCGCATGACCGAATATATCGATGTCGACGTCCGTCCGATCCTGCGCGCAGGCGGCGAGCCGTTCTCGGTCATCATGGCCGCGCTCGAACGACTCGAACCCGGGCAGGGGCTTCGCCTCTACGCCACGTTCAAGCCGATCCCGCTGTTCGCCGTCATGGCCGACAGGGGGTTTGCCCATTCCGAGCGGGCGCTCGACGCCGGCGAATGGGAAGTGCTGTTCACGCCGTCCGAAGCCAAATCGGCCGCAGCGCCCGTTCGCGGCAAGGCGGCGTTCGATGAATGGCCGGAACCGAGCGTCAGGCTGGACAACCGCGACCTTGAACCTCCGGAGCCGATGGTGCGGATACTCGGCGCGGCCGAAAAACTGGCGCCGGGTGCAACGCTTTCGGCGCTGCTGCGACGCGAGCCCGTCTTCCTGTTTCCGCAACTCGAGAAGCGCGGCTATCGCTGGCTCGGCGGCTTCTCACCGGACGGGGCCACCTATGAACTGACCGTCAGGGCGCCGTCATGACGGACGAACTCGCCGACCATATCCGGGACGCGCTGCGCGTCGTGATCGATCCTGAACTTGGTCACAACATCGTCGATCTCGGCTTTGTCTACGACATCTCGGTCGCCGATGGCGCCGTTCGCATCATCATGACGGCGACCACCCCGGGATGCCCCGCGATCCGCTTCATCGAGGAAGGTGTCGCGAACGCCGCCGCGCGGGTACCGGGCGTCGGCACCGTCGACGTCATCATGACGTTCGAACCGCCCTGGGCGCCTGCCCGCATCGCGCCTGCCATCCGCGCTTCGCTCGGCTTTGCCGCAGTGAACTAACGGCCGGCACGTCTCGCCTTCCGCAAAAGACCGGTTCGCCGAACGCTGACACCGCTGATCGCCCTACTGCGTCGTGAACAGCACGAGGGCGATCGCAATGGATAACCCGACGGCGGAAACGGTCGCCGTGGTGGAGAGGACGCCCATCGCCCTCAGCGCGCCGGCAAAGGCGATAATGATGGGTGTCGCGGTCAGCAGACCCAACTGTGCGTCGCTCATGGCTTTCCGTCCTGGCTTTGAAGCTTGCCGCATCTAGCCGCCATGACGGACCATTGACGTTGCGCTTCCTCAAGGAGCGGCGGGATCGTCGAGATGCTTGCTCCGGCACAAAGAGCGCCGGACGCAGGTGGATAGATTGACGCGACCGCAACGACAGCACACGAATCGGAAAGGATCCGTAATGGCTGAACGCCTTACCAAATCGGCGGCCCGCAACGTCTTCTACGGCGGATCGGCCTTCTTCTTCGCGATCTTCATCGGGCTGACGGCGCACAGCCACTACTACATGGTCACCACATCGACGGACGCGACGACGCTGACCGACGCGGTGGTGCGCGGCAAGCACGTCTGGGAGAAGCACTCCTGCATCAACTGCCACACGCTGCTCGGCGAGGGCGCCTATTTCGCGCCCGAGGTCGGCAACGTCTGGGATCGCTGGGGCGGCAGGAGGATCCCGCCGCCGCCAGGGAGATCCTGAAGGCCTGGATGCAGGCGCAGCCGTCCGGCGCGCCGGGCCGGCGGCAGATGCCGCAGTTCAACCTCACCGACCAGGAACTCAACGATCTCGCCGACTTCCTGCGAATGGACCGACAGCATCAAGACGCCAGAACTGGCCGCCGAACAAGGCCGGCTGAGCATCCATCCCGACAGTCCCTTCAGGAGAATCTCACGATGAAATACCAAACCCAGAAAGTCGCGATGCTGTACTTCTACGGCGCGCTGACGCTTTTCCTCGCGCAGGTGCTGTTCGGCGTTCTGGCCGGCACCATCTACGTCCTGCCGAACACGCTCTCCGACGCTCGCTGCCGTTCAACATCGTCAGGATGATCCACACCAACGCGCTGATCGTGTGGTCGCTGATGGGCTTCATGGGCGCGACCTACTTCCTGCTGCCGGAGGAGACCGAGACCGAGCTGTACAGCCCGTTGCTCGCAAAGATCCAGTTCTGGATGTTCTTCGGCGCGGCCGGCATCGCCGTGGTCGGCTACCTCTTCCACTACCACGAAGGCCGCGAATTCCTCGAGCAGCCGTTCGCGATCAAGATCGGCATCGTCGTCGTCTGCCTGATGTTCCTGTTCAACGTGACGATGACCGCGCTGAAGGGCCGCAAGACCACCGTCACCAACATCCTGCTGTTCGGCCTCTGGGGCGTCGCGATCTTCTTCCTGTTCGCGTTCTACAATCCGGAGAATCTCGCGGTCGACAAGATGTACTGGTGGTACGTCGTCCACCTGTGGGTCGAAGGCGTCTGGGAGCTGATCATGGCCTCCGTGCTGGCCTTCCTGATGATCAAGCTCAACGGCATCGACCGCGAGGTGGTCGAGAAGTGGCTCTACGTCATCATCGGTCTGGCGCTGTTCTCCGGCATCCTCGGGCACCGGCCATCACTTCTACTGGATCGGCGCGCCCGGCTACTGGCAGTGGATCGGCTCGCTGTTCTCCACGCTCGAGGTCGCGCCGTTCTTCACCATGGTCATCTTCACCGTGCAGATGACCTGGAAGGCCGGCCGCAAGCATCCGAACAGGGCCGCGCTGCTCTGGTCGCTCGGCTGCTCGGTGATGGCGTTCCTCGGCGCCGGCGTGTGGGGCTTCCTGCACACCCTGTCCTCGGTGAACTACTACACCCACGGCACCCAGGTGACGGCGGCGCACGGGCATCTCGCCTTCTTCGGCGCCTACGTGATGCTGAACCTCGCCGTCATGGCCTACGCGATCCCGCAACTGCGCGAGCGCGCGCCCTACAATCAGTGGCTCAGCATGGCGAGCTTCTGGATCATGTGCACCGCCATGATCGATCATGACCTTCGCGCTGACCTTCGCCGGCGTCATCCAGGTCCATCTGCAGCGCGTGCTCGGCCAGAGCTACATGGAGGTGCAGGACCAGCTCGCGATGTTCTACTGGGTCCGGCTCGGGTCCGGCGTCTTCGTGCTGGTCTCGGCCCTGATGTTCGTCTGGGCGGTGCTGGTGCCGGGCCGCGAACGGCCGGCGGTCGCACGGCCTGCTCGCAACCGGCCGAATAGGCATCGGCGGCCGGCCATCGACGTGGCCGGCCGCCGCTTCACACCGGAGATTCGACATGAAGGCCGTCCTTCACGCCGTCGGAGCGCCGTCCCAGGCTTCCGGCCTACGTCCCGAGCGGCAACGAGTGCGACGCTGTTCGAGCACGCCTGGCGGCATCGCCTGCCGCTGCTGCTGAAAGGCCCGACCGGCTGCGGCAAGACCCGCTTCGTCGCCCACATGGCGGCGCGGCTCGGCGCTGCCGCTGCACACCGTCGCCTGCCACGACGATCTCACGGCGGCCGACCTCACCGGCCGCTATCTGCTCAAGGGCGGCGACACGGTCTGGGTCGACGGTCCGCTGACCCGCGCGGTGCGCGAGGGCGGCATCTGCTACCTCGACGAGGTGGTCGAGGCGCGCAAGGACGTCACCGTCGTGCTGCATCCGCTGACCGACGACCGCCGCATCCTGCCGCTGGAGCGCACCGGCGAGGAGCTGGTCGCGCCGCCGGGCTTCATGCTCGTCGTCTCCTACAACCCCGGCTACCAGAACATCCTGAAGGCGCTGAAGCCGTCGACGCGCCAGCGCTTCGTCGCGATCGAGTTCGACTTTCCTGCCGGCCGAGCAGGAGATCGCGGTGGTCGCGGCCGAGAGCGGCCTTGCGCCCGAGCGCGTGCGTCCGCTGGTGACGCTCGCCGGCCGGCTGCGCGCGCTCAAGGGGCAGGATCTCGAGGAGGGCGTCTCGACGCGCCTGATCGTCTACTGCGCGACCCTGATCGCGGCGGGAATTCCGACCGGATGCCGTGCTGGCCGGCATGATCGAGCCGCTGACGGACGACGCCGACGTCAAGGCCGCGCTGCTCGAGGTGGCGCGGGCCGTGATCGGATGAGGCATGCTGGACTTCCTCGAACTTGAGGAAACCGTTGGGCGCGCCTGGCATCGGCTGGTCGGCGCGACCGCGAGCTATCCGGTTCATGCCGAACAGGCCGCGACGCTGGCGGAGGTGCAGGGCCAGATCGCGATCATGTTCCGCGCCCTCGGCGGCGAGGCGGGCGTGCAGGTCGCCGGCGCCAAGGCGCGCAAGTCCGGCCATCGGCTGGGCTGGCGGCAACGCATCGGGCTTGGCGACGAGAGCCTCGATCATCCCGGCCGCGACGGCGCGACCGTCTTTCTGCCGGACCGGATCGCGCTGTTTCCCGATCGCGACACTCAACGCCTTGCTCTATCGCTGGCTGGCGGCCTGGTTCGCGACCGCGCCGGTCGCGACGATCGAGGAGATCGACCCGCTGCGGCGCGACCTCGTGACCTTGCGGCGCGCCCGCGAGACGGTCGCGAAAGTGCTGGCGCTTGTTCCCGGGCCTGGTCCATCCCTACAGCGGCTCGCCGGCGCCACGGCGCTGGCGCGCCCGCGCCGGCCGCTGCCGCGGGCCGAGCAGGAAGTCGAGCGGATCGTGCTGGCGCTGCTCGGCGCCGCCGCGCCGCCGGAAGGCCGGCTATGGTCGGCCGTGATCGGCGAAGGCGATCTGCCGGCGAAGGCGCCGCCCGGATATCGGCCGATGCTGCCTTGCCCGCTGTGGGGCGATTGCTGGACACGCGCGGCCGTTGCCGCCGAAATCGATGACGACGGGCCCGTGCCGGGCGAGGACGCGGACCAGCCGGACACGCGCAAGCGCCGCGCGGTCCGCGAACGCGAAGATGGCAGCAAGCGCGATCCGTTCATCCTCAACCGCTTCGAGAAGATCCTCGCGATGGCGGAAATGGTGAATGTCGACCGCCCGTCCGACGACAGCGAGGATGAGGACGCCCGCAAGGCGGCCGACGACCTCGACGAACTCGCGATCGGCCGCCGCAGCGGCAAGCCGGCCGCCAAATTCAAATTCGACCTCGATCTGCCGCCGCAAGCCCTCGACGCCACGCGTCTGGATAGCGGGCAGCTTTATCCGGAGTGGGACTATCGCGCCGGCGCCTATTTGCCGGATCACTGCCGCGTGTTGACGGGGCAGGCGCCCGAGGTCGGAGAGAGCTGGACTCCGGACGCGAACATCCTCCGGCATGTCCGTCAGGTGCGGCGGCGGTTCGAGGCGCTGCGGCCGCAGCACGACGTGATGCGCGGCCAGGCGGACGGATTCGATCTCGACCTCGATGCGCTGGTGCGCGCGCGCTGCGACCTGCGGGCCGGCAGCGGCACGCTCGACCGGGTTCACCTGGCGATGCGGCCGCAGCGGCACGACCTCGCGGCGACGCTATTGGTCGACGTCTCGCTCTCGACGGACGCGTGGGTCGACGGCCAGCGCGTTCTCGACGTGGAGAAGGAAGCGCTGCTCGTTCTGGCGCATGGGCTCTCCGCCTGCGGCGACCATCACAGCATCCTCACCTTCACCTCGCGAAAGCGCTCCTGGGTACGGGTCGAAACGGTCAAGGCGTTCGGCGAACCGATGGGGGCCGCGGTCGAGCGGCGCATCGGCGCGCTCAGGCCGGGCTACTACACGCGCATCGGCGCGGCGGTGCGCCACGCGGCGGCCGGGCTCGCTGCCCAGCCGCAGCGCAAGAAGCTGCTGCTGGTGCTGACCGACGGCAAGCCCAACGACGTCGATCACTACGAAGGCCGCTTCGCGGTCGAGGACACCCGCAAGGCCGTGCAGGAAGCGCGGCGGCAGGGCGTCGCGGTGTTCGGCGTCACGGTCGACGCCGCCGCGCAGTCCTACTTTCCAGCCTTGTTCGGCCGCGGCGGCTACGCCATCGTCGGCAATATCCGACGGCTGCCGGCAGCACTTCCCGCGATCTATCGGCAACTGGCCCGCTGAAGCACGGCGCGCGGTCGGCTTTGCGTCGATGCACCTGGAAGCGTATAAGCTTCCGGACTCGCCGGGCGTCCGGCCACTTCACGAGATCGTGCATGAAGCTTCGCCAGGTTCTGTTTTTGTGTACGGGAAATTACTATCGAAGCCGCTTTGCGGAAGAGATGTTCAATCACGAAGCGCGCATTGCCGGCCTGAACTGGCGGGCGTCTTCACGCGGTCTTGCCCCTGAGCCATCGCCTGAAAACGTCGGTGCGATCTCGATATTTGCGCTCCAGGCACTGAACGATCGCAGTATCTCGCCGGCCGAGCGGTTTCCGGTCGTCTGTACGATCGGCGATCTGGAATCGGCCGATCGCGTCATCGCACTGAAAGAGGCCGAGCATCGCCTCTTTCTGGCGCAGAGATTTCCAGGGTGGGAGAACCGAACGTCATATTGGCATGTCGACGACATCGATGTGGCCGAGCCGGCCGATACGATCGCAAAGATCGATCAACTCGTCCGTGAACTGATCAAAGACTGTCAAAACAACGATCGGTAAAGCCACGGACTAGGTAATGCCAGCTGACCCTCTTGGTCTCGTCCAGCGGACGCTACGACCAGCCTGGAACCTATTCGTCCGTGCATCGTTCTCCGTCATCCGCGCAAGGAGAATCCGACCATGCGTATCGTGACAACTGCGGCATTGCTGAGCCTGCTTCTGATCTCAAATGCCTCGGCGCAAACCTCGACGGCGCCTCCGCCCGATCCGAGGGTTTCCGCCGGTGGAATAGCGCCCGAGCCCGGCAGTCCATTAAACCCGCAATCGGACGGTGGGGCTGGCAAAAGAAGCTGCTGACGGCTCAACCAGGATGGTACCTGCCGTCCCATGCAGCACGGCAGCTCGCGGGACCGACGGGACCACCACGTGCGTCGGCCTCAGCGGTCCGGTGTATCGTAGCCGTCGGCCCGACACGCCCTCGGACACGACCGTCGGGCGGGCGCGCTGAGTTCTGCCGTACAGGCTGTTGCAAGTTTCTCTGCGCATCGGCTCGCATGATGCGAGGGAGCCTCACTGAGCTGCGTACTGCCCGCGAAGGCTCAGTCTGCTTCGCGGACGCTGCATCGTCCTTTCGCAGAACGATCGCCGGCATCTGCCCGTAGCGGCCGCAGTAGGAGGGCGCGATCTGCTGCAGCGCGTATACCCCTTCGAGGAAAAGCTTCCCGGCCCAGCCATCGCTGACATAGGAGCGCATGAAGGGATTGCCGATCACGCGGAACGGCTCGATCTCATAGCGGAACGGCCAGTCCTGCGTCTCGAACCATTGCAGCGAATGCGGAAAATGGCTCGGCGTGGAGGCGACAGCCGACGGCTTGTCACTCTCATCGGAGTCCGCCTCGCCCAACGAACATTCGGGCCAACCGCTCCAGACGCCATTGCAGCGGCGTATCGCGCCACCAGTAGACGATCACTGCAACCCCGCCGGGCTTCAGCACGCGCCAGAGCTCCTTGAAGACGGCGGCCTGCTGGTTCTGCGGGGATCTGGTAGATCACGTGGTTGCAGGTGACGGCGTCGACGGATCCGGTCTGGATCGGCAGACTGGTGAGGTCCGCCTGAAGATAGACCCCGCGCTCACCGAGCTTGCTGCGCGCCACTTGCAGCGCCTCGGCAGAAAGGTCGACGCAGACGCGCCGCTCGAAGTGGGTGCCGCATTCGAGATATTCATCGTGCGCGATCGGGCCGCTGCCTGCGTCGAGGAGAAAGCGCCCGCCGCGCTGGAAGTGGGTGTTAAGCCTGCGGATACATTTGCGGGAAAAGGCAAGCGGCACCTCACGCGTGTCCACGAACGCGCGGGTGTCGCCAAAGACGCCGTCGGAGGTCGCGTTTCCAGCCTTCCTTCTCATAGAAGCTGCGCGTTTGGCTTGCGTGCGATTGGTCGTCCAGGAAATGTGCGATGTCGTCGATGACGGGATAGGATGAAGTCCCGTCAGCCGAGACGAGACTGCGCGCCGTCGAATTTCAGAGCGGACCGGGTCCGAGGACAGCGCAGAATTTCTGTCGGAAAGTGCAATCGTTCCTCCGGTGCGCGCCGCCTCTTGTGAAAGGCGCGATGAGCAAAGATTTTTCCGGTCAAATGGCGCTGCATCAAATATCATGAAATCCGTTACAGGTTTTGAACTATCGAAGTCAAACGTGAGGCTTGGAGCGATTTACTGTGCACGCGCTTTCGTGAGGCTCTTAAGACGCATCTATCCCTGGTTAACGACGCCGCGGTCGCTTTGTTCAGATTGGGCAACCAGCCACTTTCGCACGGGTTGTTCGAGCATTCGCCACGAGGCGAGAGCCAGCACAATGGTCGCAGCCAGGTCGGCCAGCATGGTCAATGAGCGGCGAGCATGGACCTGGTAGCCGAGATAGTTTGCCAATTCAGACAGATTGATCAACGGATGAAACAAGTATGCGGCATAGCTGATGATGCCCAATTGCCGGATGGGATACAGATCGAGAAGCCTCGTGATACGCCCATTCTGCAGTTGGTAGATTTGCACCAGCAGCAGTCCGTTGAGGACGCAACTCAAGCGCGCAAAATGAATCCAGACCTCGGTCGAACTGAACAACACGGGCATCGCGAGGATAAGCGCAAGCGTGAGCGCCAGAGGTCCGTCTCCTCTCAGGAGCCGGGGCAGGGGGCGGTCTGCCCAGAGCCCAGCCAGGCCGCCGATGGCCATCAAGCCGAAGTTGACGAGGGAGTCGGTGTCGAACCTCGCGTCTGAAGCTCCCGTGAAAAGCAAGTATGCATGCGCCGTCACACTGGCGCCGAGGATCGAGAAGCACGCAATATGCAATCGACGCAGCGGGCAGGCGAGCGCGAGCGGAGCAAACAGAAGGTAGAATTGCTCCTCGACGGCCAGACTCCACAAGTGTCCCAGCCGCGTCTCCCAGCCATTCAGCCCGATGTAGATATTCGACAGATAGAACCAGTTGGACAACTGGCGCGCAGCGACTGCCGACTTCCACCAAGCCCCACAGGCCCGCCACCGTCACGACGGCGAGGAACACATAATATACCGGGAAAATTCGTGCGGTTCGCCTGACGTAAAACCGGGAAAGGCTGGAGCGGAAATTGCTGCGTCCGGCGTCGATTCCTCCGCGCGCCTCAGCCAATATCCGCGTGATCAGGAAGCCGCTGAGCACGAAGAAGATCCAGACGCCGGCCGTTCCGTATCGATCGCGTGACCGGCGAGGGAGCCTTGTGACTGATGAAGACGAGCAGAAACGCCAGAGCCCTGAGGCCATCAAAACCGCGGATGCGAGCGCTTTTCATCGCATACAGAACTGCACCTCTCGACAGTCGACCTGACAGCGGTCAGGACGATGTGATGGCGGCACCGACAGTCCTGGAGAACGCGTGCCGCGTTGCTTTATCAGAAAACTGCTTAATTCCGCAATTGAGGATCTGTCAGGCGAAACTCCTTCTGCAATTGTTGACGATACGGGCGAGAGTCTCTTCGACGATCCGTCTGTCGGCCTTTCCGAATTTTACGCCGCGAACGCCCCAGTTCGGATCGCGATATTGCTTCGGCTTCTTGTGATGAACGATCACTCCGACAAAGCTGCCGCATCCCGGCGCCGTTTTTCTGATCGTCTCGGCGATCGTCAATTCCAGTTCTGCAGGGGTAATCTGCGCGCGATGGTCCCTGCGCCACCATGTTTTTTTGGAAGGCTCCGTCGCCTGCGAGGGGACAGTTGCCAGGGCGGCTTGAGCGGGAGCTTCGGACGGGCTGGGCTCGGGCAGCTGTGGGGCTGGCCTCGGGAGTAACCTTGGGACTAGCCTTGGGGCTAGCCTTGAGAGAGGTCGCGTAACGCTTAAGTCTGCGCAGCCTCCTCCATCCCTTCGCGGCAGTGAACAGGGCGCTTCGTGATGCAACCGAAACGGCACTGCTGCCGGCGGCGTCCTTGGTTACGTCATGCAAGATGAGCAGAAGCAACCCGGCCCAACACGCTGCAATAAAAATCCAGACTAACATTACGCCCACCGCAGGTGGAAAAACTATTGCCAATGGCCGATGTTTCCGCAACCTGATGACGCGCGCAAGCGGTTTTTGCCGTGTCGCGGATCGGTCTCGAACCAAAGTCGTGCAGCCATGGAACCGAGCGGCAGCTTGAGGCGAGCCGTTAACCATTTCGGCGACCGGCCCGGACGGCAGGCCGTTGGATCCTGCTCTTCAACGAGGCAATCCCGGTGTCAATCTGCCGATTCCGGCTCGATTTTAACTGCGTTCGAATCCTCTCATTGCGCACCTTTGTTGGCCCGGTAGAACTGGCTGATTGGAAGCTTCGCTAGATATTGCTTTTTTTGCATGCCGGCAGCGATCTTGCCGCGGAAGAATAGATGCGCAGGATTGGTCGCTTTCCTTCGAAGTGTTCTACTACTTCATGTATTGCGAGCTTTCACCTACTGCCAGCGGTTGGCGCCGTGCCTCAACGCTCGCCCTTTGCGTCCGCAGGGGAATGTCTGGGAGTTTCCATTGGTAGAGAAAAGCACAAGCGCCCGCGCGGTGTCGCTGCCGGGTTTGCGGGATGGCTGGTACCTGCCGATCGGCCTTGCGCTGATCGCGGTCGGAATTGTCCTGATGGGCAGAAAAATCTATCTGGACCAGACCTGGCCGGCAGGGACCGACATCTCCGTGTACCTTTCGGCGCTCAAGAATATCGCGGCTGGATTGCATCCATACGGCGATGTGCATGCGCATCCGTTCGCTTATCCGCCGTTGTTTTCCGAGCTTCTTTCGCTGCTGTTTCCGTTCTTCTCCGACGGAAAATGGTGGGCGGTGTGGTCAGCACTCACGTTTGTTCAGCTCATCGCAGCCCTCATCATCATGATGCGAGGTTTTGGCGAGAAGCTGTCCTGGGGCGCCGTCGCGCTGATTTGCGGCGTGATCTCGGTAAGTCATCTGACGCGGAGCGAGGTGTTTCACGGGCAGGCGGACTTCACCATCCTGCTTCTCCTCGTTCTCGGCCTGCGCTTTTCCACATTGCAGCGGCCGTTCGCTACCGCCGTCGCGTGGTCGATCATGATGAATATCAAGCCGTTCCTGGGCATCGTGGTCGTCCACCAATTGGTGACGCGCAGATACAAGGAGGCGGTCTATACCTTGATCGCGGGCGGATCGATCTTCGCGCTCAGTTTCGCTGTGTTCGGCACCGATGCGATCGATGCATTCCTGAAATGGCGCGCGAGCGCGGCATGGTACACGTCGGTTCCCGGAGATTGCGCGGTTCGACAACCAGGCCTTCTATGCGTTCTTTGCGCGAATTTGCAACGCGACCGAGTACGGCGTTCCTCTCGCCAATTGCCAAAGCGCGGTGCCGTTCCTCATGCTCCCGGTTTTTGCCGCGGCATTGGTCGCTATCGTTCTCACCGCCCGATCGGTGATGGCGCTGTCGCGTGCAAATTGCCTCAAGCCGATACATGAGATGCTGGCGGCGGGCATCGTCATCGCCGCGATCATGGCGTGCGGTCCGACGTACTACGGCAATTACATCTATCTGCTTCTTCCCGGCGCGCTGGGTGCGTACTTCATGGCGTCGAATGGCCAGGATCGAACCGGATGGCTTGTCGTGACCGCGATCTGGTGCGTGGCGCTCTATTCGCTGGCGCTCCCGATCAGCATCCGTCTGACAGACACATACCGCTGGTCACAGCTCCATGGCATCAGGCATCTGGCGGGCATTCAAAACGGAACGGTCGCCATGATTTGTGCCATCGTTTCGAGTGCCTTCCTTTACAGGTCCGCGACCCGACAAACCCAGCCAGGCTCTGAGCGCGGCGTCGTACCGTGAGTTTGTCAGCGGGCGGGTAGTGGCAAACGGCGTCAGGTGCGATGGTCCTCATCGACACCTTGTTGCCGAATGGCTCTGAAGTGGCTTGGGAACGCCGTGGATACGGCCTTGCTTGCATTGGCACAGGCCCGTGAGGCTCAGTCTGCGCGCTATTCGTAGGCGGTATGATACCTTCAGGACTCAGTGTTCGCGGCTGGCGCGGCAGGCGCGATTGGATGGTTCGTGTGATGCCGACAAGCGTTCGGCACCGGCGACCGGCATTAAGATTCCCTGGCCGCGTGGGCGACCTTCCGTTCCTTGATCGCATCAAGCGTGTGCGCTACGATTTAGTTCCAGTGTTCGCTTGGCAAAACCGTTTTGTGTTTCTCAGATTTTGCAGGCGCCGAGGTCGTTGATGGCATCCCAGTCGGAAAGTTCGGTCAGTGTAGAACTCGGAGAGTTGCTTGAACTGCTCAATGCGCTCGAGGCGCAAGACAGCCGTCCGCTCGAGAACTTCGCGACATTGGAACGTCTTCTGGCCGCGGGCAAGGGCGGTCCCGCCGAATCGTCTTCCGAAGATCATCAACCCGACGATCACCAGCGCGATGCTCATCAGCCTCGACGATCATCAACTTGATGATGATCAACGCGACGATCATCCATCCGAAGTCGGGTTCGGCGACGGCATCTCAGACGCAGCGGAGCAGTCGTCCAGCGAAGAGCTGATCGCCCACGACCCGGACTGGCGCGAAGACAACGGCCTGAAGACGATCAGAGCGGCTGCAGACGAAAGGCCCGAAGCCGAGATCGAAAACAGGCTTGCGGTGCATATCATTCAGGGCTTGCGCAAAAGCATGAAGGATTGGGCTTCGTAGGCGTATCGTCCGTCCGGTTGCTTTCGAAACCCCGCGCGCTGCCCCCGGCTACTTTTCCTTCCGTAGCAGACATGTCACGCGTCCCATCGTCGCTACGCGTTGCTGTCCGGGAACCGGAACTTCCATTTCGGCTTTGATGGCATCGGCGGCCTTTTTGCAAAGCTGCTCCGATGCGAACGATTCGATGATCGTCGTATTGGGCGGGGTTGGACTTCCCGACACCACCCATTGCAACGAAACGAAGAGAACCCACTCCATTCAGAACTCCAAATCTGGCGCTGGCCCGGGGCAGGAGAAGAGCGAGGAAGCCGCGTCACGCGGACTGAAAGTCGCGGCAGGAACTGGTCGCGTCGGCCTCGCGATCCTGCTATTCTTCCGAACCTGACCCTGAGGATATCATGAAAACAACTATTGCCATTGTATTCCTGCTGGCCGGCGCTGGCTCGGCGCTGGGCCAATCCGGCGTTTCCACGCAACGAGACATGTACGGCAATCTGGTCCGGGACGGTGGCAGCTATTCGTCTCGCGGTGTCAATCAGGGACCGCAAAACAATGGTCCGGTCAGAAGCATGCCGACGCAACCTGCGACCGCAAACGTCGGCAGAATCAGAGCACAGGGCAAATAGCTTCGTCGCAAATAGCGTCGTCGCAAATCACGTCGTCGGTCTTTGAACCGCCGCGATGACGTCTCACCACCACCAGATCATCTCTCGTTCGGGCGCGCCGCAGACGACGGTCTTGCGACGTTTCGGGCCGTGTCGGAGTGTCGACAACGACCGTTTTGATGCAGCCGGGGTGGACAGCCAGGTCATAGTGAAACGGCGCATCGGCAAACTGACCGCGCAAAGGGCATAGATAAGCGAGATCCGGACCGCAACGTGTGAGCGGGTATAGCCGACCATGGGCCGAGGCGGGGGCAAATGCGCCCGCGAGCATTAAGGCTAATTCCGGCGAGCGCGATCTTCGTAGCGTGCGGCATACCCTGTCCTTCTCCAAAAACGACGACTATTCTATCCGTGAATACAATAGACTGTAACTGAAGTTCTCGCCAAGCGGTTGAGGCAACCGAACGGAGCGGCTTCCCCAATAGCGTGGGCTTGGCCTCCGTTCGCCTGTATCAGTCAAACCATCGGCGGGCAATTTCAGGAATGGCTCTGTTGCTCGAAGTAATTGCATTTGTTATTGTTTTGCGTCGAAGGGCGGATTGATGCGGGCATGACGGGCGAGCTCCCGAAAGTCGAACAGGACCAGACGCCTGCGCCATTTGCGCAGGAGATCGAATACGCCCTGACGCTGCAGCGAATGATCAATGCGGTAAATCAGGATCCCGCCCAGATGCGGATGGCGATTTACGGTCTCGCCCGCGCTCGCATGGATGCCGATACGGCGCGGCTCGAGAGCTCCGAACGGGAGCGCCTTCTGAATTCGCTCGAAACAGCCATAACGGGCGTCGAGAACTTCTCGCAGCGCCGCGGCGACATCGAACGGCTTTCACCACCTTCCGCGGATTCCGAAATAGGGCAGCAGCGCCACGCTTCCACGGCCGTGACCCGCCTCGAACCGATCGATGCCAGATCGCGAGATATTCTCGTTCCGAACGAGGCCTATCCAACCTCCGAGATTCAGGTTGTTGAGGTTCGCAACTCCTCTCGGGTGCCGCTGATTCTGTCCACCGTCGCCCTCCTGTTCACGGGCGCCGCGCTTGGCCTTGGCTATTACCACGAGCCGCTCTCTCGGCTGTCTGGCCAGGTTGGACTTTCCTGGAGGCCCGGCGAGGTACGCGATGTTGCGCCGCCCCCGCGAGCGAAGCTGCCTGCTCCCGCAGCACCCAAGGCTCCCGGTTTGCCGAAGCCAAGCAACTACGGTGTCTACGCACTCAATGGCGACACGTTGAGTGAGCTTTCGCTGGTGATGGAGCGGGCGCCGGACAAGCGGATTGCGATGTCGACGCCGATCAGCGAACCGAGTCGCACCAAGGTCGCCGACGGAAAGGTCAGGTTTATTCTGTTCAGGCGTGACCTCGTCGGCAATGCACCCGAACGAATCGATGTCCGGGTCGTCGCCCGCGTCGTCCGCGCCTTGAAGTTCGATGCGAAGGGCAAGCCGAACTTCACGTCGGTGCCGGACTCATGGAACATTCGCAACATCTCACACGAGATGAGGGTGCGCCCCGTTCCGGACAATCCCGAGATGCTGCTCGTACAGTCCGAGAAGCCTGATTTCGAACTTTCTCCGGGGCGCTACGTTCTCGTGTTGAAAGAGCAGCCTTATGATTTCACGGTGGAAGGGAAAATAACCGACGCCGCTCAATGTCTTGAGCGGACGGATGCGATGAACGGCTCGTTCTACTCGGAGTGCCAAAAGCCCTGATCTCTCAGCGCATCAGAGCGTGGACCACAATCCATTTCTCTGAAAAAAAAGTACGCGCCGCCAATCCCACAAAGTAGCTGCCCTGCAGGATGGCCTCTGCAGTCATTATGTTCAGGAACGTGCTGAAAAAGCCAAAGCCCGCGTCAATCGAATAGACGATTGACGCGATCAAGACCAATCCCACGAATATCAGAAGCGCTCTGAAACGGAGCGTGAGCCCAACCACAAATCCGACCACGCTGAGACCAACGGCGGTATATCCAATCATGCCGGTGCCCTCTGCTCGATAGTTCGCTATTTCCGGGTCGCCGCGCGGAAGAAACTCCAATACAACCATTCCGCGAATAGTCTCTGCTCGCCTTCGTGCTTCAAACGAAGACCCAACAACACAACGAATCAGCAGGTAGAAAACGGATCATGCCACGTTTGCAAAATTAGCTGCCACATTGCATCAGTGCGGTTCGCCGGTCTGCTCGATCCCTGACTTAGACGGCCCGGACTTCTGACCCGGCATGTTTTCTGGCAAGCGTAACTTGCCGCCCATACCTTCGAAGAACATGTGTTTACCCAGGGACGAACGCCGATTAGTCTAAATCAAGTATCCATTGGGCTGAATTTGGTTCCTCGACCCCTGTGGCGCAATTGCAACGGGTCTCGCAAAACGCCTGTTGGTAGGTCGTTGACCTCTTTGACGCTGGGAGTGCCGCCCTATAGGGTCCGACTCAGATGGGGTTGCGACTACCGTTTCCGGCCGATTGATGTCGGAAAAGCCACCAACGGTGGCTCGAAAATTGCGCAACAAAAGGCCGGACTTGAGCACCATGACTCCCGCGAATTTTGCTGAAGCGTTGGTCCGGTTCGCGGATCGTGGGCGGTCCCTTCTGGCTCCGCTATCCAACCGTGCTTCGTTTGGCGGGCTACGATCTGGCTTTGCCGTCGTGGTCGCCGGAGCATTCTTGTCAGCCTGCGCTGCGTTGCCGGCCACCGGGCCCAAGAGCGACGCCATTCAAGCGTCCGCAACCGCGGGTTTGAGGTCGACCAATGCGTTGCCTTATGCGCTGGTCGACGTCAGCGCGGATACGATCGGCTTTTTGTCCCAGCCAAACCTGATCACCTTCCAGGGCCAGTTTCCCGACAAGCGGCCTAAGCCGGAGCAAGTCGCCGGTGTCGGCGACGTCCTGAACGTATCGATCTTCGAAGCCGCACCCGGTGGCCTCTTCACGCCGGCGACCGCTGCAGGTGCTCGCCCCGGCAACTTTGTCGATCTGCCGGCGCAGGCTATCGATCAAAAGGGCAACATATATGTTCCCTATGCCGGCGAGATTCCTTCCGCCGGTCGTACGTTGCCAGACATTCAGCAGGCCGTCGTGGCCAGGCTGCGTAATCGCGCCATCGAGCCTCAAGTCGTTGTCAGCCTGAACCAGCAGCACTCCAGCGTGGTCAGCGTCCTGGGCGATGTAAACACGCCAGGTGTGCTTGCGCTCAACAGCGTCGGCGAGCGGTTGCTTGCGCTCGTTGCGCGGGCCGGCGGTCCGAAATACGAAGCGATCGAAAGCTACGTGACGCTGCAACGCGACGGCAGGAAGGTGAAGGTGCTGCCTGGCTCGCGTTGTGCACGATCCGCGAGAGAATATCTTCATCCGACCGAATGACGTCATTTTCCTCACCCGCGAATCGCCGTCCTTTACGGCGCTCGGGGCGCTGAATCAGAACGTCTTCGGCTTCAACTCCGAAATCCCGTTCGACACCGAGACATTGACGCTGGCGCAGGCCATCGGAAAGGCAGGCGGACTTGAACGACAACCAGTCCGATCCGGCCGAGGTGTTTGTCTATCGTTATCAGAGCAGAGAGCTTCTGCAGAAGATGGGCGTCGACACGACCAGGTTTGCATACGACCGGATACCGACCATCTATCACATCAATCTGCGCGATCCCTCGGGCTACCTGCTGGCCGCCGGCTTCCAGATGCAGACCAAGGACGTGATGTTCGTGGCCAACGCCAAGGTGGTCGACTACTACAAGCTTCTGACGCTGATCAACAACACCGCGTCGACGGTCGGTAACACTGCCGCTACGGTCACCACCGTGAACACTGCCGTCAAGACCAGGTGGTAGGCGCCGACCCTACCGCGCAAGCGGCGCGATGACGCGCATCCTGCAATTTGCGGGTGCGACTGAGAAGCTCAGATCGATACAGCTGTGGGCAACCGCCTTCGTGCTGGTTTTGGCGCCGTTGTTCTTTGGGTCAGTCGATCAATTCTGGATTGCCGTCTGGATCGTCGTCCTGTCGATCACGACGATTCTCGGCGTGTCCGTCCCCCTCAACATTGTTCAGGCCCGGATCGTTTGGGCCTTTTTGAGTGTATGCCTGATCTACGCCATCGTTGCGGTGATCCAGGTCGTTCCGCAGTTGCTTACGAGTCTGGACGATTCGATCTGGCAGCGGGCAAATGACGTCCTTGGTACGCATGTCGAGCCTCGAATCTCCAGCACGGCTGAAATCCCGCCTCTGGCAATCGGGCACTTTCTGCTGATTGTAACGGCTTTCCTGAGCGGCTTCTTTGCCGGTACCTCCAGGCGCGGCGTCAGCCGCATCATTTTCGTGACCAGAACGGCCATACTGATTTACGCGCTCTACGGATTGGTGGCGCTGGCTGTCACGCCGAACCTGCTATTGTGGGTCCCCAAAGTCGCGTATCGCGGCAGCCTCACGGCGACCTTTGTCAACAAGAACACCGCTGCAGCCTTCTTTGGCTGCGGGGCGATTCTTTGGTCGTGCTGGACATATTCTGCCCTGCAATCGATCGAGAAGTCTTCGCTTCGGGTATTGCTGCTCAACTCGCTCAATGAGCGGGTCGCGATCAGCCTCATACTCCGGGCGTCGGCCGCGCTGACCTGTTTCTTTGCTTTGCTGCTGACCAACTCGCGCGGAGGCTTGATCGCATCGTCGGTTGGTTTGCTCGTTGCTCTAGGCGTTCTGGAGATCGAGCAGATTCAAGCGCCGAATTGGCTACGCGATTGCCTTGAGCATATTCGCGCTGATTGCTCTTGCTGTCTGGCTCACGCAAATGGGTCGGATTGCAAGCGAAGGTGTCATCGATGACGGAAGATGGCATGTTTACAGTCTTGTGGCCGAAGCAATTGGGCGCCGGCCCTTGCTTGGCGCAGGGGCAGGCAGCTTCGAAATGCTGTTTCCGTCCCTGCGGACGACGGATCTCAGCAGCTGGGGAGTTTGGGATTACGCACATTCCACGATTTTGGAGATAGCCTTCGAGATGGGTCTCCCGGTTGCCGGAATGGTCACGCTGGCCGCGCTCGCTTCGATTTTCCTTCTGGTGCGGCGCGCGCTCGACGCCGATCAGCGCCATCGGGTATCGCTTGCCGCGATCGCCGGCATCGCCGTGATGACCTACCTTCATTCACTGATCGACTTTTCCCTCCAGATACCGGGCTACTCCATTCCCTTTGGTATTCTTATTGGCTGTGGTTTGGCAGATGCCACGGCCGATCGATCCAGCCGCAGGAGAAAGCGATCCGGAGTAACGGACGACAACGGGTCAACGTCCGCCGGAAGGCAGGGGAGGCGGGCTGAGCGCGAACGCGTAAAGCAAGCTAACGCGCCAAACGGTTATCTATCAGCCGATCCGATCTTTCGATCGACCTGCGACAGCACCAATCCACGCGGCTTGATCTCAAACCAATATCGGGCGTCGCTGATCGACTGTATTTTCACCCACTGATATTTGGTGAGCTGCCAGGGCACGATCGTCTCGGAGAGATTGTCGAGCACCAGATTGCCCTTGTTCGTGGAGACAACCAGAACGAGGTGGCCGATGCCTGATTGGGTCTTCACAACGGCTAACCGCACCGCTTTTGCCGGAAAGCCGCTTCTGCACGAGTTCGTGACGCTTGGTAACGGCGTAATCATTGCAGTCGCCGGAGGCGGGAGAAATTGTCCATCCCCCATCGGCAATCGCGTTGCTCTTGGCTACGGGCATAATCGATGCGTTAACGTCGCGATTGACGCGCTGCATCGTTTCGAGTGTCTCTGCAGTGAGTTCAACCGTCGTGGTCTCTGTCGGGTCGGACTTGCAGTCGGCCGGATAACGCAAACAGAAACGAACGTGCTGAAACGGAGAAAGCGTCGGTGATGCTTCGGTAATCGGCATGACGACGCTGGTTTCGATCAGCGAACGACCTTGCGCGGGAGCAAGCAAGATCAGGAGGACGATCGACGAAAGCGAAATTGCAGAAGCGCTTCGCGCCATGACACAGCCACCCCAAGGGAATGATGGTGCTGCACGACGCCCCATCGACCGGTGAAGTGTGTCATCACGAGGTTAAGTCTTCATTCTCACGCAAAGTTAACAAGTATTTACGATCTTGCGTGAATAGACCGTGGGTCGGCAGAGGGGTGATCGTCACGCCTGCAGCCGATGGGCAGGCTTTCCAATCGATCAAGACCGGAACAGTTTGGTCGCGAACGGAGCGAAGCGACGGGCAAGAGATTGTCGTTGCCGTCAAAGCCGCTGCGAAGTGGCCTAAACTATCGACCAAAGATATTTGACGAAGCCGACCAGCGACCGCAGGAATTCGATCAGCTCCCCATCCCAGGAAGCCGAACCATGCGATCATGACGGACACAATCAATGCCATGAGAAGCGCAGACGAACAGCCCGCGTCTTGCGCCAGTGAGCGAGAAGCGCGCCTTCGCTTGATTGTGCAGCTTTGCTTGCTGATGACCGTTCATTGGCTCAACCTGGTCGGTAAGCCTATGACTAGCTGCCATCAATTAGCCAAGCAATCTCAAGCCCAAATTAACGTAAAGGACATCTGTCGCTTTACAAGCAATTCAGCACTTGCTTGGCGACGCTAACTTCGTCGCCGTGGATATTTTCGGCCGGCTGGACCCGAGCCGCGAGGCATCGTTGCGCAGGCTAGAAAGCCGTCTCGGACAACAACGAAGGGACCGTCACGATCAAGATCTTGACGTCGAGAGCAATCGACCAGTTCTGCGCGTAAAACGCATCACAGGCCACGCGCTTGTCATACGTCGTCGTGCTTCGGCCGCTGACCTGCCACAAGCCGGTGATTCCGGGCCGGCACGCGAGATAAGCGCCCACGGAGGCCGTATAGCGCTCCAGTTCTTCGTCGGTTACCGGCCGCGGTCCTACGATGCTCATGTCGCCCTTGAGGACATTGAACAACTGCGGCAGTTCATCCAGGCTCGACTTGCGAAGAATAGCGCCAATTGCGGTGATGCGGGGGTCTCGCCGCAATTTCCGGGTCTCTGCCCACTCTCTGGCCGCCATGGGATCGGATTCAAGCAGATGATGGAGGCGCTCCGGCGCATCGACCAGCATCGTGCGGAATTTCAAGCAATCGAAATGCTTGTTGTTAAAGCCGACCCTGCGATGGCGAAACAGCACGGGTCCCGGCGACGTCGTAATCGTCAGGAGGTAACATATCACCAGCAGGGGCGCGAGGAGAACGATTCCCGACAGCGCCAACACGATGTCGATGATCCGCTTTGGCAAATACTCCGATAGGCGCTGACAGATCCCTTCGAGCAATTTCTAGTTCGCTGTTGAGGTCAGCCAGCCGTCCATCTCGGTACTCCGAAAACAAACATTTAAAATATACCCGCTTTTTCTTATTTTATTCCGCGGGATTTTTTATTCTTCTTTAACCCACTTTATGGAGGAGCCGCGATCAAGGCAAGCGCAGTTTTTTGAAAAGCGCTTGTTAAGCTGAATTTCGCGCGGTGAGACCGCCATTTGTAATGTTTGGGAATGTCCGCGCGCCGTTAAGGTTACCGCTGCCGGCGGCCGTACACGCGCAAGATCTGGAGCCAGAAAACCCGACTAAGCCATTTAATATATTGAAGTTTAAACAGGCGCGCCGGGCTCGACCTGTGAGCCAGGTGCGCGATGTCCCGGCTACGCGGCATTCTATTTCGAGCTCGGTACGGGACGAAATCGCCCGGCTGACGGCTTTCCTCGTTACCCACAAACATTTCGAAGCCCCGGTCGGTTGCCACGATATCCCCTTGTCGCAAGGTGGGGTCGCGCCTGGCACGCTCGATCGTCTCCTTTTTCAGATCGCTCGCCGAGAAAGGGTCTCCCTTCCGGCTGCGCGCATTTGCGACGAAGTCATCGCTCCGACGACGCGCCTCGTCTACCCGTTGGCGCCACTCTTCTTGCGACAGGTTCGCGTCAGCAGAATCCGCCGACTCCTGCGCCGGGCAACGGGCAGGAGCTGCGAGAAGAGCAAATGAGAAGCAGAGCTGCGACAGGAGCATTCATCTTCCGCCACCATGACAGGTCAAGTCGCCTAGCTGGGCTAGCAATAGACGCGCTGGATTGACGAGGCAAGATAGGGACAGTTAGGAGAATTTCTTCAACGCGGCTGCGAAGGCTTCCTTTTCCTTGGCGCCAAGTTGATCGATGCTGGCCTGCAGCAAGGAACGCACAGCCGGCGGCGCGCTGAGATAGGCGCGCACCGGCATTTCGATAAAACGCTTTTGTACCAGATATTGAAACTCCGCCAGAATTCGCTCTCGAAGCGGTTCGGGTGCGGACAGGATCACCGGTACCGCGACAGTCACGCGGCGGACGGCAATCCATGCTTCGTACGGCGAGGTCTCATAGGACATCCTCAGCAGATCGAACGAGTTCTCGTCGACCTGCCCGCGACCTGTATGCAGACCAAACAGCACCAGCCAGACAAATGAATCGCGTGGGCTGCAGCTCAGCGTCTGCCGGGCGCGTGCTTCGAGCGAGCGGCTACGCCGGTCAAATTCCTGAACGGCACCCGATTGCAGAGCGGCATACGCCAAGCGGAATTTCCAGCAGCAGGAGTGCGCGCTGGGCATGAGCGTCACAGGCGCTCAGCTTCTGCGCCGCGGCACCGTCCAGCGTGGCGGCCGCGGTCGCCGGGCTGAACGTTTCGAACTTCAGGAGGTGAGTCTCGATATCCCGAAAGACGTCGGAGGCCGCGCCGCGCTTCGCATTCAGTCCTCCCCAAGCCAGGCCCGCGCAGCCGACGACGAGAATCAGACCGATGCGGGCGAGCTTGCCGATAAGAGGCTCGGGCTTCGAGAGTGTTGCGACGCGAAGTCTCGAGTCCGGCATGGCAGACCAGATCAGACCGTTTCGCTGTGTGGCTTCTCATCGCTGTAGTAACCGTAGCTTCGATCCGAATAACCCTCGAAACGTCGCATGACGGCTTCGTCTGCCTTGTTGAGAACCGCGCCGAGCAAACGCTCCGACACGATCGACGAAGTGCCCACGGCCTTGACCACTTCGTCGGTGGAAGTTGCTCCCCATTCGACGACCAGCAGGAATGCTTCGAAAAGGTGCGCGGTGGCCTTGACGTCCACGACCGGCAGAATAGGCGGCAGATCGATCAGAACATAGTCATAGTTGCTTTTTACCGACTTCAACAGCTGCTTCATCGCAGGCGAGCTCAGGATATCCGAGCTGTTGGACGGCTTGATGCGCGTTGCGGATGGCAGGAAATCGAACTTGTGCTTGGAGTCGGTGATGACGAGATCGTCAAACGGCGTTTGATTGGCGACCACATCGAGAAGACCCGGCGCATCCGCGTAACCGAGCATTTTGCTCAAAGACGGATTTCGCAAGTCGGCGTCGATCAACAGCGTGCGATTGCCGCTCCTTGCCAGAAAGTCGGCGAGGCTCGCGGCGACGGTCGTCTTTCCTTCGCCGGGAAGGGCCGAGATCATTCCGACGATCTTGCCCCCCTTGGGATGCAAATCGATGGCCACCTTCAAGTAGCGCAACGCTTCGGCGGTCGCAGAGAAGGGGGCTGCGCCCGAGATCTGCCGGAACGCTGCAGAGCTGGCCGCAGATGCGGCTCTTTCCGGCAGGCGACCGTTTCTTGGCAAGTGCCGGGAAGACGGCCAGGCAGCTGGTCCCAAGCAGCTCTTCCAGCTGCGCACGGGTGTGAATCTGGCGGCTCATCCGTTCACGGGCGATCGCCAGTGCAATCCCAAGGCTCAGACCGCAGAGCGTGGCCAGCGCAAGGGTGAAGCTCTTCTTGGGCGAACTGGGCCCCGCAGGCGCCGAGGCGTAAGTAACGACGCGCGCCTCGGTAGAGGGGAACGATTGCTGCTGGACCGATTGCGTGAACCGCGACAGGAACGTCTCATAGATGTTGCGGTAGGTGTTCGACGCCGTTTCGAGTTCGCGCAACCGCACCTGCGACTGCCGCGTCGAACCGGACTGCTGGAACACTTCGTTCATGCGCCGTTCGATCGAGTCTTCCTGCGCCTTCGCGATCTGGACCTCGCTCTTGTAGCTTTCGGCGATACGGGAAATTTCGTCCCAGATCGCGCGCTGCAAGGCGGCCATTTCTGCTCTGAGGTTCCGGGCGGCCTGGTGATCGGCCCCGTAACGGGCGCGCCACTCCGATTCCTTGTTCTGGTCATCGAGGAACTGCTGTCGAAGCTTGGTGATGACCGGATTGCTCAGTGCGTCGGTGACGATGGGGTCAGGGATGTTGAGGCTTTCCTTGCTCGGATCCGGCCGCAATGCGAGCACGTGCTGGATACGATCCAGCTTGGCCTTGGCCTGGCTGGTTTCCGCCCGCGCCTTCGCCAACGCTATCCCAAGCTGATCCAGCTCGACGTCGCTGGCCAGCTTGCCGTCGACGCCGATGATGATGCCGTTCTGCGACTTGAAGTCCTGCACTTCCTTGAACGCGTCGCTGGCCTGCTTGCGCAGCTCGCCGATCCGTTGCTCGAGCCAGATGCTGGCGCGACGGGTGGCGTCGAACTTCGCCTCCAGCTGATCCTCGATGTAGGCATCGGCGAAAGCGTTGGCGATTCTGCGCGGCCTTCTGCGGATCGAGCGAAGTGTAGGCAATCTGCTCGATGTAGCTGCGCCCGAGGCGGGTAACCCTCAGATTAGCCCTGAGCTGGCCAATCACACCGCGGAGGATTTCCTCGCTCGAGGGCTCAGGCGCTGGGAGCGGCTGTCCAGATCAGCGAAAAAATGCGCTGCTTGAGGCTCTCGCCGGAGCCGACGAATTCGGGATCTGTGACAAGTTGCAGCCGCTTGGCGACGACGCCGGCGACCTTTTCGGACTTGGTGGTTTCGATTTCACTTTCGACCGATGCGTCCTCGACGATGCGGTTCTCGGTCGCAAGCTCCGACTGCGAGAAGCTCACCCGCTTGGTGTCGATGATCATGTCGGCCTGGGCCGTATACTTGCGCGGCGTGAGCGCCAGATAGGCGATTCCCACGATGATGGCCAAAGCCGTGACCAGTGCGACCAGCCGCCATTGCCTGGTCACAAAATCGCGAATCTGCAGAAGCGAAAGCCCCCCGACATGGGGCGCGGTAATCGAGGCGGCATAACGCGGAAATTGGCCTGACACGTTCATCGATAGTCCTCGAACTCGATCCGCGACATCTAGCGTGTCGGGCTGACCGGATCAGCCGCAGTTGTGGTGCCGGCGTCAGGCGTATCCGCGAGTTGATGACGATGGTGCCCGACGTGATCTGGACCACGGCCGACCTGCCGCCACCGCCGCCCGGATTGGATGTCCTGCCTGCGGCTCTGTTCGGATTGACGATGACGACGCTGCCCGCATTGCCGGTGGCCGAACTCGCCGCCGCGGCGGTTGCCGACGTCGACATGTCGCCTGCCACTGCGGCAAAAGAAGCCTGGAACTGGCCATTCTCGAAGCCCGCCACGGCTTGCTGAATCTGAAGCGCGGCCTGCTGGTCGACGGTACTGCAAGCCACGGCCGCCTGAGCGAGACCGGCAGCAATCGCCGTGCGATATCGGGGCGTCGTCCCCTGGGCCAGATTGACCAGGTCGGGCGCAAGGCTCGCAGACGTTCCTGCGAGTTCCCGCACGCGGGCCTCGATCGCGCGGGTATCGGCGTTCGGTGCGACGAGCGCGTCCGGATTTGACTTAAATTCCGCGATCGACTCAGGGTGAAGCCGGCGGAGCAACGCAGGGCGCGGCCCATGCAATACTAGCGCAAGACGCCAGAACAATCTGTGAGAACAGGAGCCTCGTTACACAACCACGACGCATTTTACACTCCGAGCCTGAACGGCCATTAAAATTCGAGAAAAATCCACCTCTTACGGTATCGTATGCCCGTAACGGTATCAACCGAACAGGATTGGTAAGGTTGACGGTTAAGTGCTTATCCGAGCGGTAGCCATAGGGTTAATAGATTGAAAATGCTAGGATTTCCGGTCTACCATTAAATATCTGTCGGGTTGGTTGTTATCGTCACCCGCAAATGTGATCGGCTGGCACAGGTCTCCCAAATGCAGAGCATGGCTAAGATTGTATATGTGCGTGGCAATTTCCCTTTTGTCGTTACGAGAGTACGTTAGGTATGCGAGCCTCCTTGGCGGGTGCCGAGCAACTCGTGGTGCAGGGGCGCCGTCCTTCGTTGCCGGCAGGGATACGGATCTACGCGATCGGGGACGTTCATGGGCGGCTCGACCTCCTCGATGAACTTTTGGGCAAGGTCGATGCCGACCTGACTGGCCATCCAGTGGCCAGGGCCATTTTCGTGTTTCTTGGCGACTACATCGATCGCGGAAATCACTCGCGCGAGACGATCGATCGATTGATCGCAGCGCCGCGAAATGAGCGAACACGTATTCCTGAAAGGAAACCATGAGCAAATCGCGCTCAAATGTCTGAGCGATCCCGGCCTATTCGATCGATGGCTGCGTCTCGGGGGGGCCGAAACGCTGGCCTCCTATGGGATCGACCTGGGCAGCAAAATCAAGATCGCCGAATTGCAGGCAGCCTTTCATCGAGCATTGCCGCAAGCGCACATCAAGTTCTTCCGAGGCCTGCAGTCGTCATTTGCATGCGGCGACTTTTTCTTCGCCCATGCCGGAGTAAAGCCGCGCGTCGCGCTGGCGCGTCAGGCGGAAAAGGACCTGCTCTGGATTCGCGAGGAATTCCTGAACTCGAACGAGGATTTCGGCAAGACGATCATCCATGGTCACACGCCCGGCTACGAAATCGAGGTCAGACCGAACCGCATCAATATCGACACCGGCGCCTATGCAACGGGCAGATTGACGTGCCTGGTGATAGAAGGCTCGTCTCTGTCGTTCATCGATACGCTGCAGCCCTGAGCTGATCGGAAACTCACATCTTGATTTCGGCAAATGTCCGTTGCGGCGGATCGCTGCGACGGATCCGAGCTCGCTTCGCAACTTGGCGATGCCGGACGTCTTCGCGACTCGTGGAACTGTGCCGCTTGTTCCTACCGCAAGTCTTACGCCGGCGTTTCCATTAGTGTTAACAAACTAAAGGGATCGAACACGTGCGGCATCTATTCTATTTTTGGGCGGCTCTCCGCACGGCAGATGCTGCGATCCGCAGCGCATTGATCCGCAACACATCGCATTTTTCAAATGGGGCAGTTTCCTGAAGATCGCCTACCTCGTTCACGATCTTTCGGATCCTGCCGTTCACCGACGCGTCAGGATGCTGAAGGCTGGCGGCGCTCAGGTCAAAATTGCCGGATTTACCCGGGTGGCCGTGCCGCCGAAACATATTGAAGGATGCGAAGCCGTAAGCCTTGGCCGGACCAGGGATGGACACCTGCTGGAGCGGATCGGTTCGGTTGCGGTGGCGGCCGTGCGGATAAAGCGTCTGAAGGACGTCCTGGACGGTTGCCAGCTGGTGCTGGCAAGAAATCTCGAGATGCTGTTGCTGGCGAGCATGGCGCGGAGACGATACGCCGCGGATGCGGCGCTGGTGTTCGAGTGTCTCGACATTCATCGTCTGCTGTCTGCGCGACAGCATATCCCGGCCGGCTTTTGCGCGCGACGGAAAGCAGGCTGGTCAAGGGCGCTGACTTGATCCTGACGAGTTCACCTCGTTTCGTCTCTGAATATTTCAAGCCGCGCAATCTGGCCGCGCCGATCAGGATCATCGAGAACAAGGTTCTGCTTCCGGATTTTGGCAGCGTCCCTCGCGAGCCATCTCCGCGCCGAAACGGCCCGCCCTGGAAAATCGGCTGGTTCGGCATGTTGAGGTGCCGGCGAAGCTTTGACATTCTGAGCCTCGGTGGCCCGCCAGTGCGGCGGCGGCCTGGAGGTCGTGATCGCCGGTCGTCCGTCCCCAAACGAGTTTCCCGACTTTGAGGGGCTCGTGGCCCGCTCGCCTCACGTCACGTTCACCGGGCCATATCGTTTCGATGATTTGCCTGCGCTTTACGACAGCGTGCATTTCTGCTGGGCCGTGGACTATTTCGAGAAGGGCCTGAACTCCTCGTGGCTGCTGCCCAACCGGATCTACGAGAGCGCGTTTTTCGGCGCTGTCCCGATTGCGGCTGAAGGCGTCGAAACAGCGCGCTGGCTGGCGGAAAAGCATATCGGTCTCACCTTGAACGGCGAGCCCGAAGCAGCGCTCCGCGCCATTGTCACGGCCATGACCGAAGGACATTATCAGGAGTTGTCCGACGCGCTGAAGAGGATCCCGACGACAGAGCTGGCCGACACGGAGGACACGTGCCGCCAGTTGGTCGCGGATCTTGCGGAACTCCACACCTCCAGCCGACAGGGACGGTGATACATGCCGGTCGCTTCAGATCAACTTGCGCGCTCCGCCGTCTGCCGTCGTCGTCATTCCTTGTCTGAACGAGGAAGGCTACATTCAGGGCGTGTTGGATCATTTCGCGGCGGAGCCCGAGCATACGGTTCGAAAGATCGTCGTTGCGGACGGCGGGAGCACCGATCGAACGATTGAGATCGTCGAGGAATGTTCGCGGCGCGACGGCCGGATTGTTCTTCTCAACAATGTCAGGCGGATACAGAGCAGCGGGATCAACAGGGCCGTCGAGCAATATGGTGACCTCGCTCCCTTCATCATCCGGGTCGATGCCCATGCCGATTATCCCACAGGCTTTTGTGGAACATTGCTTGCCGCGCAGGAAACGACAGGCGCCGACTCCGTCGTTGTAAGCATGACCGCAAGGGGCGTGACATGTTTCCAGCAAGCCGCGGCGGCGGCGCAGAATTCCAGGCTGGGCAACGGGGGCTCGGCTCACCGCACGTCGGCAGAGGGACGATTTGTCGATCATGGCCATCACGCCTTGATGAGCGTAAATGCCTTTCGCGCTGTCGGGGGATACGACGAAACTTTTTCGCATAACGAGGACGCCGAGCTCGACTTCCGGCTCACCGCGGCCGGATATCGCATCTATTTGTGCCCGGGCGCCGACATCGTCTATTACCCGAGGACGGGCCTTGCTTCGCTGTTCCGCCAATATCGAAATTTTGGCCGGGGGCGGGCCATGACCATTCTGAAGCACCGCATGAAGCCCAAGCTGCGGCAGGCAATCCCGGTGATGATTGGCCCTGCCGTTGCGCTTTCGGCTTTGGGGGTCGTTGCACCCGTGCTTGCTGTCCCCGCCGCCCTTTGGGCCGCGGCCAGTTTGCTCTATGGGGTATTTCTGGGCGCCGCAGCCGCAATGGTTGTGCATGCGGCGCAGGCGTGGCCGCGATGGCCATGCATCTCGGGTTTTCGGTTGGTTTCATTTCCCACCTCGCGGCTCGAAAAGCTGTCGGGGTCTCTCCGGCGCGGCGCAGCGCGCATGTGGATATAGGCTGAGTTGGAAACGGCATGGCCGAGGCGCAAAACGGCGGACAGGCGGTAGTCCAGGTCAGTGTGATCATCGCAAATCACAACGGCGAGAAGTTTATTGCCGATGCGATCCGTTCTGCATGCCGCCAAACGCTTCGCAACATCGAGATCATCGTTTCGGACGATGCGTCGACCGATGCGAGCGTCAAAATCGTCGAAAGGCTGATCGCCGAAGACGACCGCATTCGTCTCATCAGGTCGGATGTCAACGGCGGGCCGGCGGCGGCGCGCAATCGGGCGCTCGGCATTGCCAGAGGCGAGTGGATCAGCATTCTCGACGGCGACGACCTGATGCACCCAAGGCGGCTCCAATCGATCATCGAGGAAGCCGTAAAGAGCGGGGCGGACATCGCGGCCGACGATCTGCTTCTGTTTGACGCGAGCCGGCAGGCATCTCCACAGACGTTGTTCTCGGGACGGTGGGCCAAAAGCCCGCAATGGGTATCAGCCGAAGAATACGTGCTGACCAACAATCCATACGGCAGGGGACCGGCGCTGGGTTATCTCAAGCCGGTGATCCGAAGCTCCACAATTTCGCAGCACAAGCTCCGCTATGACGAGCGCCTGACCATCGCGGAGGACTATGACTTCATTTTCCGGCTGCTGATGGCCGGAGCGAAGTTTCGTACGCTTCCACAGATCGGCTATTTCTATCGCAGGCACAGCGGATCGGTATCGCACCGCCTGAGCTCCGACGCCCTGCAGCGGATCGCGGACGCCGAAGCGGGGTGGGCGAAGCGATGGCCGCAGGCCTCGCTGCAAGGCGCGCTTCGTGCCCGCGAGCGCTCCATCGAGCGGGCCATCGCGTTCGACAGACTGGTCTCTGCAGATCAAGGCGAGGTCAGATGGCGGCTGCGGTGCGGACGGCAATGGCCGATCCTGCGGCCGCGTTGCTGCTGTATATGCCCGTCTGGCAATTCATCAAGAGGCTTGGCCGAACGCACGACAACAGTCACCAGCGAAGGCGCGTCGTCAAATCTGCATCCTCACGCGTCAACGCATCGTCGGGCGGACCAACGGAAGCTCCCGATACCTGCTCGATATTGCCGCCTATCTGGCGGAGCAGGGAGCCGATGTGCACCTCGTTGTTCCGTCTCCGATCACCATGGGGCGACTGCCGTTCCTGAAGCTTTCCGATGACATGGCGATCTTCAGCTCGATCAGGTTTCGCGGCACGGTCCGTATCGGTCGCTACATCGTCGCCTGCGATCCCCGGATCGCCGTCAAAAGCGCGCTGGGGGTCGTGGATCGGTTCTTGTATCGCAAAGGCGTGACGGCGCGCCCGATGTTCAGCCCAGCGCCGTACGCGATCGCGCAGCCGTTGACCCGGAAAGACCAGCTGTTCATTGCGCAGGTAGCGCCACCTGTCGGCGACGTGCTGATCGCGGACTATTGCTTTCTGACTGACGCGTTTCCTTACGCCCTGAGGCCGGACGCGCGGCGCCTGGTGATCATGCATGACCTGTTTTCCAGCCGCTCGTCCCAGTTCGACAGCCTGAAGGCATCGGACTCCGTTGCATCCATTTCTCTGGCCGAGGAGGTGCAGATGCTGGCTGCAGCCGATACCATCGTGGCAATCCAGCGCGATGAGGCGGCGGTGCTTCGGCGAAAACTGCCTGACGCACGAAATACTGGTCGCGCCGATCGCGGCGCTGCCGGTGAAGAAACCTCAGCCCGGGAACGCCGATATCGTGCTGTTTGTCGGCAGCTCGGCTGCACCGAATGTCGACGGAATAAAGTGGTTCATCGACGCCTGCTGGCCGGCCATCCGGCAGCACCGGCCTGACGCGGTGCTCAATATTGCCGGCAGCGTTTGCAGCGGGCTGGCGCGGGTGCCTGACGGGGTGAGGCTGCTGAACGTCGTGGAAGATCTGGACGATCTGTATGCGGAGGCCTCGGTCGTCATTTCGCCGCTGCGTGCCGGATCCGGCCTGAAGATCAAATTCATCGAAGCCCTGTCAAAGGGGAAGGCCGTGGTCGCAACGACGACGACGTTGCAAGGCGTCTCTGACATCATGAACGGCTGCGCGGTGATCAGCGATAGTGCGCCTGACTTCGCCACTAATGTCGTCAAGTTGCTGGCAGACGACGGCATGCGTTCGGAACTCGGCGCCAAAGGACTTTCGGTCATCTCGACGACATTTTGCGCCAGATCGTGCCTACGGTGGAATTGCAGCCGCCGCCGGACAAATCGCCGGCGCGGGGATTGAGTTCCATGCCTCCCAGGTATGAAGTGCGCGGGCATGGTTTCAGTCTGGTGCAGGAGTAAGTTGATGCGAAAGGCGATCCGGGCGCTCACGCTCTTGGCCTTGGCCACGGCATTTCCGCTGATGTCAGATCCTTGCGGCGCCCGCGCCGAAGATGGAGCGGTAGAGACGCTCTCCAGCCAGCAGAAGGATTTCGTCTTCGAGGTGCGCAAGGGGCAGGGCAGCAAGGTCATCAAAGGCTTCGATGCGCGTGCCGGTCAGAAAATTCGTCTCGTCGGATTTGGCGCAATGAGCCTCGATCAGCTTCGCTCGGAACTCAAGGTGGACGCAGGCGATGCGTTGCTGGATACCGGCGGTGGGCAGCAGCTCCGGATCGCCGGAGCCAACGCCGATGTTGTTTCCGCGATCCAGATCCAGCTCGACCGGTCGCAATATTCGCAGACGTTTGCCGATGATTTCGATGCGCTCAGTCTGGATCTCGAAGACGGTCAGTCGAAGGGCGTGTGGCGAACCAATTTTGGCTATGGCGGCGTTGACAGCAGGACGTTGACCAATAATGGCGAGCTGCAGGTCTATTCGCGATCGCCTCTTTTCCGGAACGGGCACGACGAGCCTGAAGCATCGATCCGTTCAGGCTCGCCGACGGCAAGCTCGAAATCGTCGCGGAGCCGCTGAAGGAAGATTTGCGCCAGTTCACCTGGGGCCGCTCCTATACCTCAGGCTTGCTGACCACCAAGGCATCGTTTTCGCAGATGTACGGTTTGTTCGAGATCAGGGCAAAAATGCCCAAGGGCAAAGGTCTATGGCCTGCGTTCTGGCTGCTGCCGGTGAACCGGGCCTGGCCGCCGGAAATCGACGTTCTGGAAGTTCTCGGAGACAATACGAAGAAGCTGTATGTCTCCTGGCACAGCAATGTGGGCGACAAGCACACGTCGGATACAAAGGCGATCGACGTCCCCGATATGTCGGAGGATTTCCATACCTATTCCGTTGTCTGGGAGAAGGACACGCTGATGTGGTTCTTCGACGACGTGCAGGTCGCGAGCAAGTCCACGCCGGAGGACTTTCATCTGCCGATGTACATGCTGATCAACCTCGCGGTCGGCGGCGGGTGGCCCGGCTCGCCGGACAAGACGACGCAATTTCCAGCCAAGTACACCATCGATTGGGTCCGGGCCTATGCACGAAAATAAATCCTGCGTGGATGTGCTGATCGCGGTCTGGAACGACGCGCGCACGATCGAAAGGGCGGTACGGTCGGCGCTATCCGACGCCTACGTCAACCATGTCATCGTGATCGACGACGCATCGACCGACGACACGGCCTCCGTCGTCACGTTCGTTGCAGGAGCAGGCTGGAGGCCGGCTGATCTATCGCCGCCTGGAGCAAAACGGCGGGCCTGCCGTGGCGCGTAACCGCGGGCTCGACGCGTCGACGGCGCCCTGGGTCGCCATCCTCGATGGCGACGACTATTTCCTGCCGAACCGGATGAAAGCGCTGCTGGATGCTTCAGAAGGGGCCGACTTCGTCGCCGACGACCAGGTTCAGATCAAGGAGGACGGCGGGGACACTGAATTCCTGATCGGGCACAGCACCCGATGACGATCGACCTGGCGACGTTCGTGACCGAAAATCTCAGCAAGGGGCCGCGGTTGCGCAAGGAATTTGGCTTCCTCAAGCCCATCATGCGCAGGTCGTTCCTCGATGCGCATCAGTTGCGCTATGACGAACAACTGCGCCTGGGAGAAGACTTTGCGCTCTATACCAGGGCGCTGGCGGCGGGCGCGATTTTCAGGGTTGTTCCCGACCGGACATATGCGTCCGTTGTTCGATCCGGTTCGATCAGCGGTCATCATTCGAAGGCGGATCTGGAACGCCTGCGCGAGAGCAGCAGATCTTTAGGGCAGTTGCCGCGTCTCACAGACCGGGAGAGGGCGCTGCTTCGGATGCACTATGAAGCCATCGATGCACGCATCCAGTGGCTCAATGTCATCGATGCGGTGAAATGCCGGAGCATTGCGGCCTTTCTGTCGCCGTTCTTCGTCAGGCGGACGACGTCGGTCTATCTTGCCGCCCGGCTCTGGGAGCAGGTCGTCCTGCGCAGCAAGAAATCGCTGGGGCTTGCCGGCAGCTCAGCCGCGTTGAATGCTCAACGCGCTCCGAGGGAAGGCATCCGCCTGAACAGCAGAGTCCGATTCGTGCGCCGATCGGCATAGCAATAGGCAGATATGAAGATGAGCGATGTCAGGTTGAACTGCGTAAACAATTCGACCTCGCCGACGGTTCGCAGCATGATCAGCGTGACGAACCCGACAAAAAAGCAGCTTTCCGGTCCGGGGTCGCGAAGCGCCCATCTCCAGACGCTAAACACCACGATGATCGCCGTTGCCGCAGCGATAAATATTCCGATCAGTCCTAGCTCGACGCCGATTTCCAGCCAGAGATCATGAAAGTGAAATCCGGCGTGGCTATAGATGTAGAACATCTCCCAGAAGCGTATCGCTTCCGGGTTACCTTCCACCCAGAACGCCTGAAGCCCGACACCGCCCCAAGGGTAATCTGAAATGATGCCCGCGGCGCGCGACCATAGAACCGTGCGTCCGGTGAGGCTGGTATCCTTGCCGATCGACAGCAGGAACATGTCGAACAAATTGGTCGATTGACAGGAACGCGATGCCCAGCGCGACGAGAGCGACAATAATGCCGAGCCAGAACAGAACCATTCGCGCCTCGGTTTGCAGCCGGCGCGACAGAAAGATCGCAACGGATCCCGCGATCGCCATGAAGCCGGTCAGCAGGGCTCCCTCCGAACCTGCGGAAAGCAGCATGTAGGGAGCACCGAGCAGGGCCGAGAGCGCAATGGCTCTTGCGTATTTCGGCTGGTTTCCGTCGAGCAGCACCCACACGCTGGACAGCACCGCCAGCGCCAAGTTGAAGCCCGAGGCTGTTCTTTGCGCCGAAAATGCCGGATACGAAGAAGCTCGCGACGATCGAAGAAATCTGCGCATACATCAGCACGGCGATGAAAGTCCGGGCAGGCAATCCCTGCGCGAACATGATCGCCGCGAGTACCGTAAGTGCCGATTTGCGGCGCCGCGCGCGCCGATACCATTGGCTCCATGGACCAGAGGACGGAAAGCACTCCGAACACCACGATTGCCCAGGGAACGAAATTCCAGGTAACCGCCATATAGGCGCGGCGCGGGAAGAGGGCGCAGTAGGCTAAAACGGCTCCCAGGAAGGTAATCGCAGGTATCGTTGGTACGGACTGAATGAACGCGAGCGACACCGCACAGCCCAGCCATAACAGCCATGTTGCGCTGTGCTCCCAGCTGGCTTCGTGTGAAGTTGAGCCGATGGTGGCAGAGATCATGGTCCGCTGACCTTGGTCATTTCGTCATGGCGAACGGTTTCGGCGCTTGGCAGGTCATGTCCAATGCCCAGAGGATGACGGATCGCAAGCTCGTGCTTCCGGATCAGGTCGTTGACCGGTCGTTTCGGCCGAGATGCCGCCAATCCTCTATTCTTCATTGGACGTCAAGAGGAAAGCCGCGGGGCCGCAGCGTCGCCGGAATGCCGGCTGACCTGCCGAACCCTCAAGCCTCGCGCATAAATTTCAAGCGGTCCCTCACCCGATGTGTTGTCGATGGGTTCCATCACCGCTTGCGCCAGACGAAAAGACCGGACATCGCGTAATTCCACACGACGCCCATCAGTGCGCCGGCGGCGCCCGCCACCCACCAGATCGGCTCATGGTCATAGACCGAGAACGCGACGCCGACATTGGCAAGCAGGCCGACGCCGCACACGAAATAGAAGGCCAGCAGCCCGCGAAGAATGGCAAAGCCTTTCAGTCGCTGGTCGCGATAGGTGAGAAAATTGTTCAGGATGAAATTCGTGGTCATGGCGACGAACGCGCCACAGGCTTGCGCTTCCGCAAAGGGCAGGTTGAACAGCTTGAGCGCGACAAACAGCGTGGCGAGGTGCACGGCCAGGCCGGTCGAACCGACCAGTGCAAACAAGCAGGAAGCGCAGCGATACCGCGTCGTTGGTGAGCTTCGCCAGCACGAGTCCGAGAAAATCGAGCGCCACCATGGAATCGAGCTTGCTCTCGCCATGCAGGCGCGAACCGAAACGGTACGGGATTTCCACGGTACGAAGACGTTCCGCGAGCGGTGGCGATGATGTCGAGCAGGATCTTGAAGCCCTGCGTGGAAAGCTGAGGCGCCAGTTGCTCGAAGCGGTCCCGGCGGATCATAAAGAAGCCGCTCATGGGATCGGAGACGCTGACCGCAGCAGGCGCTTGGAGATCCCGGTTGCAAGCAGGCTGAAGCCGGCGCGCTGCTTGTCGAAACTATCCGCGTTGCCGCCCTCGACATAGCGGCTGCCGACGGCGAGTTCTGTCTGCCCGTCCTGCAGCGCGGCAAGCATCTTCGGCAGCTGTGTCTCATCGT
This sequence comes from uncultured Alphaproteobacteria bacterium, assembly GCA_963783115.1. GTDB lineage: Bacteria > Pseudomonadota > Alphaproteobacteria > Rhizobiales > Xanthobacteraceae > Bradyrhizobium. Next base: position 47,628 of record CAWAMK010000018.1, on the reverse strand, counting down.
GCTGCAGGTCGGCATCCATCACGGCCACAAAGGGCGCGCTCGATGCCAGAATGCCTTCAATGCACGCCCCGGAGAGTCCACGGCGTCCAATTCGCCTGATACAGCGGACGCGCGCATCCTGTGCGGCGAGACCGCGGACAACGTCCGAGGTCCCATCCGGCGAATTATCGTCGACGAATATGACTTCCCAATCGATGCCAGTCAGTGCGTTGCTGAAGCTTCTCGAACAACTTCGTTACGTTCACGCGTTCGTTGAACGTGGGCACGATGACCGAAAGCAAAGGGATGTACTGCGCAGCCTCAGCGCGCGTCTTAAGATCGATTTCGGGAACTGGAATGGTGTGCTTGGTTCATGGGCTGGAGAATATGCGAGAGCCGCTTGGCATGCCAGCCTCGAATAATTTCAGAGTTAAATGTCAGAACCCTGCGTTAACGATGTCGCGGGCAGATCGCAACAAGTCGTTAACTCTCGTGTTCGGCGAGACGGCTGGAGTCAATGGTATACGCATGAGTTTCTTCCGGTCGCCTGATGAGGCCGAGAGGTCCATGTGGCGAGCGCTGGCCAATCAAAAGGCGATGAGATGTGTCGGTCGTCGGCCGTCGCATCAGACTCAGTGCCCGGAAATCGGCCCGCGAAGGCGCGAATTTGCCGCGCAGGGATCGTGTTTTTTGTGCTGGTCCACATGTTCGAGAACGTTAGGCTTAATATGCCGGGCGGTTGACGGGTCGGCGAAGTATCTGAGCGCTTTTCCGGTCTGAAACATAGTTCACTTATCATTTTCGTCGATTACCACGACTATGATCAGTCGTCGGCCAAGACTTGACAGTTGGTTAAGGGACAATGGGAATTGCAGATAGGCTGAGGCTGCGTGAACGCCTCGCGAAGGCGCGAATGTACTGCGAGAGGCAGGCAATTGCATCCTTCGGTCGCTCACCACGCGAAGCCGCATGGCCGTTTGCTTTGCTATCACTCGGTCGGGCAGCCAGATCTCGGCGTCAACGATTGCTCACCGTCGCGGTTTCGGCGACACATCGAATCTGGCAAGGCAACTTGGATTTCGATTTGTGCCTGCCGCCCAGATTGCGAGCGGTGAGCGGAACTTCCGCGCGACCTTGCGATTACTTTCGACGACGGCTGGAAGAGCGTTCTTACCGTGGCCGCACCGCTTCTTGGCGAGTACGAAATTCCATCCACTTTGTTCGCTGACGACAGGCCTGATCGAGAGCTCTTCAGCGTGGCATCGGCCACGCATGCTCGACTGGGAAGAACTTGGCCAACTTCACAAGATGGGCGTCGAGATTGGCAGCCATTCCGTCACGCCATCCGGACTTCGGGGTAATCGACAAGCCCAAGGCCGTCGACGAACTGAACAGGTCGCGAGAGGCGCTGAAATCGCGGCTTGGCATTAACCCTGATTGCTTTGCAATTCCATTTGGGCAGTCCAGGAACTGGACTGCCGTCGCTCACGAAGCCGCCGGTGAAGCCGGTTACAGGTTTGTCTATGCCCAGGCGGAAAATACCAGGCCGCCAGGCACCATTCCCCGGACGTTCGTGACCTGGATGGACGACGACCGGATCTTTACCGCATTATTAAACGGGGCTTTCGATAACTGGGAGGAGTGGTATTAAGTCGGACTATGACAGAAGCAAAACGGGTCTCGGTGGTGGTCCCCACCCGGGACCGCCCGGAATTGCTGCGGGAAGCCCTCCAGAGCATCCGTGCTCTCGAGAATGACGGCGTGCGCTTCGAGATCATTGTCGGAGACAACGGAACATCGCCGGACACGCGAAAGGTCGCGGAAGACATTCGACGCGATTTACCTGCATACATCCACGTCCGGCGCCGCAGCCGCCCGTAATATTGCGATGCGCTGCCGCGACCGCCGATTACATCGCTTTCCTGGACGATGACGATGTCTGGACCTCCAATCATATCCATGGCCATCTGGCCTTGCTGGCCGCCAACCCGCATCTGGACATGGTCCTCGGTCAGATCATCAACACCGACCCGCAACGGCGTCCGATCTATGGTCCCTGGCCGGACCAATGGCCGGAGGGGCGAAGCGACCTTCTCAAGTTCATGATGAGCGGATACTTCCCGCAAATCGGAGCGACCGTCGTGCGGGCCCGGGTGCGCGAAACCGTCGGTTTCTTCAACGAGGATTTCATCGGCGGCCAGGATTGGGATTGGCAATTGAGGATCGCCCGCAAGCACGGTGTTGGTTTCGTCAGGCAACCCGTGCGTGCTGTTTTCGCAGACGGGAGACCGGTACGTACGATAGTCTGCAGCTGCGGCGCGCAAAATTCACCAGACGGATCTTTCTGAGGAATGCAATTCCCGAATGGCGCGTGTGGGCCTCGCCAATCGCTTTTGCGAGATCGTACTTTGGCGTAACGGCTCACTATTTCTTCTATTTTACAGAGACCGCGCTCGATCACGCCAACAAGGGCGAACGCCTGGCTTGCGATTTGTGCAATCTGGCGGGCGTTCGTGATGTTTCCGTCGCGCGCGTTGCGGAAGCTGCTCTCGGATAGCTCGTTGAGGGACGCTCTGATCGTGACCTTGGGGCGCGCGAAAGCCGACAGGTCGTCCGGCTGACGGTCAAAATGAACAGGCACGAACGCAATCGTCGAATTCTGAACACCGATCATCTCAACAGAGATATTGGCCAGCGTGCCGCGCGCGGCGGCATCATTGCGATCGCGGCGCAGCCGATCCGCATGTTCATCCAGTTCTTCATCACCGCAGTGCATGGCGCGCCTGCTCGAGCCGGACGCTTTCGGTCTCGTGGCGATGGCGGCTGCGGTGACAGGATTTGTCGCGCTGTTCTCCGAGTTGGGCCTGACGTCCGCAACGGTTCAGCGTCGTCCAGATCGACCAGGACATGGTGAGCGGGCTGTTCTTCATTGGTCTCGGAATCAGCATCGTCCTGGTGCCGATTGTCTGTGCCTTCGCTCCGATCGCGGTCTGGTTCTTTAATGATCCGCGCGTTTCTGGCCTGATCATCTTGATGTCTCTCTCGTTTCCGCTGGCCGCGCTCGGTTCGCAACATACCGCACTCTTGCTGCGCTCGATGCGCTGGATGACCCTGCAATGGACCGGTCTGGTGGGACATGCGGTGGGCGGATTGGCGGGGATCCTGGTGGCGTGGAAGACCGATCTCGGCTATTGGTCGCTCGCGGTTACAACTCTCGTTGCGCAAATCGTCACGTTGTTGCTGATATGGACGGTATGTCCCTGGCGGCCAAGTCTGGGTTGCCGATTGGCGCGGAGCGCGCAGCGGTCTCCACTTCGGCGCCTATCTGGCGGGCTTCAGCGTCGTCAATTTCTTCCACCGACAGTTGGACAACATCATCGTCGGCTGGCGGTTTGGAGCCACCGAACTCGGATTCTACTCGCGCGGCTATCAGCTGATGTTGTTGCCGCTCAATCTCTTCAATGGGCCCCTTAGTGCGGCGATCGAGCCGTCGTTGAGCCGATTGCAGACATGAGCCGGAGCGTTGGCGCCAGGCGTTTCTGGATGCCTTGGGACTGCTCATGTTCCTCGGCGCTGGAACGGCCGCTTGCCTGATTGCGGTCTCCGATCCTCTGATCGCCATCGTCTACGGACCGGGCTGGGAGAAGGCAGCCACGATCTTCCGATGGCTGGCGGTATCGCTGTTCGCCGGGATACCGATGAACGCGTCCGGATGGATCTATATTTCCCTGGGGAAGACCCGCCGAATGTTCGTCTGGAGTCTGATCTTTGTGCCGATCGTCGGTCTTGGCTTTCTGCTGGCCATTCCGTATGGCGTGGTCGGGATAGCGGCCTCCTATGCCATTACCATGAACCTGCTGCTGCTTCCTTGCTTTGCATTCGCATCGCAGAGGGAGCCCCGTGAGCTTCATCGACACCATCAAGGTATCCTGCCGCTGGCCGCGTGCGGGGTGGTTGCTGCCATGGCCGGAGTTTCCGTTTCCGATCGCGGCCTACCACCCCTTCGTGCAGTTGCTGCTGGGAGCGTCGGTTTCGGGCGGCGTCTTCCTGCTGTTGGCGGGTTGCATGATCATGAAGGCCGGCGTCTATCGCGACACTTCGCAGCCGCATCGTCACCCTGTCGCGCGGCCTTGCGGAAGAGGTGAAGTCGAGAGCGATGCCCTGCCTTGCTCGTCTGCGCCTGCGGAAGTAAGCGCGCCCTTCGACTCGCCGGCGGAGCTGGGCAGTTCAGGCGCAGTTACGGCTTGATGGTGCGCTTCAGCCATTCAGGCAGCAGCAGGAAGCATCGCTGCCGAACCGGCAACTTCGCCATCCCTGCGCATCCGCTGCAATTGTGCGATGCGTTGACGAAGGGGCAGGGCGCCCATGTAGATCATCTTGATTTCCGACAGATTCGGCTCCGCTCCGACGATCTCCTGATGGATGTCATCCGGTGAGCCAAGGTAGGGTCTTTCCACGATGCCGTTCGTGGCAACAGCAGTGTTCGCGCGCGTCGGGAGGCTTCTGACGCGCTCGAGCGCGGCCTCGAGGCTGGTGCACCATCCCGGGGGAACGTGAAGCCGCTCGATCGCTTCACGCGTCGCTTCGCCCGTCTCGGCGCGAAAGGCCTCATCGACCACCAGCCGCTCGAGCATCGTGTCGTACGCGTCGGCCGTCCTGGCGACCAGGCTCGTCCCGACCAGGCCGACGTGGTTGATGCCAAAAATCCTGGCTGCGTCCGGCAAGGTAAAGATGGTGACGGCCGGCAAGCCATATCCCGCCGCTTCCATCATCGAGGTGGACGAAACGAAGGGATACGAGTTGACGTAGATATCCGCCGCTTCAAAATAGCGCTTGGGATCAGGTACCTCGGACAGGCCGGTGATGCGGCCGCCGACGCGGGCCTTGGCGGCCTTCCAATCGTCGGGCTCGCCGGAACCAACCACGACCAGTTGCGCCTGAGGGCATTTCTCGAGCAGCTTGACGTGCCGGTCGGCGAAGCTCATTCCGTCGATGGACCGGTATTTTGGCCTTCGGGCGACGGAAAGCAGCAGAACCGAATCCGGCTGCAGACCGAGGGCCGCCTTGGCCTCGGCGCGCGACTGCAGCCGCGTCGTCGGAGCAACGATCGTCGGCAGCAGGAAATTGCGATCGGCTTCCACGCCGCGGCGGCCGATCGAGATATCGGTGGCGGCGTCACGGAGGTTGAGGACGAGGTCGGCAACGCTGGTCCCGAGCCAGAACAGATGATCGGCGTGATTGAGGAACAGAACCGGCGGCAGTCCGCTCTCGTCGGCGAACGCCAGCACCGGTATGACGTCCTCGCAGTGGATGTGCAGAATGATCACGTCATGGCCGACTGCCGATCCGCCGCAGCGTCCGAACCCAGTCGAACCGGCTGCCGATGGATCGATTGAGCCTGGTGAAGCTCGCCGCCGCTGCGCTTGATCGCGTCCGTGAGATGTTCGGGAACCTCGCCGCGGTGCTGGGTGAGAACCAGCGAACTGGTTCGATCGCTGTCCGCGTCCATCCAGCGGCTGATCATTCGCGTCAGGCCGCCGACCGACGGAGAGCTCGCTCCCGACATGGAGGACTTTCTTGAACGCGCCCGTTCTGCTCCGCTTCGCGGCCTTGTCGCCCGGGGCGATCTGGCGGCCGATCGCGTTCAGGATCGCCTCGAGGCGGGGACTGCTGAATATTCCGCAATGGGTATGCGTGGCGATGGTGGACGCGGTGGCGGCATAAAACGCCGCCATTTCCAGCTCGCCTTTCGCGTAGGCGCTCGCCGCACGGTCGACCTCGGCCTCGAACCGGGCAAAGTTCGAAAGGATTCGCTCTGAGGCTGATGGCGTGCTTGCCGCGCCATTCGCGTCAGGCTGGGGATTCCTCACATGGCTCGTCATCGATTGTCTACGTCACTACTGGGCCGGGACAGCACCCATCTGCGCGAGAACCGCAGATTTGAGTTCTTTCACCACCGTGTCCTGCTCCTGCTCGGTCATCTGGGGATAGAGCGGCAGGATGATGCAATGATCCTGCGCCGCTTCCGAATGCTTCAGCGATGCGTGGCCGCTGCCCGCATAGCAGGCTTCGCGATGCGCGCACATGATGCCGCGACGTGTCGCGATCTTGGCATCCAGCATGGCCTGCATCACCGCGCGCTGATCGAGGCGATCGGGCAGCTTTACGCTGTAGCTCTGGAAATTGCTGCGCGCCCAATCCGGCTCGTGCGGCGTGACGATCCCAAGATTATCCTGCAGCAGCTTGGTATAGCGCGCCGCCAGGCGACGGCGGGCGGCGATGATCTCCGGCATCCGCTTCAGCTGTTCGCGTCCCACGGCCGCCTGGATGTCGGTCATGCGATAGTTGTAGCCGACTTCGGGATGGCTCTCGAAGATCACCTGGGGGGAGGCGTGCCGGACCGTGTCCGGAACGCTCATGCCATGCTGCCGCAACAGCCGGAACCGTGCATCCCATTTCGGGTTGTCGGTCGTCAGCATGCCGCCGTCGCCGGTGCTCATCACCTTTCGGGGATGGAAGGAGAAGCACACGATATCGCCGATCGGCCGGCCGATCTTCTGCCATTGCCCATTGATGGAGATCTCGCTGCCGATCGCGCAGGCGGCGTCCTCGACGACGCGAAGATCGTGCTTGCGCGCGATGTCCATCACCGACTTCATGTCGCACGGCATGCCCATCTGGTGCACGCACAGGATCGCGCGCGTGCGGGGCGTGATCGCAGCTTCGATGGCGGACGGATCGATGTTGTAGGTCGCCGGATCGACATCGACGAATACAGGCACGGCATCGCAGTACCTGATGACATTCGCGGTGGCGATGTAGGAATGGCTGACCGTGATCACCTCGTCGCCCGGCTTGATGCCGATTGCCATCAGCGCCAGATGAAGCGCAGTCGTGCAGTTCGAAGCGGCGCAGGCATGTTTGGCGCCGACGAACTCGGCGAATTCCCGCTCGAAGGCGGCGACTTCCGGACCCTGCGTGATCCAGCCGCTGAGAATGACGCGGGCGGCCGCGTCCGCCTCGCGCTGGTCCATGACAGGTTTGATGATCGGGATCATTGGATGTTGTGCCTGTTCTCGCGCCACCACACGACCAGACGCTGCAATCCTTCCTGCAAGTCGACAGTCGCCTTGAAACCGAGCATGTCCTCGGCTTTGGCGATATCCGCAAGCCGGCGTGAAACCGGATTGACCTTGCGTTCGGGGCCGTATTCCGGCGCCAGGTTGGACCCCATCACGCGAAGCAATGCCGCGGCGAGTTCGTTGAGGCTGGTCTCGGTGCCGCTCGCGACGTTGAAGACCTGGTCGCTGATGTCGGACTGCAGCGCCAGCACATTGGCGCGCGCGATGTCGTCGATGTACACAAAATCCATCGTCGTGCTGCCGTCACCCAGGATCAGCGGCGGCTCGCCCGAAGCGATCCGGTCCATCCAGCGGATCAGAACCTCGGTGTATTTTCCGTGCAGGTCCATGCGCGGGCCGTACACGTTGAAATAACGCAGCGCGACGTAGGGCAGGCCGTACATGTCGTTGAAGGAGCGCAGCAGGCCTTCGAGCATGATCTTGCTCGCGCCGTACCAGGTCCGGTTGTTGTAGGGATGATGGTCTTCCGCCGTCGGGAACGTATCCGCCAGGCCGTAGATCGAGGCGGAGGAGGCGGTCACGACTTTCTTGACGTTGGCGGCCTGCGCAGCTTCGAGCACGTTGTAGCTGCCGACGCACATCACTTCGAGCGCCTCGCGGGGCTCCGCGGCGCAGGCGGTGATGCGCAGCGTGGCCATGTGGATCACGGCATCCATGCCCTGCGTCACCTCGTTGAGCTGCTTGATGTCCCGGATGTCGCCCTGCACCAGCTCGACCCGGGGGTCGCGCAGCGCCGCCTCGACGTTCGAGGTCGAACCGCGAACCAGATTGTCGAAGATGACGATCTTGGCAGGGTCGTGCTCGCGCAGCAAAAGGTCGATGGTGGTCGATCCGATCAGACCGCATCCACCGGTTACGAGAATTTTTGAATCACGGATTTTCATGATCCGTTTGTCTCCAGATTGGCGGCTGAAATTAGCGGCTTGGAACCAACTGCTTTGCCGTTTCCAGCACAGCGGCGACGACTTCATCTTGCTGAACCCGGTTGAGTTCAGGATACATCGGCAGCGAAAGAACTTCGTCGGAGGCCTTTTCCGAATGAGGGAAATCGCCCCGATGCCACCTGGCGTCCGCATAGGCCGGCTGCAGGTGGACCGGGATCGGGTAGTGGATGCCGGTCTGGACGCCCTTGGCGGTCAGCTCCTGCTGCCATCGCGCGCGTTCCGGGCTGCGGACGGCATAGACATGATAGACGTGGCGGCAGCCGTTGGACTGCCGGGGCGTTTCGATGCCGCTGCCGGCAAAGGCCTGGTCGTAATAGCGGGCCGCGGCCCGGCGGGCTTCGGTCCACGCCTCGATGTGGCGCATCTTCACGCGCAGCACGGCGCCCTGGATGCCTTCCATGCGGAAGTTATAGCCCTTCATCACGTGATGATATTTCTGTTCCGCGCCCCAGTCCCGCAGCATCCGGATCCGCTTGGCGTAATCGGGATTGTCTGTCGTCACCATGCCGGCTTCGCCATAGGCGCCGAGGTTCTTGCCGGGATAGAAACTGAAGCACGCCATGTCGCCGAGGCTGCCGACGCGACGTCCCTTGTATTCGGCGCCATGCGCCTGGGCCGCGTCCTCGATCACGATCAGGCCGCGCCGCCGCGCGATCTCGACGATGGGATCCATGTCGGCCGGCTGGCCGTACAGATGAACCGGAATGATGGCGCGCGTTTTCGAAGTGATCGCCGCTTCGACCTTGGCCGGGTCCATGTTGAATGTCTGCGGGTCGATGTCCACGTAAACCGGCGTGGCGCCGGTGTAATGGATCGCCGCCGCCGTCGCCACGAACGTGAAGGGGACGGTGATGACCTCGTCGCCCGGGCCGATGCCCGCCGCCAGCAGGGCGAGATGCAGGGCGCTGGTGCCCGAGTTGACGCCCATCGCTTCCTTGGCGCCGCTATAGGCTGCGAATTCCTTCTCGAGCGCCGCAACCTCGCTGCCCAATGTAAACTGGCAGCTGTCGAGGACGCCCTGAATGGCGACGGCCATCTCGTCTTTAATGCTGGCGTACTGCGCCTTCAAATCAACGAACGGAATCACTGGAATTTTCCCTTGCGCTGGATATGGACGGTTTCGCCGCGGCCCCGCATCGAACTGGTGGCAGCTTCCACCAGCTCGACGACGCGAAGTCCCATCTGGCCGTCGGTCATCGGAGGTTGCGATTTTTCGATGCAGTCGACGAAATGTTCGACTGCGACGCGAAGCGCTTCACCTTCGTTGAGCTTTGGCGCCCACATGTCCCCGGTGCGATAGCCGACCCGCATTTCGTAGATCTTCTTGGGGTCGTCGGTGAAGCTGACCCCCTTGTCGTAGACCTTGATCTTTTCGCTGGGCTCAAGGTCGTCGTACGTGATCATCTTGTTGCTTCCGCCGAGCAGAATCTGACGCACCTTGACCGGAGCAAGCCAGCTCACGTTGATGTGGGCAATGGTGCCGCTGTCATAGAACATCGTGATGTAGGCCAGGTTCTCCGGCGTTCCCGGGAAGTGATTGATGCCGGCGGCAGACACGGCGTTGGGATGTTCCTTCAAAAGATGATCCAGAATCGAGAAGTCATGGACTCCCAGATCCGCAATGACATTTACGTCGTGCTGAAACAGACCAAGGTTCACCCGGCTGCTGTCGTAGTACAGAATTTTTCCAAGCTCGCCGCTGGCCACGATTTCCTGCATCTTGCGAACGGCGCCCGTGTAAACGAAGGTGTGATCCACGAACAGGATCAGCTTGCGCTTTTCCGCTTCTTCCAGCAGCTGACGCGCCTGCAATGACGTCTCCGTCATCGGCTTTTCGAGCCAGAGATGCTTGCCGGCCTTCAGCACCGCCATGCCCAGTTCGAAATGGGTGCTGACCGGGGTGGCGATGGCGATCGCATCGATCGAGGGATCGCGGATCAGGTCCTGATAGTCGGCCGTGGTCGTCACCGCGGGAAAGCGGCGCTGGACCAGCGCGAGTTTTTCAGGGGAGGAGTCTGCGACCGCGGTGAGCTTGACGCGGGAGACCTCTGCGAGATTTCGAACGAGGTTGGGACCCCAATATCCGTAACCGATGACGCCTACGTTGATCACTAGTTTCTAAGCCTCTCGTAGCCGGACTGATTTAAAGAATTCGTTTCTGCAAATTGTCTTCGTCGATAGACCGGCAGGTTGATAATATCTCCAGCCGGAGGATTGTCATTTCTCCGCTAGGATGCGTTTGCCTTGGCAGCGTTCGATCCGCGTCGCGTGTCTCCGACGATCTTTGCGGGCACGCCGGCCACGATCGCGAAATCCGGCACGTCCTTTGTCACGACAGCGCCGGCGCCAACCAACGCCGATGCGCCGATCGTCAGGCCTGGCAGAATGGTGGCGTTCGAGCCGATCGAGGCGCCACGCTTCACCTGGGTGAATTCGAGCTTCCAGTCTTCCTCAGTCATGGGAGAGCCGTCCGGATTGGTCGCCCGCGGCAATCGATCGTTGGTGAACATCACGCCGTGGCCAATAAAGACTTCGTCTTCAATGACGACTCCCTCGCAGATAAAGCTGTGGGAGGAGATCTTGCAACGCGCGCCGATCGTGGCGTTCTTCTGGATTTCCACGAAGGAGCCGACACGGCTGTCATCTCCAATCGAGCAACCGTAAAGGTTCACTTGATCCGGATGATAGATCTTGACGTTGGTTCCCAGTTTACTGGTGTCTGATATTGGCATACCATTTTTCTTTCTGACCGGGACGAAATGCGTGCCCGGAGCGCACCAAAGCTGGGCGAGTGATAGCATTTATCTCAAGTGCCGTAAGCCCGACCCCAGGTGAAATATCGTTTTCGGCCGGTCTAGTTCTTCCGAAGGTTAAGGTCGCGCAAGCTGCATGCTTCGCTTTCACCATCTCGCTGTCGGTGAAACGTGGACCGTTATCGTTAATGGTGGACACCGCCACATTCTCCCGGCAACGACGCTGCATTAACCAGGAATTTGTGTATGACTGCTGCTCGGTTGGCGAGAGCGAGACGCCGAGTGTCCTGCAGCCAGCCGGTGAAACCGGCAGATGAATGCGCAGGCCACGAGCAGCCTGCGCCAAGTTTACCGGCATACTTGATGATATTAAGCTCACTTCGATTGTTGCCCGCTCAGTCCCCGAGTTGTTGTCAATGAATAAGCTATCGGCGAGTCTCCGCAGCATTTCTCCTTCGCTGTGGCAGTACCTGAAATACAAGCAGTATATGTGGTCGAAGGACTCTGAGCGCGAGATCCATTTCGTCGAGAGATACATCAGCGCGGATCGGGCCGCGGTCGACATCGGTGTTCACCTCGGGTTTTATACGCGGCACTTCGCCAGGTTTGCGAAGTCGGTCATCGGTTTCGAAGCCAATCCAGCCAGCGCAAAATTTGCTCAAAGTGTGTTCGGAAAATCCGTTCGAATAGAATGGAGCGCGCTTTCGTCCGACGCGGGCTCTGCGACATTGCGAATACCCGTCACGATGGGAGACGTTGCGGCTTTGGGCACCATTTCCGACGCAAACCCGCTTGGAGGGCATGAATTCACGGAGGTCGTCGTTCCAAAAAGACGGTTGGACGACTTCGATCTGCCTCAGATCGGCTTCATCAAGATCGACGTCGAGGGCCATGAAGAGTCGGTGCTCCACGGCGCCGAGGGAATTCTCGAGAGGGATCGCCCAAACTTCATGATCGAGATCGAGGAGCGGCATAACCCCGGCGCAATCGAGCGTACCGCTGCCTGGTTCGAACGCAGAGGCTACAGGGGCAGTACTTCGACGGCGCTGAAATGCGCTCGATCGATGAATTCCGCCATGCTGAGCTGCAGTCGGGGAAATCCGGACTGCCCTACATCAATAATTTCTTTTTCGTGCCTTGAGCGTGCTCGCAATATTCGGGCGCGACCGTCTCGAAGTACAGGCTGGGGTACGCTTGGCCGCTGAACAGGTGGCTGCGATGCTAGGCTGCACGGAAGCTGGCGGTTCAGGCGCGGATGACAAATTGCAGGTCGGGCGCCGGAGAGCAGGATGGGCGGAAGGAATGGGATGCCAACCGGCATCGTTAAGGTGTTTCATCGATCCAGAGGTTATGGCTTCATTCGTCCTGAAGCGGGCGGCGAAGACATTTTCGTGCATCGTCGGGCGCTCGAGGCGGCCGGGATCAAGCACCTGCGAAAAGGTCACAAGGTCAGCTTTGAGCAGGCGAATGATCTGGGTAGGCCGTTTGCGACCAATCTGCGCCTGGAAGCAAAGCGCGGAGGTCAACGGGCATTCGGTCAGCGTTCAGGACGTAACACAAGAAAACACGGAATTCGGCCCGCGAAAAGCCGGACAAGCCTGATCGAAAGCCGATGGCGCGCGCGGATCTTGAGCAATCGCTGGCGGATGCGGTTCGCAGTATCGCCCCGCAGTGCCAGGCCTTTGTCGGGGTCATCATCGAACGCGTGGTTCCCCAAACGCCGGACGGAGCCAATTGGGCGGTTAAAGGAGTGAGGTATGGAAGGGCTGATCGAGATCAATGCGAAGCAGCGTTAGGTATGTCCCTTCGTGAAAAGCAACTCGAATATTTGCTTTCGGACGAGCATGACGGAAGCTAACGGTGCCCAAATATCTTGCGGTTCCATCGCTGTCCTTCGCTGCCGGTATCCGGGAACGCCGCTCGGTTCCAGGGCGCGCAGTAGCGGAACGCGCTGCTTTCCGTTCACGACATAGTGACGTCCTGCGTTGAAGGCGAGGCCGCTCATGCTGCGACTAAGTGAAAGAGGGGGAGCCGCTCTTGGCATCCCGCTTGCTTTGATGGGCTTGAGCTGGGCAGGCAATTCAATATGACGCGAAAACATATCATTTTAGGTCGAGACAAGGGACATCTTGAAGCAGAACGGGACAGGTGGCTCTCCGAGCATCCCGATTTTGAGCTGCTTCGAGAGCATCCTCCGCAAATCGAACAAAGCCTGCTCGCCCGGATTGGCGGAAATGTTCCGCAAGTCTCGATCGAGCTCGAATATACCTATCGTCAGCGATTGGTTTGATTTTACCGGAATTTGATTTATCAGCGGGATTTGATTTCAGCGCCTGTTGAGGCGGTAGAAAAAAGTAGCCATCAAGGCTGCACCCAGCACCGCCGCGCCCAATAGCGCATTCAGGCGGATGTCTTCGCCCAACAGGCCGGCAAAATCGTGAAGGACATAACGAAGCACGGCCGCAACCGTAATTGTGGCCAGTACAATCCAGAGCACGCTTCGTAGCCGAAAATCTCTTGGATCTAGCATGGAACAGGTCCCGGGAAGAACGTTACCACCCGTTCCGGGGGGCCACAACCCACTGAAAATTGTGCACGCGCGAAGCGAAAGAAGCGCGGGCTCGCTGTTCTGGTGAGTTCCATTTGTCGGCTTGTGCGGCGCGGCAAGCACCATCGCAAGCCGGATTAAGAGGTTCCGGGCCGGAGAATATCGAGGTCCCGGCGGCCATCCTAATGACAAAAAAGCACGAGATATTAATTGGGTAATGAAGAGATTTAATCTTCAAGAAACGCTTAATGCGCGCTTCCGTCACGTGCTCGCATTTGCGATCACGGCGGTCGTCATCGCTGCGTTATTGCGACATACGGTGCATGTTTACGGTGGCTATTCGCCGGCCGATATCCGTGGCTACGCGCTGATGAGCATTCCTCTGGTTGTAATCCTGCTTGCCTTGGCCAAGGGCAAGACATCCGACAATTAGGCTCGGTCCAGACTTTCCGGGAACCGCCGGTCACGCGTCTCCGCGGTTCGGCCACAGCGTCCGCGTCGGCCCGGATCCCCCATTTCGTGAATAAATGATTCAAATCCTAACGATTGTGTTGGATCAACATTAATCGCATCACGGGAAGGCAAAACGCCTTCATCATCAAAGCGCTATATCCATAAAACTGTAACGGTGGATTTGAGCGACGGGCAATAGTTCTCTCGCCAAATGCCCCAGAGCCCGCGAGAGGCTCTCTGGGGCTATCTGATGTTTTCACGTGATCTGGTAGACGGCCCGGCGAACCGGGATGCGATTGACGGCTTCGATGCGATCGCCAGCGCGCTCGATCGCGGCATCGATCCGATTCACGGCAGGAGTTCCAGGCTCAGCGACTTCCTCGCCATCGCGGCGGGGTGGCTCGTCCTTGGGACGATTATCCTTTACCCCGGTCTCCAACTCGCCGCGATCGTGGCCTGTGCGGCGTTCCTCTGCACGCGCTCCTGCGCCCGCCTCATCCTCGGCCCAAGCCCGTCCGCTGCGCGGCTGCGCGAGGACCGGAGCATGCTGGCAGCCTAGAGCTCAAGGCCGGCTCCGCCACAGGCTCGGACAATCCTTTGCCTGGGTACTCAGCAGGTGCGGGTCGGTGCGGGCTGCGGTTCAGCGCTGAAAGACGACCTTGCCGCCGACCAGCGTCAGGTCAGCCTTGATGTCCTTGATCTGCTCTTCCGGCACGGCCATGTAGTCCGCGGAGAGCACGACGAAGTCGGCAAGCTTTCCGGGCCCGATCGTCCCCTTCTGCGCTTCTTCGAAGGTGTCGTGCGAGGCCGCACTGGTGTAGAGGCGCAGGGCCTGCTCCCGACTAATGGCTTCCGAAGCGCCGTAGACGTTTCCATTCGGATCCTTCCGGGTCACCATGATGTACATGTTGAGGAACGGGTTGACCGGATTGACGGGGAAGTCCGTTCCTGCGCCGAGGCTGTCGAGCCCCATTTTCGCGATCAACGTCCTGGTCGGCACGGCGCGGTCAGCGGTCGCCCGCCCCAGAAACCGCTCGACGGTCGCGGCCTTGTCCCACATGAAGACGTTCTGGAAATCGATGCGGACTCCCAGCCCGTGCGCGCGCTCCATCTGCTCCGGCCTGATCAGACTGGCGTGGATGAGGACGAACCGACGATCCCGGATCGATCTTTCCTTGTCGGCTGACTCGAACGCGTCGAGCACCTGGTCGATACCGAGGTCGCCGACGACGTGCACGCCGACACGCCAGCCGTAGCGGTTGCAGATCGAGACGAGTTGCTTCAGACGTTCGGGCGTCTGCTGCGCGATGCCGTGGTAGTTGTCATGTGAATCGGGATAGACGTCGCGCATTAGCGCCGTCTTCAGCGTCATGCCGCCGTCGTAGAAGATCTTGATGCCGGCGAATTTGAGCCAATCGTCGCCAAAACCCGACGAGGCCCCGTTGCCCGACATGATCGCTTCCCACGCGGTCAGATCGGCAGGGGGCTCTGGCCGGAACATCACGCCGGTGCGCAAGGTCGCTTTTCCGGACGCGGCAATTTTCTGCAGCGTACGGATATCGCGGGCTTCCGTTGCGCCTTCGACCGCGCTTGTGATTCCGAAGCTGTTCAGCACGCTTTCGGCAATGGTGAACTGCCGCATTTCATCGTCTTCCGTCCACGGCGGCACTGCCTTCTCGACCCGCTCGATCGCGGTCTCGACGAGGACGCCAGTCAATTCGCCGGCTGCGTCCCGCTCGAAGGATCCGCCGCTCGGATCCGCAGTGTTCTTGTCGACCCCCACTTTTTGCAGAGCCATGGTGTTCGCCATCGAGAAATGCCCGACGGTGCGCAGGTAGACCGGATTGTTGGGAGCGACGCTATCGATCTCCTGCCTGGTCAGATAGCGTTTCTCGGCGAGTTGCGACGGCGGATGCCACGCGCCACCCACGATCCACTCACCCGGCTTCTTCCTGGCCGCGAATGCCTTGATCGCCTCGAGCGCTTCCGCGACCGTCTTCGCTCGGCTCATGTTGACGACATAGTCGCCAAGACCGGCTGCCTTGAAGTGAGCGTGAGTATCGATCAATCCGGGAATGACGGTCTTGCCGGACACATCGAGCACGCGCGTCCGAGCGCCGGCAAGCGCCTTGATCGATGCGCTGCTTCCGGTCGCGAGAATCTTTCCGTCCCTGACGGCGACCGCCTCGGTCACGGTCGATCGTTCGTCCAGCGTCAGCACCTTTCCGTTGACGAGGACGAGGTCAGGCGCGTTGAAGTCTTCCTGCTGGGCCGCCGCAGGTGCAGCGCCAGCGAACCACATTCCCGCCCCAAGAACCGCAAGCGCCGTCAACTTGCAGGCCATCGCATCCTCCTCGACTTCGGGATGATAAAGTAAATCATCAAGCCCGCTCCGTGGCGAGGGAGTTCTTCAGCAGGCCGCTAGCTCTTCCCTGCGGCTCCCGCGCCGTCGCCGGCCATAACCGTGCCCGGCAGGGTGAGATCGCTCATGTGAACCGGGTAGGAGTGCGAAGTCTTGTCCCAGACCAGCGCGTTGCCGGATATGCGGTGGCCGAAATAGATGCGCACGGCGCGCCATGTCGCGAAGAAATTGACGAAGTTGCCGACGACGAGCCGCGGCGCGGCCATCAGGGCGTGGCGCGTATTGTAGATCATGCCGGTGAACGTCATTCGGTTGAACAAGCGCCAGATCAGGAACAGGAAGTTCGCAAAGAACATCCACACCGCCCAGTCCTGGGTCAGCAGTGAATAGACGAACTGGTTCTCCGGATCGAAGGAAGCCCGATAGAGTTCGAACACCGTCAGGTTGGCGAGCGCAAAATAGGCGAGCATGACGGCCGGGCTGGTGATCACGCCCTTTCTGTCCCGCGCCAGAAAATACTTGGTGCCGAGAGAGCCTTTCCAGCCGTGCTCCTCGGAGCCCTGGAAAACGATGCCGAGCAACCAGCGCGCGCGCTGGCGGTAGGCGGCCTCGAGGCCCGACGGAAAGAATTCGCGGGTCGCCACCGGAAGGGTCCGGTAAAGGATGCCGGGGTTGCCGCTATCGATGTCGATGTCGATCGCATAGTTGGCAGGGTAGGCGACGAACGCGGACTTGAAGCCGAGTTCCGAGACGCGGAACGCGATGTCGTAGTCTTCCGTGAACGACGACGTGCGGAAAGCCTCGCCCTGATTCTGATCGTTGAGATGCTGGATCGCCTCGCGGCTGAAACAGGCGGAGACGCCGGCGCAGGGAATGACGCCGCTGATCCGCTGCCGGACCTCGAGGTCCTTGGTGTGCATCTCGGCGAATTCATCCATGTAGAGGCCGGCGATCATCGAGGAGATCGGGCGGGAGAACGAGTAGACCGGCAACTGGATGAAGTCGTAGATGTCGACCAGCTTGTTGAAGAGCTTGAGCTCCAGCGGATGAATCAGGTCCTCGGAATCGTGCATCACGATTCCGGCGAACTGGATGTTCTGCTCGGCCTCGAACATGAAGATGTCGGAGATCGTCTGGTTCAGGCAGTCGGCCTTGCTGGTCGGGCCGTCATGCGGCACCAGCACCATGTGGATGTTCTTGTACAGCCCTTGCGCCCTGCGCACCTCGGCCTGGGTCTCGGGGTCGTTGAGATAAACGCCGACGAAGTAATGCGCGTGATCGTAGCGCACGAGCCGCGAGTTCGACGATAGCATCGAGAAAATGACGTCGTGCTCTTTCCAGCACGGCACCATGATGGCGATCGGACGCTCGGGCAGTTGCTCGAGAATCTCCACATCGGGCAATTCTCTCGACCTGCTGCCGGAGGTGCCCATCAGCCTGCTGCTCCAGTACAGCATGTCCACGATGAGGTCGTCGATGCTGGAAATCGCGATGATCACGCCCGCGACCAGCATGATGATTTCGACGACGTAGAGATACTGGAAGAGGAAGGAGGCGGCTTGTGTCATGTGTCAGGACGCGTGGTGAAGCTGAATGATCTCGGCGGAGCGCATTTGCTGCGGCAGGCCGAATTGCCGGTAGAGCGCCTCGACGATCCGCTTGCTGGCGTGGCCGTCGCCGTAGGGAAACACCGGCCGGGCCATGCGGGTGTATTTGGCGCGGTTCTTGTGCAGTTCGAACAAGGCGCCGAATACCGCCTCGCGCGACGTGCCGATCAATTCGACGACGCCCGACGCCACGGCCTCGGGCCGCTCGGTGACGTCGCGCAGCACCAGCACGGGCTTGCCGAGCGCCGGCGCCTCTTCCTGCAGGCCGCCGCTGTCGGTCACCACGCACCAGCAATGCTGAATCGCGGCGACGATGTCGCGGTAGCCCAGCGGATCCACCAGCTTGATGCGGGGATGTCCCGAAAGGATCTCGATGGCGGTTTCGCGCGCGTTCGGATTGGGATGAACGGGAAAGTACACCGCGACGTCGGGGGTGAGATCGACGAAGGCGCGGATCGCGGTGAACGCCTCGCGCAGCGGGGCGCCAAAGTTCTCGCGCCGGTGCGCGGTGAGCAGGATGGTCCGCAGGCCGGGAAAGTCGGCGGGCGGCGCCGGCCTTGAAGCGGCGACTTCGAGCAGCGAGTCGATCACCGTGTTGCCGGACACCAGGATCTTGTCCCGCGCAATGTTCTCCCGCGCCAGGTTCTGCGCCGCGGCCGAGGTCGGCGCGCAGTGCAGGGAGGTCGATACCGCGATCGAGCGGCGATGGAATTCTTCCGGGAACGGCGCGTCCAGGCTCGGCGTGCGCAGCCCGGCCTCGACATGCACGAAGGCGATCTTGCGGTAGAACGCCGCAATCGACGATGCATAGGCGGTGGTCGTGTCGCCCTGCGCCAGCACGCAATCCGGCCGCACCTCGCCGAAATATTTGTCGAGGCGGCCAATGAGCTGGCTCGCCAGCACCGCCGGCGTGCGGCAGTTGCTTCGATGCCGGATCGAGAAGTCCGGACGCAGGCCGAATTCGGCGAGCGTGCTGTCGAGCAGGTCGCTCTGCTGGCCTGACGTCACGATCCGAACGGTCGCCCATTCGGTTTCGCGCAGACGGCGGATGATGGGGGCCACCTTGATGACTTCAGGGCGGGTGCCGATCACAAAAACGAAGCTACGGACAGGGGTCGAGGGACTGAAATGCTCTCTGCGAGGGTGATGCATGCCTTGCTTTCTAAAAAGATCGCATCGTCCCCACGACGCGGAATACCAATCGAATTTCCGTCCCCTCGTCCCTGTTTGGACGGCACGATTAGAAATCGCCGGCAATTTAGCCCGCAACCCTGAATCGGACAATTGATTTAGATGGATTTTCGGGAATTGCCGGGGAAATCGCGCGTGATTCGGACGCATGGTAAATCATCGTGCCGATTTTGACAGCCCCGGCGCGAGATGCCGCGCGAATCAGGATACGGAAGCGATTTTTCGGCGGTCGGAAGGGTTAATTATTCCGGCTTCGCTTCAAGGCGGGAATTTTTCGATGAACCGGCTGCAACCCACGCGCGTGCGCGGTCGGTGTTGCTGCGGCGGCGGTGCGGGTGTGCGCGAGAAACCGTCAAGGCGCGTTCGGCGTCCTGAACCGCCTGGCGAAGCCGCTGAATTTCCAAATAGGTTTTTGCAATATCCACGAGCACCCACACGATCAGCTGGCGTTTTCGATTGAACCACAAACCTGTCGGCGGGCCGGGTCACAACGTGACAATGGAACCTGCAACGATCCGCGGCAATGCCATACAAAGGGGACTTGCAAAGGGGGCTTGCTCGACAACATTCGTAGCCGGAAACGCATGAAAGCCGCCGCAACGCGGCTTCTCAATTCGACGGCGCGCGGCTCAGGCGGTTTCACGCCAGACGCTGGCTTCGTAGCCGTCGACCACTTGCGTGGTGTGGGTGAATTCCTCGAGCTGGCGCAGCGGCTCGATGATCTTGCGCGCCACCAGCACGGTGTTGGGGTCGGCGTGCTTCTGCATGTGCCCGGTGACGTCGATGACGCGGTCCGAGATCGTCTCGAGCGGAGTCGAATCGTCGAAATACACCAGGCCCGCGTTGACGCCGCAGCGAACCGAGAAATCGGCCTTCGACAGTTTGACGTCGCGATTGAACACCTTGAGACTCTTGATGACGTCCTTGCCCGCCTGGCAGGCGTCCTCCACGTGCGCGAAGCATGCCATCACCCCGTCGGGCGTCCACGCCGTCTTCAGCACGCCCCTGGCGCGGAAGATGCGCTCGACGAGTTTGCGATACTCTTCGAAGTCATATTGAACCGACGCAGGGTCTTCACCGGCCTTCATTCCCACCGAGCCGACCACGTCGATCGCAAGAAAGGCCACCTCGCGGCCGAAGGTGTCGAGCTTCTTCTTGGTTTCAGCAAACACCTTCAGCAGGTCCTGACGGTTCACGGCCTTGCCGGTTTCCGCCATTCGCAGCGTCGTTTCCAGTTGGGCGTCGAGCTTGGAGCCCGGCTTGACGCCTTCCTTGCGACGCCAGGCCTGGGCCGACTTGCGCAGCAGGCGGCGGTTCGAGGCGGTCTGCGCGCGCTGCGCCATGGCGCCCGAGAAGATCGTGACGGCGATGGCGAGGCCGATCAGGATCCAGTCGGAGCGATCGCTGCCGGCAATGTTGGTCGGCACATACCGATGCAGCACCGGCACCGATTTGCTCAGGACGAATTGGCGCGCCTCGAACAGCGTGGCCGGGATCGTGGCATTCTTCGGGTTGTCGAACAGCACGAACAGCTTTGGGCCGAGCAGGACGATGATCAGGGCGAACGTCGCAATGCCCAGCAGTTTCCTCAGTCCGAACAGCACGTGAACCAGGAATGATCTTGGAGCTTCGCGATGAACCACTTTGATTGTCCCCAGGCAGCGCGGGCGAGTCGATCAAACAACCGCCGGTCAGCTTATAATTTGCAGCTTATAGCTTGCGATCCGCTGCAGTGGCAAATCGCTCCGTCCGATCAGGCGCGTGCGGGGCCAGCAAATTCGGCGGCGTGTTGCCGTCAGGTCAGGGGCGGCTGTTCGTCCGCCGTGCTGGCGGCCGGCTTCAAGGCGGACATCGCCACAGCCTTGAGGCGGATCGGATCGCGCTCGCCGTCGCCGGCCACTTTCAAAAGGATTGCCGCGATCGACCGAAACTGTTCATCCGAGACCGGTGCGTCCGAGGAGGCCTCGGCAAGTTCGAGCGCGATCGACATCAGCTCGATCGTTTGCGAGCCGAACGAGGGACCGCCGAACCGGCCGTGGTCCAGCTCCTCGATGATCCGGCGCGCGCTTCGCCGTGGCGCGGCCGGCTTGGCCTCGGGGACTGCCACGGCATTTGGCGCGGTTTCCGGCGACGCTTCGCGATTTGGATCGGGCGCAGAATTCCCGCCCGTTTGCATGAGCTTTTCAGGCACAAACAGTTCAAGCGCAAATTTCAAGGTATCCCGAAATCTCATCTTGATGCTGCCCGGTCGTCACCTCGGCATAGGCTTGGCGAGCCTGTACGCTCGCACGGTCGCTGCTATTAAATTACAAAAAATCCGAATCGTCTAACAATCCAGCCTTTCGGTTTTTCGAAAAAATGCAACGTTGTTGATCGGACAGCGGTCCGATAGGCTGTAAACGACTTCCGTCAACGATGGCCCGGCGGACGGCCGGTCCTGCGGCGCAGTGCAGCGAAACCGGCCCGCGCAAGGAGACGAGACATGGCCCGCGCTTTCAAGGTTCGTTCCGCGGAGCGCGATGCGCAGACCGACAGCGAACGGCTCGGTTCGATTTCGGCCGCCGTCGAGGCCGCCGCCGCTGCGATCCGGAAAGAACGCGACGCGCTGCGCGCGCGGGTCGATGCGGCGCGCGATCAGGCGTCCTTCGCCACCGGCACCGATTACGATGAATATTTGACGCGCGACGCCAGGGATTCCGCCAGAATCAAGGAATACGAGCAGCAAATGACGAGCGGCGAACAGCGCACGCAGGAACTCGAGCGTCAGCTGGCCGGGTTGTCCGCCATTCAGGAAGTTTTCAGCCGGCACTTCGCCGACAAGGCGGGCTAGGGGCAGCGCACGGCGATATCGCGGATGATCCGCGTTTAATTCGTGTTCCCGGATTATGCCCGCTCGGAGTGCCGGATATTGAGCCGGGATCGCAGGTACGAATAAGCCGGCCGGGCCGTCACCCCCACGAAATAGCCTACCTGAACGGCGACGATGGAAAGGAACACGGCGGCCAGGCTGCTCAGCAGGCCCTGGCCGTTGGACCAGGCCGTGACGACGTACGCGCCGGCGCCCAGCACCGAGAGCGGCAGCACCGCCAGAACATTGAAGTGAAGGCCCGTAAAGATGCCGGCGCCGCAGGCGATGAGGGGCAGCATGCGTCACGCACTCCATAAAATGGTTAAAGCGCGCATTCAAACCTGATTAAATGTTGCGTCGCACTTCCGCCAAGGATATTGTCGCAGGTATTAACGGCGGGTTACGCAGGCCAGTGAAGGCCTCGCGGATTTTCGGCTCTGGCCGGTAGCTCAGACGGTTGGTAGCGGCAGTACTGCGCGGGCATTTTTTCATGTCGATTGGAGCGGATATTGGCAACGAGCTAGGCCCAATCGATAAGCCCGCTGGCGGTCCCGCCCGTTTCTCCAGCAACGCGGTTCCCTATATTCTGTCGACCGCAGATGCCCTCGTGATACTGCTGTCGAGCATCGTTGGCGGCATCGGCTATCAGCTGTCCGCCGGCTATTCCGTGCCGAGCGTCCTTCCGTATTGTGCCGTCGGGTTGCTGGCCAGCTTCATTCATATCCTGCGCATGAGCGGAAGCGGCTATTACGATTTTCCCGATAGCGCCAAGCCGCGCGTCGAGATCGCCGAAATTCTGGTCTGCTGGTTTACGACGGGGCTGCTGCTCGCGTTCTTTGCGTTTCTGCTGAAGGTCGGCGTCGACTATTCGCGCGGCGCCTTCGTGGTGTTTTATTTCGTTGCGCCGGTGGGACTGCTGGCCGTCAGGAAAGGCGCCAAGCTGGTGCTGGCCGCGGCCGTTTCGCGCGGCGTGATCGGCCGGCGCGATATCGTGCTGATCGGCGATGCCGGCGAGATCGCCGCGATGGAGCCGCGCGACCTGCTGGTTTTCTTCGGCACTTCCGAAGTCACCCGCTTCATCCTCGGTACGGAAGACGACCCCGCGAAACGTGGCGCGACCGACGTCGGTGCCATCAACGCAGCCGCCAATTTCGTCAGGCGCAACAATTGCCGGGAAGTCCTGCTGGCGATGCCCTGGGAGGATGCGCCCCGGCTGGAGTTCGTCCGCGAGCACGTCAAGTCGCTTCCGGTGGCGGTGCGGCTGTTGCCCGACATGAGAGTTCGGACGTTGTCGAACTATGCGTCGTCGGCGCGTCAGCGCGTCCTCGCCATCGAAATTCAGCGCGCGCCGCTCAGTGCCCCGGAACGCTTCGTCAAACGCGCGATGGACCTCGTCATCGCCAGCCTGGCGCTGGTGTTCTTCCTGCCGATCATGGCGCTCACGGCGATCGCCATCAGGCTGGACAGTCCCGGGCCGGTTATTTTCCGGCAGTTCCGCAAAGGATTTAACGGCAAGCAGTTCATGATGCTCAAATTCCGCACCATGACCGTGCAGGAAAACGGGCCCGCCGTGGTGCAGGCGACCCGCGACGATCCGCGGGTGACGTCGATCGGGCGCCTGTTGCGATCGGCCAGCATCGATGAGTTGCCGCAGCTGTTCAACGTCCTCAAGGGCGAGATGTCCCTGATCGGTCCACGCCCGCATGCGCTGGCCCATGACCATTATTTCGAGACGGTGTTGAGCGCGTATGCTTTCCGGCATCACGTCAAGCCCGGCATGACCGGTTGGGCGCAATGCAACGGCGCACGCGGCGGCACGCCGACGATCGAGCACATCTCCGAGCGCGTGAAGCTCGACCTCTGGTACATCAACAACTGGAGTCTGTGGCTGGACGTCCAGATCCTGATCAAGACCTTCTTTCGAGGTATTGCGTAAGCGCAACGCTTACTAAGCCAGCCAGGGCATCGCCGCGAGCGCGATTGCTCCAAACACCGACCTCTCGCAACCCCTGCGCGTGCGGAGCGGTGTCATCCGCGGTGTATTAACACCTACGTCTTTCGTGCGATCTCGCATGATCGGCTTCTTGCGTTGCAGATTGCAATGCGAGAATTTGATTTAGCAGATATTTGAACCACTTAGGCCAGACGTTCAGCAAGCCCCGCCTTTTGCGAGAGTTGTTGCCAATTCTACAATTTCGCTGGAAAGGCGCGCCGCTGGACTGTTACCTTGTACCGAATCGTAGTGGTTGCAGGCGGGATGAACAAGAAGCAAAATTTCGATGGAATGTCGGTCGACGAGTTATGGCAGCTCCATGAGGAGCTCAGCCAGGTCTTGTCGGTTCGACTGACGTCGGAAAAGCGCGAGCTGGAGAAGCGGCTGGCGCAGCTTCGCCGCGAGAAGGAATCTCGCCAATCGGAGACGGCGGACGCACGAAGCGCGCCGCGCGAGCGCCGAAAATATCCGCGCGTATTTCCCAAATATCGCAATCCCGATGAGCCGTCCGAGACCTGGTCGGGCCGCGGAAAGCAGCCCCGCTGGCTGACCGCAGCCCTCAAGACCGGTCACAAGATCGAGGAATTCGCGATTGGCAAGCCGGACGCCGGCAGCGACAATCCTCGCCGCCGCCGCGCCTAGGCGTGTTTCTGCGGCTGCAAACGCTCAGCAATCGGAGATATCCATGAAGCTCGTGCTCTGTGCAGTATTGTCCTTCGCTCTGATTGGCTCCGCCGCTGCAGGTCAAAACAATTTCTCGGTCGGCAAGTTGCGGCTGGCGGATGCAGCTAGCGACGCCTGCCTGGCCGGCTGCGCCAACCAGAACGAATCCTGCAAGCGCGCATGCCCGACCACGCTCGGCGCGCCGTGTCAGAACTCATGCGACATCCAGGCGCAAACCTGCCGGCTAGGCTGCCGCAGATAATGGCGGTTGTAATGCGATGATCTTGCGGCAGGTTGCTCCGCTCGGCAGAAACGCTTAGTCGATCTGGCGCAAGAAGTCGTCGATTTGGCCTTCGGTTACTGCGCGCATATTTTCCCGTTTCTGGAAAGCGCGATACCAGTCCGCAGTGAGAGAAAGGCTTTTCTCCAGATTGAGAATCGGCTTCCAATTCAACTGGCTGCGCGCCTTGCTGCAGTCGAGCTTGAGATAGGAGGCTTCATGGGGATGCTCTCCACCGTCGGCCTCCCACGAAACGTTTTGCCCCCACAGTTGCGCGAGACGGGAAATTACCGTCGAGACAGAGACTTCGCTTTCCGCAGAAGGGCCGAAATTCCAACCTTCCGCATATTTGGGGCCGTCCTGATAAACGCGTTGCGCAAGCAGCAGATACCCCGAGACCGGATCGAGCACATGTTGCCATGGCCTGATGGCGTTGGGATTGCGTATTGCGACCGGTTGGTCCGACATGAACGCGCGGATCGCGTCCGGAACGAGCCTGTCTCGCGCCCAGTCTCCGCCGCCTATCACATTGCCCGCTCGCGCCGACGCAACGTGCGATGATCCACTCGAAGGAAAAAAGCTGTTGCGATAGGACGCTGTTACGAGTTCCGCACACCCTTTGCTGTTACTGTAAGGGTCATGGCCACCGAGACGATCATTCTCCCGGTAGCTCCAAATCAATTCAGCATTCTCATAACACTTGTCACTCGTCACGACGATGGTTGCAGTTGTGTTGGAACAGGCGCGCACTGCCTCCAACACATGAACCGTTCCCATGACATTGGTCGCATAGGTGGAAACAGGCATTTCATAGGACAGCCGGACGAGAGACTGCGCGGCGAGATGGAGAACGATTTCGGGTTCGGCTGCACGCATGCACGCGACCAGTCGATCCAGATCACGGATGTCGCCTATTTCATGCCGATGCAGCGCCGAGCCAACGTTGGCCACTTCGAACAGGTCTTGCTCCCTTTCAGGCGCCAAGGCAAAGCCGGTCACACTGGCTCCGAGACGCTTTAGCAAAAGCGTAAGCCACGCGCCCTTGAAGCCGGTGTGGCCTGTCAGGAAGACGCGGCGTCCGTTCCAGAATTTCCTGTCAATCACGTGCTTGTCCATTCCACGAATTTAATCTGCTGATGTCACTCGCCCCGTCGATCCATATAGAACGCCGCGTGCGCATCCCACGCCCCAAATTCACTCCAGGAGCTTGCGGATCCGCCGATCTTGTCGGTGTTGATCCGGATCTTGGGTTCGCTGAATTCCGCCTGCTCAAGAAAATCGATCGGGCAGGCGACGCCCAGCCGCGGAGCCATTTCGGTGGCCAGACGAGTGGCGAAAGCGCCCTGGGTCTCAACATACAAACTCGGATTGTATCTAAATTGCCCGCGTTCGCGCGTTACCCTGTCAACGAAATCGGCATAGGCCATGGATAACAGATCGACGTGGACGTTGTCGCGCACATAGTCAGGTGTCCGCACGGCCGGAGTTTCGCCTTTCAACCATGAGCGGATCAGAAAGTTGCAGAAGCGTGGCTCTTCGTACGGGCCGAACGGATTGGGGATGACAAACTTGCCTAAGGTGAAACCCATCGTCTCGCTAAGGAAGCGGTAGTATTGCCATGTCAGTCCCTTGGACAGGCCGTAGGGCGAAACCGCGCGCAACGGTGCGTCGCCCGCGCCTTCGTCCTGCTCGAACACCGTGCCCGTGAGCACGACCCCGACAAGTCCGCGATCGAGCATCAGCTTCAGAACCGGGGCGAGGTTGTGCGTGTTTTCGGCTAGAGCGCCTGCGACGTCGAACTCCGGATTTCGGTAGTCGCCGACGCGAGACGCGTGCTGACACAAGATGTCCCAACCGTCCGCCGAACCAGATCCGTGAAGGCAGGGGACCCGAATGGAGCGCTTTCGACCACTTCAGCAACACGGCCCAGTTCCACCACGCGCTCCTTGCGCAGGCCGGAGTATTCGCTGCGAGTTCCTTTAAGAGGCGCCATGACGTGATGTCCGGCTGCCGCCAGCCGGCGTGCGAACCACAGGCCGGTGAAAGAGCTGCCCCTGTCAGCAGAATTTTCAAACCAGCCCTCGAAGTGATTCAATGCCATGAAAGTCAGGATCAAAATCGGGCCACGTCCGATCCTTCTCGGAAATTTCGGTGGCGGACCGCGGCCAGACGATGCCAAAGCGCGGATCGTTGTAGCGCAAGCCGCGTTCCATCGTTGGATCGTACGGCGTGCTCGCGAGATAAAGCGTTTCGGTATCGTCGGTGAGTGTCATGATGCCATGCGCAAAACCGCGTGGCGCGTACATCATCAGTCGATTTTCGGCGTTGAGTTCCACGCCGAACCACTTCGTGTAGGTTGGTAAATCCGGTCGAAGATCGACAATGACGTCGTAGACGGCGCCGCGGATGCAGCGCACGACCTTGATTTCGGCGGAAGGCGCCAACTGGTAGTGCATCCCGCGAAGCGTGCCCGCCCTTGAACTCAGTGAATTGTTAATCTGTGCGATCGTGGTCGGGATGCCGGCCGCGCCGAACTCCTGATCGCAGAACAAGCGAGCGAAGAAACCTCGGTCGTCGCCACGCTTATCGAGTTCAATCGTGAAGGCGCCGGAAAGCGGGGCGGGATGAAACTTCATGTCTGCTTCGTTCTCGTCGATTGCAACCGGTTGCCAGGGAGCCGCGCGGGCTACGCGCCGGTCGAGCGCGGACTTACCATTTTTTCCAGGGGGCCTTGTTGGTCGACCACAGGTCTTCGAGATAGCGCTTGTCGCGCAACGTATCCATCGGGTGCCAGAAGCCGTCATGGAGGAACACGCTGAGCTGGCCGTCGGTCGCCAGCTTCGTCATCGGCTCCTTTTCCCATACCGTCGCGTCGCCGTCGATGTAGTCGCCGACCTTGGGCGACAGCACGAAGAAGCCGCCATTGATCCAGTTGCCGTCGCCGCGCGGCTTTTCCTGAAAGCCGGTGACGCGGCGTGCCTTCATGGTTGATGGCGCCGAAGCGGCCGGGGGGCTGCGTGCCGGTGACGGTGGCCAGACGCCCTTCGCGGCGATGGAAGGCGATGCTTTCGGTGATGTCGATATCGCCGACGCCGTCGCCATAGGTCAGGCAGAAGGCGTCGTCATTGCCGATATAGGGCAGGATGCGCTTGATGCGGCCGCCGATCATGGTTTCTTCGCCGGTGTCGATCAGCGTCACCCGCCACGGCTCGGCGTGCTTCTGCAGAACCTCCATCCGGTTTTCGCGGAGGTCGAATGTGACGTTCGACTGATGCAGGAAATAGTTCGAAAAATATTCCTTGATCACGTAGCCCTTGTAGCCGAGGCAGATGATGAAGTCGTTGATGCCGTGGCTGGAGTAGATCTTCATGATGTGCCACAGGATCGGCTTGCCGCCGATCTCGATCATCGGCTTGGGACGAACGTCGGTTTCCTCGGCAAACCGGGTTCCGAGGCCGCCGGCCAGCAATACTGCGCGCATTAATTCGCCATTCAATACGTTGAGATTAATGGGTTTACCGGTATTCCCTACATGAAATGGCGCTGTCGCGCGAGGCCGCGCGGTCATTTCGTGGCGGAATGGTTTACCCGATTTCGCGGACCAATTGCGGGTTCCCTCGCGAGTACCGGCGCCTGTCAGCCGGCCGATCATTTCGTGCGCGCGCTGAGGTTGAGCGCAGCCGGTAAGGTTGACGGGTTAGCTTAATCCGCGGCTTTTATTGAGCCGGGCAGGGGCAAAGCTATGATGGCGCATGAAGCGAAATCGCCCGCATCGGAAGGTTGTCATCAAGCCTAGGTTGCGGCCCCGGCCCGAAGACCTCGCACGACGATATCGCGAGGTGTGCGAACTGCGGCGCAAACTCGAGGTTGTTTCAGCCGCAGTGGCTTCGCTTCGTCCCCGAAATATCGAGGCATGAGCGTGTCGTCGCATTTATCGGCGCGACGTACATTCAATGCCGGGAGTTGAGTGCGATGAGCCGCAATAATCTGTCACAAGTCACATCGCTCGATCCCGAGCGGACATGGGCGGACACCTGGCATCTGTGGACGGTCATGATGCCGAGGCGCTCGATTACAGGCCGGCTGCTATGGGGCAAGGTATGGCGCCGGCACGACGGCAGGCGCTGGATCTACAAAAAGTTCGTCGAGTATGAACCCGACGACCCCGGCTACAAAACTTGATTGGCTTGGCCTGCGAGCGGTTCTCACGATCTTGCAAAAGTGACGAGTGGTCCGACATCATGATTATCGGCAGCTTGAAGCGCCGCGATGTAGACCGCGCGCGCAGTGCCGGCCTTTTGGAGGTCAGTTCCACCCCACGTGAAGCGTTGTCCGCCGAGCTGCGTAACCAGTATGTCGGCCGCCAATCGCGACCAACGACCATTTCCATTTGGAAACGGATGCACGGACACCAGACGGTGATGAAAGCGCGCCGCTAGTTCGTCGGGCGGGTAGGTCTTGTGTTCGACCCAATAGCGTATGTCATTCAGCACTTCGTGAAGCGAGACTTCGACCATGTGAGGTTTGACGCCGAGATTGCGCTCGGTCGTCCGGTACTTGCCGGCCCAGCGCCAGACGCGCATGAACATACGTCGGTGCAGGCTCTTCAGAAAACTCTCCCGCGTCGGAACCTGGCGGCGGCCAAAGGCCCAGCGGGCTGCCGCGGCGATGTTCTGCTGTTCGAGTTCGTTCAATTCGCTGCGTAACGTAATGTGGGTTGGGATGAGTTCGTCGCGTTCCTGTGGCGTCAGCGGCGTTGCATGATTGTCGGCGCGTGTAGGTCGGTCATTCGTCATCCCAGAGACGCGCAGGGCGTTTCAGCAGATCCTCAATCGCTTGCTCACGAAGCGCCTGAGCAGCCCGATTGTCCTCTACAGCCTGATCCTCGAGCCGCATGGTTTGCTCGACGGCTTGTGATTGTCGTTCGGCGATCTCGGCCGCCCGCTTGGTTACAACTTCTGCGAGGGGCCGCTCGGGTACGAGCACGTAGACCAACCGGCAGCCGAGAGCCTCAGCCGCGCGTTGGAGTGTATTGAGCGTTACACCACCGCTTTGCTCGGATTTTTCGAGTTCCACGATACGCGGCTGCGAAACCCCCAGCCTTTTTGCATATTGCGTTGTCGTCATACCGAGCGCGTCACGGATCGCGCGAATCCAGCCCTTGGGAGGGCGCTGGCCGTGCGAGAGCGCTCGGAGCGTGGCAAAGCGATCGTCGAGATGGCGGATGGCGTCCTTCATGCGATAAGGTATACCATATAGGTTGTTGCCAAATCTATAAGGTATATCTTATTTTTTAAGGTGCCATTTTGATAAGGTATAAGTTATATTAATGAGCGTACATTATAAGGCATACCCTATTGAAATCTATCGAGCTCGGTCGGCGGACTAATGTTTGGCAGGTGGTCGCTGCGTTCCTGTTTTCGGATGCGATCGCTAAGACCGAAGATCCAGCCCCCTGACAGGCACTGTTCGGACCGATGCATCCAACCTAAAGATCGATTGCCTACGCTTCAGTCAGGCGCCGGCGTGACGTGCCGTTGCGGCGTTCCGAGCGGAATGCCAGCGCGACGCCGATGGCGAGGACGGTCAGGGTTGCCAGCAGGCTGGCCGGAGCGGTGCAGTTGATGCACGTCCCGACGATCGAGAAGGCCTCGCCCACGGGGGCTGTAACAGGGTTCATCGTGCTGTCGTCCCGTTCTTTCAGGCCCACGCGTTTGGGCCGGAATTAAATATAGCAGTTCTCTCAACCCAGCCAACTCGCTTGTCCCGTCGGATCCGCCTTATCCGGGCGATACCGGGGTCATACGGGCGGTCCAGGACGGACCTGTCGTCTTTCCGCTTGTTTTCGCCGCAAGTTCTTGCCGCGACGTCCCGTGTGGCGCCCGCCGGCGGGCCTGCGCCGATTTACTGTCGATTAACTATGATGTTTTACCAATTATTTACGCGCCAAAAGCCGTCGACGGCGCGAAGTTGTTGGGGGTTTTACCTTTGTTGCCTTCTCGTAGCCTCGCGACGAGATTTGCCGCCTGTGGGGCGGCAATACTCGTTGTGTCGGGCTGCACCACCACTCCCATCGCAACGCCTTTGACCACGGTGTCACAACCCAGATTGGCTGCGGGACAGCCGGTCTCGCTCGAGCAGACCTACGCCTATGACGGCGGCCCCACGGGCGCCGTGCCGCTGCCCTCCCGTTCGTCGCAGGCCGTCGCCGTCATGGAGGGCGGCAGTGGCAACATGATCGGCGGGGCAACGAACTCGGCGCGGAAGGCCGGCGGTGCGGACGGCAACGTCGTTCTCAATCTGGCAAGCGTTCCGCTTCAGCAGGCCGCCAAGACCGTTCTCGGCGACATGATCGGCGTGAATTACGTCGTCGACCCGCGCGTCGACGGCGTCATTTCCGTGCAGACCACGCGGCCGGTCAGCAAGGCCGAGGCGCTGGAGATGTTCCAGACGGCGCTGAAGCCGATCGGCGCGGTGCTGGTGCAAAACCGCGGCACTTACCAGATCTCGCCGGCCGACCAGGCGGCCACAGGCGTCATCGCAACCGGCAACGGTCCACCCGACAGCGCCGTCGCCGGCAACGGCATTCGCGTCGTTTCCCTGAAATTCGTTTCCGCGACCGAGGTCGCTCGCGTGCTGGAGCCGATGGTGCCGAAGGGCGCCATCGTGCAGGCCGACGACGCGCGCAACATCCTCGCGCTCAAGGGCTCGCCTTCGGAAATCGAAGGCATGCTCGACTCGATTTCGGTATTCGACGTCGACGTCATGAAGGGCATGTCGTTTGCGGTCGTCCCGGTGAAGACGGCCCAGCCCGAGAAAATGGTCGAGGAATTGAAGGCGATCTTCACTTCCGAAAAGGAAGGGCCGCTCAAGGGGCGCGTCAGGTTCATCGCCAACACCCGGCTCGGCGCGATCCTGGTGGTGACGTCGCAGCCGAGCTATCTGCCGCGGGCGCAGAGCTGGATCCGGCGGCTCGACGCCAAGGCGGCCGGCTCCGAGCGGCAGCTTCACGTCTATCAGGTGCAGAACCGGCCGGTCGCCGAACTCGCGGGCGTGCTGCAGTCGATGTTCGCGAACGAGATGAAAGTGGTGAGGCAGCCGACGCGCAGCGTTTCACCGCGATCGAAGCAGGCAGGTTTTTCCGGAGGTTCGGCAAGACCGGCTGGCTCCGCCGGGGCGATGCCGGATATCGACCAGGGCGGCGCGACCGGGCTTCGCGGCGGCGTCGGCGCCGGAAACGATCTGCAAAGCCTGCAGCGCGCGCTGAACAACGAGCCGGACGCGCCGACGCCGGATTCGACGGAGCCGTCATCGTCGGCCTCTTCGTCCAACAACGGGGTGACCGGCGAGCCGCCGCTCAAGATCGTGGCCGACGAGACCAAGAACTCGCTGCTCATCATGGCGAACGACCGCGACTATGAACGCGTGCTGCGCGTCATCCAGGGCCTCGATGTCGTCGCCAGCCAGGTCCTGATCGAAGCGGTCATTGCGGAAGTCACGCTCAACGACAAGCTGCAGTATGGCGTGCAGTGGGCACTTGCAGAAGGACCGCACGCCGACCGCCTCGTTCACCAACGCCCTGACCGGCGGCGTGGGCACGGTATTTCCGGGCTTCAACTATGCGGTCAATGCGGCGAGCATCGCGTCGACGATGAGCGCGCTGAACGCGCTGACGCGCGTCAATGTCATCTCGACGCCTTCGCTGATGGTGCTGGACAACAAGACGGCCCGGCTTGCAGATCGGCGACCAGGTGCCGATCACCACGCAGACCGCGACCAGCACGGTGACGGCGCAAACCGCGATCGTCAATTCGATCACCATGCAGGACACCGGCGTGATCCTCTCGGTGACGCCGCGCATCAACGAGAGCGGCCGGGTGCAGCTCGAGATCGAGCAGGAAGTCAGCGCCGTGGTGAAGACCACGTCGTCGGGGATCAACTCGCCGACCATCCAGCAGCGGCGCGTCAAGACCACCGTCGTCGTCAACGACGGCGAGGTGTTGGCGCTCGGCGGCATGATCCAGGAGCAGGCCGACAAGAGCAGCAACCAGATTCCGCTGCTCGGCGACATACCCGGGCTCGGCGCCGCGTTTTCCAACCGTAACGACCAGGTCAAGAAGACCGAACTCGTCATCCTGATCACGCCCAAGGTCGTCCGCGACGGCACCGAAAGCCGCCTGGTGACGGAAGAGTACCGGCGCAAGATGCATGTCTACATGCCGCACACGACCGCGCGCGAGCGTTCGCCGGCCAACACCATGCAGCGGATCATTTCACAGTGAAACGCCGAGCGGCCACCTGTTGGAGAAATCTTGGGCTGGTGTCGGCCATGGCCGGCTCGCTGGCGGGCTGCGTGACCTATGCCAGTCCGGTCGATCCGCCGCCGCCCTATGCGATCCTGCCGGTCGATGAATCCATGAACTGCAACGGCATCGCGGCGTCGTTCCGCTATTCGGCGCGGCGCGCGGCGCGGCTGGAATACTGGCTGGCGGTGGGGCCGCTGTCCGGCTACGGCTACGAACGATATCCGCTGGATGCGCCCAAGCAGCTGATCGACGAGCGCAGGCGGCTCGATGCGCTGTCCGACCTGCAGCGCTACAAGGGCTGCACTGTGTTCGAGCCGGGCCCCGCCGTCGTCGAGGAGCGCCTCAAGCTCGAAAGCTCGGTCCGTCCGCCGCCACCGCCGGAAGGCGCCGTGCCGGCTCTGCCGCCGCCGGTCGTGCTCAATTCGAAGGGCTGAAGCGCTTGCAGTGACGCGGCACTCCTTCTGTGTCCGGAAGCCGATTTAGAGCAATGGCTTAAGGGTATCGGTGTCGGCGCTGACCGAGCCGTCCATCCTACTTTGCATGGGGTTGTTTTCGACATTTTGTGCCGGGCGGCAGATCAGCTTGCCGCTGCCTCGCGAGCCTGCAGGCAGGCCCGCACCATGCCCTGGGGCTGGTCCTGCCGCAGGCCCGATGGCTCGATGTCGCCGCGCCGCCACTCGCGAATGACGTAGGGGCGCCCGCTGCTGCCCTCCAGCGAGACCAGCGCCTCGCGGATGAAGCGCGTGCCGTCCGGGCTATTGATATCCGCGCGGATGGTCATGCTGCCGCCTGCGGGCATGCCCCGCTTGGCGGCGTTTGGCTTCGGCTCGACATTGAGCAGCCGGCGCATCGCCGGAGATGCGGCTTCCATGTCGGGCTCCGGCTTGCCGGAGCGAACCGTGACATAGCGAAGCGCCGCCCGAAACAGCCGCGGCGGGATGCCGTCGATCTGGTCCAACTCCATGATGGTGGTGAAGCGCGCCGCGGCGGGCGCTGCGGCCGCCACGCCTTGCGTCTTCGGCTTGCGGAACTCGACGATCTGCGCGGCGAGGCGGGTGCCTGTCGACTGGTCGCCGGCGAGCGCGGTGAACAGGCGCGTCAGCGCGGCCGGGCTCGCCGTGTTGAGGTCGACCTTGCCGGTCTCTTCCTCGACGGTGATCGTGGCGCGTTCGCCGCCGGGCATGCGGCAGCGCAACGGAAAATCAATGGCCTGGTCGGGCGCAGCCGTCAGCGCGGCCGATATCGCCAGATTGACCGCGCTCTCCGCCGCCATCTCGGCCGCGGTCACGGAGGCGTAGTTCGACGTAGGTCTTGGTGCGGTAGCGCGCGCCGACGATGACGGCCATGCCAAGCAGCGTGATCAGGCCCAGGGTCCAGATCACGGCGACCAGCGCGAAGCCTGATTGGCGGGTGCTGGCGCCGGGCAGGGGCGGAGCGTCCGGCCGGTGATCGGCTGGACACCGGTTGGTTCGTGCCTTTGGCCGCTGTGCCACGTCGATATGCCTTCCCGGCGTCTTCGGCCGACATTTTGCGCGGGAATGGCAAACAAAGCGTCAAAGCTTTGGTTAATCAAAACCTCCTAGAATTCGCGCCGACGCAGATCCACGCGAGACCGCCGAGCGCGCGAATGGCATTCGATATCCAGCAATTGTTGCGCCCAGCTGCAGGCCTGGAAACGGAGTTGCCGAGGCCTCGCGACGCCGGCTTCGCGCAGGCCTTTGCCGACCTTCTGCTTGGCAAGGATCTGATAGACCCCGCCGCCATCGGCCGGGCCCGTCGTGCCGCGGAAGCGGCCTCCGAGCGTTTCGATCTCGTGCTGGTCAAGCTCGGTCTGATTTCGGAGGCCGATCTCTGTCATGGCCTATGCCACCTATTGCGGGCTGCCGCTGATCGAGGCTGCGGATTTGCCGAGCCGTCCGGTCCTCGCTGACCGCTTGCAGCTTTCCTTCCTCAAGACCAACCGGATCCTGCCGATCTCGTTCGACGGCAGGCGCCTTGTGATCGCGACCGCCGATCCCTTTGTCGACGAGTCCGTCAAAGCCATCAGCTACATGCTCGACGTGCGCGTCGATCTCGCCGTGATCGCTCCGGCGGAAATCGAGCGCGCGCTGCGGACGCTGTATCAGGAGGCGGCGTCCGAGACGCAATCGAGGAAACCGACGGCCTTGCGATAACGGGCAATGACGGCAGCGAGTTCGACGTCGAACGGCTGCGCGACATCGCCAACGAAGCGCCGGTCATCCGGCTGGTGAACCAGATCATCGCACGGGCCGTCGAGCGCGGCGCGTCCGACGTGCATATCGAACCCGGCCGCGATGCCGTCGCCGTTCGATATCGCATCGACGGTTTCTTGCAGCAGGAGCGGCTGGTGCCCGCGACGCTGCGGGCCGCGCTGACGACGCGCATGAAGATCATGGCCAAGCTCGACATCGCCGAGCGGCGATT
Source organism: uncultured Alphaproteobacteria bacterium (assembly GCA_963783115.1). GTDB lineage: Bacteria > Pseudomonadota > Alphaproteobacteria > Rhizobiales > Xanthobacteraceae > Bradyrhizobium. Next base: position 12,114 of record CAWAMK010000018.1, on the reverse strand, counting down.
GCCGCAGGACGGCCGCATCAAGACCGTGGTGCGCGGCGTCGAGATCGATATCCGTGTCTCGACCCTGCCGACGGTGTTCGGCGAAAGCGTCGTGATGCGAATTCTCGACCGTACGCGCGTTGAACTCGACTTCACCAAGCTCGGGCTCGACGGCAGGACGCAAGCATGCCTGCAGCGCCTGATGGCGCTGCCGAACGGCATCATTCTGGTCACCGGCCCGACCGGCAGCGGCAAGACGACGACGCTCTACACGGCGCTGAAGGATCTCAATCGGCCCGAACTGAAACTGTTCACCGTGGAAGACCCGATCGAGTATCAGCTCTCCGGGATCAACCAGATCCAGGTCCAGCCGCAGATCGGCCTCGACTTTCCGATGGCGCTTGCGCTCGATCCTGCGCCAGGACCCTGACATCGTCATGATCGGCGAAATCCGCGACCTCGAAACCGCGCGCATCGCGATCCAGGCGGCGCTGACCGGCCATCTGGTGTTCTCGACCCTGCACACCAACAGCGCGATCGCCGCGATCACGCGCCTGATCGACATCGGACTGGAACGCTATCTGCTCGCATCCACGATCGCGGGCGTGATGGCGCAGCGCCTGGTCAGAAAGCTTTGCACGGCCTGCGCGCGGCCGCACAGCGCCGGCGAACGCGCGCATGGCAAGCTCAAGATGGCGATCGCAGGCCATCCGGCGATCGACTGGTCGCATAGCCGTGAGCCGGTCGGCTGCGAAGCCTGCGGCAATACCGGCTATAGCGGCCGCACGACGATTTCGGAATTGCTCGTGATCGACGACGCCATCCGCGAGACCATCGGCAGAAGAAGCCAGGACCAGCGTGCGATCGAGCAGATCGCGCGCGAGGCAGGCTTTCACACGCTCTACGAGGATGGCCTGCTGAAGGTCGGGGCCGGCGAGACTTCGCTCGAAGAAGTCCTTCGCGTCACCCGCGCGTCCTGAAGGGAGCCGGTCCTTGGCAATTTTTCAATACAAGGCCTACACGGCGCGCGGCGCGGTTACCGCGGGCACGATTGTCGCCGAAGGTCTCGATGCGGCGATCGACGCGCTCTACGGCTCGGGGCTGACGCCGTTCGAGACGTATGGCGTGGCCGACCCGGTGACCGTGCGGTCGAGCCAGGAATCGGCCTCGCCGCGGCAAGCGGAGACGTCGATCTGGAAGCGCGAGCTCGTTCAATCGAACCGTCTCGGCTTGAAGGAACTGACGGCCTTCACGGTCGAACTGGCGTCGCTGACCAATTCCGGGCTGACGCTCGACGCCGCCTTCCGGATCATCGCGGGGCCGGGCGCATCGGCAAAAACCGCGCGTCTCGCCAACGGGCTTCTCAAGGACGTGCTGGCCGGGTTGCAACTCTCGGAGGCGATGGCGCAGCGCGCGGACGTGTTTCCGTCGGACTACCGGGCGATTCTGGCCGCCGGCGAAGCCGGAGGCGTGACCGGGCAGGTGCTGACGCAGATCGCCGAATTGCTGGCGCGCCGGCTCGAGATCCGCAACAAGATCGCGTCGGCGCTCGTCTATCCGATGATCCTGATCGCGATGTCGCTGGTGTCGGTCGTCGTCATCGTGTTCGTGCTGATACCCAGCATTTCGCCGATCTTCGTCGACGCAGGTCTTCCGCTTCCGGGCATCCTGCACTTCTTCGAGGAGGTTCAGGACAACTGGCTGATGGTGCTGCTGGCCATAGCTCTTTGCGGCGCGGCGGGCTTCGTGCTGTGGGGCAAGGCGAAGCAAAATCCGGAAGTCATGCTCGGTGCCGATCGCCTGAAATGCTCGTTGCCGGTGATCGGCCCGCTGATTCGAAACCGCGAAGCCGGCGGCTTTGCGCGGGCGCTCGGCACGCTGCTGGTCGCCAGGGTGCCGTTGATGTCGGCGATGCAGACCGCGCGGGCGCTGGTCACCAACCGGCACCTGAATGCGCTTTACGAGAACGCCATCAGGCGCGTTCCGGAAGGCACGCCGTTGCACCGCGCGTTCGACAGCGACGGCCTGTTGCCGCCGGCATCGCTTCGCCTCGTCGCCGTCGGGGAAGAGTCCGGACAGCTTGGGCCGAAGCTCATTCAGGTGGCCAGCGTGATCGAGGCCGACCTGCAGCGGCGCATCGAACGGATGGTCGGCCTGCTGACGCCGGCCTTGACGCTCGTCATCGGCGGCAGCATCGGCGGGCTCATCATGCATGTCATGAGCGCGGTGCTGTCGATCAACAATCTCGCATTCCAATGAAACGCCCCGCACGATCGTCAGCCGGGTTCACGCTGGCCGAATTGCTGGTCGTGATCGGGATCATCGCGCTGGTGCTGGCCGGCACGCTGTCGGCCAAACCGAAGGCCGTGGCGACGCGTGTCGCCGTCACGGCCCGTTCCGTCACCGCGACGCTTCAGCTGGCCCGCGCGCAGGCGATGTCGAGCAATGCCGAGACGCTGTTCCGGATCGACGTGGAGAAAGGCCGCTTCGGCCTGCCGAATTCGATGCACACGCTGCCGCGCGGAATGATCGCCGCGGTGGTGGTTGCCGAGACCGAGCGCGCCGGCGACCTCGGCGCGATCAGGTTCTATCCGGACGGTCAGTCTTCCGGCGGCGAGATCGCCCTGACGCTGGAAGGGCGGTCGGCGCGCATCGCCGTCAACTGGCTGACCGGCGAACCGCGGTTGATGCAATGAGGCGCGCGCGATCCAGGCGAGGGTTGATCAGGCGCGGCGAGCGCGGATTTGCGCTGATCGAAATCCTGGTCGCCTTCGTCATCCTGGCGCTGGGGCTCGGCGCGATATCGACCGGTGTGGTGGTCGCGATGCGTTCCGACGCGCGCACGCAGGTCAATCGCACCGCGCTCAGGGTCGCGCAGTCGCGCCTGGAGGCCGCCGGCATTTCCGAGGCGCTTGTGGCGGGCTATCGCGAAGGCACGATCGCGAACAGATTCCGCTGGCGGCAGACCGTCACGGAGCTTCGTCCCGCGACCGATGCGCGCCAGCCGCAAGGCGGCCGGCCGGCTCCGGCCAGCAACGCGTTGCGGTCGTTCTGGGTTGAAGTAGCGGTTGAAGCGCCGGACGGCACCGCGACAAAACTCGCCGCGTTGAAGCTTGCGCCGGAGGCGAAGCCATGACGCGCGCAGTCCGAAGCCGGCTGATCGCGCGCGTTGCCGCCCGCCGCAGCGGCGAGCAGGGGCTGACGCTGATCGAGCTACTGTTGTCGCTCGCCATCCTGGCGATCCTGACCGGCTTTCTCGCCGGCGGATTAGTCGATGGCGCGGCAGGCCTTTGGCGCCGATCGCGCAAGCGAGATCGGAAGCGAGACCAGCGCGGCGATCCAGACGGTCGCCGCTTTGGTGGGGTCGGCGCTCCCGGTCCGACCGGATACGGCGATCCCGAAGGACGCCACAAGCCCAAAGGAGGCCAGTGGATTCGACGGTCGCAGCGAGGCGATCGCCTTCGTGGGCTTGAGCGAGGGACGGTCGCTGCGAGGCGGGCCGCACAAGATCGTCCTGCGGCGGAGCGGCAGCGATCTCGTCGCCGATTTCACCCCGTTCAACCGGGCGCGCGCCAAGGACAGCGCCGAACCCGCCGCAACCCGGGTCGTGGTGCTTAGCGGCGTTCGTGAAATCCGTATCGGGTATTTCGGTACGCGTCGATCCCAAGGTCAAACCGGCCTGGCGTAGCCGACTGGATTCGCGCCGAGCGGCTGCCGGATCTGGTTTCGATCCGGATCGAATTCGAGGACGAGCGGCGTAACGAGCCGGCCACCATCGTGGCGCTGCGCCAGGGCTGAGACGCGATTCCGGAAACGGAAATATCATGCTGAAAACGAACGATTAAATGCAGTTGAAGCAGGCTCTGAAGCGGGCCGCAATTGCACGCAGCTGGCGAACAGCGGCTCGTTACCCTTCGTAAAGAATTAGTAAATAGGCTCTGCCTCATTCGAATCGAATGCCGCGATCCGCGAAGTGACGATCATGCCTGTCGCCGACCTGCCAGCCCGTGCCGGTGGCCTCCACGTCCTCACGGCGTGGGGCAACGACTTTGCGCAATGGTGGCTGTCCGGCTTGCGCGACGCGGTTCCCGCGCGCTGGCGTGCATGGGCCGAGGGTGAGGCGAGGCCGCAGGTAACGCTTTGGCGGGATGGCGACGGCGTCGCTTGCCGCCTGGTGTCGGCCACGGGACGAGCAGAAACCCGGTTTCCATTGCCGATGTTCAACGCGGCTGCACTCGATCTAGTGGCTGGTCATGCAGGGCGTGACGCGGGAGGCGACGACGGTCGCGCCGGTGATTTCGCGCGAGCTGTTCTTTCTTCGCGAGTTGAGCGTGCCCAAGGCGGCCTTCGGTGCGCTGCCCAAAATCCTCGACCAGGAGATATTGCGGCGAACGCCGTTTCAGCTATCGGATATCTGGCATGCCGCGACCGCTGTCGGGCCGGAATCGGACGGCGTCGTGCCGATGTGTCACTGGATCGTGCGCCGTGATCGCGCCGAGACGGCTTTGTCGGAACTCGGTCTGGCGTCGCGGGATGTCGACTGTCTGGCGGTGGCAGATGCCGGCGGCGAGGCCGTTCCCGTCATCACGTTCCGCGCCGTCAGCGACGAAGATCCGGCGTGGGCGCTGCGGGCGGTCCGGCTGCTGGCAGCTCGCCGCGCTTGGCGCCGTCCTGCTCGGCCTGGTCGCCTTCGAATGGCGCCAGGCCAGCGTCGCGGCCGCGCTGGAGACGGCGGTTGGCGAGGCCCGGCTGTCCGCTCAAAGCGGCCGGGACGGTCTTGATCCCGCGGCGCGCCTGTTCGCGATGAAGGCCGACACCGGCATCCTGGCCGTGTGGGATGAGCTGTCGCGGATTCTGCCCGAGCACACGTTTCTGACCGAGACCCGCATCGCCGACGGCACCGTGACGGTATCGGGCTTTTCGGCGGATGCCGCGCGCCTGGTTCGCGTCATCGACCAGTCGCCGCTGTTTTCGGGCGCGACCCTGACTTCCGCGATTACGCCTGACGCGAACGAGCGCAAGGATCGCTTCAGCATCGTGTTCAAGCTGCGTGGCGCGCGTGCGGCGCCCGCAAGATCCCGGGCCGCGCCATGATCCAGAATCTGAAACTGGCGCGCGGAACGCCGTTCCTGGCCTTCAATGCTGCCGCCATGCTCTTTGTCGTCATCTTCTTGCTTGCGCCGATCATGGCGCATTTTGCCGACAGGGGCGAAGAGATTTCGGACAATGCGGCGCAGCTTGCGCATTTCCAGAACGTGGCGCGCGCGGCAAAGAAGTCGGTCGGCAGCGTCGGGCAGGTCCGGCGATCCCTTCCTTCCCGGCAGCGAAGAACGCGTCGCCAGCGCCGATCTGCAGGCCAGCCTGAAGTCGATGGCGGCGAATGCCGGCGTCAATCTGCTCGCGATCCGCGGCTTGCAGGGCGGGCGGTCCCAGCCGTTGCAGATGATTGCCGTCAGCGTAGAGCTCGAAGGGCCGCTGAAGGCGATCCGGGACATGATCCTGGCGATCGAGAACCAGACGCCGTTGTTGTTTGTCTCCACGGCCGCGTTCCGAAGCCTGGCGGACGGCGAAGACGGTCGCGATCAGGGCCGAGCTCAGGGTTCAGGGCGCTATCCGCGGCGGTTCGCAGCCCGGCGGAAATCAGCAGGCCATGGATGGCCAACAAACCGGTCCCGGTTCGAACCCGGCGGAGCGGATGCCATGACCTCGTTGGCGCAAATGGTCCAGCTTCGGCTGTCGGGCATGGCGAGTTCGCCGCGGCAATTCGCGGCCTCCCGGCTTGCCGCCATGCTCGGCCGGACCGATCTGCCCAGCCGAAGCGAACTGGCGGCGCTGCGGCCTGCGACGCGGGTTCTCATCGCTGGGATTTGCGGCCTGGATCGCGCTGGTCGGCGCGATGACGCTAGGCGCGATGATTTCGCTCGAGGTTTCCACGGTGACCGCCCCGGCCTGGTTTGGCACGAGCGGTGCCGGCCGCCAAGGCCTCCGACGCGCGCGCCGCCGCGGGCTATGAGAACATCGTGCAGCGCCCGCTGTTTTCGCGGAACCGGCAGGTCTTTGTCGCGCCCGCACCGGTTGCCGCCGGCGCCGCCCCCGCCGGCGGTGGCGACGTTGGACCCGGGAATGACCCTGAAAGGGGTGTTCATGAGCGACGGGGTGGCGAAGGCGTTCCTGATCACGGCGCAAAGTCCGCTGGGCGGCTGGGTTGAGATCAACGGCCAGATCGACGGCTGGCGCGTCGCCGCGGTGACCCCCGATCACGTCGTGCTGGAGGGGCAGGGCGAGAAGCTGACGGTGCCGCTGCATGCGAGCGGGAGATGATGCGCGCGCTGCGCAAGACCGGTGACCGTACCGGTCGTTTTTTCGGCGAAGCGCTGGCCGGACGACTCGGCCGGGCGGCCATACGTGGTCGTGGCGTGGGGCCTGATCGCCGGCGCGCTCTGGTTCGCCATCGGCCTTGCAGGCGATCCCGGCTGGGCGCTGCCTGCCATCGCAGCCTGCTACCTCGTCGTTCTGCTGGCCGCTGTTTGCGCCATTGACGCCCGCTACGGGATCATTCCGGACAGCATGGTGCTGGCGCTGGCCGCTGGCGGCGCGCTGCAGGCCTGGCTGTGGGGGGCGGGGGACTTCTGGTGGCGCGGATTGGAGGCGGCCCTGGTCTTTGCCGCCGTGTCATTGTTTCGCGTCGTGCTACCGCTGGCTGCGCGGCCATGACGGCCTGGGCTTCGGCGACGTCAAGTTCGTCGCGGCGGGCACGCTTTGGATCGGTGCGGAAGGCATTCCCGGCCTGCTGTTGATCGCGGTGGTGTCCGCCCTGGTCAGTTTGCTGATCCTGCGAGCGCAGGGACATGAGCTGCACGGCAAGCAGGCGATCTCGTTCGGGCCGCATCTGGCCATCGGCCTTTGGTGGGTGTGGGTTTTGGGACCGCAGCCGATTTAAACTTGGCGGCGCTCAGGGAAGTGCCGCGCGGACACGCAAAAAAGCCGCCCGAAGACGGCCTTTCGTTTCATCGATCAGGATGGCGTCAGGCGGCGATCGCGGCCGGCCGTGATTTCCGGCGATAGGCCATGAAGCCGATACCGGCGAAGCCAAGGATCAACATCGCCCAGGTCGACGGCTCGGGAACGGCGTTGACCTGAATCGACACGTCACCAAGTTGCTCGTTCTCCGCGCTGAAGAGCTTGAGGTCGAAGGTGTAGATGCCGGTGGCATTAGGGTTGAAATTCATGGGACCTCCAAAAAATGGAAACCCGAGATTTTCGCTGTTCTGATCGAACGATCCGCCGACCGGCGTATTGTCCGGTATAATGGTCGGATTGAACGCCAATATCCCGCCGGGACCGGTAATCGTCAGCAACGCAGTGGGTGCCTGTCAACGAACCGGGATTGACCGAGAACTCGAAATTCCACAACGCCATGCCGCGCAGCATTGCCCGCCGGCGCCTGTAGAGATTTCCTGTCGGCGTGATCGATCCGACAAATCGGAGGGAGGCGCGCAACCCGAGCTCGACTCCATTCGCTTCCGTGTCGACGGTGAAATGGTCGTTGGTGGTGCCGCTGCCCTGGGTCCAGCCCGACGCCAGACTTCTGATCGAACGTGACGACGGCCGAGGCGGGGCTGACAAAAGACGTCAATGCAAGCGCGGTCGCGAGACCGATCAAACCAGATGATGAAATTCGCATAGTTCTATTCCCCAATAGCCCATCAGTTGCATTTTCCATAGACGCGCGTTCGTTTTGATTCGTCAATCTACGGTTGGGGGTGAGCGTGCTTTCGCACCGTCATCCATTAGGATTATGCGCTGCACGGTTCCGTGGTCGGAACCTCGGACTGATCATGCGGTCGCTGATCCTGAACACAGGCTGCTTGGTGATTCAGAGTGTTAGAGGCTGCGGCCTCATTTAATTCGAGCCGGGTCCAGGCCGCTCGATGCCGTCGAGCACCGCGACTGGCGCCGCTCAATGCCATCGCACACCGCGATCGGCGTCAGAGGTAATTGCACAAGCTTCAGCGCATCCTGATTCCTGTACCGCCATAGCTTCGGCAACAGCAAAGCCGCCTCGCGGCGGCTTGTCGTTGGGTATTTCGAATTGGCCTCAAGCCGAGCGCAGGGAGATACCTTGCTTCTTCCGGCGGTAAGACAAGAAGCCAATTCCAGCAAAGCCCAAGATCAACATCGCCCAGGTCGAGGGCTCTGGAATTGCTTCGACGACGCCGATGGCGCTGCCGGCGGTCGCGAAACGCGGAACTTGCGCAAGTGTTGTCGCTACATTCGAACGCAACCTCATCCTGGGGGCAGGTCGAAGCTCACCAGGAGCGGATTTGTTCCAGCGCTCGTCAGCGAGTTCAAAAATGCGAAGTTGATGTACGGCAGCGCTGGTGTATCGTCAGCAGCGATCGCGAACGAATTGGGTGAAAAGAAATTGTCAATGCTGAGTAGGGCTCGAATTATAAGTCGTGCCTTCCAAAGTCGTCCCAAACGTCGTTACGATGTTGAACGAGGTTACTGCCCCGGTTGTCGAGTCCGTCGCAAATGTTCCGCTCGCCGTGCCCCCATCTTCAAAAGTCACGCCGTCGAGCGTCCAGACGATGGTCGATGCGAAGGAGGGGAGCGGAAGCGCAAACAGGAGTAATCCGACTGCCAGCGTTATGGATTTAATCTTCATTGGCGAATCACCCGCGATTAAGGAGTCTATGCGTCCCAAATAACGGGAATCGCGTCAACCACCGTGATGACGCAGTTCGGCCAATATTTCGACGATATCCGCCACGTGTGATTCAGTCAGTGCAAAATGCGGGAATTAAATACGAGCGTTATCGAGCAGATGTCGTGATGCCTTCCCGAATCAGCGCGTACCTGCCGCGCTCTGGGAGAGTAGAGGGGAAACCGACCCAGCTGCCAGGATACGAACGGCGCGCATGAGGTGCACGCCTTAGCGGCCCTCCAGCATCATTGTTTCGGCGGGCGTTCGCCCTAATTCTGGTCGCCGGGCTGGACGGTAATCACAAAGCTCAATCCGGGTATCTTCTGGTCTGCCGCTTCGAATTCGATCTGAATCGAGTCCTTGCCGACAAAATCCTTGGCCGGGGTGTAGAAAATCGCAATGGCGGGTATTTTGCGGGCCGGGCAGGCGCCTGCTGCCGCGACATCACCCATCACGATTTGCAATCCGACAGAGCCATGGGCCGGCTTCTCGCGAAGTCTGGGCAAGGGGACCGGGCCGGGATTTGTGCTGCAATTGCTGGGCGCATTCATAAAATTACCGAGAACCAGCGATTTGTTCTTGTCGGTTTTTACTTCCTGAGGCGTCTGGGCGTTGGCAGGTGCGCCGGACAGCGCGATGATCGCTACCGCAACAAGAGCGGACATTGGCCGGTAAGTCATAGCTGTCCTCATGCTTTCGGAATTTCTCCGGGCGAGCCATTCATCGCGAAAGCTTATAGCAGGATTTCAAGCGACAAAATCGTCCAAGGGAGGTCCAAGCGTCGCAGCCTTGCCTGGTGCGGCAGCCCGTTTGGACCGGCTGGAAATCAACGACGGTCCCCGCCACCATACCGGAAGGGATATTCAGCTATTGATCCCGGCGCTTGGCTGCTTGCTTCGATCCCGGCACCTCAACTGGACAACCCCTTTCGCCAGCGCGATGCCCGCCGCGCCGCCCGCCATTTTCTCCAGCGCATCGACCCATGTGCCGTGCCGGTCCGGCGTCATGGTCTGCAAGACCTCGAGTAGCGCGGCGGCGCCGAGCACGATGCAGCAAACGAGAAGCAGGTGTCGTGGATAGGCGAAGCCGAAGAGGGCGCCGAGGACGGCGAACGCGAGCACGTGCTCAAAATGGGCGTAGGTTTGCATCGCCGGGTGCATCAGGAACGGTGCGAGCCTGAAATAGATTGCATAGACAAAGCCGACATGGGTCAGCGTGGCATAGGCAATCAGGGCGACCGCGATCCACGCCGTCGCGGTGACGAGCCTAACGGTGCGTCTGTTCATTTCGGCGTTCTGCACTGAGCCATGACTTCTTCAGAGCTGATTGGACCCTCAACCTTTGGGCCGACGGGTTGGATGTGGGAGCTTCTTCCCAGCGGAGGACGGTAAATATTCAGCGAATGGAAACCATCTATTGCCTCCGGAAAGTTTAGGCGAAGTCGAATGGCTTCTCGATAGGATTGGTGGCGGCTCCGGGGCTGCACGCCAGTCCGCAAGGGCGCGCGAGGACGAAAGAATATGCGTAGGCGAAATTCGGCATTTCTGGCGCTTTCCCTGCTGCTCATGGCCGTCCCCGATGTCGCGGCAGCAGGCAACAGGTTTTTCGTCGGCCCGGGATTGGGCGGGATCGCCTATGCGGGCGGGTTTGGGTTTGCCCGCGTTCATCCGTTCGACGATGGCTATGACTATCCATTCGGATATGGGGAGTATGCCGAGTATGGGCCCTGGGCCTACCCCGGCCATGGCGGAAGCTGCTATCTCGCGCCACGCAAGGTTTGGACTGGTGGCCGTTGGCGGCTGCGGAGAGTGGCGCTCTGCAATTAAATCCTGTGCCTCGGTTTTGCGCTCTGCAATCGCTGTGCGATTTTGAGTTCGGCTCTGGCGCCCGCGGGCCGTGCGAACGGTCAGATGGCGAGCGCCCAAGCCAGGCCTTGAAAAATCACCCATGACCAGCCGACCATCGCGATGGAGGCGACTGCGAGGTAGAAGAGTTTGAAGATGCGGGCTTTCACGCGTCTATTTTGAAGCGCATTGTTCGAGGCTCCAGGATTTTGCCGACGATTGGGCGCGCTGGATGGCTTCGCGCAATTTCACGATCTCGGCATAGCGCAGGCTCAGCGGCTTCTCCGCCTCCTCCCGGACCTTGCCTCCGGCTTCTGTCGACGTCTTGGGGCTCACGTTTTGCTCCCTTCGCGTGCGAGCTTTATCGCAATGATTTTGCTTATCGCCATTTCGAAAGCGAACGTAGCGGCCTTCGGTGATGCCGCAATGAAACTCGCCGGTTAAGCTTGATGTCGATGCGAAAGGTTAAAGTCGGAACCTGCGCGCTCATTCTCCGTCTTGGTGACGTACCGAGCGGCGGCGGTTCGATGATGGTTTAAACTTTTTCGCAGCACACGATGCAAGCCGCAGGGCCGGGGCGGCGTGCAGACGAACACGTCGAGCGTTCGGCGTCGTGGCGATCGAAACTTAGGGCGATTGAGGGGGCCAAAAGAAAAGGGCCGCCAACTTGGCGGCCCTTTCCAGCAATGTTTGGTATCGAACCGAAATCAGACGAGCCGGAGCGAAACCTGGTTGCGGCGGCGATAGGCCATGAAGCCAACGCCGGCAAAGCCCAGGATCATCATGGCCCAAGTGGAAGCCTCGGGCACGGCTGCAGTGAAGTCGGCCGTGATGTACATCACCGAAGTCACCTGATCCGTTATTGTTCGCCGGATCCGGATTGCTCCACTGGCCGGTAGCCGGATTGTAGGTTCCGTTGGTGCCGTCCGCCAACTGGAACTTGATGTCCGAGACGTCACCCCGGTAACGTTGAACGGCCCCAGGCCGTTCAGCGTCGACTGGAGAAGGTTGAAGACAACGTCGCCAGAGATATTGGTGAACTGCTGGATGTTGAGGTTGAAGTTCACGGTATCCGAATTACCGGGGCCAGCGAAATTCAGCGTGTAAGAATACTGAACGTTGAAGTTCTGGTCGGTGCCGCGTCGACGCCCTGTTCACCCAGGTGAGCTGGCCGATCACATAGTCGTTCTGATTGGTCGGCACGTTGTTGCCGGTGATGTCCGTGATCGTCAGCGTGCTGTTGTTGCTCCCGGACATGTCGAGGCTGTTGCCGCTGCGGAGATATCGAGCAGCCCGCGCCGAAGCCGCAGCTCGAGACGCTCGAGAAGTCACCGTTGCCGGTGAAGCTGACGAGAGCCGCGCTCGCTTGCGAGGAAAGCAGAACGGCAAAGAGTCCCGCCGTTGCCAATTTAATTGCTGTTTTCATATTCGCCCCTGCTAATATAATATTGTTCCGGACTTAATCTTTCATAAAGGATCTGGGGTGTCAATAATTACCTACATGTTTTATAAAAATCCTACGGCTTTGATTTAATTCTACTTTTTTGGATTTGAGGGATGCCGGCGCCCGAAGCCTTAACTTCG
>CAWAMK010000017.1:0-22331 GCA_963783115.1 uncultured Alphaproteobacteria bacterium | reverse complement strand
AGATAGCCCGCGTGTCCCGGACGCGGCGCAGCCTAGGCGATGCGAAGCATCGTCCGGTAGCGCTGCTCCGCAGAGCCGGGACCCAGGCGCTCGCCCGCCATGGGCCCCGGACCGACAGCGCACCGCTTCGCGCTGCGCAGCATCCGGGGCGCGAGCCCTGCGTGCTTTGCCTCCAGGCCTGCTTCGTCGTATTTAATTCCGATGGCCAGGACAGCAAAACCAAAAACCCTTCCCGACGTCGCCAAGCTCACCAAGCCGCAGGCTAAGGTCGAGCACATGCGGCTGTCGCTGGAGCTCGAGGCGCACAACGAGCGCTACTATCAAAAGGACGCGCCGACCGTTTCTGACGCCGCCTACGACGCGTTGCGTCAGCGGCTGGAGGCGATCGAGGCAAGATTTCCCGACCTCGTGACGACGGATTCGCCGACGCAAAAGGTCGGCGCCGCACCGGCGCGCGGCTTTGCAAAAGTGCAGCACGCCGTTCCCATGCTGTCCCTCGGCAATGCCTTCAGCGACGAGGACGTCACCGAATTCGTCGATCGCATCCGCCGCTTTCTCAAGCTCGATGCCGAGCACATTCCGGCGCTGGTCGCCGAGCCGAAGATCGACGGCCTGTCGCTATCGCTGCGCTACGAAAACGGCGAGCTGGTCCGGGCCCGACGCGCGGCGACGGTTTTACCGGTGAGGACGTCACCGCCAATGTCCGCACCATCACCGACGTTCCGCACACGCTGAAAGGCCGAAACATTCCCGCGGCCTGCGAACTGCGCGGCGAAGTCTACATGCTCAAGAAGGATTTTCTCGAGCTGCAACAAGAACGCAGGCCGAAGCCGACGACACCGTGTTCGCCAATCCGCGCAATTCGGCGGCGGGTTCGCTGCGCCAGAAGGACGTCTCGATCACCGCGTCACGCCCGCTGAAATTCTTCGCCTACACCTGGGGCGAGATGAGCGAGCGGCCGGCCGATACCCAGCACGGCATGCTGGCGTGGATGGGCAAGGCCGGCTTTGCCGTCAATCCGCTGACGACGCTGTGCAAGGATGTCGAGGCCGTCCTCGAATTCTACCGCAAGATCGGCGAGCGAGCGCGCCTCGCTCGGCTACGATATCGACGGCGTGGTCTACAAGGTCGACCGGCTGGACTGGCAGGATCGTCTCGGCTTCGTCTCGCGCAGCCCGCGCTGGGCGATCGCGCACAAATTCGCGGCCGAGCAGGCGACCACGATCCTCAACGGCATCGACATCCAGGTCGGCCGCACCGGCGCGCTGACGCCGGTGGCGCGGCTCGAGCCGGTCACCGTCGGCGGCGTCGTCGTGTCGAACGCGACGCTGCACAACGAGGACTACATCAAGGGCATCGGCAACGACGGCAATCCGATCCGCGATGGCGTCGATCTGCGCGTCGGCGACACCGTCGTCGTCCAGCGCGCCGGCGACGTGATCCCGCAGGTCGTCAGCGTCGTCCTGGACAAGCGGCCGAACAACGCAAAGCCCTACAAGTTTCCGGACACGTGCCCGGTTTGCGGCAGCCACGCGGTGCGCGAGGAAGACGAGGCGGTGCGCCGCTGCACCGGCGCGCTGATCTGCCCGGCGCAGGCGACGGAGCGGCTGAAGCATTTCGTCTCGCGGCTGGCGTTCGACATCGACGGCCTCGGCGACAAGCAGATCCAGGAATTCTACGAGGACGGCCTCGTGATGTCGCCGGTCGACATCTTTACGCTGCAGAAGCGCGATGCGCGATCGACCAGCAAGCTGATGGCGCGCGAGGGTTATGGCGAGACCTCGGTGCGCAATCTGTTCAACGCGATCGACGCCCGCCGCTCGATCGACCTGCACCGCCTGATCTTCGCGCTCGGCATCCGCCACGTCGGCGAGGGCAATGCAAAACTGCTGGCGCGGCATTACGGCACGATCGAGAATTTTCGCGAGGCGATGCTGGCCGCCGCCAAGGGGACGAAGGACGAGGAGAACACGACCGAGGCCTATCAGGACCTCAACAACATCGGCGGCGTCGGCGAGATCGTGGCCGACGCCGTGGTGGAGTTCTTCGCCGAACCGCGCAATGTGAAGGCGCTCGGCGAACTTTTACGAGAGATCGAGGTGAAGCCGGCCGAGCAGCCGCGCAAGAGTTCGCCCGTTTCGGACAAGACCGTGGTGTTCACGGGCTCGCTGACGAAGTTCACCCGCGACGAGGCCAAGGCGATGGCGGAGCGTCTCGGCGCCAAGGTGGCGGGTTCGGTGTCGAAGAAGACGGATTATGTGGTGGCAGGTGAGGATGCGGGTCGAAGCTGACGAAGGCGCGCGAGCTTGGGGTGGCGGTGCTGACCGAGGACGAGTGGCTTGAGCTGATCGGAGAGTGAGGCGCTGACATTGCCTGCACCGCTCACAACATCCCGCTCTCTTCCTCCTCCGCCTTCTTGATCAATTCCTCGCTCACCACCACCGTCCCCCGCGGCACCAGAAAGAACATCGCCGACGCACACGCGATCGACAGCGCGAAGATCGCGGCCGTCAGCGGCAGCGTGGTGGTGGAGTGGCCGCCGAGATAGGCGCCGAATTGCGAGACCAGCGCGCCGATGCCCTGCTGCAGAAAGCCCATCGCGCCCGCGGCGGTGCCGGCGGCTTCGGGGCGGACGCTGATGGCGCCGGCGGCGGCGTTGTTCATCACGAAGGCGTTGGCGACCATCACGATCATCTGGGTGCCGAACAGCCAGATCGGCGCCTGGTTGGTTCCGGTGAGGCTGAACACCAGATTCAGCAGCGCGCCGCCAAACTGCAGCGCCAGGCCGAACCAGATCAGCTTCTCCAGCGAATGGCGCGGCGCGAAGCGGACGCAGAACAGATTGCCGACGAGGTACGCAAACCCCGTCGTCGCGAACCACGCGCCGTATTCGGCGGTGGTGCGGCCCATCTGCGTCACCACGATGTAGGGTCCGCCGCCGGCAAAGGTGAAGATGATCTGCGAGGCCAGCACCTGGCACAGCACATAGCCGAGAAAGGCGCGGTCGCGGACCAGCTTGCCGACGTCGCCGCGAAAGCTGCTGCTCACCGCGCGCTCGCGGCGCGTCTCGGGCAGCGCAAGGGCGATCAGGACCGCGACGCTGATCGAGGCTACGGTAATGAAATAGAAAATCGCGCGCCAGCCGAACGCGGTCTCCAGCAGGCCGCCGACCAGCGCGCTCAGCATCTGTGCCGTCATCATCACGCCGATGACGAGGCTGATCATGGTACTGATGCGGTCGCGGCTGTAGAGGTCGCGGATGATGGCGCGGCTCACCACCATGCCGGTGGCGCCGCCGAGCGCCTGCAGGAACCGCGCGGCGATCAGTTGCGGCAGCGTCTGCGCCAGCGAGCAGCCGATGCTCGCCGCCACCATCAAGGCGAGGCCCGCGAGCAGCACCGGCCGGCGGCCGAACTTGTCCGACAGCGGCCCCATCACGAGCTGCGAGCAGGCGATGCCGACCATGTAGAGCGACACCGTCATCTGCGCGACCGAAATGTCGCCGCCGAACGTCGTCGCCAGCACCGGCAGCGCCGGCACCAGCATGTACAACGAGATCGGCGCGACGCCGGTCATCGCGACCAGCATCAGCAGCATGATTTTTGATGTCGCAACGGCATCCGCCGCCGCGCCGGGCGGCTTGCCCGCGACGCCGTGCATTTAGTCCTGATCCCTGATGGTTGAAGATTCTGGTTGATCGGACTGTAGCGCGCTGGATCAGGGCGGATACGGGGGTTTCAGCATGCGGCCATGCCGAATTCGGGAGGCGGCGGGTTCGATGCGCAAACGAACGCCGCTGTCATCATCCGCGACATAGCGGTCTCGATAGGACGGGATGAGCCCTTCGCGACAACCCATCAATTCGTGCGCCGCGAGATGATGGTTTCTGGGTCCCCCGCTTTCGCGGAGGACGACAGCGGAGAGAACGCCTAAAGCGGCAGCAGCGCCGCGGTCGCTTCATCGAGCCACAGCTTGGTGGCGTTGTCGTCGAGATGCGGGCGCACCGCGCGGTTGACGCGCTCGTGGTAGTCGTTGAGCCATTTCAGCTCGGTCGCACTCAGCATGTCGACGTCGATCAGGCGGCGGTCGATCGGCGCCAGCGTCAGCGCCTCGAACGCATTCACCGGCTTCTCCGCGCCCGCGACATTGGTTCCGATGACAAGTTCGAGGTTTTCGATCCGGATGCCAAAGGCGTCGGTCTTGTAGTAGCCGGGCTCGTTGGACAGGATCATGCCGCGCTTCAATGGCGTGGTGCCGAGTTTTGAAATCCGCGCCGGACCCTCGTGAACCGAGAGGTAGCTGCCGACGCCGTGGCCGGTGCCGTGCTCGAAATCGAGGCCGGCCTGCCACAGAAATTGCCGCGCAAAGGAATCGAGCTGCGCGCCGGTGGTGCCGTCTGGAAAGATCGCGCGTGCGATCGCGATGTGTCCGCGCAGCACGCGGGTGAAGCGGTCGCGCATCTCGTCGGTCGGTGTGCCGATCGCGATCGTGCGGGTGACGTCGGTGGTGCCGTCCTCATATTGCGCGCCGGAATCGATCAGCAGCAGATCGCCCGGCGA
Organism: uncultured Alphaproteobacteria bacterium; assembly: GCA_963783115.1. Classification (GTDB taxonomy): domain Bacteria; phylum Pseudomonadota; class Alphaproteobacteria; order Rhizobiales; family Xanthobacteraceae; genus Bradyrhizobium. Next base: position 17,772 of record CAWAMK010000017.1, on the reverse strand, counting down.
AATCCGCCGGTTGCTCTTGCGGGTGACGCGGTAATGCACGATCGCGCCATTCGGCCCGGTCCCGGCGATCGTGGGAAACGAAACATCCTTCAGCGCGCCGGTCTGGCGCCGAAAGCTTTCCAGCGCCTCGACGGTGTCGATCTCGGTCAAGGCGCCGGACGGCGCTTCGCGGTCGATCCAGGCAAGGAAGCGCGTCAGCGCCACCGCGTCGCGCCGGTGCGCGGTCCGCGTTCCCTCGATTTCGGTGAGATTCTTCACCGCCTTCAGCAGGCTCACCGGATCGCTGCCGCGCAGCGGTTTTCCCCCGGCGCCCGCGATCAGGCGGCTGAGCGCGTCCGCGGCGGTGGCGCTGTCGAGCGCGATCGCGGCCCCGCCGCGCGCCAGCGCGGTCAGTTCGGGCACCAGCGCATCGGGATCACGGACGTCGGCCGATTGTTCGAGATGATCGCGCGTCAGGTTGGAAAGCTTGCGGTGGTCGATGAAGACGGTGGGACGGCCGTCCTTCGGCACCACTGCATAAGACAGAGGCAGCGGCGTATGCGAGACGTCGGCGCCGCGGATGTTGAAGGCCCAGGCCACCGCATGGCTGTCCGACAGCACCAGCGCCTCGGCCCCGAGCCTGTGGATCTCATGCCGGATCCGCTTGAGTTTTTCGGCCTCGATCTCGCCGGAAAACTGCATGCCATGAACCGAAACCGGGCCGAGCGGCGGGGCCGGGCGCTCGGTCCACACCTGGTCCAGCGGGTTGCTGTCGACCGCGATCAGCTCCGCGCCCGCCTTGGTGCAGGCAGCGGCCAGACGCTCGGCTGCCGCAGAAGTGTGCAGCCACGGGTCAAAACCTAGGCGGTTGCCGGCCACGAGGTGCTTGGCCAGCCAGTGTTCCGGCGGCGGATCGGCCAGCGGCTCGATGTGCCAGGCCTTGCGGTCGACCTGCTTGGCGGCCTGCAGCGTATAGCGGCCATCGACGAAAACGGCGGCCTCGCGGGTCAGCACGATCGCCATGCCGGCCGAGCCGGTAAAGCCGGTGAGCCAGGCCAGCCGCTCTTCGGAGGGGGCGACATATTCGTTTTGCTGCTGATCGGCGCGGGGAATCACGAAACCGGTCAGCTTTCGCCGCGCCAGCTCCTCGCGGAAGGCGGCCAACCGCGCTGAGAGCGCCACGCCGCTTTCGGGTTCTTCGAATGTCTGGAAATGGGCTTCGAACATTGCCGCTTACTTTATCGCGTTTTCGGACAAAGTGGATACCGCCTGGCGCGAAGAAAACGTGATTGGTCAGGTTGGGTGGAGCGGCCCACAATGCACCGGCGTTCGGCCACATTTTGGCATAATCCGTGCTTCAATATACGTGTCCGCGTTAGCCGGACGGAACGGTTTCGCGGTGCTGGCTGTTTAGGTTCAGCGTATTGGGAGGCCCGAGGAGTGTTTCAACTCAACGAAGAGGGGATGCACCATGCCTGTTTTCACGTTTGAGAAGATTTCGCCGCCGGCCGACCGCAGCCCGATTCCGCCGGTTGCCAACAAGAAGCAGCGTGGTGTGATCGTCCAGATGCTGGACAGGTTCGCAGAAGCGCGGGTCAGGCGAACGCAGCGTGAAGACGCGAAGGGCGTCGTCGCCCGCAACCCGCGCCGATTGCCCGAGTAAAGTTTCAACTTACCTTTTGCAGCAGCAGGCTGCTCCAGCCGTCGATACGCAGGTGCCGCAGCGGCACCAGCCCGCGGGCGCGATAGGCCGCAATGACGCCGCGCGCCTGAGGCGTCAACAGGCCCGACAGGATGACCAGCGCGCCTGGCGCCAGATGCCGCGCCATCGGTGCGGCCAGTTGCCGCAACGGATTGGCCAGGATATTCGCCAGCACCAGGTCGAACGGCGCAGCCGCCGCAAATTGCGGCGCCGCGAAGCCGGTGGCGCGGATCGCCCGCACCAGATGTCCCGATACATTCAGCCTCGCGTTTTCGCAGGCGACCTGCACCGAGGGCGGATCGATATCGCTGGCCAGCACCTTATGGTGCAGCGCCTTGGCCGCCGCGATCGCCAGTACGCCGGTGCCGGTGCCGAGATCGAGCACGCGGCGCGGATGCCAGGCTTTCAGGACATGATCGAGCAGCAGCAGGCAACCGCGCGTGGTGCCGTGGTGGCCGGTGCCGAACGCCAGCGCCGCTTCGATCTCGATACCGATCTTGTTGGGCGCGATCCTCTCGCGGTCATGCTGGCCATGGACGATGAACCGTCCGGCCGGCACGGGCACGAGGTCTTCGAGGCTGGCTTTGACCCAGTCCCTGGCTTCTACGGTGTCGAAGACGATGCTTTCCGCGACATCAGTGCCGGCGGCATTGGTGACGAGTTCGCGCAGCAGCAGCTGATCGGGCGGTTCGGCGAAGTGTACCGTAACGTCCCATTGGCCATCCGGCCGCTCAAACGCCGCGATCGCGGCCTGGCCGTCAAAGAACATCTCGGTTAACGCATCGACAACGCCCTTGGCTGTTTGCTCGTCACCAATGGCAAAGCTGACGCGGTATGTGGGTGCCATGGAAGTCATTGAAGAACCTGAAAAAAGTGAGGCAGTGAAACTACGGGGTGGCGTGCTTTCGGCGACTTTGAGCAAATTTCAAGTTGCAATTCTCGGTAAAGTTGACCGTTGCGCGTTAGTCGAACCTTAGATTCATGGAGGTATTTTCCATATTAGGAACTGCGGGGGAAACCTGGGTTCCAGAAACTTGAACCCAGGTTGGAAGAGCCATGAAATCGATCATCAAGTCATTCCTCAAGGACGAATCCGGCGCCACGGCCATCGAGTATGGCCTGATTGCCGCAGGCATTTCGGTTGCGATCATCGCTGCCGTCAACGGTCTCGGCGGCAAGATCAATTCGAACTTCGAGTCCATCAGCAGCTCGCTGAAGTAACGCCCCATTCCAAGGGTTTTCGGGGACCGGGCGCGCCGAGCGCCCGGTCCCTTTTCGTTTTAGCGGCGGCCTTTGCGCAGCAAATATCCACCTGTTATCCACAGGTAGCCCGGGCATTGCGGACCCAATCATACGCGACCCAAACCGGCTCGTTCCACAGCCCCCACGCCGAGTTTTCGACAACCTCTCCACAGGCTTTTACAGTCCTTACGCGCTGGTGCCATGCTGGGCACCAGGGGCAAATCGCGGCATGTAATTAAAATTCGTTCGTTCCGGTGGGGCCTAAGGGAACCGCACGTTTCATCCAAACAGAGCGCGGTGATCGCCCAGGATGGTTCGTGCCGCGTTGTGGCCGGGTGCACCGGTGACGCCGCCGCCGGGATGGGCGCCCGAGCCGCAATGGTACAGCCCCTTAAGTGGTCCGCGATAATCCGCATGGCCCAGCATCGGCCGCGCCGAGAACAACTGGTTCAATGTCAGCGCGCCGTGAAAAATGTCGCCGCCGAGCAGGCCGAATTGCCGCTCGAGATCGAGCGGCGACAATGCCTGGCGGCCGATCACACTTGCGGCAAAGCCCGGTGCGAATTTATCGACGGTTGCGATCATGAGGTCGGCGACCTCTTCGCGATGATCGTCCCACGATCTGCCATCCGGCAACTCCGGCGCGACATGCTGGCAGAACAGGCTCGCCACATGCTGGCCTTTCGGTGCCAGCGAATCGTCCAGCGTCGAAGGGATCAGCACTTCCACCACTGGCTCGCGGCTCCAGCCATGGTCGCGCGCATCCTGCCAGGCCCGGTCCATGTAACCGAGGCTGGGGGCGAGGATGATGCCGGCGGTGAGATGGTCGCCTTCGCCGGGCAGCGCGGTGAACGAGGGCAGGGCGTTCAGCGCGACGTTCATGCGAAAAGTGCCCGAGGCGTTACGCCAGCGCGCGATCCGCTCGAGAAATTCCGGCGCCAGCGCACCTGACGGCACCAGCCGGGTATACAGCAATTTCGGATTGACGCCGGAGACGACATATTTCGCGCGGACCGTCGCGCCATTGTCGAGGACGACGCCGCTGGCGCGGCCGCCCTCGACGATCACTTCGCGAACGCCGGCTTCCGTTTCGATTTCCGCGCCGGCCCCGCGCGCCGCGCGCGCCATCGCCTGGGTGATCGCGCCCATGCCGCCGATGGCATGACCCCACACGCCCTTCTTGCCGTTCACTTCGCCGAACGCGTGGTGAAGCATCACATAGGCCGAGCCGGCGGCGTAGGGGCTGGCGTAATTGCCGACGATGGCATCGAAGCCGAACAGCGCCTTCACCAGTTCGTTTTCGAAACGCTCGTCGAGCATTTCGCCGGCCGAGCGTGTGAACAGGTCGAGCAGGTTGCGCTGTTGCTCCAGCGAGAGCTTGCGCAGGATGCCGGCCGTGCCCATCGCGTTGATGGCTTCGCGGATAGCGCCGATGCCGAAGCCTTCGACGAGGTTCGGCGGCGGGCGCAGCACGAATTGCCGCAACACGTCGGCGATGGCTTCCAGTTCGCGCGAGAAGGCGTCGATGGTGGCGGCATCGCGCTCGCTGAGCTTTGCCACCGATTGCCTGGTGCGGCCCTCGCCGGTGAGGAGATAGCTGCCATCGGGGGCGGGCAGGAAATTCTGCGCGCGGCGCTCGACGATGCGCAGGCCGTGTTCGGCGAGCTTCAGGTCGGCAGCGATTTGTGGATTGAGCAGGCTGACCGTGTAGGCGGCCACCGAGTTGCGAAAACCGGGATGGAATTCCTCGGTCACGGCGGCGCCGCCGACCGCCTTGCGGCGCTCCACCACTTTGACGCGCAGGCCGGCCATTGCGAGATAGGCGGCGCAGGTCAGGCCGTTATGGCCTGCCCCAATGATGACAACGTCGGTCTCGTTCATGCCAGCTTCAGCTTCAAAAAGGTTTGATCGGTGAGCGCGCGACGCGCCCTCTTGTGCTTTCTTATCCCGCATTGCTCGCCGTGTCGCCCTGTGCTCCATTGCGCGCCGCCGGTGGCCCCGCCGGACATCCCGCCGCCGGTGCCCGCCGGTTTCCTGCCGGAGTTTTGATGATTTCTCCCGATCCGTCCGCCGCCGCGGACCTGCCTTCCGAAAGCCGGAACCGGCTGGTCCTGATCGTCTATACCGCCGCGATCTTCGTCAGCGCGCTGCTGTTGTTCTCGGTGCAGCCGCTGTTCACCAAGATGGTGCTGCCGCGGCTCGGCGGGTCGCCGGCGGTGTGGTCGGTGGCGATGGTGTTCTTCCAGTCGCTGCTGCTCGGCGGCTATGCCTATGCGCATTTTCTGATGCAGCTGCGCAACCGCGCGCTTCCGGTGGCGATCCATCTGGTGCTGCTTGCCTGCGCGATGCTGACGCTGCCGCTGTCGATTGCGAGCGGGTGGGGCGATCCGCCGACCTCAGGTTATGCGTTCTGGCTGCTCGGTCTGTTTGCGGTGTCGATCGGGCTGCCGTTCTTCGCGCTCGCTGCCAACAATCCGCTGCTGCAGGCCTGGTTCGTCCGCACCGGCCACCCCAACGGTCCCGACCCGTATTTCCTTTACGCGTCCTCCAATATCGGCAGCTTCCTGGCCTTGCTGTCCTATCCGGTGCTGCTGGAGCCGATGTTCACGCTGCGCACGCAGAACCTGATCTGGACCTGCGGCTATGGCGTGCTGATCGTGCTGATCGCAAGCTGCGGCGTATTGCTGCTGCGCTCGCCGGCAAAGGCGGCGGAGCTGAACATGCCGGCTGACGATCCGGATGCGCCGGCTCCATCATGGATTCTGCGCGCCCGCTGGATCTTCCTTGCCGCCGTACCGTCGGGACTGCTGATCGCGGTCACCGCGCATATTTCCACCGACGTCGCCGCCGCACCCCTGCTGTGGGTGCTGCCGCTCTCGCTCTATCTGTTGACCTGGGTGCTGGTGTTCCAGTCGCGGCCGCTGCTGCCGCACAAATGGATGCTGCTGGCGCAGCCGCTTGGCAATTGCCGGTGTCGTCGTGCTGCTGGCGGTCGGCGGCGAGCAGAATCTGCTGCTGACGCTCGGCGGGCACCAGCTCTGCTTCTTCGTGATCGCGATGGCCTGCCATGGCGAACTGGCGCGCACCCGGCCGGCGGCGAAATATCTCACCGGTTTCTATGTCGCACTGTCGTTCGGCGGCATGGTCGGCGGTCTGTTCGCCGGGCTGATTGCGCCCTTCACCTTCTCATGGATCGCGGAATATCCGATTCTGTTGGCGCTGGCGGCGCTGTGCCGTCCGTCCGGCCACGAACGGCTGTCGCGCTGGAGCGCGTGGTACTGGCCATTCCTCGCGGTGCTGGCCGTCGCACTGATCGTGCCGACCTATTATGCCACCGGAGCCGTCGGAAAACTGTTCATCTGGCTCGACACCAACCGGGTCTGGGTGATCGGCGCGGTCGGCGTGCTCTCGGCGCTGCTGGCGCTCGGCCTCAACGCCAATCGCTGGAAGATCTTTGCGACGGTGGCAGTCGCGCTGGTGCTGCTGCGGGCGTACCCGGCCGACGAGGGACGGGTCGAGACGGTGCGCAGCTTCTTCGGCGTCCACAAGATCGTGGTAACGACCAACGGCCAGTATCATGTGCTGATGCACGGCACCACGATCCACGGTGCCGAGAAATTCAAGAACGACGACGGCACGCCTGTCAAAGGCCAGCCGGAGCCGATCACTTACTACCATAAGGACGGCGGCATCGGTCAGGCGATCACCGCGATCCGCGAACGCAAGGGCGCGCCGCTGCGCGTCGCCGTGATCGGGCTCGGCTCCGGCACGCTGGTCTGCGCCGCAGAGCCCGGCGAGGATTGGAAATTTTTTGAGATCGACCAGACCATGGTCGACACCGCGCGTGACCCGAAATACTTCACCTACATCCAGGTCTGCGAGCCGAATCTGGAGCCGGTGATCGGCGATGCGCGGCTGACCTTTGCGCGCGAGCCCGACGGCATCTACGACCTGATCATCGTCGACGCCTATTCATCCGATGCGATCCCGATTCATCTGGCGACCGAAGAGGCGATGGAGATCTACAAGGCCAAGCTCGCGCCGCAGGGCGCGGTCGTGATGCACGTCTCCAACCGGCATCTGGAGCTTTCCAGTGTCGTCGTCGGGATCGCCGACGCCAACGACATGAAGAGCTGGGTCTACAGCGAGGATTCCAACCGCGACAATGAATATATCTTCTCGACCTCGGTCGTGACCTCGGCGCGCGAAGAAGCCGACGTCGGCAAGCTGGCATCATCGGACAAATGGACGCTGACCGAAGCCGAAGATCACCAGCGGGTCTGGACCGACGATTATTCCAACGTGCTGGGTGCGGTGTGGCGGCGGCTCAAGAACGGCGAGGAATAGGTGGCTTGGGGATCGAACGCCCTGACGTTCCGAGCGGCCCCCGTCATTCGAGACGGATTTCCTCCTCGTTGCGAACCGCGGCGGGTTTATCCGATGGTTTCGCCGTACCGGCCTCGAATTGTGTGAACGCTTCCAGCGCGTGGCTTGCGTACATCACCGACGGACCCGCGCCCATATAGATCGCCATTCCGAGCGTCTCGCTGACTTCCTCCTTCGTGGCGCCCTGTTCCACGCAAGCCTTGACGTGGAAGGCGATGCAATCGTCGCATCGCACGGCGACCGCGATGCCGAGCGCGATCAGTTCCTTGGTCTTGGCATCCAGCGCCTTCGAAACTGTCGCCGCCTTCGCAATGCCCGCGAACGCCTTCATGACGTCGGGGGCGGTTCCGCGAAGGCTACGCAGGAGCGCGCTCAAATCGGTGGTTTGTTGCGGCCAATTGGTCATCGATTTTGCCTTGTGGTTGCTGGCACAGGATACCCGGTAGCGGGACTGGCCGGCATTGCGATGGATCAAGGCGGTCGCCATCGGACCATTGCGATCATGCACAGTGGGCCTATGATTTGACCGTGTTCATCGAACCCACGGAAATGTCATGGCCAATTTCACTCCGGTATCGGCCGCGATCGGCGGCGCGCTGATCGGGCTTTCCGCCGTCCTGCTGATGTTGTCGACCGGCCGGATCGCCGGGATCAGCGGCATCTTCAGCGGCCTGTTGAACTTGCGCGGCGAAGACAAAGGCTGGCGCATCGCTTTCATCGCCGGGCTCATTCTGGCGCCGATCCTGGCCGGCCTGGTCGGTTACGGCATGGTGCAGCCCACGCTGCCATCGAACTGGGCGGCCATTATCTCGGCCGGGCTGCTGGTCGGGTTCGGCACGCGGCTCGGCGGCGGCTGCACCTCCGGTCACGGAATCTGCGGAATAGCCCGGCTGTCGCCACGCGCGATCGTCGCCACCATCGTCTTCATGGTGACGGCGGTCGTCACGGTGGCGGTGACCCACCATGTATTGGGAGGTTGAGCCATGCGGATCATCGCCCCCTTGCTGTGCGGCCTGATCTTCGGCGCGGGCCTGCTGATTTCAGGCATGGTGCAGCCGACCAAGGTTTTGGGGTTTCTGGACATCTTCGGCGCGTGGGATCCGAGCCTTGCCGTGGTGATGGCTGCGGCGCTGGCGGTGTCGGTGCCGGGCTTCAGGCTGGCCGATCGCGGTGCGCGGCCGTGGTTTGCCGGGCAGTATTTTCGGCCGGGCAAATCGGGGATCGATCGGCCGCTGGTCTCGGGCGCCGCGCTGTTCGGAATTGGATGGGGCCTCGTCGGGCTATGCCCGGGGCCGGCGCTGGAGAGCCTGGCGACGCTGTCGCCTGGGGTTGTCGTCTTCGTCGTGGCAATGGCGGCAGGGATGATCGCTCACGACGCCTGGCAACAGTCGCGGCTGACGGCGCAACGCGATCGGCGGCTTGTGAGCGCGACGGACGGCTGAGATCGCGGCCGGAGATCAATCCGGCCGCATCAAATTCTCCGCTGGCTTAATTGAACAGCCCGCGCGGCTGGTAGGTCTGCCGCGGCTGGTAGTAGTAGCCCTGCGGCGCCGGCACATAGCCGCGGTTGTCTTGATATTGCTGCTGCGGCGGCTGCTGCTGATAGGCTTGGGTGTCATAGCCGCGACGGCTCGGCGGCGCCGGATAGCGCGCTTCGTTCGAGGAGCCGTCGGCGGGATAGATGTAGCGATCGTCGGCGCGCGCTTGCGTTTGCGGGGGCAGGCGCTGCGCCGGCGGCGTGATCACAGTGGGATCGCCGGCAGAGTCGTATTGCTGCTGCTGTTCATATTGCGGGAGCGGCGCGCGGCGGGCCACGGCGGTGTTGGCGCGCCGCGGATTGCGCGCCAGCGCCACCTGCGACGAGCCTGACAGCGTCACCGTGGTGTTGAGCACGCCTTGCTCCTTGACCAGCGCGAACAGCTTTGCGGCGTTCTCGCGCGACAGCCGTACGCAGCCATGCGACGCCGGCGAGCCGAGACGGTTGACGGAGTCCGTGCCGTGAATCGCGTGGCCGAGCTTGGTGAAGAACACCGCGTGCGGCATCGGCGCTTCGTCGAATTCCTTGGAGTAGTGGTCCTCCTCCATCCGGAAGGCGCGAAAACTGCCGTTCGGCGTTTCATAGGAGGGAAGGCCCGACGATACCGGCCAGCGGTACGTCTCGACGCCGTCGACGGCGACGGTCATCTGCTGATTGTCCTTGTCGACGGTGATGGCGACCTTGGCCTGGGCGGCGGCCGAAGCAAACAGCGTCAGGGCGGTGACGGCAATGAGGAAGGAACGCATTTTACCTTTGGCCTCCAGGCCTTTGAACGAAGCTGCCGGCTCTCTCCGTCCCCGGCATCACACTATGCCCGAAACCGGTCCTTGGTTCCAGAGACGGCGCCTGCAATCGTTAACGCCCGCCGCGGCGCAAACAAGGCGTCAGGACGGCGCAATCGGCGGCAAAGTGCTGACATTTTCGCGAGTGGAGCGGGGTCCGTAGCGGCGCGTATCCGGGACGTGTCAGCCAATGGAATGCCGGGATTTGTCCAGGCGCTGTCCCGGATTCGCTTGCGCTCCGCCCGGGCTACTGTCGCCGTCAGTTCTTCAGCCGGTATCCGGTGCGGAAAATCCACCACACCAGAGCCATGCAGATAACGAGGAAGCCGAGCGTCATGCCGAGGCTCAGGCCGACGCTGACGTCGGCGATCTCGTAAAAGCTCCAGCGGAAGCCCGAGATCAGATACACCACCGGATTGAGCATCGTGATGGTTCGCCAGCCCGAGGGCAGCATATTCACCGAGTAGAAGCTGCCGCCGAGGAAGGTCAGCGGCGTCACGATCAGCATCGGGATCATCTGCAGCTTCTCGAAGCCGTCGGCCCAGATGCCGATGACGAAGCCGAACAGGCTGAAGGTCACCGCGGTCAGCACCAGGAAGGTCAGCATCCACCAGGGATGCAGGATGTGCAGCGGCACGAACAGCGCCGCGGTGGCGAGGATGATCAGGCCGAGGATGATCGACTTGGTCGCCGCCGCCCCGACATAGCCGATGACGATCTCGTAGATAGGAAATCGGCGCCGACAATATCTCGTAGATGGTGCCGACGAATTTCGGGAAATAGATGCCGAACGAGGCGTTGGCGATGCTCTGCGTCAACACCGACAGCATGACGAGCCCCGGCACGATGAACGTGCCGTAGCTGACGCCCTCGACTTCCGTGATGCGCGAGCCGATCGCGGCGCCGAACACCACGAAATAGAGCGAGGTGGAGACGACAGGCGAGACGATGCTCTGCAGCAGCGTGCGCCAGGTGCGGGCCATTTCGAACAGATAGATGGCGCGGATCGCACGGTAATTCATGGCGCCCTCACCAGGCTGACGAAGATGTCTTCGAGGGAGGACTGCCGGGTATCGAGGTCCGAGATGCGAATGCCGGCATTTCTGATGTCGTTGAGCAGGCTGGTGATGCCGGTGCGGTCGCCCTTGGTGTCGTAGTCGTAGATCACGGCGTGGCCGTCGTCGGACAGTTCGAGATTGTAGGCGGCGAGCGCGGCGGGGATCGCGTCGATCCTGCTTTGCAGATGCACCTTCAGTTCTTTCTTGCCGAGCTTCTGCCATCAGCCCGGCCTTGTCCTCGACCAGGATGATCTCGCCCTTGTTGATGACGCCGATGCGGTCGGCCATCTCCTCGGCTTCCTCGATGTAGTGCGTGGTCAGGATGATGGTGACGCCGGCGGCCTGCAGCGTGCGCACCACTTCCCACATGCCCTTGCGCAGTTCGACGTCGACGCCCGCGGTCGGCTCGTCCAGGAACAGGATCTTTGGCTCGTGCGACAGCGCCTTCGCGATCATCACGCGGCGCTTCATGCCGCCGGACAGCGTGATGATTTTTGAATCCTTCTTGTCCCACAGCGACAGGTCCTTCAGCACCTTTTCGATATGCGCAGGATTCTTCGGCTTGCCGAACAGGCCGCGGCTGAAGCTGACGGTCGCCCACACGGTTTCAAAGGAGTCGGTGTGCAGTTCCTGCGGCACCAGCCCGATCATCGACCGCGCGGCGCGATAATCCCGGTTGATGTCGTGCCCGCCCACCTTCACGCTGCCCTCGCTCAGATTGGCGATGCCGCAGATGATGCTGATCAGCGTCGTCTTGCCCGCGCCGTTCGGCCCGAGCAGCGCAAAGATCTCGCCGGACTTGATGTCCAGATTGATGTTGTTCAGCGCCTTGAACCCGGAGCCGTAGGTTTTCGAGAGGTTCGTGACAGATATGATGGATGGCATCGCGAGCATGGCAGCCTGAAATGGAGATGCGGCCGACGACAGGCGGCTTCGGCCGGGTCGAGGCAAGGAAGGGGTGGGAACCGGGAGATAGGAAGGCGGAACGCGTTACGCAATGCGTCGCGCCGAGGAAAAGCGTCTACTCGGCGGCGTGAGCGGGCGCAGGCTTACGCCACCTCGTTTGCCTTCGCGAGGGCGCGGCGGACCGCTTTGGGCTCGTTCTTGATAACGTTGATAAGCGTACGGGCTGCGCCGGAAGGGCGGCGCGTACCAAGCTCCCACTTCCGTACGGTTCCGACTCCCGTTCCAATCAAGGCCGCGAATTCGTCCTGTGACAGACCAAGCATGAGCCGCGCTTCGCGCGCTTCGGTTTCCTTTGGAGTGACACGATGAACAATTGCCTTTGTCGTCTTTCCCGAAGCATGATTGTGCGCCTCGCGTAAACTGGCGCGAATGTCGTCGGCAAGCCGGCTGCTCTTGCGGGTCATTTTTCTTTCCATTGTCTCACGATCTCCCTCATCGAGGCCGCAAATTCTCGCTTTTCAGCAGCCGTCAGATCGCCTTTTTCATTTTTCGCATAAAGTGCCAGCAGCAGGATTGGAAAATCCTCATTGTAAAAATAGTAGACGACACGTGTGCCGCCGCGCTTGCCGATGCCGTCACGTCCGATACGGACCTTCCTCAATCCTCCCGAACCCGGAATGACGTCTCCGCATGTCGGCTCGTAAGCAACCATGTCAATGACGGCGTCTCGCTGCCCGGCGGTCAAGAGATCGCCGGCTCGGCGGCGATATCCTGCGAACTCGATCACCGAAACGGGGCGCTTGGCCATTCGACGATGATACCCCAATGGGGCTTTGGCCGCAAGGGTGCCGCCCCGCTACGCCCGCTCCACGAAACTATCGACCACCTTCTTCTCGCCGGCCTTTTCGAACGCGATCGTCAGCTTGTTGCCGTCGATCTTCACCACGTGGCCGTAGCCGAATTTCTGGTGAAACACGCGGTCGTCGAGCGTGAATTCCGAAACGGTGCCGGTGGATTTCGCGACCAGTTCGCCTTCGATCACCATCGGGCCGCGCTTGTTGCGCGAGAAGCCGCCGCCGAGAAGGTATCGCCGCGCGAACCTGAGCATCGCTCGCCGCCTGAAAACGGCGACTGGCTTTCCTCGAAGCCGCCGCGGGCCTGTCCGCGGTTACCCTGGCTGCGGTTGCGATTGGCCTGCGCGCGCTGCCAGCCCGGCGTCGAGTAGCTGGAGCCGAAGGATTCGACGTTGTCGAAGCGCGACGGGCCGTAGCCGCCGCTGCCGCCCCAGCCGGAGCCGCCCTTGGATTCCGTGATCTCGACATTGGCCGACGGCAGTTCGTCGAGGAAGCGCGACGGGATCGTGGTCGACCAGGTGCCGTGGATGCGGCGGTTGGTGGCGAAATAGAGTTTTGCGCGGCGGCGCGCGCGCGTCAGGCCGACATGGGCGAGGCGGCGCTCTTCCTCGAGGCCGGCGCGGCCCTGTTCGTCGAGCGTGCGCTGGCTCGGAAACAGGCCTTCTTCCCAGCCGGGCAGGAACACGTTGTCGAATTCGAGCCCCTTGGCCGAATGCAGCGTCATCAGCGACACGGCTTCGTCCGCGGCGCCGCCGTCGCGGTCCATCACCAGCGAGATGTGTTCGAGAAAACCTTGCAGGTTCTCGAACTCCTCCATCGAGCGCACCAGTTCTTTCAGATTGTCGAGCCGGCCGGCGGCGTCGGCCGAGCGGTCCTTCTGCCACATCTCGGTATAGCCGCTCTCGTCGAGCACGATTTCGGCCAGCTCCGTATGCGACGTCACCTCGCGCTGCGCGCGCCAGCGGTCGAAATGCAGGATGAGATCGCGCAACGATCCGCGCGCCTTCGGCTTCAGCTCGTCGGTCTCGACCACGGCACGCGCCGCCTCGAACAGCGGAATGCGGCGCTTGCGGGCGTGGTCGTGCAGCATCTGCACGGTGGCGTCGCCGAGCCCGCGCTTGGGCACGTTGACGATGCGCTCGAAGGCGAGGTCGTCGGCGGGCGAATTGATCACGCGCAGATAGGCCAGCGCATCGCGGATTTCGGCGCGCTCGTAGAACCGCGGACCGCCGATCACGCGATAGGGCAGGCCGAGCGTGACAAAACGATCTTCGAACTCGCGCATCTGGAACGAGGCCCGCACCAGGATCGCGACCTCGTTGAGGTTTTCGCCCGCGCGCTGCAGTTCCTCGATCTCCTCGCCGATGGCGCGGGCTTCCTCTTCGGAATCCCAGGAGCCGGTGACGGTGACCTTTTCGCCGTCGACATCCTCGGTGCGCAGCGTCTTGCCGAGCCGGCCTTCATTATGCGCGATCAGATGCGAGGCGGCGGCGAGGATATGGCCGGTGGAGCGGTAATTGCGTTCGAGGCGGATGACTTTTGCGCCGGGAAAATCGTGATCGAAGCGCAGGATGTTGTCGACCTCCGCGCCGCGCCAGCCATAGATCGACTGGTCGTCGTCGCCGACGCAGCAGATGTTCTTGAGGGGCGGCGGAGGGCGCGTGGTCTCCCTCTCCCCGTCCTTCACGGGGTCGAGACGAGCGGAGCTCGCTCAGAGGGTCGGGGTGAGGGGCTCCCTCCACGAGCTCAGTCTGCGGAGAGTCCCCTCACCCGGCGCGCTCTGCGCGCCGACCTCTCCCCGCAAGCGGGGCGAGGTTAGATCCCCCGGAATGATCGCCGAAAGCGGCACGCCCGGCCGCGACGGCGCCTGCGACAGCAGCCGCAGCCACAGATACTGCGCGACGTTGGTGTCCTGATATTCGTCGACCAGGATGAACTTGAACCGGTTCTGGTACTGCCGCAGCACATCCGGGTGCTCGCGGAACAGCCGGATGTTCTCCAGCAAGCAGATCGCCGAAATCGGCGGCGTTGAGGATCTTCAGCCGCTCCTGATAGCTGGCGTAGAGCTTTCCGCCCTTGCCGTTGCCGAACATCGCGGCTTCGCCCGCCGGCACCTGCGACGGCGTCAGCCCGCGGTTCTTCCAGCCGTCGATCAGCCCGGCCAGCATGCGCGCCGGCCAGCGCTTGTCGTCGATGTTCTCGGCCTGCAGCAGCTGCTTGAGCAGCCGGACCTGATCGTCGACATCGAGCACGGTGAAATTGGATTTGAGCTGCACCAGCTCGGCGTGGAAGCGCAGGATGCGGCCGCCGATCGAGTGGAAGGTGCCGAGCCACGGCATGCCTTCCACGGCCTGGCCGAGCATCTGGCCGAGGCGCAGCTTCATCTCGCGCGCGGCCTTGTTGGTGAAGGTCACCGACAGGATTTCCTGCGGCCGCGCCCGGCCCTGGCTCAGGATGTGGGCGATGCGCGTGGTCAGCACGCGGGTCTTGCCGGTGCCGGCGCCGGCCAGCACCAGAACCGGTCCGTCCAGCGTCTCGACCGCGTCGCGCTGCTCCGGATTGAGCCCGTTCAGATATTGCGGGCCGGCCGCGGCCCGCGCACGCGCGGCGATGCCGCCAGCCGCAGGCTGGTGCTCGGGGACGTCGCGGTGGGGCAGTTTGCTCGGCTCGGTCATGCGCGAATCGTCTTGGCCCCACGATGGCACCGTGAGGCGGTGAAGGGGAGCCTTCATAGCAGGGATTAAGGGCCATATAGGGCCTGTCCGGCCGTTTTGACAGGTTTTATCCCGGCGCTTTTGCGGGCCGGGAATCGAGGCCAGCTCGCGATTTTGTTCCGCGGAAATCGTCAAATTTCGCCGTTTGCGCGGTCCGGAACCTTCGTTTCCGGCACTGGATTGTTCTGCCAGTCGGTGCGGGACGCTGCAGTCGCCGTCATCGCGAGAGAGCAACAGCCAATCGAGGTCGTGCCATGCTGAGCTGGGTCGTTACGTTTCTGGTCGTCGCGTTGATCGCCGGTGTTCTGGGCTTTGGCGGCGTCGCCGGCGTCTCCATCGAAATCGCCAAGGCGATCTTCTTCATCGCCATCGTCCTGTTCCTGGTCTCGGCGGTCGTCGGGCTGGTCGCGGCGAGGCAACGTTAGCGACGCGACAACGCCGTGCGTGGTAGCGGCCGATCCATGGATCGCGCCGTTATCGTTACTTCGAGGGCATCGCCACTTTGCGGCCGATGCCCTCGGGCCGCGGCACGGCGGCATGCGACGTCCACGACCGCCTGGATGCGGGCGCGAATGTCGGGCGGGAACGGCGCCACCTTTCGCGCCTTCATGTCCATGTGGAGCGTCATGTTCTCCGAGGTGGCGGAGAGCCAGCCTTCGGTCGCGTGGCGCAGTTCCTCGAACGTATGCAGCCGCTTCTCGTCGGCGCCGAACAGATAAACCGAGATCTGAACGGGATCGCCGAGGTGAATTTCGCGCAAATAGCGAACATGGCATTCGGCGGTGAAGGTCGAGCCGTGGCGCTCCTTCATGTAGGCCGGCCCGATCCCGAGATGCAGCCACATCTGGTCGATCGCGCGGTCCATCATCACGTTGTAATAGGCCATGTTGAGATGGCCGTTATAGTCGATCCATTGCGGCTCGATCTGCATCACCGAGGACAGAAACGGCGCCGGCGGTAGCGGCATATCCTTCAAACTGTCCTCAGCGGCGGCAACGGTCGTCATCATCCATCCCCTGTTTTTGCGGGTCTCTTGACCCCTCTTATATCCTTTGCCACGGTCCGCTCAAAGCCGGGAGGAATTTGGCGTGGCGACGACGATATCGAGTAATCTGAAGCGGCCGGAGCCGCAGGCGCTGGCAGGCGCCGTCGAGGCGCTGGCGGCGCGGTTCGGCAACCGGCTGATCACCTCGCAGGCGGTGCGCGAGCAGCACGCCCATACCACCACCTGGCTGCCGACGCAGCCGCCGGACGCCGTGGTGATGGCGCAGGAAACCGTCCGACATCCAGGACGTGGTGCGGATCTGCGCCAAACACGCCGTTCCCGTGATCGCGTTCGGCACCGGCACCTCGCTGGAGGGGCAGGTCAACGCGCCGGCCGGCGGCGTCTGCATCGACCTGCGCGACATGAACCAGATTCTCGACGTCCATGCCGAGGATCTGGATTGCGTGATCCAGCCCGGCGTCACCCGCAAGGCGCTGAACGAGCATCTGCGCGACCAGGGACTGTTCTTCCCGATCGATCCCGGCGCCGACGCCTCGCTCGGCGGCATGGCCTCGACGCGCGCGTCCGGCACCAACGCGGTGCGCTACGGCACCATGCGCGACAACGTGCTGGCGCTGAAAGTGGTGCGCGGCGACGGCGAGATCATCACGACCGGCACGCGGGCGAAGAAATCCTCCGCCGGCTACGACCTGACGCATCTGTTCGTCGGCGCCGAAGGCACGCTCGGCATCATCTCCGAACTCACCATCAAGCTGCGCGGCATCCCCGAGACGATCGCCGCCGCCGCCTGTTCGTTCGAGACCGTGCGCGGCGCCTGCCAGGCCACGATCCTTGCGATCCAGACCGGCATTCCGCTGGCGCGGATCGAACTGCTCAACGCCGAGCAGGTCCGGGCCTGCAACGCCTATTCGAAGCTGACCCTGCCGGAGACGCCGCTGCTGCTGCTGGAATTCCACGGCAGCGAGGTCGAGGTGGCCGAGCAATCCAAGAATTTCAGCGAGATCGCCAAGGAATGCGGCGGCGGCGATTTCACCTGGACCACCAAGCCGGAGGACCGCACCAAACTGTGGCAGGCGCGGCACGACGCCTACTGGTCGGTGAAGGCGCTGCGTCCCGGCGCGGGCGTGGTGGCGACCGACGTCTGCGTGCCGATCTCGCGGCTGGCCGATTGCGTCACCGAGACCGAGGACGATCTGAAGCGGCTCGGCCTGCTGTCGCCGATCGTCGGCCATGTCGGCGACGGCAATTTCCACTGCTCGCTGGTCTGCGACGTCGACAACGCCGGAGGAGATGGCGCGCGGCGAGGAGTTCATGCATCGCCTGGTCGAGCGCGCGCAGGCGATGGGCGGCACCTGCACCGGCGAGCACGGCATCGGCCAGGGCAAGCAGAAATACCTCGAGGCCGAACTCGGCCCCGAGGCGATCGACGCCATGCGCGCGCTGAAGCAGGCGCTCGATCCGCAAAACATTTTCAATCCCGGCAAGATCGTGCCGGCGGCGTAGGGGGGCTCGTTGACGCCGGGCGGACGTCATCGGTGCTGCGTCTTTATTGAAGGGAGGTTCTTTGCGCTTCCCGCACAATCCAGTCAGAAAACACCGCGACACG
>CAWAMK010000016.1:0-78705 GCA_963783115.1 uncultured Alphaproteobacteria bacterium | reverse complement strand
GGCCTCACCTGCACATAAATTGATCGATTTGCCTATTTTATAATCTCCACTATCATGCGGTGTCCTGCACCACCTCTTCCACTTGCCTGTTAAAAGTCTGATAACGTTCCTAAATCAGCCGCGTTAATAACTTGGCATAGACCCTGCTTTTGAGGAAGCCGGTTGAATTACGTAGCTCATGATGACGCAGTCCGCGTCAATTATGAGCAATCCCGCTGCTTCGATTAATTTCCGGCATTTGCCCGGAAGCAAGGATCAACCGAGACGGCGCCGGGGATTTACCAGGCCGCGACATCGAACCTATCTGCCATTTGGAACTGCCCGGGAGGCGCTCAGTGAAGAAGATCGAAGCGATCATCAAGCCCTTCAAGCTCGACGAGGTGAAAGAAGCGCTTCAGGAAGTCGGGCTCCAGGGCATCACGGTGACCGAAGCCAAGGGCTTTGGCCGGCAGAAGGGCCACACCGAGCTCTATCGCGGCGCGGAATACATCGTCGATTTCCTGCCCAAGGTGAAAATCGAGATCGTGATTTCGGACGAGCTGGTGGAAACGGCGATCGACGCGATCCGCAACGCCGCCCAGACCGGGCGCATCGGCGACGGCAAGATCTTCGTCTCCAACGTCGAGGAAGCGATCCGGATCAGCACCGGCGAAACCGGGCTGGATGCCATCTAACGGGCTGGACGCTATCTGAGCCGGGTGCTATCCGGATTTCGCGACTAAAAAATCACAAAAACGGCTGCTTCCCGGCCGATTTCGTTTGCGATAGCTCACCGATCGCCGGCGATAATGTCGTTGTCGCCTGAATCCTGGAAACCGACCCGCAGTAGCCAAAAGGGGTATTCATGAAGACCGCCAAAGACGTCCTGAAGTCGATCAAGGACAACGACGTCAAATACGTCGACCTGCGCTTTACCGATCCGCGCGGCAAGTGGCAGCACGTGACGTTCGACATCAGCATGATCGACGAGGAGATCTTCGCCGAAGGCACGATGTTCGACGGCTCCTCGATCGCCGGCTGGAAGGCGATCAACGAGTCCGACATGAGCCTGATGCCCGACCCGGCGACCGCGACGATCGACCCGTTCTTCGCCGCAGACCACCATGGTCGATCACCTGCGACGTGCTGGAGCCGACCACCGGCGAGCCCTACAACCGCGATCCGCGCGGCATCGCCAAGAAGGCCGAGGCCTATGTCAAGTCGACCGGCATCGGCGACACCGTGTTCGTCGGCCCGGAAGCCGAGTTCTTCGTGTTCGACGACGTGCGCTTCTCAACCGATCCCTACAACACCGGCTTCAAGCTCGACTTCTCCGAACTGCCGACCAACTCGGACACCGAATATGAAGGCGGCAACCTCGGCCACCGCATCCGCACCAAGGGCGGCTACTTCCCGGTGCCGCCGCAGGATTCGGCGCAGGACATGCGCTGCGAAATGCTCGGCGCGATGGCCGAGATGGGCGTCAAGGTCGAGAAGCATCACCATGAAGTCGCGTCCGCCCAGCACGAACTCGGCCTGAAGTTCGACACGCTGACGCTGATGGCCGACCACATGCAGATCTACAAATACTGCATCCACCAGGTCGCGCACATCTACGGCAAGACCGCGACCTTCATGCCGAAGCCGATCTACGGCGACAACGGCTCGGGCATGCACGTGCACCAGTCGATCTGGAAGGACGGCAAGCCGGTGTTCGCCGGCAACAACTACGCCGATCTCTCCGAGACCTGCCTGCTACTACATCGGCGGCATCATCAAGCACGCCAAGGCGATCAACGCCTTCACCAACCCGTCGACCAATTCCTACAAGCGCCTGGTCCCGGGCTATGAAGCCCCGGTGCTGCTCGCCTATTCCGCGCGCAACCGCTCGGCCTCCTGCCGCATTCCCTACACGGCGAACCCGAAGGCCAAGCGCGTCGAAGTCCGCTTCCCCGATCCGATGGCCAATCCCTATCTCGCCTTCGCCGCGATGCTGATGGCCGGCCTCGACGGCATCGAGAACAAGATCGATCCGGGCCCGGCGATGGACAAGGACCTCTACGACCTGCCGCCGGAAGAGCTGAAGGAGATCCCGACCGTGTGCGGCTCGCTGCGCGAGGCGCTCGAAAACCTCGACAAGGACCGCGCCTTCCTCAAGAACGGCGGCGTGTTCGACGACGACTTCATCGACAGCTACATCGAACTGAAGATGACCGAAGTCGAGCGTTTCGAAATGACCCCGCACCCGGTCGAGTTCGACATGTACTATTCGCAGTGATTTTCGGCGGGGCTCCCCGCCGGCAGCATTGCCCGAGAAATGCGAAAGGCGCTCCCGACGGGGCGCCTTTTGTTTTGAATGCGCGTGACTGCGACGTTCTTCGACTGACGACACAATTTTCGCTTGTGGAGCAATTTTTCGACACGTGAACGGACGATCCGGCTGTTATCGCTGGAAACCTGCGATACCCATGATACGATTTGTGCGTCCGTTCGGCGGACCGCTCGGCCTGCCGATGCGACGTGTTGAGCCAAGCCCATCACGACCAAAGCGTAATTTCTGGAGACCTCCACCGTGGGCAAGACGTCGGTTCGCGCGCTGATCGCGGCGATTGTGGTTGTGGCGTTCGGCACAATGCTCTGGCTTGCGACGAGGCCGCCGCCGCTGACCATCCAGGGAGAAGTCTCGGCGGATCGGGTCGACATCAGTCCTCGGATTGCGGGTCGGATTGTCGCGTTGAAGGTCGACGTCGGCGACACCGTGCAGCAGAAATCTGTCATGGCCGAACTGGAAAGCCCGCAGCTGGTCGCGGCGCGGCTTGCGGCGCAGGCCGCCCTTGCCGTGGCCCGGGCCGATCTCGATCGGATCAACAGCACCCGTCCCGAGACGATCGCCGCGCGCCAGGCCGATCTTGACGCCGCCAGGGCCGACGAGACGCTCGGTCAGGAGACCTTCAAAAGGCAGACGGAATTGGCCCGCACCGGTAACGCACCGCAGGCGCGGATCGATGAGGTCACCCGCAATCTCGAGCTGGCGATCCGCAAGCGCGAGTCCGCGGAAGCCGCACTGCAATTTGCGACGACAGGCGCCAGCAAGGAGGAGCGCGCGCTGGCGGCGGCCCAGGTCAAGCAGGCCGAGGCCACCTTGAACCAGCGCGATGTCGACGTGGCCGAATTCACTATTCGTTCGCCGATCGCCGGCCAGGTCACGACACGGGTAGCCGCGCTCGGCGAGAATTTCAGCGCCGGGGCGCCGCTGTTCTCGATGATCGACATGAACAAACTCTGGTTCACATTCAACCTGCGCGAGGATTTGCTCGGCGGCTTGAAGATCGGCGACAAGTTCGACGTGCTCGTACCTGCACTTAAGTCTCAGATTATTCCGGTCCAGGTCACCCTGATCAACGTGCAGGGGCAGTACGCTGCGTGGCGCGCGACGCGCGCCACAGGCGAATTCGATCTCCGTACGTTCGAAGTTCGCGCCTTGGCAATGCAGCCGGTCGACGGCCTGCGTCCCGGCATGAGTGCGGTCGTTGCATGGGGCAGCCGAGGGCGCTGATATGATGGCCCGCAGTCATATTCGGCCGGGCTTCTGGCTGGTGTTCTGGAGGGAAGTTGGCTGGCTGCGTCGGCGCCCTTTCCTGCTCGGCCTGACGACGATTGTGCCGCTTGCCCAGATGGCCTTCCTCGCCGCCATCTTCAGTGCCGGACTGGCGACGCGGCTGCCGATCGGCGTTCTCGATCTCGACAGTTCGGATCTGTCGCGCACCATCATCCGCATGGTCGATGCGACCCCTGACTCTGCGGTGGCCGCGCGCGTCGGCGATCTCGCGGAGGGGCGCGGCATGATCCTGTCCGGCAAGATCCACGGGCTTTTGCTGCTGCCACTCAACCTCCAGCGCGACGTGTTCGCCGGCCGCCGCCCGGAGGTGGTGTTCTTCTATAATACGCAAACCCTGACCACCGGAAATCTCACGGCGCGTGGCGTGAACGCCGCCGTTCCGACGGCGGCCGCGGGGATCCGGCTGTCGCTGCGCACAGCGCAAGGCCAGCCACTCGAAGTCGCCCAGTCCGATCTGCAACCGATACCGGTTCAGATCCACCCGCTGTTCAATCCGACGCTGAACTATGTCTATTTCCTGCTGACCGCCCTGATACCCAGCATATTGCAGGTCATCATGGTGACAGCGACCGCCTATTCCGTCGGCCTAGATGTCGAGACGCCCTATCGGCTCCGCATTCTCGGGGAGTTGGGCGGTGGAATATGGCCGGCCATGGCGGGCAAGATCCTGCCTTACACCATCTTGTTCATGCTGGTGCTCGGCCTCTCGGACACGCTGCTGTTTGCGGGATTTGGACTGCCGCTGCATGGACGGAGCTGGCTGCTGATTATCGCGGGCCTGCTGTTCGTCCTGTCGTGTCAGTTTCTTGGTGCATTGCTTGCGTTGGTGTTGAAGCCGATCGCCAGTGCGGTCAGCATCGGCACCTTGCTGACGGCGCCGGCGTTCGGCTTCATGGGCATCGGATTTCCCCGCCTCGGCATGAACGCCTTCGCCTACGGCTACGGGGCGCTGCTGCCGGGAACATGGTACCTGACCGCGCGCATCGACCAGACGGTGCGAGGCACGCCGCTCGACCTCTCCTGGAAGCCGGTGCTGGTGCTGCTCGCTTTCACCGTCGCGCTCGCGGGACTGGTGGCGTGGAAGCTGGAGAATGACCGATCCGCGCGTCGCAGCCGCAGCCAGGCTGCGCCGCACCTCGGCGAGGCGCTGCCATGAGCGGACTTCTCGATGCGTTCCGACACGAGCTTCGCCGCATCTTTACCGTCAAGTCAGCGTTCGCCGTCATGGTTCTGGGCGCCGCGTTCTATGCGTTGTTCTATCCTCAGCCCTATTTGAACGAGGCGCTGCGCGATGTGCCGATCGCGCTGGTCGACCGCGACGGAACCCAAAGCAGCCGCGACTTGGCCCGCCGCGTCGACGCCACGCCGGACGTGGCGATTACGGCGGAATTGCCCGACGTTACGAGCGCCGAGCGCGAGGTTTACGCGCGCAGGATCGGCGGCATCCTGGTGATCCCGCAATATTTCGAGCGCGAGCTTCTGCACGGCCGGCCTTCGCCGGTCGCGCTCTACGCCGATGCCAGCTATTTCCTGATCTACCAGCGCGTGGCCGGCGCCGTGGCCGCCGTGGCGCGCACCGTCGGCGCCGAGATCGAGACCGCGCGCCTGATCGCCATCGGCGTCGACCCGGCGATCGCGGCCGTTGCGCCGGACCCGATGCCGCTGACGGCGGTGCCGCTGTTCAATCCCGAAGGCGGCTATGCCACCTATGTGCTTCCGGCCGCCTTCGTATTGATCCTGCAGCAGACGTTGCTGATGGGCGTGGGGCTGCTCAGCACCTTGCCCGGCGCCGATCCCGGCGGGGGCGATACAGGCCGCCGCAGGCCGCTACCGGCCGCGATCATTTCGGGAAAGTTGCTGGCCTACCTCGCGTTGGAGGCAGTGATCCTTCCCGCTTACCTGATCGTACTGCCTTACCTCTACGGTCTGCCGCGGCTTGGCGGGATCGTACCAATCCTCATTTTTGCTGTGCCATTCGTGTTCTCGGTTGCAGGCCTTGGCTTTGTGGTCGCTTGCATCTTTCGAAGTCCCGTCCGGGTGCAGTTGATCCTGGCCGCGGCCGGTCTTCCCTTGTTCATGGTCGCAGGTTTCTCCTGGCCCAGTGAGGCTATTCCGCCCGCGATCCGACTGATGTCGTACCTTGTGCCGAGTACGTCGGCCATCGACGGCTTCGTCAAATTGTCTCAGCTGGGGGCTCCGCTCTCGGCCGTCACTCCTGAGTTTCTCACGCTCTGGGCGTTGGCTTTTTTCTATAATTTTGTCGCGCTGTTGCAGATGGCCTGGCAGGCGAAGCCGCTCGATCCCGTGCTATCGGAGGGCAGGTCGCCAGCTTCGTGATGACATCATGAAGCCGCATTGGTGTATGCACCTGGCGGTTCCACAATCCCATTGAAGCCAAGACTTCTCCCAAATCGTGGCAGCGATTGTCGCTTTTAGACCGCGCTGCCGGGGTATCGGAGAATCCGATCAATGAGAGGCGGCATCGACCCCATGACGACAGACAATGGTTTTCAGCCGGATCGTCCTCCGATCTTTCTATCCGAGCAGACGGAAGAGACAGGATACCCGGATATCGAAAAGCGCTGGGACTTGGCGGCGATCTCGTCGCGAATTTTCAAGGCCAGTGCCTTGGCGGCAGCCGTGGCAACGATCGGCGTCGGCGCTCTATCGGTTGGAAATCCGGTCCTGCTCGTCGCGAACGTGACGGACTGGTGGAACGACAAGCCTGCGCTCCAGCTCGAAGCCGATACGTCGGCGTCGACCATTCAGACAATGGCCAATGTGCAGGACGCACCGGCTGCAACGGACGAACCGGCGCGCGAGGAGGTTGCTACGGCTACCGAACCGGCCGCGCCGAATCAGGCCGAGGCCGGTCAACGCCAGACTGAACCCGTTCAGGTGCAGGCCGAGAGCGGCCAGCGCCAGGCCGAGGTCGCGCAAAGCCAAGGCGAGAACACCCACCCCGTCACCCAAGAATTGTTCAAGCAATTCCAGACCTGGGCGGCCGAGGAAGAGGCGCGTGCCGGGTCCGCGCGAGCTGCCCGCGCGCGGGTGGCGCAGGATACCCCGGCACAGGCGCGGCCCGCGAAAAAGCAACGGCGGGTCCACTCGGTGCAAAATGCCCGCGCGGAAGTCCGCCCGCAACGGCAACATCGCGCCAGGGTCCGCGAGGAGCAGGATCCGCGCGAACAGGTCGCGCCCGTAGCCGATCCCCGCGCACCAGACCCGGCCGCGCAAAACACGCAGACGCCGTCGTTCCTGCAAAGCCTCGGTATTCGCTAGCCCCGCATACCGCTGAGCCGCGGCGTACTGGATCCTCCGCCTGCGCGGAGGATGACGGCGGTGTGTGGCGTTGCTGTCTTTACGCCTGCGCTACGGCGGACTGACGATGACGCCGATGGTCATGCCGAAGCGCCCTATCCGCCCTTTGGCGGATTTTCCTTCAGAAAACGCTCGAGATCTTCCTGCACCGAATAGGGCAGCGGGATCGGATCGCCCATGTGGTCGATCGCGCGCTCCAGCGAGAGGCGCACCATGCGCGCGAGTTCGGCCTTGCGATAGGGTTTTTTCAGCAGCAGCACGCCCTCGCCGGGACGCGCATTGGCAAAGACGCCGAACGTATTGCCCGAGGTGTAGAGCACCCGCAGCGGCCGGCGCAGCCCGGCGACCTTTTGTGCGAGCTGACGGCCGTTCATCGCGCCGGGCATGACGATGTCGGTGAACAGAAGATCGAACGCCACGCCGGCATCGACCATTTCGAGCGCCTCGGCCGCATTGCAAGCGGTGATGACGGTGTAGCCGAGGCTTTTGAGACGGCCGGTGACATGCATGCGCACCACGTCGTCATCCTCGACGCAGAGAATGCTTTCAGATCCGCCGCGCAGTTCCTCATCGTCAGCCGCCGAAGCATCGCTTCCAGCAAGCGTGTCGGAAGGCTCGGCATCGGCTTTCGGGAGATAGATGCGGAAACAGGCGCCCTTGCCCTCCTCGCCGTCGACGATGACGGTGCCGCCGGATTGCTTGGCAAATCCGAACACCATGCTCAGCCCGAGCCCAGTGCCGGTGCCGAACTGCTTGGTCGAAAAGAACGGCTCGAAAATCCTGTCGCGGATGGCCGGCGGAATGCCGGCGCCGCTGTCGATGACCTCGATGGTGACGTAGTCGCCCGCAACGAGATCGCCGATCTCCGCGTCGTGCTCGTTGCGGGTGAAATTTCCGGTCTTGAACAGCAGCGTGCCGCCTTCGGGCATCGCGTCGCGGGCGTTGATGGCGAGATTGACCATCGCCGACGTGAGCTGACCGCGATCGACCAGCGCCGGCCAGGCCTCGTCGCTCAACGCGGTCTGGATCTCGATCTGCCGTCCGAGCGTCGGCGCCAGCAGCTTGACCGCCTCCTCGATCAACGCGTTGACGTCGGTGTCCTGCGGCCGCAACGGCTGCTTTCTGGCAAACGCCAGCAGGTTCGCCGTGAGCTGCGACGCGCGGTCGGCGGCGTCGTTGATCATCCTGGCGATCGAGGCCAGCGCCGGATCGTGCTTGACGCCGTCGGCCAGGATCTCGATCGTGCCTGTTATCACGGTGAGCATGTTGTTGAAGTCGTGGGCGATGCCGCCGGTCAATTGCCCGACCGATTCCATCTTCTGCGCCTGGATCAATTGTTCTTCCGCGGCGCGCTTTTCGGTGATGTCCCGGACGAAGGCGTTGATGATGTAGCCCTCGCCGCTGCGCAGCGCCGTCAGCGACACCTCGGCGAAAAATTCGCGTCCGTTCTTGTGCAACAGCGGCGTTTCGTAGCGCCCGCCGGCGGCATCGCCCGACGCCTCGCTGAGGAAGTTGTCGATCCATTGCCGGTGCCCTACCCACAGAGATTCCGGAAACAGCAGCTTCTCCACGCTACGGCCGAGGGCCTCCTCGCGCGTCCACCCCATCAGCGCCTCGGCGTGCGGGCTCCAGTTGAGGACGACGCAGTTGCCATCCGTCTGAACGAAAGCATCGAGCGCTTCTTCGATGATGGCCCGCGCCATCTTCTCGTTGTCGATCAGCGCCTGGTACGCCCGATCCTGTTCCGGCTCGCGGATGACATCGGCAGGTTTTCGCAAACCATTGGTGATTCCGACGGCAAGAGCGATCCCGAAAACCGACGCAATCGCGCCACCGGCGAGTGCCGCACTCATGATTGCCGTCAACACCCCGCGTGCAGACGCCTCGGCGATGAAATACCAGGCAAACACGCTGACGACGCAGGACGTCACCACGACCAGCCCAATCATCGCGAGCGCGAGGCGGCTTGCTACCGTCATAGCCTCCCCCGTCTCGAGGCGATGGATGAGTACCCGCTTTTTTCAGCCCCTATCGGCTGCATCGGGCAATGCTGCAGCGTCGCCTCGTTGCTTACCCGACTTCAGGTTTGCGACGCCACTGTTTCCAGCCCGTAAAAATACGGAAAGTGCTTGGTAAGCACCGCCATCCTGATTCGTACAGCAGGCAAACGGGTTGCGGATCGGACCTATCATTGCCGGCGGCTGCGGATATATCCCGCGTACGTCCTCCCCTTCAAGGCGACGTCATCAAACGCCGAACAGCTTGCTGTAGCGCGCCTTGATCGCCTCGCTCTGCGCCTGCACCTGGGCCGGATCGGCCTTGAGCAGTTTCAGGCTGGCAAGCGGGATGTGCTCGCCCTTCTCCTTGACCTGCGCATGAAACGAGCGATGCGCAAACACGTCGACCAGCATCTGCTGGGCTTCCGCGCTGAAGAAGAAATTCTGGAACAGCTTTGCCGCGTTCGGATTAGGCGCGCCGCGGAAAATGCCCGACGGCACGATGATCAGCGGCGATCCTTCCGCGGGATACACCACCTCCACCGGCTTGCCCTGGTCCTTTGCCAGCACGAGATTGTAGTCGTTGCCGTCGGCCATCACGGCGCGCTCGCCGAGCAGGATCTTCTTCGGCGGATCGGCGGCCGATTGCACCTGCATGACCTTCTGCTGCGCGAGCTTTTCCAGATACGGCCAGCCGAGATCGCGCGCCAGCACGAAGGTCGCGGTCATGATGGCGCCGCTATAGCCCGGATGCCCCTTGACCATCTTGCCGATCCATTTCGGATCGAGCAGGTCGGCATAGCTCTTCGGCGCATCCTCGCGCTTGACGAGATTGGTGTTGTAGCCGATCACCTCCATCCACGCGCAGGACGTCGCATACATGCCGTCGGGGTCGATCTGATCGGCCGGAAAATGCTTTGCGATTTCGGCCGGAAGGTACGGCGCCAGCCAGTCGTTCTTCTTCCATTCGAGATAATGCGCGGGATCGGTCGAATTGGCGACGTCGACGGCCTTGATGCCGCTGCCCTGCTCCTGCGCGATGCGCTGAAAAATCCGCTCCGCGCCGGAGCGCTCGACGCGCACCGCGATGCCCGGATATTTCGCCTCGAAGGTCCGCGCCAGCCGCTCGGCGGTGTTGAGTTCGAGCGCCGAATAGAACGACAGCTTGCCTTCCTTCTTCGCGGCTTCGATCAGCGCCGGCGTCACCTCCTCTGCCGGCGGCGCCGCGGCCTTCACCGGCTCGGCAAACAACAGACCCGCGGCGGAAACCGTCGACGCCTTCAGCAGGTCACGCCTCGTCCATCTGCCGTCCCGCATCGCATCCTCCCTCGTGACGCGACCGTTCTTTGCGGCCGCTTGCCTGTTCGCTTGCGCGTCTTCAAATGCGGTAACGCGCGCGGCGACGCTTCGATCCGGCTACGCCGCCCGCTGATACGTCTTCAGCGCCTCGCCGAACGCCTCGAACAGTTTCCGGTTGATCGGGTTGCGCTGCGGATCGTACTCGGCGTGCCACTGCACACCCAGCGCAAAACTCGCGGCGTCCGCGATCCGGATCGCCTCGATGGTGCCGTCCTCGGCGATGCCTTCGATCACGACGCGCTCGCCGGGTTCGAGGATGCCCTGCCCGTGCAGCGAATTGACCCGGATGGTCTCGCAGCCGAGCAGGCTGGCAAAGGTGCCGCCGGGCGTGAGGTGGACGTCGTGGCGGTCGGCAAACACGACGGTGGGATCGGGATGGATTTCGCCGTTCTCCAGCCGCGGCATGCGGTGGTTCATGCGGCCGGGGATTTCGCGGATTTCCGGATGCAGCGAGCCGCCGAAGGCGACATTCATCTCCTGCAGGCCGCGGCAGATGCCGAAGATGGGGACGCCGCGGGCGACGCAGGCCTCCGTCAGCGCCAGCGCGACGTCGTCGCGGTGGATGTCGTAGGGCTCGTGCCTCTCATGCGGCTCGGTCTTGAAGCGCGTCGGGTGAACATTGGCCCGCGCGCCCGTCAAAATCATCCCGTCGACGACGTCGAGCAGCGCGCCGATGTCGGTGATCTCGGGCGATCCGGCGAACATCAACGGCAACGCCCCGGTGACGTCGGTGACCGCGCGCAAATTGCGCTCGCCGACCATCTGGGTCTGGAACCGGTTTTCGATGCGATGGGCGTTCGCGATCACCCCGACCACGGGCCGCCTCATCGCAGAAATTCCGCTGCTTGTCCTGAAAAAGAATCTTCTGGGTTGGGCCATGATCGCAGAAGATAATGCCTGCGCAGCGGCGGCGGATCAATATCCGAAGGGCAGCAGCGGGGCTGCCTTGCTATTTTCGCGTGAAGGCCTCACGGGCGTCGATGCCGTCAACCCCGGGCAATCCGGCCGCCCGGAGCGCCGTGGCGGCCGAATCCCCGGTGCCGGCGAGCCAGGGCAGTTTCGCCGCAATTGCTCGCGTCACCGGCTCGCCCAGGACGCCACCGAAATCCAGCGGCCAAAATCCGTTCGGCACCACCTCGGCGGTCATTCCCTGGAGGCGATAACCCTTCCCGAACACCGCTTCGGCGTCGTCCGGCGCCACCGCGCGCGCCGAGGCGGGATCGGCGGGGTCGGCGAAGGTCACGAGCACCGGAACGAGTTCTCCCGTTACCGGCACGATGCCGGTCTGCGCGCTCATCGCATTGAATGAGACCCGCTTGCCGCCGGAAGCGGCCGTATAGGCGCGCAAGGCGACGTAGTTGATGCCGTCGAGTGCGAGCTTGTTGTTGTCGACATGTGCCAGCAGCGCGACGAGGTTCTTGCCCTGCCCGAGATCGACGAAAACGGCATCGCCCAACGTGCGGGTCTGGCCGCGGCGGGCGTAGCTGCGGTCGGGATGGACGGCCAGCACGCCAGAGGCCGATTTGCGCCCCTCGGGGGTCTCGACCTCGACCGTCAGGCGATATTTGTGGGCGGGCCGGTTGATCCTGATCTGGTCGCCGATCACCAGCGCCGCCAGCAGCGCAAGCGGGCCGAACCATTTGAAACTCATCGCGCCCTCACCGGCCCACTTTTCAGGTTTACACAACGCTTGGCATACCGGGCGCGGCAGCGTCAAACCGGCGCTTCCGCTTGATCCCGGCGGCGTTTTGACGAAAGAGTGGCCCGGCAATATCACGCGCGAAAAGGAATCAACGTGACAGGACCGGCTGACAATCGCCTTCAGGCCCGCAACGATCTGGCGTGGGCGATATCGGTCGGCGGCATCGGCGTCGTGCTGTTCATCGCCCTGCTCGCGTTCACCTGGCAGTTCGCCGCGACGCTGTTTCTGATATTTGCCGGCGTGCTGCTCGGCGTCGCGCTGAATGCCATGAGCAATCTGCTCGGACGCGTGGTGCGGCTGCCGCATGCGCTGCGGCTGACCGTGGTGTGCCTCGCGGTCGCGGGCATGCTGTCGGGCATCGTCTTTCTCGGCGGCACCACGATCGGCAAGCAGACCACGGCGCTGAGCGACACGCTCAAGTCACAGCTCGTCAATGTCAAAGGCTTCCTGGAACGCAATGGCATCGACACCAGCTTGTTCGACTTCGGCAGCCTGTCGCCGGCCGCCGAAGAAACCGCGCCGGCCGGCCCGAGCCCTGCGCCGACGTCCCATAACCTTCCCAGCGCCGGCACGATCGCGGCCAGCGGCGGCGCGATCTTCAGCCAGAGCCTGAAACTGATCCTGGGCACCGCCAGCGCGGTCGGAAACTTCTTCATCGTGCTGTTTCTGGGCATCGCCTTTGCGACCCAGCCCAGCATCTACCGCGACGGCCTGCTGTTCATGGCGCCGGCCAAGCATCGCGGGCGGGCGACAGCCATCGTCGACCGGATCGGCGAGACGCTGGAGCGCTGGCTGATCGCGCAGATCATCACCATGGTGGCGGTGTTTCTGGTGACCTGGATCGGGCTGTCGATCATCGGCATCCAGAGCTCGTTCATCCTGGGCATCCAGGCCGGGCTGCTCGCCTTCATCCCGACCGTCGGCGCCATCCTCGGCGGGCTGATCGTGGTGCTGGCGAGCCTTGCCTCGGGATGGGTCGCCGCCCTCTCCGCCTTCATCCTGTTCCTCGGCGTGCACGCGCTGGAAAGCTACGTGCTGACGCCGATCATCCAGCGCCAGGCGCTGGATATTCCGCCCGCCACGCTGTTTGCGTTCCAGATCCTGCTCGGCGTCGTGTTCGGAATCTGGGGGCTGGCGCTGGCGCTGCCGCTGATGGCGATCGCCAAGGTGATGATCGACCATTTCAAGTCGGAAGGCACGCCGGCCGCTGCAACCGCCTGAACGGCATCAGCCGTCCGTGGTCAGCACCGTCTCGGTGTGTTCGACTTCGGGCGGCGCCGCAAAATACTGCCCGACCAGTCCGCGCCATGCGGTGAAATCTTCCGAACCGCGAAAATCCACGGTGTGGTTTTCCAGCGTCTCCCATTGCGCCATCAGCCGGTAGCGCTGCGGCTTCTCGATCGATTTGTGCAGTTCAAACCCCTTGCCGCCCTTGGCGCGCAGGAACAGCGGACGCGCCTTGGCGACCGCCGCCTCAAAATCCTTCTCGGTGCCGGGCTTGACGTCGATTTGTGCGATTTCGGTGATCATCGGGGTTACGCCTTCTCATGAAGAATGAGCGTGTCTAACCCGGCGGCCCGAAAAGAAAAAGACGCCTCGCGGCGTCGTGATACCGGCTCTTCGCCAGACCAACTCAGCGGAACAGCAGCACCGTGCCGGCGATCATCAGCGCACAGCCGACGAACAGGATGGCAGGCCAGCGCATTCTGCGCTGAACGTAACGCCCCTGCGCACGACGCTCCGTGATGAGCGCCCGCTCGAATTCTTCCGAGGTCGAGAACAGGCAGGCGAAACCGCCGCGAGCCGAGGCTTCTGCCGCTTCGAGCGACATCAGGGCGGCTTGCGCACTTCGACTGCTACGTGAATCCATGGCGTCGATGATAGGAACGGAATGGTAAACGAAAGGTTACCACGCACCGTTTCCCGCGCGACCGATCCGAAAGCTTTGGATCAATCGCCGCTGACAACGCCTTGTTCGAACGACGCGTTCAGGTCGCGGCCGGGGCCTGGCGTTGCGAAGCCGCGCGGCCGGCGGTCTTGCGCCGCCAGTTCTCCAGCGACAGCGGCAGCTCGTCGGCGGCCTCGACCCGGTTACGGCCGGAGCGCTTGGCCTGATAGAGCGCGGTATCGGCCGCCGCCAGCAACACGTCGAGTTCGGTGCCCGCCGGTCCGCCGGCGACGCCGATGCTGACGGTGGTGTCGACCGGGCCGTCCTCGCAGGCGATGTTGGAGCCCTCGAACGCCTCGCGCACGCGCTCGGCCACGATCACGCCCTCGGCCAGCGAACACGCCAGCAATGCTGCGAACTCCTCGCCGCCGATCCGCCCGGACAGGTCGTTGCAGCGCAGACTGTTGATCACGACGGTGGAGAACAGTTTGAGGATCTCGTCGCCCGCGGGATGGCCGAAGCGATCGTTGATGCTCTTGAAATGGTCGATGTCGAAAATCATCACGGTCACCGGCCGCCCCGCGGCGGCCTCGCGCTCGATCACGCGGTTGCTGGCTTCCGAAAAACCGCGGCGGTTCAGCATGCCGCTCAGGGGGTCGACCGACGCTGCGGTCTTGTGCACCGTGACGGCGCGGTCCGACACCAGCATGAAGATCACGAACACCGTGCCGATCGCATAGAGCACCAGTTCGATCGAGAACGCCGTCACCCAGATGCTGCTGGCGAAGGTCTCGTCGTGCGGGCGCAGCAGGCTGCCGAGCAGGATCGGCAGCGCCAGCACGCAACCATGCATGACGGGCACGACGATCGTCGGCCAGCGCTTGTGCATCGTCCGCCGCCGTTCGCGCCACAGTTCGGACGCCGTCAGGCCCGCATAGATCGCGACGACCGCAGCACCCGCGATCAGCCGCAGGGCGGAATTGATCGACGGCACCGCCAGCACCATGCCGGTCCAGACGATCGCGCCGGCCAGGAGCCCCGGCCAATTGGGCTTGCGACCGTGGAAGACGCGCGAGGCGTTCCACACCATGCCGCAGGCCACGAAGCCCAGCGCATGCAGCGCCAGCAATACCGGCTCGCCGAGCATGGCACCGCCGACGGTCCAGATCGCCACCGACGATGCGCCGAGCAGATAGGCCGTCCCCCACCACTTCAACGCCGAAATGTTTTCCTGCTTGCCGAACAGCAGCAGCATGGCCCCGAGCATGCCTGCGACCATCGTGGCGAACAGATATAATGTGGACGTATCAAACGACATGGGCTCACCCGAACGCGTGTGATGCAACTGTTCGGCGCGGTAAAAATATGGTTTCGCGCCGGAGCATGCGCGGACACTAGGAGCGCCGTCTTCCATTTTAGTTCGTGCGGGTAAGCAAGTTTTCACGAAAATCCGTGATGAGCAGTCACTAAACGGTAAGCAAAAAGGGCGCCGATCGGCGCCCTTTTTTCGTCAGGTGAATGCAGCAATGCGCTGCAAATTTTAGCGAAGCGATTAGCGCTTCGAGAACTGGAACGACTTGCGCGCCTTGGCCCGGCCGTACTTCTTGCGCTCCACGGTGCGGCAGTCGCGGGTCAGGAAGCCGCCCTTCTTGAGAACGCCGCGCAGATCCGGCTCGAAGTTCGTCAATGCCTTCGAGATGCCGTGACGCACGGCTCCCGCCTGGCCCGACAGACCGCCACCGGCGACCGTGCAGATGACGTCGTACTGGCCGGCGCGGGCAGCGGCGACCAGCGGCTGCTGGATCAGCATGCGCAGCACCGGGCGGGCGAAATAGACCTCGACTTCACGGGTGTTGACGACGATCTTGCCGGCGCCCGGCTTGATCCAGACGCGGGCGACCGCGTCCTTGCGCTTGCCGGTGGCATAGGCGCGGCCGTATTTGTCGACCTTCTTGACGTATTTCGGCGCTTCCGGGGAGATCGCCGTCTTCAGCGACGACAACTGATCGAGAGACTGCATGGTATCCGACATCTTATGCGGCCCTCATGTTCTTGCGGTTCATCGAAGCGATATCAACCGTCTCGGGCTGCTGGGCTTCATGCGGGTGTTCGGCGCCGGGATAAACGCGCAGATTGCCCATCTGCACGCGGCCGAGCGGACCGCGGGGAACCATGCGCTCGATGGCCTTCTCGAGCACGCGCTCGGGGAAGCGACCTTCGAGGATCGACTTCGCGGTGCGTTCCTTGATGCCGCCGATGAAGCCGGTGTGCTTGTAATAGACCTTGTTGTCGCGCTTGCGACCGGTCAGCACGACATGCGCCGCGTTGATGATGACGACGTTGTCGCCGCAATCGACGTGGGGCGTGTAGGTCGGGAGGTGTTTGCCGCGCAACCGCATCGCAACCAGGGTAGCGAGCCGGCCGACCACCAGACCTTTGGCGTCGATCAAGACCCACTTCTTCGTCACATCGGCGGGCTTTGCCGAATAGGTTTTCATGTGAGGAAATCCGTGAAAATGGAAATCGGCGCCAGATGCGCCGAATGAGCGGGTTTCTAGAGAACGGGCGGTTATCCGTCAACGCCAAAACGTGCAAATTAATACTGCAAAAACAACAGCTTATAAATATGGTGTTATATTACCGTCAGAAACGCTATTTGTTTGGAATGGAATAGGTCGCCGTCACATGGGCGATCGGATCGGGTGACGCGCCCGACAGCAGGCTGACCTCGCCGACCGCCAGCCGCTTGCCGAGCTTCAAGAGCTTCGCGGCGGCCAGCACGTCCTGCCCCGGCAGACCCTTGCGCAGGAAATTGATGTTGAGATTGGTCGTCACGGCAAGGCCGACCGGGCCGATGGCCGAGAGCAGCACGACATACATCGCCAAATCGGCCATCTCCATCAGCGTCGGCCCGGACACCGTGCCGCCCGGACGCAGCATGCGCTCGTCATAGCGACGCCGCAGCCGGCAGGTCTCGCCGTCGGCGCCCTCGATGGTGATGGCGCCATCGCCGAAGACTTGCGGGAATTCCCTGCGAAGGAACTCCTCCAGCTCAGCCACGCTCATTTTCGCTGCCGCCATACCGCCCCCTGCCCTCGCTTAAGGGGGGCTGTTACATTAGGTTGTCGCAAAAGCCCAAATGAAAATCCCGGAGTGAAAAGCTCAGAAATGCCCGCCCAGACTGCCCGCGCCCCCACGCCGCAACCTCCGGTCCTGCTCCAGGAAAACGTCGGCAGCATCCGCCTGCTCACCCTCAACCGGCCGGCGGCGCGCAACAGCCTGTCGGAGGGCCTGATCGCCGAGCTGCACGCCGCGCTGAAAGCAGATCCATGACGACAACAGCGTCCGCGCCGTCGTCATCGCCGCCAACGGTCCGGCGTTCTCCGCGGGCCACGACATGAAGGAGCTGACCGCGCGGCGCAGCGACGTCGATCGCGGCCGGATCTATTTCGGGCAGATCATGAACGCCTGCAGCGCGATGATGCAGGCGATCGTGCAGCTGCCGAAGCCGGTCGTGGCCGCCGTGCAGGGCATTGCGACCGCCGCCGGCTGCCAGCTGGTGGCGAGCTGCGATCTCGCGGTCGCCTCCGAGGTCGCGGGCTTCGCCACCCCCGGCGTCGATATCGGGCTGTTCTGTTCGACGCCGATGGTGGCGCTGTCGCGCAACATCCCGCGCAAGCAGGCGATGGAGATGCTGCTCACGGGCGAGCCGATTTCGGCGGCGACGGCGCAAGAATATCGGCCTCGTCAACCGCGTCGTCGCCGCCGGCACCGAACGCGATGCGGCGATCGCACTGGCGCAGAAGGTCGCGCTGAAATCGTCCTACACCGTCAAGCTCGGCAAGGAGGCGTTCTACCGCCAGGCCGAAATGAACCTCGCCGACGCCTATCGTTACGCGGCGGAAGTGATGACCGAAAACATGATGGCGCGCGACGCCGAGGAAGGCATCGGCGCCTTCATCGAAAAGCGCGATCCGAAGTGGCAGGATAAATGACGACATTGCGAGCGCGGCGAAGCATCCAGGCGCTACGGAAGATGGATTGCTTCGCGCGCTCGCAATGACGCAGAGGATAGAATGAACCACGACAATTACGACGACAATTACATCCGCGGCATCCTCAACGGCGTGAAATCGATCGCGATGGTCGGTGCCTCGCCGGTCAATGTGCGGCCCAGCTACTTCGCCTTCAAATATCTGGCGCAGCGCGGCTACGACATGATCCCGGTCAATCCCGGCCATGTCGGCAAGAGCCTGCTCGGAAAGCCCTTCGTCGCTTCGCTGTCGGAGATCGACCGTCCCGTCGACATGATCGACATCTTCCGCAATTCCAGCCACATCATGCCGGTCGTCGACGAGGCGCTGACATTGTCGCCGCTGCCGAAGGTGATCTGGATGCAACTCGGCGCGCGCGACGATGCGGCGGCGGAGAAGGCCGAAGCCGCCGGCATCAAGGTGGTGATGAACCGCTGCCCGAAGATCGAGTATGGCCGGCTGTCGTCGGAGATTTCATGGATGGGCGTCAATTCGCGCACGCTGAGTTCGAAGCGCGCGCCGGTCCCTGTTCAGGGCATGCGGCTGTCGCTGAACCGGACCAGCGTCGGCGGCGGCGCCACCGCGGCATCGGACCGCGCCGCGAAGAACAAAAGCGAATCCACGTAACCTGAATATGAAATAAACGTTTCGACAAGGTGGCGTGAAGAAGTACGTCCGTTTTTGTGATCCCCCGAACTTGACGGCGCGCGCGGCTGCGATCAGCATGCCGCGCATTTTGAAACAAGCCAGAACAACAGGACGGATAGTATGACCGATCGTCTCCCGGGATTTTCGACCCTCGCCGTGCATGCCGGTGCGCAGCCCGATCCCACCACCGGCGCGCGGGTGACGCCGATCTATCAAACCACGTCCTTTGTGTTCAACGATGCCGACCACGCCGCCTCGCTGTTCGGGCTGCAGGCGTTCGGCAACATCTATACCCGCATCGGCAATCCCACCACCGCCGTGCTGGAAGAGCGCGTTGCCGCGCTGGAGGGCGGCACCGCGGCGCTCGCGGTTGCCTCGGGACACGCCGCGCAGGTCGTCGTGCTGCAGCAATTGCTGATGCCCGGCGACGAATTCATCGCCGCGCGAAAACTCTATGGCGGCTCGATCAACCAGTTCACCCACGCGTTCAAGAGCTTTGGCTGGAACGTGGCGTGGGCCGATCCCGACGATATCGCAAGTTTCGAACGCGCGGTGACGCCGCGCACCAAGGCGATCTTCATCGAGTCGATCGCCAACCCCGCCGGCAGCATCACCGACATCGAGGCGATCGCGGAAGTGGCCCGCAAGGCCGGCGTGCCGCTGATCGTCGACAACACGCTGGCGACGCCGTATCTGATCCGCCCGATCGACCATGGCGCCGACATCGTCGTGCACTCGCTGACAAAGTTTCTCGGCGGCCACGGCAATTCGCTCGGCGGCATCATCGTCGACGGCGGCACCTTCGACTGGTCGAAGGACAACAAATATCCGATGCTCAGCGAACCGCGGCCGGAATATCACGGCATCCGGATCCAGGAGACGTTCGGCAATTTCGCCTTCGCGATCGCCTGCCGCGTGCTGGGCCTGCGCGACCTCGGTCCGGCGATCTCGCCGTTCAACGCCTTCATGATCC
This sequence comes from uncultured Alphaproteobacteria bacterium, assembly GCA_963783115.1. Lineage (GTDB taxonomy): Bacteria > Pseudomonadota > Alphaproteobacteria > Rhizobiales > Xanthobacteraceae > Bradyrhizobium. Next base: position 59,185 of record CAWAMK010000016.1, on the reverse strand, counting down.
TGACCGGCATCGAGACGCTGCCGCTGCGCATGCAGAAGCATTGCGAGAACGCCAAGGCGGTCGCGGAATTCCTCGCCGGCCATTCCGCCGTGGCGTCGGTGAACTATGCCGGGCTTGCCAGCAACGAGTACAACAAGCTCGCGCGCAAATACGCGCCGAAGGGCGCCGGCGCGGTGTTCACCTTCAGCCTGCGCGGCGGCTACGATGCCGGCGTCAATCTGGTGTCGAACCTGAAACTGTTCTCGCATCTGGCCAATGTCGGCGACACCCGCTCGCTGGTGATCCACCCGGCATCGACCACCCACAGCCAGCTCGACGACGCCGCCAAGGTGAAATCCGGTGCCGCGCCCGACGTGGTGCGGCTGTCGATCGGCATCGAGGACAAGGAAGATCTGATCGCGGATCTGGAGCAGGCGCTGACGCGCGTAAGGGTCTCGTCCAAAAAGACCTCGTCATGCCCGGGCTTGTCCCGGGCATCCACGTCTTTGGAAACCGCAGAAGGAAGACGTGGATGGCCGGGACAAGCCCGGCCATGACGGAAATGCCCCCCTCTCGCTAACGCGTATTCCGGCATAAAGTGGCGCTGAGCCGCCCTTGATGATTCGGAGTTGACGATGCTGCGCTGGACGACGCCATTCCTGGCCGCGATGTTCGCGGTCGGAACCGCTGCGGCGCAGGATTCCGGCGCCACCAAGCCCGCCGACGCCCCCGCCGCGGCGAGCCCCGCCGGCGGCCCTGCCGTCGCAAAGCCCGCCGAACCTCCGGCTACGGCCAAGACGGAAGCGCCCCCGGCCGCCGCAACAAAACCCGCTGCCAGCCCGGCCGCAGCAAAGCGGACCGAGAAGTCTGCCGCCGCCCGCCGCGCCGCGGTTCGCGCCGCCGGCCAGTTGCCGTCAGGCCTGCCCCGCATGCACTACAAATACCGCACCACCGTCGCCCCCGGCGCCGCGCCGCTTTACGTGCGCCGTGGCCGCACGGTGGTGGTCGAAGAAGAAAGCCTCGATCTGCCGTTGATCTCCGGTGGCATCGAACCCTATGCGCCGCGCATCTTCGGCACGCCGCTGCTGCCGGGCTCTTCCACGCTGCCCGGCTATTACGGCACCACGCATTCCTACAGCTATGACGGTCCCTATTACGGCAGCCCCTCGTTCTGGAACCGGCTGCCCTACGCTTGCGGCGTCTATGGCTATTGCTAAACGCATACTGACCAAACAACGGGGACGGAAAACCGACGTGGCAGGGGGACTGCGGAAAGCCAGCAAGACGGGCGCGGCCAACGCGACCACAGTGGACCTCGTCGCCGTGCTCGTCGCCGTCACCGACGGCGAGCCCATGATCATGACCATCGCGAACGACGGCGCGCTGCCGAGCGGCCCGTTCGAGTTTACCCACCGCTCGCTGCAGACGGGATTGCGCGCATGGGTCGAGGCGCAGACCGGCCATCCGCTCGGCTATGTCGAGCAGCTGTACACGTTCGCCGACCGCGGCCGCGGCGGCGATGCCAAATCGCCGCATTCGATCTCGATCAGCTATCTCGGCCTCACGCGGGAAGACAAGGTCGGCCAGGGCTTTGAGGCGCATTGGTCGGGCTGGTACGAGTATTTCCCCTGGGAAGATCAACGGTCCGGCCTGCCCGCCGCGCTGGCGAAGACATTGGCCTCGCGGCTGCGGGCGTGGTCGAAATCGGCTGACACCGCCGGCCTGCAGCGCGAACGCTGGCAGCGCGTCGCCATCACGTTCGGCTTCGACGAGCGTGAATGGAACGAGGAACTGGTGCTGCAGCGCTATGAGCTGCTCTACGAGGCCGGCCTGATTCCGGAAGCCGTGCGTGACGGCGCCAACGCAACGACCGTCATTCCCGGCCGGCCGATGACCGGGCGACCACCGCCGCATTCTCGCGACCGGCATCGCGCGGCTGCGCGCGAAAATCAAATACCGCCCCGTGGTATTCGAACTGATGCCGGCGGAATTCACCCTGCTGCAACTGCAACGCAGTGTTGAGGCGCTTGCAGGCCGGCTGGTCCACAAGCAGAATTTTCGCCGCCTCATCGAGCAGCAGCAACTCGTTGAGGAAACTGGCGCAATCGCCGCCGACACGGTCGGCCGCCCCGCCAAACTGTTCCGGTTTCGCCACGGCGTGCTGGCGGAACGGGCGGTCGCCGGAACCAAGCTCCCGCTTTCGCGCACTTGACATCGGTTATGCTCAGGATAAGTATAAGCCAAGATATGCTCATGGAGAGTATAAATGGCGAACCTCAGCTCCACCACACGCGCACGTTCCGCAGAGCTTTACGACCGGGTCAAGCGGGTCATCCCGCCGCCGGAATGGGCCACCTTCGCCGAGGACGTCGACGCCATCCTCGAGCTCAAGCGAAGCCGCAACGCCGTCGTCCTCGCGCACAACTACCAGACGCCTGAAATCTTCCACGGCGTCGCCGACATCGTCGGCGACAGCCTGCTGCTGGCGCGCGAAGCCACCAAGGTCGATGCCGACATCATCGTGCTGGCCGGCGTGCACTTCATGGCCGAGACGGCAAAGCTGCTGAACCCGGAAAAGACCGTGCTGATCCCCGACCTCGCGGCCGGCTGTTCGCTCGCCGACTCCATCACGGCGCAGGACGTGCGGCTGATGCGGCAGCGCTATCCCGGCGTGCCCGTCGTCACCTATGTCAACACCACCACCGCGGTGAAGGCGGAATCCGATATCTGCTGCACCTCGGGCAATGCGCTGAAGGTCGTGGAGTCGCTCGGCGCCGAGCGCGTGATCATGCTGCCGGACGAATATCTCGCGCAGAACATCGCCGCGCAGACCGACGTGAAGATCATCGCATGGAAGGGCCATTGCGAGGTGCACGAGCTGTTCACGGCGGCCGACGTCAGGCAATTGCGCGAAAACCATCCTGATGTGACGGTGCTGGCGCATCCGGAGTGCCCGCCCGAGGTGGTCGCGGAAGCCGATTTTTCGGGCTCGACGGCGGCGATGTCCGACTTCGTCGGCCAGAAGCGGCCGCCCCGCGTCGTGCTGCTGACGGAATGCTCGATGAGCGACAATGTTTCGGTGCTCCACCCCGACGTGGAGTTCATCCGGCCGTGCAATCTGTGCCCGCACATGAAGCGGATCACGCTGAAGAACATCCGCCATGCGCTGGAGACCGGCCGGCACGAGGTGACGATCGATCCCGCTATTGCCGCGCCCGCACGGCGCGCCGTCGAAAGGATGCTGGCGCTATGAGCACGCAGATTTCAGCGTTCGACAACCAAGCCGTCATCATCGGCGGCGGTGCCGCCGGCTTGATGACGGCCCTTCAAATGGCGCCGGAGCCGGTCGTACTGCTGTCGAAGGCGCCGCTCGGCGCGGAAGCTTCGAGCCTGTGGGCGCAGGGCGGGCTTGCCGCCGCGATGGGCGACGACGATGACCCTGCCCTGCACCTCGCCGACACGCTCGCCGCCGGCGCCGGCCTGTGCGACGAAGCCGTCGCAAGCCGCATCGTGCATGCGGCGCCTGCGGCGGTCGAACATCTCGCCCGACTTGGCGTCGCCTTCGACCGGCGGGCGGACGGCGGCTGGCGGCTCGGGCTGGAAGCCGCGCATGGCCGCAACCGCATCGTGCACGCCACCGGTGACGGTACCGGGCGCGAGATCATGCGCGGCGCTGATCGCAGCCGTCCGCCGCTGCCCGACGATCACGCTGCTGGAAGGCGTCGAGGCGCGCAGCCTGATTGTCGAGGACAATGCCATCAAGGGCGTGCTCGCGGTGAATGCGCAGGGTCCGCTCGTCGATCGAGACCGGCCGTGTCGTGATCGCGACGGGCGGCATCGGCGGGCTGTTCCTGGACAGCACCAACCCCGCCGGCTGTTTTGGCCAGGGACTGGCGCTGGCGGCACGCGCGGGTGCAACACTCTGCCGATCTCGAATTCATCCAGTTTCACCCGACCGCGCTTCGACGGGCCGTCGCGGCCGATGCCGCTGGTGACGGAAGCCGTGCGCGGCGACGGCGCGATCCTGATCGACGATACCGGACAACGCTTCATGGCCGATCAGCCCGGCGCCGAACTCGCGCCCCGCGATATCGTTGCCCGCGCGGTGTGGCGCCGCCGCGCGGAAGGACATCGCGTCTTCCTCGACGCGCGACAACATCCGGGCGCGGAATTCGCAAAACGCTATCCGGTGATTTCCGCGTTCTGCAGGATGGCCGGGATCGATCCGGCGACCGATCCGATTCCGGTGCGGCCGGCGGTGCACTACCACATGGGCGGGATCGCGGTGGATATCGAAGGCCGCAGCACGGTCGACGGCCTGTGGGCTTGCGGCGAAGTCAGCCGCACCGGGCTGCACGGCGCCAACCGGCTCGCCAGCAATTCGCTGATGGAAGCGATCGTCTGCGCGCAATGGGTGGCGGAAAGCGTTCGGGGCGTGGGTCGTCATCCGTCGAAGGCACGCGCGGCCAACACGCTTCCAGTTGCGTCCGACCCTTCGGCCGTTCGGCCGATCCTGTCGCAGGGCCTCGGCGTGCTCCGCGAGCGACATGGAATCGAACGCGCGATCCGTGGCCTCTATCCACTCGCCAGCGGTCTGAGCGCGGCGGCCGATCCCGCGCTCGTCGGACTGATGATCGCAATCGCCGCCTGGCGGCGCGAGGAGAGCCGCGGCGGGCATTTCCGCAACGATTTTCCGGACGCCCTGCCCGCGGCCGCGCCGTCGTTCATCTCGCTCGCGGACGCGCTCGACACCGCGCGCGACGTCGTCGAAACCAAATCCCTGTCTGTCGGGAGTGCCCAGCCATGACGCTTACCCCGCTTCTCCCTCTCATGTACGAACCGCTGGTGCGCACCGCCCTGCTCGAAGACCTCGGGCGCGCCGGCGACATCACGGCGGATGCGATCGTGCCGGCCGACAAGACGGCCTCGCTCGTGCTGCGCGCACGCCAGCCCGGCGTCGTGGCCGGGCTCGACATCGCGCAGGCTGCGTTTCAGCTCGTCAATCCCGCCATCCGCCTGACCGCCGAGCGGCCGGACGGCAGCGTGGTGGCGCCGGGAGACGTGATCGCCGCCATCGAGAGGGCCGGCGCGCGGGCTATTGACCGGCGAGCGGACGGCGCTGAACTTCCTCTGCCATCTCAGCGGCGTCGCCACCGCGACGGCCTCGCTGGTCGCGGCGACGCAAGGCACCAAGGCGCGGATCGTCTGCACCCGCAAGACCACGCCTGGACTTGCGCGCGCTGGAAAAATACGCGGTGCGCGCCGGCGGCGGCAGCAATCACCGTTTTGGCCTCGACGACGCGATCCTGATCAAGGACAACCACATCGCGCTGGCCGGCGGCGTCAGGACCGCGATCGAGCGCGCAAGGGCGCATGCCGGCCATCTCGTCAAGATCGAGATCGAGGTCGATACGCTGGTCCAGCTCGAACAGGTTCTCGCGATCGGCGTGGATGCCGTGCTGCTCGACAACATGACGGTGGACGAATTGCGGAAGGCCGTGGCGATGACGGCCGGCCGGGCGATCACCGAAGCCTCCGGCCGCATCACGGCCGAGACCGCCAAGGCGATCGCCGCAACCGGTGTCGACCTGATTTCCGCCGGCTGGCTGACCCACAGCTCCGCCGCGCTCGATATCGGCCTCGACTATCTCGACCTCAATCGGCAGGCCGCGTAGCGCAGCGAGCTACTCAGCCGGAGCGCATTGGCCTTGGCTCTCGCGCATCAGGCGGCTGTTGCGCTGGAACACCGAATAGGTCGCCAGCGTAAACAGGATCACCAGGCCCTGGATCGTCAGGGCTTCCATGGAAGGATTGAGGCCGATCGCGCTCAGGAAGGCCGAGCCCTTGACCTCCGTAACCGTGATGATCGCCTGCTCCTGGAATTCCTGCACGGCCTCGCCGATGAACTTGATCGCCATCACGAACAGGAACGCCGAGGTGACGATGAAGAGCGGTCGCAGCGGCAGTTTTCGCGCAATCAGGTTGATGAAATAGAACAGCACGGCGAGGCCTGCGGTCGCCGCCAGCAGGCCGGCGAACAGGCCGGCGCTCCAGCCGCCTTCGGCCGTCGCCAGCGCGTTGATGAACAGCACGGTTTCGGCGCCCTCGCGGAACACGGCAAGGAAAGCCAGCGCGCCGACCGCCCACACCGTATCCTGCGACAGCGCGGAATCGGCCTTGTGCGCGAGATATTCCTGCCAGCCGCGCGGATCCTGCTTCACGATCAGCCAGCCGCTGACATAGAGCATCAGGGCGGCGGCGAACAGGATGATGATGCCTTCGAGGACGTCGCTGTGGTCGCCCGAATTGAACACCGCAAACGCCCAGGCCGCGATGATGCTGGCGCCGACGGCAACGAGTGCGCCGCCATACAGTGCCTGGACCCGATGCGCAGCCCCGGCCTTGGTCAGATAGCCCGCCAGTGCTGCGATCACGAGCATGGCTTCAAGCCCCTCGCGGAGCAGGATGATTGCGGCCTGGATGAATGCTGAGGACATGGAACGAACCTGTTTCGGCTCGTTTTATCGTCCCGACCGTCCAAGTAAAGCGCCGCCGCCCAACACAAACGCGTCAGAAGCAAAGCGCTGCAGGAAAGCCCTGCAAATCGAGCACTTCGAGGAATGCGCGGCAGATTAGAATCGCTCAATTTCAGCCGGGCTGGCCGAGCGGCAGAACCAGTTGATGCCGGTCGTGCGTCGCACGGCGCGCAACCAGGCGTTCGGTCTGCAACACCGCAAGCGTCAGCACCACGATCGCGACGGCCTGATGCGCCAACGCCAGATCGATCGGCACCTGATGCAGCAAGGTCAGGATGCCGAGCACAGCCTGCAGGATGATCGCCACCACCAGCGCCCATGCGCCGCCGACGACGGCCCCGCCGGCCCGCGACCGCATGGCGTCGATGGCGTGAAGCACGGCCAGGATCAGCAGCGCATAGGCGGTCATGCGGTGCTCGAACTGCACGGTGAGCGTGTTGTCGAACAGATTGCGCCACCACGGCGTCCTCGAACCACAGCCGCGCCGCCGACGGAATCAAGGCGCCGTCGATCTCGGGCCAGGTATTGTACACCCTGCCCGCCCGCAGGCCCGCGACCAGCGCGCCGAAATAGAGCTGGATGAACGTCAGGCCTAGCAAGGCGACGGCGGAGAATTTCAGCCGCCCGGTAACGGCAAGCTGCGGACGCGCGCTCATCCGCCGCAGCGTCCAGACGATCGAGGCAAAGATGATCAGCGCCAATATGAGATGCGTCGCCAGCCGATATTGCGACACCTCGGTGCGATGCGTCAGGCCCGACGCCACCATCCACCAGCCGACCGCGCCCTGCAGCGCGCCGAGCGCGAAGATCACCCACAGCCGCTTCTTCAGCTCGGCACTGAGCGCGCCGCGCCACAGGAAGAACAGGAACGGCAGCAGATAGACCGCGCCGATCACGCGCCCGAGCAGGCGGTGGCTCCATTCCCACCAGAAGATGGTCTTGAATTCATGAAGGCTCATGCCGGCGTTGAGTTCGCGGTATTGCGGGATGGCCTTGTAGCCCTCGAACGCCTGCAGCCACTGCGCCTCGTTGAGCGGCGGCAGCGTGCCGGTGACCGGCTTCCATTCGACGATCGACAATCCGGATTCGGTCAGCCGCGTGGCGCCGCCGACCAGCACCATGACCGCGATCAGCGCGGCCACGACGATCAGCCACCCTTTGACGGCGCCGTGATATGGGCCCTGTTGTGCGGAACCAGCGGTCATGAAACCCGTCTTGCAGCGCCGATGGCGCGCTTGATTGAATTGGCGCGCCCCTTATAGTCCGCCCCTTCCCGCGCGCAACCCGCCAAAGGCCCGCATATCCGCCATGACGATACGCACCCGCAAATTCTTCGGAACCATCGCCCTTCTGGTGCTGGTCGTGGTGTGGTCGCTGCTCGGAATGACCATCGCCCAGACGCCGTGGCTGGCCGCTTCCGGCCTGCTGCAGGCGATCTTCTATGTCGTGGCGGGTCTGGGCTGGGTGCTGCCGGCGATGCCGATCGTGAGCTGGATGCAGCGGCCGGACCGCGCGGCCTAGAGTTAGTCCGATTGACGAGCGATGCGCTTGGCGCCGGGGTTACTTCTTCTACTCTGCCAAGATTTGGAGGCCGACAGTTGCTCTGGCTGCCTGAACTCCACCGTCAGAGCACACCAGGCTCCAACACACGGCCATAGGTCCATCGCTATGGAACCATCCCGAGCGTGACAAACGGACCCAACGACAGGCCCGAAGCCCGCAAACCTGCTCCAATCGCAAACCCCCACGCCGCGAGGAAGACAGCGAACGCGCTCTTCTCCCATCCGAACTTCCTTGACGCCGCCAGAGAGTTCCGATGACTGCAGGGCGTCAACTCTACCGCAGGCTCCGGGTAATTCGGACATCGCCAAGCCGCCGCATCCCGGGTTTAGATATCCCGCTCGCCGGACCTGCGGAAACATGCCCCGACAACATCACGCGCAGCATGCGCAGCGAGGCCTGCCGTCCGTCCCAGGCGATCCGCGGCAGCGCGTGGAGATTGGTGTATCCCCTCGCCTCGACGACGCCGGGATCGTCGATACCGCGCTGGCGAAACCTGCCTCTGCGCCATCACGACATGCGCGCGGCGCCAGGATTTTGGATCGCCGAACGGATAAGCGAAATGGCCGACGCGGCGCAACGCCGTCTCCGCGACCGCCTTGCCCATGGTCATTTCGCGGCGCGCGTCGGCTTCCTTCAGGTTGGACAGCGCGTGGTAGTTCACCGTGGCGCTGCCGATCGTCACCAGCGGATCGGCGGCGAGTTTTGCCAGATCGTCCCAATCCATCGATGCGTTGCGCGACAAGCCTGCGAGATCGACCGAGTAGCGCTTGCAGAGGTCGTGGATCGCAAACGACAGATCCGGCGGCGGCAAGGTCCGCAGCCAGCTCGCCAGAAATTCGAACGTGTCGTGCTTCTCCGCCACGGTGCCGGTGGCAAAACGCCGTTCCTGGCGGTCGATGATCAGGCTGATGCGCGGCTCGCGCGCGATCACGTCCTCCAGCGCGAGCCACCAGGCTTCGCCGATGCCGTCCGGAAACGCCGTCGGCAGGTAGACGGTGAAGGGCACGCCGTGCTTCGACAACACCGGCCAGGCCTGCGTGATGACGTCCTTGCTGGCGCCGTCGAAGGTCAGACAGGCGAACCGGTTGGGGTTCGGCAGCGTGACCGCCCGCCGGCACACTTCGTCCATCGTCACGAGATCAAAATTCCAGCGCTTCAACGCATGGATCACCCGCTCCAGAAATTGCGGCGTGATTTCACGCCAACGATTCGGCTGGAACGGACGGCTGTCGCGCGGACGCACGCGCTCGAACCGCAGGATGACGCCGGCGCCACCTCTGCTGCGTTCCCTCAGCCTCGAATAACCGCTGAAAAAGGCGAGCTCCATCCCGGCCCGCCGCCAAAATCCCATATCCGACGCCACCGTCCCACCCTCAACCAAACCGGCCACGCTGCCCCGCGCGGCCGGAATGGATTACCCTTTGTTGACATTTCCCTGCGAAGGTCGGCCAAAGCCGCAAATTGTAAACGAATTCATATAACACGGGCTCTGCGATGACCATGGCTGCCGCGATTGAAGACCGCACGGCGGATGCAAATGCGTGGTCGAAGGCGGGCCGCATCGCCAGCATCGACATCGTCCACGATCTCGAGCACGGCCGAAAGTATCTGGCGCAACCTCGAAACCGCCCAGACCTCCTTCACGCCGTATCAGCGCTTCGACTTCCTCAGTGCCTGGCAGCGCCAGGTCGGCGAGCGCGAAGGCCTCGTTCCCTTCATCGTGATCGCCTATGACGCCGAGCGCCGTCCGCTGTTGCTGCTGCCGCTTGCGCTCCGGCACGCCTACGGCGCGCGTTGCGCGGGCTTCATGGGCGGCAAGCATTCCACCTTCAACATGGCGCTGTTCGACCGCGATTTCGCCGCAAGCGCGACGCAGGCCGATCTCGAAGACCTGATCGCGGCGATCTCGCTGCGATCCGAAGCCGACGTCCTTACGCTGCATCAGCAACCGATGCGCTGGCGCGATCTGCCAAATCCGTTTGCACTGCTGCCGCATCAGCCCTCCGCCAATGATTGCCCGGTATTGGTGATGGAGCCTGGCGCCGCGCCCGAGACGCTGATCAGCAATTCGTTCCGCCGCCGTCTCAAGGGCAAGGCGCGCAAGCTGGAGTCACTGCCCGGCTATCGCAGCCACGTGGCGACGTCGCAAGCCGATATCGTGCGGCTGCTCGACTGGTTCTTCCGCGTCAAGCCGCAGCGGATGGCCGAACAGAAGCTGCCGAACGTGTTCGCCGAGCCCGGCATCGAGGAATTCGTCCGCTGCGCCTGCACCGCGCCGCTCGCCGGCGGCGGCCACGCCATCGATATCCACGCGCTGGAATGCGACGAGGAAGTGATCGCAATCTTCGCCGGTGTCGCCGACGGCCACCGCTTCTCGATGATGTTCAATACCTACACGATGTCGGCGCATTCGAAATACAGCCCCGGCCTGATCCTGATGCGTGACATCATCGATCGCTACGCCGGCAAGGGTTATCGCGCGCTCGATCTCGGCATCGGGTCTGACGACTACAAGCGGCTGTTCTGCAAGAGCGACGAGCCGATCTTCGACAGCTTCATCCCACTCAACCAGCGCGGCAAGCTCGCCGCCGGATTGATGTCAGGCCTCAACCGCACCAAGCGGCTGGTGAAGCACAATCCGGCGCTGCTGGAAATGGCGCAAAAGCTGCGCAACGCGTTCAGCTGAATTGGTGAAAAATGTAGGGTGGGCAAAGGCGCGATAGCGCCGTGCCCACCATCTATCAGAGTGCAAACTGTTGGATGGTGGGCACGCTGCGCTCTGCCCACCCTACGAATTCCTTCAAGCCGCCACGAAACGCGGGCCTGGCTCGACTGCGTCGTCCACCTCGCACGGCTCGCTCAGCATCGTCACCTCCAAGAAGCCGACCGCCCTGAGCTGGTCGCACATCATGTCGCGTGCGTCCTGCGGCATCGACGCTTCGGGCACCACCACCGCCTGCGCCTGCGACGTCAGCAGTTCGGCCGGCAGGTCGGAGGCCGCGCCGGCATCCAGCAGCACATGCTCGTACACCCGCAGCAGCGCGTCGATTGCGAGCGTCAACCGCGGCGATTGCAGATGCGCGCGATCGAAGCCGGGGCGTCCGGCACTGACGAGATGAGCGCGCGACTGCCGGTCTTTGGTGATGATTTGCGAAAACGACGCTTCGCCCTGCATCAGTTCGGCAAGGCCCGGCGCAACCGGATCGGATGACATCGCGGCCATCGTCGGCGAAGATCCGACGAGATCGACGACCACGACTTTCGACTGCCGCGCCATCAGCCGCGCCAGCGTCAGCGTCGTCAGGGTGATGCCGTCGCTGGATGCGGTGCCCAGCACGGTCACCTTGCGTGCCCCCGTAATGATGAGCGTATCCGCTACCTCCTGGGCTTCGCTGGTTTCCGGCGTGGAAGCGATCCGCGGAGAATCCATCGCAGGCTCGATCAGCTCCGGTTCCGCCATCTCGCCGGCCTCGACCGCTGGTGCAGCGGGAAGCTCGGGCGCGATGGCCGGCGCGCGCACCGGTTCCGCCAGCGCACCGGAACGATGGCCGGTGCAGTGCTCGAACACCACTTCCGGCGCAATCGCATCGCGGGCCGGCGGCGCGGTCATGCGCAACAGCTCGCCGGTCGCAATCGCGCCCGAGGTGAGCAGCAAGGTCGCCAGTGTCGCGATCAGCACGATCGGCAGCTTCTTCGGATAGGCCGGGGTGTTGGAAACGGTGGCGCGCGAGATGATGCGGCCGTCGGTCGGCGTCGCGTCGAGGTTTTCACGCGCGCTCGCGTCGCGGTTTTTAGCGAGAAACGATTCCAGCTGGTCACGCTTGACCTTGGCATCGCGCTCCAGCGCACGGAGCTGAACGTCCTGGCCATTGTTCGAGGACGCCTGTCGCTTCGACTGTTCGAGGCTCGCCATGGCACTCTCGACCCGGCCGCTGGCGAGGCGCGCGTCGTTCTCCAGTGAACCGGACACCGTGCTCGCTTCCTCGCGCAACTGCCGATCGATATCTACGAGCTGCGCCTTCAATTCCTTGATGCGGGGATGGCCGCCGAGCAGCGTGGAAGACTGTTCGGCAAGCTGGGTGCGCAGCGTGGCGCGCCGCTCCGACAACCCGCGGATCCGCTCTGAATTGAGAATTTCGGAAGCTTCGATCGGCTTGCCGGTATCGAGCATCTGCTTGATCAGCCGCGCCCTGGTTTCCGCATCGGACTTCAGTGCACGCGCGTTGATGAGCTGGGTGTTGAGCTCCCCCATCTGCTGGTTGGACAGCGTCGTGTTGTTGGTGCCGACGAACAGGCTCGACTTGGAACGAAACTCCTCGACCCGCAATTCGGCCTGCGAAACCTCCTTGCGCAGCTCGTCGATCCTGCCGGTATAGAATTTGACCGCGTCCTTTGCCTGGTCCTGCCGCGCGTCCTGCTGCAGCACCAGATAGCCTTCGGCGATCGAATTGGCGACGCGGGCGGCAAGCTCCGGATCTCGCGACTGGAACTCGACGACGATGACGCGGGACTTGTCGACCGCATAGGCCGTGAAGCGCTCGTAATAGGCTTCCAGCACCCGCTCTTCCGGGGTGAGCGAAAACGGATCGCGCCCGATGCCGATCAAGGCGAGCAGCGTCTTGATCGGCGACGAGCCGCGCAGCACCGGGTCGAACTCCGGGAGTTCGGCGAGCTTGTTCTTCTTGATGATTTCGCGGGCGAGATCGCGCGATTGCACCAGTTGCACCTGGCTGGTGACGGCCTCGGCGTCGAGCGCGCCGCGCTCCTCGCCACGCTCGCCATTGGGCCGCAGGAACACGTTTTCGCGCCCGTCGACCAGGATGCGCGCTTCCGACTTGTAGCGCGGCGTAATCATGTTGACCGCGGTGAGCGACGCCACCAGGGCCAGCACCGTCGGGACGATGATCCAGGCCCGCTTGCGCATCAACGCATGGCCGAGCGCCCGCAGGTCGAGATCGCCGGATAAGGGAGCAGATGAGGGGGTGGCGACGGGCTTCGGAGCCAAAGGCGCAGGCCTCACCGCGGCCCGCTGCACCACCGGTTTGTCCTTGCCTGTACGCCAGAACGCCAAACGCATCGCACACTCCCGCGGAGGCCAACTGCCGGTCCACCCAAGCCCGGGGCGAGTACACTCCATTATGGTTGCCGCTGGGTTAATTCGCCCTATTTCGCCGGCCGCGGGGACCGTCTATTGGCATAACGTCACTTTTTGTTAACCATCGAAGGCCTTAATCGGACGACAAGTTTTTCGGGATTCCCGTGATGCGAGGCGCACCCTCTCCCAACTTCGGCCTGTTTGCCGCGCGCGCGCCTACCGGCGCACGCTGGTTCTGATTCATGCCTTTTGTCGACGGTCAGCCGCTTCGGATCCTGCACGCCACGCGCGCGCCTGTCGGCGGCATCTTTCGTCACATCCTCGATCTTGCCAACGGCCAGGCCGATCGCGGCCATCACGTCGGCATCATCGCCGACAGCCTCACCGGCGGCGAACGCGCCGAGCAGGCGCTGGCGGAAATCGCCCCGCGCCTCAAGCTCGGCGTTCACCGCACGGCGATCCGCCGCGAGCCGCTGCCGACCGATCTTCTGGTGTGGGCCCGCTTCCAGCGCATGATCCGCGAACTGAACCCGGACGTACTGCACGGCCACGGCGCCAAGGCCGGCGCCTTCATGCGCCTGCGCACCGCCTCCCGCGACCGCATCCGCGTCTACACCCCCCATGGCGGCTCGCTGCATTATCCGCTGTCGACGCTGAAGGGTAACATCTACGCCCGCGTCGAACGCGCGCTGATGAACGATACCGACCTGTTCCTGTTCGAAAGCGCGTTTGCGCGTAACACCTATCAGCGCACCATCGGCACCCCGAAGGGGCTGGTAAAATGCGTCTTCAACGGCGTCACCGCCGTCGAGTTCGATCCGGTCGTGAAAGCCGATGACGCCACCGACCTGATCTATGTCGGCGAATTCCGCCACATCAAGGGCGCCGACCTGCTGATCGACGCGGTGGCGAAGCTGCGCGCCGCCGGAAATCCGGTGACGCTGACGCTCGCCGGCGACGGCGAGGAAAGCGCAAGCCTCAAGAGCCAGGTGGAAAGACTCGGCCTTGGCGAAGCCGTGCGGTTCATCGGCCACGTCAAGGCGCGCTACGGCTTCTCCAAGGGCTCGCTGCTGGTAGTTCCCTCGCGCGGGGACTCGATGCCCTATGTCGTGATCGAGGCGGCGGCGGCCGGCATTCCCATGATCGCCGCCCAAGTCGGCGGCATCCCCGAGATTTTCGGCGAGCATGGCGACGCCCTGTTTGCGCCGAGCAACACGGCCGCCATGGCCGACGCCATCGAAGCCGCGCTGAAGGATGCGGCCGCAACGCGTGAACGCGCGAAATCGCTGCGCGAACGGATCTTCATGCATTTTTCGCAGAAGGCGATGGTCGAGGGCGTGTTCGCCGGCTACCGCGAGGCGTTTGGAAATCGTTAACCGTACGTTACCGGCGTAACCGTTTCTTCCGATTTGTCCCTTAAGCCGTGGGTGTGGGAAATTCCGCACCGGCAGGCACGTTCCCATGTGCTTGCTTCCAGAACGGATATGGACAAGTGGAACCGATTAACGCACGCTCGATGCTCGACGCCGCGGCGACGGCCGCGATGACCGTCACCGCCGGTCACCCGCCGCTCGAACGCCGCCGCCGGCTTACGCCGGCCGCCATTACCGTCAGCAACCAGAAAGTCGGCCGCGCCTATTCGCCGATCGTGATCGCGGGTGTGGTTCGCGTCGTCGACTTCGTGGTCCTCTCCGCGATCGGCATCGCGCTGTATTTCGGATACGTCGTCGCGCTCAGCGGCTTTGCCTGGGAGTTCCTCGCGGCGATCATCGCCATGGCCGCGACGGCCGTGATCTGCTTCCAGGCCGCCGATCTCTACCAGGTGCAGTTGTTCCGCGGACATTTGCGACAGATGACCCGGTTGATCTCGTCCTGGGCGTTGGTGTTTCTGCTGTTCATCGGTGCATCCTTCATCGTCAAGCTCGGCAGCGAAATCTCCCGGCTCTGGCTCACGGCGTTTTTCTTCTCGGGCCTTGCAGCGCTGGTGACCGGTCGGCTGTTTTTGCGCTCGCTGGTGCGCGGCTGGGCCCGTCAGGGCAAGCTCGATCGCCGCACCATCATCGTGGGCGCGGACGAGAACGGCGAAGATCTGGTGCGGGCGCTCCAGGTCCAGGACAATTCCGACATCAAGGTGCTCGGGGTGTTCGACGACCGCAACGACGACCGCGCCATGGATACCTGCGCCGGCAGCCCCAAGCTCGGCAAGGTGGACGACATCGTCGAACTGGCGCGCCGCACCCGCATCGACCTCGTGCTGTTCGCGCTGCCGATCTCGGCCGAGACCCGCATTCTCACGATGCTGAAGAAGCTGTGGGTGCTGCCGGTCGACATCCGGCTTTCGGCCCATACCAACAAGCTGCGTTTCCGTCCCCGCTCCTATTCCTATCTCGGCGAGGTGCCGACGCTCGACGTGTTCGAGGCGCCGATCACCGATTGGGACCTGGTGATGAAGTGGCTGTTCGACCACGTCGTCGGCTTCGCGATCCTGGTGCTGGCATTGCCCGTGATGGGGCTGGTCGCGCTCGCGGTCAAGCTCGACAGTCCGGGGCCGGTGCTGTTCCGCCAGAAGCGGTTCGGCTTCAACAACGAGCGCATCGACGTCCTCAAATTCCGTTCGATGTACCACCATATGGCCGATCCGGCCGCCGCCAAGATGGTGACGAAGAACGACGCGCGCGTCACCCGCGTCGGGCGCTTCATCCGCAAGACCAGCCTCGACGAATTGCCGCAGCTGTTCAACGTCGTGTTCAAGAGCAACCTCTCGCTGGTCGGCCCGCGCCCGCACGCCGTGCAGAGCAAGTTTCAGAGCCGGCTCTACGACGAAGCCGTCGACGGTTATTTCGCGCGCCACCGCGTCAAGCCGGGAATCACCGGCTGGGCGCAGATCAACGGCTGGCGCGGCGAAGTCGACACCGACGAAAAGATCCAGAAGCGCGTCGAGTTCGATCTCTATTACATCGAGAACTGGTCGGTGCTGTTCGATCTCTACATCCTGCTCAAGACACCGGTGGCGCTGATCACCAAGAGCGAGAACGCGTATTGAGTTGATGGTCGCGTTTTAATTTGTAGCGTTGCGTGAGTGCGTGAGTCATCGATGAGCTATTCGGCGGCAGCCGGGATTTACTACGCGCCTGCAACGGCAGCACCCGGCGTGCTGGCCTTGCAGCGTGCCCTGGTGTGGCTCGCCGGGGCATCGATCGCCATCGTCTTCATCGAACCCTCGCCCTACGAGATCGTCACGCTGTTGGCCACCGTGATCTTTTTCGCAACGGGCTTGCGGATGCGGCTGGTATTCATTCCGCTGCTTCTGCTGCTGTTCCTGATCAATATCGGCTACACCATCAGCTCGGTCGCCGTGTTCGACCGGCCCAACGTGCCGAACTGGATCATGACGTCCTGGTACATGGCGATAACGGTCGTGTTGTTCGCCATGGTGATCTCGGAGGATACCAACGCCCGGCTCGACATGCTCCGGCGCGGCCTCGTCGTCGGCGCGGTGATTGCCTCGCTCGCGGGCATTGCCGGCTATTTCAACCTCATTCCGGGCGGGCGCGATCTGTTGACGCTGTATGACCGCGCCCGCGGCACGTTCAAGGATCCGAACGTGCTCGGCGCGTTCCTGATCCTGCCGGCGGCGCTTGCGCTGCAAAGCGTCGTCACCGACCGGTTCGGCAAGTCGCTCCGCAGCGCGATCGCATTCGGCATCATCTCGCTGGCCATCCTGCTGTCGTTCTCGCGCGCGGCGTGGGGCCAATTGATCGTCGTTTCCGGCTTCATGCTTTTGCTGATGGTGCTGACCGGTCGCTCGCAGGCGCAGCGCTCACGCATTATCATCACCGCGCTCGTTGCCGTCGTTCTGGCGGTAGCGCTCGTTGCGGTACTGCTGTCGCTGAGCTCGGTGGCGGACCTCTTCAAGCAGCGCGCCAGCTTCGACCAGAGTTACGACACCGGCCGGTTCGGCCGGTTCGGCCGGCATGTCCTCGGCGCTGAAATGGCGCTCGGTCTGCCGCTCGGCATCGGACCGCTGCAGTTCAACCGCTTCTTTCCGGAAGACACCCACAATTCCTATTTGAACGCATTCATGTCGGGCGGCTGGCTCGCCGGCGTCTGCTACCCGGCGCTCGTCTTCGTCACCGTGCTGACGGGCTTCCGCTATATCTTCGTCCGCGTACCGTGGCAGCCGGCCTATATCGCGATCTTCACCGCCTTCGTCGGCACGGTCGGCGAGAGTTTTATCATCGACACCGACCATTGGCGCCACTTCTGGCTGATGCTCGGTGTGATGTGGGGCATGTTCGTCGCCGCCGAGCGCTGGAAGGCGGGCACGAAAGCTTGAGGCGTGCACGGTTTCGTAGGGTGGGCAGAGGAGCGCAAGCGACGTGCCCACCATCTATCACCGAGCAAGCTGTGAGATGGTGGGCACGCTGCGCTTTGCCCACCCTACGATACTGCGATTACTTCTCCACCGTGAACGTCAATCCGGCGTGATCGACCAGGCGCTTGATGAGCTTGTGCTGCATCGCGGCTCCCGGCGTCCAGATTCCCGCCGGCACGTCGGGCGTATCGCGCAGCAGGCAGATCGCGCATTCCGAAATCATTTTTGAGGTCGAGCCATAACCGGGATCGCGGTCACCCTTCACGGCCGCGCGGACTTGCTTTCCATCGGGCGCAATCGCGACATAGAGCAGATCGTAGAGCCCGTTCTCGCGCTCTTCCTTTGACGGTCCCTCGCCTGGCTTCGGCGCATCGGGACCGGTCTTTTCGGTGTTCGCAGCCATCACCCGTTTGGTGTTGGCCTCGCCCCTTTCACCGTCGCCTGTCAGCACCATCTCGTCGTAGACGAACTCCTTGCCGTAGGGAAAGCCCATCAGCATGTTCGAGCGGTGGACGTTGCGGGTGTTGATCAGTGCCATCATGAAGGGGGCCGCCCAGGATTGCAGGTCTTCCTCGTAGAGCGGCTTGCTGCCCGGCGGCTGCTTCGGCCCCTTGAAGCCTGGCGTCAGCGCGAACGCATCCTTGAGGATGGCAACGAGGCTGAGATCCTTGGCGACCGCCTCGAACGTCGCCTTGGCGCTCGCGGCGGTGCCGCCGGACAGCGTGCCGCGCATGTCGCGCACCCGGCCCTTGACGCGGGACGCCGGCGCACCGAACACCCGCTTCGCTTCCTCCTGCACGAAGAAGGCGCCGAGTTCGAACGGCACCGAGTTCGAACCCGCACGAAAACATGATGCGCGCGCCGCTCGCCTTCGCCGCCGCTTCATGCTTGTCGATCATCTGGCGCATCCACAGCGGCTCGCCGCAGAGATCGAAATAGTCGGTGCCCGAGGCGACGCAGGCCGCCAGCAGTTCGTTGCCATAGAACTGGTATGGGCCGACCGTCGAGATCACCGACTTCGTCTGATCGACCATCGCCTTCAATGACGCCGGATCGGCGGCGTCGGCCACGATCAGCGGCGTGTCCGCCGGCGCGCCGATCGCGTCGCGGACGGTGGCGAGCTTGTCCTTGCTGCGTCCGGCCATCGCCCATTTCAGACCGGTGTCGCCCTTGTAATGCGCGGCGAGATATTCGGCGATGAGTTGCCCGGTGAATCCGGTGGCGCCATAGACGACGATGTCGAATTTCGACGAAGACATATTTGATTTTCCCTAGAACTCGTCACGCTGCGCTCGCAATGACGGTTTCCTCTTGCTCACGCAACCCTATTTCTTGGCGTACGAAACGCCCATCCCGGCGCGCACGTCGGCCTGGATGCCATAGGGCGCGATCGGATAGCGCAGGCCGTTCTTGGCGAGCTGCTTCATCCCGGCGATGGCCTTGGCGAGATGCTCGGGCTTGAGCGCCATCAGCATCTCCTCATCAGGCACGCCGCCATAGCGCCGCTCGGCAAAGCAGGGCAGCGACAAGCTCGGCTCGCCGGTCTTGAGCGCCCGCCCCCAGGAATCCGCGCATGCGGTTTCGCCGACCACGCCCCATTCGAACTTCTTGTAGCCGGTGTATTGCAGGCCGTTGATGAGGATGATCATCTGACCGGGCGTCGCGTAGACGAGACAAATATCCGGCGGGTCGAGCCGGCCGCTGGTGAGCGGGCTCACCGCCATCGCCTGATACTGGCCGTAAGGCACGACGTCGAGCGCCTCCTGGCGCTTGCGCGCATCTTCCGCCGTGCCGTGCCAGACCCCGACATAGTTTTGCCCGGCGAGAAATTTTTCATCCTGCGGCGCCAGCCCGATCACGGCGCGGCATTGCGCGCCGACGAGATCTTCGCCGGTGATGCCGACGGTCCAGCCGAGCCGCGAGGCCATGCTGACGATCTGGTCGGTGGTATGCACTGCCGAGGGCCGCCGGATTTTTGGGATCGCGGTCATCTCCTCGACGCGCGCGAACATCTTGATGCCGATCACGGTCGTCTTCAACCGGAGCAGGCTGTTGAGGTCGGCCACCATGCCGGCCAGATCGAAGGCTTCCGGCGGTGTCTGCTGTTGCATGGCGTCAACTCCCAAATCGGCGCACTGAAACAGGCGCCTTGCCTGATTGTAGCCCGGCTGGATGGGGGTTGCGACCTCTTACTTCGGCGCCGGCCCCGGCAACAACTCGTCGATCTTGCCGGTGAGCCGGTATGCGATGAGGCCTATCCATTCGCGCACCGCAAGGTCGGTCCGCCCGAGCCCCTCGACGGCAGCGTTCGAAAACGCCGTCAGATCGTCGCGTCCTCCGACCCGCCAATCGACGGGACAGGGCTCGACCGCAAATCCCGCTTTTCGGAACAAGCCGACCGATCGCGGCATATGAAAGGCCGAGGTCACCAGCACCCATCGTTCGCCCTCCTTCGGCTTGACCAGCGCCTTGGAGAATTCGGCATTCTCCTGGGTGTTGCGCGATTCTCGTTCCATGATCAGGCGCGATTTGTCGACGCCGAGGCTTTCGAAGATGGCGCCGGCGAAGTCGGCTTCCCTGGCGTCGTTCGAAATCAGATTGGCGCTGCCGCCGGAAAAAACCACGCGCGCGTTCGGATATCGCCTCGCCAGCGCCGCGGCGACAATGATCCGGTCCGGCGCGCCACGCACCACCGGCGTATCGTGTGCACACGGAGAGATCGGCATCGATCGACGCCCCCAGAATGATGATGCCGTCAGGTGCGCCGCGCGTCGCGTCCCATTGCGGAAAGCGCTGCTCCAGGGGGTAGAGCAACACTTTCCCGAGCGGCGACAGGCCGCAGATCACCAGAAGCAGCACGGAAACGATCACCAGCTTGCGGCCGAGCGAAGCAAAGCGCGTCGCCATCAGAATGGCGCCGACGACCCCGATCGCAATCAGGAAGTTCGTCGGCAGCAGCAGATAACCCAACGTCTTGGACAGGACGAAAAACAAAGCAGGCCTCGCGAATTGGTAAAGCCGTCTTACGCGGGCTTGCCCCGCGTATCCATCCTCTTCGCAAAGGCCCCTTCGAAAAAGATGGATTGCTGGACCGAGTCTTGCAGTGACAAACTGAGCACCACCTCTCCGGCAAGAAAGCCCTCCGCATGCCCCCTCATCACCTGCATTCCAGCCCCGAAACCTGCCATTGGGGCTATTTCGACGCGCAATTGAAGCCCGTGCTGACCATCGCAAGCGGCGACGAAGTGACCATCGACACCGTCAGCGGCGGGCCTGAGGTCCTGCCGGACAAAAACAAATTTCACATCCCGCCCGAACTCCTGGACATTCACGCGAAATGCGAGCGGAAACTGCAGGGCCATATTCTCACCGGCCCGGTTGCGGTCGCCGGCGCCGAGCCGGGTGACGTGCTGGAAGTCGATATCCTCGACGTCCAGCTCCGGCAGGATTGGGGCTGGAATCTGATCCGCCCGCTGGCGGGCACCCTGCCCGACGATTTTCACGAAACACGGATCCTCAACATTCCGCTCGACCGCGAACGGATGGTGGGCCGGATGCCATGGGGCCTCGACCTGCCGCTCAAGCCGTTTTTCGGCGTGATGGGCGTGGCGCCGCCGCCCGCCTGGGGACCCATCACCTCGCTGATCCCGCGCGCGATGGGCGGCAATCTCGACAACAAGGAACTGGGCGCCGGCGCCAAACTGTATCTGCCGGTGTTCACGCCGGGCGCGCTGTTCTCCTGCGGCGACGGCCACGGCGTGCAGGGCGACGGCGAGGTCTGCGTCACCGCGATCGAGACCGCGCTGCAAGGCCGCTTCCGCCTGACGCTGCGCAAGGATTTGCGGCTGGATTATCCGCGCGCCGAGACCGCCGATCATTACATGACGATGGCGATGGATCCCGACCTCGATCAATGCGCGGTGCGCGCGCTGCGCGACATGATCGTGCTGCTCGGCGAGAAGCGCAATCTGTCACGCGAGGACGCCTACACGCTGTGCAGCCTCGCCGCCGATCTGCGCGTGACGCAGACCGTCAACGGCAGCAAGGGCATTCACTGCATGATCGCGAAGTCGGTGGTGCACGGCTAGACAAAATCGCCGCGCTCAAAACTCCGAACGCAACTGCAGCCTTGCGTGAAACGTCACGCTGGTCTTGCCGACCAGCGCCGTGCCGTTCACATCGGCCGTATCGGCGGAATAGACGCCGGTGAAGCCGCAGGTCACCTCACGCCCGCCGAACAGCGGCAGGACGCCCGCGGATTTCGTGTGCTCGTTGGTGATCAACTCGCCGCGCCATTTGCCGTGATCGCCGCGATACGAGCCGGTGTAATAAAAATATAAATCGCCGCCGGCGATCTTGCCGTCGTGCAGCACGATCACGCCGTTGGCGCGGCCATGTCCGCCGTCCGTCATCTCGATCTGGATGGTGTAGAGCCCGTTCTTGACCGTCATTGCGCCCTTGCCGTCGTCCCCGGACATCATCGGCATTCCCGGTCGTGCGAGGCAATCAAGAAATGGGCGTGCAACTGGATCGTTTCGCCGCGGGCGCGAACCCGGCCCAAGGCCGCCTGCGCTCTGCGCACAGCCCACCCAAAATCGATCCACAGACCCTTGACGGCAATTTTAACCGATATTCCAAACGGATAGGAGGCTATCCACAAGGCGTTTGAACTCATGTGTGCAAAACTAAATAGAGTCGAAATAGTAACTTTTCAGTACACCGTTTAAAAGTTAGCGTTCCCCATGGCTACAGAAAAAGCCGAAACCGACCGCATTCCCGTTACGTTGGCGCTCTCGACCATCAACTATCTCGAAAGACTGGTGAGACAGGGCACCCACGGCACCAGCGTTCCCGGCGTCGCTAGAACATTGATCGAGGAAGGCATTCGGCTCGCCATCAAGGACGGGTTGCTTGCGATCCGCGACAATGGAAAGGCGTCCTGACGGGAACGGGATGCGGCGGTTCACACAGAATGTGGAACCGAAAACATGCTTACGAACATACCGACCTGGACCACTGATCGCGTCGAATTGCTGAAAAGTCATTTTGAAGCCGGCCTCACCTGCCGCGAGATCGCAGCCAGCATTGGCGTCAGCCGCAACGCCGTCATCGGCAAACTGGCCCGGCTCCACTTGACGCGCGGCCCGGCGCGCGCGGAACCTCGCCCCACCAAGGCTGCGCGGGAACGCTCCCGAAAATCGATTCCGCGCCTGCAGTACCAGATCCTGCAGGCCGTCTACGAAGACCCGCAGCCGTGCCAGGAAGACCCCATCGCCAGCGACTTCCGCTGCTCGCTGCTCGAACTCAGCAACGAACGTTGCCGCTGGCCGATCAGCACGCCCGGCGCCGAGGACTTTTGCTTTTGCGGCAATACCCCGGTGGAAGGCATGCCCTATTGCTCGGGCCACCACCGCCTCGCCTATCGTCCCGGCTCGCGCCAGCGCGTCGTGAGGGGATCAGACAACCGGTTCGCGTGAAAGAACGCGTTGCAGGAAACGAAGCGATCGGCACTGATTCAACAGAGCCGATCGCCTGCTAATTTTATCCCAGCCGCCAGCCCACCTCTTCGGTGAAGCTCTTGTAGAATTCCGCCGTGTAGGCCTTTTCCGGGGCCTGCCGCACCCGCTCATCGAGCTTGTGGGCATCGTCGCCGACGAGAATGCGCCAGCGCTCGGCCTTGACGCCGTCGAGGATGATTTTTGCCGCGGCGGAGGCCGTGGTCGGCGCCTGTTCGAGAAAGTTGCGGGCACGGTCGAGCGCGATCTTCTGGATGTCGTCGTCGGACATCGGCGCGGTGTCGATGCCCATGCCTTTCAGGCGCTGCCGCGTCGCCAGGACTTCATTCGGGCTCAATGCGTCGGATTCCGATCCGCTCTGGATCTTGCGCGAATTCGAAACGATCGAGGTGCCGATATGGCCGGGCATCACGACCGAGCATTTGATGTGCGGCGCGTTGAGCCGCAGATCCG
This sequence comes from uncultured Alphaproteobacteria bacterium, assembly GCA_963783115.1. Classification (GTDB taxonomy): domain Bacteria; phylum Pseudomonadota; class Alphaproteobacteria; order Rhizobiales; family Xanthobacteraceae; genus Bradyrhizobium. The sequence continues at coordinate 35,668 of CAWAMK010000016.1, read as the reverse complement.
TCATCAGCGCTTCGGTAAATCCCTTCACCGCGAATTTGGCGGCGCTGTAGGCGGTATGCGGCACACCCATGCCGACCGACGCCCAGAATCCGTTGACGCTCGATGTGTTGACGATGTGCGCCTCGTCCGCCTTCATCATCAGCGGCAGGAAAGTGCGGACGCCGAGATAGACGCCGCCCCAGCAGATGTTGAAGGTGCGTTCCCACTGCTCGCGCGTGTTGGTGAACAGACTGCCGCCGCCACCGATGCCGGCATTGTTGAACAGCAGATGGATCTTGTCGGTCGCCTGCTGTTCGATCAGCTCATCGCGAAAACGCTGCAGATGAGCCTCGATCGAGACGTCGGCGACATGGGTCGTGACGCGCAGGCCCTGCGGCAGCTTTTCCGCCTCGCACAGCCGCTTGGTCTCGGCCATCGCCTCCACCGAGACGTCGCACATCGCGACATTGCAGCCCTCGGCCACCAGCTGGCGCGCGAGCTCGCGGCCCATGCCCGTGCCGCCCCCGGTGATCACGGCGAATTTTCCGGCAAAATCCTTCATGGAGATCGTTACCTCGGTGTTCGTTTTTTTGATTTCGGGCTCAGTACGATCATGCCCGCAGACCGAACACTAGCAGGTGGCAGTTCCCGGTAAAGCGGCCACCGGGCTTTTCGCGCGACGGAATTGAGGCGACGTTCGCGAAGCAAGGCCCCCTCGCCTGGCGGCGACGGGCGATCGGCTTGCCGGCACCGCGTCAGCAACCCCTTAAGCAACATGGTAAATCGGATACTTCAAAGCCTGAAGCGGACCGCGATTCTTTTTAAAGTTGTCGCCTTGTATCAACACTCCTTTTGAAGATTGGTCCTATTTTAGGGACCGAGTTTCGTAGCTTGGAGCCTCGTTGTGATTTCCTGGTTCAGGGCCAGCAGCCATCCGCAGCGGTCGGCTCGCACACAGCTGCGAGCCCACGAAGGCGTGCCGTCGAACGGCACGGCGGCCCCTTCCTTTGATCCGCGTCTGGAGAGCTTGCGCGGTCTTGCTGCGCTGGTGGTGTGCGTACAGCACGGGATGAGCGTCTTCGCCATCGAAACACCTTCCATGGCAAGGGTCGTCATCCTGGGTGCGTTCGACTCGGCATCGGCGGTAATATTCTTTTTCGTATTGAGCGGTTATGTGCTCGGTCGCGCGCTGGAACGTGACAGCGCCTTTGCGAGCTACCTGATACGGCGGCTGTTCCGGGTACTTCCGACATTCGTCGCAGCCGTGCTGTTCGCGTTCGCCTGCGAGCGGCTCCTGCGCATCGATCCGTTGCCGTCGGGCCTCACGCCGGGCTTCGCCCGCATGTTCTGGCCAGAGCCGACCTGGGCACGCCCTGCGCGACAACCTGTTGCTCGGATCGTTCACGGTGAACGGTCCGACCTGGACATTGCTGCCGGAACTGCTCGGTTCGTTGATGCTGCCATTTGCGATCGCTGCGCACGCCAGCATTCCGCCGTGGTGGCGTTGGGCGCTGTTTGCAACGATCGCGACGCTGCTTGCGAGCAGCCCTCTCCACGCGCTCCTGTGGTTCTATTCCGGCTGGTTTCTCGCCAGGGAAATCGCGGGGTGGCTGGCGGGGCGATGGCACCTTGCGGTGATGGCGTTCGTTACCGGTCTCGTCTGCCTTGGAATACTACCCCACTGTGGCGACTTCTACGCCGTCGGCATCGTCATTCCGTCCGCGATCGCCGGCGCATTGATGATAGGCGCCGTGGCATCAACGCCCGATTTGCTGCGATGGACCACCGCCGCGCCGCTGAGATTTCTCGGTCGAATTTCCTACAGCCTGTACCTGGTCCACTGGCCGATCTTTTATCTCTGCGCGCTGCTCGCAATCGCGTGCCGACCGATCTTAGCGACGGAGATCTGGGGCAACATGTTTGTCACCGTGACGTCCGTGATCGTCGCGCTGGCCGTCGCCGCGCTCTCATATCGCTTCATCGAAGCGCCGTCGATCAGGGCGGGCAAGCTGGTTGCGTCCGCCCAGGCGCGGATATGGGCCCGGATCTGGAGCGGCCCGCGACAGGCCAAGGCAATCGTCGTGCACGACACGACCTCGCGCTAATTCCGGGCCCGCTCGCTCGCCGGGCAGACCTCTCGCCGCCTCGCGCGCGGGTGTATCCCCGCCTTCACCCCAAAAGCCTACCGAAGGTCGGCACCGCGATCCAGTTGCGGAATTGACACGGCGTGGCGCGGGGCTGTCGCACTGGACAACGACTTGATCTGGAGCAAGGCCGCCTTCGCCGCACTCGACGATGAATAGGGGGTATCGGAGGCCAAATCGCATGCGTACCCACCTGCTTCGGATCAACCGGCATCATCTGATCCTGGCCGCGAGCCTTGTAGCGAGCCTTGTCGCAACGCCCTGCTTCGCGGCCGATCCCGACCAGGGCGAAACGCTCGCCAGGCGCTGGTGCACGGGCTGCCATCTGGTCGCGACCGATCAGAAGGCGGCGACCACCGACGCCCCGACCGTTCGCCGCCATCGCCAGGCGGCCGGACTTCGACCCCGCCAAGATCGAATTCTTCCTGCGCGACCCGCATCCGAAAATGCCGAACATGACGCTCAGCCGGGCCGAGTCAGCGGATATCGCGGCGTATATCGCCACGCTGAAATAGACGCCTTGGCGAAATATTTCGCACCGGGGCTTGAACCTCGAGCCGGAGGCAGCGACCTACACACCAGCGGCGATTTATAGGAGGCCCCTATATGACCCCTTGGCACGATACCATGGTCGATCGACCGGAAGCGGATGGTCCGGCCTATGTCACCGGCTGGACCGTCAGCGGCGTGGTCATACTCGGCGCCGTCATTGCCGTCTGGATTCTCGGCATCTAGCTGCGCTCGAAACGCCCACGCTCCGGATCCAACCAGGCAGGCGACCTTTAGCCGGTGCAGCCAGGTTGCCGGACTACGCATTTGGTTCAGGAAACCAATTTGAGCGTTTCCAAAGATTGCCAAGCCGACCGGCGCCCCTACAGCCTGAGAGCCGTCAGGATCAGGGCGGTAATCAGCACAGCAATTCCCACGGACGCGACCGCGAAAAATATTCTGGGCATGAGAGCCACCATGTTCCCTGATCCTTGCGTGACGCTGGCGATTTCATCGGGTCGGGCAGCTCGCCGTCCCGGAATCGGAACGCGCGCCGCACCTCTACGCCCGGCAAAACTCCAGCGCCGTGGGTCGATTACACTTTGGATAAACACGTGATGGAATTCGAGACGCGCACTCACACAAACACGGGAGCGCAAAGCTCTCAGTCGCGGACAGTCGCCGAGACGCGACAACAACAATTGAATCGTAACGTCTGCGCATGTCAGATGCACGACATTTTTTGTTAACGCGCGACGAAAGGATGAGGGCGTGGCGTCAAGCTGTCTTGTCATCCACACCGAAAGAAACATGAACGCGTGCGGCAGTAAGCAAGAGCGAGCAGCCAATGATCTCGCACTAATAACCAACCAGTTGATAAGCCTCGTGTTGGCTTCGTCTGTTTGCCGCACGTTCGCCCTTCGGCCGTGATGGCGCCGTCCAACTGTTGTGCAAACTCATGCGCTGTCCGACCGATTTGTCGAAGCGCTATCGATCAAAGCCGGCGAGCCAGTGCCCTTTTGCCTCGGATCACATCTTGCCCCAAGCCTGATTGGGATTACGCGACCGCGCGGCAAAGCGAACTGGAGCAGTTGCAGACTTGGCGGGTCGACGGGAACAAGGCCGGATGCTGGCTTAATTAATGAAGCCGTTCGCGCGCCTTGCGCCGGGCGCTGATCGAAGCTAATGGAACGGCATCGGAGCGTGGCGCAGCCCGGTTAGCGCACTAGTCTGGGAGACTAGGGGTCGGAGGTTCAAATCCTCTCGCTCCGACCATTTAACCCACTGATTCTCGGAAGTTTTTTCTCCACCCCCCCAATCCGCTGCATGGCGGGAGCTGTAGCATGTTGGCGGCAGTTGCGCTCGGCAATGTAGGCGGAGCGGTTGAGGGCTTCATCCCCGGCCCCTCAGCCGTCCTTCATCGCGTTATCCAGCAACTGGCGGCAGGCGACGAGGTCCTGCAGCACCCGTTCCAGGCGCTCGCGGTCTGCGTCCGACGGCCCGGGCTTGCCCTTCACGAACGGCAGCAAAATGCCGTCGTCGTCGGTATCGACGAAACGATAGTCGATTTCCTTCTCTTCGGTCTCGTAATCCTCGTCCTCGGAATCGACAGCGGCGACCGGCGCCTCGGCCTCCTCCTCGGGCTCCTGCAGGCTGAGGCCGATCGCCTCCTCGACCGCGCCGAAGGTGACGGCGGAGGTCTGGTCGGCAAGGCCCTGCACCGACTTGATGCCGTGTTCCTTGAGGATCCGCTGCACGCCGCGGATGGTGTAGCCCTCGCCGTAGAGCAGCCGGCGGATGCCCTTGAGCAGGTCGACGTCGTCGGGGCGGTAGTAACGCCGCCCGCCGCTTCGCTTCATCGGTTTGATCTGGGCGAACCGCGTCTCCCAGAACCGCAGCACGTGCTGGGGAATGTCGAGCTCTTCAGCGACTTCGCTGATGGTGCGGAACGCATCCGGCGCCTTGTCCAAATGCCAGCTCCTCTCAACTCATCTCGTTGGTGAAGACGCGGTACTCGACTTATTACGCGGCCTAATACCCGGTATCGCTAGATCATGACGCGATTTGAAGGAATCGCATCATGATCGCATCTTTTTGTTTGAGCATGATCTTTTCGGAAAACCGGATTCCACTTTTCCGGATCATGCTCTAATCGGCCTTGCCTTCGCCATTACCGACCGCGTGGCCGTTGATACGCTGCTTCAGAATCGCCGACGGCTTGAACACCATCACACGACGCGGCGAGATCGGCACTTCAGTACCGGTCTTCGGATTACGTCCGATGCGCTGACCCTTCTTGCGCACCATGAAGGAGCCGAACGATGACAGCTTCACCGTCTCGCCCTTCTCCAGGCAATCGGTAATCTCTTTCAAAACGAGCTCGACAAACGCAGACGATTCCGTTCGCGACAGACCCACCTTCTGGTAGACCGCCTCGCATAAATCGACGCGTGTGACTGTTTTTCCTGACCCGGTCATCGCCTGCCCCGCACTCTCGGCGAACAATTTATTCTCTGAAATTATGAGGTTAGCTTGCAATGGTCAACAGCGAGCATCATGCAGACGCATGAAACACCGCCACAATTTTAATCGAATGTGTGATGTGGTTCCTACCAGCGCACGAGCGCGGAACCCCAGGTGAAGCCGCCGCCCATGGCTTCGAACAGCACCAGATCGCCTTTTTTCACGCGGCCGTCCTTGACGGCGACCGAGAGCGCAAGCGGAATCGAGGCCGCCGATGTGTTGCCGTGGAGGTCGACGGTCAGCACGACTTTCTGCGGCGCAATATGCAGCTTGTGCGCTGAAGCATCGATGATTCGCTTGTTGGCCTGATGCGGAACGAACCAGTCGATCGACTCGGCCGTCGCGCCGGTCGCATTGAAGGCATCCACGATCACGTCGGTGATCATGCCGACCGCGTGCTTGAATACCTCGCGGCCTTCCATCCGGAGATGGCCGACGGTCTGGGTGGTGGAAGGACCGCCATCGACGAAGAGTTTGGCCTTGTGGCGGCCGTCCGAGCGCAGATGCGTGGTGAGCACGCCGCGGTCGGAGGGCTTGCCGGGCTGGTCCTGCGCCTCGAGCACGATGGCACCGGCGCCGTCGCCGAACAGCACGCAGGTACCGCGATCGTTCCAGTCGAGAATGCGCGAGAACGTCTCGGCGCCGATCACCAGCGCGCGCTTGTAGGCGCCGTTGCGCAGGAAATTGTCGGCGGTCGCGAGCGCGAAGACGAAACCGGAGCACACCGCCTGCAGATCGAAGGCCGCGCCATGATGGATGCCGAGCCCGTTCTGGACCGCGACCGCGGTCGCCGGAAAGGTGTTGTCCGGGGTCGAGGTCGCGAGCACGATCAGGTCGATCGCCTGCGCGTCGAGACCGGCGTGCTCCAGCGCCGCGCGCGCCGCGTTGATCGCCAGATGCGACGTGAACTCGCCTTCGGCCGCGATGTGGCGCTGCTTGATCCCGGTGCGCTGCACGATCCACTCGTCCGACGTGTCGATCCGGGCAGCGAGTTCTGCATTGGTCAGCACCTTCTGCGGCAGGTAGGAGCCGCAGCCCAGCACGACCGAACGTTTCGCAGTCACGAGACAACCTCCTGCGCGGTCTGTGCCAGCGCACTGCCGTCGCGATTGAGCATTCCATTGATCTTGGTGAGGAGATCGTTGCGGACCGTCTCATAACCAACATTGATGGCGTAGGCAAAGCCTTCGGCATCCGCTCCGCCGTGGCTCTTGACCACCAGGCCGGTCAGTCCAAGCAGCACGCCGCCGTTGAGCCGGTTCGGATCCAGCTTTTCCCGCAGCGCCCTGAAGGCATCGCGTGCCAGCCAATAGCCGATTTTGGCGATCCATGACTTCGATATTTCGGCACGGAGAACGTCGACGATCTGGCGCGCCGTGCCCTCGGCAGCCTTGAGCGCAATATTGCCGCTGAAACCTTCCGTCACGATGACATCGGCCGCGCCCTTGCTGATGCCGTCGCCTTCGACGAAGCCGATATATTCGAGCTGCGGCAGGTTCATCGCGCGCAGCATTTCACCCGCCTCGCGAATCTCCTCGTGGCCCTTGACCTCCTCGACGCCGATATTGAGCAGGCCGACGGTCGGCCGCGGCCGATCGAACAGCACGCTCGCCATCGCGCTACCCATCACGGCCATATCGACGAGATGCTGCGCGTCGCCCCCGATGGTGGCACCGAGATCCAGCACGACGGCAACGCCCCGCTTGGTCGGTAATACTGCGGCAATCGCCGGACGGTCGATTCCGGGCACCGTGCGCAGGCAAAACCGCGCCATCGCCATCAGCGCGCCGGTGTTGCCGGCCGAGACCACAACATCCGCCTCATGCTTCTTCACCGCTTCGATCGCAAGCCACATCGACGAGTTCTTGCGGCCGTGGCGCAGCGCCTGGCTTGGCTTTTCGTGCATGCTGACGGCAACGTCGGTGTGGATGACGCGCGAGGCCGCTTTCAACGCCGGATACTTCGCCAGTTCGGGATCGATCAACGCCCGGTCGCCGTACAGGAGGAATTCGATGTCGGGATGCCGGGTCAATGCGGTAGCGGCTCCGGGAATGACCACCGATGCGCCGACATCGCCGCCCATGGCGTCAAGCGCGATTCGAACCTTTTGCGGCATGGACGACCCGGAAACCTGATCTCTTGCGGCCTTCGTGGAGCCCGGCCGCACGCTGGACGGCACCGTTAGCCGGTGCCTGGCGAAACGCAACTCCGCGCCCCCCGCCGGGCCGGGACAATAGCGTGTCCCCGCCCCGACACAACCTCTTGACCACGCTCTTTTGGCGAAAGCCAAGCGCTGTGACCCGGAATCACGAACACACAATAAATTGATATATTTCAATATTTTAGGGAGCGCTCTTGCCGAGCCAACGCAACCGCCCGAACGATGGCGCAGCCGCTGCAGCCCCCGCAGCGGCCGGCTACTTGCCCTTCGGCTTCCGGGGGCCCGACTTTTTCGGCTCCGCCTTCAACGCCTTGAGCGCCGCGAACGGGTGATCCTCGGGATCGGCGGTCTCAAGCACCGGCTCAAATACCGCGCCGGGCTTACGCGGATAGGGATCGACCGCGAGAAACAAGGCGTCGGTAGCGACCCGGCCAAGATCGATCAGGCCATTCTCGATCGGCTCGGGCGGATCGGGTACCTCCTCGTCGCTGTCCTCGGCCTCGTCTATCAAATCGGCCATCTCCGGCATCTGCCCGGGAGGTACGAAGACCAGGTCGACCGGCTCGTCGATATCGTTCTCGATCTCTTCCAACGTCACCACGCAGGTCTGGCCAATGCGCGCCCGCACACGGCCGGCCACGTGGAAACGGCCGCCGCGCTCGGGCGTCACGTCCAGCGACGCCTGCACCAGCAGCACCTTCCGCAAACCTCCGACATCGGCCACCGCATCACGGACGGCCTGATCGGCCTCGATGTCGCGGTGCAGGCCGGTTTCCGGTATCTGCGCCACCGCGATCGGGACGCGCCACGGGTCGGGCTTGTCGGTCGTGCCGGTCTTGCTCATTCTCATTGTTGCGCGCCTACCTTCTCCGGCAACGGGAACCGGACCGCACCGCTCGTCAGTGCCGCCTCATCGAATCGATCGAGCGCGGCCATCACCGCCTCGGCATAGTCCGCAAGACGGCGGGCCTTTTCGATGCTCTCGCCGTTCAGGATATTCTTGCTGATCGCTTGCGCCAGTGCCTCGCGACCTTCCGTCAGCGCCATGTCATAGGCTGCCGTCCGGCCATAGAAGGCCTCGCCAAAGGCCTGCATGCGCTTCGGCACCTTGAGGTCGCTGACGCCCATCTCGCGCAGATTATCGTCCATATCGTTGCAGAAATGGTCGAAAAGCCCCTGCGACAGGGCCGCGCCGCCGCTCACCGATTTCAGGCGTCGCAGCACCAGCCACAAATGCAGGAGAAGCAGGTCAAAACGGCCGTTAACCGTGTCCGGAACCGCCAAGTCCCGGTAAAACAACGGTTCTCGCGCCTGCGTCACGATCATGCCATAGATGGCCTCGATGGTGCCGCGCAACGGCGGCCGAGGTTTCCTGAAGTGATTGAACGGCCAAAGCATTGGGGGTTCCGCCAGCGAGCCCTCCGGAACCTTTGCCCGGAGACCGCGCGTGTTGCAATCCAGCGTGCTGCCCGGTACGTCAACGCACCGCGCGATGCAAGAGGATGGACTAATTCCTGACATGACCGAGATGAGCCAGCCGAGCACGTCCGTGCCCTCGCCGCGCCGCCCGACCGTGCGCCGGCGCGGTCTTCGCGCGGCCACAGCCGTGGCCCTGATTTGCGCGGCGCTCGCCGGGTGCACCGGAGAGCAGTTCCAGAAGGGCTATATCCTGCCGCCCAACGCGCTGGAGCAGATCCCGATCGGCGCCAGCCAGGACCAGGTGCTGATCGTGATGGGAACGCCGTCCACGGTCGCCACCCTGAACGGTGAGGTATTCTATTACATCTCGCAGCGCTCCGAGCGCAAAGTCGCGTTCATGAACCAGCAGGTCGTCGACCAGCGCGTGATCGCGATCTATTTCGACAAGAATCGCCAGGTGCAGCGGCTTGCCAATTACGGATTGCAGGACGGCAAGATCTTCGACTTCATCAGCCGCACCACGCCGACATCGGGCCAGGAACTCAGCTACCTGACGCCGCTGTTCAAGCTGTTGAGCTTCAACTAGCCAGCCTCGCCAATTCTGCCGACCGTGTTCGATGCAACAATCGCTCGACCGGTAGCGAACGGATGACAGCGTCGAACTGAGATTACCGTCGATCGGCGGTAATGATGCGAACCGTCGTGGCCTGATCGGCATTGCGAAGGCATGTCGGAGAAAAGTTCGGCCAGACCTGCTTTGAACAATCGGTCGCTTCCGCTCTTTCGCTGGTCACGGTTGCCTGAATCTTTTCCTCGCAAAGTGCGCTGGTTGCTGATCCTGCGAGAGCAGCCGCCACGAGAGAGAAAGCGAATACGGATTTCATTTTCGTACCTCGGTAGATTGTCCCACGTCATTGCAGGTTCGAGGCTAAACCAGCAGCATTGCCGATCGTTCCCGATGCGCGCGATCGAAACATCTGATGGGTGTTTATGCGTTTTGCCTAACGAGCAATTCACCAACACCGCGCACCAAGCGCGTTGCTTGAACGGCGCGAGTTCGTCGAGCCGCGGCGCCTACGGAGGACACTCAGCCCCGCTGTCGATCCAGGCTTGAACCAGTTTGCCTGCGGCTTCCTGACTGCCGGGAGCGGGCTGGCGGCCCTCGCCGGGATTCCAGCCCCAGGCCACGAGATCATCCTTGGCGATGTGCTCCTGCAAGGCGGCGAGATCCCGGCCGCCATTGAGCTTCACATCCTTCAGCTGGCGGCAGATTTCGCCCACGGACTTGTTCTGCCAGGCCATGGATAGCGGGGCAAAACCCCAGCGCGGATGGCCCGGTATGCTCTGGTACGATGCGGCCTCGCGAAGCGTCGTGTTCTTCGTCGTGTGGCACCCGGAACAATTGGCTTCGAAGTGTCCCGTCTCGGCGCGCCATACCGGTGGCACATGATCGTGCTGATCGTCGCCTTGCAGCGGACGGTCGCCTGCCGGATGGCAATTCATGCAGCGCGGATGCGTAATGACCTTGGCGACCTCCAGGAAGATCGCGCGCGAGCGATCGGCGGTATTCGCAATCGACTGAAACTCGGCCGGAGCCTTCAGTGCCTGGTTCGCAACGGCGGATTCCGAATGGGCCACGGAATGGACGCTCGCTGAGACCGCCAGCGCGAGCGCGGAATACATCAACACTGACTTCAATGGCGTGAGCTTCATTGAAACACAATTCGCTCGACATACGAGAGTTCCGGCAAGCTGGGCCCGGATCGGGCCGCATGCCTGCTTGCCGGGCTTGTCGGCCAGCCACCGAATTTGTCTGACGCAGAATTTGCCTGACGCAGAATCCATTTTCCGCTTAAGGAACCAGCGCCTCACGACTCCGTTATCCGACTCTCGCCGGAGCTTTCGAGCAAGCTCGCCATTTTTACTCAACCGAGCAGCGTCGCTTCGCGCCGTCTGCTGGAACACCATCATGAAGATGATTGCTCGGCAGCCCTTCAAGGCCCGCACCAGTGAAGAAGTGCTGGGGTTGCTGGGGGCAGCGGCGACCGCCATCCTCGCCGTCGTCATTATCTCGATGCTCTACTTCGGCCGCGACATTCTCGTTGCGGTCGCCTTGGCCATTCTTCTGAGCTTCGTTTTGGCGCCCCTGGTGAATCTCCTGCAGCGCATTCGCGTGCCCCGCGGGCTATCTGTGGTGAGCGTCGTTATCCTTGCATTCGCGCTGATCTTTGCGATGGGCAGCCTGCTCGCAGCCCAACTTTCCCAACTCGCGGGGGACCTTCCGAACTATCAATCGACCATCAGTCAGAAGATTCAATCGTTCCGGGACGCGAAGGCAGGCAGTACGACGCTGGAGCGCGCGTCCGACATGTTGAAAGATCTCAGCAAGGAACTGGATAAGCCGAAAGACGCTTCCGTCCCCCGCCCATCAAGCCCGACGCTGAGCACGAATTCGCCTGCACCGCTGACGCCGGTCCCGGTCGAGGTCCGCCAGCCCGATCCCGGGGCGCTGGAAAGCCTGCGCGCGCTGATTTCTCCGCTGATCCATCCGCTCGCGACCACCGGCATCATCGTTATCTTTGTCATCTTCATCCTGCTTCAGCGGGAAGACCTGCGAAACCGTCTCATCCGGCTCGCAGGCTCTTCCGACCTGCAACGAACGACCGCGGCGCTCGACGACGCCGCCTACCGGCTCAGCCGGCTGTTTCTCACACAGCTCGCCCTGAACAGCGCATTCGGTGTCGTCATCGGCATCGGGCTGTGGCTCATCGGCACCCCGAGCGCCGTCCTGTGGGGCATCCTCGCCGCCGCGCTGCGCTTCGTGCCCTATATCGGCGCCGTGATCTCCGCCGCCTTCCCGCTGGCACTGGCCGTGGCGGTCGACCCCGGCTGGTCGATGCTGGTATGGACGCTGATCCTTTTCCTTGTCGTGGAGCCGATCGTCGGCCACGTCATCGAGCCGATGGTGTATGGCCATAGTACCGGCCTCTCGCCCGTCGCCGTGGTGGCTTCCGCCACTTTCTGGACCGCCCTTTGGGGACCGATCGGACTGGTTCTCGCAACTCCCCTCACCGTGTGCCTGGTCGTGTTGGGCCGTCACGTCGAGCGCCTGGAATTCCTCGACGTCATGTTCGGGGATCGTCCAGCGCTTTCACCTCCGGAAATCTTCTACCAGCGCATGCTCGCCGGCGATCCGACCGAAGCCGCCGAAAAGGCCGAGGAGTTTTTGAAGGAACGATCGCTGGCGTCCTACTACGACGAGGTCGCTTTGAAGGGCCTGCAGCTGGCACAAGCCGATGCAGAGCGAGGCGCGCTCGACCAGGAACGCCTCGTCAAGATCAGAGACGCCGTCAGCGAATTTGCCAGCGATCTTTCCGAACGAGATGACGACCCGCCCCTGATTGGCAACCCGACGACCGATGCGGAAGCATCGTCCGCCATCGAAAGCGTGTCCGAAAATGCTCCCAATGAGAATCTTCCGGTTCTCAGCAAGCAGAGCCTGTCGCCGGATTGGCAGGGCGAGCATCCCGTTCTGTGCATCGCCGGCCGCAGCCTGATCGATGAAGCGGCCGCGACCATGCTGGCACAGCTCTCGACCGCCCATGGCTTGGCCGCGCGCGTCGAGGGCGCAGAAGCGCTTTCGATGACAAACGTGGTCAAACTCGATCCAGTCGGTATTGCCGTCGCCTGCCTGATCTACCTCGGTTCTTCAGGGGATGCGCATATGCGCTACTCCGTCCGACGCCTGAAACGCCGGCTGCCGCGCGCAACCATCATGTTGGTCTGCTGCACCAGCGAGACCGATGAGACATCGTTGAATTTGGTGCGAGAAAGCTCGAAGGCCGATCTCGTAGCCGGAAGCATGGGAGAGGCCGTAAGGCTTTGCGTCGAGGCTGCGCAGGCCCCGAACCCGACAGACCGGCTTGAAACGCCTCCCGTTTTGGAACGCGGCGGCGCGCTGGCGACCTGACCCGCCCTCGTTATCCGGAGGCCGCCTGATCCGGAGGGCGGCCGGGCCGTCGACAGGCCACCGTTCCGTGCCGCGGAAATTCCTGCGCCAAGTGGCCCGCTTGCCCTTCCCGCGCGCGATGCCTAGGCTTCGTGGCAATTATATGATTCCTAAGGGAGCGAACTTGTGACGATTAACGCTATTTCTCGACGCCGGGTCTTGACCGGAGCTGCAGCCGTTTCAGCGGCGGCGATCCTGCCGCGTGCCAGCTACGGCTCCGACTGGCGGCCGACCGAGACCGTCCGGATCATCGTGCCGGCGGCGGCCGGCGGCAGTACCGACGTGATGGGACGGCTGCTGGCCGCGCATCTGCAGAGCGCCTGGGGCCAGTCGGCGGTGGTGGAAAACCGCTCCGGCGGCGGCGGCACCATCGGCACCGCCGAAGTGGTGCGCGGCAAGGCGGACGGCCATGTCATCCTGATCGGCAATCCCGGCCCGAACGCGATCGCCTACAGCATCTTCCGCAACATGACCTACAAGGCCGAGCAGTTGCAGCCGGTCAGCAACATCATCCGGATCCCGAACATCGTGTCGGCGCATCCGTCCACCGGCATCAAGTCGATCCCGGAGCTGATCGCCTACATCAAGGCCAATCCCGACAAGCTCAACTACGGCTCCTCCGGCGTCGGACAGAGCCCGCACCTCACCGGTGCCTGGTTCCTGCAACTCACTGGCCTGAAGATGGTCCATGTGCCGTTCCGCGGCGCCGGCCCCGCCCTGCAGGCGGCGCTGGCCGGGGATATCCAGATCCTGTTCGACAACCTCTTCCCGTCGCTGCCGCAGACCCAGGACGGCAAGCTCACCGCGCTCTGCGTCACGACGCCTGAGCGCAGTGCGACGGCGCCGAATATCCCGACCATGCGCGAAGGGGTGCCCGAGCTTGCAAAATTCGACGTCTCCTCCTGGTTCGGCGTCTTCCTGCCGAAAGCCGTGCCCGCGCCGGTCCTCGACGCGCTCAACAAGGAGATCAAGACGATGCTGGGGCGCGAGGATATCAAGAAGACCATCGCCGGCATGGGCGCCACCGCCGACTGGGGCTCGCCGCAGCAATTCTCCGAATTCGTGCAGTCCGAAACCAGCAAGTTCGGCGAGATCATCAAGCGCGAAGGCCTGCAGATGGACGTGAACTGAGGCGGCTTCGCAGGGTGGGCTAGCGCACAGCGTAACCCACCAACACCGTAGCCTCGTGAATAGATCCCGCGGTCCCGGCCGCGGGATTTTCGTTTCTTCAGGACGATTTGTTGATCTTCTTGACCTTGGCGTCGGTGGCTTCAATCGACATGGCCAATTCCAGGATCGCCTTGGACAGGAGTTCGGCGGCTTCCTTCTGGTCCTGCGACTTGGCAGCGCGGAGTGCGTAATTGCGGGCAGATGACAGCGACATGGATTAATCTCCTTAGGGCTTCGCGTGCAGCGAACGAGGTTGAACCAAGTAAAAACCCCGCGGCTTTCACCGCGGGGTTTGGTTTCGGTCGGCGTTGCGCCGCTCAGTGCGCCAGGATCGCCAGCAGCAGCAGCGCCACGATGTTGGTGATCTTGATCATCGGGTTCACCGCGGGGCCAGCCGTATCCTTGTAGGGATCGCCGACGGTGTCGCCGGTCACGGCCGCCTTGTGGGCGTCGGAGCCCTTGCCGCCGTAATGGCCGTCCTCGATGTACTTCTTGGCGTTGTCCCAGGCGCCGCCGCCCGAGGTCATCGAGATCGCGACGAACAGGCCGGTCACGATCACGCCGAGCAGCATCGCGCCGACGGCCGAGAACGCCGCCGACTTGCCGGCAGCACCACCGCCCGCGATCGCGTAGATCACGAAGTAGACGAAGATCGGCGACAGCACCGGCAGCAGCGACGGAATGATCATTTCCTTGATCGCAGCCTTGGTCAGCAGGTCGACGGCCTTGCCGTAGTCCGGCTTGTCGGTGCCCTGCATGATGCCGGGCTTCTCGCGGAACTGGCGCCGCACTTCCTCGACGATCGCGCTGGCCGCACGGCCGACCGCGGTCATGCCCATCGCGCCGAACAGATACGGCAGCAGGCCGCCGAACAACAGGCCGACCACGACGTAGGGGTTGTTGAGCGAGAAGTCGGGCAGCACGCCCTGGAAGTACGGATACTTCGCGGCGTTGGCGATGAAGAATTTGAGGTCTTCATTGTAGGCCGCGAACAGCACCAGCGCGCCGAGACCGGCCGAGCCGATCGCGTAGCCCTTGGTGACCGCCTTGGTGGTGTTGCCGACCGCGTCGAGCGCGTCGGTCGACTTGCGGACTTCCTTCGGAAGACCGGCCATTTCGGCGATGCCGCCGGCATTGTCGGTGACCGGGCCGAAGGCATCGAGCGCCACGACCATGCCAGCCAGCGCCAGCATGGTGGCGGTCGCAATCGCAATGCCGAACAAGCCGGCAAGGCTGTAAGTGACGAGAATGCCGGCGATGATCACCAGCGCCGGACCGGCGGTGGATTCCATCGAGATCGCCAGGCCCTGAATCACGTTGGTGCCGTGGCCGGTAACCGACGACGCCGCGATCGACTTGACCGGGCGATAATCTGTGCCGGTGTAGTATTCGGTGATCACGATGATCAGCCCGGTGACGACGAGGCCGACGACGCCGCATGCGAACAGCGCCATGCCGGTATACTTCACGCCTTCCAGCGGGCCGAAACCGATCAGCCAGTAGATGACGCCGGCGACGCCCACGAGCGACAGCACGCCGGTCGCGATCAGGCCCTTGTACAGCGCACCCATGATGGACTGGCTGGCGCCGAGCTTGACGAAGAAGGTGCCGATGATCGAGGTGATGATGCAGACGCCGCCGATGGCGAGCGGCAGGGTCATCATGTTCACCAGCAGCGGCGAGGTCGCAAAGAAGATCGCGGCCAGCACCATGGTGGCGACCGCGGTCACCGCATAGGTCTCGAACAGGTCGGCCGCCATGCCGGCGCAGTCACCGACATTGTCGCCGACGTTGTCGGCGATGGTCGCGGGGTTGCGCGGATCGTCCTCGGGGATACCGGCCTCGACCTTGCCGACGAGGTCGCCGCCGACGTCAGCACCCTTGGTGAAGATGCCGCCACCGAGACGGGCGAAGATCGAGATCAGCGAGGCACCGAAGCCGAGCGCCACCAGCGCGTCGACGACGACGCGGTCGTTGGCCTTCAGCCCCATGCCGTGGGTGAGATAGGCGAAATAGATCGTGACGCCGAGCAGCGCGAGACCGGCCACCAGCATGCCGGTGATCGCACCGGCCTTGAAGGCGAGCTCAAGTCCGCCGGCCAGCGAGGTGGTCGCAGCCTGCGCGGTGCGCACGTTGGCGCGAACCGAGACGTTCATGCCGATGAAGCCCGCGGCGCCCGACAGCACCGCACCGATCAGGAAGCCGATCGCCACCAGCATGCCGAGGAAGTAGGCCAGCAGGGCGAAGATGACGACGCCAACCATGGCGATCGTCATGTACTGGCGCTTGAGGTAGGCCTGCGCGCCTTCGGCCACCGCGGCCGCGATCTCCTGCATGCGCGCGTTGCCGGCGTCGGCTTTCAGGACGGAAGACGTCGCCCAGATGGCGTAAACGATCGAAAGCGCTCCGCAGAGCACAATCACCCATAATGCTGTCATTGAATTTCCTCAGATTTTTTTTGTTCCGCCCCACGCCGTCCCGCGAGCGCGGCAGGCGCTAATTGTGGAGACCTTCCCTGCCCAGAAGGGCGGCCTCTCAAATCGGCGGGACCATGCCAAAATCGCCCCCCCGGCGCAACGTCGCGGGGGCCAGAATTCGTCGATTTTTGAAAGGATTTACCGCTAAGCCGGCGAGTAGAATTGCTGCCGTGCGGGGCGCAGGCGTCGGCTCCGAGGTTCGGCCGAGCCCAAAATACAAGAACCCGCCAAATCCCATCAGGATCAGGCGGGCTCACAAGCCATTTCAGTACATCCGTGAAACGACCGTTTCGAGGCCTTAGACGAGCGACAGATTCTCCGCGCTCACCTTGCCCCGCATCTTGTCGGTCTTGAGTTCGAACTGAACCTTCTGACCTTCGGCCAGTCCACCGAGGCCGGCACGCTCGACGGCCGAGATGTGCACGAACACATCCTTGCTGCCATCGCTCGGCTCAATGAAACCGAAACCCTTTTGACCGTTGAACCACTTCACCGTTCCCGTAGCCATTTTCTCTTCTCCAAAGCACATAGGCTTTCTTGCCGCGCGGCGATCGCACGGATTCAAAATCCAATCTTACGACGATGTCTCTGGAAGAGAGCCTCTCAGGGAGGCGCGTTCGAAAAGGCACGACGATAATCGAATGGCAATACACCTATAGGTTTTCCACAGAATAGCAATGGCCGGCGGGAAATAAAGCCTCGAGCTCACGGCCCCACGTTCAAAAATGGCTGTAAGAGAGCCGTTCCAGCACGATTTCGGCGCCGTTCCCGTCGATAAACTTCGGAACCTCACCTCCCGCGACCACCGTGCCGATGGAACTCACCGCGATACCGATATCCCGCGCAGATTGCACGAACGCTTCCACGCGGTCCTCCGGCAGCGTGCACAGGATCTCGTAATCATCTCCGCCGGCGATCAACGTCTCCCGTCCGACGATGCCGCGCGATACCAGGTCCCTCGCCGCCTCCGACAGCGGGACCGACGGCAAATCGATCACAGCGGACACGCCGGATACGGCGCACAGCTTGGCGAGGTCGCCGGCCAGGCCATCCGACACATCCATCGACGCGCTGGCATGGTCGCGGACGATTTTGGCCATGGCCACGCGCGGCTGCGGCACGCGGTAGCGGCCGATCAGCGTTTTGCGCGCGGCGTTGTCGGATGCAGCGGCGTGGACTTTTCCGCCGCGCAGAATGGCGAGCCCAAGCGCGGCGTCGCCGATCGTGCCCGTCACCATCACGCGGTCCCCAGGCTTGGCGCCGCTGCGATGGACCATCTTGCCCGGCGGCACCCGACCAAAGGCCGTGACCGAGACCATCAGCGGTCCGGGCGTCGAGACCGTGTCGCCGCCCAGCAGCGGACAGGCGAACTGCGCGGCATCCTCGCCGAGCGCCGCCGCGAACGGTTTGAGCCAGGCTTCGTCGGCATGCCGCAGCGCCAGTGTCAGCACAAAACCAGCCGGGATCGCCCCCTTGGCGGCGAGATCGGAAAGATTCACCCGCAGCGCCTTGCGCGCGACGGTGTCGGCGGGATCGTCGGGCAGGAAGTGCACGCCCTCGACGATGGCGTCCGTCGTCACCACGATGTCGGAGCCGTCGGGCTTCAGCGCCGCGGCGTCGTCGTCGAGGCCGAAGGCGCCGGGGTCGGTGGCAAGCGGCCGAAAGTAGCGCGCGATCAGCGAGTCCTCGCCGGACGCGGGTTTGCCGCTAGCCACGCGCGAACTCGTCGGCGCGGAACTGGCGCGCGATCTGGTCGAGCACCGCGTTGACCATGCCGGTCTCGTCCTTCTCGACGAAGGCGTGCGCGACGTCGACATATTCGGACACCACCACGCGGCCCGGCACGTCCTTGCGGTGCTCCAGCTCATAGGAGCCTGCCCGCAGCACCGCGCGCAAAATCGCGTCGATCCGCTTCAGCGGCCAGCCCTTCTGCAGCGCATCGTCGATCATGGGATCGAGCTTCGCCTGGTCGCGCACCACGCCGGCCACCACGTCCTTGAAGAACGCAGCCTCCGCCGGCAGATATTTGTCGCCCTCGACCTCGTTGCCGAGCCAGTGGCTTTCGAACTCGGCGAAGATGTCGTTGATCCCCGCGCCGGCGATGTCCATCTGGTACAGCGCCTGCACGGCGGCAAGCCGCGCCGCGCCACGGCGGTTGGCTTTCTTGTCGGGACTTTTCGCTGGCTTCTTGCTGTCTGCCATGGTCAGGCCTTTGTCAGCCGCCGCTTGATCCGCAACATCGCCAGCGCCGCGCGCGCGGCGTCGCCGCCCTTGTTCAACTCGCTGGCGCGCGCCCTCGCCCAGGCCTGCGCATCGGTGTTGACGGTGATGATGCCGTTGCCGAGCGGGAAACCTCTGGCGACCGCCAGATCCATCAGCGCGCGCGAGGATTCGATCGACACGATTTCGAAATGAATGGTGTCGCCGCGCACCACGCAGCCGAGCGCGATTGCCGCATCATAAGGCTTGCCGTTCTTTTCGGCAGCATCGAGCGCGATCGCGATCGCAGCCGGAATCTCCAGCGCGCCGGGCACCGTGATGAGGTCATGCGTCACGCCGGCCGCCTTGAGCTCGGCGACCGCGCCTTCCAGCAGCGCGTCCTGAATGTCGTCATAGAACCGCGCCTCGACGATCAGCGCGCGCGCGCCTGAAATGTCGGTCTGGTCTTTCAAAGGGGCGCGCCGTGCGTCTGCCATCAACTACCTTCCGTCTTGCTCGCTGGCCGGCGTTTTAAGCGCCGCACGTCTGACTGTCACTTCATTTCCGACAGGCGTGCCGCGTAGCGGGCCATCAGGTCGACCTCGATATTGACCTCGCTGCCGGCGCGCCAGCCGCCGAGCGTCGTGACGCTGAGCGTGTGCGGGATGATCAGCACCGAAAACGTGACATCCTCGACCGTGTTCACCGTCAGCGACACGCCATCCAGCGTCACCGAACCCTTGGTGGCGATGAAGCGCGCCAGCTCCCGCGTGGTGCGCAGTTCGAACCGCGCCATGTCAGGCAGATCGTCACGCTTGACGATGGTCGCAATGCCGTCGGCATGACCCGCGACGATATGGCCGCCGAGTTCGTCGCCGATCTTCAGCGCGCGCTCGAGGTTGAGTTTCGTGCCCGTGGCCCAGTGCTTGGCGGTGGTCATGCCGAGCGTCTCGGCGGCGGCATCGACGTCGAACCAGGTCTTGCCGCCCTCGACGCCGGACGCGACCACCGTCAGGCAGACGCCGTTGCAGGCGATCGAGGCGCCGTCGGCGATGGTCGTCTGGTCGTAGCGGCAGGCGATGCGCATGCGGTGCAGCTGGCCCTGCGCCGTTGGCGTCAGGCTGGCGATCTCGCCGATGTCGGTGACAATTCCGGTAAACATTAGACGCGCTCGTAAACGTAAGGGTGTCTTTGCCGAGGCTTTCGCTAGCACGAGTCTTGAACGCGGGCGACTGCGGTGAGGGCCGACAGCGGCAATGCGTCCAGCGCGGGAATGCCGTCCGCGCCGATCTTATCAGGCCCGCGCAACAGCCAGATTTCATCGACCAGCCCGCCGGCGACAAAGGATGAGGCGACCCGCGAGCCGCCTTCCACCATCAGCCGCGTGATCCCCTTGTCGGACAGCGCGTGCAGCACGGCCAGCAGATCGAGCCCCGGCGGCTGCGCGGTCGGCGCCACGCGCATCACCTGCGCGCCGGCCGCGCCGAGTTTCATGGCCGCGGGCGCTTCGGCGAAATCCGACGTCATCACCCAGAGCGGCGTCTGGCGCGCGGAATGGACCAGTTTGCTGTCGCCCGGCAGCCGCAGCGCGCGATCCAGCACCACCCGCACCGGCGAGCGCGCCTCCATGCCCGGCAGGCGGCAGGTCAGCAGCGGATCGTCCGCCAGCACGGTGCCGATGCCGACCAGGATGGCGTCGCATTGCGCGCGCAACAGATGCACCCGCGTCTCGCGCCGCCTCGCCCGTGATCGCGACCGGCTTGTGGCCGGCGGCGCCGATCTTGTCGTCGGCGGACACCGCGAGCTTCAGGATCACGTGCGGGCGCTTGTCGCGGATGCGGCGGAAATGTCCGGCGTGATCGCGCGCGGCTTCCGCGGCGCCGAGGCCGACATCGACCGTGATGCCGGCGGCGCGGAGCTTGGCATGCCCCTGCCCCGCCACTTCCGGGTTGGGGTCCTCGATCGCCGACACCACGCGCGCAATACCGGAGGCGATCACCGCATCGACGCAAGGCGGCGATTTGCCGAAATGCGAACAGGGCTCCAGCGTCACATAGAGCGTGGCGCCGCGCGCGGCCTCGCCGGCCCGCCGCAGCGCCTCGGGCTCGGCATGCGGCCGCCCGCCGGGCTGCGTCCAGCCGCGGCCGACGATGACGCCGTCCTTGACCACGACCGCGCCGACGGCCGGGTTCGGCCAGGTGCGTCCCAGCCCGCGCCGGCCGAGCGACAGCGCCAGCTGCATGAAGCGCTGGTCGGCCGCCTTGGCTGCTTTCGAGTTTCTGCGCCGTACTGGTCTTCCAGAATGCGGAAGATCATTTGCGCAACGTGGCGACCCGCGCGGCGTCGTCGCCGGAGAGCTCGCCGAGCACGGCCTCAAAATCCTTGGCCTCGCGGAAATTGCGATAGACCGAGGCGAAGCGGACATAGGCGACGTCGTCGAGCTGGCGCAGATGCTCCATCACGATCTCGCCGATCGCCTCCGAGGAGACTTCCGCCTCGCCGCCGCTTTCGAGCTCGCGCACGATCGCGGAGACCATCTTCTCGACCCGTTCAGGATCGACCGGGCGCTTGCGCAAGGAGATCTGCAGCGAGCGCACCAGCTTGTCGCGGTCGAACGGCACCCGGCGGCCGTTGCGCTTGATGACGGTGAGTTCGCGCAGCTGCACCCGCTCGAAGGTCGTGAAGCGGAAATTGCAGGCGATGCACACCCGCCGCCGCCGGATCACGGCCGAATCCTCGGTCGGACGCGAGTCCTTCACCTGCGTATCGAGACTGTTGCAGCTGGGACAGCGCATCCAACTAAGACCTTACTGATAGATCGGGAAGCGGTCGGTGAGCGCCTTGACGCGTTCCTTGATCGCGGCTTCGACCAGCGGCGCCTTGCCGTCCTGCGACTGCGCCAGCGCGTTCAGCACTTCGGCGATCATGCCGCCGACCTGCTTGAATTCGGCGACGCCGAAGCCGCGCGTGGTCGCCGCCGGCGTGCCGAGACGCAAGCCCGAGGTGACGAACGGCTTTTCGGGATCGAACGGGATGCCGTTCTTGTTGCAGGTGATGGCGGCGCGCACCAGCGCCTTCTCCGACACGTTGCCCTTCAGGCCCTTCGGCCGGAGGTCGACCAGCATCAGATGGTTGTCGGTGCCGCCGGAGACGATATCGAAACCGTGGGCGCGCAGCGTTTCCGCCAGCGCCTTGGCGTTCTCGACCACGTTCTTGGCGTAGACCTTGAAGTCCGGGCGCAGCGCCTCGGCGAAGGCGACGGCCTTGGCGGCGATCACATGCATCAGCGGGCCGCCCTGCAGGCCGGGGAAGATCGCCGAATTCAGCTTCTTGGCGATCGCCTCGTCGTTGCAGAGGATCAGGCCGCCGCGCGGGCCGCGCAGCGATTTGTGCGTGGTGGTGGTGGTGACGTGGGCATGCGGCACCGGCGAGGCATGCACGCCGCCGGCGACGAGGCCGGCGAAATGCGCCATGTCGACCATCAGATAGGCGCCGACGCTGTCGGCGATCTCGCGAAAACGCTTGAAGTCCCAGGGGCGCGAATAGGCCGAACCGCCGGCGATGATCAGCTTCGGCTTCACCTGCTCGGCCTGCTTGGCCACCTCGTCCATGTCGATGATCTGGTCCTCGCGCCGCACCGTGTAGTGCGAGGCCTTGAACCACTTGCCGGACATGTTGACCGGGCGAGCCGTGGGTGAGATGGCCGCCGGCGGCGAGATCGAGGCCCATGAAGGTGTCGCCGGGCTGCAGCAGCGCCAGAAACACCGCCTGGTTCATCTGGCTGCCGGAGTTCGGCTGCACGTTGGCAAAGCTGCGCGCCGAACAGTTTCTTGGCGCGCTCGATCGCCAGCGTCTCGGCGACGTCGACCCATTCGCAGCCGCCATAGTAGCGCGTGCCCGGATAGCCCTCGGCGTATTTGTTGGTCATCACCGAGCCCTGCGCTTCCAGCACCGCCCGGCTGACGATGTTTTCGGACGCGATCAGCTCGACCTCATGGCGCTGGCGGCCGAGTTCGCCCTTGATCGCGGCGGCGATCTCCGGATCGGCCTCGGCGAGCGTGGCCGTGAAGAACGAGTCGGGCGCGGAGGCGGTCTTGGACGCTGGAGGAGGAGGTCATGGGCGAAATATCTCCACCGCCGCAAGCCCGTTAGGGGCAAGGCGGTCGGCTCATGTGTGGCGGTCGAAAGAAGTGCCTGCGAGATACCATATCGGCCGGAATTGGCCAAGCACTTGCGGTTCAGGGCTGATATTTATGCAAGATATGGTGGGGAGGAAGCGCCCCGTCGCCCCGCCATCGTCGCCCCGGGCTTGACCCGGGGCCCATAGCCACCGGCGGCAGTTGGGCGAGAAGGCGTCCGCCAGCGTGCCCGTTCCGCACGGCCGCGGCGTATGGGTCCCGGGTCAAGCCCGGGACGACGAAGAGTTACGGCGACGGAGAGTTAGCGCGAACCGGTACGCCCCGCCCTTCTCCACCGAGCGCTTGAACGCCGGCCGGGCGTGCATCCGCGCCAGCCAGGCCGCGAGGTTCGGATACGGCTCGAGCTTGCCGAACACCTTTGCCATCTCGCCGACAAAACTCATCTGGATGTCGGCGCCGGTCAGCGACTCGCCGACGAAGAACTCCCGGCCCTTCAGCGCGCCGTCGACATAGCCGAGATGGTTGGCGATTTCGCTGTCGATGCGCGGATGCAGCGGCGCGCCGGCCTCCTTCAGCCGGGACACGTAGAGGTTCAGCATCAGCGGCAGCATCGCCGAGCCTTCCGAATAATGCAGCCACTCGTTATAGGCCTCGTAGTCCGCGCTGTCCGTGCGCCGGCATCATCGCGCCCTTGCCGTAGCGGCGGATGATGTAATCGACGATGGCGCCGGATTCGGCGATCGTGACTGTCGCCGTCGGTGATGACGGGCGACTTGCCGAGCGGATGCACCTGCTTCAGCTCCGGCGGCGCCAGCCGCGTCTCGGCATCGCGCTGATAGCGCTTCATCTCATAGGGCGTGCCGAGTTCCTCCAGCAGCCACAGGATGCGCTGCGAGCGGGAGTCGTTGAGATGATGAAGCGTGAGCATGGGGTTTCCTCGTTTTGTTTGTTGCGTGTTGCTGGCTTGAGAGTGTCATCGCGAGCCGAGCGAAGCAATGACCCGACAGGGTGGGTCGAGCGAAAGCGAAACCCATCAATGCCACCATACGGCGCAGGCGGTGACGGGTTTCGCCGATCTCCCACGGAGCACGTGGCGATGGCACGCCGGTTCAGACCGCCGCAAAGGCGGTCAGATGTGAGGCCGTGATTGCCAGCGGATCGGTACCGGACCAGGATGCGTGCGTTCGAGCCGACTCGCGCGGGCCTTCCTTACAGCCCCGTAAATCCCGCCTTCACCGGATCGCTGCTGCCGTCGAGCTGGCGCAGATAGGTCAGCCCGCACACGGTCAGCCGGTGCGTATCCTTCTCGCCCGCCTCGAACAGCGTGGTGAGATATTCCGTCACCTTGGCGCGCGCCTCGTCGCTGGCGGCAGCGGTGCGGTTCACCAGCAGATCGTAGGTCTGCATGATGCGGTCGATGGCGGCTTCCATGGCATCCTCCTGAAGTATGTGATGCGGTCAGGCAGCCAGTTGCGCTTCGAACTGGGCGATCGCCTTGTTGGCGAGCCGGATCCTGTTGAATTCGCCGCGCTGAAACATCTGCACGATGATCTCGAGCAGCCGTTCGTCTGGTGGCGAGGCGTATCGGCAATGGCGCCGGTCTTGCGCAGGTAGTTGGACGCGATGGCGTAGGCGTCGCCAACCACTTCGACGTTCATCACCTGCAATCCGCGCTCGACCAGCATGCTGCACCTGTTCCGTGACGAGCCGTCAATGCGGGGATGCCACAATGGTTCCACTTAACGAAACAGGTCGGGAAAAAGCCGTGGCTCCGGCAGCAAAAGCCCGCGAGACCGCCCGATTTCACGCCGAAATCCGGCAATTCGGTCTCCGGATCGAAGAAATGCAGACGGTCCGCCTGCGCCGACCTGATTGCCGCGCGCGAGGACGCTTACGCAAGACTTCAACTGGAGGTACGACAAAAGCAAAACGCACCGGACCCGGAGAACCGGGGCCGATGCGCTTTGAGCGGGGCTTACTGCCTTGCCAGTCCACTATCCGCTGTTGGCTTGCCGGTCTTTTGAAGGCGGCCGGCTTGGCCGCTAGACGAACGTAATTCTCAGAGCCGATACAGGATCTGGTCGGTCCAGAACCGCTCGAGCCGGTGCAGCGACTTGTTCAGCGTCGCGAACTCCTCGTTCGAGATGCCGCCGACCTGCTCCACCGTCTTGACGTGCTTCTGATAGAGCGCGTCGACGATCTTGCGGATTTCCTGGCCCTGCGCGGTGAGGCGGATGCGGACCGAGCGGCGATCGACGCGCGAGCGCTGATGATCGAGGAAGCCGAGCTCGACGAGCTTCTTCAGATTGTAGGAGACGTTGGAGCCGAGGTAGTAACCGCGCGTGCGCAGTTCGCCCGCGGTCAGTTCCTTGTCGCCGATGTTATAGAGCAGCAAGCGCCTGCACCGAATTGATGTCGGCGCGACCGCGGCGATCGAATTCGTCCTTGATGACGTCGAGCAGGCGGCGATGCAGCCGCTCCACCAACGTCAAGGCTTCGAGATAGAGCGGCTGCACCGGAGCCTGCCGGGAGCGCGCTCAGCGGTTTCCACCGCCGTTGCAACGGCTTTCATCATGACACTTCCCCTGTTGTCGTTTTTATCGACTTATTTCGACGAAACTTCTGTCCCGCCTGATAGCTTCAACTTAAGGGGGCGGTTTGAAGATCAGCTTAAATAAGAGAATAAAGAGATCATGAATTTAAGACAGTGAATCGTCGGATTAAGCCCGTGGATCAAGGACTTTTCGCAACCTTTCATTGACGGTGGGAACGGCGATGTTCACGCTTCGTCTGCGGCTCCTGTCGCATTCGGGAACAGGTCCGCCTGAAATCGAAACGCTCGCGTAACGGTGTGTGGTCGAACCGTTTACGGCCCTTAACGGTGATTGAAAAGTTACCGAAAAATTCTGAAAATAATCCGGGATCGCACCGCAATTTCTCCACGCAGATTAATTGCGGCAGAAAACTGACACGTCATCACTTTTCCGACCTCTCCCCGCCAAGCGCGGTGCGAGGCTACAAGAGCCATCTATGGCGGCCGTTCGCGCGCGGCCATCCAGGCCAGCGCGAGATAAGCCGCCAGCATCACGGCCTCGAATCCCACCACCGTGAGGCTGCCGCCATAGATTCCCGGAAACATCAGTTCGATCACCGCCATCGACACCACGGTGGTGAGCCACACCACCGCGCCCCACGGCGTCGCAAGCCACAGGCCGACGGCGGCGACGAGTTCGATCACGGCGAAATAGACGGTAGCGGTCTGCCAGGCCATCGACTGGTTCTCGAACGCCTCTTCCTCGCCGCCGATGAAGCCCGTGACCTGCGCCCAGTGATAGAGGCCCTTGATGATCGAGAGAACCGCCATGACGCGCAGGAACAAGCACCAGCCGGCGCGTCCACACATTCTCGTCGGGCTCGATCCGCTCCGACGACATCGCCGCCACCGACATCGCGCTGTCCCGCGCCTGGTCGCGCGACGCGGCGTCAGACATCGGTGTCGGCCTTCGTGTCGGCCTTGGGGCCGGCCTCGGCATGGAGGGCGATGCCTGCTTGGGTGTTCTCATGGCCGCCTGTCTTGGCCCGCCGGGGCGGCAAAATCAATTGGCCGATGACGATGCAGGTCAAGGCGCGGTGACGGCGGCCGTGCAAGGTGCTAGAATTGGAACAAATCAAAACTGACCCGCGCCTTCAGGAGTACCCATCACATGGCGATCAAATTCGGGCGTCCGATCGAAATGCGCGACGCGCCGCGGCGGCAGACCGCCCTCGCCGCCCCCTCGCTCGACCTCGTGATCCGCCCGCGCCGCAACCGCAAGGCGGAATGGGCGCGGCGGCTGGTGCGGGAAAACGTGCTGACCACGGACGATCTGATCTGGCCGCTGTTCGTGGTCGACGGCCACAACAAGCGCACGCCGGTCGCCTCGATGCCCGGCGTCGAACGCCTCACCGTCGATCAGGCGGTGCGCGACGCCGAGCGCGCGATGAAGCTGAACATCCCCTGCATCGCGCTGTTCCCCTATACCGAGCCGTCGCTGCGCGACGAGCACGGTTCCGAGGCGCTCAACCCGAACAATCTGGTCTGCCAGTCGGTGCGCGCGATCAAGAAGGAATTTCCCGACATCGGCGTGCTCTGCGACGTGGCGCTCGATCCCTTCACCAGCCACGGCCATGACGGGCTGATCGAGGACGGCAGGATCCTCAACGACGAGACGGTGGCGGTGCTGGTGCGGCAGGCGCTGGTGCAGGCCGAAGCCGGCTGCGACATCATCGCGCCGTCGGACATGATGGACGGCCGCGTCGGCGCGATCCGCGAGGCGCTGGACGAGGCCGGATTCCTCGACGTGCAGATCATGGCCTACGCGGCGAAATACGCCTCCGCCTTCTACGGCCCGTTCCGCGACGCCATCGGCTCGGCAAAGACGCTGACCGGCGACAAGCGCACCTACCAGATGGACAGCGCCAATTCCGACGAGGCGCTGCGCGAGGTCGAACTCGACATCGCCGAAGGCGCCGACATGGTGATGGTGAAGCCCGGCATGCCCTATCTCGACATCGTGCGGCGCGTGAAGGACACCTTCGCGATGCCGACCTTCGTCTACCAGGTGTCCGGCGAATACGCGATGATCGCCGCCGCCGCCAACAATGGCTGGATCGACGGCGACCGCGCGATGATGGAAAGCCTGCTCGGCTTCAAGCGCGCCGGCGCCGACGGGATCCTGACGTACTTCGCGCCGAAGGCGGCGGAGAAGCTGAAGGCGGGCGGGTAGCTCCCGTCGTCCCGGCGAAGGCCGGGACCCATAACCACCGTCGTGCATGGTAGCAAAGCAGCTGGCCATCGCCTATGACGGCTGCGGCGTATGGGTCCCGGCGTTCGCCGGGACGACGCGTAATTCGCCGTGCCGCCTTGCACAATATTGCGCGCTGTCAGTGGTCGCAGCCCCTTGGCGGCGGCGCGGGTGGATCCCATTTGAGCCCTGGGAATATCGTCTGGAGGACGGACCATGTCTTATAGCGGTTCTGGCAACGATGGCGCATCAAGTGCTGGCGGCGCATCAAGTGCTGGCGGCGCCTGGCGGAACGACGGCGGGGTGCCGCCGCATGCGTTCGATCCGGACCTGCAGCCGGAACTGTTTCGCGGCGTGCTGACGCGGCGGGTATTTGCGTTCCTGATCGACCTCGTCGTGCTCTCGGTTCCCGTCATCCTCGGCTACATCTTCATCGCCGTGTTCGGCGTGATCACGCTCGGGCTCGGCTGGATGTTGTTCTGGCTGGCGTGGCCGGCCACCATCGTGTGGGCGCATCGTCTATTACGGCGCCTCGATCGGCGGCCCACATTCGGCCACGATGGGCATGCGCGCGATGGATCTGGAGGTCCGCACCTGGTACGGCGCGTCAGGCTATTTCGTGCTCGGCGCCTGTCATGCGGTGCTGTACTGGGTTTCGATCTCGTTCCTGACCCCGCTGGTGCTCTTGATCGGGCTGTTCAACGGCCGCCGCCGGCTGCTGCACGACATCATCCTGGGAACCGTGGTCATCAACAGCTCGGTTCGCACCCAGGTAGCGCCATCGGCTCGCAGCAGCTACTGAGCGAGCCGTAAACTGTAGTCGCAAACTGTAATTGACGGTCGGCCCTGCCGGCGCGATGCTGCCGTTTGTCCGGCCCGAAATTGTATTTGGGC
This sequence comes from uncultured Alphaproteobacteria bacterium, assembly GCA_963783115.1. GTDB lineage: Bacteria > Pseudomonadota > Alphaproteobacteria > Rhizobiales > Xanthobacteraceae > Bradyrhizobium. Next base: position 7,281 of record CAWAMK010000016.1, on the reverse strand, counting down.
CGGAGCGGCTCTTTTTGCGTTTTAATGCGTTTCTTAACGCGAACCGGTGTCTAATTCGCGCGGAAACGCTATGGTTGATTTGTTTCGGAGGACTGACGACCCCTCGTGACCCAGCATTCGCGTGACACCCCGCAATTCTATCTGACGGCGCCCTCGCCCTGCCCGTATCTGCCGGGCCGGCACGAGCGCAAGGTGTTCACGCATCTGGTCGGCGAAAAGGCCGGCGACCTCAACGACCTCCTGACCCATGGCGGCTTCCGCCGCAGCCAGTCGATCGCCTACCGTCCGGCCTGCGACCAGTGCCGGGCCTGCGTCTCCGTCCGCGTCGTCGCCAACGAATTCCGCCCCTCGCGCAACTTCAAGAAGGTCATGGCGCGCAATGCCGATATCGTCGGCGAGCAGCGCAGCGCGGTGCCGACGTCAGAGCAGTATTCGGTGTTCCGCGCCTATCTCGACAAGCGGCACCGCCATGGCGGCATGGCCGACATGACCGTGCTCGACTACGCGATGATGGTGGAGGACAGCCACGTCGAAACCCGCATCATCGAATACCGCAAGCGCGGCATCGATACCGGCATCACCGGCCGCGGCGAGGAACTGATCGCGGTGGCGCTGACCGACGTGCTCAGCGACGGGCTGTCGATGGTCTATTCGTTCTTCGAACCGTCGCAGCAGAGCCGCTCGCTCGGCACCTTCATGATCCTCGATCACATCACCCGCGCCCGCCGGCTCGGACTGCCTTACGTCTATCTCGGCTACTGGATCGAAGGCTCCAAGAAGATGGACTACAAGGGCCGCTTCCTGCCGCAGCAGCGGCTGGCGCCGTCAGGCTGGCTGCGGATCGACGCGTCGGGCGAAATGCTGTCCGAGCCGCAGGAGTAGTCTTCTTCCGTCACCGGCCATGAAAGTCGGTGAAGGGATCAGCCACCGAGCCTATCCCTTCACCGGATCGAAAGGTCACGACTTCTTCATGAGCGAGCACTTGCTCTGGTCGCGCGGAATGTTGGCGTCGTCGGCCGGCACGGTGGCGACGACGTCATAGAAATCCCAGGGACCTTTGGATTGCTCCACGGTCTTTGCCCGCAGCAGGTAGTAATCGTGGATGTGCATGCCGTCCTCGCGGACGTAACCCTTCTCCGAGAAGAAGTCATTGACCGGCAGCGAACGGAATTTCGCGAGCACCGCCGCGGTATCGAGCGTGCCGGCCGCTTCGACCGCCTTCAGATAATGCAGGGTCGCCGAGTACATTCCAGCCTGCACCATGGTCGGCATGCGCCCGACCTTGTCGAAGAAGCGCTTGCCGAACGCGCGCGAGGCGTCGTTACGATCCCAGTAAAACGCCTCCGACGTGAACAGGCCCTGCAGGTTCTTGAGGCCAACGGACTTGGCATCCGTGATCTGGAACAGCAGCGCGGCCACCTTCATCTTGCTCTTCTGGCCGAGCAGGCCAAACTCGTGGGCCTGCATCAGCGAGTTGGAGGTATCCCCGCTGGCATTGGCAAGCGCCAGCACATTGGCGCCGGAGCTCTGGGCCTGCAGCAGGAACGACGAGAAGTCGCTGGTGTTGAAGGGGTGGCGCACCGAACCAACGATCTTGCCGCCGTTCGCCTTCACCACGGCCGAGGCATCCGCTTCGAAGGCGTGACCGAAGGCGTAATCGGCGGTCAGGAAGAACCATTCGTTGCCGCCCTGCCCCAGCAATGCCTTGGCCGTGCTGCGCGCCAGCGTGGCAGTGTTGTACGTCCACTGGAAGGTGTTCGGAGAGCACTTTTCGTTCGTGATCGTCGAAGCGCCTGCCGACGACACGATCATCATCTTGTTCTTGTCCCGGACGATATCGGAGAGCGCCAGCGCGACCGCGGAGTTGCCGATATCGAGGATGACGTCGACGTTCTCGGTGTCGATCCACCGTCTGGCGATGCCCGTTGCAATATCCGCCTTGTTCTGGTGATCCGCGAAGATGAGTTCGATCGGTTGTCCCAGCAATTTGCCGCCGAAATCGGCGATCGCCATCTTGGCGACTTCGACGGCCGCAGGCCCTGCGGCGTCGGCATATTGACCGGACTGATCGTTGAGGACGCCGAGCTTGACCGGCTTCGACGCGGTTTGCGCATGCGCCGAACTCAGGCTCAGAAACACGATCAGTGACGTCAGCATTTTTTTCATTTTACGTTCTCCCTATGAAACTTGTCGGCAGTTGAAATGGTGGGCGCCTCAGGCCTTGATGATGGGAAGAGTCCGAATGTCGTCTCACTCGGCCGCCTCCCTGAACTTTTCCAGCCCGTCCAGGCTTTCTCCCTTGGCCCTGAGGGCGCCGCCCCACTTGGCGAGCCACCAGCCATATTGTTCGGGCCAGTTCTCGAAATTGCCGGTCAGGCCGAAATGTTCTGCGGCGTGGAGCGCCCAGAACGGGTTGAACAGCATCTGGCGGGCAAGGAAGATGAGGTCCGCACGATCGTCCTGCAAAATCTTCTCGGCAAAGTCCGGGGTGCGGATCATCCCGACGGCACCGGTCGGGATGCCGGCTTCGCGGCGGATCTGTTCGGCGAACGGGACCTGGTAGCCCGGTCCGCGCGCAAGATTGGCGTTGGTCGATCCGGCCCGCAGATTTCCGCCCGTCGAGCAATCGACGAGATCGACACCCAGCTCTTTCAGTTGGCGGGAGAAGATGACGCTGTCCTCGATCTCCCAGCCGCCGTCGATCCAGTCGGTTGCCGAGATGCGCACGAACAGCGGTGTCGCCGGCGGCAGCGCGGCCCTGACGGCGCGCGTCACTTCGAGCGGAAACCGCATCCGGTTTTCGAGACTGCCGCCGTATTCGTCGGTGCGGAAATTCGCCAGCGGCGACAGGAACGATTGCAGGAGATAACCGTGCGCCATGTGAAGTTCGATGACGTCGAAGCCCGCCAGCACCGCCCGGCGGGCGGTCGCGACAAAGGCGTCGCGTACGCCGGTCAACCCTTCCTTGCTGAGCGGAATCGGGCGTCTGAAAACCGTCGGAGAACGGGACATCCGACGGCCCGGTCGGCACCCAGCTCTCCTCTCCCATTTCGATGTCGCGATCCGTCAAGTGGCTGTTGCCCCGGAAGGCGCGCTGCTGGCTGGATTTCCGTCCGCCATGATTGATCTGGATCGCCGCCTTTGCACCGTGCGATTTGATCACATGAACGATCTGGCGCATGCCTTCGATCTGGCCGTCCTCCCAGAGCCCGGGATCGCCGTTGGTGATCCTTCCCTTGCGGCTCACCGAGGTCTGCTCCACGAACACGAGCCCCGCTCCGCCCATGGCGAACTTGCCATAGTGAACCAGATGGAACGGCGTCACGTAGCCGTTCTCGGCCGAATACATTCCCATCGGCGAGACGACGATCCGGTTGCTCAGCTCGACGCCACGAAAGACAGCTTTTTCAAACAGCTTGACCATGTTGCTCTTCCTGAATTGCGGACCCCGACGTCATGCCTGCGCAATTGCGCCGGATCGGCGCAACGCGTCGATCTCGCCGGCGGACAATCCGAGATATTCCGAGAGAATCTCGCCGTTGTGCTGACCAAGGCGCGCAGACGGGATGTATTCGGGCGCCTCGGTATCGTGGAGCACCAGCGGGCTGCGATGAACCAGGATGTCGCCGTACTCGGGATGCTCGATCTCGCGCAGCATGCCTCGCGCGTGAAGGTGCTCGTCTTCCGTCACCTCCAGCAGGTCGCGCACCGCGGAGCACGGCACGCGGTTGACGCGGCAAGCTTCGACGATCTCGTTGCGCGTCAGCTTTGACGACCACTCCGACACGATCTGGTCGGTCAGATCGATGTGCTTCAGCCGGTCGAGCACCGTCTTGAAGCGCGGATCTTCGGCCAGCTCCGGCCGCCCCATCGCGCGCGTCAATCCGGTCCAGTGCGATTCGTTGACGCTGATGATGGCGACGTAACCGTCGGACGCCGGATAGACATTGTATGGCGCCTCGGCGAGACCGCCGTGACGGTTACCCGTGCGGGGCGCGGCCGCCTTGCGGTTGAAGACATCGGCCAGATTGGAGGCCATCGCCGGATAGACGGTTTCGACCATCGCGATTTCGACCAGCCGGCCGCGGCCGCTTTTCTCGCGATCGTAAAGCGCGGTGAGAATGCCGGCGTAGAGGTGAACGCCGCTGATGAAGTCGGTGATGGCCGGACCTGCCTTCACCGGCGGCCCATCGGCAAAGCCGGTCACGCTCATGATGCCCGACACCGCCTGCACCGTCAGGTCCATCGCCAGATTGTCGCGATTGGGCCCGGACAATCCATAGCCCGTCGCCGAGCCGTAGATCAGCCGCGGATTGATGGCGCTGAGAACGGAATAGCCGACGCCCAGACGATCGAGCACGCCCGGCGCATAGTTCTCGATCAGCACGTCGGCCTTGGCCGCGAGCTCTTTCAGAACTTTTGCCCCTTCCGGGGACTTCAAATTGAGGCTGATGTTGCGCTTGTTGGCGTTGAGCATCGCGAACGGGACCGCGTTGCCCTTGCTGATGCGGGCGCGATGCCGCACCGGTTCGCCGTTCGGCGGCTCGACCTTGATGACGGTCGCGCCGGCCTGCGCCATCAGGAAGCCGGCATACGGCCCCTGGTACACCTGGCCGAGGTCGATGACGACCACGCCTTCGAGCGGCAGCTTGCTGGTTTGGTTCAAGACGTCCTCGGTATTGTCAGAAATTGTAGAGCCGCGTCGGATTGTCGATCAGGATTTTTCGACGCACGGCTTCGTCGGGGACGCATTCGTGCAGGAGACGAAGCAGATCCCCGAGATCAGGCATCGTCTCCGCGCTGTGGCCGACATGCGGCCAGTCGCTGCCCCACACCACCTGATCGGGAGCGGCCTGAACGATGGCCTTCATGAAGGGTGCCGTGTCCGAATAAGGACGGCCCGTACGCGTGTTGCGGTCTGCTCCAGAAATCTTCGTCCAGTAGCGACCGGTCTTCAGCCGCTCCGTGAAGGCGCGAAAGTCGGGATGTTCGTGTCCCTTGTCGGCCATCGTCCGCGACATGTGGTCGATCACGAAGTTCAGCGGGAGTTTTTCGAGGTCGGCCGCTGCGGCAGCCAGATCCGAGCTCTCGATCCAGAGCTGGGCATGCCAGCCCCGCTCGGCGATACGAGGGGCAAGCTTGACCAGATCGTCGTAGCTGGTGCCGAGCGTCGAGACCGGCTTGCCGTCCTGCCGGATCATGGTGACGCGCACGGCCTTGAAACCCGCGTCGGTCAGTTCGTCGAGCCTGTCATCGCTGACATCGGGCCGCAGGATCGCGACGCCACGAAGCCGGTCGGGATAACGGCGCAGTGCATCGTAGGTGACGGCGTTGTCGTCTCCCGCGCCCACCGCATGGACGATCACCCCGCGCGTGACGCCAAGCTTTTCCCAAACGGCAAATGCGTCTTCGATGGTGAACGGCTTCGCCGCCGAGAAGCGGCCTTCGCTTCCGGCCGGAAAGCGATCGAAGGGGCCGTAGATGTGGAAATGGCAATCGCAGCTGCCTTCCGGCAAACGATATTCCATTCAGGACAACTCCCTTTTGTTTTGTGGAAGGCAGGAGACCGAGGCAGGCGCGCAGGTGTCAGCCGGACGGGCCAACGCCCTGCCTGCGAACCCGCGATGGTGGAGAGGAGGTTTGACTGAACGGGCGCAAAGCCCGCGCGGCGACGCGTCTGGCAAGACGGCTTCAGGCGATCGCGGCAGTCGAATGTATTCCCGACTTCATAACACCTCCCTGTCATCGAGCGCGCATGGCGGCCGTGCGAAACGGTCCGTCGCGGCTTTTGTTGTTTTCACCGGCCGGCGCGCATGGTGGTCCCAATGACGGGTCATCGCGCGCCTGCCGTTGCGCTTCGAACGGAGATTAGGAGGAGCGCTCGAAATAGTCTATCCTTTTACTGGTATGTGTCTTTATTTCCATATATATGTAAGACAGTACGGTGTGCGAGCGCTCGACCACATGCTGCCAGGAGTTTCCTGGATGCAGGCAGTCGCTTCGATCCGAGGTATTCTGTTAGTCTGACAGGATCTATTTACACGTAGATGGAAATGACAAACTCCGCCATTAAGACCGCCAAGCGAATTTTCGAAGTGCTCGAGTACTTCGAGGACGTAAAGCGTCCGATTTCGTTGAAGGAAGTTTCGACGAAGTGCAGCTATCCCACCTCCAGCGCCGCAGCGCTGCTGAAGAGCATGGTGACGCTGGGGTACCTGTTCTACGACAGCTACAATCGCACCTATCTGCCGACGATGCGGATCGCCCAGATGGGCGAATGGCTGAACACCGGCCTGTTCGGCGACAGCGCCATCCTCGCGCTCGTCGATTACGTCCATCAGGAGCTGGATGAACTCGTCAACATCAGCACGCAGTCCGACCTGCATGCGCAATACATCCACTGCCTGCAAACCAGCAAACGCCTGCGATTTGACGTAAAGCCCGGCGAGGTTCGGCCGCTGGCGATCAGCTGGGGTTGGCCGCACCTTGCTCAGCGGTCACACCGACGTGGAGATCGAGCGGCTGTTGCGCCGGATCAATGCCGTCTGCCCTGCCGAGGAACGGATGGAGCTGAAAGCGCTGATGAAGATCGTCAATGGTATCAGGCGCGATGGCTACATGTTCTCCAAGCACGTCGTCGTCCAGGACGCCGGCGTGATTGCCGTGCTGCTGCCAAAACGCGATTTCGGACGCGACCTGGTGCTTGGCGTCGGCGGACCGGTATCTCGTCTCGAAGAACGGCACGACGAAATCCTCGCGTGTATTCGCAGAGGCATCGCGAAGTTTCTGAACTGACGTCGCTCGGATCAGCCGAAGAACGTCTCGAACAACAGCTTCAAGTTCAGCGCGACGATAATGCCGGCGACGATCCACGCCACCACGGCCACGCCGCGCGGGATCACGAACTGGCCCATCTTGCGGCGGTCGGACACGAACCGCACCAGCGGGATCACCGCGAACGGCAGCTGCATCGAGAGGATGACCTGGCTGAAGACCAGCAGCTGCGCCGTCCCCCGCTCGCCATAGATCGCGGTGACGATCACGACCGGGACGATGGCGATGCCGCGGGTGATCAGCCGCCGCGCCCAGTTCGGCAGCCGCAGGTGCAGAAAGCCTTCCATCACGATCTGGCCGGCGAGCGTCGCCGTCACGGTCGAGTTGAGGCCCGACGCGAGCAGCGCCACCGCGAACAGGGTCGACGCCATGCCGAGCCCGAGCAGCGGCGACAGCAATTCGTAGGCCTGGCCGATCTCGGCGACTTCGGTGCGGCCGCTGGCATGG
>CAWAMK010000015.1:0-47301 GCA_963783115.1 uncultured Alphaproteobacteria bacterium | reverse complement strand
TGTGCCGGCGGTTGCTGAGCGGAAATCTGATCATGCCGCACATCGCGACCTGGTGGTGCGGCCAGAAAGCCGCGCGCGAAGAGGTTTTGTCGCGGCTGGAAGATTTTGCGATCGAGGGCGCTTACGGCCGCGCCGTTCCGGGCTTTTCCGATAACGGCCCGGTGATTGCCGGCGAGTTGCCGCCGCCGAGCGCGACCGGCTGCGACAGGCGATCGCCGATCGCGGCATCGACTATGTCGGCCAGGAACTGGTGCGGCTGTCGACGACGCCGGTGTGGGAGCAGGGCCGGATCACGCCGCGCCCGTTCGTGCTGCGCGTGTTTGCCGCCGCGACGCCAAATGGCTGGACCATCCTGCCCGGCGGCTTCTGCCGGATTGCCGAACAGCCCGATGCGCGCGCCGTCTCGATGGGCGACGGCGCGCGGTCGGCGGACGTCTGGATCGTCTCCGACAGGCCGGTCTCGGCGTCGACGCTGCTGCCGGCCGTCGAAGCCGTGCAGCATCCGTCGTATCGCCGGCGTGGTGCCGAGCCGCGCCGCGGACAATCTGTTCTGGCTCGGCCGCTATCTCGAACGCGCCGAGGCGACGCTGCGGCTGATCCGCGCGCTCGGCGCGCCGATGCGCGACCCCGTCAAGGACGACCTCGACCGCGTTGCCCTCGGTCGAGCGTATCCAGCGGCTGCTGGTGACCTGGGGCGCGGCCTCGCAGCGACGCGCGCGAACCCGCAAGGGTCGTCGCCGAAGCGCTGGAAAACCCGGAAAAATTCGGCTCGGCGCTGTCCTTGGCGAAATCGGCGCAGCGCACCGCGAGCTCGCTGCGCGAACGGCTTTCGCCCGACGCCTGGCAGATCATCACCGAGATGGTGGAGCGGCTCGCCCTGCAGATCGACGACGACGACAGCGTCGTCAGCGCCGGCCGAACTGACGCTGCAGGAACTGGCGAGCCTTGCGGGTCTCGCGCAGGAGAACATCAATCGCGCCGCCGGCTGGCGCTTCCTCGACATGGGCCGCCGCGCCGAGCGCGCCATCAACACCGCGCGGTTCGCGCGCGCAATTCGCCTATGACGAGGCCGGCGACGAAGACCTCGATGTGCTGCTCGACGCTGGTGGACTGCCAGATCACCTATCGTTCGCGCTATCTGGTCGGCCCGGCGCTGGCGCCGGTGCGGGATCTGGCGGTGCTCGATCCCTACAATCCGCGCTCGGTCGCGTTCCAGGTGGCGACGCTGAACGATCACATCGCCGCGCTGCCGAGCCTGAAGGAGCATGGCCTGATCGAGCGGCCGCAGCGGCTGGCGGTGGCGCTGCAGGCGACGTTGACGACGGCCGAGGCTGCGACGCTTGACGTCAAAAGCCTGTTTGCGCTGGAGCAGGATCTGCTCAATCTCGCCGACGCCATCGGCCTGCATTATTTCCCGCACGGGCCCAATGCGAGCCGGCCGGAGAAACTCACGGGCCTCGCGTGATCTACGACATCCGTCATGTCACGACATACAGTTACGAAAGCCCGGTGAGTTTTGCGCGGTGCTCGCTGCGGCTGGAGCCGAAATCGGGCGACGGGCAGCAACTGATTTCCCATTCGGTCGAAATCCGGCCGCGGCCTGCTGATCGCGCCGTGCGGCGCGATTTTTTCGGCACCCATACCGAGAGCATCCTGATCGAAACCGCGCATCGCAGTTTGCGGATCGATTCCCGCTCGCGCGTTTCGGTGTCGCGCAAGGCGCCCGACCGCGCCGCGCCGGGTCCGGCATGGGAGGACATTCGCGACGTGGCGTTCGAGGCCACCAGCCTCGGGCCCGACTCGCCGGTCGGATACGTGTTTGCCAGCGCGCTGGTGCCGGTGCAGGCGCCGGTCACCGCCTATGCGATGGCGAGTTTTCCGCCAGGCGGCGGCATCGTCGCCGGCGCCGCCGATCTGATGCGCCGCATCCGCAACGATTTCAAATACGATCCGAAGGCGACGGTGATCTCGACGCCGCTCAAGGAGGTGTTCGAGAAGCGCCACGGCGTCTGCCAGGATTTTGCCCATGTGATGATCGCGGGCCTGCGCGGGCTGGGTCTGCCGGCGGCCTATGTCAGCGGCTATTTGCGCACGATTCCGCCGCCGGGAAAGCCGCGCCTGCAGGGCGCCGATGCCACCCATGCCTGGGTGTCGGTCTGGTGCGGCGCTGAGCTAGGCTGGGTCGGGTTCGATCCCACCAACGACATCATGATCGCGAACGATCATATCGTGCTGGCGATCGGGCGCGACTTCTCCGACGTCTCGCCGGTCGACGGCATCATCGTCGGTTCGCGCAAGCAGAAGCTCGGCGTGGCCGTGGACGTGCTGCCGGTGGAGTGAGGCGTCGCTCCGGGATTTCCTGAGAATTGGCTGCCCGGCCGAAGGCGTCAGGTCGCGCCCGTCTCCGTTGGACTACGGATAGGCACTTTAACGGAAGGTTTCCTCATTTGTTGCCATCCTGCCGTGCGCGCACCCGCGTCTGCAAGTCCAGTCCAGCCAGTCGGGAGATAATCGTGAACAATTGGTCAACAAAGCCGTTCGTTTCTGCCTTAACAGCCATGCTCGTTTTGGGCGGCGCCGCCAACGCCAGCGGCGGGGCAAACAAGGACGAAGCCGTCGCAATGGTCAAGCAGGCCGTTGCCTTCATCAAGGAGCAGGGAGCTGAAAAGGCGTATCCCGAGCTTACCAGCAAGGCCAGCAAGTTCCGCGATCGCGATCTCTACGTCGTCGTCTACCAGCTTGACGGCAAGGTGCTGGCGCATGGCTCGAACGAAAAGTTCGTCGGCAAGGACATGATCGACGCGCAGGATGTCGACGGCAAGCTTTACGTCAAGGAACGCGTTGAAATGGCGGCCAAGCAGGCAACGTTCTGGCAAGACTACAAGTTCGTCGATCCGGTGAGCAAGAAAGTCGAGCCGAAAGAGATGTACTCCGAGAAGGTGGACAACACCGCTGTCTGCGCGGGCGTCTACAAGCTCTGACGCCGAATAATCGCTGCGTTACAGTGCGGCTATCGCCGCCTTGAAGGGGTGATATGCTCGGCTGGATCAAGAACATTGGCCTTTCGTGGAAAGTCCAGCTCGCACCGGCTTTTCTGATTGTCGTGCTGATCGGACTAGGCGCGTATGCGTTGCAAACGTTGCGGTCGAATCAGGCCGCCGTTGACGCACTGGTGCCTGGTCCGGTGCGGCAATCGGAACTGGCCAACGAACTCACCACGACGGTGTCGACGGCGCACGCCAGGCTGTATCGCCTTGCGGCCACCGCCGCCAACGAAAAGGATGAGAAGAAAGTAGCCGCGATGGCCAAGGAAGCTGCCGCGGCGGCCGGCAAGATTTCCGAGGCGCTGAAGGCTGTTGAAGGTTTGAAGGGCGGGTTCAGCCCGGAGACGTTCGAGAAGCTGAAAGCCGCGGTTGCCGGCTATCTCAAGCAATCGAAAAACGCAATCGAGATGGCTGACGGCGACGCAGGATCCGCGCTGATGTTCATCAAGGGCGCGGAACGAAGCTTTGCCGTCATCGAAAAGCTTGCGGATGACCTGATCACGCACAGCAGCGAGAGCAAGGACCGCGAGATTGCGCGCGCCGGGATCAAGCTCGAACAACAGCAAATGACGCTGATGATCGTGCTTCTGGCCGTTGCGCTCGCCGGAAGTCGCCGTTTCGTTCCTGATCGGTCGCAGTATTTCCCGCCCCGTCGTCGCGATGTCGAAGGCGATGCGCGAGCTTGCCACCGGGAATTTCGAGGTCCAGCTTCCCGGCCTCGAACGTCGCGACGAAGTCGGCCAGATGGCCCGTGCGACCGAGGAATTCAAGGTCCAGGCCGTCGCCAAGGCCGAACGGGAGACTTCGGAACGCGAGGAAAAGAACCGCGAACTGGCGATCGCCCGCCGCTCCGAATTGCATAATCTGGCCGAAAGCTTCGAGATCGCAGTCGGCAATATCGTTGAAAACGTAGGCTCTGCGTCGGCTGAACTGGAAAACTCCGCCGCTGTCCTGACTAATAGCAGTGCGGCAGCCCAGGAACTCTCCACGGTCGTCGCTGCCGCCTCGGAGGAGACCTCCACCAACGTGCAAACTGTCGCTTCTGCCGCGGAGGAAATGGCCAGTTCCGTCGATGAAATCGGACGGCAGGTCGCGAACTCCAACAGGATCGCCAACGACGCGGTCGTTCAGGCGCAAAAGACCGACGCCCGGATCGCGGAGTTGTCGGATGCAGCGAACCGTATCGGAGACGTGACCAAATTGATCACGACGATCGCGGAGCAGACCAACTTGCTGGCGCTCAACGCGACCATTGAAGCCGCCCGCGCCGGCGACGCCGGCCGCGGCTTTGCTGTGGTGGCCCAGGAGGTCAAGGCGCTCGCGACACAAACCGCCAAGGCAACCAGCGAGATTTCCACCCAGATCGCCGGCATGCAGGCCGCGACGCAGGACTTGGTGCTTGCCATCAAGGAGATCAGCGGCACCATCGGCCAGGTTTCGGAGATTGCAGCCGCGATCGCGGCCGCCGTCGAAGAGCAGGGTGCGGCAACCCAGGAAATTGCCCGCAACGTGCAACAGGCGGCGCAGGGCTCCACCCAGGTTGCGAACAGCATCGCCGACGTCAATCGTGGCGCCAATGAAATCGGCGCGGCATCGTCCCAGGTGCTCACCAATGCGCAGCTGCTTTCCAGCGAAAACAAGCGCCTCAAGGTCGAGGTCGGCAAGTTCCTCGCCACCGTCCGTTGTGCATAGGCCGTAGACCCAAAAATCGAGATTGTTGAACGTGGCTTGATCCACGTCCGCATTGCAGGGTCTTGCAGTTCGAAACTGCCGGCCAACGCTATGCTCACCGCATTGGTCGTTATCTCAATTAACGGCGGCGCGGAAGTAAGCATCCGAAGCAAGGATCTACTCAAACGGATCGGGTCCAAGCGGTTTCCAAGCGCCGGATCGTCCGCTTTCAAGAAGGTGAGGAGTGGGCAAACGGATGTCGGGTGGTTCGTCATCAGGCCGTTGGAACGAGCTCCGCGGCATGCCGAACGGCCGTGACCGGGCGTGGCGGCGGGCTCAACATCCGAAAGCCTTCGACCTTGCGCAGCCCGGTTTCATGAACTCCTCGGGTCACTCTGGCGCGAACCGGAGATGCCGTCCGCTCACGTCCCGGTCCGGCGCGGCTGCTCGGACGTATCGGCGCGCAGGTTCCGAAAGAACTGCTCGACCTCGCGCGACAGCGTCTCGGCGGTGGCCGTCAGTTCGCTGGATGCGGTGAGGACCGAGGCCGCCGCCGTATTCGTCGTGCCGATGGCGTCGCTGAGCGAGTCGATATTGACGCACCAGCGTGCCGTTGCCCTGCGCCGCCAGTTGCGCGTTCGACGAGATCTCGCGGGTTGCCGCGTCCTGCTGTCCGATGGCGTCGGCGATGATCGAAGTCACCTCGTTGATGTCGCGCACGGCGTTGCCGATCTCGCGGACCGCTTCGACGGAATTCTTGGTCGAGGTCTGGATCAGGCCGACGTTCTGGCCGATCTCGGCGGTGGCCTTCGCGGTCTGTTCGGCCAGCGCCTTGACCTCGTGGGCCACGACCGCGAAGCCGCGGCCGGCGTCGCCGGCGCGTGCGGCTTCGATGGTCGCATTCAGCGCCAGAAGATTGGTTTGCTCGGCGATCGCCTGAATCAGCGATAGCACGCCGTCGATGCGCTGGGTCGCGGCCGCGAGCCCCTCGATTTCGGCGACCGATTTCTCGGTGCGCAGGCCTGCCTGCTCGACGGCGCTGGCCGACTGGCGCACCTGGCGGCCGATTTCCTCGACCGAAGCGGAGAGCTCTTCGGCGGCGCTGGCGACGGCGGAAACGTTGCTGGAGGCCTGCTCGGTCGCGCTGGAAGCGTGCCACGGCGCGTCCGCTGGCGTCCGACGAGACGCTGGCGATGGTCTGGGCGGTGCCGCGCATCGAGGTCGCGTTGTCGGTGACCGCGCGCAGCACGCCGCCGATCGCTTCCCGGAAGGCGTCGACCGAGGTTTCGATGTGGCGGGTACGCTCGTCGCGCGCCCGGAAATCCTCCAGCACCTGCGAATTGAGGTTGCGGTTGCGATCCATCGCCTCCTGGAAAATCTTGATCGCGCGGGCCAGAGCGCCGATCTCGTCGGCGCGGCCGGTGTGCGGAACTTCGACCCCTTCGGTGCCATCGGCGACCTGCTTGATGGTCGCGGTGATCACCGCAAGCGGGCGGGCGATCGAACGGGCGATGATCAGCACGCCCATGACGACCACCGCCAGCGCGAGTGCGCCGAGGCCGGTCAGCACAAAGGCCATCATGTGGTTGGTGTCAGTCTGTTGCGCCAGCTTCCTGCTGCGGTCGGCGTAGACCCTGGACAGCGCCTCGAGGTCCTTGTTCAGCGCCGAGCGCACTTCGCGGTTGGCGTCGTTGTCGCCCCACTCACGCCCTGCGGCGGCATTGATCTCGACCCCGCGGCGAACCAGCTCCTTGCGGAAGTCGACGAACTGTTCGATCCGCTTCTTGAAGGTAGCGAACTGCTGGGCGTCGTCGGCCTGGACCAGCGACTCCCAGTTCTTGACGACGTCGAGAATGCGCTCGTTGAACTTGAGCAGCCCGTCGCCGTATTTCTTCACCACGGCCGGCATCGGTCGACATGTAGACGCCGCGCGATTCCATCACCACCGCATAAACCAGCGAATTGACGCGCTCGACATTGAGCGCGGCGCGGCTGGCGGTCGAGACCGCTTCCGTCAGTTGGGCATTCTGGCGGGTGTTGTAGTCGGACAACGCGGTGATGGCGGCGACCAGCACCGCGAACAGCGCGAAGATGGAGTACAGCTTGGCGGCGAGCGAAAAACGGGATGCCATGGTGCCACCAAGAATGGATTGGAAACTTTGCAATCTGCCGGCATGGCACGCATTCCACAAATGCCAGGCGGATTGCCTTCGGCATGGGCAAATTGTGCCGAAGTTTGATGGAGATTGTCTAAATGCGCGAGATTTACTGTATTGCAACTAATGGAAATTTTATAAGTTTCTTCAGATAGATGCGATGATGTGGTGAGTTGCCTCGCCGGGAAAATTTGGCAAATTGCCACTTTAGAGATTTTGTTTCAAGACTGCAATTTTAGATTGTTGCGTGCTGATACTGTTCAGGTCGCGTTTCCACCCGCCGCCAGCGCCGCTCGTTCCCGACAGATCCGGTTATGCGGGACGTTGAACGGAACCGGAGCGGTCGCGCGGGGCTTGCAAAAAATCACCTTCGGCACGTTCGCACACGTGAGATAGGGTGGCGCGAAACGGTCCGCTTGCGGGAAATTCAGCATGGTCCATCGCCAGGTCATCGACGCCACCTCCTACCTGTTCGACGACTTGCGCGATCTGCTCGCCAAGGCGACGCCGCCACGTTCCGGCGATCGTCTCGCCGGCGTCGCGGCCGAAAGCGCCGAACAGATGATCGCGGCGCGGATGGCGCTTGCCGATGTGCCGCTCAAGCAGTTTCTCAACGAGGCCGTGATCCCCTACGAGGACGACGAGGTCACCCGGCTGATTCTCGACACCCACGAGGTGCAGGCCTTCGCACCGATTTCCGTCGCTGACCGTCGGCGGCTTTCGCGACTGGCTGTTGTCCGATGCCGCCACCGGCGAGACGCTGGCGAAGGTCTCGCTCGGTATCACGCCGGAAATGGCGGCCGGCGTCTCCAAACTGATGCGCAACCAGGATCTGATCCTGGTTGCCAAGAAATGCGCGGTGACCTCGGCGTTCCGCAACACCATCGGCCTGAAGGGACGGATGAGCGTCCGGCTGCAGCCTAACCATCCTTTCGACGATGCCAAGGGCATTACTGCCTCGATTCTCGATGGCATCCTGCTTGGATCGGGCGATGCCTGCATCGGCATCAATCCGGCCAGCGACGATCCCGTTGTGATCGGGGAGTTGCTGCGGCTGCTCGATGACATCATCGTGCGGCTGCAAATTCCGACGCAGGGCTGCGTGCTGACCCATGTTACCACGACGCTCGGACTGATCGGGCGGGGCGCCCCGGTCGATCTGGTGTTCCAGTCGATAGCAGGAACCGAAGCCGCCAACCGCAGTTTCGGCGTCGACCTCGCGCTGTTGCGCGAGGCGCGTGAGGCCGGGCTGTCGCTTCGCCGCGGCACGGTCGGCGATAATGTGATGTATTTCGAGACTGGGCAGGGTTCGGCGCTGTCGGCCAATGCCCATCACAATGTCGACCAGCAGACCTGCGAGGCGCGGGCCTATGCGGTGGCGCGTGCCTTTGATCCGTTGCTGGTCAACAGCGTCGTCGGCTTCATCGGTCCGGAATATCTCTATGACGGCAAGGAAATCATCCGCGCCGGTCTTGAAGATCACTTTTGCGGCAAGTTGCTCGGCCTGCCGCTGGGCGTCGACGTCTGCTACACCAACCATGCCGAGGCCGATCAGGACGATATGGACAATCTGCTGACGCTGCTGGCCGCTGCCGGCGTCACCTTCATCATGGGCGTACCGGGCGCCGATGACGTGATGTTGAACTACCAGTCGACCTCGTTTCACGATGCGTTGTATATCCGCGACCTCTTCGGCCTGAAGCGGGCGCCGGAGTTCGACGACTGGCTGGTGCGCTCCGGCCTCGCCGATGGCGATTTTCGGCTTGCGGGTCATGCGGGTCTGCTGCCCGATTTTGCCGCACGGCTGATCGCCTGAACAGCCCCTGAAGGCAGTGCCAAGGGGCGGTTTTTTCCTGCAACCAATTGAACCCACAGCGAGTTGAAACTGACTGCCACAATGTTGAAGAACTTCTGGCCCAGCCTGCAATGTCATGCTTAAATCCCTGCCAGCGTTGAGGAAATTTGATGAGAGCTGAAGGCATCGAAACGGTACGGCGTATCCTGTGCGTGTTCCCGCGCTATACGTCTTCTTTCGGTACATTCGAGTACGCCTATCCCCTGACCGACGGCGTGCAGGCCTTCATGCCGCCGCAGGGCCTGCTGCTGATCGCGGCCTATCTCCCTGAGAACTGGCAAGTCCGCTTCGTCGACGAGAACATCCGTCCCACGACCAAGGATGACTTCGAATGGGCGGAAGCGGTGTTCGTCAGCGGCATGCACATTCAGCGCCAGCAGATGAACGACATTTGCCGCCGCGCCCATGCCTTCGACCTTGCGGTGGCGATCGGCGGACCGTCGGTCAGCGCGTGCCCGGATTACTATCCCTCGTTCGACTATCTGCATGTCGGCGAACTCGGCGACGCCACCAATGAATTGATCGCGCGACTGGCGCGCGACCCGTCGCGCCCGGAACAACAAGTCATTCTGAAGACGGCCGACCGTCTGCCGATGACCGAGTTTCCGCTTCCGGCCTACGAGATGGCCGAGATGAAGAAATACTTTCTCGGCAGCATCCAGTATTCGAGCGGCTGTCCGTATCAGTGCGAATTCTGCGACATTCCCGGTCTTTACGGTCGCAATCCGCGCCTGAAGACGCCCGAGCAAATCATCGCCGAGCTCGACAAGTTGCGCGAATGCGGTGTCACTGGCTCGGTCTATTTCGTCGACGACAATTTCATCGGCAATCGCAAGGCCGCGCTGGATCTGCTGCCGCATCTTATCGAATGGCAGAAGCGGACTGGCTACGTGATGCGGCTTGCCTGCGAAGCGACGCTAAATATCGCCAAGCGGCCTGAAATCCTGGAGAAGATGCGCGAGGCGTTCTTCGTCACCGTGTTCTGCGGCATCGAGACCCCCGATCCCGACGCGCTGAAGGCGATGCACAAGGACCACAACATGATGGTCCCGATCCTGGAAGGCATTCGCACCATCAATTCCTACGGCATGGAAGTCGTCTCCGGCATCATCATGGGGCTCGACACCGACAAGCCGGAAACCGGCGATGCATTGCTGCAATTCGTCGACGAGACGCAGATCCCGCTGCTCACGATCAATCTGCTGCAGGCGCTGCCGCAGACCCCGCTATGGGACCGGTTGGAGAAGGAAGGCCGGCTGATCAACGACGACGACGGCCGCGACTCCAATGTCAAGTTTCTGCTGCCCTACGATCAGGTGGTCAATTCCTGGCGCAAATGCATGGAAGTCGCCTACCAGCCGGAAAAGCTGTTCGCGCGCTACCAGTACCAGTGCGACTACACCTATGCGCAGCGGATCAAGGTGCCGGTCACGCCCGAGCAGAAGAGCTGGGCCAATATCAAGCGCGGCCTGATCATGCTGAAGAAAATCTTCTGGAAGGTCGGGGTGCTCGGCGACTACAAAAGGGTGTTCTGGAAGTTTGCGCTTGGGCGGTTGCGGCATGGCGATATCGAGGGGCTGATAGCCTCCTCGTTGCTCGCCCATCATCTGATCATGTTCGCGCGCGCCGCCTCGGTCGGCCAGCAGAACGCGTCGAACTATTCGATCCGGCTGCGCGAAGCCTCGGTCCCGGCCGAGTAAAGCCCATGAAAACCCCGGCGCCGCCGTCCAGCCCGCTCGAAGCCTTGCGGGAGCTGACGCCGGCGCGCGTCGGGCTCGGCCGCGCCGGCGCGAGCCTGCCGACCGATGCACTGCTTGCCTTTACACTCGACCACGCGCGTGCGCGCGACGCCGTTCACACCGCTTTGGATGCACCGCATCTGGTCGCCGGCTTGGCCGGCCTCGGCTTGCAGGTCGGCGAGGTTTCCAGCCAGGCGCGCAACCGGCGCGACTATCTGCGCCGTCCCGATCTCGGCCGCATGCTGGACGCGGATTCGCGGCGCGCGCTGGAACAGCAAGGCGGCGGCGCCAGCGAGGTTGTGATCGTGATCGGCGACGGGTTGTCGCCGGCGGCCGTCAATGTCCACGCCGTCGAACTGGTTCGCCATCTTGCGCCGCGCCTGACGGAGGCGGGAATCCAAGTTGGCCATGTCGTGGTCGCATCGGGCGCGCGCGTTGCGCTGGGCGACGAGATCGGCACCGTGCTCGGCGCGCGAATGGTGGTGATGCTGATCGGCGAGCGGCCCGGCCTGTCGGCGCCCGACAGCCTCGGCGTCTACCTCACCTTTGCGCCGCGCATCGGCCTCACCGATGAGAAGCGCAATTGCGTCTCGAACATCCACGGCGCAGGCCTGAGCTACGATGAGGCCGCCTTCAAGATCGCGTGGCTGGTGCGCGAGGGCATCGCGCGCGGGATCACCGGCGTGGCGCTGAAGGACGAAAGCGGAACGGCGCTGATCGCCGCCAGACCGATCGATTGAGCCGAAACGGAGCGACAGGCGGCCGCTTCGCCGTTGTGAGCCAACTCGCGCCTGCTATAAGCGGACGAATAGCGGGCAGAGACGAGACATGGAGAACACGGGGGCACTACCGACGGCCGCAAGCAAGCCTGCGATCGGTGACGCATTCCGGTTCGATATCAACGCGCTCCGTGCGCTCTCGGTGGTCGCCGTCGTCGGCTTTCACTTCCAGATACCGGGTTTCGCCGGGGGCTTTGTCGGCGTCGATGTCTTCCTGGTGATCACCGGTTACCTGATGACGGCGAAGGTGCTGAACGAGCTGAAGCTCGGCCGGTTTTCGCCGTGGACTTTCTGGATGATGCGGATGCGCAGGATCTATCCTGCGCTGGCGGTGCTCACCGTTGCGTCCGTCATCGCCGGTTGGTTCGTGACCTTGCCGGCCGAATATTCGCGGCATTTGCTCCAGGCGCTGTCGGCGCTGACCTTCCTGTCGAACTTCGCCTTCAAGAGCGACAGCGGCTATTTCGCCATGGCGGCCCAGACCAAACCATTGCTGCACACCTGGTCGCTGTCGCTGGAGTGGCAGTTCTATTTCTTCATGCCATTGATCGTTGGTCTGGTCTGGCGGCTTGCTTTGCGCGCCATGTCTGGGATCGACGCGGTGGTCGTTGCGCTGCAGGTGTTCGCGGCCCTGTCATTGGCGTGGTGCCTGTGGGCAAGTCTGCAAGATGCGACGGGAGCGTCTTTCTTCTCCCTGCAGGCGAGAGCCTGGGAGCCATTGGCTGGCGGATTGATCGCTGCAGCCGAAATCCGGCGCCGATCTGAGACAATCGCCGCTCCCTCCCGGCTGCAATCGCCGATCGTTGCTGTCGCAGGCTGGATGCTGGTCGCCGGCTGCGTCGTCTATCCCTTGCCCGAAGCGCGATGGCCCGGCGTGCTCACGATCCTGCCGGTGCTGGGCTCGGCCATGATCGTTGCGGCGCGACAGGCGAGCCGCGAAGGCGGTCCGCTGGGGGCGGCTGCGATCCAGCGCGTGGGCGACTGGTCCTACTCGATCTATCTTTGGCACTGGCCGGTCTGGGTCTTTGCCCTGAGCTTTCTATCCCTGCGCGGGTATGGCGTGGGCGCCACGCAGAAGACGTTGATGGTGCTGCTTTCGCTGGCGCTCGGCGCGATTTCCTACCGCTATGTCGAACAGCCCTTCAGAATTCGCCGGGACTTCTGGACGCCGCGCAGGCTGCTGGGGGGCTCCGCCGCCGCGTTCGCGTTGTTGGCGGGCTTCGTATCGCTGACGTTTCTCAACAAGGGGTTTCCGGGCAGGCTGCCGGAATATCTATTGCCCGCCGAACTGGCGAGAAGAACCAGCACGCCGCGCGATGAGTGCTTCAGAAACGCGAACTCCACCAAGAAGGCGACGGAGACGTATTGCAGTTTCGGCAGCGAGCAGGCGGCCCAAAGGCCTTCCGCTATCCTGTGGGGCAATTCGTTTGCCAATCAGTATCTCGACCCTGTTTCCTCAGCGGCGCTCGCCCATCGGATACATGGCCTGATCGCGACGCAGAACGCGTGCAGAGCCTTCATCGACGATGCGGCCAGAAACGCGCGCGATGAGCGGCCGTGCCGGGAATTCAACCGCAGCACGCTCGACTTCGTACTGGGACCGATCGGGCCGCGCATCATCGTGCTCGGAAGCAACTGGACGAATGCGGTCGAGATCTCCGTCCTCGTCGACAGCCTGCTGTCTGCGGGCAAGACCGTCGTCCTCATCATGCCGTTGTTGAACATCGGCTTCGACCTGCCGCAGCGGTGGATCGAAAACCAGATCCGCGCGGGAAAGGCCATCGACGAGTGGAAGGTCGAGGCCGGCCCCGGGCTTACGATGCGCGCCTTGCGGGACGAGATCGCGCGCGTCCTCGATCGGTACCGTGATAATCCGCGTCTCGTTGTGGTTGACCCGCAGTCTGTCGTCTGCGAGCAGGGCTATTGCGATCTGGTCCGGAACGGGCAGGCCAATTTCCGCGACACCGCGCACATTTCCAACGTCAATGCGAGCCAGTACCGCGGCCTGTTCGACGCGGCGTTCAGTGCAGCGCTGCGTGCCGGGACGGAAGTGGAGGCGAAAAAGGACTGAGCGCTGCGTCACTGCAGACGCCATCTTCCCGTGGGAACTGTTTCCCGAAAAATTGACTGAAATTGGTTGCGCCGCGCCGTTGCGACAAGCCGTGGCGATGCTCCGCCGGAACGCCCCAAAGCCGCGCCGGCAGGTGTGGCAAATCAGAGACTTAACGCGCTTTTTCGTCACCTTCGTGCCGATTTGCCTCGCCGGCTGCGCTTGCCGGATGGGGTTCGGCCCTGTAAAACGGCGCCGATTAATTTACCGCGTGATTTCAATGGCTAGCGCCGATCGGACAGGGCTGGCAAAGCCGCATTCGCGCCACCAAACTGCATAAAAGCAAGCTGCACAAACAGGCCGACGTGAGAACTGGACAGGGTATGCTCGACAAGAATTCCGAAAGTCGCGTCCACGTCGAAGCCATCGAGGAGCCGCCGCCGCCAGGCAAGAGCATCGCCTTCGGACTCGAGCGCATGGGCCTGATTGCGGTCAAGGCGCCGATCCTGTCGATGATCGTTCTGGCCGTGCTGATCGTGGCTGCGATCTTCGGGATCTACCGGATCAAGATCGACGACTCGCTGAGCCAGCTGTTTCGCTCCGATTCCAAGGACTACAAGCAATACGAGGCCGTGACCAAGCGCTTCCCGGCGACCGAATTCGACGTGCTGGTCGTGGTCGAGGGCAAGACGCTGCTGGCCCGCGAGAACCTCGAAAAGATCCGCGACATGGTCACGGACCTGCAACTGGTCGAGGGCGTGCGAGGTCTGGTGTCGCTGTTTTCGGCGCGTCAGGCGCCGGAGCCCGGCAAGCTGCCGGCCGCGCTGTTCCCGCCCGAGCTGCCGCAAGGCGCTGCCTACGACAAGTTCACCGAAACCGTCAAAGCCAACGAGATCATACGCGGCAAACTGTTGTCGGAGGACGGCACGCTGGCCCTGATCGTGCTGTCGCTGGAGCCGAGCGTCGTTTCCTCGAACGATCTCGGCAAGGTGGTCGGCGAAATGCGCAAGATCATGGCCGACGATCTGTCGGGCAGTGGCTTCAACGCCCAGCTATCCGGCGTTCCCGTGATGCAGCTCGAGATCCGCAACGCGGTCAAGCGCGACGGGCTGACCTACAACATCCTCGGCATTCTGGCCGGCTGCATCATCGCGATCATCTTCTTCCGCAAGATATCGTTCATGGTGGTCGCGGCCTTTCCGCCGATCATCGCGATCCTGCTCGCGCTCGGCGGCCTCGGCTGGGCCGGTTTCAATCTCAACATGTTCCTGAACGTGATGACGCCGCTCATCATGGTGATCAGCTTCTCGGACTCGATGCAGCTCACCTTCGCGGCGCGCGACCGCCTGATCGCGGGCCAGGACAAGTTTACCGCGTTCACCAACGCCGTGCTGGTGGTGGGTCCGGCCTGCGTGCTGACCCACGGCACCGCCGGGATATCGTTCATCGCGCTGCAATTCTCCGATTCCGAACTGATCCGCAAAGTTCGGCGAGGCCGGCCTTGCCGCCACCATCATCGCGCTGATCGCGGTGCTGTCGCTGGTGCCGGTGTTCGGCGTGCTGTTCGTCCGCAACGAGAAGGTCTTCGCGGTAAAATTCCAGAGCGCGGATGCCGGCGTGCAGGCGCTGCGCAATTTCTGCTACTGGATCGCGGTGCGCATGGTCGGCCGACCCGGGCTGTTCAGCCTGCTCGCGCTGCTGCTCGTCGCCGGTCTCGGCTTCATCTACGCCACGCTGGAGCCGCGCTATCGGCTCGCCGATCAGGTGCCGGACAAGCGGCAGGCGGTGGCGGCATCGAGCCGCCTTGACGCCAAGCTCACCGGCGCCAATCCGATCGACGTCCTGATCGAATTCCCCAAGGGCACCTCGCTTTACGCGCCGGACACCTTGAAGATCATCGCCGAGGTTCATGCGCTGGTCGAGAAATCGGCCGGCGTCGGCAACGTCTGGTCGCTCGAAACGCTGCGCCGCTGGCTTGCCGAGAAAGCCGGCAGCAGCGACATCGATACGCTGAAGCAGTATGTCAGCGTCATCCCGGAGCATCTGGTTCGCCGCTTCATCTCGGCCGACCAGAATGCGGTGGTGGTTTCGGGGCGCGTCCCCGACCTCGATTCCAGCGCGATCCTTCCCGTGATCGACAAGCTCGATGCGTCGCTGAACAAGGTGAGGGCGGAGCATCCCGGCTTCGAGATCGCGGTTACCGGGCTATCGGCGATCGCCGCGCGCAATAGCGCCAACATGATCCAGAAGCTCAATCACGGCCTGACGATCGAGTTCCTGCTGGTGGCGGTGTTCATCGGCCTGGCGTTCCGCTCGGTCGTGGTGATGCTCTCCTGCATCCTGCCCGGTATCTTCCCTGTCGTGGCGTCGGGCACGGTGCTGTGGATCCTGGGCGAGGGGCTGCAATTCGCCAGCGTGGTCGCGCTGACGGTGTCGTTCGGTCTTGGCTTGAGCGCTACGATACACTTCCTCAACCGCCTGCGGCTGGAGAGCAAACCCGGTGTCACGCCCGAACTCGCGGTCGAGCGCGCCACCGTGCTGGTCGGTCCGGCGCTGATCCTCACGACGGTGGTGCTGGCCTGCGGCCTCATCGTCACGGTGTTCTCCGACCTGCCGTCGCTGCGCCTGTTTGGCTGGCTCAGCGCGTTCTCGATGATCGCGGCGCTGGTCGCGGACCTCTTCATCCTGCGACCGACCTCGATGTTCCTGATCAATCTGTCGGAAAAGATTCGCGGCGTCAGTCACGCCAAGCCGGCGGAGTAACAAGCGGCTGCCAAACAACAAGGGGCTGCCGGGCAACGGCAGCCGAAGAGGGGCTGAGGAATGACGTCTGCAGGATCAGCTGTTCGCCCTGCGGCGGACGCCGCCGCCTATCGCGCCATCGAGCACATCTACCACTCGTATCTCACCGGGCTTATCCTGATGCTGGCCTCGCGGGCGGGTGCGCCGCGCGCGGCCGAGGTGGTGTTCCGCACCTTCCGGCGGCAGCAACTGGCGCGCTTCCTTCCGGGATTGAAGAAGCTCGGCCTCGACAAGCTGCCGCATGCGGTGGCCTGCGCGCAGTATCACTATCTGTCGAACCAGGTCGGCGGCGTGAAGGTCGAATATGTCTATGAGAGCGACACCAAGGCCTGGGTGCGCTATCCGCCGCCGCGCTGGATCTGGTCCGGCACGGCGATCTGCGGCATCCCGTCGGACGTATCGCGGGCGATGCTGCGCGGCTGGCACGCCAACAACGGCGTCGTGCTGGGCAATCCCAGGCTGGGCTTCGTCTGCACCGGCCAGACCGTCGACGGCCAGCCGGGCCTCGAGGGCTATTACAAGGAATGGGACCGCGAGCTCGCGCCCGAGGAGCGGCTGCAATTTTCTCCCGGCGAGCGCTGTCCGCCATTCCGCGCCGATCTCGCGCCGCGCCTGCCTGAAAACACCTGGCCGGAAGAGCGGCTGCAGAAAGTGCTACGCAACTATGCGATGGAATACATCACCTCGATCGTGCCGGAAACGATCGCGCGTGCTCGGACCGGAAGAGGGCGGTCATCTCGCCGGCGCCGCGGCGCGGCTCGTCGGGATGCATACGTTCGACGAAGTGGCGGGGTTGCTGGGCGGCGTGGAAGCGGGCGCGGCCGGTTTCGCCAAGGCCTTTGCAAGGCTTGCCCGCGGGCAAGATGACGATGCCGAACTGCAAATGGAAGGTTGTGGAGCGACGGTGCGCCAGACGTCGTGGCGACTGATGGCGGAACGTGAGGCCCTGTCGCCTGCGGTATTCGATGCCTGGAATGAATTGTGGGTAGGGGCGGCGCTGGCGCATGATCGCTTCATGCGCATCGACGTGACGGAACGTCGCGATCGCGGCGACGCCTGCTGGCACTGGAAATTCAGCTGATCAAAATGAAATGGCAGCGCCGGGGCGCTGCCATCGATACGGTTTCAAGGAGCGGGTTTCAGGTCTTGGTCATCGTGATCTTGACGCCGCGGATTTCGCCCTTGGAGTCGATCTGTACGTTCTGCTTGTTGCCGTTGGTCCGCAGATTCAAATTGGCGGCAAATCCGGAAGCCTCGACGAACACGTCGATCTGGCCGCCGCCGGCGGTGCCTTGCAGGTTGCCGAAAATATTCCGGCTCTTTTCGCTCCAGTTGCCGGAGATGCGCTCACCCTGGCTGGTGACGTCGCTGGAGAGATCGAATTTGTAGCTGTCGCTGGCGCAGTGCAGGTTCTGCTTCAAGCCGAGCCCGTTGGCGTTGACCTTGTAATCTGCCTTGCAGCGGATGTTCTCGGTGGTGCCGTTGGAGAGTGCGACCGTGCCGGTGCCGCTCCAGTTTCCGTCAAAACCGGCGAACGGGCCTCCCGCCTGGGCATGGCTTGCCGTAACCGACAACATGAGCGCGGCACTGACGCCTGCAGCTGCGAGAGCCTGACCGAGCAAGCTGGAACCGAACAGTTTCATCGTGACTTTCCCCTGAAATAGACGCCGCTTTTGCAAGATACGTCTCGCCGCATCGAAGATTTAGTGTCCCCGTAGCATCTTAGGTTCAAATGGCGGAGGTGCTGTTTGCGGCGGTAGCGGCGGGATAAAAGGCCGCAGGCGATAGAGAAGAATCAGCCGTTCACAACAGCCCCGTTGCGCAGCATCTAGCTATGCACTGCATCGTCCGCAACAACCAATTCTGTTTGCGAGTGTGACATAAATACACGTTAGATATCAGTCGGTTATTTAACGTGCCGCAAATCGTCGTAAATTTGGCCGCAATTGCCATGCTTGTCCTGCGAGCGTCGCTGCGTTACGCGGCACCTGCCCATCCAGAAAAATCCGTTCCGGCGATGCCGAAGTGCAGATCGGGAACATGATTTTTTGCCGCCGAATGAAGGAATACGATGCGTAAATTTTTCCTCGCACTCACCCTGGTGTCGATCTCGGTTTCGTCCAGCACCTTCGCTCAGGCGCAACGTGGCACGGCCGAGGAGCAGAAAGCCTGTACCCGCGACGTCCAGAAGTTCTGCCGTCCGGTCATCGACCAGGGCGACTTCACGATTCTGGCCTGCCTGAAGGAGCACCGCGCCAAGATCAGTACCGCCTGCGACCAGGTTCTGAAGAGCAACGGGCAATAAGGCGCGGCTTGCGCCCGTTAACGCCGGCGAAAGAGCCGTTTTCGGCTCTATGACGCGCGTCACGGGCGGGGCTAATCAGCCCAGATAGCATTGGTTTTGGCGGCGTATTCCCCTATATGGGGCACGCGATTTCCTCGCGTCCGCCGAGCATCGGCGCACGCCGCCATTTCCAATGAGTGAAGCCAGTTCCTGATGACCAGCGCGAGCGACCTGCGATCCGGAAAGACCCACCGCGACGAGAATTTTCCGGTCGCGTCCTGGATCATTCACCCGCGTCACCGGGCGCTGATCCTGAGCTACTATAATTTCGTCCGGACGGCCGACGACATCGCCGACCACGCGACGCTGAGCGCGGACGAGAAGCTGCGCTATCTCGACCTGTTCGAGGCGGAACTGCTCGGCAAGGGCGACACCCAGAAGGAAGCCGTCAATCTGCGCCATGCGCTGGCCGAGCGCGCGATGGCGCCGCGCCACGCGCTCGACGTGCTGATCGCGTTCCGGATGGACGTCACCAAGCTGCGCTACGAGAACTGGGACGACGTCATTCACTATTGCCGCTATTCGGCCATGCCGGTTGGCCGCTTCATGCTCGACGTTCACGGCGAGAGCACCTCGACCTGGGCGGCGTCGGACGCGCTGTGCGCCGGCTTGCAGATCAACAACCACCTGCAGGATTGCGCCAAGGACTACAAAAATCTCAACCGCGTCTACCTGCCGCGCGATGCGCTGGCTGCCAGCGGCGCCACCGTCGAGATGCTGGGCGAAGCGAAGTCACAGCCGGCGCTGCTGCAATGCCTGCAGGCGCTCGCGGTGCGTACCGAGACGCTGCTTGGCGAAGGCAAGCCGCTCAGCGCCGAGATCAGGGATTTCCGGCTCGGGCTCGAGGTTGCCGTGATCCAGGCCTTTGCCGAAAAGATCGTCGGCATGCTGAAGGTGCGCGACCCGCTCAGCGAGCGCGTGCATCTGAGCAAGCCCGAACTGCTCGCGCAGAGTATTGGCGGCATGATCAGCGAAATGATCAGGCGCGCCGCGGGACGGCATCCCCTGGTAAAACCGGCGGCGGGCGCATGACGGTGCAGACGGCGGCGGCCGACGCAGATTACGGCACAACCGCGTCCGGCAGTTCGTTCTATGCCGCGATGCGCATCCTGCCGCGCAGCCAGCGCGAGGCGATGTTCCAGATCTACAGCTTCTGTCGGCAGGTCGACGACATCGCCGATTCCGACGGGCCGCGGCCCGAGCGGCTGGCAGCGCTGCAGCAATGGCGCGACGACATCGATGCGCTATATCACGGAAGTCCCCCGCCGCGCGTGCAGGATTACGCCGCCTCGGTGAAACGTTTCGGCCTCAAGCGCGAGGATTTTCTCGCCATTGTCGACGGCATGGAGATGGACGTGCCGCAGGACATTCGCGCGCCGGATTTTGCAACCCTCGATCTTTATTGCGATCGCGTCGCGAGCGCCGTTGGGCGTTTGTCGGTACGGGTGTTCGGCCTGCCCGAGGACGACGGCATCCAGCTCGCCCATCATCTCGGCCGCGCGCTGCAATTGACCAATATCCTGCGCGACATCGACGAGGACGCTACCCTCGGCCGGCTGTATCTGCCCCGCGAAAGCCTGATGCTTGCCGGCATCACGTCGGACGATCCCAACCGGGTGATCGCCGAGCGCGCGCTGCCAAAGGTTTGCCTGCCGCTCGCCGAGCGCGCGAAAAAGCATTTTGAAAAAGCCGACGAGATCATGAAACGCAATTCGCGGCGCAAGGTGCGCGCGCCGCGGATCATGTCGAGATATTACCGTGCGATCCTGGACCTGCTGCTGGCGAGGGGTTTTGCCGCGCCGCGCGAGCCGGTCCGCGTCCATAAATGGGCGAAGATCGGCATCCTTCTTCGTTACGCGATCATCTGATGCAGAAAAACGCTCATATCATCGGCGCCGGCGTGTCCGGCCTCTCGGCTGCCGTACGGCTGGCCAACGCCAACTATAAGGTGCACGTCCACGAGGCGACGCAGCAGGCCGGCGGCCGCTGCCGGTCCTATTTCGACGCCGCCACCAACCTCACCATCGACAACGGCAACCATCTGCTGCTGTCCGGCAACCGCCATGCGCTGGCCTATGCCAGGTCGATCGGCACCGAGGCGGGGCTGGTCGGGCCGAAGCTGGCGCAGTTTCCGTTCGTCGACATCATGACCGGCCAGCGCTGGCAGCTCGATCTCGGCGACGGCAAATTGCCGCTCTGGGTGTTCGACGAGGCGCGCCGCGTCCCTGATACCGGGCTGCGCGATTATCTGGCATTGGCGCCGCTGATTTGGGCAGGCACCGGCAAGCTCGTCGGCGACACGATCCCCTGCAAGGGCACGCTATACGACCGGCTGGTGCAGCCGCTGCTGCTGGCCGCCCTCAATGTCGATCCGCCGGAGGGCTCGGCGGGCCTCGCCGGCGCGATCGTGCGCGAAACGCTGCTGGCCGGCGGGCAGGCCTGCCGTCCGCTGATCGCGCGCGACGGCCTCAGCGCGGTGCTGGTCGAGCCGGCGATCAAGTTGTTGCAGGACAAGGGCGCGTCGGTCCAGTTCGGCCATGAGCTGCGCGAATTCGCAACGACCGGCGACCATGTCGGCGAACTGAAATTCGGCAGCGACACGATCGCGCTCGGCCCCGGCGACGTCGTGGTGCTGGCGGTGCCGCCGCGTCCGGCGGCGGCGCTGCTGCCGGGTCTGAAGACGCCGTCGAAATTCCGCGCCATCGTCAATGCGCATTTCCGTTTCGATCCACCTCGCGATGCCGCGCCGATCCTCGGCGTGGTCGGTGGCCTCGTGGAGTGGCTATTCGCGTTCCCGCAGCGGCTATCGGTCACCATCAGCAATGGTGACCGGCTCGTCGATCAACCGCGCGAAGAACTCGCTCTGGCGATCTGGCGCGATGTCTGCAAAGCGGCCGGGCTGCCGGGCGAACCTGCATTGCCGCCCTGGCAGATCGTGCGTGAGCGCCGCGCGACGTTCGAGGCGACGCCGGAGCAGAACGCGCTGCGCCCGGGGCCGGTGACGTCGTTCAAAAACCTGTTTCTCGCCGGCGACTGGACTGATACCGGGTTGCCGGCAACCATCGAAGGATCGATACGGTCGGGCGACCGCGCCGCCGATCTTGTTCTGGCGAGGCCTTGAGGCCTGATCGGACGTTTCCGTGACCGGGTTCACAGAACTGGGCCGCGATGAGAGGGATGTCTAGCGCATGCTTTCCGTAGACAAAAAAATTGCAGTCGCGCCCGCCGCGGCAGTCGACCCCGCCGCGCTCGAAAAGAGCATCTCGTCGGCGACCGAAGCGCTGCTCGGCTACCGGCAATCCGACGGACACTTTGTGTTCGAACTCGAAGCCGACAGCACGATTCCTTCCGAATACGTTCTGCTGCGTCACTATCTCGCCGAGCCCGTCGACAGCGAACTCGAAGCCAAGATCGCCAACTATCTGCGCCGCACGCAAGGCGATCACGGCGGCTGGCCGCTGGTGCAGGACGGTCCGTTCGACATGAGCGCCAGCGTCAAATCTTATTTCGCGCTGAAGATGATCGGCGACTCCGTCGACGCCCCGCACATGGTGAGCGCGCGCGAGGCGATCCGCAGCCGCGGCGGGGCTGCCCGCGTCAACGTGTTCACGCGCTTCCTGCTCGCTTTCTACGGCGTGCTGACCTGGCGCGCGGTGCCCGTGCTGCCGGTCGAGATCATGCTGCTGCCGATGTGGTCGCCGTTTCATCTCAACAAGATTTCCTACTGGGCGCGCACCACCATCGTGCCGCTGATGGTGATGGCGGCGTTGAAGCCGGTGGCGAGGAATCCGAAGGGGGTCGGCCTCGACGAATTGTTCCTGCAGGATCCCAAGTCGGTCGGATTGACGCCGAAGGCGCCGCATCAAAGCTGGGGCTGGTTCGCGCTGTTCAGCGCGCTCGACAAGATCCTGCGCGTCGTCGAACCGCTGTTTCCGAAGAAGCTGCGCCAGCGCGCGATCGATGCGGCACTTGCCTTCACCGAGGAGCGGTTGAACGGCGAAGACGGCATGGGCGCGATTTATCCGCCGATGGCCAACATCGTCATGATGTATGACGCGCTCGGCAAGGGACCGGATTTTCCGCCGCGCGCGGTCACACGCAGGGGCATCGACAAGCTGCTCGTGATCGGCGAGCAGGAAGCCTATTGCCAGCCCTGCGTCTCGCCGGTGTGGGACACGGCACTGACATGCCACGCACTGACGGAGGCCGGCGGCGAGGAAACCCTTCAGAAAATGAAGCAGGGGCTCGACTGGCTGAAGCCGCGGCAGGTGCTCGACCTCAAGGGCGACTGGGCGGTGAAGGCGCCCGACGTCCGCCCGGGCGGCTGGGCATTCCAATACAACAACGCGCATTATCCCGATCTCGACGACACCGCCGTGGTCGTGATGGCGATGGACCGGTCGCGCCGCGCGTCCGGCAGCACGGAATACGACGAGGCGATCGCGCGAGGCCGCGAGTGGATCGAGGGCCTACAGAGCCGCGACGGCGGCTGGGCTGCCTTCGACGTCAACAATCTCGAATACTACCTCAACAACATCCCGTTCTCGGACCATGGCGCGCTGCTCGATCCGCCGACCGAGGACGTCACCGCACGCTGCATCTCGATGCTGGCGCAGCTTGGCGAGACGGCGCAGACCAACAAGGCGATGGCGGACGGGATCGGCTATTTGCGCCGCACCCAGCTCGCGGAAGGGTCATGGTACGGGCGCTGGGGCCTGAACTACATCTACGGGACCTGGTCGGTGCTGTGCGCGCTGAATGTCGCAGGGATCGATCATCAGGACCCGATGATTCGCAAGGCGGCGGATTGGCTGCTCTCGATTCAGAACAGCGACGGCGGTTGGGGTGAGGATGCCGTCAGCTATCGTCTCGATTACAAGGGATTCGAGGACGCGCCATCGACCTCCTCGCAAACGGCATGGGCCTTGCTTGGACTGATGGCGGCCGGTGAAGTCGATAATCCGGCCGTGGTGCGCGGTGTGGAGTACCTAAAAGCCACACAGACCGAGAAAGGGCTGTGGGACGAGGCCCGTTACACGGCTACAGGCTTTCCGCGGGTGTTTTATTTGCGTTATCATGGCTACGCAAAGTTCTTTCCGCTCTGGGCGTTGGCGCGGTATCGGAATTTGAGTAGCACCAACAGCAGGGTGGTAGGGGTCGGGATGTGACTTTGGGGGCGGGGGCCGTCGCGATCGTGGACAGTTCGATTGATCGCAATTCGAATGATCCACGACCGGTATTGATCGTTACCGGATTGGTGCAGGAGGCCCGGATTGCTGCCGGGCCTGGCATGATCGTCATTTGCAGTTCGAGCGATCCGCAGCAGCTGCGCGCATTGCTTGCGACGCTGGATTCTTCCACTTTCAGGGGTGTCGTTTCGTTCGGCGTTGCCGGCGGGCTGGATCCTTCGCTGAAATCCGGCGACGTGGTGGTGGCGACCGAGGTTTTGTCCGGCGATACCCGTTTTCTGGCAGGTCTGGCGCTGAACGAGGAAATGATCGCCCGTGCCGCGCTGCGTCGTCGCCGCGTGGTCCGCGGTGGCCTCGCCGGTGTGGAGCAGGTGATTGCGGCGGCCGCCTGCAAGGCCGCGCTGCATTCGGAAACCGGCGCGGCGGCGGTCGATATGGAAAGCCATATTGCCGCAGCCTATGCCGCCAAGGCCGGCCTGCCGTTCGCGGCGCTGCGCGTGATCTCCGATCCTGCCAGCCGGGCGCTTCCGGCGTTGGCCAAGAGCGCGATCAAGCCGAACGGCGACATCGATCTTGGCAAGGTGCTGCGCGGGGTGGCGCGCAATCCCACCACGCTGCGGGCGCTGGTCTCTACCGGGCTCGACTTCAATCGCGCGCTGCGCTCGCTGCGCGGCTGTCGCGGCTTCCTGCATGGCGATGAGGGGCTTGCCACCTCGACTATCTGATTCGCGCTTAAGGGATATTCAAAGGGCGTCAAACAAAGAAAAAGGGCCTCGGTTCGAAAGAACCGGGGCCCTTAAACTTTTGCTTTGCCGTCCGCCTCAGGCGGCGGTGGAGGCTTTCTCCGCCTTGCCGTGCTGCTTGGCCGCGGCTGCCGTCGCCTCGTCGCGGCGAATCTCGGACAGCCGCTTCTGCACTTCGGAAGAGAAGATGTATTGCGCCGGGCGCTGCTTGGAGAGGTCGATCTCGGGCGCCATCGGGCCGGTGGTGCGGACGCCCTTCAGCGCCACCCACATCGCCTTCAGCGGGTTGTTCAGCGCTGCGGTGGCCGCAGTCGGCTCGTAGCCGCAATGCGCCATACAGTCGGCGCACTTCTCGTACTTGCCGGTGCCGTAGGTATCCCAGTCCGTGGTCTCCATCAGCTCCTTGAAGGTCTTGGTGTAGCCTTCGCCGAGCAGGTAGCAGGGCTTCTGCCAGCCGAAGATGTTGCGGGCCGGCATGCCCCAGGGCGTGCATTCATAGCTCTGGTTACCGGCCAGGAAGTCGAGGAACAGGCCGGAGTGCATGAAGTTCCACTTCTTGCCCTTGCCGAGCGCGAACACGTCGCGGAACAGTTTCTTGGTCTTGGTGCGGTTGAGGAAGTGCTCCTGGTCGGGCGCGCGCTCATAGGCGTAGCCCGGCGACATCGAAACGGCGACACCGAGTTCGGTGGTGAAGTCGAGGAATTTGGCGATCTCTTCCGCCGGATGGCCGTCGAAGATCGTGGCGTTGACGTTGACGGTGAAGCCGCGCGCCTTCGCTGCCTTGATCGCGGAAACGGCGCGGTCGAACACGCCCTTCTGCGACACGGCCTTGTCGTGGTGGTCCTTCAACCCGTCGAGATGCACCGAGAAGAACAGATAGGGCGAGGGCTCGAACAGATCGAGCTTCTTCTCCAGCAGCAGCGCGTTGGTGCACAGCGAGACGAACTTCTTGCGCTCCACGAGGCCGCGCACGATTTCGCCGATCTCCTTGTGGATCAGGGGTTCGCCGCCTGGGATCGCCACCATCGGCGCGCCGCATTCATCGGCCGCGTCCCAGCATTCCTGGGCCGACATGCGTCGGTTGAGGATCGCATCGGGATAATCGATCTTGCCGCAACCGACGCAAGCGAGGTTACAACGGAACAACGGCTCCAGCATCAGCACCAGCGGATAGCGCTTCCGACCAAGCATCTTCTGCTTGATCAGATAGCCGCCGATACGCAGTTCCTTGAAAAACGGTATAGCCATTTGAGAGATTTCTTTCTGGACTTAAGTCTGGGCGCGAGGCCCAGACCGAGTTCGTGAAGACTTGGAAATCGTGAAGTGGATCAGCCCGCGGTCAGTTCGGCCGGAAGCCGGAATTCGATATTCTCCTCCCGGCCGGGAAGCACCGACACCTTGACGGGTCCGATACGCCTCAAAGCCTCGATCACGTCGTCGACCAAAACTTCGGGCGCCGAAGCGCCCGCCGTAATGCCGACGGCTTTCGCATCCTTGAGCCAATCGGGGTTCAACTCGCTCCCGTCGGCAATGAGATAACTCGCGACGCCGACCTCGGTGCCGATTTCGCGGAGCCTGTTTGAGTTGGAACTATTGGCGGCCCCCACCACCAAAATGACGTCCACCAGCTTGCTTAGGTCCCTTACCGCAGATTGGCGGTTCTGTGTCGCATAGCAGATATCCCGGATGTCGGGGCCTTGAATATCTGTAAATTTGGCTTGAAGGGCCGCAATTATGTCCTTTGTGTCATCCACGCTCAGGGTGGTCTGGGTGATATAGGCCACCGGGACGTCGGTCGGCAGGGGCAGGGAAGCCACGTCATCGACGTTCTGGACCAGCAAAACCGGCCCTGGAACCTGGCCCATGGTTCCCTCGACCTCGGGATGTCCGGCGTGGCCGATCAGGACCAGGGTCCGGCCCTTGGACATATACCGCTTGCCTTGATTGTGAACCTTGGTGACCAGGGGGCAGGTGGCATTGAGGACCGGCAGCCCGCGGGCGGCTGCCTCTTCCTCGACGCTGCGGGCCACGCCGTGGGCGCTGAAGACGGTCACCGCCAGTGGCGGAACCTCCGACAAATCCTCGACAAAGATCGCGCCTTTGGCTTTAAGGCTTTCGACCACGTACTTGTTGTGCACGATCTCGTGCCGGACATAGACCGGCGGACCGTACTTCTCGAGCGCACGCTCTACGATTTCGATGGCACGCACGACACCCGCACAAAATCCGCGGGGCTGCGCTAGATACACTTCCATGGGACGTCCATTACGCTTGTTGCACCAGGTCCAGAATTCGCAAATTCACCCGAAGGTCTCCGTGCAGCCGGTCACACCCGGATTTGCAAAATCCGCACCAGACCGGAACCCATAGGCAGTCCCCACCCAAGTAGATGGAAGTAGATGGAAGCGCAGGACTATGTGTCAAAAATTGTGCGGCTAGAAAAGGTGCATCGCGCAATGGTTACCGAAATAAAGGTAATAAAATACCATTAACGGTATATTGAGTGCCGTGCCTCCTCACTGGTTCGTCACTTTGCCGCCCATCCGGAAGGGCTATACCGCCCCCTGAACGCCCCCATCCCGGTCAGGCCGGCAAGCTGGATTGAACCGTGCGGCAGGTGACCAAAACAACATTAGATCGACTTCGGGAACTCAGCTAGACAGCGGGCGTTTTCGCCAAGCTCTCCTTAGATTTAGAAAGAAACGAAGTGCTGACCAGTATTGTCGTCTCCATTGTCAGATCCTGTACGCGGTTTGCCACTCTCGTCGTCATCCTCTCCCTGCTTCTGGCGGTCGGGGCGAGCGTCTATACGGCAAAGCATTTTGCCATCAACACCGACATCAACACGCTGATTTCGCCCGATCTCGATTGGCGCAAGCGCGACAACCAGTTCGAGCGTGCATTCGACCGCGAAAAGCTGATTCTGGCCGTCGTCGAGGCCCCGACGCCCGAACTTGCCAGCGCCGCGAGCAAGGCACTGGCCGACAAACTCGCCGGCGACACGCAGAATTTCGAGTCAGTGCAGCCGCTCGGCTCCGGCGAGTTCTTCGAAAAAAACGGGCTGCTGTTCCTGCCGGTCGAGGAAGTCGGCAAGGTCGCCGGCCAGCTCGAGGCCGCCGCGCCGCTGATCGAGATCATGGCCGGCGATCCCTCGATCCGCGGCCTGACCGGCGCGCTGGAGACCGGCCTTGCCGGCGTCAAGCGCGGGCAGGTCAAGCTCGACAATGCCGAGCGGCCCTTCAACCTGATCAGCCAGACGGTCGAGGACACCCTCAACAAGGGGACGGCGACGTTCTCCTGGCGTGAACTCGTCAGCGACAAGCCGCTGACCGACGCCGACCGCCGCGCCTTCATCGAGTTCAAGCCGAAGCTCGACTATCAGGCGCTGGAACCCGGCAAGGACGCTACCGACGCGATCCGGAAGGCGGCGGTCGATCTCGACTTTGCGGGCAAATACAATGCGCGGGTGCGGCTGACCGGACCGGTGCCGATCGCGAATGAAGAGTACGCGACCGTGCAGGACGGCGCGATCCTCAACGGCCTCGTGACCGTCGTCATCGTGCTCGCGATCCTCTGGATGGCGCTGCATTCCGGAAAGATCATCTTTGCGGTATTCGTGAACCTGTTCATCGGGCTTGCGCTCACGACCGCGGTCGGCCTGATGATGGTGGGATCGCTGAACCTGCTGTCGATCGCCTTTGCCGTGCTGTTCGTCGGCCTCGGCGTCGATTTCGGCATCCAGTTCAGTGTCCGCTACCGTTCCGAGCGCTTCAAGAATGACAATCTGGCGCTGGCGCTGGAGAACGCGGCGAGCCGTTCGGCAGTTCCGCTGTCGCTCGCCGCGATGGCGACCGCCGCCGGTTTCCTGTGCTTCCTGCCGACCGACTACAAGGGCATTTCCGAACTCGGCAAGATTGCCGGCGCCGGCATGCTGATCGCGTTCCTCACCAGCATCACGGCGCTGCCGGCCATGCTGAAATTGCTCAATCCGCCCGGTGAAAATGAACCGGTCGGCTACGCGTTTCTGGCGCCGGTGGACGAATTCCTCGAAAAGCATCGCATCATCATCATCGTGGGCACGCTGCTGCTCGTCGTGGCCGGCCTGCCGCTGCTGTATTTCATGAAGTTCGACTTCAACCCGATCAACCTGCGCAATCCAAAAGCCGAATTCGATCGCGACCTTCCTCGACCTGCGCAAGGACCCCAATACCGGCGCCAACGCCATCAACGTGATGACGACTTCGGAGGCGGAAGCCAAGCAGATCGAGGCGAAGCTGGAGAAGCTGCCGGAAGTCTTGCGCGTGATGTCGCTCGACAGTTTCGTGCCCGAGGATCAGCCGGCGAAGCTGCAGCTGATCGCAAAGGCCGCAAAGGTAGTGGGGCCCGCGCTCAATCCGGATTCAGTCGATGCTGCGCCCACAGATGAGGAGAATGTCGGGGCGCTCAAGAGTTCCGCCGACAGCCTGCGTCGGGCAGCCGGCGACGGCAAAGGGCCGGGCGCGATTGCCTCGCGAAGGTTGGCGGACGCGCTGTCGAAACTGGCAGGCAGCAACCAGGCGACGCGTGACAAGGCGCAGAACATTTTCGTCGCTCCGCTCACGATCGTATTCGATCAGCTCAAGAACACGATGCAGGCGGGCCCCGTCACGCTGAAGTCGCTGCCGCCGGAACTGTTGAACGGCTGGAAGTCCAAGGATGGCTTGATCCGCGTCGAGGCGCTGCCGAAGGGCGATCCGAACGATAATGACAATTTGCGCCGGTTTGCCGACGCGGTGTTGGCGGCCGAGCCGAATGCGATCGGCGGGCCGGTGTCGATCCTCAAATCCGGCGACACCATCGTGAAGGCGTTCATCCATGCCGGCATCTGGGCGCTTTTGGTGATCAGCCTGTTGCTTTGGCTGGCGCTGCGGCGGGTCACCGACGTGCTGATGACGATGGTGCCGTTGCTGGTGGCCGGCGCGGTGACGCTGGAACTGTGCGTGCTGATCGGGCTGCCGCTCAACTTCGCCAACATCGTCGCGATGCCGCTGCTGCTCGGCGTCGGCGTCGCCTTCAAGATCTATTACGTCACGGCCTGGCGCGAAGGCAGAAAGAACCTGCTGCAGTCGAGCCTGACGCGCGCGATCTTTTTCTCGGCGCTGACGACCGCGACCGCGTTCGGAAGCCTGTGGCTGTCAAGTCATCCCGGCACCGCCAGCATGGGAAAATTGCTGGCGCTGTCGTTCGTGATCACGCTGGCCGCGGTGCTGCTGTTCCAGCCGGCGCTAATGGGCAAACCGCGCGATGTCGGGGAGTAGGCAGATATCGCCGATGTCGGCGGGCTGGCCGGCTGGGCGGCCGCCTGTTTCTGAGCGGGCGCCGCCTTCGGCGCGGGTGCAGGAGTTGCAGGCGCCGGATTGGCTGCACCCGTGGTCTTCGGGGCCGCAGGCGCGGGTGCCGGTGCTGCAGTCTTGGGCGCCGCGCCGGGCGGGCCCTTCGGCGCACCCTTGGCCATGCTGTTGGCGGGGCTTGAGGGAATCGGCGGCCCGACGCGTGTCCAGGTTTCACCGCCGCACAGGAACCCGAGCACGCAGCCTTGAATCTCCAGTTGGTCGGCGCCGACCGGCTTGATCGTCGAACTGTAGAGCTGGCCGTCCTTGGCGTTGTAGACTTGGCCTTCCCAGGAATCGACGCCGGCCTTCTTCTTCATGTCGATCAGGATCGGCATGGCCAGGGTCGGCCGGCTCTGCTTGGCGGCGTCCGGATTATTCTTGTCCTTGCCGCCCGGTGTCTTTTCCCAGGCAACGACGCCCCACATGTTGCCGTTACATTGGGCGACGCGAATGTTGGCGACGCCATCGGCTACTTTCCAGTCACCGGTGGGGTCGGCAGCGAGCGCGGCGTTAACACCTGTGGCTAAAAAAACTCCCGAATAAACTATTGTACGCGCGATAGTTTTTGGGCAGTGCAACATGGTTCAAACCTATGTTTAAGTAGATGATCCAAAGCGGGGGTCAAAACGCCGCATTGAGTGTTTTCAGTTGACGAAGCAGCCATCAACCGACGTATGTAGCCGATGCCAAGTTCATATCTAGACGTTTCCGGGCTGTTTGTTGAGCGGCAGGCGCAGCGCAGTTCCATGCATGCACGCCACCTGAACGAGCAGCTCGTCCGTGTGCTGAAAACCATCGGCTACGATGTGGGCTTTCAGAAGGGTCAAGGTCAATACCTGTTCGATCGGGACGACGCCCGCTATCTCGATCTACTGAGCGGATTTGGCGTTTTTGCGATTGGCCGCAATCATCCGGCGTTGCGCGAGGCGCTGAAAAGCGTGCTCGACAGCGATTTTCCCAATTTGGTTCAACTTGACGTGTCCACGCTCGCCGGCGTGCTGGCGGAACGCCTGCTGGAACATGTTCCATATCTGGACAAGGTGTTCTTTGCGAACTCAGGTGCCGAAACGGTAGAGGCCGCGATCAAGTTCGCGCGCGGCGCGACCGGCCGTCCCGGCATCGTCTCCTGCTCGCATTCGTTCCACGGCCTGTCCTACGGCGCGCTGTCGCTGATGGACGATGCCAATTTCCGCTCCGGCTTCGAACCGCTGCTGCCGGGATGCACGCAGATACCGTTCAACGATCTCGCAGCCCTCGAGCAGGCGCTGTCGTCGCGCCAGGTCGCGGCCTTCATCGTCGAGCCGATCCAGGGCAAGGGCGTCAACATGCCCACGGATGAATTTCTGCCGGGCGCCGCCGCGCTGTGCAAGAAATACGGCTCGATCTTCATCGCCGACGAAATCCAGACCGGCATCGGCCGCACCGGAAAATTCCTCGCGGTCGAGCACTGGAACGTCGAGCCCGACATGGTGCTGCTGGCGAAGGCGCTGTCCGGCGGTCACGTGCCGGTCGGCGCGCTGCTGACGCGCAAGAGCATCTTCGACAAGATCTTCAACCAGATGGATCGCGCGGTCGTGCACGGCTCGACCTTTGCGAAGAACGATCTGGCGATGGCCGCCGGCATCGCAACCCTCGACGTCATCAAGCACGAAAAGCTGGTCGAGCAGGCGGCCAGGCGCGGCGCCGAGCTTCGCCTCGCGCTGACGCGGATGGTGCCCGGCTACGAATTGCTGAAGGAAGTGCGCGGCAAGGGACTGATGATCGGCATCGAGTTCGGTCCGCCGAAATCGCTGAAGCTGAAGGCGTCGTGGAATCTGCTGGAGACCGCCAACAAGGGCCTGTTCTGCCAGCTCATCACCGTGCCGCTGTTCAAGGAGCACAAGATCCTGACCCAGGTCTCCGGCCACGGCAGCCACACCATCAAGCTGCTGCCGCCGCTGGTGATCACCGAAGAAGACTGCAACTGGATCGAAAAGTCGTTCGACGACGTCATCGCCGCCAGCCACAAGGTCCCCGGCGCGATCTGGTCGCTCGGCAAGACGCTGGTCGACAACGCGGTGCGCAAGTCGGCGTAGGCCGCGCGACAGTAGGACGCAATGGCGATGCGATTGCACCGTTGAAGCCGCAAATCTCCAACGCTATCGATCGGGTGAGGGCACAATCGCATCGATCGGAGAAGCGACCATGAGCAACATCACCGGCGGCTGTCATTGCGGCGCCATTCGCTATAAGGTCGAGGGCGAGCTGATCGTTCACGCACTGTGTCACTGCAGCGATTGCAGGCGTCACGCCGGCGCGCCTGTGGTCGGCTGGACGATGTATGCCGAGGATGCGGTCAAGGTGACGAAGGGGCAGCCCAAGGTCTACGAATCATCCGAGCATGGCCGCCGTCACTTCTGCGCCGACTGCGGCACGGGGCTTTTCTACGTCAATGCGAACATCCTGCCCGGCATCATCGATATTCAGAGCGCGACCTACGACGACCCCAATGCCGTCCCGGCGATGGTGCATATCCAGACCGCCGAGCGGCTGCACTGGATGGAGCGCGCGCACGAACTGCCGAGCTTCGAGCGTTATCCGCCGCAGGCATAGCGGCTCTGCAGTTCCGTTGCGGCGGATGCGTCTTGTCTGAACCGGAAAAGACAATTCATCAAAAGCTGGACTGCGATAGTCCTGTGCTTTTGTGATCCGGCCGAAAGGAAAAATCTTCGCGCCGTGCACGGACTGCGCGCGATTT
Source organism: uncultured Alphaproteobacteria bacterium (assembly GCA_963783115.1). Taxonomy (GTDB): domain Bacteria; phylum Pseudomonadota; class Alphaproteobacteria; order Rhizobiales; family Xanthobacteraceae; genus Bradyrhizobium. Next base: position 14,820 of record CAWAMK010000015.1, on the reverse strand, counting down.
CTCACATCGCAGTGATAGGCGATGCACCCGCCTGACTTTCGCATTTGCGGCGCCCACATGGGTGAGGTCCGACAATCAAAAGGATACTCACCCTATGACGAAGTTCATTCCAGTTGTTGCAGCTGCGATTCTTGCAGACCACCATTGCAACGCCGGTGTTTGCGCAGGCTGCGATTCAGGAGCCGGCGCTTTTGCGTTCTATCATCCCAACGCGGACGTGCTTGCGGGCCGCAACGCGGTTCGTCCGGCCGATCAGGCGTTTGCGCTATTACGGCTCCACCGTGCCCGCACGTGCATCGCCTGTCGGTCGCACCGCGGCATCATCGTCACCCGGTGCGATAGCGGTTGCCCGGTGCGGGGATGCGGTGCGCGTCAATCTTAGCCTGTCGTCGCGCTCCGCATCGCGCCCTCGAACTTCTCGCCGAACTCCGCAAGCTCGTCCTTGGCGAGATCGCTGACCGCCCAATAATTCAGCCCGCGGTCGCTCCAATGCCGGATATTGAATCCCTGAACGGTGTCGATCCTCGCACCGCGCCGCTCGGTATTGCCGGTCTGCGCGACGAACAGATTGATCACATGCTGGCGCCGCTTGTAGACCACGGCGCCGATGGCGCGGGCATCGACATAGTCGAGCCTTCCACCGATCAGCGTGAAGCCTTGCGCGGTGAGGTCGATCACCGGCGGCGAGACATCGAGCCTGCCGTTGAACCATGGTTTCACCGTGTGCTGGTCGGTGGAAATGACATCGGTGAGATGGCCGGCCTGCAGCGAACGCAAATGCGCCGATACGACTTCCGACTGGATCCGCTCGGCGTCGTCATTGCGCAGCACGATCGCGACCAGGCCGGTCGCCGCCAGCGCCGACACCGCCGAGCCCATCGCAAAGCCGCGCAGCACGGCGCGGCGGTTCGGCACGACGCGCGGCTGCGGCAGTGCCGCCTCGATACGCTGACGCAACGCCGCGGGCGCGGTGTAGCCCGCGCCGGCTTCCGCAATCGCCTTGCTCATCTCGCGATAATCCTTCAGCGCAGCCGCGCAGCGCGGGCAGCCGGCGACATGGCTTTCCACCTCGCGCGCGTGGCCGGCGTCGAGTTCGCCGTCGATCAATGCGTGAAGCAGGATTTCGGCCTCGTCGCAGGTCATTTGCATTGCTCCTCTTCCGCCAGCCACGCCGATCGCAGCATGGCGCGGGCGCGCGCGAGGCGCGACATCACGGTGCCGACAGGCACTTCGGCGACCTTGGCAATCTCGCGGTACGACAGGTCTTGAATTTCACGCAGCACAAACGTCTCCCGGAACGGTTCGGCCAGCGCCGCCACCAGCCGGCGGATGGTGTCGGAATCCCAGCGGCGCACGAGCTGCGCCTCCGGCGTTTCCTCGGCCTCATGCCACAGCGGCGTCTGCTCGGCGCTCTCGGGCACGTCCTCGATCGCGCTGGTCGGCGTGGTGGCGCGACGGGCATATTCGGCGCGGCAGACATTGCGCAGGATCGCGAACAGCCACGGCTTCATCGCCGGCCCGCGATAGCTGTCGAAATGCCTGAACGCGCGCAGATAGCATTCCTGCACCGCGTCCTCGGCGTCGGCGGCGTTGCGCAGCAGATAGCGCGCCAGCGTATAGGCGTCGTCCAGATACGGCAGCGCGGCCTCGCGAAAGCGCCGCGCCTTTTCGGGATCGTCGTCGGATGCGTTGATCGGCATCGTCCTTGTGTCCGGCTGCTGCAGAACACGGTTGCGCCCGGCCGGGCTGCGATCCACCGGCCGGGCAGGGCTGTGATGCCTTGGTTTGCGCACGTTACTCAACCTTGATCGCCCCCGTCATATGCGGGTGCAGCGAACAAAAATATTTGTATTCGCCCGCTGCCGTGAACGTGAACGAGAAGGTGCCGTCGGTATCCATCGTCTTCGATCTGAACTTGCCGGCGCATACCACGGTGTGGGGAATGTCGTCGCGGTTGGTCCAGGTGACGGTCTGGCCGACCTTCACCGTGAGTTGGGCCGGCTCGAACACGAAATTGTCGATGTGCACGGCCGAGGGAGCAGCTGCTTCTTCCGCGCGCGCGGCGCCGGCAGGCAGGAGCATGGTCGCGACCACGGCGATGCCGAAGTCGCGGCGATTGATCGAACTCATTGTCGTATTCCTCCTTAGCCCTGCAGCGGCGTGTCGATGATCGCCAAGGCGTTGATTGTTCTGCTTGAAGTTGATGCTGGCGACGCCGAGCAGGCTGCGCAGCTTTGCATCCTCGACCTTCATCGGGCCGGGCGAGGGCGCAGTGCCCGGCGCCGGCTGCGGGAAGGCGGTCGAGCGCGCGGTGTGGAAGGTGACGTTGCCTTCCACCTTCTGCATCACCTGGTGGATGTGGCCGTTCAGCACCGTGACCGAGCCGAATCCCTTGACGTATTCCAGCGCGCGCGCGCCGTCCTCGGTGCCCCAGCCCCATTGCGGATAGACCGTCCACAGCGGGATATGCGCGAACAGCACCACCGGCGTGGATTTCGAACGGCCCTTCAGGTCGTTCTCCAGCCATTCGAGCTGCTCGTTGCCGAGATTGCCGAGGCCGCCGCCCTTGAGGTTCGACGACATTGACGAGGCCGACGAAATGCACGCCGCCGGCGTCGAACGAATACCAGCCGGCGCCCTTGGTGCCGCGGCCGTAGCGCTCCTTGTAGAGTTTTACTTCCTCGTCGATGAAGTCGTGCTCGCCCGGCACGTAATGCACGTCGAGCTTGGCCTGCGAGATGATGCGGTCGGCATCGTCGAATTCCGAGGCCTTCGACAGATGGGTGATGTCGCCGGTGTGGATCATGAACGACGGCTTCTTCGGCATCGCCTTGACCTTGTTGATGGCCTCCTCCAGCGTGCCGAGCGCGTTGGGATTGGCCGGCTTGTCGAAGCCGACATGGCTGTCGCTGATCTGCAGGAACGTCATCCCGGCGGGCTCGGCGGCCTGCGCGGAGTCGACGATGCCGAGCGAACGCGGCACGCCGCCGGTGATGGTCCAGAGCACGCCGGTGCCTGCCCAGGTCATGCATTCCAGCACGCGGCGCCGGCTGACGCCGTCATCGTGGTGATCGTGATCGCTCATGGCAAATCTCCCTGCGCCCGTGATTGGGCTTGCAGGGACGTGATCGGGGAGGGGCGGGGTTTATTCCCGGAAGTCCGGCGTCAGCGGCCGCAACGGATGACGTTTTCGTGAGCGCACGAGACCATGCTCCGTTACGGTTGCAATCAACCCTGCCTTGCTTCCGTCAGCATGATGCCAGATGTTTTGTGCACGGCCATGCGGGCCATGCAGGAGTTCACGATGAGCGAGATTTGGCGACTTTCAGCGACCGAGCTGGCGCAGCGCATTGCGACCGGCAGCTCAGTTCAGCCGAGGTGGTGGAGGCGCATCTGGCGCGGATCGATGCCGTCAATCCGGCCCTGAACGCCGTCGTGCGCGTGCTGGCAGACGAGGCCCGCGCCGCAGCGGTCGCGGCGGATCGGAAGCTGGCCGCCGGCGAGCGTATCGGCCCGCTGCATGGCGTGCCCTTCACGGTGAAGGAGAACATCGACATGGCCGGCCTGCCCACGACGTGGGGCGTGCCGGCGCTGGCGCAAGCCGTCGTGCCGGCCGATGCGCCGGTCGTCGAGCGCATGCGCGCCGCCGGCGCGATACCGATCGCGCGCACCAATCTGCCCGACATGGCGCTGCGCGTTCACACCACGAGTTCGTTGCATGGGCTGACCAAAAATCCCTGGCATCCCGGACGCACCGCCGGCGGCTCGAGCGGCGGCGAGGCGGCTGCGCTCGCCAGCGGCATGAGCCCGATCGGGCTCGGCAACGACATCGGCGGTTCGCTGCGCAATCCGGCGACCGCCTGCGGCATCGCCTCGATCCGCCCCTCGGCCGGCCGCGTCCCCGATGCGGGTTACGTCCCGGTCGAAGACCGTCTGATGGCCGTGCAGTTGATGAACGTGCAGGGCCCGATGGCGCGCCGTGTCGCCGACGTGCGACTTGGCTTGCGTGTGCTGATGGGCGCGCATCCGCGCGATCCCTGGTCGATCGATGCGCCGTTCGACGGCCCGAAACTCGCTCGGCCGATCCGCGTAGCGGTTTTGGCCGAACCGCCCGGCGGAAGCACGCATCCGCAGGTCGCAGCGACCGTTCGCCGCGCGGCGCAAGCGCTGGCCGATGCCGGCTATGCCGTCGAAGAGGTTCTGCCGCCACGATACGAGGACGCCGATCAGTTGCTGGGCACGGCTGATCATGGGCGACTTCAATTCGGTGCTGGCACAGTTGCAGCCGATGATGGGCGCCGACGCGGTCGCCTTCCTCAACGCCGCCAACGGTGCCGTTCCGCCATTGGCCGATGCCACGGCATGGTCGCACCTGATGGTCGAGCGCGATGGCGTCGCGCGCGCCTGGTCGACCTTCATGGCGGATCGGCCGCTGCTGCTTTCGCCGACCTGGACCCAGTTGCCGTTCGAGCATGGCTTCGACTCGGCGACGCCAGAGGGGACCGCGGCGACCATGGAGCTGATGCGCCCGGTGGTCCCCGCCAACCTGCTGGGATTGCCGTCGGCGTGCGTTCCCGCCGGCCGCGACGAGGCGACGGGGCTGCCGATCGGCGTGCTGGTCACCGGCCGCCGGTTTCGGGAAGATTTGTGCCTGGAGGCGGCCGAGGCGATCGAGGCCCGCCTTGGCCTGGCGACGCCGATTGATCCGGTGCGGTGAACGGCGGCAGCGAGGCGCGGCGACAAGCCATGATATATTGCGACGACGAGATGTTGGCCTATCGGTCGTCGAGAAAGATATATCAGCCGGGCGAACGCATCGTCTTCGACGAGGGATACCGGCTCGCGCATCTTCCTCTCGTCAATGCCGGGCATCCCGCCGTCATCAGCGAAGCCGACGGTCGCGACTACCGAAACGGCATCTATGAGAAGACGCGCTACGCGCTCGTGATGCCCATTTCAGCGGACGCTTTTCTCGGATCGGATCAGGCCCAGGTGCTCGAGCGCGCGATGAAATCAGCCAGCTTCGCGCCGAAGATAGCGTGGGAGATCGGCGAACGCCGCCGGTTGCGGTTGCATGCGACGCTTGCAGGCGTTCCGGATACCGATCTCGATCGTTGCGTTGCGGTGGTTCAAGCGCTGCTGGATCAAATCGGCCCGATATCCGTTCGCCTGAAAGGGCCGTTTCAGGGCACCTGGAACACCGGTCGTATCTACTTCCCGGTCTACCCGCAGAATATCCGGGGCGAAGATCCATTCGCGCTGTTGCAAAAAGCATCAGCGTGGTTCCGACAAGATCTACCTCGTCGGATATTATCATATGCGCGAGGAACTAGACCGATGGAAACCAGCGAACTGGCCGAACTGCTCGATCAGTGGCGCGATCGGATTGTCGTCACGTCGACCATTCCATTCCTGGAATTGTACGCCACCAACGATGATCTCGCGTCAGCGCGCGTGCATGCGATTCGGTCAGCTGACAGAGCCGCTAGCGGATTTCCGCTTCGAATATTCGCAGGCATCAAGCAGGAGTTTTGCCCTGGCCGACGCAATGGCCGACGCCTCGAACGTCCATTGGCTCGCCGCCGGGATCAGCGCCACGGCCCGCGACGCCATCTCTTTATAACGGGCCAGGATTTTTCCGCGGTCGCAACGCGCACCGGGCAGTCGATCTCGGACAGCCACGCGAACGGGTTGCCGCGCTCGTCGCCGGTGTAGACCTGCTCCATCGCTTCGAAGATCGGCCGCAGGATCGCCGATTCCAATTCCGGCGTGCAGCGCAGCCGCACCCGGCCGTCCTCCTGCGCGGCGAAGCCGTGCCGGATGTAGGCCCGGAGCGAAGATGCCGTCCAGTCCGCAAACGCCGGCGCAGCGCGATAGCGCTGGAAGACGGTCTCCGCGCTGTCGAACTCGGCCTGGCGGCGCAGCACGCCTTGCACCGCGCCGGTCGCGAAGTCGCTCAATCCGCCGGCGCGGGCCGCGCGCGGATCCATCACGGTCGGCTCCATCACGAACAGGCGCGAGAAGCGCTCGGGCGTAGCTTCGCCGCGAGCAGCAGGTCGGTCGCGCCGGCGCTGTGTCCGATGCCGTAGATGTCGGACAGGTCGAGTGCCTCGATCGCGGTGCAAACGTCCTCGGCGAAATCCTGGAAGTGATAGCGATCGGCGGCCGGCTTGTGGCTGTCGCCATGGCCGCGGCGGTCGAGCGCGTAGACGGTGTAGTCGGACGGCGAGTTCGCGGGCGACGTCGTCCCAGACCTCGGCGACGAAGCCGGTGCCGTGCAACAGCAGGGCGGGCGGCTTGCGCGCATCCGTCCTCGCCCCATCGCGCCAGCGCGATGCGTTCGCCGGCAGGTCCGATCGAAATGCGATGCGGGTTCGTCAAGCGCGCCGCATCCTCCAGGATCATCGCCGCACCTTTCTCCGCGATCATCGCCGTCGGCGTGTTGGTATTGCCCGACGTGATCGTCGGCATCACCGAAGCGTCGGCCACGCGCAAGCCCGCGATGCCGTAGAAGCGCAGGCGCTCGTCGACGACGGCCATCGGATCGCTCGCCGTGCCCATCTTCGCGGTCCCCACGGGGTGGAAGATCGTGGTGCCGATATCGCCGGCGGCTTTTGCCAGCGAGGCGTCGTCGTCGCCGACGCTGGGGCCGGGCAGATATTCCTGCGGATGATATGGCGCGAGCCGCTTCTGCTTCATCAGCCGCCGCGTGGTGCGGATGGCATCCGCGGCGACCTGGCGGTCGTCGTCGGTCGAGAGATAATTCGGCGCGATCGACGGCGCCTCGTCGGGCTTTGCCGAGCGGATGCGCACGGTGCCGCGCGAGGTCGGCTGCAGATTGCAGGCGCTGACGGTGATGGCGGGAAAACGATGCAGGGGATCGCCGAATTTATCCAGCGACAGCGGCTGCACGTGGAACTGGATGTTGGCGCGCTCGCGGCGTGGATCGGAGCGGGTGAAGATGCCGAGCTGCGACGGCGCCATGGTCAGCGGCCCGCGGCGGCGGAAGGCGTAGTCGAGCCCCATCATGCCGCGCCGGATCAGATTGTAATAGGTCTCGTTCAGCGTGCGGACGCCCTCGACCTTGTAGATCGCGCGCTGCTGCAGATGGTCCTGCAGGTTGCGCCCCACGCCCGGCTTGTCGAGCACGACATCGATGCCGAGCGGCGACAGCCAGTCGGCGGGCCCGATGCCGGACCGGTGCAGCACCTGCGTCGATCCGATCGATCCCGCACACAGAACGACTTCGCCCCTGGTGCGGGCCTCGACCACCTCGCCGCCTTGCATGAAGCGCACGCCGACGGCGCGGCCGTTCTCGACGATCAGCCGGTCGACCAGCACGTTCTTTTCCAGCCGCAGATTGCCGCGGTTCAGCACCGGCTTGAGGAAGCCGCGCGCCGACGACCAGCGGCGGCCGCGCTTCTGGTTGACGTGGAAATAGCTGGTGCCTTCATTGTCGCCGGTGTTGAAATCGGCAATGCGCTTGATGCCCATTTCCTCGGCGGCGTCGCCGACCGCGTCGAGAATGTCCCAGGACAGCCGCGGCGCCTCGATCCGCCAGCCGCCGCCGGTGCCGTGATGTTCGCTCTCGCCGAGGAAATGATCTTCCAGCCGCCGGAACAGCGGCAGCACGTCGTCATAGCCCCAGCCGGTGAGGCCGAGCTGGCGCCAGTGATCGTAATCGGCGGCCTGGCCCCGCATCGAGATCATGGCGTTGATGGCGGAAGAGCCGCCGATCACCTTGCCGCGGGGATAGGCCAGTGACCGACCATTGAGCCCGGGCTCCGGCTCGGTCTTGAACATCCAGTCCGAACGGGGATTGCCGATCGCGAAGAGGTAGCCGACCGGGATGTGAAACCAGATCCAGTTGTCGTTGCCGCCGGCCTCCAGGATCAGCACGCGGTTTTTCGGATCGGCCGACAGCCGGTTGGCCATGATGCAGCCGGCGGTGCCCGCGCCGACCACGATATAGTCGAAATCACCTTCAAGCCGTCGCGGCATCTTCTTGGTTTCCACCCTGATCTTCGCGGCTCGTCAATGCCCGTGGCTTGTGCCGGGCATCCACGTCTTTCTGCCGTATTAGTCAGACGTGGATGGCCGGGACAAGCCCGGCCATGACGGCCGAGGACGGGCGGCGTGCGCCCGCAGGCCGTTGGGTGGACCGCCCTTTGCATGCTACAGGGGCAGAAGCGTTCAACCCGGAAAGTCATCTCCATGCCCATCGTCAACCGCGTCGCCGAGTTTCAGCCCGATATCCAGGCCTGGCGCCGGGATATCCATGAACATCCGGAACTGCTCTACGACGTGCACCGCACTGCGGCATTGGTGGCGGACCGGTTGCGGCGAATTCGGCTGCGACGAGGTGATCACCGGCATCGGCCGCACCGGCGTCGTCGGTGTGATCAAGGCAATCGCCCCGCCGGCAGCGGCGACGTCAAGGTCATCGGGCTGCGAGCGGATATGGACGCGCTGCCGATCGAGGAGGCGACCGATCTGCCCTACGCCTCCAAGACCAAGGGCCTGATGCACGCCTGCGGCCATGACGGCCACACCGCGATGCTGCTCGGGGCGGCGCGCTATCTCGCCGAGACCCGCAATTTCGCCGGCGAGGCGGTCGTGATCTTCCAGCCGGCCGAAGAGGGCGGCGCCGGTGCGGTTGCGATGATCAAGGACGGGCTGATGGACCGGTTCGGCATCGAGCAGGTCTACGGCATGCATAACGGTCCGGGCATTCCGGTCGGCGCGTTCGCGCTGCGGCCCGGCCCGATCATGGCCGGCGGCGATGCGGTCGTCATCAAGATCGAGGGGCTCGGCGGCCACGCCGCGCAGCCGCACAAGAGCATCGATTCCGTGCTGGTCGGCGCGCAGTTGATCACGTCGCTGCAATCCATCGTGTCGCGCAGCGTCGATCCGCTGGAATTGGCGGTGATTTCGATCTGCGAATTTCACGCCGGCAAGCCCGCAACGTGATCCCGCAAACCGCCACGCTGGCCGGCACCGTCCGCACCTTGAACGGCGAGGTGCGGAAAATGGTGGAGCGGCGGGTCCGCGAGGTCGTCGCCGGCGTGGCGCAGGCCACGGGCGCCAAGATCGACCTGACCTACAACCGCGGCTACCCGGTCACGGTCAATCATGCCGGGCAGACCGATGTGCGCGACGCGGGCCGCCCGCGACATCGCCGGCGAGGCCAATGTGCAGGAGATGGCGCCGCTGATGGCCGGCGAGGATTTCGCCTACATGCTGGAGCAGCGGCCGGGCGCGCTGATCTTTTGCGGCAATGGCGACAGCGCCGGGCTGCATCACCCCGCCTACAATTTCAACGACGAGGCGCTGGTCTACGGCACTTCGTACTGGATCAAGCTGGTCGAGAACACGCTGGCCGCGTGACCTGGCAAGGCGACTACGCCAAGGTTCGGTCGGGCGTCCAGCCCGGACCGGTCAAGGGCTCGGGTCGGATGGCGGCCCTGCGGCAGGGCGTTGGGTGGACCGGCCCTTGCATGCTACAAAAGCGTAGCATTCCAACCCTGAGGCCAGAATTCCCATGCCCATCGTGAACCGCGTCGCCGATCTGCAACCCGATATTCAGGCCTGGCGCCGCGATATCCATGAAAACCCCGAACTGCTCTACGAGGTCCATCGCACCGCGGCATTCGTCGCCGATCGCCTGCGCGAATTCGGCTGCGACGAGGTCGCCACCGGCCTCGGCCGACCGGCGTCGTCGGCGTCATCAAGGGCAAGCAGCCCGGCAAGGGCGAGATCAAGGTGATCGGGCTTCGCGCCGACATGGACGCGCTGCCGATCGAGGAAGCGACCAATCTGCCCCATGCCTCCAAGACCCCGGGCCTGATGCATGCCTGCGGCCATGACGGCCACACCGCGATGCTTTTGGGTGCAGCGCGGTATCTCGCCGAGACCCGCAATTTCGCCGGCGACGCGGTGGTGATCTTCCAGCCGGCCGAGGAGGGCGGCGCGGGCGCCGACGCCATGATCAAGGACGGGCTGATGGATCGGTTCGGCATCGAGCAGGTCTACGGCATGCATAACGGCCCGGGCATTCCGGTCGGCTCCTTTGCCATCCGCTCCGGTCCTGTCATGGCCGCGACCGACTCGATCGACATCAAGATCGAAGGGCTCGGCGGCCACGCCGCGCGCCCGAACAAGTGCATCGATTCCGTGCTGGTCGGTTCGCAGCTGATCACCGCGCTGCAGTCGATCGTCTCGCGGACCCTCGATCCGCTCGACTCCGCCGTGATTTCGATCTGCGAGTTCCACGCCGGCAACGCGCGCAACGTGATCCCGCAGACCGCCGAACTGCACGGCACCGTGCGCACCCTGACCCCGGAAGTGCGCGAACTGGTCGAGAAGCGGGTTCGCGAGGTGTGCGAGGGCGTGGCCAAGATGACCGGCGCGAAGATCGATCTGGTCTACGAGCGCGGCTATCCCGTCACCAAGAACCATGCCGACCAGACCGACTTCGCCACGCAGGTGGCCAGAGAAGTAGCCGGCGCCCAGAACGTCCACGACATGCCGCCGCTGATGGGCGCGGAAGATTTCGCCTACATGCTGGAAGCGCGGCCGGGCGCCTTCATCTTCTGCGGCAACGGCGACAGCGCAGGCCTCCATCACCCCGCCTATGATTTCAACGACGAGGCGATCGTCTACGGCACCTCGTACTGGATCAAGCTGGTCGAGAACAAGCTGGCCGCGGCGTAAGTCGCGTCGCAAGTCTTCAAACCTCGATCGCACGAAGTTCGAATGTCATCAAGGAAGGCCTGTATCTCCAGTACGGGCCTTCTTTATTTGCCGTTAAGCCGGACGTGAAGATGACGCGCTCGTCGCCAGCGTCTTCGGCGCGATCGCGTTGTCGGTTTGGATGGATTGGTTTGTGCCGTCGGATGCAATGGCAAGGGCTGCCACGCCAAAGGCGAGCCGAAGAGTGGTCGCGCGCTGCACGGCGCCGGGGCTGAAGGGGGACCGCGCAGCGCGTCGACCATATGGGATCGTCATGGCGTGACCCAGACGTCCCACATTCCCTTGAGAATGCGATTGTGTCTTTTGTCAATTAATGGTTGTGAAAGGAATTGTCAAATTCTTCCGTTATATTTCACCAGAAATTGCGCCTGCGAAAGTGATGCAGCTCAGGCCGCGTGTGCTGATTTTCGCAGCAGGTCGGCGGCGATCTTCAGATCATCGACGAAGCGCCGATATTCGTGCGCCTTGGCGTCGGCATCGGGCAGCCGCAACAGATAGGACGGATGCACCGTCACCAGCGCCCTGGGTTCCATCATCGAGATCGATCAGGCGGCCGCGGTTCTTGTTGATCGGCGTGATCTTGCCGAACACGCTTTGCGCCGCGGTGGCGCCCATCGCCACCACCAGTTCGGGTCTGATCGAGGCGAGTTCGCGTTCGTACCATGGCCGGCACGCCTTGATCTCCGGCGTGTTCGGCTTCTGGTGCAGGCGGATTTTTCCGCGCGGCACGAATTTGAAATGCTTCACCGCATTGGTGACGTAGACCTTTGCTGCGGTCGATGCCGGCCTCTTCCAGCGCGCGGTCGAGCATTTGTCCGGCCGGTCCGACGAACGGCTTTCCGGCGAGGTCTTCCTTGTCGCCGGGCTGCTCGCCGACCAGCATGATGCGCGCCGTCGGCGGGCCTTCGCCGAACACGGTCTGCGTCGCGTCCTTGCAGAGCGGGCAGGCGCGGCAATCGGCGGCTTCCTCGCGCAGGGTCTCGATATCGTCGCCAGCGGATTGAGCGGCATGTCGTTGCCATCGGCCGGCTCCAGCCGCTTCTGCGCCTTGTGCGGCGCGGTCGCGGCGTTTGCGATCATCGCGCTCGTGTTGCGCGTTCGGCGCCTTCGATCAAGGGTTTAATCAACGAGGCCTCCGGCAGGTTCCGCCAGTATTTCTTCGGCATCTCGTTCTGCATCGCCTTCACCTTCAGCCGCGCCGGATTGAAGATCGACTGGCGTAATAGCTGCCGCCAGGTTTCCTCCAGCCGGTCTTCGGTCGGCGCTCGGCCTTGGCGACGCCCGGCGTGATCGAGACGGCATGGCCGTCCCAATGCGCGCAGACGTCCGGCGTCAGGATCGACCACGGCATGTCGGCGAACCGGCGCGCGAAGAACGGCGCCGCCAGTTCGACGATATGATGCTCCGGCTCGAACCAGGCGACGAAATGCGACTTCGTGCTCGCGGCCGATTTCGCGGAAGCGGACAAAGGCGTGCATCTTGTGCTCGTCGCGGCGCACGGCCTTTGCCATCGCGGCGAGCTCGCGCGACATCGGGATCGGTCGCGATATCGAGCAGATCGTGATGTTGCTCGCAGCCGCCACAGCAGGCGGTAGAGCAGGGCGAACCGTTCCGGGTTGCGGTGCAGGATCGCGATCTGCGCCAGTTCGACGAATTTGGCCGGTACGTTGAAGGTGCCGTGCGGCGGCTCCAGCGGCGGCGTTCGTCGGCGTCGAACAGTTCGGGCGCGTCGCCGCGACGCTCCACGTCACGTCGGACGGCTTCACGTCGTTCAGCACCAGCGCCCGCGCCGCTTTGCGCCAGCCGTCGAAATCGGTTTCGCCGTCGAGGGTGATGTGTGCTGCATGTCTCTCCTCCGGCTCCATACTCAAAACCCAAATCCCAATTGCGTCGCCTTCGGCTTGAACCGCTCCGCCAACCCGGCGCCATCCAGCAGATGCGGCGAGCGGCCGGTGATCGCTGAGAACGATGAACGGCAGGGCCTTGTTCCGCGGGATGTGCAGCCGCGCCAGATCGTCCGCCCGGATCGAGGTCAGCCGCCGCGTGGCGATGATGCGGTCGACCGCCTTGGTGCCGAAGCCCGGCACCCGCAGCAGATCCTCGCGGCTGGCGGTTGGACGTCGAGCGGGAAGCGGTCGCGATGGCGCAGCGCCCAGGCCAGCTTCGGATCGATGTCGAGCGACAGCATGCCGGCGGCCTCATCGACGATCTCGTCGACGTCGAAGCCGTAAAACCGCATCAGCCAGTCGGCCTGGTAGAGCCGGTGCTCGCGGACCAGCGGCGGCGCGCCCAGCGGCAGCGCGCGGCTGGCATCGGGGATCGGGCTGAAGGCCGAATAATACACGCGCTTCAGCCGGTAGGAGCCGTAGAGATTGGCGCTGGTGTCGAGGATGGTCTGGTCGCTGGCGGCATCGGCGCCGACGATCATCTGCGTGCTCTGGCCGGCCGGCGCGAAGCGCGGCGGCTTTGCCTTCGGCGCGGGCCTGCGTTCTCCTTGGCTTCATCGAGCTTCAGGCGCAGCCGGCCCATGGTGCGGCGGATCGCGCGCACGTCCTTCTCCGGCGCGAGCTTGGCGAGGCTGGTTTCCTCCGGCATCTCGATATTGATGCTGAGACGGTCGGCATATTTGCCGGCCTCCGCGATCAGCGCGTCGTCGGCGTCCGGGATGGTCTTGAGATGGATATAGCCGCGGAAGTGATGCTCCTCGCGCAGCTTGCGCGCGACGCTCACCACCTGCTCCATGGTGTAGTCGGCGCTGCGGATGATGCCGGAGGAGAGAAACAATCCCTCGATGTAGTTGCGGCGATAGAAGTCGAGCGTCAGCTTCACGACCTCATCGACCGTGAAGCGCGCGCGCGGCACGTTGGAGGAGGTGCGGTTGACGCAATAGAGGCAATCGTAATTGCAGGCGTTGGTGAGAAGGATCTTGAGCAGCGAGATGCAGCGTCCGTCCGGCGCGTAGGAATGGCAGATGCCCATGCCCTCCGGTCGAGCCGAGGCCCTTGCCGTCGCTGGAATCGCGCTTCTCGGTGCCCGAGGAGGCGCAGGAAGCGTCGTATTTGGCGGCGTCCGCCAGGATTTCCAGCTTGCGTTGCACATCCATCGTTGAATCCCTTTGATTCCATTCATGAATTGCCGTATCGTCGGCGTCGATCCCGATTGACTTTGCCGGGCCTGTTAGCTTTATATTAGAACATATCATGAACAAATGAGCCAGCCGCGGGTTCACTCGGGAAGAAGCGGTAATGGCCAAAATTTCTTGAGGAGCGGCGCATGAGCACCGCACGCACGAACACGCTTGCGAGTTTGCGCGGCCGCATCGAGCGGATCGAGACGCATGGCGATGACGCACGATCTCAACAAGGTCGCGCTCGGGCATGCGGCGGCGGATGCGACGCTGCAGGGCGGTCTTGCGGTCGCCGCGGTGCATGAGGTGTTTGCCGAGGGCCATCAGAGCGCAGCGGCGACGGGGTTCATCGCAGGGCTGGCGGGAAGGGTAACGCCGCGCCGGCCGCTGGTCTGGGTGCGGCAGGATTTCTCGGAAATCGAATCCGGCGCGCTGTCGATGAGCGGCCTCTGCGAACTCGGCCTCGATCCGCGCCTGGTGGTGACCGTGCGCGCCGCCGACGTCGACGCCGCGTTGCGGACCGCCGCCGACGCGCTGGCCTGCGATGCGCTCGGCGCCGTCGTGCTGGAAGTCTGGGGCCAGGCGCGCCAGCTCGATCTCGTCGCCAGCCGCAAGCTCACGCTGGCGGCGCAGCCTCCGGCGTCACCGCATTACTGTTGCGGATGGCGGCGGAGCCGCGGCCCTCGACGGCGGAGACGCGATGGATCGTGCGCGCGGCGCATTCGCCGCCGTCAGCGCCGTGGAGCGCGTGGGGCGCGCCTGTCTTCGACGCGCAACTGGTTCGCAACCGTCATGGCCCGGTCGGCCGCTGGATCATGGAATGGAAATGTGATGAGTGCCTTTTCACCGAACCGGCGGCGTATCCTCAGCCTGTGGCTGCCACGCCTGCCCATCGACCGCATCAAGCGCAAGCTTTACAGACAGCGTCGCGCTGGGTAAAA
>CAWAMK010000014.1:0-99669 GCA_963783115.1 uncultured Alphaproteobacteria bacterium | reverse complement strand
TGCCCCGGTTAACGGGACCTTAGGGCTGACGGACCGTAACCGCTGGGCCGTGTTTTCGCCGCGGGCATTCAACAAGCCGTTGACCGCACGACGCGAAAGGTCCGCAACCGCAGGCGGCATGGAACCCGAACTTAAGCGCCGCCGCGCACGATGGCACGGTTCAAAAGCCGGGGAGTACCGGAATGAAGGACCTGATCGCTGTGGCTGCCATCGCCACATTTACCGTCGCCAGCGCCGTTGCCGACAAACCGCCAGCGTTTGCGACCGACAAGGCGATTGCCGCCGCCAAGTCGAAGCCCTTGATGGCGGCTGCACGGCAATTGCCGTTCGACCCGGAGTGGTCGAAGAACTGATCCAAGACTGCTCGGAAGCCCGCAATCGGGGCTGAGAGGGCTCACCGCCTGGCGCGGACGGCCTCCACGATCGCGATGGCGGCCTGAACGCCGCCTTCGATGTCCAGATTTGAATTATCCAGGATATGGGCGTCCACCGCCGCCTTCAGCGGCGCCGCGGCACGGTTCTGGTCCCGTTCGTCGCGCTTGAGAATATCGGCCAGCACCACCGCCTCATCGGCCGCTTCGCCCCGTGACAGCGCCTCCAGCGTCCGCCGATGAGCCCTCACCCTGGGGTCGGCGACCACAAAAATCTTCACCTCGGCATCCGGGCAGATCACGGTCCCGATGTCGCGGCCGTCGAGCACGGCGCCCGGCGGATCGGCGGCGAACTGGCGCTGAAAATCGACCAGCGCCTCGCGCACGCTGGCGATCACCGAGACGACAGAAGCGGCCTCGCCGATGCGGTGCGACTTCAATTCGGGATCACCGAACTTTTCCGGATCGAGGCCCTTCGCGACCTTCACCGCCTGCGCCTCGTCGGTGAGATCGTGGCCGCCATCCAATAGCGCCTTCGCCACCGCGCGATAGATCACGCCGGTGTCGAGATGCCGATAGCCGTAATGCTGCGCGAGCCGCTTGCCGAGCGTGCCCTTGCCGGATGCCGCCGGCCCGTCGATGGCGATGATCATGGCAAGCCATGTGCGACAGCGCGGCATGATGGTCAAGGGCGCGAAGCGCGAATTCCCGCCGGACGGACAGAGCCGTTCGCGGATGCGTCCAAATGTTCCTCGCCCAGACCGCTGACCGCTTCTATTCTGCGGACCGCCCGCGAATTCCCATTCAGGGGATCTGCAGAAGCACGGGCCGGAGGGATACCGATGAGCGCGATTTCACGACGTCATTTCATTGGCACCGCCGCGGCCGCATCGGCGATCCCGCTGATCGGCACTTCGGCCCATGCGCAGGCCGACTGGCCCACCAAGCCGATCAAGATCATCGCCGGCTATCCGGCCGGCGGGCAGACCGATTTCTACGCACGCACCTATGGCGAATACATCCGCTCCGAGACCGGCCAGAACGTGACGGTGGAGAACAAGGCCGGCGCCTCCGGCTCGGTCGCGGCCGTCGAAGCCAAGCGCGCCGCGCCCGACGGCTACACGCTGATGTTCACGATCTCGACGACGATGATCATGAACCGCGTCCTGATCAAGGACATCGCCTACGACACCGACAAGGATTTTGTCATCGTCTCGATCATGCCGTCGGGCAGCCTGCCGTTCGTGGCCGCCGAGAAGACCGGCGCGAAGACGCTCGATGAATTCGTCGCCTATGCGAAGAAGGCCGAGAAGGTCAACATCGGCACCTATGGCGCGGGCTCCTACGCGCACATGGCGGTCGCCGAAATGAACAAGCAGTACGGCCTGAAGATGGAAGCCGTGCCATTATCGCGGCGAGGCGCCGATGTGGACCGACCTTGCCGGCGGATTCATCGACGGCGCCCACGGCAGCTATTCCGCCGCACTATCCGTGCTGCAGAGCGGCCGGGGCCGTCGCGGTCGCCGTTTCGCGCAAGCGCATGTCGACATTGCCGGACGTGCCCTCGTTCGCCGAGCAAGGCACGACGTCGCCGATCTTCAAGCTGACCGGCTTTCAGTGCTGCGCGGCGCCCGCGGGCACGCCAGACGCGGTCATCCAAAAACTGTCGAAGCTGCTGGTCGACGGCGGCAAGACCGAAAGGCTGCGGCAGCTCGATGAAGTCATTCGGCGTCGACGACACCGCGATGACGTTCGAGGAGACGCAGAAGCTCTACAAGGAAGAATCGCCGATCTGGCTGCGAGGCGGTGACGAGCCTCGGGCTTGCGCCGTCCTGAGGCCGACCCGGCCTATTGCTCCGACGGATGCTGGCCGCGCGCGCGCCGCAACGGTCGCTCTTCGGTAAAGATGTTGCGTGACGCGAACTCGGCGGGGCTGCTGAAGGTCAGGTATTCGCGCGCGCCATCTCGGCGAACGCAGACGCAGTGCCAGCGCATGTTCGAGATATCTCTTCGGCGAGCAGATGCATCCGTGGAACGCCGGCAGATCGTGCTGATGGGCAAGATATTCGGCGACCGCCCTCACAATCCGTCAGCCGATCGTCGCCTGTTCAGAGCTCGGCTCGTCGCTCGATCGCATGAGCAGCGTCCCGTCGCGTGTTCCTGGTCGAGTGAAAGTGTCCACGAATTCCGGACAACGCCTTGTCGCGCGTCGTCTCCCTCCATGATTTCGATCAGCGTTCTTGGCGAGAGGTATTTGGGCGCATCGGTCAGAACATCTCCGCCAGCAGGTGTTCAGCACGAAGCGCTGCTTCTCCGATCTGCGCGCTCTTCGGAAGAAATTCGGCCAACACCTCGATCGCCTGCTCGACCTCCGTCGAGCCGACGACCTTCAACAGATGCGCGATGTCCGACATGTCCTGCGCGCCTCGTCGAAGTCCGAGATGCGAACGACCTTCAGCTTCAACGCCAGCATGTATCGCGCCGTCGGAACGAACACCGTAAGCCCCACACGCTGATCCCCGCTGGGAAACGTGCCAAGGTCGACATGGTCACGATCAAGCTCGCCAACGGGCTCAGGTGAAAGATACCGCATCGATTGAACCAGTCGCCGACCAGCCATTTCGTCGGCGATGGCCGAATACTGGCCTGGACAGACCGGCAGCGGCCGATCGGTTCCGATTTCACGGATACTCGACGTCTTCCGTCGCGAACCGAAAATTGCTCGCCAGCATCAGCGCGGAGCCGCCATAGACGGCGATCTGCAGCTTCGTTCCGGCGCCGACCGCCGCGCGTCCGATCCTGTCGAAGGCATCGAGGAGCGCGTCGCGGTCGAAGGCTGCACTCATCGCGTCTCGCCTCATGAAAAGTCCGCGCCGCAGCGAGCGCATCATCGGGATGAAATCCGGAAAGCTGGTGGCGATGAAAGCCGTGTCGTCGACCTTGACCGGCTTGTCGGCGGCCAGGCCCATCACCAGCGCCGACATCGCGATGCGGTGATCCATGTGGGTGGCGACGAGGCCGCCGCCGGGCACATGGCCGCGGCCTTCGACGATCAGATCGTCGCCGGCAACCTCGACCTTGACGCCGTTGACGCGCAGCATGTCGGCGGTCGCCTCCAGCCGGTCGGATTCCTTGACGCGCAATTCCTGCAAGCCCCGCATGATGGTGGTGCCCTCGGCGAAGGAAGCGGCAACCGCCAGCACCAGATATTCGTCGATCATCGACGGCGCGCGTTCCGGCGGCACCTCGACGCCGCGCAGTTTTGACGCGCGCACGCGCAAGCGGGCCATCGGCTCGCCGGCGTCGCCGCGGACTTCGCTTTCCTCGATCGAGGCGCCCATCTCGCGCAGCGTCGTGAACAGCCCGGTGCGCAGCGGATTGGTCATGACGTCGGAGAAGGTCACGTCCGAGCCTTCGACGACCAGCGCCGCCACGATCGGGAACGCCGCCGAGGACGGATCGGCGGGCACCACGACGTCGGCGCCGTGCAGTTCGGGCTGGCCGGTCGAGCGCGATCTTGCGGCCGTGGCTGCCTTCGTTCGACGGAGACGATCTCGGCGCCGAAATGTTTCAGCATCAGTTCGGTGTGGTCGCGGCTGGCTTCCTGCTCGATCACGGTGGTGACGCCGGGCGCGGCAAGCCCGGCCAGCAGCACCGCCGACTTGATCTGGGCCGAGGCGACCGGGGTCCGGTAGAGAATCGGCACGGGATCGCGCGCGCCGTGCAGCGTCAGCGGCAGGCGGCCGCCTTCCTTGGCCTCGCCGGCCCTGGCCCCCATCAGTTCCAGCGGATCGAGGATCCGGCGCATCGGGCGCGTCCGCAGCGAGGCGTCGCCGTCGAACACGGCCGATATCGGACACCCCGCGACCGCGCCCATCACCAGCCGGCAGCCGGTGCCGGAATTGCCGAAATCGAGCGGGGCCGCCGGCTGGGCGAAGCCCGCCACGCCGACACCCCTGACCTGCCAGGCAAATGGCCCGGTCCGTTCGACCTCGGCGCCCAGCGCCTGCATCGATTTGGCGGTATTGAGGACGTCTTCGCCCTCCAGCAGCCCGGAAATGGTGGTTTTACCGACCGAAAGCGCCCCGAGAATGAGGGCGCGGTGCGAAATCGACTTGTCCCCGGGGACGCGGACTTTACCGCTCAGGGGGCCGCTTGCGCGGGATTCCAGCGGGGTTTGGGCGGTTGAGTGGGTCAAGATCGTGGTCCTTTGCGCGGGCCGCAGTACCACATGGGCCACACCGCGTCACGCGGCCGGCAAATGCGACAAACCGCTATTGACACCCGCCGCTTAACTAGCCAAGTGAAGCACCGTTTTTCAGAATTTCCCAGGATCCCCACGTGGCCAAGTCCGATCTCGGAACCAAACGCATTTGCCCGACGACGGGTAAGAAATTCTACGATCTCAACAAGAGCCCGGTGATCTCGCCCTATACCGGCGAGGTCGTGCCGATCGCGCCGATTGCGCCGCCGCGGGCCGCCCGTGGCGATGCCGCACGCGCCGCGGCTGCCGCTTCAGCCAGCGCCGCCGCCGACCAGCCGGAGGCCGCCGAGGCCGAAGAGTTGGTCTCGCTCGAGGAGGCCGACGCCGAGGAGAATCCGGCAAGGTCAAGGCCGTGGTTCCCGAATCGGAAGACGACATCGAGGTCGACGAGACCATCGAAGGCGATGACGACGACGATTCCACCTTCATCGCCGACGAGGAAGATGGCGACGAGGACGTCACCGACATCATCGGCGACGTCGGAGGCGACGAAGAGACTTGAGATCGGCCTGGAACTGTGGTTCACGGGACGTGCCCGCACGCTGCATGTGAGGCGATGCGATTCTTACGGGGCCATAGCTCAGCTGGGAGAGCGCTTGCATGGCATGCAAGAGGTCGGCGGTTCGATCCCGCCTGGCTCCACCAGCCTTCGCTCGCTTCGCGAGCTACGGCTAGGCAAGCCAGCCGACGTCCATCGTAGCGAAGTGAGCGAAGGCTGCCTCGCCGTAGCCCGAAGGGCGACGGCGGGCTCTATCGGCTGTACTCATTCTGGAACATCCGCGCGCTGGGCAGGCATTCTGCCAGTGCCCGGAAACGCGACTATCCTGCGATCTCTCTGCACCAACGCAGGTGGCCGCATGAAATACGTCTACATCCTCGAAAGTCTCGATTCTCGAGCATTTCTACGTCGGCATCACGGAAGATCTACGCGCCCGCCTGGCGAAGCATAATGCTGGGGAAGTGCCTCACACTTCGAAATATGGACCTTGGCGGCTAAGGACCTACATCGCGTTCAGCGACGAGAAGTCGCGCGCGTCGCATTCGAGAAATATCTAAAATCAGGCTCCGGCCGGGCCTTTGCGAAGAAGCATTTCTGACTTGACGTAGCCGACCCTACTCCCCCAACACCCTATTCAACCGATCGCGCAACGCCACGATCTCGTTCTTCATCGCCACGAGTTCGCCGACCGAGCAGGCCGACGCCGCGAGTATCGATTGCGGCACCGCTCTCGCTTTCTCCTTGAGCGCCTCGCCCTTGGCCGTCAGCGCGATCATCACCTGCCGCTCGTCCTCGGTGCTGCGGGTTCGCTTGATGAGTTCGGCGGCTTCCAGCCGCTTCAGCAGCGGCGTCAGCGTGCCGGAATCCAGGAACAGCCGCTCGCCGATGTCTTTTACCGGGACGCCGTCGCGCTCCCACAGCACCAGCATGACCAGATATTGCGGATAGGTCAGGCCGAGCTTGTCGAGCAGCGGCTTGTAGACGCGGTTGAACGCGTGCGCGGTGGAATACACCGCGAAGCAGATTTGATTGTCGAGCCGCAGCGGAAAGTCCGCTGTCGATTTCCTGGCCATCACGTCCTCGTCAACGGGCGGCGCCCGTGCGCCGATTTGCCAGCCTAAGCGCTTGATTTCAATTGCATACAATTGAATTGCGCCATTTGCAATAATATAGATTGCGCACAATCTAATTGTGTGCGATATAACCGTTCATCGAAACGGCAACCCAGGAGAGACCGACATGTCCGTGAACGTGCTCTACAAGACCAGCGCCAAGGCCACCGGCGGCCGTGATGGCACCGCCGCGACCCTCGACGGCGCGCTCGACGTCAAGCTTGCGACCCCGAAGGAACTCGGCGGCGGTGGTGGCGCCGGCAACAATCCCGAGCAGCTGTTTGCGGCCGGCTATGCCGCCTGCTTCATCGGCGCGATGAAGTTCGTGGCTTCGCAGGGCGGCCCGAAGGTGCCCGCGGACGCCACCGTGACCTCGACCGTCGGCATCGGCCCGCGCTCGGAGGGCGGCTTTGGCCTCGATATCGACCTCGCCGTCTCGCTGCCCGGCGTTGCCAAGGCGGACGCGGAAGCCCTCGTCGCCAAGGCGCACCAGGTGTGCCCGTACTCGAACGCCACCCGCGGCAATGTGGATGTGCGCCTGACGGTCGTGTAACGACCGGCGGTCATGTGAGACGACGTTCGAATGGCCCGCCGCGGATACCGGCGGGCCATTCGCGCCCATGGAATTTCCGTGGGCTCGCTGCGGCGGCCACGTCATGCGCCTGTGCGCGAGACGCCATTGCCGCCGCGCCGGAAGACCGCTAGCTCAGGAACTTCCATTCCATCTTGAGCGAAGGTTCTTGTCCATGAGTTCTGCAGCCGCTCCCGGCGCAATGACCGGCCTGCGCGTGATCGATCTCACGCGCGTGCTCGGCGGCCCCTATTGCACGCAAATCCTCGCCGACCACGGCGCCGACGTCATCAAGGTCGAACCGCCGGCCGGCGACGAGGTGCGCGACTGGGGCCCTCCGTTCCACGAGGAAGACGCGGCCTATTTCGTCGGCATCAACCGCAACAAGCGTTCGATCGGGCTCGACCTCTCCTCCGAAGGCGGG
Organism: uncultured Alphaproteobacteria bacterium; assembly: GCA_963783115.1. Lineage (GTDB taxonomy): Bacteria > Pseudomonadota > Alphaproteobacteria > Rhizobiales > Xanthobacteraceae > Bradyrhizobium. The sequence goes on along the minus strand of CAWAMK010000014.1, from coordinate 92,428 downwards.
CGCACCGTGCTGCTGAAGATGCTGGAGACCGCCGACGTCCTGATCGAGAATTTCAAGCCGGGCACGCTCGACAAATGGGGCATCGGCAACGACGATGCTGCGCGAAAAATTTCCGAGGCTGGTGCATTGCCGGATTTCCGGCTTCGGCGCCGACGGCCCGCGCGGCGGCAATCCCGGCTATGACGCCATCATCCAGGCCATGACCGGCATGATCGCCGCGACCGGCTCGCCGGAAAGCGGCCCGATGCGGATCGGCGTGCCCGTCGTCGATATCACCACCGGGCTTTATGCGGCGATCGGCATCCTGATGGCGCTGTCGGAACGGCAGCGATCCGGGTTTGGGCCAGTTCCTCGAAACCACGCTGTACGAAACCGGCCTTGCGGTCATGCATCCGCACGCCGCCAATTATTTCATGCACGGCAAGCCGCCGGGCCTGACCGGGAACGAGCATCCCAACCTCGTGCCCTACGCGATCTTTCCGACCAAGACCGACAACATCTTCATCGGCGTCGGCAATGACGGCACCTTCCGCAAGCTCGCCAAGGAAGTCGGCAAGCCGGAACTCGGCACCGATCCGCGCTTTGCCCGCAACAAGGACCGCATCGCCAACCGCGACGCGCTGCGCGCCGAACTCGCCGCCGTGTTCAGCCAGCACGAGGCCGAACCGCTGTGTAATCGGCTGCTGGCGGCTGGACTGCCCGCCGGTCCGGTGCAGAAGATCGACCAGGCGCTGACCAATCCGCACACGCTGCATCGCGGCGATATCATCGAAAAGGATTGGTACAAGGGCGTCGCCTCGCCGATCCGGCTGGAGCGGACCAAGCCGAGCCTGCGCCGAACCCCGCCGAAATTTTCCCAGCACACCGCGGAAGTGCTGGGCGAGTTCGGCTACTCGAAGAGCGAGATCGAGGGATTGGTCGCCAAGGGCGCGGTCTGCGGGTCCGAGCGCAAGCGCTAAACGTAGTCGTCCCTGCGAACGCAGGGGCCGCATACGCCGCGGCCTTCCTTTAGGGCGCTGTGGTAGCCGCCTTTCTGCAATCGACAACCGGCCCTGCGCCGCATTACTTGGGCCCCTCGCGTTCGCAGGGGCGACGGCTACCATGTCCCTTTCTCCCCTCCGCCTATTTTCCGGCTTCCCTCCGCGCCCGCTTCCCCACTACCATCCTTTCGCTTATACGGTCATTTGCACGTCATCCGGCGCTGTTATCGCGCGAAACGAAGGTGACGACCCCAACCCGGAGGAATTCCATGGCACTTCGACAATTCGGCGCAGCGGCGGCAGTGACCCTTGCGCTGGCGCTCGCCACGCCTGCCCACGCTGTGACCGAGATCCAGTGGTGGCACGCCATGACCGGCGGCAACAACGACATCGTCAACAAGCTCGCCGAGGAATTCAACGCCAGCCAGTCCGACTACAAGGTCATTCCGACCTTCAAGGGCAGCTATCCCGACACCATGAACGCCGGCATCGCCGCGTTCCGCGCCGGCACCGCGCCGCACATCATTCAGGTGTTCGAGGTCGGCACCGCCACCATGATGAGCGCCACCGGCGCCATCAAGCCGGTCTACCAGCTGATGAAGGATGCCGGCGAGCCGTTCGATCCCAAGGCCTATCTGCCGACCATCACCGGCTACTACTCGACCTCCAAAGGCGACATGCTGTCGTTCCCCTTCAATTCCTCCTCGATGGTGATGTGGATCAACAAGGACGAACTGAAGAAGGCCGGCGTCACCGAAATCCCGAAGACCTGGCCGGAAGTGTTCGCCGCCGCCAAGAAGCTGAAGGCCGCCGGACACGAGACCTGCGGCTTCTCCAATGCCTGGGCGTCATGGGCGCACATCGAGCAATTTTCGGCGTGGCACAACACGCCGATCGGCACCAAGGCCAACGGCCTCGATGGTTTCGACACGGTTCTGACCTTCAACTCGCCGCTGCATGTGAAGCATCTGCAGAACCTGATCGATCTGCAGAAGGACAAGACCTACGACTATTCCGGCCGCGAGAATAAGAGCGAAGCCCGCTTCGCTTCGGGCGAATGCGCCATCTTCCTGACCTCGTCGGGCTACTACGCCACCGCCAAGAGCACCGCCAAGTTCGACTTCACCTCGGCGCCGATGCCCTATTATCCGGATGTCGCGGGCGCACCGCAGAACTCGATCATCGGCGGCGCATCGCTGTGGGTGATGGGCGGCAAGAAGCCCGATGAATACAAGGGCGTGGCGAAGTTCTTCACCTTCCTGTCCGACACCAACCGCCAGGCCAAGCTGCACCAGGAATCCGGCTATCTGCCGATCACCAAGGCTGCCTATGAGAAGACCAAGGCCGACGGCTTCTACGAGAAGAACCCGATGCCGCAAACGCCGCTGAAGGAGCTCACCAACAAGGAGCCGACCGAGAATTCGCGCGGCCTGCGCTTCGGCAACATGGTGCAGATGCGCGACGTCTGGGCCGAGCAGATCGAAGCGGCCCTGGCCGGGCAAAAGACCGCGCAGCAGGCGCTTGACGACGCCGTCGCCAAAGGCAATGCGATGTTGCGAACGTTCGAAAAGACGGCAAAGTAGACAATCGGCATCGGCTCCCCTTCCACGCCGGAAGGGGAGCCGGTCTGCCACCTAAGCGCGGAAGGCTGTAAAGCGCCCTAGATGGAAAAGTCGGTCGTCTTCAACAACAGGCTGTTGCCGTATTTGCTGCTCGTGCCGCAGCTCATCATCACATTCGTATTCTTCTACTGGCCGGCGAGCCAGGCGGTCTGGCAATCCTTCCTGCGCGAGGACGCGTTCGGATTGCATTCCGAATTTGTCGGGCTGGAAAATTACCAGAGCCTGTTCGCCGATCCCGCCTATTACAAGTCGATGATGGTGACGGTGATCTTCTCCTCGCTGGTCGCCGCTTTGTCGCTTTCGATTGCGCTTGCTGTTTGCGACCCAGGCCGACAAGAACCTGAAAGCCGCCGGCGCCTACAAGACGCTGATGATCTGGCCCTATGCGGTGGCGCCCGCGGTCGCCGGCGTGTTGTGGATCTTCATGTTCCATCCGACCCTCGGGACGCTGGCGCGCCCGCTGCGCTGGATGAATTTCGACTGGAATCCGTTGTTGAACGGCAACCACGCCATGTGCCCTGGTGGTGATGGCCGCGGTGTGGAAACAGATTTCCTATAATTTCCTGTTCTTCCTGGCCGGGCCTGCAATCGATCCCCAGGAGCGTGCTGGAAGCCGGCGCGATCGACGGCGCGGGACCGATGCGGCGGTTCTGGACCATCACCTTTCCGCTGCTGTCGCCGACCACGTTCTTCCTTCTGGTCGTCAATATCGTCTACGTGTTCTTCGACACCTTCGGCATCATCGATGCCGTGACCGGCGGCGGCCCGGCCGGCGCCACCACCACGATGGTCTACAAGGTGTTTGCCGACGGACGGCCTGGGCGGCGATCTCGGCGGTTCGGCGGCGCAATCGGTCGTGCTGATGGTGATCGTGATCGCGCTGACGGCGGTCCAGTTCAAATATGTCGAGCGCAAGGTGCAGTACTGATGGTCGAGCACCGCCCGCTCAGCGACATCATCGCCTACACGATCCTGACGCTCGGCATCTTCATCGTCGCCTTTCCGGTCTATCTGGCGCTGATCGCCTCCACCCATGACGCCGCCACCGTGGTCGGCGGCAACATGCCGCTGACGCCGGGCGGCCATATGCTGGACAACTACTACCGCGCCATCATCGTCGGCGGTTCGCGTGCCATCCGCGAGCCGGTCGGCCAGATGCTGATGAACTCGTTCATCTCGGCGATCGGCATCGCGATCGGCAAGATCTTCATTTCGATCCTGTCGGCCTATGCCGTGGTGTATTTCCGCTTTCCGTTCCGCAAGACCGCGTTCTGGATCATCTTCGTCACGCTGATGCTGCCGGTCGAGGTGCGCATCTATCCGACCTACAAGGTGATCGCCGACCTGAAGATGCTCGACACCTATGCCGGGCTGATCCTGCCGCTGATCGCATCCGCCACGGGAACGCTGTTGTTCCGGCAGTTCTTCATGACCATCCCCGAGGAATTGCTGGAGGCGTCGCGGATCGACGGCGCCGGTCCGTTCCGCTTCTTCTGGGATACGCTGCTGCCGCTGTCGGTGACGACGATCGCCGCTCTGTTCGTGATCCAGTTCATCTATGGCTGGAATCAGTATCTGTGGCCGCTGCTGATCACCACGCAGGATTCGATGCAGACCATCGTCACCGGCATCAAGAAGATGCTGTACACGACCGACGAACTCGCCGAATGGCAGCTCGCGATGGCCACCGCCATCCTGGCGATGCTGCCGCCGGTCGCGGTCGTCGTGTTCATGCAGCGCCTGTTCGTGCGCGGCCTGGTCGAGACGGAGAAGTAAGGTAGTCATGGCCAACGTCACGCTGCGCAACGTCCGCAAGAACCTATCCCGGCGGTTTCGAAGCCATCAAGGGCATCGATTTCGATGTCGGCGACGGCCAGTTCTGCGTGCTGGTCGGCCCTTCCGGCTGCGGCAAGTCCACGCTGCTGCGCATGGTCGCAGGCCTGGAGACCATCACCGGCGGCGAGATCGATATCGGCGGGCGCGTCGTCAACCAGGTCGAGCCGGCCGACCGCGACATCGCGATGGTGTTCCAGAACTACGCGCTCTACCCGCACATGACCGTCTACAACAACATGGCCTACGGCCTGCGCAACCGCGGCATGGCGGAGCCTGAGATCAAGACCCGCGTCGAGGAAGCCGCGCGCATCCTCGAACTCGGCGCCATGCTCGAGCGCAAGCCGCGGCAACTGTCCGGCGGCCAGCGCCAGCGCGTGGCGATGGGCCGCGCCATCGTGCGGCAGCCAAAGGTGTTTCTGTTCGACGAGCCGCTGTCCAACCTCGACGCCAAACTGCGCATCGCGATGCGGGTCGAAATCCGCAAATTGCAGCGCCGGCTGTCCACGACCTCGATCTACGTCACCCACGACCAGCTCGAGGCGATGACGCTGGCCGATATTCTCGTCGTCATGAACGGCGGCCAGGTCGAGCAGATCGGCAATCCGCTCGACATCTACCAGAAGCCCGCGACCACCTTCGTCGCCTCCTTCATCGGCGCGCCGCCGATGAACCTGATGCCGCTGCGCTCGGATGAACTGAAATCGCAACTGGCCGGCGATGCCAGAATCAACGAGGCCGGCATTCTGGGAATCCGGCCCGAGGATTTCGTCATCTCGAACGAAACGGTTGCCGGCGGCGTGGCGCTCGGCCTCACCGTGGAAGCGATCGAGCGGGTCGGCGCCGAAACCTTTATTTACGGCAGCAGACAGCAGGAGGCGCAGGGTGTCGCCGCCACCCCCGGCGAACTGCCGCCGGGCGAAATCATCGTGCGGATTCCCGGTGCAATCGGCCCTGCCATTGGAGAGCGAATCAGGGCCGTTGCCTCCCCCGACAAGCTGCATCTGTTTAGCGCCGACGGCCGCAAGCGGGTGGGTGGCTAATCTCGTCATTCCCGGTGCGCAATTGCGTACCTGAGGTTCGCTTCGCGGCCCGAAATGACAGTTTCTTAACCTTCCGCGGCCGATTTACGCAGCTTTCAGAGGCGCTTGAACCCACCCCGAATCACCCCATATTGTTCCTTGACCGGACGGCAAGTCGGCCGGCCGGTTGAATGGGGCGCCGCAAGGGCCCCTCAAAGTCGCTTCGAGAGGACTTTGTAATGTCTCGTGTTCCTTCGTTGTCCAGTCCGTTCCTGCTTGGGTTCGACGAAATCGAGCGTGCGCTCGATCGCGTCGTCAAAGGCGCCGACGGTTATCCTCCCTACAACATCGAGCGGTGTGACCGTGCCAACGGCCACCCTGAACGCTTGCGAATCACGCTGGCGGTGGCGGGTTTTACCCGTGACCAACTCGATGTGACCATTGAGGAAAACCAGCTCGTGATCCGGGGCCGCCAGCAGGACGACAAGGCCCGGCAATACATCCATCGCGGCATCGCCGCGCGCCACTTCCAGCGCACCTTCGTGCTGGCGGAGGGGATGCATGTGCTGGGCGCGGATCTGAAGAACGGGCTGCTGTCCATCGACCTCGCCAGGCCGGAGCCTGAAAGGGTCGTTAAGACAATAGCTATCAATGAGCACGAATAATGGAACAAGTAGCGGACTCGACCGCTTAGACCCAGAAGGAGTCGAGACCATGAGTGACGTGAGTTTTACGTTCGAACCCGAAAAGGTTTCCGTCGAGGCGCTGGCCCATCTTGGTGAGGGTCATATCGCCTACGTGAAACAAGTCCGCTCGGAAGACGTGCCGGGACTGTTTCCGCAGGCGCCGAAAATCGCGCCGGGGCTGAAGCTGTTCGCGCTGCATGCCGCCGACGGCACCCCGATCATGCTGACCGACAGCCGCGAAGCCGCGATTGCCAACGCATGGAGCAACGAGCTCCAGGCCGTCAGCGTGCACTAAGACGGCTTGGCCGACGCAGAGTCTGGCGGGGCTGATCTGGCGGCCGATTGAGGCCGCAACGTGAGTTCAGAATACGCGGGCATATCCCGGACGGGATGTGGCCCGCGTATTTTTTTGCTTCATCGCGCGTTTACGCCGCGCGCACGGTGGAGAGGAATTTTTCCACCTCGCCCTTGAGATGGTTGCTCTGCCCCAGCAGCGAGCGGGCCAGCTCGTGCACGTGGGTCGATGCCGCACCGGTATCGCTGGCGCCGCGGTTGACGTCGGTGATGCTGCCGGCGACCTGGGTAGCGCCTTGCGCCGCCTGCTGCACGTTGCGGGAGATTTCCTGCGTGGTGGCGCCCTGCTCTTCCACGGCGGCCGCGATCGTCTGAGAGATTTCTGCGATGCGGCCGATCGTGCCGCCGATTTCCGCAATGGCAGACACCGACTGATCGGTCGCCGACTGCATCTGGCCGATCTGCTCGCTGATTTCCTCGGTCGCCTTCGCCGTCTGCGCGGCAAGCGCCTTGACCTCGGATGCGACGACGGCGAACCCGCGCCCCGCTTCGCCGGCGCGCGCCGCCTCGATGGTGGCGTTGAGCGCCAGCAGATTGGTCTGCTCGGCGACCGCGCTGATCATCTTGACCACTTCGCCGATCCGGCTGGCGGACTGGGCGAGATCGGCGATCCGCGCATTGGTCTGCTCGACCTGGCTGACGGCCTCGCGCGAGATCTTGTGCGAATCCTGCACCTGGCGGCTGATCTCCGACACCGACGAGGCCATCTCTTCGGCGGCGGCCGCGGCCGACTGTGCGTTGGCGGAGGATTGCTCCGATGCGGTGGCGACGGTGGCCGACAGCATCTGCGTGACTTCGGCGGTCTTGGTCAGCTGTCCGGCCGATGATTCGAGTTCGGAGGACGCGGTCGATACGGTGTGAATGATCTTTCCGATCGCGGAATCGAAGCCGTCGGCCATCTGCTGCATCGCGGCCTTGCGGTCGCCTTCCGCCTTCAGCTTCAGGCCGGCCTGTTCCTGCTCCATCGACTGAACGCGCAGCGCGTTCTCCTTGAAGACCTGGACCGCGCGCGCCATCGCGCCCACTTCGTCGCCGCGGCTGAGCGCCGGCACCGGGACCTCGAGGTCGCCGCCGGCGAGGCCCTTCATCACGGAGGTCATATCCGCGATGGGGCGAATCACGCCGAAGGCCACGCCGAAAATGCCGGCGCCGATGATGAGAAAGACGACGGCCGAGACGCCCCACAACAGCAGGGTGAATGTGCTGACACGCCCCGTCGCTGCGACTTCCGTCGCCGCGTTCTGGTCGGTGGTCTGCTTGACGATGTCGTCGATGATGGCGCGGTGCGCCGTATAGCGTGCGGTGATCTCGGCATAGGATTTCGTCGCCGCGGCGCTGTCGCCCTTGGCCAGCGCCGGCAGCAGGCCGTCCTGGATCGCAGTCCAGAAGCGGCGCACCTCGCTATCGGATTTCTCCACCAGCTTGGTCTTCAATACCGGATCGAGATCGGACTTGACCCAGAAATCCCACCGCTCGTCATATTCCTTCTTGAGCTGCGCAAGCCTGTCGCGATGCGCCGAAAGCTGCGCCGGATTGTGCAGCACAAGGGTCGCTTCGAGATAGGACTCGATGACGTATTCCGGCGGCGGCAAAATGTCGGCAATCAGGTCGTTGCCAAGCTTGATCCGGTCGTAGAGCGGACCGCCGACCTTGAGCTGCGACAGCCCGTAGACGCTGGTGGCAATGACGGCACCGAGACCCAATGCGGTGACCAATCCGAAAATAAATATCGCGCGCGAAATCGTCAGCCGCAGCGTCATGGCAATGTTCTCCGGCCGGGGAAAAACCCCAGCGAACGAGATAACTGCGATTTAGTTTAAAATTGCGTTTATCTGGTATGCCAGAGCGCCGAAAAAGCGCCGTTCCATGAAGGAACTAGGCCGCACTCGCCGGCGGCAGCGCCAGCACCGAATAGATCGCCTGGGCATCGCGTGAGGCGCGCAGCTTCTTGGCGACGTCGACGTCGCGCAACAGCCGGGCGATGCGCGCCAGCGCCTTCAGGTGATCGGCGCCGGCGCCTTCCGGGGCCAGCAGCAGGAAGATCAGGTCGACCGGCTGGCCGTCCATCGCTTCGAAATCGATCGGGCGCTCGAGGCGCGCGAAGAATCCGAACAGCTTCTCCAGCTTCGGCAGCTTGCCGTGCGGAATGGCGACGCCATAGCCGACGGCGGTGGTGCCGAGCTTTTCGCGCTGCAACAATACCTCGAACACCGCGCGCTCGTTCTGGCCGGTCAGGACGGAGGCGCGCGCCGCGAGTTCCTGCAGTGCCTGCTTTTTGCTGATGACCTTCAACGCGGGGAGAATCGCCTCGGGTGCGACCAGATCGGTAATCGTCATGGGGCGTTCCGAGGTGAATTGCGGGGTAAATCGACAGTCAGGTTGCGAGATAGCTTCTGAAGCCCGGGCGTCAAGAAGATGAGACGGGAGGCGGGCTTAGACCCGGGTCCCGATGTCGGCGCTTCTACTCCAACCCATGCGCGGTGCCAACTCCCGAAGAAGCAGTTCCAGCGTCCTGTGGTTAAGGGCGGCGGACCATAGGGAGGGGGGCTGGGGGCGTCAATGCGGTCCGACATCGATCTCAAGAGGTAACTGCGGGGGGGTCGACCCAGCCGACATTGCCGTCAGCCCGGCGGTAAATGATGTTCACCCGGCCGCTGGAGCCGTGCTGGAACACGATGCAGGCAGCCCCGGTGAGATCCAGCTCCATGACCGCCTCGCTGACCGAGAACTGCTTCAGCGACGTGGTTGCCTCTGCGATGATGACGGGGCTGTAGGCGGTGACCTCCTCGTCGCTTTCCGTCGGCGCCTCGATCACGTAGCTCGGCGCATCGATATCGGCCAGCGCCGCGTTGGCGGCGTAGGTCTTGCGGGCCGAGCGATCCTTGAGCCGGCTCTTGTAGCGGCGCAGCCGCTTCTCGATCATCAGCAGCGCCTGGTCGGCGCTGGCATAGGCATCGGTGGCGTTGGAATCGGCCTCGAGCGTGATTCCGGAATCGAGGTGCAGCGAGCAGTCGGTGCGGAAGCCGAAGCCGTCCTTGCTCAGGGTGATGTGGCCGGAATAATTGCCGTCGAAATATTTCCTCAAGACCTCATCGGTGCGTTCGCTGACGCGGGAGCGAAGCGCTTCGCCGACGCTGATGCTTTTCCCGGAGATTCGAAGGGTCATTGGATGCCTCGCTCGATGCCTCGACTACTCTGGTTTCCCGGATCGGCACTCCCGGGAGCTGAGACTATCGCGATTTGACGCCAACGCAATCAGGCCGGAGCCGTATCGCGGGACCGGTCGGAGGAGGAGGCGGGGGCGGAAAGTGCGTTACCGAGCATGCTCTGTTTGTCGCGGCGGCGTTGCACCGAGGAAGGAATGCGCATCGCTTCGCGGTATTTCGCGACCGTGCGTCGGGCGATATCAATGCCCGTTGCGCGCAATCGTTCCACGATGGTGTCGTCGGAAAGGATCGCGCTCGGGGCTTCTGCATCGATCAGTTGCTTGATGTGATGTCGCACCGCCTCCGCCGAATGCGCCTCGCCGCCATCGGCCGACGCGATCGAGGCGGTGAAGAAATATTTCAGCTCAAAACTGCCGCGGTTGGTCGCCATGTATTTGTTGGCGGTGACCCGCGACACCGTCAATTCGTGCATCTGGATCGCGTCCGCCACCGCCTTCAGATTCAACGGCCGCAGATGCGCCACGCCATGGGTGAAGAAGCCGTCCTGCTGGCGCACGATTTCGGTGGCGACCTTCAGGATGGTGCGGGCGCGCTGATCCAGCGCGCGCACCAGCCAGGTCGCATTCTGCAGGCAATCGGTGAAATAGGATTTGTCGCCGTCCTTGCGGATCGTCTTCGACAGCTCGGTGTAATAGACCTGATTGACCAGCACGCGCGGCAACGTGTCGCTGTTGAGTTCGACATGCCAGCCACCGTCCGGGCCGGGCCGCACATAGACATCGGGCACCATGGTCTGCGTGCGCGCCGATCCGAACTTCAGGCCGGGCTTGGGATCGAGGCGGCGAATTTCACCGATCATGTCGGTGATGTCCTCGTCGTCGACGCCGCACAATTTGCGCAAGTTGGCGATGTCGCGCTTGGCCAGCAGGTCGAGATTTTCCACCAGCGCCTGCATCGCGGGGTCGTAGCGGTTGAGTTCGCGAAGCTGGATCGCGAGGCATTCGCTCAGATTCCGCGCACAGACGCCAGGCGGATCGAATTTCTGCAGCACAGCCAGCACCGCATCGACATCCGCTTGCGAGGCACCCAGCCGCTCGGCGGCCTGCCCGAGATCCGGCGGGACATATCCGGCATCGTCGACGAGGTCGATCAGATACTGCCCGATCATGCGCTGCGCCGGCCCGCTGAAAGCCACCGCCAGCTGTTCGGCGAGGTGACTGCCGAGCGTCACCTCAGCGGCGACGAAAGCTTCGAGATTGTAGTCGTCGTCGTTGGAGGCGCCGCCGCCCCATTCGGTGTAGGTGGTCGGTGCCGCATCCTGCGCCACGCGGGCCGCTGCTTCGGCCGGTTCTTCGGAGAAGACGTTGTCGAGCGGGGTGTCCAGCGTCTGCTCAATTTCTGTGCGGCTGCCGAGGTCGCGGTTCAGCCACTCCTCCTGGCCGGGCTCGAAGGCGTCGCCAGAAGTTCCCGACGCCATGTCGGAGCCATCGCCGCCCTCGTCGCCATAGCTGCCGGAATCGGAGAACTCGGCGCGTTCGGGAACCGGCTCGCCCGCCACCGGGGCTTCGGGGCCATCACTGGCCCGGTCCAGCAGCGGATTGCGCTCCAGCTCCTCCTCCACGAAGGCCGACAAATCGAGATTCGACAATTGCAACAGCTTGATCGCCTGCATCAATTGCGGCGTCATCACCAGCGATTGCGATTGGCGGAACTCTAGTCTTTGCGTCAGCGCCATGGGGCCAAGAACCGATCCACTAAAAGTTGGTCCGATTCTTGCTTATATTAGTCCAAGGCCCTTGTACACGCCTTGACTCCCGCGAAAATCACGCTATGGCGCGGCCCGAAATGGCGGAAGCCGGCTTCAGGTCCCGCGCTCGGCATAAATTCTCGAAGGAGCGCAAGACCTTATCGCCAAGACGATGATATCTTGCCGGGCTTAACACTACAGTCGGAATTCCTCGCCAAGGTAAAGACGGCGTACATCCGGATCGTTGACGATCTCTTCCGGGCTGCCTTCCGTCAGTATTTGCCCGGCATAGACGATATAGGCGCGGTCGGTCAGCCCGAGTGTCTCCCGCACATTATGGTCGGTGATCAGGACGCCGATGCCGCGGTTCGTCAGGTGCCGGACCAGATCCTGAATGTCGCCGACCGCGATCGGGTCGATGCCGGCAAAGGGCTCGTCGAGCAGCATGTAATTCGGGCGCGTCGCCAGCGCGCGCGCGATCTCGACGCGGCGGCGCTCACCGCCGGAGAGCGCGATCGAGGGCGATTTGCGCAGGCGCGTGACGTTGAATTCGTCAAGCAGCGCGTCGAGCTCGCGCTCGCGCTTCTTGCGGCTGGGCTCGACCACTTCGAGCACGGCGCGGATGTTCTGCTCCACGGTGAGGCCGCGAAAGATCGAGGCTTCCTGCGGCAGATAGCCGATGCCGAGCCGCGCGCGCTGATACATCGGCAGCCGCGTCACGTCGTGGCCGTCGAGTTCGATGGCGCCGCGATCCGCCTTGATCAGGCCGGTGATCATGTAGAACACCGTGGTCTTGCCGGCGCCGTTCGGGCCGAGCAGGCCTACGGCTTCACCCCGGCGCACATAGATGCTGACGCCGCGCACCACCTGCCGCGTGCCGAAACTTTTTTCCACGCTGTGAACGGCGAGAAGACCGGGCCGCTTGGTCTAGACGCGACGCATCGCCAGCCTTGGAACGGGGCGCTTGCGCGCGGGGACGCGGCTCACGGGCCGGCTCGGCACGAGCCTCCGACAATTCCAGTCCGGGCAGCGAGGCCGCCCGTGCCTTTTGGGGCGCATCGCGCACCGGGTTCGCCAGCATGTCGCCAAAGGAATCGCCGAGCGCGGTGATGTCGTCGCGCGAGCGCGCAAAGGCCGGACCGCCGCGCTTTGCGGGACGTCGACGAAACATGCCGAATAAATCCACCATCCCGCTTCGCTTACGCCTTTCACGGTGATTCCGCGACGCGCCCGCCGGCGAATCGCCTCGCTAGCGAACGGATGATTGAGTGGATGTCCCCTTGCCCAGCGAAACACCCCGCCCCTGCGCAGTAGATACAGACTCGCGCCACCGGCTTCAACTGTACCGGCCCGAATTAATCTTTAAGGCGCTGATATGTCTTATTTTTTGCCGGGGATGAACGATGGTATGGCGACCGGCGCGGCCTTCGCACCGCCGGAGCCGGAGCCGCAATTCTCGCCCTGCATGAACATGCCCTGCACCTTGTTGGTGTCGGATTCGACGCGCGACACGCCGGTCGTCATGTCGACCTTGAGACGGTCGCCCTTGAGCACATTCTTGCACTGGGTGAGCACGACGCCGCCCGCCATGGTGATGAGGTTGGCCCGCGGATCGAAGATCGCGGTCTCGCCGGTCACGACCTGGTCCTTCTGCGTGACCACGACAGAGCCTCTGGCTTCCAGCCGGCGGATCGACGAACTGCCGCCGGGACCGGGGGTCGCCGACGGCATCGTTCCTGACTTAGCTCCCTTCGGCGTGGCGGGCGCAGGCGTCGGCGTAGACGTCGCCGCTGCCGGACCTGAATCGTAAAACACCACCAGCGATTTCGACGTCATAGTGGTGTCGCCCTGCACGACCTTCACGTTGCCGGAGAAGGTCGCTTCCTTTTTCTTGTCGCGCATTTCGAGCGAGGCCGCTTCGATCTGGATCGGCTGGTCGCGGTTCTGCGAAAAGCCCTGCATCGCGTTCGGCACGCCGGACATGGCGCCTTGCGCCACGGCGTTGCCCGAGGCGGCGAGCGCGAGCGCAAACACCGCGACTGCAAAATGGCGCGAGAAGAACTGCATCATGAATTTCACTTCGTGCTTGACTGCTTGCCGGCGCCAGACCGCGTCTTCTGTGGCGCCGGTTCAGGCTCGGGCTCCGGCGCCGCAGGGCTTTCCATGATCAGGTTCATCACGACATTGCCTTCGAAACGAACGATCTCGCCGCTGTTGATGATCTTGAGCCGGTCGGCGGTGAGCGTCCCGTTCAGCAATTTGACGTCGACGTGCTCGTCCGACGTCACCGTTCCCTTGTTGATGTCGATATAGGCCTGCGAAAGCTTCGCCTCGTAGCCGGTGGAGGATTGCAGGAAGATGTCCTTGCGCAGGTCCAGCATCTGCTGCTTGCTGTCGAAGAATCCCGTGCGCGCATCCATCGTCACCGTGCTCTTGTCCTCCATCATGACTTTTGCGCGCAGCGTTTGAAGCTCGACGTTATCAGGGTTGGTCAGATCCTGGATCGCCGCCTTGGCCCACACTTCGTAAGGACGCTGGTCCGTTGAGAAACCCGCAAGGTGCGGCGTTTCCATGGTGATCTTGGTGCCCGACACCACGAGATTGCTGATGTCGACGGGCAGATTCAGCACCTTCTGGAACGGGTTCACGAAGACCTGGATCACGACGATGCTGGCCAGGGCCAGCACCACGGCCGCCGGGACCGCCACCCGCAGCAGGCGCACCATACGGCTGTGACGGGCGGCCGCTCTAAAGCGAACCTCCATTCCCGCGTCGTAGGCTGGGTTCTGTATCGAGTTCAATGCGGCTCCAGTTGGCGCCATGACGCCAGTAGGGCGTCACTCTACCCGCAATCGCAGGATTATGCAGCCCGGAGACGCGCCCGGAGTGTGACCGAAACGGGGCAGAAGCGGCGGATGCCGGCCCGCTTCAATTAGTCCTCGTTCACGAATGCGCGAAGATGTCCTCGGCCTCCCAGCCGCCGAGATCGAGCTTGGCCCGTGTCGGCAGGAAGTCGAAACAGGCCTGCGCCAGCTCCTTGCGGCCCTCGCGCGCCAGCATGGCATCGAGCCGCTCGCGCAGACCATGCAGATGCAGCACGTCGGACGCGGCATAGGCGAGCTGCGCCTCGCTGAGGCTGGCCGATCCCCAGTCGCTCGACTGCTGCTGCTTCGACAGGTCGATGTTGAGAACCTCGCGCACCAAATCCTTCAGGCCGTGCCGGTCGGTATAGGTGCGCGTCAGCCGCGAGGCGATCTTGGTGCAATAGACCGGCTGCGGCATCACGCCAAAGGCGTTGTAGAGCGCGGCGAGATCGAACCGCGCGAAGTGAAAGATCTTCGTGACGGCAGGATTGGCCAGCAGCGCCTTCAGATTCGGCGAATCGGTATGCCCCATCGGGATCTGGATGACATCGGCGCTGCCGTCGCCGTTCGACATCTGCACCACGCAGAGCCGGTCGCGATGCGGATTGAGGCCCATGGTCTCGGTGTCGATCGCCACCGAGTCCTTGTAGCGCGACAGGTCGGGCAGGTCGCCGCGATGCAGGCGGATGGTCATGAAGGAAAGCCTCGTGTCTTGGTCGATTCGACGGAAACACTAGCGCCCGCCGCCGCGGTAGGCGAGCGGGAGACCATGGCTTATAGGCCGGGAATTGGCGGCTTCGTAACGATTCCGTTGCCGCGGACAGCCGGTCCCGCCGGCTTCATACTGGGCTGACACCGGCGGCGCCGGGCTTCGCAGGGCCGCTCAGCTCACCTTTTCTTCAGCCGGTTTCGGCGGCTGCAGCTCGGGACTATTGGCCCAGCGATCCAGATTTTCGATCACCCGTGCATGGCTCGGCCGGCGCGGAGGCGGCGGGCCCCGCTCCTCGGACAGCTTGCGCGGCAGCTTGATGTTCTCGGTCATGGCTCCCTCCAAGGCCGGAATATGCGCCTGGAACCAACCGATCATCAATGCACAACACATTGTTTTTACTTAGGCTATTTAGCTAACTTGGCGGCGCTGGCTTGATTTATGGAACCGGCGCCGGCAACGCGCGTTGAGTAAACTACTCAATTCACTCAACGAGCCAGGACCCATGTCGGACATACGTGGCGAACGTCTCCAGGTCATGCTGTCGCCGGAAGAGCTGACGGCAATTGACGATTTCCGCTTCAAGCACCGCATGCCGACCCGCGCGGCGGCCGTCCGCGAGCTTCTCAAGCTCGGGCTGACTGGGCTTGCTGCCGACGGCAACGGTGCGAAGTCCAGCAGCTACGGCGTGTTCAGGCGCGGTCCAGACGGCCATACGACGGCATCCGACCTGGAGTAGTGGTCAAAAAACTTCCGGGAGATGTGGGCCTGACCGGCGTGCGGGGCATGGCGCCGCGCTATCGCGAACCGTTCGGACAAAAAAGAGGTGGTGCCCAGGAAAGGACTCGAACCTTCACGGCCGTTAAGCCACTGGCACCTGAAGCCAGCGCGTCTACCAATTCCACCACCTGGGCGCTGGCCGGTTGATAAGGATCGGTCGCACGCTTGTCAAATGGCTTCAACGCCTCGCAAATACGCTGTACAGCGGGGTCGCGTTGGCGTATCGCGATTCCGCTAAATACCCCCGATAACTCCCGAATTCGACGGCAGGACCTGACCATGGCATCGAACCTTGAAACGCTCGTCACGGTGTTTGGCGGATCGGGGTTTCTGGGGCGAAACGTGGTGCGGGCGCTGGCCAAGCGCGACTACCGGATCAGGGTGGCGGTGCGGCGGCCGGAATTGGCCGGGCACCTGCAGCCGCTCGGCCGGGTCGGCCAGATCCACACCGTGCAGGCCAATTTGCGCTATCCGGCCTCCGTCGAGGCGGCGATGCGCGATTCGCAGGTCGCGATCAATCTGGTCGGCACCCTGGTCGAAAGCGGCGCGCAGACCTTTGACGCGGTGCAGGCCAAGGGCGCCGAGACCATCGCCAAGGCGGCTGCCGCCGCCGGCGCGCGGATGGTGCATGTGTCGGCGATCGGCGCCGACGAAAATTCGCCTTCGGCGTACGGCCGCGCCAAGGCGGCGGGCGAGAAGGCCGTGCTGGCCGCGGTGCCGTCAGCCACGATCATGCGGCCGTCGGTGGTGTTCGGCCCCGAGGATCAATTCACCAACCGCTTTGCGGCGCTGGCCCGGATCTCGCCGTTCCTGCCGCTGATCGGCGGCGGGGTCACCCGGATGCAGCCGGCCTATGTCGGCGACGTCGCGAACGCGGTGGCCGATGCCGTCGAGGGCAAGACGAAGGCGGGCGCGACCTACGAACTCGGCGGCCCGGAAGTGCTGACCATGCGCGAGATCATGGAAATCATTCTTTCGATCACCGATCGCAAGCGCATGCTGGTTTCGCTGCCGTTCGGACTGGCGCGGATGAAGGCGATGTTCCTGCAATTTGCGCCGGGCATGTTGAAGCTGACGCCGGACCAGGTGGCGATGCTGCAATCGGACAATGTAGTATCGGACGCCGCAAAAGCCGCGGGCCTGACATTCGAAGGGCTTGGCATCGCGCCCGATTCGCTGGAAGCGGTCGCCCCGCAATATCTCTGGCGCTTCCGCGCCGCCGGGCAGTTTCAGCGCAAGAACGCGTAGAGACTTGTAGGGTGGGCTGAGCGAAGCGAGCCCACCATTCGCGAGCGGGAAACAAGTTGGTGGGCACGCTTCGCTCAGCCCACCCTACGAGTTCTGAAATTACCGCCCCAGCGCCAGCGCGATCAGACCGACGGTGCCGACGATGACGCGCCAC
This sequence comes from uncultured Alphaproteobacteria bacterium, assembly GCA_963783115.1. Classification (GTDB taxonomy): domain Bacteria; phylum Pseudomonadota; class Alphaproteobacteria; order Rhizobiales; family Xanthobacteraceae; genus Bradyrhizobium. Next base: position 75,262 of record CAWAMK010000014.1, on the reverse strand, counting down.
CATGCAAAGAACGTGAAGCCGTGGCGCGTGACGTAGTTCAGGAACGACTTCACCACGATCATCGCCGTGATGAACGACACCACGAATCCGATCGCGAGGATGCCGACATGGTCGGCCGACATCTCGGCGCGGTTCTTGTAGAAATCATAGGCGAACGCGCCGACCATGGTCGGGATCGCCAGAAAGAACGAGAACTCCGCGGCCGAGCGCTTGTCGCCGCCGAGCAGCATCGCCGCCACGATGCTGGCGCCGGAGCGCGACACGCCGGGAATCATCGCCAGGCATTGCGCGACGCCGATCCACAGATACATCAGCAGCGGATAGCGCGTGGCGTCGTCATGACGCGGCTCGAGATCGAGCTGATCGACCCATAGCAGGATCGCGCCGCCGACGATCAGCGTGAAACACACCACCCACGGATTGAACAGCAATTCCTTGATGTATTTGCCGGCGGCGAGGCCTACGACCACCGCCGGCAGGAACGCCACCAGCACGCCGATGACGAAGCGCCGATCGTCGGGATTGGTGAACATGCCGAGCGCCACGCGCGACAGCTTGAAGAAATACAGCATCACGATCGCGAGGATCGCGCCGAGCTGGATCAGGATCACGAAACTCTGCCAGAAGGCGCCTTCGCCGAGGCCGAAGAAGCGTTGCGCCAGCAGCATGTGACCGGTGGACGAAACCGGCAGGAATTCCGTGATACCCTCGATGATGCCGAGAATCACCGCTTTCACTGCATCCGACATCATAATTGGGTCCATTTTGACTGTAAAAGGCGCGCTCTTCTCGCCTATTCGCCTCTCTGTCGCAATTGCAAAAAAACGCCAAACACTGGTTGCCTGATGCGCCTGCTTGGCTAGTGTCCCGATTCGCATGACCCGGCCCTGAGGGTTCCTCGGGCCGCGATTTTCAGCTCAAGGATTTCATGTACACGCTCTTTCACCACCCGTTCTGTCCGCATTCGCGCTTCATTCGCCTGGTGCTGGGCGAACACGGCCTCGACCTGCGGCTGGTGGAAGAACGTGCCTGGGAACGGCGCGAAGGGTTTTTGCTGCTCAATCCCGCGGGCACCACGCCGGTGTTGATGGCGGACGGCTTTCCGCCGATTCCGGGCGCCGGCATCATCGCCGAATATCTCGACGAGGCCCACGGCCTGGAGGCTGGCGAGCGGCGGCTGCTGCCGGCCTCGATGGCCGAGCGCGTCGAGGTGCGCCGGCTGATGGCGTGGTTCAACGAAAAGTTCTTCGAGGAAGTGTCGAACCCGCTGGTGACCGAGCGCATCTACAAGCGCTTCATGAGCGAGGAGAACGGCGGCGGGTCGCCCTCGACCGACGTGATCCGCGCGGCCAAGGTCAATGTGCGCTATCATCTGGCCTATATCGGCTGGCTGTCGCAGACGCGGAATTTCCTCGCCGGCGACCGGCTGACCTACGCGGACCTCGCCGCCGCGGCGCATCTATCGGCGATCGACTATCTGGGCGATGTGCCATGGTACGAGGACGAAGCGGCAAAGGCGTGGTACGCGCGGGTGAAATCCCGCCCGTCGTTCCGCCCGCTGCTGAGCGAATGGCTGGCGGGGGTGCCGGCGTCGCGGACCTACGTGGACCTCGACTTCTGACTTCGAAGCTCGCGCCAGCCGATCTCAAGGCCGCGCTTGCCAGCGAAGCGAAAGGCCTCGGCTTCGACTGCATCGGCGTGACCGCGCCCGATGCGATCGGCAAGTCGGGCGAATTTTTCCGCGCATTCCTCGACGCCGGCGGCCACGGCGACATGGACTGGCTCGCCGCCAATCCGGAACGGCGGATGGATCCGCGCGTGCTGTGGCCCGGCGTGCGTTCGATCATCATGCTCGGCGTCAATTACGGCCCCGATGAAAATCCGCTCGATATTCTCAAAGCGCGCACGCGCGGCGCAATTTCGGTTTACGCCAAGGGCGACGATTATCACGACGTCATCAAGAAGCGGCTGAAGACGCTGGCGCGATGGCTGGCGGCGAAGTCCGGCGAAGACGTGAAAGTATTCGTCGACACCGCGGCCGTGATGGAGAAGCCGCTGGCGCAGGCCGCAGGACTGGGCTGGCAGGGCAAGCATACCAATCTCGTCTCGCGCGAACTCGGCTCCTGGCTGTTTCTCGGGGCGATCTACTCGGCCGCCGAGATGCCGTCCGACGAACCTGACCGCGATCGCTGTGGCTCCTGCAATGCCTGCCAGGAGATCTGCCCGACCACGGCCTTCCCCGCTCCCTACAAGCTCGATGCGCGGCGCTGCATTTCCTACCTGACGATCGAGAACAAGGGGCCGATCCCGCACGAGTTTCGCAAGGCCATCGGCAATCGCATCTATGGCTGTGACGATTGCCTCGCCGTGTGCCCGTGGAACAAATTTGCGCAGGAAGGCCGCGAGGCGAAATTGTCCGCACGCGCGGAATTGCGCGCGCCGCAGCTTGCTGATCTGGCGCGGCTCGACGATGCCGCCTTCCGCGCGCTGTTCACGAAATCCCCGGTCAAACGTATCGGCCGCGACCGCTTCATCCGCAACGTGCTGATCGCGATCGGCAATGCGGATGATGCGTCGCTGGCGGTGGAGGCCGAGCGATTGCTCGGCGATGCGAGCCCGCTGGTGCGTGGGGCTGCGGTATGGGCGCTGGCGCAGTTGGTGGAGCGGGAGAAGTTCGAGGCGCTCGCCGCGAGGGAAATGAGCCGCGAGATTGATGAGGATGTCCGCGCGGAGTGGCGGCAAACATCCGTCGTCGTGCCCCGCGAAGGCGGGGCATCCAGTACGCCGAGGCCCCTCGAATGAACCGATATGTCCCGGCGTACTGGATCGTCCGCATTCGCGGACGATGACAGGGGAATTGAAATCCGTCATGTTCGCCGGCCATGACAAAAAACCAGCCCTTCTTCGCCAAGCGCGGCGACGCCTTCATCCCCAATCAAGTCTCGAACGGTCCCTGGGACCCGAACTCGATGCACGGCCGCGTCGTGATCGGCCTGCTGGCCCACGTGATCGAGGAGCAACACGGCTCCGACGACTTCGTGCCGGCCAGGCTGACGGTCGACATGTTTCGGCTACCGAACATTTTGACGCCGGTGGAAGTCACGACAACCCTCATCCGCGACGGCAAGCGGATCAAGGTGGTGGAAGCGGAGTTCAGATCCGGCGGCACCAGCATGGCGCGCGCCTCCTGCCAGTTATTGCGCAAGACGGAAAATGCGCCGGGCAATGTCTGGTCGCCGGCGAACTGGGATGCGCCGCTGCCCGACACGATCCCGGCGCCGACCGATCCAAAGCTCGGCATGAACGGCAAATGGACGACGCGGCCGATCGTGGGCCGCATGGGCTCGCTCGGGCCCCGGCGGCTGTGGATGAGCGAAGTGCGCGAGCTGGTCGAGGGCACGCCGATGTCGCCGTTCGTCCATGTCGCCACCGGTGCGGATTTTGCCAGCCCCTTCGCCAATGCCGGCGACCAGGGGCTCGGCTACATCAACAGCGACGTGACGCTGTATCTTGCACCGTATGCCGGTAACGCGATGGATCGGCTTCGACGTGGTGAACCACCACGCCACTGACGGCATCGCGATCGGCGAATGCTGGCTGTATGACGAGAAGGGCCCGATCGGGACGTCGACGGTAGCCGCGCTCGCGCAGCGCAAGCCGATGACGAATGTACCGCCGCCGTGAGTTAAGGCGCGAGCCAAAATCTCATCCCGTCATTCCGGGGCGTGCGCAGCACGAACCCGGAATCCAACTCTCCCCGGCAACGCGGCCCGTTGGATTCCGGGTTCATCGCTACGCGATGCCCCGGAATGACGAGAGGTGAGAGCCAGCCCCTACACCAAATGCCGCTTCATCTCCGGCCGCGCCTTCAGCGCCGCGCCCTGCTTCGCGACGATCTTGGCGATCCGTTCCGGCGCGAATTTAATGTCGACGAAGGCCGGCGCGGTGTTGGCGACCTCGTGGTATTCCGCGATCTTGCCGTCGCGCAGCCGCATGATCGCGACGCCCTCGAACATCGCACGCGCGCCTTCGGCTTCCGGCAGCGTCGAGCGGTAGCTAAAGGTGTAGCGCGCGTATAAGGTCTTCCCGTCGCTGACGGGCTCGTGCATGTCCCAGCGAAAATCTTCTGCCGTGCGATAGAACCAGTCATCGATCAGGCCGGCGATTTTTCCGCGGCCTTCGAACACGCCGTAGAACACGTCGTGATAGACGCCGTCCTCGGTGAACAGCTCCGCGAACGCTTTTCCGTTACGCTGCTCGACGGCATCGCAGAAGGCGCGGAGCATGGTGGATGGGTTCATGGACTCGACTCCCGGCTCGCGGCCGTCATTCCCCGCGAAGGCGGGGAATCCAGTATTCCAGAGACGGCGCTGTAAATCGATAGGCCGCGGCGTACTGGATCGTCCGGTCAAGCCGGACGATGACACCGCAGGTGTGGGAAAAAATTCACCCCATCTCCGCGACCGCCGCCATGATCCGCGCGATGTCCTGCGGGCGGGACAGGCGGTGGTCGCCGTCCTGGATCATGGTCAGCACCACATCCTCGGCCGGCAGCCGGTGCGCCAGCGCGAAGGCGTGCTGCCAGGGCACGTCGGGGTCCTGCGCGCCCTGCAGGATGCGTACCGGGCAGCCGACCTCGATGGCGCTGCCGAGCAGCAAATGATTGCGGCCCTCCTCGATCAGCGCGCGGGTGATCGGATAGGGCGTGCCGTCGCCGTATTCCGATGGCCGCATCCACACCCCCTTGGTCCTGATCTCGTCGCGAACCTCGTCGGAAAAGCTGTTCCACATCAGTTGCTCGGTGAAGTCGGGCGCCGGCGCGATCAGCACCAGTCCGGCCAGCGTTGCCGCTTTCGCGCCCCGCGCGGCGAGGGCGCGGCTCAGCAGCAGCGCCATCCAGCCGCCCATCGAGGAGCCGATCACCACCTGCGGGCCTCGGCAAAACTGCTCGAACACGGCGACGGCCTCTTCAAGCCAGCGGCCGATGGTGCCGTCGATGAAGGCGCCGCCCGATTCGCCATGGCCGGAATAATCGAATTTAATACAGGTGCGGCCATGCTCCGCGGCCCAGCCGTCCAGCGCCAGGGCCTTGGTGCCCCGCATGTCGGAGTTGAAGCCGCCCAGCCAGAACAGCCCCGGCGCACCATTTGTGCTGCCGGGCGCACTGCTTGTGCTGCCGGGTCCGCTGCCGGGGCGGAGCCGGACCGCGATCCGGCGGCGGCCATCGCCTTCCCCTACCTCGATAAAAGTCGGTTCCTGGTCGATTGTTGCTGGATCGGTCATGGGTTGCCCTCGCCGGCCGCTTTGTCCGCCGTCGCGCCGAATTGGTCAAGCGCGCCCCGCCCTTGCTTGCGCATCCGCCCGGGCGGCTATATTTGCGTGACGTGACCGAAATGCCTCGCATTTGACGGTTTTCGGGCGCAGAACGTCAGTTCGCTTGCTGTTATCAGCGTATTGCTTCAAACTGCGGCCCTTCCTTTCACAACTTTGGAGAACTACCCATTCGCCGTCCCAACAGAGCCCCGCCCGCTGCAACCAAAGACGGGCCGCGCACCAATGATGAAATCCGAAACGCTCAGATCCAGCTGATCGATCAGACCGGCCTCAACCACGGGACGGTCGAGACCGTGGTTGCCGTCAAGATGGCCGTTGAGGCGGGCATGGATCTCGTCGAGATTTCGCCGAACAACAATCCTCCCGTTTGCAAGATCATGGACTACGGGAAGTTCAAGTATTCGGCGCAGAAGAAAGCCGCGGAAGCGCGCAAGAAGCAGAAGATCGTCGAGATCAAGGAGATCAAGCTGCGGCCGATGATCGACGATCACGACTACGACGTGAAGATGCGCGCGATGCAGCGGTTCTTCGAGGAAGGCGACAAGGTCAAGATCACCCTGCGCTACCGCGGCCGCGAAATGGCGCACCAGGAGATCGGCACCAAGCTGCTCGACAAGGTGAAGGCGGATGTCGCCGAGTTCGCCAAGGTCGAGCAGGACGCGCGTTTCGAAGGCCGCCAGGTCGTGATGGTGCTGGCGCCGCGCTGAGTTAAACTGCGATTGTTTGATATCAAGCGGCCCGTCAGATCTGGCGGGCCGTTTTCGTTTCCGTAGCCTGCGCGATCAGCTCCGCGTCGCCTGCCAGGTGCCGCTGCAACGGTCGCCGCTAATGATGCCGCGCCAGGAGCCCGCGCCGCTCCTGCCGGCGAGACGGCCACCACCGTTCGCCTTGGAAGCCCCAACCGAAACTCTGACCGCAACCGCCCCGGCGCGATTGACCGAGCCCGAGACCCTGCCGCCGCCGGCCGATGAAACGCGGCTGCCCGTGACAGTGAAGGGAACGCTGTAGCCGGAACTGCAGGTGCCACGCGTGGTCGCGAAGACAACGTTCCAGATGCCGTCATAGGCGCCTGCCGCCCTGCGCCAGGTGGCGGCATCGGCGGAAGGCGGCGCTGCCATCGTGGCAAACGCGGCAAGGACCGGGAGCCAGCGCAGCGCGCGCCAACCGGGAAGAGCGACAAAATCGGCAATCGATCGGGGAATTTGAGTCATTTTCACCGCTCCGGGCCCTGATGTTAGCGACATCCGCGATTTGGTAACAGCCCGGGTTGCGCGGTTCATCGTTGCCAATTGGCGCTTCATCTGCCATAAGGCCGACCTTCATCGCCCGGCTGATCAAGGGCTGCCGTGTCGATGTCCGTGCGGGTTATCTCGGATTTGAGAAAACTTGAGCACTTTCAACGCTCTAACGAGCATTTCAGGCCGCAAAAGCGCCCCTCGGGCGCGTTTTTCTGTGGCCCATAGGAGAGTCAAATGCCCAAGCTGAAGACCAAGTCAGGCGCTAAAAAGCGCTTCAAGGTGACTGCTACCGGCAAAGTACTGGCCGCCCAACGCGGCAAGCGCCACGGCATGATCAAGCGGACGAAGAAGCAGATTCGTCAGCTTCGCGGCACCCGCGTGCTGTTCAAGACCGACGGCGACAACATCAAGAAGTACTTCTTGCCGAACGCCTGATCGCGTTCACGCCATAGCAGCAGAGCCGCGCTTGCGCGGCGATCCCGTCACCTCATTTCTGATCAAGGATTACAGTCATGTCTCGCGTCAAACGCGGTGTGACCTCTCACGCCAAGCACAAGAAAGTCTACAAGGCCGCCAAGGGTTTCCGCGGTCGCCGCAAGAACACCATCCGCGCCGCCAAGGCTGCGGTCGAGAAGGCCGGCCAATATGCCTTCCGCGACCGCAAGCGCAAGAAGCGCACGTTCCGCGCGCTCTGGATCCAGCGCATCAATGCCGCGGTTCGTCCGTTCGGCATGACCTACAGCGTCTTCATCAACGGCCTGTCGAAGTCGGGCATCACGGTGGACCGCAAGGTGCTGTCGGATCTCGCCATCACCGAGCCGGTGGCGTTCCAGGCGATCGCCGAGAAGGCCAAGGCTGCGCTCGCGGCCTAGAGCCTGTTCGTTCCTCGGGTCTTCTGCGATGTTTTTGAGGTCGTCATGGCCGGGCTTGTCCCGGCCATCCACGCCCTTCCTTCTCGCAAACGCTGTAAGACGTGGATGCCCGGGACACTAGCGCGAAGACGCGCTTCGCGCTTGCCCGGGCATGACGGGCTAGGAGCACCGGCTCTAGCATCCTAGTCAAAGGGGATTGCTATGACCGACCTCGCCACCCTCGAACAATCCATCCTCACCGATATCGCCGCCGCCGGCGACGAAGCAGGCCTCGAAGCCGTGCGCGTCGCAGCGCTCGGCAAGAAGGGCTCGATCTCCGCGCTGCTGTCCACGCTCGGCAAGATGTCGCCGGACGAGCGCAAGACACAGGGTGCTGCGATCAATCTCGCCAAGGACAAGGTTACGCAAGCGCTCTCCGCGCGCCGCGATATCCTGAAGTCGGCGGCGCTCGATGCGCGTCTCGCCTCAGAGACGATCGACGTCACCCTGCCGCTGCGCGACGCGCCCGCCGAAACCGGCCGCATCCACCCGCTGAGCCAGGTGCTCGAAGAGGTCAGCACGATCTTTGCCGACATGGGATTTGCGATCGCCGAAGGTCCCGATATCGAGACCGACGACTACAACTTCACCAAACTGAATTTCCCCGAGGGCCATCCGGCCCGCGAAATGCACGACACCTTCTTCTTCAATCCGAAAGAAGACGGTTCGCGCATGCTGCTGCGCACGCATACGTCGCCGGTGCAGGTGCGCACGATGCTGAGCCAGAAGCCACCGATCCGCGTGGTCTGCCCGGGCCGCACCTATCGCATCGACTCCGACGCGACGCATACGCCGCAATTCCACCAGGTCGAAGGCCTCGTCATCGACAAGGGCTCGCATCTCGGCCATCTCAAATGGATTTTGCACGAGTTCTGCAAGGCGTTCTTCGAGGTCGACCACATCAACATGCGGTTCCGGCCGTCGTTCTTCCCGTTCACCGAGCCCTCGCTCGAGGTCGACATCCAGTGCCGCCGCGACAAGGGCGAGATCCGTTTCGGCGAGGGCGAGGACTGGCTCGAAATTCTCGGCTGCGGCATGGTGCATCCGAACGTGCTGCGCGCCTGCGGCATCGATCCTGACGTCTACCAGGGCTTTGCCTGGGGCATGGGCCTCGACCGCATCGCGATGCTGAAATACGGCATCGCCGATCTCCGGCAATTGTTCGACAGCGACGTGCGCTGGCTCAACCATTACGGCTTCAAGCCGCTCGACGTCCCGACGCTGGCGGGGGGATTGAGCACGTGATTTCAGTCCCTGCGAAATATCAGGGCTTGCGCTCGTTCGCCTTCGGCGACGGGCCGGAGTTGGCCGACGAGTTGCTCGATCTCGTGATGAAGGGCGTGAAGACCGCGACCTGCTCCACCGAGGACGAACCCAACACGTCAACGCCGGGCGAACGCTGGATCGTGCTCGATGGACGTGGCACGCCGGCTTGCGTGATCGAAACCACCGAAGTGACCTATCGCCGTTACAATGAGGTCGACGCCGCCTTCGCCTATGAAGAAGGCGAGGGCGACCGCAGCCTCGCCTATTGGCGCGAGGCGCACCGCATCTATTTCGGACGGCTTGGCCGATTCAGCGAAGACATGATGCTGATGTGCGAACGGTTTCGGCTGGTTGAAGTTTTCGCCGATCAAAGAGTAGCCCAATGAAATTCACGCTCTCCTGGCTGAAGGAACATCTCGACACCGACGAGCCGCTGGAAAAGCTTGCCGACAAGCTCACCATGATCGGGCTCGAGGTCGAGAACATCGAGGACAAGGCGAAGGCGCTGGCGCCGTTTTCGATCGCGCGGGTGATTTCCGCCGAGCAGCATCCGAATGCGGATCGGCTGCGGGTGTGCATGGTCGATACCGGTGACGGCGGCGCGCCGGTGCAGGTGGTGTGTGGCGCACCGAATGCGCGCGCGGGGCTCGTCAGCGTGTTCTCGCCGCCCGGCACCTTTATCCCCGGCAAGAACATCACGCTCGGCGTCGGCACCATCCGCGGCGTCGAGAGCCGCGGCATGCTGTGCTCGGCGGCCGAGCTGCAGATTTCCGAGGACCATGACGGCATCATGGAGCTGCCGGCCGATGCGCCGATCGGCAAGGGCTATGCCGAATGGGCCGGGCTCGGCGATCCCATGCTCGAAATCAACCTGACGCCGAACCGGCAGGACTGCACCGGCGTGCACGGCATCGCGCGCGATCTGTCCGCCGCCGACATGGGCAAGTTCAAAGATCCCGCCATCAAGCCGATCAAGGGCGAATTCCCCTGCCCGGTGAAGGTGACGGTGGAAGACGCGACGCTTTGCCCGGGCTTTGCGCTGCGGCTGGTGCGCGGCGTCAAGAACGGTCCTTCTCCGGAATGGCTGCAGAAGCGACTGACCTCGATCGGATTGCGCCCGATCAATGCGCTGGTCGACATCACCAACTTCATGACCTACGACCGCGCCCGGCCACTTCATGTGTTCGACGCCAGGAAGGTGACGGGAAATCTCACCGTGCGGCGCGCGAAGGACGGCGAGAGCCTGCTGGCGCTCGACGGCCGCACCTACACGCTCGACGGCAACATCTGCGTGATATCGGACGAACACGGTGTTGAATTGCTCGCCGGCATCATGGGCGGCGAGACGTCCGGCTGCGACGAGAACACCACGGACGTGCTGATCGAATCGGCGCTGTGGAACCAGATCAACATCGCGCAGACCGGCCGCAAGACTCGGCATCAATTCGGACGCGCGCTATCGGTTCGAGCGCGGCGTCGATCCGGCCTTCATGGTGCCGGGCCTTGAGCTTGCCACCAAACTGGTGATGGAATTGTGCGGCGGCACGCCGTCGGAGAACGTGGTCGTCGGCAACGCCTTTGGTGAGGACCGCATCATCGATTTCCCGCTGAGCGAGGTCAAACGCCTGGCCGGGATCGAAGTGCCGCTGGCCGAAATGCGGCGCATCCTGACCCATCTCGGCTTCATCGTCGCCGGCAGCGGCGCGGTGGTGAAGGTCGCGGTGCCCTCGTGGCGCACCGACGTGGACGGCAAGGCCGACATCGTCGAGGAAGTCGTGCGCATCGTCGGCGTCGACAAGGTGCCGATGACACCGTTCGAGCGCGGCGACGACGCCCGCAAGCCGGTGCTGACCGCGATGCAGAACCGCACCCGCCGCGCCAAGCGCGCGCTGGCGGCGCGCGGCATGGTGGAAGCCGTGACGTGGTCGTTCATCTCAAAACCGCATGCCGAATTGTTCGGCGGCGGCCAGGCCGAACTGGTGCTTGCCAATCCGATCGCCGCCGATCTCTCCGACATGCGGCCGAGCCTGTTGCCCGGCCTCGTCGCGGCGGCGCAGGCCAACGCCAATCGCGGCACTTCCGACGTGGCGCTGTTCGAGGTCGGGCAGATATTCAGGGGCGACAAGCCTGAGAACCAGTTCGTCGCGGCCGCCGGCGTGCGGCACGGCTTTGCATCCTCCAAAGGCATGGGCCGGCACTGGTCGGGCTCCGCCATGACCGATGCGCTCGATGCCAAGGCCGATGCATTCGCCGTGCTCGCGGCATCAGGCGCGCCGATGCAGGCGCTGCAGATCGTGCCCGGCGGCGCGAACTGGTTGCATCCCGGGCGTTCCGGCACCATCCAGATCGGCCCGCAAAACGTGCTCGGCTATTTCGGCGAGCTGCATCCGCGCACGCTGGAAGCGCTCGGCGCCGACGGCCCGCTGATCGCATTCGAGGTCATCCTCGATCGCATTCCCGACGCCAAGAAGAAGCCGACCCGGGCAAAACCGCTGCTCGACCTCTCGGCGTTCCAGCCGGTGTCGCGCGACTTCGCGTTCATCGTCGATCGCGGCGTCAAGGCCGGCGATATCGTCCGATCGGCGCAGGGCGTCGACAGGAAGCTGATCACTGATGTGACCGTGTTCGACGTCTACGAAGGCAAGGGCATCGATCCCGAGAAGAAGTCGATCGCGATTGCCGTGACGATCCAGCCCCGCGAAAAGACCCTGACGGACCAGGAGATCGACGCGGTAGCGGCAAAGATCGTGGCCGAGGTCACGAAGAAGACCGGCGGCATTTTGCGGGGATGAGCCTGCTCGGACTCATCCCGTCAGGAGTCAGCCTCAATGCGGCGATCGCGATCTGCGTCGTCGCCTTCATCTCCGGAACGGCGCGCGGATTTTCCGGGTTCGGCTCGGCGCTGATCTTCATGCCGCTGGCAAGCTCGATCGCCGACCCGCGCCTGGTCGCAGCGTTGCTGCTCATCATCGATTTCATCGCCGCCGCGCCGCTGCTGCCCGGCGCGTGGGAGAAGGCCGACCGCAAGGCGACCTCGATCATGGTGTTCGGCGCGCTGATCGGCGTTCCCATCGGCACCTATTTCCTCAGCCGTCTCGAACCGGTGACGACGCGCTGGATCATTTCCGGTTTCGTGTTTGCGCTGTTGTTGCTGCTGCTGTCGGGCTGGCGTTACCGCGGCAAGGACTACGCGGCGGTCTCAATCGGCATCGGCGGGCTGGCCGGCTTCTGCAGCGGGCTCGCCCAGACCGGCGGCCCGCCGATCGTGGCCTACTGGCTCGGTCGTCCGCTGCCGTCCGTGATCGCCCGCGCCAATATCGTGCTGTTCTTCGGCGCGTCGGATTTCTTTTCCGGCGTGAGCTATGCCGCGGCCGGGCTGATCACGATGGATGCGATCAGGTTCGCGGTAGTGGTCGGTCCTGTCTACGGCATCGGTGTCTGGTTCGGCGCTTCGCTGTTCGGCAAAGCCAGCGAAGCCGCGTTCCGCGCGATCTGCTACGCGCTGATCGCGGCGGCCGTGATTTTCGGCTTGCCGGCGCTGGATGGCGTGCTGCGGTGATACGCGAGATCGGTTACCTGCGTCGCCGCTGCTTCGCAGGGCGCGCCTCCGGCTCCGAATCTTTCAACGCGCCGATCCGCCGCAACGCCGCCTCGGCGGCGCGCTCGCCGCTTTCCCAGGCGCCGTCGATCGTACCCCACAGCGTTTCATGGGTGGCCTCGCCGGCGAGGTAGATGCAGCCGAACGGCTCGGTCAAAACCTTTCGCTGGGTTTGTCCGCCGGGCCCCGCCGCCGACATCGCCCCAAGCGCGAACGGCACGGCGTTCCAGCGCGTCGCGCTGGATTTCTTCACCGCGGCGCCGGCCTCGCTGCCGTACAGTTTCGTCAGCCATTCCACCGCAAACGCCACCATCGCCTGCTCGCCCTGCGCGGAAAGCTCGCGTCCGAACGACCCGCCTACATCGAGCGTGCACAACGAGGAGCCGCCGATATTGGCGAACATCAGCGCCGTCTTCGTCGAATTGCTCTGCTCGATGACGACGTCGTCGCGGGCAAGGCCGAGCGGATTGCCCGCGATCTGCAGGGCGATCCGGTCGTAGCTGCCGAGGCTCAGTTTCGCGGCCGCATCGAGCACACGCTTTGGAATGTCAGGAGCGAACTTGATATTGCCTGATGTCAGCACGTTGCTCGACACGGTGACCACGGCGGCACGCGCGGCAATTCTTCCGGCCGGCGTTTCTACGCTCACGTCGCGATTGCTCCACACGATGCGATTGGCCGGCGTCGACAGCGACAGCGGCACTTGTTCGCCGAGCTTTGCAATCAGCGTGCCCAGGCCCTGACGGCAGCCGATCGCGGTATTGCGATCCTGCGCGCGCGATTTGTCGCCGACCGAGACGTCTTTCAAATCCTTGCCGGAAAAACTCGCGCCGAGCACGAACTCCGATGTATCGGCCCATACGCCGAGATCCTTCGGCAGCACCGATGCGCAGGAGACGTCGAACCGCCGCGCGGCGTCGTCGATGGCGCGGTTAGCACGCACCAGCGCGGCGAGGAATTCCTCGGTCTCGCCGGCGCGCGCGTTGCGGCGGCCGATGCGGATCTTCTGGCCCGGGGGCGCAGTGGTGATTTCGAGACCGGCGGCGCGTGCCAGCTTGATCATCGGGTTGGTTTCGGGATTGTGCATCCAGCGCGCGCCGCGATCGAACGGCACGTCGAAGGTGGAAGCGTCGGTCTGGCATCGGCCGCCGATCTGGTTTGACGCTTCCACCACGATCACCTTGCGGTTCGCGGCCATAATACGCCGCGCCGCAGCAACGCCGGCCGCACCCGCGCCGATCACAACAATGTCGGCTTCCCGTGGCAACGGTGCAGCACTTGCGGACATCCCGCAAAACACTGGTGTAGCCGCCAGACCTGCGGACGCCGACAGAAAGGTGCGGCGGGTCATTGTCATGTCATGGTTTCCGAGGCCTGAAAGAAGCGAGAACAGCCAGCGAACTGTGCCGCATCTCACGGGACGCAGCAACACTCATGGTAAATCAATCATGATTGATCCGCAGCTCGCATGAACTAAATTGAAACGGCTTGCGACCATGATATGGAAGCAAAAAAAGCGGAAGAAAAGCCGCTATCGAGGATTTGCATGGGCGTAATGCTCGACACCATCGGCCAGCTGATTGCGGGATATCTCCAGAAGGAAGTCCCGGGCTATGAGCCGTTCACGCCCAGCGATCCCGAGCATCTGCGCGGCGTCATCGAGCCAGGCGACGTTCTGCTCGTCGAAGGCAACAACCGCATCTCCGGCATCATCAAATACCTGACGCAATCGACGTGGTCGCACGGCGCACTGTACGTCGGTCCGGTCGACGGCGCCTATGAGCCCGACGGCGAGCCGCATGTCCTGATCGAGGCCAATATCGGCGAAGGCGTGACCTCGGCCCCGCTGTCGAAATATTATCCCTATCATACCCGCATCTGCCGCCCGATCGGCCTGTCCTACGAGGACCGCACCACGGTGTGCCGCTATGCCATCAACCGGATCGGCTTCGGCTATGACACCAAGAACATCGTCGATCTGATGCGCTTTCTGATCCCGCTGCCGGTGCCACAGCGCTGGCGTCGGCGCATGATCGCGTTCGGTTCCGGCGATCCGACAAAAATCATCTGTTCGGCGCTGATCGCGCAGGCGTTCGACGCGGTGCGCTATCCGATCCTGCCAAAAATCACCCGCGCCGCATCGCGAAAGGCCCGGCGCGAAATTTTGCATATCCGCGATTCCTCGCTCTACATGCCGCGCGATTTCGACATCTCGCCCTATTTCGAGATCGTCAAGCCGACCATCGTCAACGGTTTCGACTACACCGCGCTGCACTGGGCCGACAAGCAGAAGCCGCTCCGGGAGGTAGCGGGCGAGTTCGCCATGTTTCCCGAGCTCAACTCGCCGCCGCTTGTTCCTGAAGAGATTGACGAAGAGGCGTCGTTTCCGGCTGAAGAAATGATGATCGAGGAAGTGACGATAGAGAGAGCGACCGTTGAGACGACGATGGTCGAACGCGTCACCGTGTCGGAGCATTATCTCGCCGTCGAATACGTCCCGGTCCGCACGCCCGAGCGCCGCGTGAAGCCGCGCGAGTTGGTGACGTAGATACGATTCGTAGGGTGGGCAAAGCGAAGCGTGCCCACCATTTCAAGCAACAACCCGGATAGATGGTGGGCACGTCGCTTCGCTCCTTTGCCCACCCTACAAGCTAAAACCTTCCCGCCAGCGTCAGCCGCACCGCCAGTGGCTCTGCCGGATGCACATGCCGGTCCGCGACGCCGCCGATCGGCTCGCCCGGCAGCCGCGACAGATAGTAATATTCGATCTGGTTGGTTTTCGTATTGAACAGATTGAGCACGTCGAGCTGCAGCCGCAATCCATTGTCGAACTTGTAGCCCGCGCGCGCATTGAAGATCAGCGACGGTTGCGAACGCACGCTGTCGTCCTCGATCAGCGGACGCGGCCCGAAATAGCGCCCGCGCAGCGCGCCGAACCAGCCACTCTCGCCACCGAACGTCACGCCGCCGGCTGCGATCCACGCCGGCGCACCCGGAATGAAATTGCCGGCGGCATCGAAATCGGTGAAGCGGGCGCGTGTATAAGCGACGTCGAGATCGAACCGCATCCACGGCAGTATCTTGTACTGATTGGTCCACTCGACGCCGACGCGCCGGCTCGGACGGCTCGGCTCGGTGGTGCCGGCGTCGCCGACGAACAGCAGCTCCGAATCGAAATCCAGCACGAACACCGCGAGCGAACTGGTGAGACCCTCGATCGCCTTGGTGCGAACGCCGATCTCGCGCGCCCTTCGATCGCACGAGTAACGGCACACGATCCTGTGGCGTCACCTTGTCGATGGGATCGACCGTGATCGTGGCGCCCCTGATATCGTTGGAATGCAGGCCGTAGCCGGCATTGCCGTAGAATTCGGTCTTGTACCAGGGACCGAGCACGATGCCGGCCTTCGGGCTTGTCATCGACGCCTGCGCGTTGCCGGAATTTTGCGGCGTGTCGCTCAGCACCCTCCCCGCAAAATAGTCCTCGCGGATGCCGATCGTGGTGCGTAGCCAATCGGTCCACCGCGCCGTCGTATCGACCCAAAGGCCGACATTGCCTTCCCTGACGCTGTCTTCGCGCACGGTAGAAAGCGTCTCGCGCTGCAATGTCTTGAACAGGCCGACGCGGATATCGTCGCCACGCGTTTGCAGCCCGACGCGGGTCTGCGTCTCGATGCCGCCGAGGCGCATGTCGAAGGCGTGGCTGGCATTGAAACCATAGACCGTGCGCCGGTCCGTCTGGCTGAACTGGTCGCCATTGACGGGATCGTCGAGGAAGTAGGTGAAATTGTTGTAGAGCCGCAGCGCGGAGTTGACCGCGTAGGCGTTGACCTTGGTCTGCCCGTAGTCGCTGGAATGCGCAAAACTGCCCGACAGCGAGAAGCGGCTGGAAACGCCGCCATCGGTTGGGTCTAGCGAACCGAAGCGGCCGATGATGCCCTGGTCGATCGCGCGCTGCGCCACCTGATCAGTCGAATTCCAGGCGTTGGAATAGGCCATCGCCGACAGTGTAAAACCGTCGGTCGCCGTGCCCTGGCTGTAGCGCAGCACGCCGTTGAGCTTGCGCACATTGTCCGGCACGTCCCACGGGCCGTTGTATTTGACGCCCTCGACCGCCGCGAGCAGCGTGCCTGCACCGACCGCAGTCGATCCCGCCGCCAGCCCACGGTGATAGCCGAACGTGCCGTTGGTCGTCTCCAGAATGTTCCTGGGCAGTCGGTTGACGTAGTCGATCGCGACCGCGCCGGCCGATCCGAAGTCGCCGACATCGGCGAAGTATGGCCCCTTGCGAACGTTCACCGACTGGATCAGCTCCGGGATCATGAAATTGATATCGGCATAGCCCTGGCCGTGGCCATGGGTCGGCATGTTGACGGGCATGCCGTCGACGCTGATGGCGAGATCGGTGCCATGGTCGAGATTGAAGCCGCGCAAAAAATACTGGTTGGCTTTGCCCTCGCCGGAGTGCTGGGTCACGATCAAGCCCGGCACCACCTCCAGCGCCTCGCCGGGGCGGGAGAAAGGCTGCGCGTTCACCTCCGCGCCGCTGATGGTCGAGGCGCTGGCGGCGGTGGGCTGCATGTAGGCCGGCCCTGCGGTCGCGGACCCCGACGTCACGCCGCTGCTCACCGGCGGCGCAACGGGCGCGCTTGGCTGAACCGAGGCCGGATTTCGCGCACTCCTCTCGCGGCGGACCGGCTTGGGACGGTTGCGCGGCCTCGCTTCGGGTGGATTTACCGTCACCGCGGGAAGCCGGTCGGATGAAGGCGCCGCAGCGACGTTCTGGGCGTCTGCCGGAGACATCGTGGCAAACAGGTATGCGGCGGCGGAAAATGCTCCCCAAACAGCTCTACGCAA
Source organism: uncultured Alphaproteobacteria bacterium (assembly GCA_963783115.1). GTDB lineage: Bacteria > Pseudomonadota > Alphaproteobacteria > Rhizobiales > Xanthobacteraceae > Bradyrhizobium. The sequence goes on along the minus strand of CAWAMK010000014.1, from coordinate 58,058 downwards.
CGCTCATGCCCCCGCATGATAACTGCTACAATCGGCGCGCGATCGCATCAGTTCGACTTAACCCGGCTCCTCACGCTAGCAAGCGCGGTATGACGATACAATAAAATATCATACTGTGCGTCAGGACGGAATTTTCCATGCAACGGATCACCATCACGATCGAAGACGATCTGCTCGCCGAGATCGATGCCGCGGCGGAAGCCCGCGGCTATCAGAACCGCTCCGAGATCATCCGCGATCTCGCCCGCGCCGGGCTGCAGCAAGGCGCGGAGGACGCCGCGCCGTCGGGCCAATGCGTCGCCGCGCTGGTGTACGTCTACGATCACGCCGCGCGGGATCTATCGAAACGACTGGTGCAGAATTTCCACGGCCACCACGATCTGTCGCTGGCGACGCTGCATGTCCATCTCGACGACGATTCCTGCATGGAGGTCACGGCGCTGAAGGGAGCGAGCAGCGAAGTCCGGCACTTCGCCGACCACGTGATCGCCGAACGCGGCGTGCGCTACGGCCGCGTCGTGATGATCCCGACGGCGTCCGGCAAGAAGCCGAAGGCGCGCAAGCACGGGCATCACCACGACTGACAGTCACGGCGAAACTGGCGGCTATCTGTCCGCCCGTCCGATCACCGCCATCAGCTCGGCGATCTTTTCGCGCTGGTCGGTCTTGTTGCCGCTGGTGATCGCATGCTCGACGCAGTGCGACACGTGATCCCGCAACACTTCCTCCTCGACCCGCCGCAGCGCGGCCCGTACCGCCGATATCTGCGTGACGATGTCGATGCAGTAGCGATCCTCGTCGACCATCTTTGAAAGGCCGCGGACCTGGCCCTCGATCCGGCTGAGGCGTTTTTGACAGGAAGCCTTGATGTCTTTTCGCATGCGGCCTATATACCCCCATAGGGTATATGGCTTCAAGGGCCGGAGCGGACGATGACGGAAATCGAAAACGGCAGTGCGCAGGCCAAGGGCGCCTGTTGCGCGGGCCACGGCCATACCGGACACGTATCACGCCCACCACGATCATCACGTCGCACGGGCCGGCAACCGTGCGCGACCCCGTCTGCGGCATGACGGTCAATCCCGCGACCAGCAAGCACCGCTTCGATCACAACGGCAAAACCTTCCATTTCTGCTCCGCCGGCTGCCGAACCAAATTCGCCGCCGACCCCCTCGCCTATCTGGAAAAGGACAAGCGGCCGAAAGCGGCGGTGCCGGAAGGCACGATCTACACCTGCCCGATGCATCCGGAGATCCGCCAGGTCGGTCCCGGCAGCTGTCCGATCTGCGGCATGGCGCTGGAGCCCGACGTCGTCAGCCTCGACGCGCCGCCCAATCCCGAGCTCGCCGACATGACGCGCCGCTTCTGGATCGGCCTCGTGCTGGCGCTGCCGGCGATCGTCCTCGAAATGGGCGGCCATCTCGTCGGCGGGCACGGTTTGATCGATCCGACGCTGTCGAACTGGATCCAGTTCGCCTTCGCCACGCCCGTCGTGCTGTGGGCCGGCTGGCCGTTCTTCGTGCGCGGCTGGCAGTCGCTGCGTCACGCGCAACCTCAACATGTTCACGCTGATCGCCGTCGGCACCGGCGTGGCCTATCTCTACAGCGTCGTCGGCACCGTCGCGCCGGGCTTCTTTCCGGCCACCTTCCGCGGCCATGGCGGCGCCGTTGCAGTCTATTTCGAATTCGGCCGCCGTCATCACCGTGCTCGTGCTGCTCGGCCAGGTGCTCGAGCTTCGCGCGCGCGAAGCCACCTCAGGCGCGATCAAGGCCCTGCTCCAGCTCGCGCCGAAAACCGCGCGCCGGATCGGCGGCGATGGCGCGGACCATGAGGTGGAAATCGACACGCTCGCCGTCGGCGATCGCTTGCGAGTCCGGCCGGGCGAAAAAGTGCCCGTCGACGGCATCATCCTCGAAGGCCGCTCCGTCGCTCGACGAATTGCTGGTGACGGGCGAATCCATGCCGGTCACCAAGGAAGCCGGCAGCAAGGTGATCGCGGGCACGCTGAATCAGTCCGGCGGTTTCGTGATGCGCGCCGACAAGGTCGGGCGCGACACGCTGCTCTCGCAGATCGTGCAGATGGTGGCGGACGCGCAGCGCTCGCGCGCGCCGATCCAGCGGCTCGCCGATCAGGTGGCCGGATGGTTCGTGCCGGCGGTCATCATCGTCGCGCTGCTCGCCTTCGGCGCCTGGGCCTGGTTCGGGCCGGAGCCGCGGATGGCATTCGGGCTGGTCGCGGCCGTCAGCGTGCTCATCATCGCCTGCCCCTGCGCGCTCGGCCTCGCCACGCCGATGTCGATCATGGTCGGCGTCGGGCGCGGCGCGCAGGCCGGCGTGCTGATCAAGAACGCCGAAGCGCTGGAGCGCATGGAGAAGATCGACACGCTGGTGGTCGACAAGACAGGCACGCTGACCGAGGGCAAGCCGAAGGTGGTCGCCATCGTTCCGGCAGAGGGATTTGAACGAGACCGACATTCTGCGGTTGGCCGCAACCGTCGAGCGGGCGAGCGAGCACCCGCTGGCCGATGCCATCGTGCGTGCGGCTTCGGAGCGCCATCTCGATCTCGGCAAGGTCGATGAATTCGACTCGCCGACCGGCAAGGGTGCGACCGGCAAGGTCGACGGCAAAACCATCGTGCTCGGCAATGCGACCTTCCTGCAATCGCTCGGCATCGATGACGCAGCCGCTTGACCGATCAGGGCGAACGTCTGCGCGGCGACGGCGCCACCGTGATCAACATCGCCGTCGACGGCAAGCTCGCCGGGCTGTTTGCCATTGCCGACCCCGTAAAGGCGTCGACGCCGGACGCGCTGAAGGCGCTGGCGGCCGAAGGCATCAAGGTCATCATGCTCACCGGCGACAACAGGACCACGGCGAATGCCGTCGCGAAGAGCCTCGGCATCGCCGACGTCGAGGCCGAAGTGCTGCCCGATCAGAAGAGCGCGGTGGTCGCAAAATTGCAGAAAGCCGGAAAGATCGTCGCGATGGCCGGCGACGGCGTCAACGACGCGCCGGCGCTCGCGGCGGCTGAAGTCGGCATCGCCATGGGCACCGGCACCGACGTCGCGATGGAAAGTGCGGGCATCACGCTGCTGAAGGGCGATCTGGTCGGCATCGTCCGTGCCCGCCGCCTGTCGCAGGCGACCATGAGCAACATCCGCCAGAACCTGTTCTTCGCCTTCATCTACAACGCCGCCGGCATCCCGATCGCCGCCGGCATTCTCTATCCCGACGTTCGGCCTGCTGCTGTCGCCGATCATTGCCGCCGCGGCGATGGCGCTGTCGTCGGTGAGCGTGGTCGGCAACGCGCTGCGGCTGCGGATGACGCGGCTGTAACAAGTTGACGTGCGTCAAGGCTGCGGTCGGCGGAAGGGCCATCTTATCCCTGAAATGCTGCCCCCTCAGCGACGGGAGATTTGGCCATGACGCGTTTGACGATGGCGACCGCTCTCACGGTCGCGGCACTTGCGGTTCCGGCATGGGCGCAGGCCCCGGCCGGGCACGATCATTCCCAACCCGCGGACAGCGAAAAATCAGCTCCGGCCACTCCGGCTCCCGCACCGAGCCCCTCGGCCGCCGCGCCGCAAGGTGGCGCCGGCATGATGGGCGGCGGCATGGGCAACATGCCCATGATGAACGACATGAAGAACATGATGAGCAGCATGTCCGCGATGCACTCGATGGGGATGATGCACATGATGGGCATGATGGGCCGCGGCACAGACGGGATGGCGACCATCGATCGCGTCGAAGGCCGCATCGCTTTTCTGCGCGCCGAACTGAAGATCACCGACGCGCAGGCTGACGCGTGGAACGGCTTTGCCGATGCGTTGCGCACGAATGCCAGGAAGCTCGCGGAAGTTCGTGCAGCGAAGCCCGGCGATGGACAACCGGCTTCCAGCTTGACCGCCCGGCTGGACCAGCAGGAGCAATGGCTGAGCGCGCGGCTCGACGGCACCCGGGCGATGAAATCCGCCTTCGTCAAACTGAACGAGGCCTTGTCGGACGATCAGAAGAAGACGGCCAACGATCTCCTCGCCCCGCATCTGGGGATGGAAGCAATGGCGATGATGCCTGCGCAGCGGTCGCCCGAACAAAAGGAACAGGGACGCATGCCCGGCATGGGCAGCATGGGTATGGGTATGGGTATGGGCAAAAAGTAAGCGCTGACGATTCCGCGTCAGGCCACGTTCTCGATCAAGCCGCCCTCGCCGCCGCCCCGCGCGGCAAGCCCGCGCGCGCCAATCCGCCGTACAGCGCCTCGCCGGGCATCTCCGATTTCAGGATCTCGCGCACCGCCACCAGCTTCTCGATATCGATACCCGTCTTGAATCCCTTGCTCTCGCACAGGAACGCCAGATCCTCGATCACCACATTGCCGGTCGCGCCCGGCGCGAACGGGCAGCCGCCGAGGCCGCCGAGCGATCCGTCCAGCACCCGCGCGCCGGCGTCGAGCGCAGCGGAAGCGTTGGCGATGCCCATGCCGCGGGTATCGTGCAGGTGAATGCAGATCGGCTTTGAGCCCGCGATCTTCACGGCTCCTGCGGTCAATTCGCCGACCTGCTTCGGCCCGGCGTAACCGACCGTGTCGGCGATCGCGACCATGTCGACCCCGGCCTCGAACAACTTTTCCGTCAGCCGGAGCACCTCCGTGGGGTCAACGGCGCCCACGATCGAGCAGCCCAGCGCCATCGAGATCGCGGAATTCACCACCGGCTTGTGCGCGCTCGCATTGCGCAGCTCGCACAGCCGCTTGACGTTGGCGATGGCTGACTCCCGCGAGCGGTTGGCATTGGCCTGGCTATGCTCTTCCGTGGCCGAGACCACCGTCGCCACCTCGGCAACCCCGGACGCCAGGGCCTCGTTGACGCCGCGCTCGTTCAGCGTCAGGGCGATGCCGTAGGCGCCGGGCAGCGAGGCCACCGTGGCGATGATGTCGCGCACGTCGGCGAATTGCGGAAAGGTCTTGGCCGGCAGGAACGAACCGGTCTCGAAATGCCGCACGCCGGCGGCATACTCGTCACGAATCCAGCGCTGCTTCGCTTGCGTGGACGGAAACGTCTTCACGAGCTGCAGGCCGTCGCGCAGGCCGACCTCGCGCAGCACGATCTTGTTGTCGGGATAGAGTTCCTGGACGCGGGTCATGGCAGCCTCATGCGGCGTTGTTCTTGGAGGACTAATCCGCAAATACTGCATTCGCCGTTCTGGAACGCAAGCGCCATGGACGGGTGCCTGTAATGCGGTCCGCGACAAGCCGCCCCGCGGTCCTCGTCCGGCCCTCTTGCCGAAGCCGCCCACTTGTATCTACCTCTCGCAAGGGTTTTCACGAGAGGTTGAACCGCCATGTTGGACGCCGCCGTCAAGGCGCTTTCGCAAATGATGTCGCCGCCGATGCGCTCCATCCTGTGGCGTTCGATCGGGCTGGCGCTGGTGGTGATCACCGTGCTCGCAATCGGATTGCAGCGGCTGCTGAGCTGGTTTGCCGAGTTGGGCGAAGCCTGGGCCGAGGCGATGCTGGGGCCGGGCTTCCACACCACCCTCAACGTGCTTGCCTGGATCGTCTCGATCGCCGCCGGGCTCGGCGTCGTGCTCGGCGGCATTTTCCTGATGCCGGCGGTCACCTCGCTGATCGCCAGCGTGTTCGTCGACGACGTCGCCGAGCACGTCGAGCGCGAACATTATCCGGCGGAGCGCCCAGGCAACGCGTTGCCGCTCGGCGTCGCTATACCGGAAGGCGTCAAGACGGCGCTGCTGACCATCCTGGTCTACCTGATCGCGCTGCCCTTCGTGCTGTTCGCCGGTGCCGGCTTCCTGATCTTCTTCTTCGCCACCGCCTGGCTGCTCGGCGCGCGAATATTTCGAACTCGCGGCGATGCGCTTCCGCTCGCCGGCGGAAGCGAAGGCGATGCGCAAGGACAATGCGGCGACCGTGTTCACCGCGGGCTTGTTCATTGCGGCGTTCGTGTCGATCCCGATCGTCAACCTCGCGACGCCCGTGTTCGCGATGGCCTTCATGGTCCACATGCACAAGCGGTTGTCGGGTCCGAGGCCGGAGCTGATCGAGCCGGCGCGGCGGACCGGCGTTCCCACCGTCTAACTATCTTTGGAATCCAGCCGGTCGCGCGCAAACGGCACCAGCAATACGCCCGCAATCGCCACGCAGGCGAGCAGCGCCCAGGCTTCGTTGATACTGAGTGCCAACGAGGCCTTCTCGACCATCGGCCGCACGAACGCCACGGCGGCAGCGTCGGGCGGGCCCGGCGGCCGGTTGGCGAGCAGCGCCGGATCGAGCCCGATCGCCTTCGCCGCCCTGATGTCTCCCGCCAGCAGGCGGTCGCGAAAAGCCTCGGCATACATCGACGCGGCCATAGAGGATCGTGTCGATCAGCGCGATGCCGATGGCGCCGCCGAGATTCCGCATCAGGTTGAACAGGCCGCTGGCGTCCGGCACCTCGCTTTCGGGCAGCGCGCCCAGCGCGATGCCGCGTCGGCGGCAGCAGGCAGAACATGATGGCGACGCCGCGGACGACTTGCGGCCAGAACATCTCGTCGAAATCGGCGATCGCGGCTCTGGAATGCGCTCAAGCCGAGCCCGAGCGCGAACAGGGCGAAACCGGCGCCGATCAGCAGCGCGCGCGTCGATCCGGCTTTCCAGCACGCCGGCGATCGGCGCGGTCACGAGCTGCGCGACGCCGGTCACCAGCATGATGGTGCCGATCTCGAAGGCATCGTGACGCCGCACGAAGGCGAGGAACACCGGCATCAGATAGACCGAGCCGAACAGGCCGACGCCGAGGCAGAAGCTCAGGGCGCAGCCGACCGCAAACGAGCGCTGCTGCAATGTCGACGAGCTCGACCACCGGACTGCTGGCGCTTGAGCGCTGCGATGGACGAATAGACCGACGCCGACCGCGCTGCCCGCCAACAAGACCGATGCAGGCGGGAGACAGCCAGCCGTGATGCGGCGCTTCCTTCAGGCCGATCTCAAGGCCGCGAGCGGCCGCGGCCAGCAGCACGAGAGAGCCAAAGTCGAGTTTCGCAAGCTCGGCGAGATCCGTGCTTTGGCGCGGCAGCAGGAACGGGGTCGCCGACGATCGACGATCACCCGGGAACGACGTTGATCAGAAACAGCCAATGCCACGACCAGGTCTCCGTGATCCAGCCGCCGACCACCGGTCCGACCGTCGGCGCCAGCACCGCGACGACGCCGGCCGATCGTGGTGGCGACAGCGTGAAGCGCGCGCGGAAACAGCAGGAACACCGCGGAAAACACCGCAGGGATCAGCACGCCGCCGGCAAATCCCTGCACCACGCGGAAGACAAGCAGCGACGGCAAAGCTGCCGCTAAACGCGCAGCCGATCGAGGCGAGCGTAAAGAGCGTCACCGCCGAGACGAACAGCCAGCGCAAGGTCAGCACGCGCGTGAGCAAGCCGGTCAGCGGAATGGCGACGACCTCGGCGATCAGATAGGCCGTCTGGATCCAGCTCATCGCATCCGGGCGAAATCGCAAGCGCCTCCTGGATCGCCGGCAGCGACGTCGCGACCACCTGGATGTCGAGGATCGCCATGAACATGCCGAGGCACATCAGGACGAAGCCAACCCAGGTCCGACGAAGGCGCGACCGCCGCGGCGCCGGACGGGCTCCTGCCGGCTGCTCATTGGCGGCCGTGCAAGCCGTCCGCCGATCGCGGAGAGCGCGTGCGTTTCGCGCGAATCCGGATTGCGAGCACCGCGGCGTTGAGACCGTAAAGATCAGCGCCAGCAGTGGCAGACCGAGGGCCAGCGGAAGCAGCGCGATCTCGCCGGCGACGACCGCATAATTGGGATGCGAAAGAAATCGGTAGGGTCCCGACGCGACCAGCGGCTCGCCTGGCAGCACGATGATGCGCGTCGTCCATCGCGAGCCGAGCGTGCCGAGGATCCACAGACGCAAGCCTTGCAGCGACGATGAACCCCGCGCAGGGCCGGGAGCATGACGGCCTGATCGCGTCCCAATACCCAAAGCGAGATCAGCCAGGCGGCATGCACCAGCCACAATCAGCGGATAGTGTCTGGCGCCGATCTCGATGGCGCCGCGCGCCAGAAGCCGGCGAGTGTTGTAGCGGGACAGAACGAGTTCGCCGAATCGCTGCAGCGTGACCAACAGGAGAATGATCGACGCCGAAGCTCACGCGGCGTGCCGCAACGCGACGCAGCTTGCGGTGAAGCCGGGGCCGAGCGCCGTCAGCAGCGATCGCGCCGGCAGGCCCTTGCGCGATGGCCCGTTCGAGCACGAACAGCACGGTCGGCGCCGACATATTGCCGTAATCGGCGATCACCTCCCGTTCGTGATCGAGCGTCCCCTGATCGCAGCGACAGCGCAGGCTCCAGCGCGGCGATGACTTTGGTGCCACCGGGATGGCAGACGAAGCGGTCGATATCCGCCGTCGAAAGCTGCATCCGCGAAAGAATTTCGATCACCGCGGGATTGAAATGCGCGGCGACAAAATCCGGGATAGTGCGCTGGAAGATCACGCCAAATCCTTCCGGATCGACGCTCCAGCCCATGATCCCGAGCGTATCGGGCCAAAGATGCTCGCCGGTCTTCTCGATTTGGGTCGCGCCGCCATCGCCCGCGCGCAGAATAATCGCCGCGGCGCCGTCGCCGAACAGGCTGGTGGCGACGATGTTGGCCTTGGTCAGTTCATCGTGGCGAACTGCGAGCGTGCAGAGTTCGATCGCGACCAGCAGCACGTTGGTGCCGGGCCGCGCCTGCGCAAGGCGCGACGCGATCGACAGGCCCGACACGCCGCCCGCGCAGCCAAGGCCGAACACCGGCACGCGCGATACGTCGGTGCGAAAACCGAGCTTGCCCGGCGACGCGCGCCTCGAGCGTCGGCGTCGCGATGCCGGTCGAACAAACCGTGACGACGGTGTCGATATCGACTGGCCGCCAAGATCGGCACGCGCGAGCGCCTTGCGCGCGACGTCGACGAACAGGGCTTCGGCGCCTTCCAGAAATGCTACGGTCCGCTCCGGCCAGCCGCGTCGTTCGAGATACCAGTCGATGGGTTTGACCCCATAGCGATGACGGATGCCGGTATTGGCAAACAGGCTCGAAAGCGTCTCGAACTGCGGGTAGCGATCCGCAAGCAGGTCGTGCGCGGCCTGAAGGATTTGCTTTTGATGGAATTGATGCGGCGGAATCGAGGTCGCCAGCGACACCAGCGCGGCCGTGTGGTTCATATCGCTGTCCTGCCTGTCGGTACCCCGACAGATGAGAGCGCGCGATCATGCGATTATTTTAGCCCTTTGATGTCGCAAACGTGTCGCGGCGGGGCAGCCCCTCACACCGTCTTTTCCGGCCACCGGCAGAGGTCGTTGATCAAGCACACCTCGCAGCGCGGCTTGCGGGCCAGGCAGGTGTAGCGCCCGTGCAGGATCAGCCAGTGGTGGGCGTGCAGCATGAATTCGGACGGGATCACCTTCTCCAGCCCCAGCTCGACTTCGAGCGGCGTGTTGCCGGGCGCGAGCCCGGTGCGGTTGCCGACGCGGAACACATGCGTATCCACCGCCATGGTGTGCTCGCCATAGGCCATGTTGAGCACGACATTGGCGGTCTTGCGCCCGGCGCCGGGCAGCGTCTCGATCTCGGCGCGGGTGCGCGGCACCTCGCCGCCGAACTCGGCGATCAGCTTTTCCGACAGCGCGATGACGTTCTTGGCCTTGTTGCGATAAAGCCCGATGGTCTTGATGTACTCGCGTACTTTCTCTTCGCCGAGCTCGAGCATCTTCTGCGGCGTATCGGCGACCGCAAACAGCGCGCGCGTCGCCTTGTTGACGCCGGCGTCGGTCGCCTGCGCCGACAGCACCACGGCGACCAGCAGCGTGTAGGGATTGAGATGCTCCAGCTCGCCCTTCGGCTCCGGATTGGCCTTGCGAAACCGGCTGAACGCCTCGTAGACCTCGGCTGGTGTCCAAGGCTTTGGCTTCGGTGACTTCTTCGCCGCCGGCTTCGGCGCTGCCTTGACGGCCTTCTTTGCCGGTTTTTTCGGCACAGACGGAACGCTGGTTTTTTTTGCGCTGATCGAGCGGATGATTTTGGCCATGATCGGGATATACTGATACGCGATGACCGCAGGCAACGATTTTGATCCGCCGCTCGACCAGCCGACACTGTTTTCGGCGCGGGTGACGCCGCACCGCTCGCTCAACCGCACCGGTTTTACGGTGCTGATGGCGTTCATCGGCGTCGTCAGCTTCGTGGCCGGCGTCGCGTTCTGCCTGATGGGCGCCTGGCCGGTACTCGGCTTTTTCGGGCTCGACGTGCTGGTGATCTACTGGGCCTTCCGCGTCAACTTCCGCAGCGCTGCTGCCACCGAGGACATCGTGATGACGCCGTCAGAATTGCGCGTCCGCCGGGTCAGCCATCGCGGCCATGTCATGGAATGGACGCTCAATCCGCTGTGGGTGCAGCTCGAGCAGACCGGCGACCCCGAATTCGGCATCGAGCGGCTCTATCTGGTCTCCCGCGGCCGCCGCCTCTCCATCGGCCACTTTCTGGGACCCGAAGAAAAGGAAAGCTTTTCCAAGGCCTTACTGGCCGCGCTGCAGACCGCCAAACGCGGTATCACATACAATCCCGTCGCGTAGATAGTTGTCTGAAATCGGGTGGTTTGGACCTCGGATGAAGCCTAAATCAGACCCCATGATGACTCTTGCCATACATGACCAGCGCCTGACCAAGCCGGGCCCCCAGAACGCCGCGCTGCGCGATTACGATTCCGTGCGCCGCGCCATCGCCTTCATCTCCGAGCACTGGCGCGCACAGCCGACCATCGAGGCGATGGCGGACGCGGCCGCCGTGACGCCTGACGAATTGCACCACCTGTTCCGCCGCTGGGCCGGCCTGACGCCGAAGGCGTTCATGCAGGCGCTCACCCTCGACCATGCCAAGGGTTTGCTGCGCGATTCCGCCAGCGTGCTCGATGCCGCGCTCGACTCGGGGCTTTCGGGCCCGGGCCGGCTGCATGATTTGTTCGTGACCCATGAAGCGATGTCGCCCGGCGAATGGAAGAACGGCGGCGCCGGCATGACGCTGCGCTACGGCTTCCATGCCTGCCCGTTCGGCACCGCGATCGTGATCGCGAGCGAGCGCGGCTTGGCAGGGCTTGCCTTCGCCGATCCCGGCGAGGAGCCGACGGCATTTGCCGACATGAAGCGGCGCTGGCCAAACGCGACCTATGTCGAGGACCATGACGGCACCACCGGTCTCGCGCAGCGCATCTTCGACACAAAACTGTGGCGGCCCGACCAGCCGCTGCGCGTGATCCTGATCGGCACCGATTTCGAGGTGCGGGTATGGGAGACGCTGCTGAAAATCCCGATGGGCCGCGCGGTCTGCTATTCCGATATCGCCAACAAGATCAGGAATCCGAAAGCGTCACGCGCGGTCGGCGCCGCGGTCGGCCGCAACCCGGTATCGTTCGTGGTGCCGTGCCACCGCGCGCTGGGCAAGGGCGGCACGCTCACCGGCTATCACTGGGGCATCACCCGCAAGCAGGCGATGCTCGGCTGGGAAGCGGGGCAGTTGGGGCTGCATTGACGGCGCTCGCCGCGCAGGCTTCCGCTCGGCACGGGGTCGCCCGTGCGCGGGCGGCGCTTTCCCGGGGGAGCCAGCAAGGGACCTAACTCGTTGCCTTTGGACGGTAAATTCCAATAGGCCGACAGCGTTGCCCCCTACCGGCAAAGATTGACGATCACTAAATGATCGCTCACAACCACCCGTCTCAACAGGGGAAGGTGAGCCCATGCAAGAACGTCGTCCGGTGATGCTGGCCATTTTGGATGGCTGGGGCTGGCGCGAAGATCCAGCCGACAATGCCGTTCGGCAGGCTCACACACCGAATTTCGATCGTCTCTGGGCCGCAAGTCCGCACGCGCTCCTGAAGACGTCGGGACGCGATGTCGGTCTGCCCGATGGGCAGATGGGCAATTCCGAGGTTGGACATTTCAACATCGGCGCAGGCCGCGTCGTGATGCAGGACTTGCCGCGCATCAACGACGCGATTGCGTCCGGCAGTATCAAATCCACCGAAGCCCTCCGCTCCCTGATCCAGACGCTGAAACAGAGCGGCGGCACTTGCCATCTCGTCGGCCTGGTTTCTCCCGGCGGGGTACATTCGCACGAGGACCACGTCGCGGCGCTGGCCGTCATCCTCACCGAGAATGGCGTGCCGTCGGTCGTGCACGTCCTCACGGATGGACGCGATACGCCGCCGAAATCGGCGGTCGATAGTTTGATGCGGCTGGAAGCCGCGCTTCCGTCATCGGTCCCGGTCGCCACCGTGATTGGGCGATACTACGCGATGGACCGCGACAAGCGCTGGGATCGCGTAGCCAGGGCCTATAACGCAATCGTCGAAGCCGAAGCTCCACGGTTCCCCGACGCGCGATCAGCGATCGCTGACGCGTATGCACACGATCTCACCGATGAGTTCGTTGAACCGTCGGTGATCGGCAAATACGCCGGCATCAGGGACGGCGACGGCTTGCTGTGCTTCAACTTTCGCGCCGATCGCGTCCGCGAGATTCTCGGCGCGATGCTCGATCCGTCGTTTGCTGCTTTCCCGCGCAGGCGCAAGGTGCATTTCGCCGCCGCGGTCGGAATGACGCAATACAGCGACGATCTGGACAGGCTGATGCAGACGATGTTTCCGGCGGAGACGTTTCCGAACATCCTGGGGGAAGTCACTTCTGCCGCGAACCGCACCCAGTTGCGCATGGCCGAAACCGAGAAATATCCCCACGTCACCTATTTTCTCAACGGCGGACGGGAGCAACCTTTTCCCGGCGAAGACCGCATCATGGTGCCTTCGCCCAAGGTCGCAACCTACGACCTGCAACCGGAAATGTCGGCGCCTGAGTTGACGGCAAAAGCAGTGGAGGCAATCAACTCGGGCAAGTACGACTTGATCGTCCTGAACTATGCCAATCCAGACATGGTGGGCCACTCGGGAAGCCTGCCGGCCGCGATCAAAGCGGTCGAAACCGTCGATACCGGGCTCGGGAGGATCGCAGATGCAATTCAAAGAGCTGGTGGTGCGCTGCTGGTCACCGCCGACCACGGCAACTGCGAGATGATGCGTGACCCCGCAACTGGCGGACCGCATACCTCACATACGACGGGGCCGGTGCCGCTAATGCTCCAGGGCGGCGGCGACGTGTCGTTGGCGGAAGGCCGACTGGCAGATCTTGCCCCAACGTTGCTCGACTTGATGCAATTGCCGAAGCCTGCAGACATGACCGGCGTGTCATTGCTGCGCCCGCATAAACGAAACTAGAGCGTTTTCCAGCGAAAGCCTGCCCCGGACTTGATCCGGGGTGGAAACCGGTTTGCGTCAAGAAAACGCGTCAAAACAAAAATCCAGAGCCCCGTTCCGATTCAATCGGAACGGAAAAGGCTCTAGTCTAAAAGTCGGCAAGCCCCAGCACGTCGATCATCGTATAGAAGCCGGGCTTCTGACCATGCGCCCAGAGCGCGGCCTTGACCGCGCCTTGCGCGAACATGGTGCGGTCCTCGGCGCGATGGGTGAATTCGATGCGCTCCATCGGGCCGGCGAAAATCACGCTGTGATCGCCGGTGACGGTGCCGCCGCGCAAGCTCGCGAAACCGATGTCGCCGGGCCGGCGTGCGCCGGTCTGCCCGTCACGACCGCGGGCCGAGCGGGCGTGCAGGTCGATACCACGGCCGGCAGCGGCGGCTTCACCGAGCAGGAACGCGGTGCCCGACGGCGCATCGATCTTGGCCTTGTGATGCATCTCGACGATTTCGATGTCGAAACTTTCGTCCAGCGACTTCGCGACACGCTTGACCACCGCGGCCAGCAGGTTGACGCCGAGGCTCATATTGCCCGACTGCACCACCACCGCGCGCGAAGTGACGCTCTTGATCACGGCCATGTCGGACGCGGAAAGGCCGGTGGTCCCGACGATGTGGACGAGACCGCGCTGCGCGGCGATCGCGACGTTGGCGATGGTCGCGGCCGGTACGGTGAAATCCACGATGCCGTCGGCATTGGCCGACAGCGTCCAGAGGTCGGCGGAAAGTTTGACGCCGTTTTCCGGCAGGCCGGCGAGCACGCCGGCATCCTTGCCCAGCAGTTCCGAGCCCGGCGCTTCCAGCGCACCCGCCAAAACCGCCCCCGGCGTTTCCGAGATGACGCGCACCAGCGCGCGGCCCATCCGGCCGCCGGCTCCCGCTACGATCAATCGCATGTCGGCCATGGCTTTTCCTCTCAACGCCCTATAGCGGGAGCGGGCAGTTCCGGCAACCGGCCCCGCTCCTAGCCTCCATCATGGCCGGACGAGCCCGGCTCGCTCAGGGCTGCGGGCCGTCAAAGCCTTCGATGATAATGAGGTCGGCCTCCGAATGCGGCAACCGGCGCTTGATATTCTCTTGGTATTCCGGCGAATGGTAGCAAGCCAGTGCCGTCTCATAGTCGGGAAATTCGATCACGACATTGCGCGAGCGGCTTTGGCCTTCGATGCCCTCGAACTTGCCGCCGCGCACGACGAAGCGCCCGCCGAATTTCTTGAAGATGGCTGGGTTATGCGCCGCATAGGGCTTGTAGCCTTCGTCATTGTGCACGTCGACGCGCGCGATCCAGTATCCCTTGGCCATACTCACTCTCCGTTTTTACTTCACCAGTCTATGCCAACGCCTGCTTGATTTCCGCTTGAATCGTTATCGGCCGCCGCCCTGGGATCGGCGGCTTCCGTGATCGGCCGGCCGACCACCAGATAATCGGCGCCGGCGGCGATCGCGCGCGCCGGTGTCATGATGCGCTTCTGGTCGCCGGTCGCCGCGCCCGCAGGCCGGATGCCCGGGGTCACCAGGTTCATCTGGTGACCGACGATCCGGCGCAACGCCGCCGCCTCTTCCGGCGAGCTGACGAGGCCGTCGATGCCGAGCACCTGCGCCTGCTGCGCGCGCGCCTCCACCAGATCGGAGACGTTGAGGCGATAGCCCGCGGCGTGCAGATCGCCGTCGTCATACGAGGTCAGCACGGTGACGGCGAGGATCTTCAGGCCCGATCCGGCGCGGGCCTCGACTGCGGCCTTCATGGTTTGCGGATAGGCGTGCACGGTGAGGAAGGTCGCGCCGAGTTTCGCCACGCTCTCGACGCCGCGCGCGACCGTGTTGCCGATGTCGTGCAGCTTGAGATCGAGGAAAACCTTCTTGCCGGACTTCGCCAGTTGCTGCGCCAGCGGCAATCCGCCGGCATAGCCGAGCTGATAGCCGATCTTGTAGAAGCTCACGCTGTCGCCGAGCCGCGCGATCAGCGCCTCCGCCTCGGCCACGCCGGGCAGGTCGAGCGCGACGATCAGGCGGTCCTTCGGCGCGATATCGGCTGGCTGCATGTCACCTCACATCATGCGTTGGGAAACGTCGATCAACTGCCGCGCCAGCGCCTTCAGCGCATCGGCGTCGGCGGTATGTCTTCAGGCGGTCCATCTCGTCATAGGCATCGTCGGCGAACGACAGCGCGAGCTGGTTCGGGATCACGGTCGCATGACAGGCTGACAGGATCAGCCGCAGCGCCGCCAGTGCGCGCGAGCCGCCGAGCCGGCCACCGGAAGCGGACGCAATCGCAAACACCCGCTCGCGAAACACCTGGCCGCTGGTCTCGTGCACGTCCTGCACCCGGCTCACCCAGTCGATGGTGTTCTTGACGCAGCGCCGGCACCGAGGAATTGTATTCCGGCGTCACGATCAGCACGCCATGATGGCCTGCCATCATGCGCTTCAGATTGACCGCGTGCTTCGGCACGCCGGATTTGGCCTGCAGGTCGCCGTCATAGATCGGCAGCGGAAAATCCGACAGCGAGATCCGGGTCACCTCGGCGCCCTGCTGCGCCAGCGCATGCGCGGCCACCGCCGCCAGCTTCGCATTGAGCGAGCCTGTGCGCAGCGATCCCGGGATCACGAGGATTTTCAGTGCGGACATATCTTAGAAATCGCGTTCAGGGCGAACCCCGAGCGACAGCGCAGGGGGAGTATCAGCCCTTGCGATACACCCAGACCCGCGCCGGCGGAAGGTTCATCCAGATCCGCTCGGAGGCTTCTGTGGACACGCCGGGCAGTGATTTCGGGATCGGCGGCGCGACCGAATAGGTGAACTGCACGAAGGGTGCGCCGGGCGCGAGCGCCGCGAAGGCATCGCGGATCAGTTTCAGGCGCGTCAGCATCGGCTTGGTCACGAGCGGCAGGCCGGAAACCACGGCGGAGGCCGGCGCATCCAGCACCTTGTCCAGCGAGTTGCGCAGCGCATAGGCGTCGCCCTGCACCACCTTGGCTTGCGGGTAGCGGTCGCGCAGCAGCGCGCAGAAGCCGGGATTGTACTCCACCAGCACCAGCCGCTTCTGGTCGACGCCATGTTCGATCAGCGCATTGGTGATCGCGCCGGTGCCGGGTCCGAGTTCGATCACCGGTCCTTTGGAATCGACGTCGACATATTGCGCCATGGTACGCGCGAGCAGCTTGCTCGACGGCATTACCGCACCCATGTGCAGCGGCTTTTCAATCCATGAACGCAGGAAGCGAACCTCATCGTCGAGACGGAGAGGCTTCTTCAACGCACGCACGGACGATTGCAGAGGCATGTCGCTACCAGGCGGGTCCCCGCCAACCAGCGGGAATGTCAGAAAACGGTCATAAACACGTATAGGGCGACGGCGATATGGTCAAGCCACACGGTAACATCGCAGTCGCGCCAGCAGTGTCCGCGAGCCTGCAATATAACCCTACGCCAGCTGAATGAATCATGACTGCCATGCGACAGCTGCGCCGACGCGCAGCCCGCGTGCGTCAAGGATCAGGAGCCAGCGCGGTTGCCGAAGAAATCCTTGACCTTGGTGAAAAAGCCCGCGGCTTCCGGCTGGGTGGCGCCGGACGACAATTTTTCGAATTCGGAGAGCAATTCCTGCTGCTTCTTGGTCAGATTCTGCGGCGTTTCGACCATGACCTGGACATACATGTCGCCGGTCTGGCGCGAGCGAAGCACCGGCATGCCTTTTGATGCAATGCGGAAACGGCGACCGGATTGTGTCCCGGCCGGTACTTTCACCTTGCTCTTGCCCTTGTCGATGGTCGGGACCTCGAACTCGCCGCCGAGCGCCGCCGCCACCATCGAGATCGGAACCCGGCAATGCAGGTCGGCGCCGTCGCGCTGGAAGAACTCGTGGGTCGAAAGCGACAGGAAGATGTAGAGGTCGCCGGGAGGCCCGCCGCGCACGCCGGCCTCGCCTTCGCCGGCCAGGCGAATGCGCGTGCCGTCCTCGACGCCCTGCGGAATGTTGACCGACAAGGTCCGGTCGCGCGTCACGCGTCCCGAGCCTGCGCAGTTCGGGCAGGCGTCCTCGATCATCTGGCCGCGGCCCTGACAGCCGGGGCAGGTGCGCTCCAGCGTGAAGAAGCCCTGGGCCTGCCGCACGCGGCCGGCGCCGCCGCAGGTCGAGCAGGTCTTCGGCTTGGTGCCGGCCTTGGCGCCGGTGCCCGAGCAGGGCTCGCAGGTGACCGAGACCGGAATCTCGATCTGCGCGGTCTTGCCCTGAAAGGCTTCCTCCAGCGTGATTTCCATGTTGTAGCGCAGATCGGCGCCGCGCTCGCGTCCGCCGCCGCGGCCGCGCTGCCCGGCCATGCCGAACAGGTCTTCGAAAATATCGGAGAATGACGAGGCGAAGCCGGCGCCGAAACCGGGGCCGCCACCGCCCATGCCCTGCTCGAACGCGGCATGGCCGTAGCGGTCATAGGCGGCGCGCTTCTCGCCGTCCTTGAGAACCTCATAGGCCTCGTTGATTTCCTTGAACTTCACTTCGCTGGTGGCGTCGCCCGGATTCTTGTCCGGATGCCACTTCATCGCGAGCTTGCGGAACGCCGACTTGAGCTTGCCGTCGTCCGCGGTCCGTTCGACTTCCAGGGTCTCGTAGTAGCAGCGCTTGGTGGACATCCGTCAAACCCGCCCGAAATACGTCTTCATGCCGCAGGCACGCTTCAGTGAAAAGATGCAGCCTTCGGCTTAAAGAAAAATGACCCCCACCCCTCGAGACGCTGCGCCTGCGCTCTTGGTGTGGAGGTCATGATCGAAAGCCCGCTTTAAGCCGACTTCTTGTTGTTCTTGTCGTCGTCGACCTCGGTAAATTCCGCGTCGACCACGTCATCCTGGGCAGCGTCGCGCTTGGCGTCGGCCTCGGCCTGCTGCTTGTACATGGCCTCGCCGAGCTTCATCGAAGCCTGCGCCACGGTGTTGGTCTTGGCCTTGATGGCCTCGGCGTCGTCGCCCTTCAGCGCTTCCTTCAGGTCGCTGACGGCATCCTCGATGGCGCGGCGCTCGGACTCTTCGACCTTCGAACCGTGCTCGGCCAGCGCCTTCTCGGTGGAATGCACCAGCGCGTCGGCATGGTTCTTGGCGTCGACCGCCTCGCGGCGCTTCTTGTCCTCGGCCGCATTGGCCTCGGCGTCCTTGACCATCTTCTGGATGTCGGCTTCCGACAGGCCGCCGGATGCCTGAATCCGGATCTGCTGCTCCTTGCCGGTCGCCTTGTCCTTGGCGGAGACGTTGACGATGCCGTTGGCGTCGATGTCGAACGTCACCTCGATCTGCGGCATGCCGCGCGGCGACGGCGGAATGCCCATCAGGTCGAACTGACCGAGCACCTTGTTGTCGGCCGCCATTTCACGCTCGCCCTGGAAGACGCGGATGGTGACCGCGTTCTGGTTATCCTCGGCGGTCGAGAACACCTGGCTCTTCTTGGTCGGGATCGTGGTGTTGCGGTCGATGATGCGGGTGAACACGCCACCCAGCGTCTCGATGCCCAGCGACAGCGGGGTGACGTCGAGCAGCAGCACGTCCTTGACGTCGCCCTGCAGCACGCCGGCCTGGATCGCGGCACCGATGGCGACGACTTCGTCCGGGTTGACGCCCTTGTGCGGCTCCTTGCCGAACAGCTGCTTCACGATTTCCTGGACCTTCGGCATGCGCGACATGCCGCCGACCAGCACCACTTCGCCGATTTCGGCGGCGGTGAGGCCCGCATCCTTCAGCGCCTTGCGGCACGGCTCGACGGTCTTCTGCACGAGGTCGTCGACCAGCGCTTCGAACTTGGCGCGGGTCAGCTTCATCGTCAGATGCTTCGGACCGGTCTGGTCAGCCGTGATGAACGGCAGGTTGATTTCGGTCTGCGTCGTCGACGACAGCTCGATCTTGGCCTTTTCAGCCGCCTCCTTCAGGCGCTGCAAGGCGAGCTTGTCGTTGCGCAGGTTGATGCCCTGCTCCTTCTGGAACTCGTCGGCCAGATAGCTGACGAGGCGCATGTCGAAATCTTCACCGCCCAAAAACGTATCGCCGTTGGTGGACTTCACCTCGAACACGCCGTCGCCGATCTCGAGGATCGAGACGTCGAAGGTGCCGCCGCCGAGGTCGTAGACCGCGATCGTGCCGGCTTTGGTCTTGTCGAGACCGTAGGCGAGCGCGGCCGCCGTCGGCTCGTTGATGATGCGCAGCACTTCGAGGCCGGCGATCTTGCCGGCGTCCTTGGTGGCCTGGCGCTGGGCGTCGTTGAAGTAGGCGGGAACCGTGATGACGGCCTGGTCGACCTTCTGGCCGAGATGGGCTTCCGCGGTCTCCTTCATCTTCTGCAGGATGAAGGCCGAGACCTGCGAGGGCGAATAGGTCTTGCCGTCGGCTCCGACCCAGGCGTCGCCGTTCGATGCCTTTTCGATCTTGTAGGGAACGAGCTTCTTGTCCTTCTCGACCATCGGGTCGTCGTAGCGGCGGCCGATCAGGCGCTTCACTGCGAAGAACGTACGCTCGGGATTGGTCACCGCCTGGCGCTTGGCGGGCTGGCCGACGAGGCGCTCGCCGTCATCGGTGACGGCGACGATCGACGGCGTGGTGCGCATGCCCTCGGCGTTCTCGATGACTTTGGCAGTCTTGCCATCCATTACGGCGACGCACGAATTCGTGGTGCCGAGATCGATCCCAATGACCTTTCCCATGGTCCTCATATCCTTCTTTTTGCGGCAGGTTGGCTGGGCCCTGAACGGCGCACCTAACCGAACCCCCAACGATCAATTACTCGCGATATTGCGACGGTGAGCCTCATATAGGAGGGGGGGTCCGCCCTGCAAGGACCGAACGCAAGCTTAGGGCCTGAAAAGGCTGACGTTTGAAAGATTGTGTCAGTCCGTGCGGATCGGGGCGGTGTTAACAAATCGGCAAGACCCTTCATTGCAGGCCGCTCATCGCGCCACGCGCCGGCGTTGTCCCGACCGCGAGATTTGGCCGGCCCCTGAACGGGACGCGGTATTTGGCCGCTACACACGCCTCAAAAAGTGCCCGGATCGCAGGCAAAATCCCGCGAAATGGCGGACTTATCGGAACGTGATAGTGGAACGGACGCCTGGCCTGCCCTGTTGCAGGGACACCAAAACCGTTAAAAGCGGGCCGACCGGGACGACCCATGTCGTGTCCGAACGCTGCAAGATTTAGAACCAGAGATTCGCAAGCTGCATCGCAGGCCTCGTCGAATGGCCCTGATGCGAACCCGGTAGATCCTTCATGAAGCTTACCCGATACTCCGCCGCCGTTGCCCTGGTCGTTGCCGCCACTTCCAGCGCCTTCTCATCCGCGTTCGCCGCCGATCCTGTCTTTCCGCCGGGCGCCAGGGTGGGCATGACGCCCCTGGTCGGCCTCAACAAGGCGCGAGGCTTCATCGGCTTCGAGACCGAGGACCAGGGGGTCAAGGTCCTGATCGCCGACCTGCCGGCGGAGGCCTATGGCGAGGTTGCCAATGCCTTCAAGGCTGTCCCGGGCGGCATCGGCGGCATCAAGCCGGAGAGCATCGAGACCGCGGCGGGGCTCGCCTACTACACCGTCGAAAACGCCAAGGAAACGACCAAGGACGGCGCCCCCAACGTGCGGCGCTATTCGATGATCGTGCCGGGCCCGACCTTCTCCGGCTACGTCGCCGTGCAGGTGCCGGAGAACGCCTGCCAAGATCTATACCGACGACGCCGTACGCCAGATGTTCGCCTCCGCCGTGATCCGCGACGAGGTCCCGATCGAGGAGCAGCTCGGGCTGCTGCCCTTCAAGATCAGCGAACTCTCCGAGCTTCAAGAACATCCGCACCCTGGCGCCGGGCGCCGCCGTCATTCTCTCCGACGGCGACGAGAAGACCGGCTTCGAGACCGCGCCCTTCATGATCATCGGCATGATCGGCTCGACGGCGGCCTCGCCCGACGATCGCGGCCGCTTCGCCCAGCAGATCGCGACCACCATTCCCGGCGTGCGCGACGGCCGGATCACGATGTCCGAGCCGGTCCGCATCGACGGCCAGCCCGGCTACGAGACGCGGATCGATGCCACCAGCGGCAAGGACAATACGCCGGTCACCATCGTGCAGTGGGTGCGGTTCGGCGCCCAGACCTCGATGCGCATCATCGGCTCGTCGCCGCGGACCGACTGGACCACGGCCTTTCCGCGCTTCCGCGCCGTGCGCGACGGCATTCATCCGCGAACCTGACGCCGGAAATTCGCACGCGCGCCGAAACTTCGCGCTTTCGTTCGCGCGCGCCTGGAACTAGCATTTTACCGGTTAGGGCTTAACCGGGAGATGCACCATGTTTACTCGCAGGCTCGTTCTGACAGGTCTTGGCGCAACCTCGGTCATAGCCCTCGTTCCATCGAAATTGTGGGCGGCGCCGATCAAGCCCGACGAAACGTCCGCGCTGATCGTCATCGACGTGCAAAACTGCTTCCTTCCCGGCGGCAGCCTTGCGGTGAAGGACGGCGAGCAGGTCGTTCCCATCATCAACCGCCTCGCGAAAGGCTTTGCCAATGTGGTGATGACGCAGGACTGGCACACCGCGCGGCCACGTCTCGTTCGCCTCCACCCATTCCGGCAAGAAGCCGTTCGAAACCGTCGACCTTTCCTACGGCAAGCAGGTGCTGTGGCCGGATCACTGCGTGCAGGGCACGGACAGCGCGTCGCTGTCGAAAGACCTCGCGATCCCGCATGCCGGCCTCGTCATCCGCAAGGGTTTTAACAAGAACGTCGACAGCTATTCGGCCTTCACCGAGGCCGACGGCAAGACCACGACCGGCCTCGCCGCCTACCTGAAGGCGCGCAAGGTGAAGCGGGTGTTCCTCGCCGGCCTCGCCACCGATTTCTGCGTGGCCTGGAGCGCGCTCGACGCGCGCAAGGCCGGCTTCGAAACCTACGTGATCGAGGACGCCTGCCGCGGCATCGACACCCAGGGCTCGCTGGCCAAAGCCTGGGCCGACATGACCAAGGCCGGCGTCAAGAGGATCAAGTCGGAGGATATCGCGGCGTAATCTTTAGCTTTGCTCCGCCGGCGCGGCCTTCGGACCGCCCTTGGAGACGCCGACCAGCGCCGGGCGCAGCACGCGCTCGCCGATCATGAAGCCGGCCTGCACGACCTGAACCACCGTTCCCGACGGAACGGACGGATCGGGCACCTCGTACATCGCCTGCTGGAAATTCGGATCGAACTTCTCGCCCGACGGATCGAACTTCTTGACGCCGTTCTTCTCCAGCGAGTTGAGCAGCGAACGCTCGGTCAGCTCGACGCCCTCGATGAACGCCTTGAGGCCGGCATCGGCGGTCTCTTTCGCCTCGGCCGGAAGGGCGTCGAGCGCGCGCTGCAGATTGTCGGCGATGTCGAGAATGTCGCGGGCGAAGCCGGTGATGCCGTAGGTCTTGGAATCGGCGACCTCGCGGCGGGTGCGCTGGCGCAGGTTTTCCATTTCCGCCAGCGTGCGCAGCATCTTGTCGCGCGCCTCGGCCAGCTTCCTTGGTCAGCGCCTCGTTCGACCCTTCCTCGGGATCGTCGGGCATGATGTAGGGTTTTGAGACCACGGGCTCGCCGGTCGGGGCCGGTTTCACCGCGTCGTCAGCTCGGCCGGTTCGGATCGGTCATAAGACTGCCTTCTCAAAAAACGCGATCTGGTTCGATCGGGATTTGCTGGCCCGGATATCGTGCTTTGAGCGACCGAAAATCAAGCACAACCGCCCGGATTGAGGTCGCAGGGCCAATCAGCCGCCCAGCATCCGGCTGACGATCCGGGCGGCGTAGTCCACCGTCGGGATCACCCTGGCGTAATTCAGCCGGGTCGGCCCGATCACCCCGAGCACGCCGACGATGTGGCCGGCGGCGTCGCTATAGGGGGCGATGATGGTGGAGGAACCGGACAGCGAGAACAGCTTGTTCTCCGATCCGATGAAAATCCGCACGCCCTCGGCCCGCTCGGCGCGACCCAACAGGTCGATCACGCCGCGCTTGGTCTCCAGATCGTCGAACAGCGATTTGACGCGTTCGAGATCCTCCAGCGCGTGCAGGTCTTCGAGCAGATTGGCGTGGCCGCGCACGATCAACTGCCGGTCATCGGTTTCGCCGCCGGACCAACTGGCGATGCCGGCGGAGATCACCTTCTGCGTCAACTGATCGAGTTCGACGCGGCTTTGCGTCAGCGCGGTTTCCAGTTCGAGGCGCGCTTCGGCCAGCGTCGGCCCGCTGATCCGCGAATTGAGGAAGTTGGACGCTTCGGTCAGCGCGGAGGAGGGAACGCCGGGCGGCAGCGCCAGTACGCGGTTTTCGACCTGGCCGTCTTCGCCGACCAGCACCACCAGCGCGCGTTCGGGCTCGAGGCGAACGAATTCGATATGCTTCAGCCGCGAATTGGATTTGGCGGTCAGCACGACGGCGGCGGCGCGCGTGAGGCCGGACAGCCGCGTCAGCGCCTCGCCGAGCGCCGCCTCGACCGATTGCGCCTGCCCGACCGAGGCCAAGCTGGCTCTGGATCGATTCCCGTTCGGGTTCGGTGAGATCGCCGACCTGCATCAGCGCGTCGACAAAGAAGCGCAGGCCGAGTTCGGTGGGAAGGCGGCCAGCGGAAGTGTGCGGCGCGTAGATCAGCCCGAGCGCTTCGAGGTCCGACATCACGTTGCGGACGGAAGCCGGCGACAGCGGCATTGCGATCAGGCGCGAGATATTGCGCGAGCCGACGGGTTCGCCGGTCGCCAGATAGCTCTCGACGATTTGACGAAAAATGTCGCGCGAACGCTCGTTGAGCTGGGCAGCCCGGCATGCGGCGCGATCAGGCCGATCGGATCATGGTGGGCCACTGTTAAACTCCCCTGACAGCCCCCTAATCTGTCGCTCCGGGGGCACGATGACAAGCGCCCCCTTGTGCCCCATGTTTTTTGGCGCTACACGCGGAAAAACGACGTCAAAACATCATGAAACGGAGACCAAAAGCCCTTGCCGCTGCGCACGCCCCCTCCTACAAGCACCGCGAACGAATTTTCGCCCGGTTTCGAAAGGATTTCCCCATGCGGCCAAGCCGCCGTGCGCCCGATCAGTTGCGCCCCGTGTCGCTGGAACGCGGCGTGGTCAAATATGCCGAAGGCTCCTGCATGGTTAAATTCGGCGATACCCATGTGCTGGTCACCGCCACGCTGGAAGAGCGGCTGCCGCCATGGCTGAAGGGCCAGGGTCGCGGCTGGGTGACCGCCGAATACGGCATGCTGCCGCGCGCCACCGGCGAGCGCACCCGGCGTGAGGCGGCCGTCGGCAAGCAGGGCGGCCGCACCGCGGAGATCCAGCGGCTGATCGGCCGTTCCTTGCGCGCGGTCGTCGACCTGCAGCGCTGGGCGAGCGCCAGATCACGGTCGATTGCGACGTCATCCAGGCCGATGGCGGCACCCGCACCGCATCGATCACCGGCGCCTGGGTGGCGCTGGCGGACTGCATCGCGTGGATGAAGAACGCGCAACATGATCAAGACCAACCTGCTGCAGCGATCACGTCGCCGCGATCTCCTGCGGCATCTACAAGGGCACGCCGGTGCTGGACCTCGACTATGCCGAGGATTCCGAGGCCGACACCGACGCCAATTTCGTCATGACCGGCGACGGGCGCGCATCGTCGAGGTGCAGGGCACCGCGGAAAGGACGCCGTTTTCGCGAGGACGAGTTCCTCGCGCTGATGGAACTGGCGCGCAAGGGTGTCGCGCGTCTGGTAGACTTGCAGAAGATCGCCGTCGCGTAGTCTGATTGCACATGCATCGCAGAATGATCGGCCGCCTCGTGATCGCGACCCACAATCCCGGCAAACTCGCCGAGATGCGCGAATTGCTGGCGCCGCATGGCGTCGAAGCGGTGTCTGCGGGCGAGCTCGGATTGGGCGAACCGGAAGAGACCGGCGACACGTTTCGCGGCAACGCCGCGACTCAAGGCGGATTGCCGCGGCGAATGCGACGCAAGCTTCCCGCGTTCGCCGACGATATCCGGACTCGTGGTTGACGCGCTGGACGGCGCGCCCGGCATCTACTCAGCGCGCTGGGCCGGCGAGACCAAGGATCTCATGGCCGCGATGACGCGCATCGAGCGCCTGCTGCAGGAAGCGGTGGGCCACCACGCCGAAAAAGTCGCAAGCCGCAAGCACTTCGACGCGGCGATGGCGCGGGTCGACAGGACTCGACGGCCACCCCGACCGGCACGCGATGGTCATATGCCCGCGCTGGTGGTCACCGGTTCGCCCGGCCGTGAGGACCGCCGGTGTTCGAGGGCCGCGTGATCCGGCGCGCTCACCTTCCCGACGAACGGCGACAGGACGTTCGGCTACGACCCGATCTCCTGCCCGAGGGCGGGCGCTTCCGCCGCTCGGCCTCGAGCCTGTCGCACCGGGCGCGCGCTTTCGTCAAGCTGGCGGAGATCTGCCTTGGAGCGCCGAACGCCATCACGCAAAGCAAGCCGCCTTCGGCGTCTACGTGCACTGGCCGTTCTGCCTGTCGAAGTGCCCGTATTGCGATTTCAACAGCCACGTCCGCCACGCACCGATCGACGAGGAACGATTTGCGCGAGCGTTTGCGCGCGAGATCGAGACGACAGCAGCGCGCGCGCCAGGGCGAACCGTCACGTCGATCTTCCTCGGCGGCGGCACGCCGTCGCTGATGCAGCCGCAAACCGTCGGCGCCATCCTGGATTTGATCGGCAAGCATTGGCGTGTCGCCGACAATGTCGAGGTGACGCTGGAGGCTAATCCGACCAGCGTGGAAGCTACGCGGTTTCGCGGTTATCGCGCAGCCGGCGTCAACCGCGTGTCGCTCGGTGTGCAGGCGCTCGACGACGCCTCGCTGAAAGCGCTCGGACGATTGCACAGCGCGCGCGAGGCGCTGGACGCGGTCGCGATCGCGCGCAGCGCATTCGACCGTTACTCGTTCGACCTGATCTACGCCCGTCCCGACCAGACGCCGCAGATGTGGGCCGACGAATTGAAGCTCGCGATTTCGGAAGCCGCCGAACATCTGTCGCTCTACCAGCTCACGATCGAGGAAGGCACGCCGTTCTTCGGCCTGCATGCGGCCGGCAAACTGAAAACGCCGGACGAGGCGGTGGCCCGCGCGCTCTACGACGTGACGCAGGAAGTCTGCGCGCATCACGGCCTGCCGGCCTACGAGATCTCCAACCACGCCCGCTCGGGCGCCGAATGCCAGCACAATCTGGTCTACTGGCGCGGCGACGAATATGCCGGCATCGGCCCCGGCGCGCATGGCCGCCTCGACATCGACGGCGCGAGGCATGCGCTCGCGACCGAAAAACGTCCCGAGGCCTGGCTGATGCGCGTCGAGGCCAATGGCCATGGCGTCGTGACCGACGACGACCTCAACAGCGAAGAACGCGCCGACGAATTTCTGCTGATGGGATTGCGGCTGGCCGAGGGCATCGACCCCAAACGCTATGCAGCCTTATCCGGCCGCACGCTCGACCCGGGCCGGATCGCCGTGCTGCGCGAGGAAGGCGCCATCGTCGTCGACGCCGACGGCAGGCTGCGCGTGACGAAAGACGGTTTTCCCGTGCTCGATGCGGTGGCGGATCTCGCGGCGTAGTCGGGTCGTTCCTGCGAAGCAGGAACCCATAACCACCGGCGTTGATCGTGAACGAGCTGAGCTACAGTCGCATAACACGAATCCGTGGTTATGGGTCCCCGCGTTCGCGGGACACTCGAGAGGGCTACCGCCTGACGAAAGATACCCCAAAGCTCTTCGGCGATCCCGCAACCGGCGTGCCGCCGCCGCTGGTAACCCTCATCACCGCAAGTCCGCGTTCGTTGGTGCCGTCGGAGCGAAAACGGAACAGGCCATCGATGCCGGCAAAGCCGGACGGGTTGGCCAGCGTCTCCGGCGCAAAGCGTTGCGCGCCCTGCTTCGACAGCGCGGCGACCAGCGCGACCGCATCGTAGGCCAGCGTCGCGGTGCGCACGGGGTCGGCGCCGAACCTGGTGCGGTAACGCCCGGAGAAGGCGACGAAGCCCGACGGATCCGGCGCGGCATAAAGCCCGCCCTGCAGCGGGGCGCTGGCAAAGACGCGCGGATTGTCCCACAGCCCGGTGCCGAGCAGCTGGATATTGCGCAGATTGGCGCCTGCCGCGGTCAAGGCATCCGCCGTCGCCACGACCGATTTGCCGTCGTCGGCGATGAACAGCGCATCCGCCGAGCCGAGCGACTGCGCCACCGTGCGCGCCGCGGCCGAGCGGTCGGAGGCATATTTCTCGAAGGCGACGATCCGCCCCTTGCGGCCGGCCGCCTGCTTGAACGCCGCCTCCACCACATTGCCATAGGCATTGTCCGGCAGCAGCGCGGCGAACGATTTCTTTCCGATGCTGGCGGAGTAGTCGATGATCCGGTTGACGTCGGATTCGGGCAGGAAGCTCAGCAGATAGACGCCGCGCCCGGCCACGCTGGAGTCGGTCGAGAACGCGATCACCGGAATGCTGCGGGCGCGCGTCAGTTGCGCGGTCGCCGGCACCGAGGCCGCGAACAGCGGACCGAGAATGATTTCCGCGCCTTCGCCGAGCGCCTGCTGGGTAACTTGCTGCGCGCCTTGCGGGCTGCCGCCGTCATCCTTGATCAGAAGCTGGATGTTCGGATTCTGGAATTCCGCCAGCGCCATCTCGGCGGCGTTCTTCATCGATTGCGCGGCGACGCCGGCATTGCCGGCAGCCGAGAGCGGCAGGATCAGGCCGACCTTGACCTTGCCGTCGCCGACCGCGAGCGGCTGCTGCTGCGGGCCTGCCGGTCCCTCGGGCGCGGACGGGCCGAACGGGTTGGAAACCTGGCTGCCGGAGCAGGCGCCGAGCAGCGGCGCGCCGAGAATGAGACCGACCGCCGCACGGCGGGTCGGTCCCGATCGCCCGGGACCGCGAGGTCCAGGCTTGCCATTGAGCGGGCCTACCATCTTGTCTCTTCTCTTGACCGACCGCCGTCGACCAGGATCCCGGCATACTGAGCCAAGGCACCTGAACCGCTACTCAACCCCGTGCGGAATTCAGCATATTGTCCAGAATTAGTTAACCAAAACAAAAGGATTATGACCCCGCCCGAAACCGCGGGGAACTTCAGTCTCGCCGGCATCCGGCGGATATAGCGCTTGCACCAAGACCTCTTTAGATTGACCATTATGCGCGCAAAACCCAATTCCAACTACGGGTCTGATACCGAACCGGGTTCGGCCAACAGAACATTTTTAATCGGCGGCCACGTCCTCAATGCCCCGAAGCCGGTTCCCGGGCTCTATCTGGTGGCGACCCCGATCGGCCATCTCGGCGACATCACCTTGCGCGCGCTGGAGACGCTGGCCGGCGTCGACATCATCGCCTGCGAGGACACCCGCATCACCCGCCGCCTGACCGAGCGCTATGCGATCTCGGCGGAGCTGAAGCCCTATCACGAGCACAACGCGGCGATGGCGCGGCCGAAAATCCTGGAGAAGCTGGCGCAGGGCGCCTCGATCGCTCTGGTATCGGACGCCGGCACGCCCTTGATATCGGACCCCGGCTTCAAGCTGGTGCGCGAGGTCTCCGCCGCCGGCCATGCCGTGATCGCGGTGCCCGGCGCATCCTCGGTGCTGACGGCGCTCTCGGTCGCCGCGCTGCCGACCGACCGGTTTTTCTTCGAGGGATTTTTGCCGCACAAGCAAGTCGCGCGGCGGACGCGGCTCTCTGAGCTTGCCCGGATCGACGCCACGCTCGTCATGTTCGAATCCGGCAACCGCGTGCAGGAGACGCTGGCCGATCTCGCCGAGATCATGGCCGGCCGCGACGCCGCGATCTGCCGCGAGCTGACGAAGCTGCACGAGGACATCAAGCGCGCGCCGATAGCGGAGCTGGCGAAACGCCGCCGGCACACTGGAAACCCGCGGCGAGTTCGTGCTCGTGATCGGCCCGCCGCGCAGCGACGCCAATGTCATGACGCAGCACGACCTCGACGACTTGCTGCGCTCGTCGCTGGCGCGCGACAGCGTCAAGGACAGCGTGGCGCATGCGGTCGAGCTTTCGGGGCGGCCGCGCCGCGAGGTCTATGCCCGCGCGCTGGAGCTTGCGAAAGAGATCAGAGGCGACGATGGCGAAGACTGACGGCGCCACGCCGCCCGAACCATCCGCCAGGGTCGCCGCGCCCGAGCGGGTCGCCGCCTTCCGCACCGGGCTTTCGGCCGAAAGCAAGGCCGCCGCCTATCTGATGGCCAAGGGCTACCGCATTCTCGCAAAACGCTTCCGCACCCCCTATGGCGAGATCGACCTGGTGGCGAAGAAGCGCAATCTGGTCGCCTTCATCGAGGTCAAGGCGCGCGCCAGCCTCGATGAGGCCGCCTATGCCGTGACGCCGCGCCAGCAGCGGCGCATCATCGACGCCGCGCAGGGGTGGCTGATGGCGCATCCCGAACATGCCGAATTTGAGCTGCGATTCGACGCCATCCTGATTGCGCCGCGACGCCTGCCACGCCATGTGTTAGCGGCCTTCGACGCCAGCCCTTAAGTATCCCTCCATAGACCCGGACCCTCCCCATGAAACTCAATGTCGCCGTCCAGATGGACCCCATCGCGCGTATCAACATCCGCGGCGATTCGACCTTCGCGCTGCTGCTCGAAGCGCAGAAGCGCGGCCACAACCTGTCCTACTACACCCCCGACAAGCTCTCGCTGCGCGGCGAGGAGCTGGTGGCGCCGGTGCAGCATCTCACCGTGCGCGACGAGGTCGGCGATCATTTTACGCTCGGCGAGGCGAAGCGCGAACCGCTGCAGGCGTTCGACGTCATCCTGCTGCGACAGGACCCGCCGTTCGACCTCGCCTACATCACCTCGACGCATTTGCTCGAACGCATCCATCCCAAGACGCTGGTCGTGAACAACCCGGCCAGCGTGCGCAACGCGCCGGAAAAACTGTTCGTGATGAACTTTCCGCAGCTGATGCCGCCGACGCTGATCTCGCGCGACCTCGACGAGATCAATTCCTTCCGCGATGAACACGGCGCGGTCGTCATGAAGCCGCTGCACGGCCATGGCGGCGCGGCGGTGTTCCGCGTGATGCCGCAGGACATGAATTTCGGCTCGCTGTTCGACATGTTCTCGGTCACCTTCCGCGAGCCCTGGGTGATCCAGCGCTTCCTTCCCGAGGTCAAGCACGGCGACAAGCGCATCATTCTGGTCGACGGTGAATTCGCCGGCGCCGTCAACCGCGTGCCGGCGCCCGACGATCTCCGCTCCAACATGGTCCGCGGCGGCGCCGCCCAGGCCACCGACCTCTCCCCGCGCGAACGCGAAATCTGCGCCACGCTCGGCCCGGCGCTGCGCGAACGCGGGCTGCTGTTCGTCGGCATCGACGTGATCGACGGCAACCTCACCGAGATCAACGTGACGTCGCCGACCGGCATCCGCGCGATCCAGCGCCTCAACGGCCCGGACGTGGCTGCGAAGGTCTGGGATACCATCGAGGCGAAGCGCGCCGGGAAATAGCGGCCACTCACGGCGCCTCATGCTGGTGCGCAAGACGGCACAGCCGTTCCAATGGAACCGAAGCCGCCCCGGTAACGCGGCGCTAACGTCCCGTGCTCCAGTATTCTACCATCATACAGCCATTGTTTGGACAAGACTGTACGGCGGTCCTTGAGCCGGCCAACTCTGGAAGACATTGGACGGAAAAGGAAAGCGCCAATGAACTCCACGCCTGATCCGAAAGAAGCCGCATCGCAGGACGCCCCGACCGGGCGTCCCGATGAACGGCTGGCGCACGCCTACGAAGAGATCAAGCGCGCCGATGAGCAACTCACGCGCATGAGCGAGCAGCTTGCGAAAATCGAAGGGCGACGCAGCGCGTCCACCTGCGGCCGGCGTTCCGAAAGAAGCTGCCGCAGCTCTACCAACCCGGGGGCGCCGTCATCTGCCGAACCGCCTGCCAAGCCAGCACCTGCGGAGCCAGTGTCTGCGGAAGTGCCGCCCGCGCAACCATCATCGCAAATCGGCTCTCCGCCCGTATCGCCGGCAAAGCCGGTAAACCGGAGCCCGATGGCCTTTGCTGCTGGCCGCCTGCTTCGTTGTTGCCGCCCTCATCGGGTCGACCTATGGCGGTGGGATCTGTCACCCGCTGGGGGCCGCAGCCCGGATCGAAGCAATCATCGCCGCCGGAAGCTCCGACGCTCGCCGCACAGTCCGCGCCTGCTCTCGTTCAAGTGGCCGCGGCAGAGAATACGACGCTGGCGGCAGCACCGCAGCAAGCCCCATCGCAGGCGAAGTCCCTGGCTCAGGCGCAGCCCGCGCCGCAGGATGCTGCGCCACCTGCAGCTACAGCACCAGCAGCCCCCGCGCCTGCCGCCGCAGCGCCTCCGGATCAAGCCGCAGTTGCTGCAAAAGATCGCGCGCGATCTCGCGACGCTGGAGCGGAACATCGAGCAGCTCAAGGCAAACCAGCAGCAGATGGCCGGCGAAAACTCAAAGGCCATCGGTGAGCTCAAGGCCAGCCAGGAAGAGTTGAAACGTACGATCGCGAAGAGTTTCCCCGCAACCGCCGCCCAAGGTATCGGCGCCCGCCGCGCCGCCGGTTTCGGTCGTGCGCAGGCCTGAGCGAACCTATCAGCCGCCGCAGGCACGCGCGCGGCCGCGATATTACCCGAGGGACGACTGGATCTACGACGATTGGTAGCCGTCGAGAGTCATCGGTCGCCATTTTCGTTCGGCCATAACGCTCGGCACGATGCGGGCATCTCGTATCATCGAGAATACGCGGCGTGCGCAAATGTGCTGCGCCCGCTCTGTCATTCACACCTTCCCCGCATCTCATCCCACTTGCCAATTTCGGGAAGCGGGCGCAGCCTGTAGTCACGGATGAATCTGTCCGGGCAGCGAACCTGCAGTTCATAAAAATCAGTGGAGGAAGACGTATGACGACGAATCTTTCGCGACGGTCTTTGCTTGCGCTCGGCGCCGGGCTGGGTGCGGGTCTCGGCGCTTCGACGATGCTCGGCGGCAGCGCGCTGGCCAAAGCGCCGAAGCTCGGCACGCAGACGCCCTACTGGCACCGCTTCGTCCTCGGCGACGCCGAAGTGACCGTGGTCTCCGACGGCACGCTGCCGCTCGGCCCTCCCAAGGGCACCTTCGTCGGCGTGCCCGATGAAGAAGTGAGGAAGATGCTGTCCGACAACTTCCTCAATCCCGGACAATGTCGTGCTCGAACAGAACTCGCCGATCGTCAACACCGGCGACAAGCTGATCCTGTTCGACACCGGCATGGGCACGTCGAAAGCATTCGGGCCGACCACCGGCCGCCAGCAGAAGAGCATGGCGGAGGCCGGGATCAAGCCGGGCGATATCGACGCCGTGGTGCTGTCGCACGCCCATATCGATCATATCGGCGGCATCGTCGGCGCCGACGACAAGCCGTTGTTCCCCAACGCGCAATACTACATCACCCAGAGCGACTTCGATTTCTGGACCGATGAAGGCAAGCTCGGCAGTCCCTTGAAGGATTTCGTGGTTCACGCCCGCAAGAACTTGCTGCCGGTGCGCGATCGCATCGTGTTCATCAAGGACGGCCAGGAATTCCTGCCCGGCGTGCAGGCGATCGCGGCGCCCGGCCACACCGTCGGCCACACCATCTTCATGGTGACGTCGGCAGGCAAATCCTTCGCCTTCCTCGGCGACCTCACGCACCACGCCGTGCTGTTGCTCGAAAAGCCGCGGATGGAATTTTCCTACGACAGCGATCCGAAACAGGCGGCCGCGAGCCGGGTGAAGTTGCTCGACATGATCGCGGCCAACAAGACCCCGGTCATGTCCTATCACTTCGCCTGGCCCGGCTTTGGCCACGTCGCCAAGGCCGGCGATGGCTTCCATTATTATCCCGAGCCGATGAAGATGGAGCTCTGAGGGAATTCGATTTCCGGGGCCGGTCGACGCGGCCGGCCCCGGATCTCCCGGTCTCCCGTTAGGGATCGAACGCCCGGTCGCGTAAGCTCTTGATCAGCGAATCAGGCCGACGTCTGACGCACGATCCGGGAGAAGGCCATTGACCGACCAACCGCCCGCCACGCCGTCCGACCTGATCTACGAGGACACCGGGGCCGCGGCCCCGCTGGTCTATTTCGACATCGTCGGCGCCTACGGCACCATGAACGGTGCGGTCGAGGTCGAACTGGCGACCCGCATTCTGGTGCCGAAGCCGGACGGCTCGACGGAGGTCAAATTCCTCTCCTCCGGCCGCCTCCGCTGTAGCCCGAACGCCGCCGCCAATCTGCGCAACGGCCTCGATGCGGCATTGAAGATGCTGGAGCAGCCGCAAGCTGGCACGGCATCGATTGCGGCGGGAAAGCTGAACTGAGCGCCGGTATCGACCAGCGTTCGATCGCCATCCTTCGCGACACCGAGCGCTGCCGCGCCTGCTTCAAAGACCTCTCCGAAAGGTCTGATAGGCCCGGCTCTCACGCAGCGTATCGGCGCCGCCCTGGATCAGGAGGTCGATCTGGTCAGCCGGCAATACAAACCGCGTCGGGATCGCGTCGAGGATGCCGGCGCGCGCCGGGCCGAGCTGGTCGAAGCCCAGCCGGTCGATGAAGATGGTGACGTCGCCGCAACGCCAGTTCGTGCCGACGCCGAGACGCGCACGCTCAGCGGCCGACAGGCCGCAACGCCAGCGCTTCACCTTGCCCGACCATTCGTTGAGCTGCGAGGAAAACGCCGCGTAGCTCAACCGCACGCTGGCGTCGATCGCGGTAGAAGCCGCGGCGGAGACCAGTTCGACGCCGCTCGGCCCTTCGAGCCGCTGCGCGAAGTCGCCGGAGGTGCCGCGGCCGGCATCGACGACGAGGAACATGATGCGCCGCACCTTCACCGCCTGCCGTTCGGTCATCGGCTCGAACGGTCGCTGCGCCGCCATCAGCGCGATGCTGAACCCGGACAGGCCGAAATTGTCGACGAGGCCGCCGTCGAGCAGCTTCACAAAACGCATCGAGCCATCGCGGTAGCGGGCATTGGCTTCCGCAAACGATCGCAACAGAGGCTGCGCCTGCGGATCGTGGCGCGCACGTTCGAGCAGGGGCGGCAGTTGCTTGGCGCAACCGCCCGGAAACGTCTCCAGCACGATCGGCGCAAACGCAAGCGGCACCGCGGCTGAGGCTGCGACCGCTTCGGCGACACGATAGGGCCTGATATCGCTGCAAAGGGCGTCGAAAGCGGTTCTTCCGAACACGAACGGTGTGCGGTTATAGATGTCGGAGGCATTGATCCAGACCCGCGGCCGACGGTCTTCGCGAAAAGCGTCGAACCGCGCACCGTCAAAGACGTTCACATCCAGCCAATTGGTAAACTGGCTGTCGTTGACGCCGCCACCGATGGCGCGCGCGATATTGCCGAGCGAAACGCTGGTATTGAGGCCTTCCTCCGCATTTCGCAGCAGGAAACGTTCGCGGAAATCATCCAGCGCCGCGCGCTTCTTGAGCCCGAAATAGGCCGCCGTCACCGATCCTCCCGACACGCCGGATATGAAGTCCACGCGGTCGAGAAGCGATTTCGTCTTGTTGGATCCGGCGCGGGCGCGCTCCAGTTCGGTCAGGACCCCGAACGAGTAGGCCGCCGCGCGGGTACCGCCGCCGGAGAACGACAGCGCCAGCAGCACGTCGTCGTCGAGGTTCGGAACCTCGCGGCCGAAATTATTGTCGGCCAGCGCCTCGCCGAGGGGGACATTGCCGGGCAAATTGTAGACCGTGGCGCATCCTGCAAGCAGGGCGGCACACGTGAGCGCCAACGCAGGCAGTATCCTGGCCCGCATAAAGACGTTCTCACGCACGTTCCTCGCTGCAGAAAATTCAAGATTACCGGAGCGTCAGGCGTGCCACGCCCAGCGCGAGATTGATACCGATCTGGCCTTCGACCGACAGCGGCTGCAACGAAATCGTGCGATTGGATCCGCCGACGAGAACGTTGGCACCCAGACCAAGACCAAGCGAGGCGTTGCCGCTGGCGCCGACATACGTTCCTCGCAGCACGCCATATCCGACGCGCGAGGTCGGCGCGAAGACGCCCCAGAACAGTCTTCCCCCGCCGGTAATTCCGACATCTAAACCGATCCGGCCTATCGTCCCCGTATAAGTGTAGCTGCGTCCCGTCGCATTCGAGCGAAACACACACCGCAAATTCTGCCGCGAGCCGACGATCAATCCGACGCGCGGGGCTGCATCGCAGGTCAATCCGCCAACCCGAACGGGCTGGGCCTGTGCGAATGCAGGCGCCGTGAACGCGGTCATGGTCGCGCACAGAGTAGCCGCAAGGCAGATTTTCGACATGTGTCTCTCCAACAGCTGGTTTGCTCAACTTTTCTGCACGCAGACGCTTGGGGCCTTACTACGTCGCCGTTGACCGCCCAGCAACCTGCGGAAAACCCTGAGAGCCGGCGATGATCGGCAATCCGGCGTTGCGCCTGCGCACATCAAGTTGGATCGGACGCCACATACGTTCCCGTAATGTTCTTGACACGTCCTCCGGTTCCCCGCTACCTTCGATTGCAGCACGAGGGGCAGCATGGTTGCGCGAGTTTCTACCGTAGCCTTTGAGGGGATCGAGGCCCGCGCGGTCGACGTGCAGGTGCAGGTCGCGCCCGGCCTGCCGGCGTTTGCGATCGTCGGTCTGCCGGACAAGGCGGTATCCGAGGCGCGCGAGCGGGTGCGCTCGGCGCTGATCGCCTCGGGGCTGGCGCTGCCGGCGCGGCGGATCACGGTCAACCTCGCGCCGGCCGATCTGCCGAAGGAAGGCAGCCATTACGATCTGCCGATCGCGCTCGGCCTGATGGCGGCGATCGGCGCCATCCCGCCGGATGCGCTCAACGGCTTTACCGTGCTCGGCGAGCTCGGGCTCGATGGCTCGATCGCCGCCTGTCGCCGGCGTCTTGCCGGCCGCGATCGGCGCGAATTCGCGCGAGGAAGGCCTGATCTGTCCGGCGGCGTGCGGAACGGAAGCCGCCTGGGCCAGCCCCGATATCCAGATCATCGCGGCAAAATCGCTGATCCAGATCGCCAACCATTTTAAAGGCACGCAGGTGCTGTCGCGTCCGCAGCCGAAAGTGCACGAGCCGGAGGCGACGCATCTCGATCTGCGCGACATCAAGGGCCAGGAGAGCGCCAAACGCGCGCTCGAAATCGCCGCGGCCGGCGGGCATCATCTGCTGATGATCGGCTCGCCCGGCGCCGGCAAATCGATGCTGGCGGCGCGGCTGCCATCGATCCTGCCGCCGCTGTCGCCGTCCGAACTGCTCGAAGTCTCGATGATCGCCTCCGTCGCCGGCGAAATCCGCGACGGCGCCTTGACCGCGCGGCGGCCGTTCCGCAGCCCCCATCATTCCGCCAGCATGGCGGCGCTGACCGGCGGCGGCATGCGCGCAAAACCCGGCGAGATCTCGCTGGCGCATCAGGGCGTGCTGTTCCTCGACGAATTGCCGGAGTTCGATGCGCGCGTGCTGGACTCGCTGCGCCAGCCGCTGGAGAACGGCGAGGTCTCGGTGAGCCGGGCCAATCACCGCGTCACCTACCCGGCCCGCTTCATGCTGGTCGCGGCGATGAATCCATGCCGCTGCGGCCATGCCTACGAGCCCGGCTATTCCTGCAAACGCGCACCGGTCGACCGCTGCACGGCGGATTACCAGATGCGCATCTCCGGTCCGCTGATGGATCGCATCGATCTGCGCATCGAGGTGCCGGCGGTGACCGCCGCCGACCTGATCCTGCCGCCGCCGTCCGAAGGCTCCGCGGAAGTCGCGGCTCGCGTGGCGGCTGCCCGCGACCTCCAGCTTGCGCGCTATGCGGCGGCCGGCATGCCCCATGTCCGCACCAACGCCGAAGCGCCCGCCTCGCTGCTGGAAACCATCGCGCAGCCGGACGCGCAGGGACAAAAACTGCTGCGCGACGCCGCTGAAACCATGAAGCTGACCGCGCGCGGCTATCACCGTGTGCTCCGCGTCGCGCGCACACTGGCCGACCTCGACGGTGCGGAGAAGATCGGCCGGCTTCATCTGGCAGAGGCGCTGTCCTATCGTGCGCTCGCGGAAGATTTGCGCCGCGCAGCGTGAGCCGTTGATCCGAGCAGCGGCAGCGAAAAGCGCGTGCGGTGCACTGTCTCTTGCCTGCGATCGACGGCGAAAATAACATCAAATCATCAAGGCCTGCGTTCCCACTCGTTTGATCTGGATCAATGAGGGGTTTGGCGGGCAACAATTATACTGCCCACGCGCAATGACCTTTCCTGCAATGGCGCAGGCATAGCGCGTTCCGTCCGATTTTGCAGATGACAGGTTGACTGGTACGCACGGGAGCGTGTGGCCGGCTCGACACTTTTCGACTTTGAAAGTGGCAGGTCGTTATATGAGCGGCACGTCAAGTGAGCATAACGCGCAGCCGACGCATGCGCCCCGCACCGGCTGGCGCGCGGAATTCCTGGTATTTGCCATCATCGTCGCCTTCATCTGGCCGGTGGTCGCCGTCGGCGTGGTCGGCGGCTACGGCTTTCTGATCTGGATGGTGCAGTTGATCCTGGGGCCGCCCGGCCCTCCGGGGGCATGAGCGCCATGGAAAGCCCGGGCCCCTCGCGCCGCGCACTGTTTCGCGGCCAGTTCATCTCCAAGCCGGTTGCCGTCATCAACGATGATTGCCTCGCCGAAGCCGGCATCGTCTGCCGCTCCTGCGGCGATGCCTGCGCGGCCTCCGCGATTCGTTTTCGTCCCCGCATCGGATTGCCCCCACAGGCCATCGTCAACGAAACCGCCTGCACCGGGTGCGGCGATTGCGTCGCTGCATGCCCGGGCGAAGCCATCAGGCTGGGCGCCGCGAACAGCAGGGACATTTCATGACGGCGGAAGCCACCATCCACATTTCGAGCGCGGTCGTGTCCGTGTTGCCGCACCGGCGGGACGAAGTGCTGGGCATGCTCGCTGCGATGCCCGGCGTTGAGACACATCAACGCGACGCGTCGAAGATCGTGATCGTCATGGAGGCGGCCGAGAGCGGAATTCTCGGCGTCCGTCTCGCCGAAATCGCATGCTGGGAGGGCGTTCTGTCAGCCAACATGGTGTTCGAGCAGGTCGAGAGCTTAGCGGATATCGGAGACTAGAACATGTCACTCTCGCGACGCGAACTATTGAAGGCGCAAGCCGCGGCGATCGCCGCGGCAGCCGCCGGCATGACGGCTCCGGCCAATGCGCAGCCGGTGCAGGGCGGCGCCGGGTCGCTGGATATCAAATGGTCGAAGGCGCCGTGCCGTTTCTGCGGCACCGGCTGCGGGGTGATGGTCGGCGTCAAGGAGGGCAAGGTGGTTGCGACCCATGGCGACACCCTCGCCGAGGTCAATCGCGGACTGAACTGCATCAAGGGATACTTCCTCTCCAAGATCATGTATGGCGGCGACCGCCTCACCACGCCGCTGCTGCGCAAGAAGGGCGGCGTGTACGACAAGAACGGCGAACTGACGCCGGTGTCCTGGGACGAAGCTTTCGATGTGATGGCTGCGCGCGCCAAGGCGACGCTAAAGGAAAAGGGGCCGACCGCGCTCGGCATGTTCGGTTCGGGGCAATGGACGGTCTACGAGGGCTATGCCGCCACCAAGCTGATGCGCGCGGGCTTCCGCTCCAACAATCTCGATCCCAATGCCCGCCACTGCATGGCCTCGGCCGCGGTCGCCTTCATGCGCACCTTCGGCATGGACGAGCCGATGGGCTGCTACGACGATTTCGAGGCCGCCGATGCGTTCGTGCTGTGGGGCTCGAACATGGCCGAGATGCATCCGATCCTGTGGACGCGGCTGACCGACCGGCGCCTCAGCCATCCGCATGTGAAGGTCGCGGTGCTCTCCACCTTCACGCACCGAAGCTCCGATCTTGCCGACATCCCGATGGTGTTCAAGCCGGGCACGGATCTGGCGATCCTGAACTACATCGCCAACCACATCATCACGACCGGGCGGGTCAACCAGGATTTCGTCAAGAACCACACCACCTTCGTGAAGGGTACGGTCGACATCGGTTACGGCTTGCGTCCGGATCATCCGCTTGAAGTCAAAGCCAAGGGAGCAGCGACCGCCGGCGCGACCCAGCCGATCGACTTCGACGCCTATGCCGCCTTTGTGAAGGACTACACGCTGGAGAAGGTCTCCGAGCTCACCGGCGTCGAGCGCGGCTATCTGCTGGAGCTGGCCGAACTCTATGCCGATCCGAAGCGCAAGGTGATGTCGCTCTGGACCATGGGCTTCAAC
Source organism: uncultured Alphaproteobacteria bacterium (assembly GCA_963783115.1). GTDB lineage: Bacteria > Pseudomonadota > Alphaproteobacteria > Rhizobiales > Xanthobacteraceae > Bradyrhizobium. The sequence goes on along the minus strand of CAWAMK010000014.1, from coordinate 18,434 downwards.
CAGCATGTGCGCGGCGTTTGGGCCAACCAGCTTCTCTATAATATCCATCTCCTGACGGGAAAGATCTCGGAGCCCGGCAACTCCCCGTTCTCGCTGACCGGTCAGCCATCCGCCTGCGGCACCGCGCGCGAGGTCGGCACCTTCGCGCATCGCCTGCCGGCCGACATGGTCGTCACCAATCCGGAGCACCGCAAGCACACCGAGGAAATCTGGCGCGTCCCGCTAGGCATCATTCCGGAGAAGCCGGGCTATCACGCGGTCGAACAGGACCGCATGCTGAAGGACGGCAAGCTGAATTTCTACTGGATCCAGGTCAACAACAACCTGCAGGCGGCGCCGAACTCCTCCAACGAGACCTATCCGGGCTACCGGAATCCAGCCAACTTCATCGTCGTCTCGGATGCCTATCCGACCGTGACGGCAATGGCGGCCGATCTCGTCCTGCCGACGGCAATGTGGGTGGAGAAGGAAGGCGCCTACGGCAACGCGGAGCGCCGCACCCATGTGTGGCGACAGCTCGTCAACGCGCCCGGCGAGTCGCGCTCTGATCTCTGGCAGCTGATGGAATTCTCCAAGCGCTTCACCACCGACGAAGTGTGGCCGGCGCAGATCCTGGATGCAAATCCCAACTATCGCGGCAAGACGCTGTTCGACGTTCTGTTCCGCAACGGCAAGGTCGACAAGTTCCCGGCGAGCGAAATTCCCGCCGAATACGAAAACCGCGAGGCGAAGGCCTTTGGCTTCTACGTGCAAAAAGGGCTGTTCGAGGAATACGCCGAATTCGGTCGCGGTCACGGGCACGATCTCGCTGACTTCGACACCCTCCACGAAGTCCGCGGGATGCGATGGCCGGTCGTCAACGGCAAGGAGACGAAGTGGCGCTATCGCGAAGGCCTCGATCCCTACGTCAAGGCCGGCAAGGGCGTCGACTTCTACGGCAACAAGGACGGCAAGGCGCGGATCATCGCCGTGCCCTACGAGCCGCCGGCCGAATCGCCGGACAAGGAGTTCGACGTCTGGCTGGTCACCGGCCGCGTGCTCGAACACTGGCACTCCGGCTCCATGACCATGCGGGTGCCCGAACTCTACAAGGCGTTTCCCGGCGCCCGGGTCTTCATGCATCCGGAAGACGCGCGCGCCCGCGGCCTCAATGAGGGCGCGGAAGTTCGCGTGGTTTCCCGCCGCGGCGAAATCCGCAGCCGGATCGACACCAAGGGCCGCAACCGGATGCCGCGCGGCGTTGTCTTCGTTCCGTGGTTCGATGCCAGCCAACTGATCAACAAGGTGACGCTGGACGCAACCGATCCCATTTCCAAGCAGACGGACTTCAAGAAATGCGCGGTCAAGATCATCCCGGCGTGATGCGGTTTCGCTCGTCCATGGCAGGCGCCCTGCTCGGCGGCATGCTGGTGTTTGCCGGCGGCGCGATCTACGCGCAGACGGCGCCCCCGAACGCACCGCAAGTGGTGCCGCGCGTCACCGGCGCGGCCTCGCCGATGGGCGATGTGCCGGCGCCCGCGTTGGCGCGGCCGGTCATCGACGACAAGCGGCTGATGCGCAACTATCCGGAGCAGCCGCCGATCATCCCGCATTCCATCGAGAACTATCAGCTCACGCTGAAAACCAACCGTTGTCTCGATTGCCATCGCCGCCAGTTCACCGAAGGCTCCGGCGCGCCGATGATCAGCGTCACCCACTTCATGGACCGCAACGGTCAGGTTCTCGCCGACGTGACGCCGCGGCGCTACTTCTGCACCGCCTGTCACGTCCAGCAGACGGACGCGCAGCCGCTCGTTCCCTCTACGTTCAAGGACATGCTTCTCGTCGGCCCCGAGAAGAAGTGAGAACCTTGCAATGCAGCGGCTCAAGTCACTCCTGATCCGGTTCTGGCAGATCGCCAGCCGCCCCAGCACGCATCTGAGCCTCGGCTTCCTTGCGCTGGGCGGCTTCATCTGCGGCGTGATGTTCTGGGGCGCCTTCAACACCGCGCTTGAAGTCACCAACACGGAAAAGTTCTGCACTTCCTGTCACGAAATGCGCGACAACGTGTTCCAGGAGCTGCAGCACACCCCGCACTTCACCAACCGTTCGGGCGTCCGCGCCAGCTGTCCCGACTGCCATGTGCCGCACAACTGGACCGACAAGATCGCCCGCAAGATGCAGGCCTCGAAGGAAGTCTGGGGCAAGATCTTTGGCACCATCGACACGCGGCAGAAGTTTCAGGATCACCGGCTCGAGCTCGCCAAGCATGAATGGTCGCGGCTGAAGGCCAATGACTCGCTGGAGTGCCGCAACTGCCACTCCTCGGTGGCGATGGACTTCACCAAGCAGACCCGCCGCGCCGCCGACATCCACGGCAAGTTTCTCGTCACCGGGGACAAGACCTGCATCGACTGCCACAAGGGCATCGCGCATGAATTGCCGGACATGACCGGCATCGAGCCTGGCTGGCGGGCGCCGCCCGAATTGAGGGAGCGCCAGAGCTCTCGTGACAATCCGGGCGAAGAGCTGGCGCGCTATCTGGCGACGACGGGGTCGGACCGATAGCGCGTTCAGGTCGTAGCCCGGGCGAGCGCAGCGACCCCGGGACAACGTCACCCGCATATCGCTCCGCGCTCATGCGGGCTACGATTGCTGCGCTCACGGGCTACAATTTCTCTCTCACGCGCACCAGCAGCGCCAGCCCCGCCGCAAAGAACACCACCAGCACCACCATGCCGGCCTTCTGGCTCGCGGTCACGGCCGTGATCGTACCGATCAACAGCGGACCGATGAACGACGTCACCTTTCCGGTCAGCGCGAACAGGCCGAAATATTGCGCGATGCGATCTTTCGGCGCGAGACGGATCAAGAGCGAGCGCGACGCCGCCTGCAGCGGACCGCCGGCCGCGCCGATCAGGCATCCGAGCACGAGATAGGCTCGCTCGGCCGCGCCTGAAAACAAGCCGCCGCCCGGCACCGGCGGCGCCACCTTCACGAACAGAATCAAATCCTTGTCGACCAGCAGTATAGCCCCGACGGCGAGCAGCAAGATCAGGAGGCTGCCGGCGATGACGCGTTTGGGACCGAGGCGGTCGTCGAGCTTGCCGCCGAGCCATGCCCCGAACGTGCCGGCGATCGCCAGCAGAATGCCAAAACTTCCGATCTGGATCGTGCGCCAGCCAAAGGTGCCGGCGGCGTAGATGCCGCCGAACGCGAACAGCGACACCAGCCCGTCGGTATAAATCATGTTGGCGAGCAGGAATGTCGCGAGCGATTTCTGCTTCGGCAGTTCGCCAAGCGTCCGCTTCAGCCCGCTCAATCCTTCGCGCAGCGCCGCGCGGATCGGACGTCTTGCCGGGTAGTCCGGCGTCAGCAGGAACATCGGCGTCACGAAGATGATGAACCACACGGCCGTCAGCGGCCCGGTGATGCGGTCGCCCTCGTGAGAGACCGGGTCGAGCCCGAACAGCGGCGTCAGGCCGAACAAAGTGCGTCCGGTCTCAGGACTGGCCGCCAGAAAGCCGAGCACCAGCACGAGGCTGAGGATGCCGCCGATATAGCCGGTGGCCCAGCCGTTGCCGGACAGCCGCCCGATGCGATCCGGCGGCACCAGTGTCGGCATCATCGCATTGTTGAAGACGGTGGCGAATTCGACGCCGACGCTGGCGATCGCGTATGCCAACAGCAACGGCGGGATCACGCTGGGGTCGCCGGGCTTTCCGATCCACATCAGCGAGGCGCCGATCACCAACAGCGCGCCAAAGCCGGCGATCCATGGCTTGCGCCGGCCGCTGGCATCCGCGATCGCGCCCAGCACCGGCGACATCAGCGCGATCATCAGGCCGGCGGCCGCGGTGGCGAATCCCCATAGGGCCTGCCCCTGCGCGGGATCGGGGGCCACGAAGCTCGCGAAATATGGCGCAAAGACAAAGGTGGTGATCAGCGTGAAATATGGCTGCGCGGCCCAATCGAAGAATATCCAGCCGATGACGGCGGCGCGGCGCGGATATTCCCGCGGGATTTCGGCGCCGGCTGCCTCGGAAGCGATCACCGTCATGTGAGGAAATTCCTTCAAAAGTCGCGCGAGGCATTTTGCCGATCGAATCCGAACCCATATAGCATGCGTCACCGATGCTGGCGGTTGCTGCCAAGCGTCACACAGGCTCCAACTGCGGCGGATTTTCGATGGCGGGCTTTTCGATCCGGTGGCGCCGAGCAGCTGCCACATTCGTACTTGTGTTCGTCTACGGGGCGACGGCCTTTGCGCAGGAACGCCGCGTTTACGCACCCGCCGATCTCTCCACGGTTCGCGCCATTACGGCCGAGCATGGCATGGTCGTGGCGCAGGAGCGGCTGGCGGCGCAAATCGGCGCCGACATCCTGCGGAAGGGCGGCAACGCGGTCGATGCCGCGGTTGCCACCGGCTTCGCGCTGGCCGTCACCTATCCGCGCGCCGGCAACATCGGCGGCGGCGGCTTCATGGTGATCCATTCGGCGGCGCGCAACGAGGCTGTCGCCATCGATTATCGCGAGACCGCGCCGGGCGCGATCACCCGGGATGTATTTCTTGGCGCCGACGGCAAGCCCGACACCGACAAGTCGCGCAATTCCGCGCTCGGCATCGGCGTGCCCGGCACGGTCGCCGGCCTGGCGCTGGCGCTGGAGAAATACGGCTCGGGCCGTTTCACGCTCACGCAAATCCTCACGCCCGCGATCGAACTGGCGCGCGACGGGTTTGTCATCGCCGACGACATGGCCGACACGCTGTCGGACATGTATCGCCGGATGGGACGCTGGCCGAACTCAGCGAAAGGATTTTCGCGCAGCGACGGCACGCCGCTGCAGGAAGGCGACCGGTTGATCCAGCCCGATCTCGCGGCGACGCTTCTGGCGATTGCCGAGCAGGGACCGCGCGGATTTTATGAAGGGCCGGTCGCCGAACGGCTGGCCAAGGCGGTCCGCGACGGCGGCGGCCTGATGACCTCAGATGATTTGAAATCCTATCAGGCGGTGATCCGTGCTCCCGTACGCGGCACCTACCGCGGCTACGACATCGTCTCGATGCCGCTGCCCTCCTCCGGCGGCACGGTGTTGCTGGAGACGCTGAATATTCTGGAAGGGTTTCAGATGGCCGACATGAAGCAGGGCACCGCGCCGTCGCTGCACGTCATGATCGAGGCCATGAAGCGCGCCTACGCCGACCGCGCGCGCTATCTCGGCGATCCCGCTTTCGTCAACGCACCGGTCAATGTGCTGCTCACCAAGGAGTATGCGGCACGGCAACGGGCCGGCATCGATCAGGCGCGCGCGACGCCGGCGGGCGACGTGCTGGCCGTCAGCCCGCGCGAGGGCAGCAACACCACGCATTACTCGGTGGTCGATTCCAGCGGTAACGCGGTCAGCAACACCTACACGCTGAATTTTCCCTATGGCGTCGGCCTGGTCGCCGAGGGTACCGGCGTGCTGCTCAACAATGAGCTCGACGATTTCACCGCCGCGCCCGGCGCGTCGAATGCATTTGGCCTGGTCGGATTCGAAGCCAACCTGCCCGGCCCGGGCAAGCGGCCATTGTCGTCGATGTCGCCGACCATCGTGCTGAAGGACGGCAAGCCGGTGCTGGTCACGGGCTCGCCGGGCGGCAGCCGTATCATATCGGCGGTGCTGCAGGTCGTGGTCGACGTCCTCGACTACAACATGGACGTCGCCGCCGCCGTGGCGGCGCCACGTATCCATCATCAATGGATGCCCGATGAGGTTCGTGCCGAACGCGGCTTTCCCGACGAGGTGCTGACCGAGCTGCGGGCGAAGGGCCACAAGGTGATCGAGCCGCTCGGCCAGACCTCGGTGAACTCGATCGCCGTCACGCCGAACGGCCTGCTCGGCGCCCCCGATCCGCGCACGCGAGGCGCGGCGGCGGTGGGGCAGTGACGGCTGACCTGGATTTGCCCTATAGATCATAGCCAGCGCTGATCTGAAACCGGGAGCGAGCCGAATGACATCTCTCAAGGGCAAGACGCTGTTCATCTCGGGCGCCAGCCGCGGCATCGGGCTGGCCATTGCACTGCGCGCCGCGCGCGACGGCGCCAATGTCGCGGTGGCGGCCAAGACCGCGGAGCCGCATCCAAAACTCAAGGGCACCATCTACACCGCGGCCGAGGAAATTCGCGCCGCCGGCGGCAAGGCATTGCCGGTGCTGTGCGACATCCGCGACGAGGCGCAAGTGATCGCGGCGATCGAGCAGACCGTCGTCGAATTCGGCGGCATCGACATCTGCGTCAACAACGCCAGCGCCATCAGCCTGACCAACTCGCAAGGAACCGACATGAAGCGGTTCGACCTGATGATGGGTATCAACACCCGCGGCACCTTCATGGTGTCGAAATACTGCATCCCGCATTTGAAGAAGGCGGCCAATCCGCACATCCTGATGCTGTCGCCGCCGCTCGACATGAAGCAGAAATGGTTCGAGCACTCCACCGCCTATACGATGGCGAAGTTCGGCATGAGCATGTGCGTGCTGGGACTGTCGGGCGAACTGAAATCCGCAGGCGTGGCGGTCAACGCGTTGTGGCCGCGTACCACCATCGCCACCGCCGCCGTCGGCAATCTGCTCGGCGGCGACGCCATGATGCGCGCGAGCCGGACGCCCGAGATCATGGGCGATGCCGCGCACGCGATCCTGACCAGGCCGTCGCGCGAATTCACCGGGCAGTTCTGCATCGACGACAAAGTGCTGTACGCCTCCGGCGTCCGGGATTTCGAGCATTACCGCGTCGACCGCTCGGTGCCGCTGATGTCGGACTTTTTCGTTCCCGACGACGATGCGCCACCGCCCGGCGTCACCGTGCAGGCGCTGCCATCGGTGGGCGCCGCGCAGACTTCGCGTTAGAAAGCCGGAGGGCGTTACGGCCGTGCAGCCGTCACCGCCCGATCACGTACGGCCCGCCCTTTTCCAGCGCGCGCGCATAAGCCGGCCGGGCGTGGATGCGTTCGAGAAACGCCATCGCGCGGGGATGACCGATCTCCAGACCCCCGCGCGCCGCGGCGGCTTCCAGCGGAAAGCTCATCTGGATATCGGCGCCGCTGAATTCAGCGCCGGCGAACCACTCGCTCTTTGAGAGCTCGCCTTCCCAGTAATCCATGTGCTGCTTGAGCTGCGGGTTGACCAGCGTGGTCAGCGCCGTGTTGGACACCTTGCGCACCAGCGGCCGCAGCAGGGCCGGCGCACGCTTCGGCATCAGCGTGAACAGCAGCTTGAGCAGCAGCGGCGGCATCGCGGAGCCTTCGGCATAGTGCAGCCAATAAGTATAGCGCAGACGCTCCGGCGTATTCGCAGGCGGGATCAGGCGGCCCTTGCCGTAGGTGCCGATGATGTATTCGCAGATCGCACCGGACTCGGCGATGGTGTTGCCATTGTCGGTGATGACCGGCGACTTGCCGAGCGGATGAATGGCGCGCAATTCCTTTGGCGCGCGCATGTCCGGCTGACGCTGATAGCGGACGATTTCGTACGGCACCTCCAGCTCTTCGAGCAGCCACAGCACGCGCTGCGAGCGGGAGTTGTTGAGATGATGAACCGTCAGCATGGCATTCCCTTTGATTGGCCGCCGTTGGTGCCAGCCGGTCAGGGCAAAGTCGAGACAGCCTAAAGAACAGCATCAAATATACCCGGATGATATTGACATTAATATTTATCCGGGTAAATATAAGGGATCGAAATCCAGAGCTTTTCCGATGACTGACAAGACCCGCCCCCATTTCACGGCCTTTATGGGCCCGCTGCGCCTGACTGCGGGGCCGCTCGCGGAGGTCGCGATCGCGGTGATGCAGGCGTCTCGACGCCCGGCCGCGCCGCCGATCATCATTTTCAGCGATGCGACCGGGCAGCCGATCGATCTCGACCTTCGCGGCACCGAACGCGACGTGATTGCCCGCCTGCCGCAGCCCGCCTCACCGCCCGATGCCGACGCCGAAGGGACGGCGTCAACGGAACCGCGCGGGCGCGGGCGGCCAAAACTCGGCGTCGTCGCGCGCGAGGTGACGCTGTTGCCGCGCCATTGGGAATGGCTCGGCGCCCAGCCCGGCGGCGCATCGGTCGCGCTCCGCAAGCTGGTGGAAGAAGCGCGCCGTGCCAATGGCGATGCGGATCGCGCCCGCGCCGCGCGGGATGCGGCCTATCGCTTCATGTCGGTCATGGCCGGCAATCTCGCCGGCTTCGAGGAAGCGTCGCGGGCGCTGTTCGCCGATGACCGGCGGCGCTTCGTCGGTCTCGTCGCCGGCTGGCCCGACGATATCCGCGACCACGTCGTCAAGCTCGCCTTCAGCGATCGCGCCGAGCTCATAGGCGCGATCGCGCTCTGGCATAGTCGGCCATTTCACGCAGTATTATGACCATCATAATACCGTGGACGCGGCGACTGCCTTGCGTCACAATGCGCCGAAACATCAAGGGAGACTGCCGTGAGTTCAAATCCGCAATTCCTGTTCGATTTCGGCAGCCCCAATGCCTTCCTCAGCCACGAAGCGATCCCGGCGATCGAAAAGCGCACCGGCGCGAAGTTCGAATATGTGCCGGTCCTGCTCGGCGGCATCTTCAAGGCCACCAACAACAAGTCGCCCGCCGAAACGCTCGCCGGCGTCAAGAACAAGCGCGAATTTCACGCGCTGGAAACCGAACGCTTCCTGAAGCGTTTTGGCGTCAAGCCCTATGTCTGGAATCCGTTCTTCCCGGTCAACACGCTGAACCTGATGCGCGCGGCGGTAGCGGCCCAGTTCGAGGGCGTGTTCGAAAAATATATCGAGGCCGCCTTCCATCACATGTGGGTCGAGCCGAAGAAGATGGACGACCCGGAGATTGCAGCCAAGGCGCTGGCCTCTTCCGGCCTAGATGCCGCAAAACTGCTGGCCCGCGCGCAGGATGCCGATGTGAAGGCCAAACTGATCGAGAATACCCAAAGCGCCGTCGAGCGTGGCGCGTTCGGCTCGCCGACATTCTTTGTCGGCAAGGAAATGTTCTTCGGCAAGGAGCAGCTTCGCGAAGTCGAGGAGATGGTGTCGGGAAAGTAGAGAGCGAATAGTGAGTGGCGAATAGCGAATGGTTGGTGATAAAGCGGTGATCGGAACTTTCCATTCGCTATTCGCCACTCGCCATTCGCTCTCCAAGACCAACAATAAAGGAAGTATCGCATGCGTATTCTCGTGGTCGGGGCCGGCGCGATCGGTGGTTATTTCGGCGGCAGGCTGCTTCAGGCCGGAAACGACGTGACGTTCCTGGTCCGGCCGAAGCGCGCGTCCGAGCTCGCAAGCGCAGGCCTCGTCATCAAAAGTCCCAACGGCGACGTGACGCTCAAGAGCCCGCCGACCGTGCAGGCGGACAAGCTCGCGGAGAAATTCGACGTCGTGCTGCTGAGCTGCAAGGCGTTCGACCTGGAGGATGCGATCAAGTCCTTTGCGCCCGCGGTCGGGCCCAAACGGCGATCATCCCGCTGCTCAACGGCATGCTGCACCTCAATGTGCTGGACGAAAAATTCGGCGCCGACCGCGTGCTCGGCGGTCTCTGCGCCATCGCGGTGACGCTCAACGAGGCCCGCGAGGTGGTCCAGCTGGCGCCGATGAATTCGCTCAATTTCGGCGAACGCGACGGCTCGATGTCCGAGCGGGTGCGCGCGATCGCAAAGGCGTTCGAGAGCGGCAAGTTCGGCGCGGTGGCCAGCGAACACATCCTGCAGGACATGTGGGAGAAGTGGGTTTTCCTCGCCTCGCTCGCGGCGTCGACCTCGCTGATGCGCACCTCGGTCGGCAACATCCTGGCGGCCACCGGCGGCAAGGATTTTCTGCTCGGCATGCTCGATGAATGCAGCGCGATTGCCAAGGCGTCGGGCTACGCGCCGACCGGCCCGTTCTTCCAGCGCACCAGCGGCATGCTGACCACCGAAGGCTCGCCGATGACCGCCTCGATGTTCCGCGACATCAAGGCCGGCCTGCCGGTCGAGGCCGATCATGTGATCGGCGATCTCGTCGCCCGCGCCGATGCCGCCAAGATCCCGGTGCCGAAGCTGCGCATCGCGTATACGCATCTCAAGGCGTATGAGAAGCAGCGGGCGCTGTATTCGACTTTATCCCGTCGTCCCTGGAGCGCGGGACCCATACCGCGTGTGCTATCGATAGAAGCGGGACGGCTGACGCCTTCCAAAACAATTACTGCCGCGGCGTATGGGTCCCTGCGTTCGCAGGGACGACGTCAGAGATGCGCGAGATAATGCGCGAGTGCCTCGATCTCTTCCTCGCTGAGCGGAAACGCGACATCGGCCATCGCCGCCATGGCGCCGCCGGCGCGCACGCCTGTTTTGTAATCCATCAGCGCCTTCACGAGATATTCCTCGCGCTGGCCGGCGATGCGGGCGACTGCCTTGGTGCCGGCATAGGTATCCGTGTGACATGCGGCGCAGCGCCGGCCTGCGGCGGCCTGCGCGCCCTTGGCCGATAGGTCGGGATTGTCGTCGGGCTTGCCGCGCCTTCGGCGGCGCCAGCGAGGCGTAATAGGCGCCGAGGTTGCGGATGTCCTCGTTGTTGAGCTGCTCGACGATCGGCTGCATCTGCTCGTTCTTGCGGTTGCCGGCGCGGAAGAACACGAGCTGCCACTGGATGAACAGATCGGGCTGGGCCGCGAGCGAGGGAATGTTCTCCATCTGCGAAATGCCGCCCTCGCCGTGGCAGCCGACGCATAGCTCGGCCTTCTCCTTGCCGGCCGCGATGTCGGCGGCGTGGGCAAACGAACCGCAGGCCAATCCCGCCGCCAGCACGATCCCGACCAGTGCATTTCCCATGTGAACTCCTCCGCACGACCCCAAACAACAAAGGCTGCGGCCACCCGTTCCCGGATAACCGCAGCCCTCTAGTTTTGACGCGTTTCCTTCACGCGAACCGGTACCCACTTCGCTCGAAACGCTCTAGCCGCTAACGTCCTACTTCTTGTAGCTGATGCGATAGACGGCGCCGGCCCAGTCGTCGGCGACCAGGATCGAACCATCCTTGGCGAGGATGATGTCGTTCGGACGGCCGAGATAGCCTGTGTCGCCCTCGAGCCAGCCCGAGGCGAAGATCTCCGACTTGGCGTTCTTGCCGTCCGCATCGACGATCACGCGCTTGATGCGGGCGCCCTGGTACTTGGCGCGGTTCCAGGAGCCGTGCTCGGCGATCAGGATGTTGTTCTTGTACTCGGCCGGGAATTGATCGCCGGTATAGAACTTCATTCCGAGCGGTGCGACGTGGGCGCCGAGCTTGACGACCGGCGGGGTGAATTCATCGCACTTGTGCCCCATCGCGAACTTCGGATCCGGCAGGTCGCCCTGGTGGCAATAGGGATAGCCGAAATGCTCGCCGATCTTCGAGATCATGTTGAGCTTGTCGCTCGGCATGTCGTCGCTGATCCAGTCGCGCGCGTTCTCGGTGAACCAGTATCGCCCGGAACGCGGATCGACGTCGCCGCCGACGCTGTTGCGGACGCCGAGCGCCCAGATCTCGGCATTGCCGGTCTTGGGATCGACGCGGCGAACCTGCGAGAGGCTGGTCGGCGGGAGACCGATGTTGAAGGGCGGTCCGAACGGCAGATAGAACCAGCCGTCCTTGTCGACGGCGATGTATTTCCAGCCATGCGGGACGTAGGACGGCATGTCGTCATACACCACCTTGCCGGCGCCGAGATTGTCGAGATTGGCTTCGGCGTTTTCGTATTTGATCAGCTTGTTGATCGCGACGACGTAGAGCGAACCATCGAGAAAGGCGAGGCCGGTCGGCATGGTGAGGCCCTTGAGGACCGTCTTGACCTCGCGCTTTCCGCCAACGTCCTTGATCGCATAGACGTTGCCGAGGCTGAAGGAGCCGACGAACAGCGTGCCCTTGTCGCCCCAGGCCATCTGCCGCGCTTCCAGAACGTTGGAGGCGTAGACTTCGATGCTGAAACCTTCCGGCAACTTGATCTTCTTCATCATCGCCGCAAGTTCGGCATCCGATGCACCGGTCGGCGGACCGGATGGCGGCGCCTGGCCCTTCTGGGCCTCGGTCTCGTCGCCAAGGAACCAGTCCGGCGGCGGGTTGGTCCAAAAGTCCTTGGTACCGGACTCGTATTTCTTCAGAGGCTTCTGCTGCGCGCTGGTCTGACTGACCCCCGCGACAACGAGGACCGCTGCGAGCGCAAGAATGGATCGATTGAAAGCCGATTTCATCGCGTCACTCCCCTAAGCAGCCTGGCGGCTGCGACTGCTATTATTTTGAGAACGTTCGAGAGACGAACTTGGTCTGGTGCAGAGAAACAGACCGGGAAATGGTAGCACATCCGGTACGGGAGAGAAGCGCGCGCTACGCGGCTTCGCCTGATCAAGCGAAATTGTGAGACGGATTGCTAACTGCGTTCATTCGCTTGAGTGTTGTTCCATCCCGTTGCAGCGCAAAATTGGAGTTGCGCGGCCACGCTGCCGACGACGCAAACGCGCCGGCGTGGGCAAGCTTCCACAAACTGGCGGATTTGGTTCGCGTCGTTGCGATTTGCCGGGATCGGCGCAGGTCGGCGTTGTCACTCGCCGATCGGCGATCGGGATTTTCGATCGTGAGGCGAGAAGATGGCTTTATCTTTTTCGCTTTGTGGAGAGATACGCCGAGCCGCGATGGTTGCTCAAGCCAGCAACGTCCCGTGAGACAGATCGTAGGCTGGGATCAAAAACGACAAGGCCGCCCAAAGGCGGCCTGTGATCGATCCGGCAGGGTGCCAACTTAAGAAAATCTGGAGCGGGCGAAGGGGCTCGAACCCTCGACCCCGACCTTGGCAAGGTCGTGCTCTACCACTGAGCTACACCCGCATCCGAGATGGCGGCGAACGCGCGCCGTCAACGGCAGACGTATGACAAATGCGGACCGCGAATGCAACAGTCCGGATGCGATCTGGTGTCGCGAGGATCATTCGATTTTATTCACAAATGGGAGCAAAACGGCCCGAAACCGTGCCCAAGCGGTGTTTGCGGCCGCATTTTACGCCCTGGGAACCACGAAGGGGCGCTCGCAGTCTGGGGCGGGTTGATTCGATAAGCCTCAGACACGCCAGCCGGTGAACCGGCCGGCGTTCCGCGCGTTACTCCATCCGGTGGCTATGCCAATGGCAGGTCCCGTCGGACCCGGAAAGGGGTCTACCCGATTGAATTTTGTGGCAAAGCCGCCATCTAGCGGAGGAGCAACTTGGCGTCCGGCCGTGCTAGAACGGGCCCGAATTCCAGAATATCTCTACCGAGACCATCTTCTCGAGACATCAGGCGAGGATACCGTGACGATAGTTGAGCAGGGCGGCGGCCCGGCGCCGCAGGCGACACCCGATCTGATCAAGGAAACGACCACCCAGTCCTTCGTCAAGGACGTCATCGAGGAATCGAAGCGTCAGCCGGTGCTGATCGACTTCTGGGCGCCGTGGTGCGGACCCTGCAAACAGCTTACGCCCGTGCTCGAAAAGGCGGTCCGCGCCGCCAAGGGCAAGGTCAAGCTGGTCAAGATGAATATCGACGACCATCCGGCAATCCCCGGCCAGATGGGCATTCAGTCGATCCCGGCCGTGATCGCGTTCGTGGGCGGCCAGCCCGCCGATGGCTTTATGGGTGCGGTGCCGGAGAGCCAGGTCAACGCCTTCATCGACAAGCTTACCAAGGGCGTGACCGCGCCAGGCGAACCGAACATCGCCGAGATTTTGCAGGAGGCCGAAGCCGTGCTCGCAGAGGGCGACCCTGCCGCGGCCGCCCAGATCTATGCCGAGATCCTCGGTTTCGATGCCACCAACATTCCCGCGATGGCCGGGCTGGCGAAATGCTACGTGGCGACGGGCGCGATCGAGCAGGCCAAGCAGACGCTGGGGATGGTGCCGGAATCCAAGCGCAACGACGCCGCCGTCAAGGCGGTGCAGGCCTCGATCGACCTCGCCGAGCAGGCCCAGGCGGTCGGTCCGGTCGCCGAGCTGGAACAGAAGCTCGCCGCAAATCCGCTCGACCATCAGGCGCGCTTCGACCTTGCGACCGCACTCAACGCCCAGGGCAACCGCGCCGAGGCGACCAACCAGCTGCTCGAAATCGTCAGGCGCGATCGCAAGTGGAACGATGACGGCGCGCGCAAGCAGCTCGTGCAGTTCTTCGAGGCCTGGGGCGGCGTGGACGAAGCCACCGTCGACGGACGAAAACGGCTGTCGACGATTCTCTTCTCGTGAGCAGACCACGCACTAAACCTTCGAACTGACCGGGACTGCCAATGCCGATCAATGCCGAATACCGCGGACCCGGCGAGCTTCCCGAAATCATTCCGGTGTTTCCGTTGCCGGGCGCGCTGTTGCTGCCGCGCGGCCAGATGCCGCTCAACATCTTCGAGCCGCGCTATCTGGCGATGGTGGACGACGCGCTGCGCGACGGTCACCGGCTGATCGGGATGATCCAGCCGGATATCTCGCACTCAGCAAGGACGAGGCAAAGCCGGAGCTGTTCCGCGTCGGCTGCGTCGGCCGCATCACCCAGCTCGCCGAATCCGGCGACGGCCGCTACATCCTGGAACTGACCGGCGTCGCGCGCTTCAAGGTGGTCGAGGAAATCTCAGGCCTGACCGCGTACCGGCAATGCAAGGTGGATTTCTTTCCCTATGCCGACGATTTCGTCGCCCGCAAGGGCGAAGACGCCGTCGACCGCGCGGCCCTGCTCGACGTGCTGACCGATTTTCTCGAGGCCAACAATCTGAAAGTGGACTGGGAAGGCATCGAGAGCGCGCCGAACGAGGCACTGGTCAACGCGCTGGCGATGATGTCGCCCTACGGACCTGCGGAAAAGCAGGCGATGCTGGAAGCGCCCGATTTGAAAACCCGCGCGGAAATCCTGGTCGCGGTGACCGAAATGGACCTCGCCAAGAAGCGCACCAGCGGCGACACCGGGCTGCAGTAGCCTGCGTCGATCAGTCAAACGTGCCGCCGCGGAGCCAAAGCCTTTTTGGACCCCGCGACGGCCAGCGTGTTGACGGCGACGGCTAGGCCGCCCGTACCGTTGCAAGGAACCTTCCGACCTCGGTCTTGAGCCGGTTGCTGTCGCCGGACAGCATCTGCGCCGCCGACAGAACCTGCGAGGAAGCCGATCCGGTCTCGCTGGCGCCGCGCTGCACGTCGGTGATGTGGGACGACACCTGCTCGGTGCCCTGCGCAGCCTGCTGCACGTTGCGGGAGATTTCCTGGGTCGCTGCGCCCTGCTCTTCCACCGCAGCCGCAATCGTCGAGGAGATCTCGGAAAGCTTTTCGATCGTGCCACTGATCTCCTTGATCGCCCCCGACCGACTCCTGCGTCGCCGCCTGGATGCCGGCAATCTGCTGGCCGATCTCGCCCGTCGCCTTCGCGGTCTGCTCGGCGAGCGCCTTCACCTCGGAGGCAACCACAGCGAAGCCGCGTCCGGCCTCACCGGCACGGGCAGCCTCGATGGTCGCATTCAACGCGAGCAGATTGGTCTGGCCGGCGATGGTGTTGATCAGCTCGACCACGTCGCCGATCCGCGCCGCCGCCTTCGACAGTTCGGCGACACGATCATTGGTGTTGCGGGCCTGATCGACGGCGTCGCTGGCCATCCGCGCGGATTCCTGCACCTGGCGGCTGATCTCGTTGACCGACGAGGAGAGCTCCTCGGTGGCGGACGCCACCGACTGCACGTTGGTGGACGCTTCTTCCGAAGCCGCCGCGACCATCGTGGTCAGTTCCTGCGACCGCTCGGCGGTCGCGGTCAGCGTCGAGGCGGAAGCCTCCAGTTCGGTGGAGGCCGACGACACGGTCTCGACGATCTCGCCGACGGCGGATTCGAAGCTGTCCGCCAGCTTGATCATGTCGGCCTTGCGCTGCTGGGCCGCGATCTGATCCTGCTGGGCTTTGGCTTCCGCTTCCGCGCGTGCCTTCTGCTCGGCCTTGACCTTGAAGGTCTCGACCGCCTGCGCCATGTCGCCGACCTCGTCGCCGCGGCCGAGACCGGGCAGAACGACCTCGAAATTTCCGTCCGCGAGCTCCCGCATGCCGGCGCACAGGCCGATCACCGGCTTCGAAATCGCGCGCCCGATCAGCCAGGCGAGAAGCATGCCAAGCACAAGGCTACCGATCGAAATGACCACGATCAGATGCTCGGTCGAAGCGATAAGGTCGATCGTCTCGTGCTCGATCTTGGCTTCGTCAGCGATGCCGGAGTCCTTGACGCGCTCCGCAGCGGCGGCAATCGCCTGGGCTTCCTTTGCCATCTCGCCATTGGCGAGGACGTCGACGTCGTGAGAATCCTTTGCCGCCTTGTGGTAGGCCTCGGCATACTTGTCGACATTGCCGTTGGCGTCAGCGAAAAGCTTGCGAGCGTCGTCGCCGACGATCCCCGCACTGTATGCGGCCATCGCCTTCTTCAAAGCGGCAAGAGCGCTTTCGGCGGCCTGAGCGGCGCTTTGTTCATGACGGCCAAGCAGCTTGTTCACATTGAGCCGCGCCAGCAGCAATTGCTTGATGGCTTCGCCGCCGAGCGTCGCGTTGTTCGGGTTACCCGCTTTCGCCGCCATCGACTGCAGCTCCTCGATCAGGTCAGCGTCTTCGCGCCAAGCGGATCGAGAACTTCCTTGGTCAGCTTGTTCTGCTCCTGCTTCAGCGCGACGAGCTTGTCGAAATTTTTGGCGTATAGCGCGAATTGGTCGTTGATCTCAGCCATCCCGGCGCGACGTTCGGGGTTCTTGATCTCGTCGATCCCCTGCTTGACGCTCTTTGCGAGAACGTCCTGTCGCTTGCGGGCCTCGGCGATCAGATTCTCGTCCCCCGAAAGCGAGAACTCGCGCACGAAGCGGCGGAATCCGACGAAGCCATAGTCGACATCGCGGACGATGCTGACCACCTTGACGCGCTGGTTGAACGCCCCGAAGCCTTCCGCGACCTTGACGAAGCCCCGATACGACAGCACCGCAGAGCACGGCCAGCAGTGTCAGCACCGCCGCGAAGCCAAGCATGATCTTGGTGTTGATCCTGCGGTTGGTGAAGAAGCCGAACAGGCCGGCTGAGGGGCTGACGGTGGGAGGGGAAGCGTTGCTCACGGCATTATTCCTTGGTTCTGGGAATGAGAGCCGGGCAGGCATGAAACGGGCGGCAGGCAATGCCGCCCCGACATGTCGATCTCAGCGCTGGCTCGATGGCGAACGCTCGCCGTCAGACTAGGTTAGTCAGTTAGCCATGCTTGAGACCGGATTGTGACAGGCATGACCGGATCGTGCCACGTATCCCCGCGATGCTGCACCGAGTTACCGACGTGTTGGCGTGGCGGTAATTGAGCAGCAATGGCGTATTGATTCTGCCATGCGACCTTTTGCCGATTAAGTGCGCAACTGTTGATGGGTTGTGTTGAAAATTACCCAGCGTTTCTATCGACCGGTTCCGAATCGCTCAAACCGCACAGCTCGATGCCCGGCCGCTCTACGCCTCTGCAGCAACTATCCCGTCGTACGCTCCAGCGATCCTGCGTTCGTTCGCGACCGTCTGTGCAGGTGTACGGCGCAAACAGTTTCGACGTCAAAGGATCAGGACAGCGAATTTGCAGTCACCGCCGATCACCTGCAGATCGGCGGCGTCGGACTGTCCTATGTGGAGTACATCGGTGACGTCTCGGTCGGATTCGGCGAAGTCTCCTTCGTCCGGCAATGTTTTAGCATCGAAGGCGCGGCGCGCTATACCACCGGCAAACGATCGACCGAGATTGCGCCGGGCGCATGGTCGCCGATCCTGCACGCTTGGCAGCCGCTTCAAGTTCGACTTTCAATCCGGCTACCGCCAGATTGCGTTGCGCATCGAGTTCGATGCCTGCTGCGCAATCTGAGCGCCCTGCTCGGCCAGGATGTCCACCATCGTCGTTCGACGAAAGCCAGGCAGGTCAGCCGGCGATGGAAGCGCTGCGGCGGCGGGCTTTCACCTGGCCATCGACTACAATGAACGTGGCAGCGATCTCTCAGAACTGGCCGAGGCCGAGATCGAACGAACGCCGAGCATGAAGTTCCTGATGTGCCACCGTCACAACCCACGCATTTGCTGATGCGCCATCCACCACCGTATCCTCAACCGCGGTTACCACGGTCGAGGAACTCATCGAAGCCAACTGGGACAAGCTGATCGACATCGATGCCATGGTCGAGATAGCCCAGGTGAGCGCACGAAGCTGTTCCGCCAATTCAGACGGGACCGCGCCGCTCACCGTGCAGACTTTGCCAGTGGGTGCGGCTGGACGGCGCGCGGGAAATGCTCGAACGATCCAACCAGTCGGCCGCGATTTAGGTCGCGCTCAAATGCGGGTCAGAAACCCGGCCATCCGCCCGCGACGATCGGGGCTCGTTCGGCGAACTGCCTTCGGTGACGCTGGAGGAAAGCTGAAGGTGGCTGAGCTAGACGCTCTTCCGC
>CAWAMK010000013.1:0-69058 GCA_963783115.1 uncultured Alphaproteobacteria bacterium | reverse complement strand
CGACGCCCATGCCCAGGGCGCCATGTCGGGCGTACCCAATGCGATGCAGGGCTTTTCGCAGAACCGCGACCAGCCAATTCAGATCGAGGCGGCGTCGCTCGAAATGCGCGACAAGAAAAAGGAGGCGACCTTCTCCGGCAACGTGAAGGTCGTGCAGGGCGACACCACCATGACCTCGAAAACGCTGGTGGTGTTCTACGATTCCGGCCCGGCGCCGGCGGCGCCTGCCGCCCGCCGCGCCGAAGGGATCGAAATCCGGGCCGATGCAGTCCGCGACGCCGGGGCCCGGCGGCAGTTCGTCGATCCGCCGGCTGGAAGCCAAGGGCTCCGTCGTGGTCACGCAGAAGGACCAGGTCGTGACCGGGGAGACCGCGATCTTCGACACGCGGGCCAACCTCATCACCATGGCGGGTGGGGTCGTGCTGACCCAGTGCAAGAACGTGCTCAAGGGCGACCGCCTCAAGGTCGACATGACCACCGGCGTGTCGCGGGTCGAATCCGACAGCGGCAAGGTGCAGGGCATGTTCATCCAGGGAGAGAATTGCGGGTCGGGATCGGGCGGGTCGAAGCCGGCCCCCGCAGCCATACCGTCGCTGATCCCCGGTAAAAAATAATTGTAGATCAATGCCTTGAAGATTATTTGGGGCCGCTACGGTTGAAGCCGGTGGCGCGAGCCTGTATCTACTGGGCAGGGCGCACGGCGGGGTGTTTCGCTGGGCAGGGGACATCCATTCATTCATGGTTCGCTGGCGAAGCGATTCGCCGGCGGACGCGTCGCGGAATCACCGTGAAAGGCGTAAGCGAAGCGGGATGGTGGATTTATTCGGCATGTTCCGTCGACGCCCCGCGAAACGCGGTGGCCCCGGGTTTGCGCGTTCGCGCGACGACATCACCGCGCTCGGCGATTCCTTCGGCGACATGCTGGCGAGCCCGGTGCGCGATGCGCCGTCGAAGGCGCGTTCCGCTTCATTGCCCGGGCTGGAATTGCCGCAGCCGCAAGGCGATGTCGAACCGCCGCGCGAACCGCGTCCCCGTGCGCAACCCCGTCCCAAGGCCAATGGCGGCGAAGCGCCGCGCCTGATCAAGCGGCCGGGTTTCCTCGCCGTGCACAGCGTGGAAAAGAGCTTCGGCACCCGCCAGGTGGTGCGCGGCGTCAGCATCTATGTCCGCCGCGGCGAAGCCGTCGGCCTGTTGGGTCCGAACGGCGCCGGCAAGACCACGGTGTTCTACATGATCACCGGCCTGATCAAGGCGGATCGCGGCGCCATCGAGCTCGACGGCCACGACGTGACCAAGCTGCCGATGTATCAGCGCGCGCGGCTCGGCATCGGCTATCTGCCGCAGGAAGCCTCGATCTTTCGCGGCCTCACCGTCGAACAGAACATTCGCGCCGTGCTCGAGGTCGTCGAGCCCAGCAAGAAGAAGCGCGAGGCCGAACTCAACTCGCTGCTCGAGGAATTCAACATCACGCGGCTGCGCAAATCGCCCTCGATCGCGCTGTCCGGCGGCGAGCGCCGCCGCGTCGAAATCGCGCGCGCGCTGGCGACGCGCCCGAACTACATGCTGCTCGACGAACCCTTCGCCGGCATCGATCCGATCGCGGTCGGCGACATTCAGGATCTGGTCCGCCACCTCACCAACCGCGGCATCGGCGTCCTGATCACCGACCACAATGTGCGCGAAACGCTGGGGCTGACCGACCGCGCCTATATCGTCTATGCCGGGCAGATCTTGACCGAGGGCAGTCCGGAAGAAATCGTCAACGATCCGGATGTACGCCGCCTTTACCTTGGCGAGGAATTCCGACTTTAGCGCACGACCCGCCAAAGTGTGGCGGTTTGGCGATAAGGTCTTGCGCTCACTTAGGAATTTATGGCGCGCCCGGACCAAAACCGGTTCCCTTTTGCGGATCGCGCTATAGCCCAATTTTGCGCCGTCAAGCCGTGTACAAGGGCTCTGGACTAATATAAGCAAGAATCGGACCAACTTTCAGTGGATCGGTTCTTGGCCTCATGGCGCTAACGCAGAGATTAGAGTTCCGCCAGTCGCAGTCGCTGGTGATGACGCCGCAATTGATGCAGGCGATCAAGCTGCTGCAATTGTCGAATCTCGACCTGTCGGCCTTCGTCGAGGAGGAGCTGGAGCGCAATCCGCTGCTGGAGCGGGCCAGCGACGGTCCCGAAGCCCCGGTGGCGGGCGAGCCGGCCGCCGAACGCGCCGAATATCGCCGATTCCGGCAGCTACGGCGAGGACGGCGGCGGGGATGCCTCCGATATGGCGGCAGGCTCAGCCGGCGACGCCTTCGAGCCCGGCCAGGAGGAGTGGCTGAACCGCGACCTCGGCAGCCGTACCGAGATCGAGCAGACGCTGGACACCCCGCTCGACAACGTTTTTTCCGAGGAACCCGCCGAAGCCGCCGCCCGCGTGGCGCAGGATGCGGCACCGACCGCCTACACCGAATGGGGCGGCGGCGCCTCCAACGACGACGATTACAATCTGGAAGCTTTCGTCGCCGCCGAGGTGACGCTCGGCGGCCACCTTGCCGAACAGCTCGCGGTGGCGTTCAGCGGGCCGGCGCAGCGCATGATCGGGCAGTATCTGATCGATCTCGTCGACGATGCCGGCTATCTGCCGCCGGATCTGGGACAGGCCGCCGAGCGGCTGGGCGCCTCGCAGGCGGACGTCGATGCCGTGGTCTCGGTGCTGCAGAAATTCGATCCGCCCGGCGTCTGTGCGCGGAATTTGAGCGAGTGCCTCGCGATCCAGCTCCGCGAACTCAACCGCTACGACCCCGCGATGCAGGCGCTGGTGGAAAATCTCGATCTGCTGGCCAAGCGCGACATCGCCTCGCTTGCGCAAATTGTGCGGCGTCGACGACGAAGATATCACCGACATGATCGGTGAAATCCGCCGTCTCGATCCCAAGCCCGGCCTGAAGTTCGGTTCGGCGCGCACGCAAACCATGGTGCCGGACGTCTATGTGCGGCCCGGCCCGGACGGCGGATGGCATGTCGAACTCAACAGCGACACGTTGCCGCGCGTGCTGGTCAATCAGGTCTATTACACCGAGCTGTCGAAGACGATCCGCAAGGACGGCGACAAATCCTATTTCACCGACTGTCTGCAGAACGCGACCTGGCTGGTCCGCGCGCTCGATCAGCGCGCCCGCACCATCCTGAAGGTCGCCACCGAAATCGTGCGCCAGCAGGACGGCTTCTTCACCCATGGTGTCGCGCATTTGCGGCCGCTGAATCTCAAGGCGGTGGCGGATGCGATCCAGATGCACGAATCGACGGTGTCGCGGGTGACCGCCAACAAATATATGGCGACCAATCGCGGCAGCTTCGAGCTGAAATATTTCTTCACCGCCTCGATCGCGTCGGCCGACGGCGGCGAGGCGCATTCGGCGGAGGCGGTCCGCCACCACATCAAGCTGTTGATCGATGCGGAAGCCGCAAGCGCGATCCTCTCCGACGATACCATCGTGGAACGATTGCGCGAATCCGGCATTGATATTGCCCGCCGCACGGTCGCGAAATACCGCGAAGCGATGCGCATTCCTTCCTCGGTGCAGCGCCGCCGCGATAAACAGAGTATGCTCGGTAACGCACTTTCCGCTCCCGCCACTTCCTCCGACCGGTCCCGCGATACGGCTCCGGCCTGATTGCGTTCGCGTCAAATCGCGATAGTCTCAGTTCCCCCGAAGCGCCGATCCGGGAAACCAGAGTAGTCGAGGCATCAAGCGAGGCATCAAATGACCCTTCGAATCTCCGGGAAAAGCATCAGTGTCGGCGACGCGCTTCGTTCGCGCGTCAGCGAGCGCACCGATGAGGTCCTGAGAAAATATTTCGACGGCAACTATTCCGGCCACATTACCCTGAGCAAGGACGGCTTCGGCTTCCGCACCGATTGCGCGCTGCATCTGGATTCCGGGATCACGCTGGAGGCCGATTCCAACGCCACCGATGCCTATGCCAGCGCCGACCAGGCGCTGCGTGATGATCGAGAAGCGGCTGCGCCGCTACAAGAGCCGGCTGAAGGACCGCTCGGCCCGCAAGACCTACGCCGCCAACGCGGCGCTGGCCGATATCGACGCGCCGAGCTACGTGATCGAGGCGCCGGCGGAAGGCGACGAGGAAGTCACCACCTACAGCCCCGTCATCATCGCCGAGGCGACCACGTCGCTGAAGCGGCTTTCGGTCAGCGAGGCGGTCATGGAACTGGACCTGACCGGGGCCGCCTGCATCGTCTTCCAGCACGGGTCCAGCGGCCGGGTTAACATCATTTACCGCCGGACCGACGGCAATGTCGGCTGGGTCGATCCCCCCTCGGTTACCCCCTGAGATATATGTCCGATAGCATTGACGCCCCCGGCCCCCCTCCCTATGGTCCGCCGCCCTTAAGCATAGGGCGCAGGAACTGGTCCTTCGGGAGTTGGCACCGCGCATGCGTTGGAGTAGAAGCCCCCAAATCGGGACCCGGGTCTAAGCCCGCCTCCCGTCTCATCTTCTTGACGCCCCGGTTCTAGAACCTATCTCGCAACCTGACGGTTCAATTCACCTCGGAACGCCCCATGACGATTACCGATCTGGTCGCACCCGAGGCGATTCTCCCCGCTTTGAAGGTCATCAGCAAGAAGCAGGCGCTGCAGGAGCTGGCGGCGCGCGCCTCCGCCCTGACCGGCCAGAACGAACGCTCGGTGTTCGAGGTGCTGTTGCAGCGCGAGAAGCTGGGCACCACCGCCGTCGGCTACGGCGTCGCCATTCCGCACGGCAAGCTGCCGAAGCTGGAAAAGCTGTTCGGGTTCTTTGCCCGCCTCGAACGCCCGATCGATTTCGAGGCGATGGACGGCCAGCCGGTCGACCTGATCTTCCTGCTGCTGGCGCCGGAAGGCGCAGGCGCCGATCATCTGAAGGCGCTGGCGCGAATCGCGCGGCTGTTGCGCGACCAGGACGTCGCCAAGAAGCTGCGCGCCTCGCGCGACGCCCAGGCGATCTATTCGGTGCTGGCCCTGCCGCCGGCGAGCGCGGCCTAGTTCCTTAGCCGGAACTAGCGGTTTCCCGCCTGGTAGTGCGCCGGGTAAACGCAATTTTAAGCTAAATGGCAGTTATTTCGTTCGCTGGGATTTTTTCTCACCCGGAGAACATTGCCATGACGCTGCGGCTGACGATTTCGCGCGCGATATTGATTTTTGGACTGGTTACCGCATTGGGCCTCGGTGCCGTGATTGCCACCAGCGTTTACGGGCTGTCACAGCTCAAGGTCGGCGGTCCGCTCTACAACCAGATCAAGCTCGGCAACGACCTCATCGCCGACATTCTGCCGCCGCCGGAATACGTCATCGAAGCCTATCTCGAGGCCACCCTCGTGCTGCACGATCCGGCGCAGCTTTCGGCGCATCGCGACAGGATTACGCAGCTCAAGAAGGAATATGACGAGCGGCACGACTTCTGGGTCAAGTCCGATCTCGATCCGGTGCTCAAGACCAAGCTGGTGGAGAAATCCGATAGCGAGGTGCGCCGCTTCTGGACCGCGATCCAGGAAGGCCTGCTGCCCGCGCTCGCCAAGGGCGACAGCGCCGCGGCGGCGAAATCCTATGCCGAAATCACCGCACGTTATACCGCGCACCGCGCCATCATCGACGACATCGTCAAGCAGACCAACGACCAGAACGCGGCGACGGAAGTCGCGGCGACCGAACGCGTCAGCACCTTCACGCTGGTGCTGTGGGGCGTTTCGGCGGCGGTGTTTCTCGTCATCGGCGCGGGCATTTTCGGCGTGGCATTCGGCGTTATTCGGCCCGATCGCGGAAATGACCGCCGTGATGAAGGGCCTCGCCGGCGGCGACCTCGATGTTTCGGTCCCGGCGCTCAGCCGCGGCGATGAAGTGGGCGCCATGGCGCGCGCGGTCCAGGTCTTCAAGGACAACGCGCAGCGCGTTCAGTCGATGGAACAGGAGCAGGCCGGCCTGAAGCTGAAGGCGGAAGGCGACCGCAAGGCCGCGATGCAGCAGATGGCCGACGGCTTCGATTCCGCGATCGGAAAAATCATCCAGACCGTATCGACCGCTTCCTCCGAACTCGAATCATCGGCCGGACAACTGACCAAGACCGCCGAAGTGACCCAGATGCTGTCGGCAACCGTCGCCACCGCATCGGAGCAATCCTCGGCCAACGCGCAGTCCGCCGCGGCGGCCGCGGAAGAGATGGCCTCATCGGTGTCGGAGATCAGCCGCCAGGTGCAGGATTCGCACAAGATATCGCGCGAGGCGGTCAGCCAGGTCGAGCAGACCAATGCGCGGATTGCCGATCTCGCCCAGTCCGCCAGCCGGATCGGCGAAGTGGTCAAGATGATCAGCGCGGTCGCCGAGCAGACCAACCTGCTGGCGCTGAACGCCACGATCGAAGCGGCGCGCGCCGGCGAGGCGGGACGGGGATTTGCCGTCGTCGCATCCGAGGTCAAGGCGCTTGCCGCGCAGACCGCGAAAGCGACCGAGGAAATCAGCGAGCAGATCGGCCAGATGCAGTCGGCGACCAATCAGTCGGTATCGGCGATCCAGGAAATCGGCGGCACGATCGGCCGCATCGCGGAAATCTCGCAGGCGATCGCGGCCGCCGTGGAAGAGCAGGGCGCCGCGACGCAGGAAATCTCGCGCAACGTGCAGCAGGCGGCGCAGGGCGCCACCCAGGTCGCGGGCAGCATCACCGACGTCAACCGCGGCGCGACCGATACCGGCACGGCATCGACGCATGTGCACGGGCTGGCCCAGTCGCTGCTGGGACAGAGCAATCATCTCAAGGGTGAGGTGGAGAAATTCCTCTCGACCGTGCGCGCGGCGTGAGATCGCGGGACATCTCGAATCCAAAGCATGGCGGTTGAAGTCGACAATACGCGGGCCGATCCGAAAGGATCGTGCCCGCGTATGCTGAACTCTCGTTGCGACCTCAGTCGGCCGTCACGCTTGCGTGTCTCAGCGACCGCCGCGCCTGTGATGGCAGCGGAAGGCTGCGTCAGTGCACGCTGACGGCCTGAAGCTCGTTGCTCCATGCATTGGCGACCGCAGCTTCCCGGCTGTCGGTCAGCATGATCGGGGTGCCGTCGGCGGCATGCAGCGCGAACAGTTTCAGTCCCGGCGCGATCTTCGGCGCCTGCGGAAACAGTCCCGGCACGTCCTCGGAACGGACTTGCTTCACGTAGGCGATATGGCCTTCACCAAGATGGGCCAGCGCCTCGACGGAAACCTTTTCGGGTTCGAACGTAACACTCACGTCACTCATGGTCTCGACTCCTTCTGGGTCTAAGCGGTCGAGTCCGCTACTTGTTCCATTATTCGTGCTCATTGATAGCAATTGTCTTAACGACCCTTTCAGGCTCCGGCCTGGCGAGGTCGATCGACAACAGCCCGTTCTTCAGATCCGCGCCCAGCACCTGCATCCCCTCCGCCAGCACGAAGGTGCGCTGGAAGTGGCGCGCGGCGATGCCGCGATGGATGTATTGCCGGGCCTTGTCGTCCTGCTGGCGGCCCCGGATCACGAGCTGGTTTTCCTCAATGGTCACATCGAGTTGGTCGCGGGTAAAACCCGCCACCGCGAGCGTGATGCGCAGCCGTTCGGGCTGGCCGTTGGCACGGTCACACCGCTCGATGTTGTAGGGAGGATAACCGTCGGCGCCTTTGACGACGCGATCGAGCGCACGCTCGATTTCGTCGAACCCAAGCAGGAACGGACTGGATAACGAAGGAACACGAGACATTACAAAGTCCTCTCGAAGCGACTTTGAGGGGCCCTTGCGGCGCCCCATTCAACCGGCCGGCCGACTTGCCGTCCGGTCACCAGGGAATATGGGGGTGATTTGGGGTGGGTTCAAGCGCCTCTGAAAGCTGCGTAAATCGGCCGCGGCGGGTTCAGATCCGTCATTCCGGGCGCGCGAGCGCGAACCCGGAATCTCGAGATTCCGGGTTCGATGCTTCGCACCGCCCCGGAATGACCGCATTACCCACCCACCCGCTTGCGGCCGTCGGCGGTAAATAGATGCAGCTTGTCGCTGGCGGCCACCGCCCTGATTCGCTCGCCGATGGCGGGGCCGACGGCGCCGGGAATCCGCACGATCACCTCGCCCGGCGGCAGTTCGCCGGGGGTGGCGGCGACGCCCTGAACTTCCTGCTGCCTCGTGCCGTAGATGAAGGTTTCGGCGCCGACGCGCTCGATCGCTTCCACGGTGAGGCCGAGCGCCACGCCGCCGGAAACCGTTTCGTTGGTGATGACGAAATCCTCAGGGCGGATGCCGAGGATGCCGGCCTCGTCGATTCGGGTATCGCCGGCCAGTTGCGATTTGATCTCGTCGGAGCGCAGCGGCATCAGATTCATCGGCGGCGCGCCGATGAAGGAGGCGACGAAGGTGGTCGCGGGCTTCTGGTAGATATCGAGCGGATTGCCGATCTGCTCGACCTGGCCGCCGTTCATGACCACCAGAATATCGGCCAGCGTCATCGCCTCGAGCTGGTCGTGGGTGACGTAGATCGAGGTCGTGGAGAGCCGGCGCTGCAGTTTGCGGATTTCGACCCGCATGGCGATGCGCAGCTTGGCGTCGAGGTTCGACAGCGGCTCGTCGAACAGGAACACTTTTGGCTGCCGCACGATGGCGCGGCCCATCGCCACGCGCTGGCGCTGGCCGCCGGACAATTGCCGCGGCTTGCGCTCGAGCATGGCGCCGAGTTCGAGAATGCGCGCGGCTTCCTCGACGCGCGTCTTGATCTCGGGCTTCGGCCATGCCGCGGTTGCGCAGGCCGTAGGCCATGTTGTTGTAGACGCTCATATGCGGGTAGAGCGCGTAGTTCTGGAACACCATCGCGATGTCGCGGTCGGCCGGCTCGATCTGGTTGACGACGCGCCCGCCGATATCGATCTCGCCGCCGGTGATGGTCTCCAGGCCTGCGACCATGCGCAGCAGCGTCGACTTGCCGCAGCCGGAAGGGCCGACCAGCACGCAGAACTGGCCGTCGCCGACGTCGAAATCGATGCCCTTGATGGCTTCGAAGCCGCCGGCATAGGTCTTGCGGACGTTGCGCAGCGTGACGTTGGCCATTTCACTTTTCCGTCTCGACCAGGCCGCGCACGAACAGCCGCTGCATGAAGATGACGACCGCGACCGGCGGCAGCATGGCGAGGATCGCGGTCGCCATCGCGAGCTGCCATTCGGCGAGTTCGTCGGTCGTCACCAGCATCTTCTTGATGCCGATCACGATGGTCTGCATCGAATCCTGCGTGGTGATCAAAAGCGGCCAGAGATACTGATTCCAGCCATAGATGAACTGGATCACGAACAGCGCGGCGATCGTCGTGACCGACAGCGGCAGCAGCGTATCCCAGAAGAAGCGGAACGGGCCGGCGCCGTCGATGCGCGAGGCTTCCAGCAGTTCATCCGGGACGGTCATGAAGAACTGGCGGAACAAGCAGCGTGCCGGTGGCGGACGCGATCAGCGGCAGGATCAGGCCGGCATAGGTGTCGAGCATCTTCAGGTCGGCGACCACCTTGTAGGTCGGATAGATGCGCACCTCGACCGGCAGCATCAGCGTGACGAAGATGATCCAGAACGCGGTCTTGCGGAACGGAAAGCGGAAATAGACGACGGCGTAGGCCGACAGGATCGAGATGAAGATCTTGCCGACGCGCAATGCCGATCGCCGAGACGAAGGAGTTGATCAGCATGTTGGCGACCGGCTCGCGGCTGGTGCGCGAGCCGCCGACGAAGATCGCGCGGTAGTAATTTTCCAGCGTCTGGCTGCCGGGCGTCACCGGCATGTGGCCGCCGACCACGGTCGCGGCGTCATGGGTCGAGGCGATCAGCGCCAGATAGACCGGGAAGGCGACGATGAAGACGCCGAGCGTCAGGATGGCGTAGGCGATGAAGTCGCTGAGCGGGCGGTGCTCGACCATCAGTACTGCACCTTGCGTTCGACATAGCGGAACTGGATCGCGGTCAGCGCGATCACGATCACCATCAGCACCACCGACTGCGCGGCCGAGCCGCCGAGATCGCCGCCGAGCCGGCCGTCGGCATAGACCTTGTAGACCATGGTGGTGGTGGCGCCGGCCGGGCCGCCG
The DNA here is from genome assembly GCA_963783115.1 of uncultured Alphaproteobacteria bacterium. GTDB lineage: Bacteria > Pseudomonadota > Alphaproteobacteria > Rhizobiales > Xanthobacteraceae > Bradyrhizobium. The sequence goes on along the minus strand of CAWAMK010000013.1, from coordinate 58,954 downwards.
CCGGTCACGGCGTCGATGATGCCGAACGTGTCGAAGAAGACGTAGACGACGTTGACGACCAGCAGGAAGAACGTGGTCGGCGACAGCAGCGGGAAGACGATGGTCCAGAACCGCCGCATCGGGCCGGCGCCGTCGATGGCGCCGGCCTCGAGCACGCTTTTCGGGATCGACTGCAGGCCGGCGAGGAAGAACAGGAAATTGTAGGAGATCTGCTTCCACACCGCGGCCATCACCACGAGGAGCATGGCGTGGTTGCCGTTGAGCAGCGGATTCCAGTCGAAGCCCATGCAGCGCAGCGGCCGCGCCAGCGTGCCGAGCGAGGGCTGGAACATGAAGAACCAGAGCACGCCGGCGACCGCGGGCGCCACCGCATAGGGCCAGATCATCAGCGTCTTGTAGGCGCCGCGCGGCCTTCAGGTTCTTGTCGGCCTGCGTCGCGAACAGCAGCGCGATCGAGAGCGAGAGCGCGGCGACCAGCGAGGAGAAGATCGCGGTCGTCAGCATCGACTTGTAATATTCAGGCTGGGCGAACAGCGCCTGGTAGTTTTCCAGCCCGACGAATTCGGAGACGAGACCGAACGCGTCCTCGCGCAGAAAGGATTGCCAGACCGCCTGGCTCGCCGGCCAGTAGAAGAAAACGAAGGTGATGACGAGCTGCGGCAGAAGCAGCAGGTACGGCAGCAGCCTGTTGTTGAAGACGGCGGACTTTTCCATTCAGGTGCCGCGGTCTGCCGGATGATGCAAGCGCTCCCTCTCCGGATCACGGAGAGGGAGCGCCGGTGAGCTAGCTCAGTCTATTTTGCCGTCTTCTCGAAGGTGCGCAACATCGCATTGCCGCGCGCCACCGCCGCGTCGAGCGCTTCCTTGGGCGGTCTTCTTGCCGGCCAGCGCCGCCTCGATCTCCTCGGCCCAGAGGTCGCGCATCTGCACCATGTTGCCGAAGCGCAGGCCGCGCGAATTCTCGGTCGGCTCCTTGTTGGTGAGTTCCTTCAGCGGCGTCTGCAGGGTCGGGTTCTTCTCGTAGAAGCCGTCCTTGATCGACTTCTCGTAGGCCGCCTTGGTGATCGGCAGATAGCCGGATTCCTGGTGCAGCTTGGCCTGGCGGTTGGTGTCGGACAGGAAGGTGAAGAACTTGGCGACGCCCTTGTACTCTTCCGGCTTCTTGCCGCCCATCACCCACAGCGAAGCGCCGCCGATGATCGAGTTCTGCGGCGCGCCCGCGACGTCCGGATAATAGGGCATCGGCGCCGAGGTGAAGTCGAACTTGGCGGTGCCCTTGGCGGTGCCGTAGTAGCCCGACGAGGTCAGGAAGATCGCGCATTCGCCGGAGGCGAAGCGGGCCTCGTTCTTGCTGTCGCGGCCGCCATAGTCGTAGGTCTTGTCCTTCTGCAGGTCGATCAGGTTCTGCAGATGCTTCACGTGCAGCGGCGAGTTGAACTTCAGCACGGTGTCGAAACCGTCGAGGCCGTTGGCCTTGGTGCCGATCGGCACGTTGTGCCAGGCGGAGAACTGCTCGATATGCGCCCAGGTGACCCAGGCGTTGGAGAAGCCGCAGGTCGTCGTGGCCGGCCGCCTTCAGCTTCTTGGCGGCGTCGAACACTTCCGGCCAGGTCTTCGGAATCTCGGTGACGCCGGCCTTCTTCAATTCATCCTTGTTGATCCACATCACCATCGAGGACGAGTTGAAGGGGAACGACAGCATCTCGCCCTTCGAGGTCGAGTAGTAGCCGGTGATGGTCGGCAGATAGGCCTTGGGGTCGAACGGCTCGCCGGCATCCTTCATCAGCTGGTAGACCGGCTTGATGGCGCCGGTGGCGCTCATCATGGTGGCGGTGCCGACCTCGAACACCTGCATGATATGCGGCGCGTTGCCGGCGCGGAACGCGGCGATGCCGGCATTCATGGTGTCGGGATAGGTGCCCTTGTAGGACGGCACGACCTTGTAGTCGGACTGGCTGGCGTTGAAATCCTCGGCGAGCTTGTTGACGATGTCGTTGTTGCCGCCGGTCATGGCGTGCCACCACTGGATCTCGGTCGCGGCGTGGGCAGGCGTTGCGAGCGCCAGCGCAGCAGTCGACTGCCGCCGCTGCGCCGAATTGTCGAAGTGCCATGGAATTCCTCCGGGTTGGGGTCGTCATCTTCGTTTCGCGCGATAACAGCGCCGGATGACGTGCAAATGACCGTATAAGCGAAAGGATGGTATCGGGGAAGCGTGCGCCAAGGGAAGCCGGAAAATAGGCGAAGGCGCATCGGCACGTTGCTGCGCAAGCCGGCCAGACGATGCGCCCGGCTCTGCGGTGCACCGTCAAGAGACGCTGCGCCGCGTCCGGGACACGAGACAGCTCAGCGCTTGCGCTCGGCGCCGCAGACCGCGCCCTTGGCGACCAGCGCCTCGATCTCGCTCTTCGGAATAGCCGAACTCGCCCAGCACCTCTGACGTGTGCTGGCTGAATTTCGGCGGCGTCCGGCGCAGGCTCGGCTTGGTCCGCTCCAGCCGGATCGGGGAGGCGACGCCCTTGTACCAATCCTTCGTCGATGATATCGCCGCGATGCAGCGTATGCGGATTGGTCAGCGCCTGGTCGATCTTCTGCACCGGACCCGCCGGCAGGCCGGCCGCCAGCAGGCGATTGCAGAGCGGCTCGGCCTCATGCTGGCTGAACACGGCGGCGAGTTCGGCGCGCAGCGCGTCGCGGTTGGCGATGCGGTCCTTGTTGCGGGCAAAGCGCGGATCGGTGCCGAGTTCGGGCTTGCCGATTTCCTTGGCGAGCTTGCGGAAGGTGCCGTCATTGCCGACGCCGATGAAGATGTTGTCGGTCCTGGTCGGAAAGATCGCGTAGGGCACGAGGTTCGGGATGCTCGTTGCCGGTCAGGCGACGGCGGCTTGCCATGCATGAAATAATTCGCGGTGTGCGGATGCATGATCGCAAGGCCGGTTTCGTACAGCGTGGTTTCGAGAAACTGGCCGAGACCCGAGCGCTGCCGCTCCGACAGCGCCATCAGGATGCCGATCGCGGCGTAAAGCCCGGTGGTGATGTCGACCAGGGGAACGCCGATCCGCATCGGGCCGCTCTCCGGCGAGCCGGTCGCCGCGATCATGCCGGTCATGGCCTGGATGATGGCGTCATAGCCGGGATTGCCGCCGCGCGGGCCGTCGGCGCCGAAGCCGGAAATCCGGCAATGCACGAGCTTTGGGAATTTCGCGCGCAGCACGTCGTTGCCGATGCCCCATTTGTCGAGCGTGCCCGGCTTGAAATTCTCGATCAGGACGTCGGCGGTCTCCAGCATCTTCATCAGCACGGCGCGGCCGCCCTCGGAGGCGAGGTCGAGCCCGATCGAGCGCTTGTTGCGGTTGATGCCGACGAAATAGGCCGCGTCCTCGTCGTGGAACGGAGGGCCCCAGTCGCGCACCTCGTCGCCGGCCGGCGGTTCGACCTTGATGACGTCGGCGCCGTGGTCGGCGAGGATCTGCGTGCAATAGGGGCCGCCGAGCACGCGCGTCAGATCGATCACGCGCAGGCCGGTCATTGCGCCGGGAGCGGCTTGCAGAACTCATGGAAAGAACCTTCGCTCAAGGAGAGAATGGAAGTCCTGAGCTAGCGGTCTTCAGGCGCGGCAGCAATGGCGTCTCGCGCACAGGCGCATGACGCGCCGCCGTAGCAGCTCGCGGAAAATTCCGCGGCGGCGAACGGCCCGCCGGCATCAGCGGCGGGCCGTTCGGATGCGTCGTCAGACGACCGTCAGGCGCACATCCACATTGCCGCGGGTGGCGTTGGAATACGGGCACACCTGATGCGCCTTCGCGACCAGCGCTTCCGCGTCCGCCTTGGGAAGGCCGGGCAGCGAGACGGCGAGGTCGATATCGAGGCCAAAGCCGCCTTCCGAACGCGGGCCGATGCCGACGGTGGAGGTCACCGTGGCGTCCGCGGGCACCTTCGGGCCGCCCTGCGAGGCGACGAACTTCATCGCGCCGATGAAGCAGGCGGCATAGCCGGCCGCGAACAGCTGCTCGGGATTGTTGCCGGCGCCACCGCCGCCGCCGAGTTCCTTCGGGGTGGCGAGCTTGACGTCGAGCGCGCCGTCGAGGGTCGCGGCGGTGCCATCGCGGCCGCCGGTGGCCTTGGCGCTGGTCTTGTAGAGCACGTTCACGGACATGTCGGTCTCCCTTGGGTTTGCCGTTTCGATGGATGATGTATTGCACACAATTAGATTGTGCACAATATAAATTATTGCAAGCGGCGCAATTTAATTGTATGCAATTGAAATCAGGCGCTTAGGGCCCAAATCGAGTGCGGGGCGCTGCCCGCTGACGAGGTTGTGATGGCCAGAAAACATGCGGCCGACATGCCGCTCCGGCTCGACAATCAAATCTGCTTTGCGGTGTATTCCACCGCGCACGCGTTCAACCGCGTCTACAAGCCGCTGCTCGACCGGCTCGGCCTGACCTATCCGCAATATCTGGTCATGCTGGTGCTGTGGGAGCGCGACGGCGTGCCGGTCAAGGACATCGGCGAGCGGCTGTTCCTGGATTCCGGCACGCTGACGCCGCTGCTGAAGCGGCTGGAGGCGGCCGAACTGATCAAGCGCACGCGCAGCACCGAGGACGAGCGGCAGGTGCTGATCGCGCTGACGCCGAAGGGCGAGGCGCTGCGGGAGAAAGCGCGAGCGGTGCCGCAATCGATCCTCGCGGCGTCAGCCTGCTCGGTCGGCGAACTCGTGGCGATGAAGAACGAGATCGTCGCGCTGCGCGATCGGTTGAATGCGGTGTTGGGGGAGTAGGGGGCGGCGTCGGCTCAGAGGCGCTTCTTGGCGAAGGCGCGGCCGGAATGGGATTTCAGATACTTCTCGAATGCGAGCGCTCTGTGCTTGTCGCGGAAAGCGCAGTACCAGATCAATTCGCCAAGGTTTGAATTTCGCGGTGTGCGCGGACTTTTCCGGCATTGTGCTTCGCGCAACCGGCGCTTCAGATCCGCGGTTGCGCCGATGTATTCCTGTCGGGAAACTGAGGCTGCGAGGATGTAGACGTACCACATCGATCAATCGCCGCGAGATCGCGATCAGAGGCTATCACGCAGACGTCTACCAGCCCGTCTTCGCCCTTCGGGCTACGCCGGGCACCACGCTTCGCTCCTTCGGGCATCACGTGGCTGCGCCACGCGAAGCCCGAAGGGCGAAGCGTGGTGGAGCCAGGCGGGATCGAACCGCCGACCTCTTGCATGCCATGCAAGCGCTCTCCCAGCTGAGCTATGGCCCCTTCACAGTCGCACGGTCCTGCGACCATGCTCCCGCAAGTCTTGGGCGACTTGCGGGCGATGACCCTGAACACAGTTCAGGGCCGATCTCAAGTCTCTTCGTCGCCTCCGACGTCGCCGATGATGTCGGTGACGTCCTCATCGCCTTCTTCCTCGTCCGGAATGAAGGTGGAATCGTCGTCGTCATCGTCTTCGATGGTCTCGTCGATCTCGATGTCGTCTTCCGATTCGGGAACCACGGCCTTGACCTTGCCGGTATTCTCCTCGGCATCGGCCTCCTCGAGCGAGACCAACTCTTCGGCCTCGGCGGCCTCCGGCTGCATCGGCAGCGGCGGTGGCCGAAGCGGCAGCCGCGGCGCGTGCGGCATCGCCACGGGCGGCCCGCGGCGGCGCAATCGGCGCAATCGGCACCACCTCGCCGGTGTAGGGCGAGATCACCGGGTTCTTGTTCAGGTCGTAGAATTTCTTACCCGTCGTCGGGCAAATGCGTTTGGTTCCGAGATCGGATTTGGCCACGTGTGGATCCTGGGAAATTCTGAAAAACGGTGCTTCACTTGGCTAGTTGAGGGGCTGCTGTCAATAGCGGTTTGTCGCATTTGACGGCCGCGTGACGCCGTGTGGCCCATGTGATACTGCCGCCCCCGCAGAGGACCACAATCTTGACCCATTCAACCACCCAAACCCCGCTGGAATCCCGCGCCAGCGGCCCCTTGAGCGGCAAAGTCCGCGTTCCCGGCGACAAGTCGATTTCGCACCGTGCCCTCATCCTGGGGGCGCTTTCGGTCGGCGAAACCAGGATTTCCGGCCTGCTCGAGGGCGAAGACGTCCTCAATACCGCCAAATCCATGCAGGCGCTGGGCGCCAAGGTCGAGCGGACCGGGCCGTTTGCCTGGCAGGTCAGGGGCGTGGGCGTGGCGGGCTTCGCCCAGCCGGCTTCCCCGCTCGATTTCGGCAATTCCGGCACCGGCTGCCGGCTGGTGATGGGGGCGGTGGCCGGGTGCCCGATCACGGCGGTGTTCGACGGCGACGCCTCGCTGCGCTCCCGCCCGATGCGCCGGATCCTCGATCCCCTGGAATTGATGGGCGCCAAGGCCGGCGAAGCCAAGGAAGGCGGCCGCCTGCCGCTGACGCTGCACGGCGCCCGCGATCCCGTGCCGATCCTCTACCGGACGCCGGTGGCGTCCGCCCAGATCAAGTCGGCGGTGCTGCTGGCGGGGCTCGCCGCGCCCGGCGTCACCACGGTCATCGAGCAGGAAGCCAGCCGCGATCACACCGAGCTGATGCTGAAACATTTCGGCGCCGAGATCGTCTCGACCAATGAAGGCAGCCACGGCCGCAAGATCGCGCTCGACGGGCCAGCCCGAACTGCACGGCGCCGACGTCGTGGTGCCGGCCGATCCGTCCTCGGCGGCATTCCCGATCGTGGCGGCGCTGGTCGTCGAGGGCTCCGACGTCGATCTTCTCCGACGTCATGACCAATCCGCTGCGCACCGGGCTGTTCACGACGCTGCGCGAGATGGGCGCTTCGATCGAGGAAAGCGAAGTCCGCGGCGACGCCGGCGAGCCGATGGCGCACCTTGCGCGTGCGCGCGTCCAAACTGCGCGGCGTCGAGGTGCCGCCGGAGCGCGCGCCCTCGATGATCGACGAATATCTGGTGCTGGCGGTGGCAGCCTCCTTCGCCGAAGGCACCACCATCATGCGCGGCCTGCAGGAACTGCGCGTCAAGGAATCCGACCGGCTGGAGGCGACCGCCGCCATGCTGCGCGTCAACGGCGTCAAGGTCGAGATCGCAGGCGACGATCTGATCGTCGAGGGCCGCGGCCATGTGCCCGGCGGCGGCCTCGTCGCCACCCACATGGATCACCGCATCGCGATGTCGGCGCTGGTGATGGGCTGGCCGCCGACAAGCCGGTCAAGGTCGACGACACCGCCTTCATCGCCACCAGCTTTCCGGATTTCATCCCGATGATGCGCTCGCTGGGCGCGGAGTTTGCATGAGGCAGGCGCGATGAGTGCAGCCTTCGATCGCGACGCGCTCCTCGACGCATTCGACAGGATTGGCCGCGCGGCGGCGCAGGCCGGAGCGAAGCTGCAGATCGCCGTGTACGGCGGTTCGGCGCTGATGCTGGCGAGTAATTTCCGGTTCGCTACGGAAGATGTTGACGTATCCAGGCTTGACCATCCGCTGCCCGATTGGCTGGCGACCGTCGTGCGCGAAATCGCCGATCGAAATCACTGGCAGGAAGACTGGTTCAATGACGGAGTGGCGTTTCACCTCAGTCCGCTTGCCGACAGCGCCGCCGATCATCTCGAGTTCGGGTCGTTTCCGCGCGACGGCGCGCCGGTGGGACTTGTGGTCTCGGTCCCCTCGGCGGAATACTTGTTGGCGCTCAAACTGAAGGCATTCCGGATCATGGACCCGCTTCGCGGCGAGACCGAACGGTTGGATATCCTGAATTTGATGCGGGTTGTCGGGATCTCAACCGCGGAGGACGCGATAGCTTTACTGGGTCGATACTTCCCCCTGAGCGCCGCTTCTCCCGAGAAGCAGCAGTTCCTGTTGAAGAACATGAATCGCACGGGAGCGGCCGATGCGCCCAAATACCCTCGCTGAGGCGGTTGAAACGATTCAGGCCGGTTCGCCGCGGGACGTCGTCCTGGCCGAATTCGTCGACACGTTCGATTTGGCGAAAACTGACCAGGATCGCTACGCGTCGATCGAGCGCGAACCGAAATTGACGGGCGACAGCCGGCTTGACGCCCTGGTGGGCGCAATCGCCGAATATCTGGCAAAGCAGCGCCGGTTGGGGCGCGTTCCACATTGGGTTTGCGATCCCGCACGCCGTCTGGATCGCCCCTGGTTTACGGCGGCGAACCCTTCGGACGCCATGCGCGAATACCTGACCTTCAGCAGCCCCGCCGAGTTTGCATCGCGCAACATTTTCACCGAAGAACGGCCGCTGCGTCGCGCGCGCGGCCCATATCCATCCGGGCAATAGGGTATCATGATCATCGCCATCGACGGACCGGCGGCATCCGGCAAGGGCACGCTCGGCAAGCGGCTCGCTCACCATTACGGCTATCGCCACCTCGACACCGGCGTGATCTATCGCGCGGTGGCGAAGGCGCTGCTGGATGAGGGGTTTGACCTCACCGACGAGGCGCGGGCGGTGGCGGTTGCGATGGAGCTCGATCCCGAAAAATTCGGACATCCCGAGCTGAAGTCGCAGCGCATCGGCGATGCGGCCTCGGTCGTATCGGCGATCCCCAGCGTGCGCGAGGCGCTGGTCAATTTTCAGCGCCAGTTTGCGGCCGATCCGCCGGGCGCCGTGCTCGACGGCCGCGACATCGGAACCGTGATCTGCCCGAATGCCGATGTGAAGATCTTCGTCGTCGCCGACCCGCAGGTGCGGGCCCACCGCCGGACGCTGGAAGCGCTGGCGCGTGGCGAAGCCGCCGACGAGGCGATGGTGCTGGCCGACATCCTCAAGCGCGACGAACGGGACAAGAACCGCGCCGCGGCGCCCCTGAAGGCGGCGGCCGACGCCCACATCCTGGATAATTCCAATCTCGACATCGAAGGCGGCGTTCGCGCTGCCATCGCCATCGTCGAGGCCGTCCGCGCCAGCGCGGTGAAGCGTCGGTTTGCGAGTGGCCGGCGCGGCCCTTTCGGCCCCAAACGGCCCGTAAATCGGGCATTTCCGGCTTGCCGAAAATGGCCCTTGGGGCTATATCCACGCCCATCCGGGCCGCCATCGATAAGATCAGGGCTGTCCGAGCGGGCCGGCGGGAGGTTTGAACCCCCGCCGTCATTGGAGGAAAGCCCGCTCCAGGTTCTTGAAGTCGATACGCTCGTTTCAGGCTCCGGATAAATCAACGTATCGAACGTGCAGGCATGCTGCCGGCCCGCTGTTGCGCCTCCCGCAAACAGCGGTCGTCAGGATTTGCGGACCCCTGACACTTCACGCGCGATGCGCCCTTTAACCCGAACGGCCGGCAATATCCCGCATTGGAGAACAAATGGCTTCGACTGCTGCTTCTTATAATCCTACCCGTGACGATTTCGCTGCGATGCTGGACGAGTCCTTCGCCGGCGGCAATCTGCAGGAAAGCTCCGTCATCAAGGGCAAGGTAGTTGCAATTGAAAAGGACATGGCCGTCATCGACGTCGGCCTGAAGACCGAAGGCCGCGTCGCGCTGCGCGAATTCGCCGGCCCCGGCCGCGAAAGCGATCTCAAGGTTGGCGACGAAGTCGAGGTGTTCCTCGACCGGATCGAAAATGCGCTCGGCGAAGCCGTGCTGTCGCGCGACAAGGCGCGCCGCGAGGAAAGCTGGGGCAAGCTCGAGAAGGCCTTCAACAACAACGAGAAGGTTCACGGCGTCATCTTCAACCAGGTCAAGGGCGGCTTCACGGTCGACCTCGACGGCGCCGTCGCCTTCCTGCCGCGCTCGCAGGTCGACATCCGCCCGATCCGCGACGTCGCGCCGCTGATGAACAACTCGCAGCCGTTCCAGATCCTCAAGATGGATCGCCGCCGCGGCAACATCGTGGTGTCGCGCCGCACGGTTCTCGAAGAGACCCGCGCCGAGCAGCGCCAGGAGCTGGTGCAGAACCTCGAAGAGGGTCAGGTGATCGACGGCGTGGTCAAGAACATCACCGATTACGGTGCGTTCGTTGATCTCGGCGGCATCGACGGCCTGCTTCACGTCACCGATATCGCCTGGCGCCGGGTCAATCACCCGACCGAAGTGCTCACCATCGGCCAGACCGTGAAGGTCAAGATCATCAAGATCAACCACGAGACCCACCGCATTTCGCTCGGCATGAAGCAGTTGCTGGACGATCCGTGGCAGGGCATCGAGGCCAAGTACCCGCTGAACGCGCGCTTCACCGGCCGCGTCACCAACATCACCGACTACGGCGCGTTCGTCGAACTGGAGCCGGGCATCGAAGGCCTGATCCACGTCTCGGAAATGTCGTGGACCAAGAAGAACATGCACCCCGGCAAGATCGTTTCGACCTCGCAGGAAGTCGAAGTGCAGGTTCTCGAAGTCGATTCGGTCAAGCGCCGCATCTCGCTCGGTCTCAAGCAGACCATGCGCAACCCCTGGGAAGTCTTCGTCGAGAAGTTCCCGGTCGGCTCGACCGTCGAAGGCGAAGTCAAGAACAAGACCGAGTTCGGTCTGTTCCTCGGTCTCGACGGCGACGTCGACGGCATGGTCCATCTGTCCGACCTCGACTGGAAGCTTCCGGGCGAGCAGGTCATCGACAACTTCAAGAAGGGCGACATGGTCAAGGCCGTGGTGCTCGACGTCGATGTCGAAAAGGAGCGCATCTCGCTCGGCGTCAAGCAGCTCGAAGGCGACCCCTTCGCCGAGCCGGGCGACGTCAAGAAGGGCGCGGTCGTGACCTGCGAAGTGCTCGAAGTGAAGGAAGCCGGCATCGAGGTGAAGATCTCGGGCACCGACTTCACCACCTTCATCAAGCGCTCCGAGCTCGCCCGTGACCGCAACGATCAGCGCGCCGAACGGTTTCGCCGTCGGCGAGAAGGTCGATGCCCGCGTGATCCAGTTCGACAAGAAGGCCCGCAAGGTGCAGGTCTCGATCAAGGCGCTGGAAGTCGCCGAAGAGAAGGAAGCCATCGCGCAGTACGGCTCCTCCGATTCGGGAGCGACGCTGGGCGACATTCTCGGCACCGCGCTCAAGAACCGCGACAAGTAAGCGCTTCGCTTATCTGTCGATGCGACATCAGGCCCCGGTTTCGACCGGGGCCTTTTTTGCTTCTTCGTCGCCCCTGGCGGAGCAGGTGGCCGATGCGAAGCGGCACGCTGGAATGAGGGGCTTCGTCAACGATGCACAGTCAGCGGCAGCACAACGCCAGCGTCATGCCAGCGCTCCCTCCGATAGATCACGCGGATGGGTCCCTGCGTTCGCAGGGACGACGGTGAGCAGGGTCTTGTTTTCTTCAAATTGCGTCGCAATTGATGTAATCAGATAACGCTTCGCTCACGCTGCGAATGCAAAACGCGCGGACATTTTTGGAGAATTTCGATGTCGCTTGATTTGGACGTGATCGTCGATCGCCGCAGGATCCGCCGCAAGCTGACCTTCTGGCGTGTCGCCGCCGGCCTGGTTGCCGATCGCGGCGATCGTCGCCGTCGGCGCGATCGCGACGACGAGCGGGCCGGCGGCGCTGACGGCATCGGGCTCGATCGCGCGGGTCAACATCGAAGGGCTGATCCGCAGCGACCAGCAGCGGGTCGAGGCGCTGGAGCGGCTGGAGAAATCGAGCCACGCCGCCGTCATCATCCACATCAATTCGCCCGGCGGCACCACCGCCGGCTCCGAGCAGCTTTATGATGTCGCTGGTGCGCCTGAAGGCCAAGAAGCCGGTGGTCGTGGTGGTCGAGGGGCTGGCCGCGTCGGGCGGCTACATCGCGGCGATCGCCGCCGATCAGATCGTCGCCCGGCAGAGTTCGCTGGTCGGCTCGATCGGCGTGCTGTTCCAGTTTCCGAATTTCAGCGAGTTGCTGAAGACCGTGGGCGTCAAGGTCGAGGAGGTGAAATCCTCGCCGCTGAAGGCCGCGCCCAACGGTTTCGAGCCGACCAGCCCGGAGGCGCGCGCCGCCCTCGACGCGCTGGTGAAGGATTCCTATGCCTGGTTCCGCGGCCTGGTGAAGGAGCGGCGCGGCATGGATGACGCGCTGCTGGAAAAGGTCGCGGACGGGCGGGTCTTCACCGGCCGCCAGGCGGTCGAACTGAAGCTGGTCGATCAGCTCGGCGATGAAAAAACCGCCGTCGCGTGGCTGGTTTCCGAAAAGAAGATCAAAAGCGATCTGCCGGTGCACGACTTCAAGCTGGTTCCGCGCTTCGGCGACCTGACATTCCTGCGGACGGCGGCGTCCATCACGTTCGATGCGCTCGGCTTGAGCTCCATTGCGCGCCAGATCGAGCAGGGCGGCGTCGCCCGGGCGGTCGATCAGCTCTCGCTCGACGGCATGCTCGCATTGTGGCGTCCCGCGGCGTCCAACTGAGCCTTGCGCGGCGGCCCTTGGCCACATTCTCCCGCACTGCGAGTGTTGCCGCATAGCCTCTTTGGGCCGTTCGTGACGTGGTCCGCGCTGCCCAAAAGTGATTTAGCGTCTTGACAGTGCAAGGTATTTTCACGGAAATGGATATCCGCACGATCCCGGATCCCAACTTCGATGATCAAATCCGAACTTGTTCAGCGCATCGCCGAGCACAACCCGCACCTCTACCAGCGGGATGTGGAGAACATTGTGAACGCGATTCTCGATGAGATCGTGGCAGCATTGGCGCGCGGCGACCGTGTCGAGCTGCGCGGCTTCGGCGCTTTCTCGGTCAAGCATCGTCCCGCCCGCGCAGGACGCAATCCACGCACCGGCGCCCATGTGCCGGTCGACCAGAAGAGCGTGCCGTTCTTCAAGACCGGCAAGGAAATGCGCGAGCGGCTGAACCGCGAGGACGGCGCGCCCGAGGCTGGCGCGTAAGGCGCGTTATTCGATTTGACGATTTGGTAGCCGTGTTGCGGGTTTGGTGCCCGCCTTTCTCGATCACGACGAGAGATGGTCATGCGAAAGTTCTTCACGGCGCTTGTCGTCATTCCCTTGGGCCTCATCTTCATCGTCTTTGCGGTCGCCAACCGCCATTTCGTCACGGTGTCGTTCGATCCCTTCAATTCGGTCGATCCGGCCATCGCGGTGTCGATGCCGCTGTTCGCCGTGATCATTGCGGTGGCCATCCTGGGGGTGGCGGCGGGCGGCATGGCGACCTGGTTCCGCCAGCGCCACTGGCGCCGCGCGGCGCGCCAGTACGAGGCGGATGCCCGCCGGGCCAGGGCGGAGACCGACGCTTTGAGGGCCGCGGCGGCGGTTTCCCGGGCCGATCAGCAGCGGCTTCCGGCGCCGTCCAGTTACGGATTCTACGGGTCCGCAGGGCGAGACAAGCAGGGCGCGACGTTGTAGAACCCGCCCCGTCAGCCCTGTTCCAGTAGGTCGCGGGGCTTGAAATCCGTGCCCTGAGAGACTATGCCCCTGCTCGTCAAAATCTGCGGCCTGTCCACGCGCGAGACGCTCGATGCCGCGCTCGAGGCGGGCGCCGACATGGTGGGCTTCGTGTTCTTTCCCCCGTCGCCGCGCCATCTCAGCCTCGAGACCGCGCGGGAACTCGGCCGGCAGGCCAAGGGCCGCGCCACCAAGGTGGCGCTGACGGTCGATGCCGACGACGCGACGCTGGAAAACATCGTCGAGACACTGCGGCCGGATCTCCTGCAATTGCACGGCAAGGAAACCACCGCGCGCGTCCGCGACATCAAGGCCAAATTCGCGCTTCCGGTCATGAAGGTGATCGCGGTCGAGACCTCGGCCGATCTCGCCGTGCTGCCGGGCTATGCCAGCGTCGCCGACCGCATCCTGTTCGACGCCCGCGCGCCCAAAGGCGCCACCCGCCCTGGCGGGTTGGGGGCCGTGTTCGACTGGCACGTTCTGGCGAAACTCGAGCTCAAATTGCCGTATCTGGTTTCAGGCGGGCTCACCGCCGATAATCTGGCGGAGGCGGTTCGCGTCACCCGCGCCGGCGGTGTCGATGTGTCCTCTGGCGTGGAAAGCGCGCCAGGGATCAAGGACCCCGAGATGATCCGCCATTTCATTCGCGCCGCACGCGCCACCGAAGAACTGATGGTCCGATGAATCCAAGCCTGCCCAATTCCTTCCGTACCGGCCCCGACGAGCGCGGGCATTTCGGCATTTTCGGCGGACGCTACGTCGCCGAGACGCTGATGCCGCTGATCCTCGATCTGGAAAAGGCCTATGCCGACGCCAAGGCCGATCCGGCGTTCCAGGCCGAGATGAACGGCTATCTCAAAACCTATGTCGGCCGGCCGTCGCCGCTTTATTTCGCCGAGCGGCTGACCGAGCATCTCGGCGGCGCAAAAATCTATTTCAAGCGCGAGGAGCTGAATCACACCGGCTCGCACAAGGTCAACAACGTGCTCGGCCAGATCATGGTCGCGCGCCGCATGGGCAAGAAGCGCATCATCGCCGAGACCGGCGCCGGCCAGCACGGTGTCGCCACCGCTACGCTGTGCGCGCGGTTCGGGCTCGACTGCGTGGTCTATATGGGCGCGGTCGACGTCGAGCGGCAGCAGCCCAACGTGATCCGCATGGAAATGCTGGGCGCCAAGGTCGTCCCGGTTCAGTCCGGCGCGCGCACGCTGAAGGACGCGATGAACGACGCGCTGCGCGACTGGGTCACCAACGTGCACGACACGTTCTACTGCATCGGCACGGTAGCGGGTCCGCATCCCTATCCGATGATGGTGCGCGACTTCCAGTCCGTGATCGGCGACGAGACGCGCACGCAGATGCAGGAGGCCGAGGGCCGCCTGCCGGATTCGCTGGTCGCCTGCATCGGCGGCGGCTCCAACGCGATGGGCCTGTTTCACCCCTTCCTCGACGATCCCTCCGTCGAGATCTTCGGCGTCGAGGCCGCCGGCCACGGGCTGACGCAGCTCCACGCCGCCTCGATCGCCGGCGGCCGTCCCGGCGTGCTGCACGGCAACCGCACCTATTTGCTGATGGACGAGGACGGCCAGATCCAGGACGCGCATTCGATTTCGGCGGGGCTGGATTATCCCGGCATCGGCCCGGAGCATTCCTGGCTGCACGAAAACGGCCGGGTCACCTATCTCTCCGCGACCGACGAGGAAGCGCTCGCGGCGTTTCAGTTGCTGACGCGGCTCGAAGGCATTCCGCCGGCCCTGGAGCCGGCGCACGCCATCGCCAAGGTGATGGAGCTCGCGCCAAAGCGTCCGCGGGATCATCTGATGGTCGTCAATCTTTCCGGCCGCGGCGACAAGGACATTCCGCAGATCACGGAAATTCTGAAGGGCAGGAAGAAGTGATGCCCGCAATGAGCGCTTTTCTTCACCTCTCCCCGTCGGGGAGAGGTCGGCTGCGTAGCAGCCGGGTGAGGGGTCTATCCGCTCAGTCGAATCTCAAAGAGCTTTCGATCAATTCAAGAACTCCCTCGAGGTTCTCGTACACATCGGTGTTCGATACCCGAACGATAAAGAAGCCGCAGGCCTCGAGAACCTCCGATCGGGCCTTGTCTCGTTGTATCTCCAGACGGCTCGGAGTGCGTCACGCCATCGACTTCGACGATCAACTTCCCGTCGAGTGTCACGAAGTCGACGATATATCTGTCGATCGGATGCTGGCGGCGAAATTTCCAGCGCGCCAGCTTCCGATTGCGGAGCGCCTGCCATAGCTTCGCCTCCGCGCTTGTCTGCGACGCGCGAAGGGCTCTCGCTCTCGCCTTGAACCTGTCCATCCCCCTCACCCGGCTGCTGCGCAGCCGACCTCTCCCCGGCGGGGAGAGGTATAGCACAGCGAATGCCGCAACATGACCACCCGTATCGACGCACGCTTTGCCGAACTCGCCAAACAGGCCGCTCGGCGTTCGTCACCTTTTTGATGGCCGGCGATCCCGATCCTGCGACGTCGCTCGACATTCTCAAGGCGCTGCCGAAGGCCGGCGCCGACATGATCGAGATCGGCATGCCCTTTACCGATCCGATGGCGGACGGGCCGTCGATCCAGGCGGCCGGCCTGCGGGCGCTGAAGGCCGGCATGACGTTGAAGAAGACGCTGGAAATGGTCCGCGGCTTCCGCAAGGACGACGACGCCACGCCGCTGGTGCTGATGGGCTACTACAATCCGATCTATATCTACGGCGTCGATAAATTCCTCACCGATGCCAAGGCGTCAGGCGTCGACGGCCTGATCATCGTCGACCTGCCGCCTGAGGAAGATACCGAGCTGTGCATTCCGGCGCTGAAGGCCGGGCTCAATTTCATCCGCCTGGCGACGCCGACGACCGACGACAAGCGCCTGCCCGCGGTGCTCGCGAACACTTCGGGCTTCGTCTATTACGTCGCGGTCACCGGTATCACCGGCAGCGCCAGCGCCGACTCAAACGTGGTCGGTGATGCCGTCGCCCGCATCAAGCGTCATACCAAATTGCCGGTTTGCGTTGGCTTCGGCATCCGCACGCCGGACGCGGCGAGAGCAATTGCCGAACGCGCCGATGGCTCCGTGGTCGGCACCGCGCTGGTCGATGCCCTGTGCGGTAGCCTCGACGCGAGGGCCGCGCGACCCCGAAGACGGTCGGTGCCGTTGCCGATCTGGTAGCCGCGCTGGCGCAGGGCGTACGGGGCGCGAAACAGGCCGCAGAATAAGCCATAATTGGGTGGAATAGGCCTGAGTCGCGGCTTGTTGGGCTGGGTCCGGGCTCGCCATATTCCAGTCAATGCGCTTAACCGCATTTCGGAGCGAAACATGAATTGGCTCACCAATGTCGTCCGGCCGAAAATCCGCAACATCCTGCGCCGCGAGACGCCGGAGAATTTGTGGATCAAGTGCCCGGATTCCGGGCAGCTCGTGTTCTACAAGGACGTCGAGGCCAACCAGTTCGTCATCCCCGGCTCGAACTACCACATGCGCATGGGCGCGGTGGCGCGGCTGAAATCGATCTTCGACAACGAGACCTGGTACGACATCGCGCTGCCGGAAGTGACGGCCGATCCGCTCAAGTTTCGCGACGAGCGCAAATATGTCGACCGCATCAAGGATGCGCGCGCCAAGACCGGGCTGAACGACGCCATCAAGGTCGGCTACGGCAAGCTGGAAGGCGCCGGCGTCGTCGTCGCAGTTCAGGATTTCGATTTCATGGGCGGTTCGCTCGGCATGGCCGCGGGCGAGGCGATCGTGCGCGGGCTCGAACTCGCGGTCGAGAAGAAGTCGCCATTCATCATGTTCGCCGCCTCCGGCGGCGCGCGGATGCAGGAAGGCATTTTGTCGCTGATGCAGATGCCGCGCACCACGGTCGGCGTGCAGATGCTGCGCGAAGCGAAGCTGCCCTACATCGTGGTGCTGACCAATCCGACCACCGGCGGCGTCACCGCGTCCTACGCCATGCTCGGCGACGTGCAGATCGCCGAGCCCGGCGCGCTGATCGGCTTTGCCGGCGCGCGCGTGATCGAACAGACCATCCGCGAGAAACTGCCGGAAGGATTCCAGCGCGCCGAATATCTGCTCGATCACGGCATGATCGACATGGTCGTGCATCGCCACGAGATGCGCCCGACGCTGGCGCGGCTGTGCCGGATACTGACCAAGTCGCCGGCGCTCGAAGCCGCCTCGAAACCTGCGCCTGAGGTCACCGACCCGGCGCAGATCGTCGCGGCGCCGGAAGCCGTGCCGGCTGCGCCGCACGCGTGAACCTGCCTGCCGCCAATCCCCGGCCGCTCGATGAACTGATCGCGCGGCTGTCCGCGTTGCATCCGAAGCAGATCGATCTCGGCCTCGATCGCATGCACCGTCTGCTGGCGCGGCTCGATCATCCCGCAGGCGACGTTGCCGCCGGTGATCCATGTCGCCGGCACCAACGGCAAGGGCTCGACCATCGCCTATCTGCGCGCGACGCTCGAAGCCGCAGGCCTGCGCGTCCACGTCTACACCTCGCCCTATCTGGTGCGGATCAACGAATGTTTTCGCATCGGCGAGACGGGCGGCGGAAGGCTGGCAAGCGACGCCGAGTTGCGCCGGGTGCTGGAGCACTGCGAACAGGTCAATGCCGGCGAGCCGATCACGATTTTCGAGATGCAGACCGCGGCGGCGTTTTGCCTGTTCGCCGAACACGACGCCGATGTCGTGCTGCTGGAAACCGGTCTCGGCGGACGGCTCGACGCCACCAACGTCATCGACCGGCCGATCGCGACGGTCATCACGCCGATCAGCATGGATCACATGGAATTCCTCGGCGACACGCTGGCTGCCGATCGCCGGCGAGAAGGCCGCCATCATCAAGCGCGGCGCGCCGGTGATCTGCGCCGAGCAGGCGCCGGAAGCGATGGCGGTGATCGAAGCGCAGGCGAAACGCATGCGCGCGCCGATGCATGCGGCGGGACAGCAATGGCATGTCGGCGTCGAGCGCGGGCGGCTGGTCTATCAGGACGAGCGCGGCCTGATGGATCTGGCGGCGCCGAAACTGTTCGGCCGGCATCAGTTCGACAATGCCGGTCTCGCCATCGCAACGCTGCGCGCGATCGAGGCGTTCAAAATCGGCATGCCGGCGTTCGAGGCGGGCATCGTCAATGCCGAATGGCCGGCGCGGATGCAGCGGCTGGTCACCGGCGCGCTGGTCGATCAGGGACCGAAGGGCTGCGAGATCTGGCTCGATGGCGGGCACAATGCCGAAGGCGGCCGCGTCGCGGCGGCGGCGCTCGGCGACCTCGAAGAGCGGGTGTCGCGCCCGCTGGTGGTGATCGCGGGCATGATGGCGAACAAGGATGCCGGCGCGTTTCTCGCCAATTTCGCCGGCCTGACGCGGCACATCATCACCGTGCCGATACCCGATCGCGACAACGCGATGCCGCCGGATCGGCTGGCGGATGCGGCGCGCGCGCTCGGCATGCGCGTGGAAAATGCTGCTGGTGTCGAAGCGGCGTTACAGGCGTTGTCGCGGCTTGCTTATGAAGTGCCGCCGCGCATCCTGATCACCGGCTCGCTCTATCTCGCCGGCCATGTGCTTGCGATCAACGGCACGCCGCCGGGATAAGTACTGCGCCGAAACGGAAATGCCGCTGGAATTGCTTCCAGCGGCGACCCGGGAAGAAATATCGATTGCTTAAGAACTATCCAGCCCCGGTGGTTGCAAAACACTAACCAAGGATTGTGCTGACGCGCGAGTCGGAACCCGGGTTCCGCCAAAAACCAAAGCAGCATGTTGCCGGCTGGTGTCACCCAAATGAGTTAAATGACCTGACATGGTTTTTGCACGGTCGTACAACCATAATTGCAGGAAGTTTGGGAATTCGCATGCGTTTTGCCGCCATCGCCGACGTGCACGGAAACTATCTCGCGCTCGACGCCGTGCTGTCTGATATCCGTGCGCAGGGCATAAGCGACATCGTCCATCTCGGCGACATGGCGAGCGGCGCGCTCGACGCGCGGCGAACCATGGATGCGCTGATGGCGCTCGATGCCGTTCACGTGCTCGGCAATCATGATCGCTATCTGATCGACCGGCCGCCGGAGAAGATGGGCTCGTGGGACCGGCCGGCCCATGCGCAGCTCGATGCGCACCATCTCGACTGGCTGCGCGCGGTGCCGAGGACGGCCGTGTATCGCGGTCAGGTCTTTCTCTGCCACGCCACGCCTGACAATGACGAGATCTACTGGCTGGAGACGGTTCTGCCCGATGGCACCGTGCGAATCTCATCGCTTGAGACAATCGAAAAATATGCCCACGGCATCACGCAGTCGCTGATCCTCTGCGCGCACACGCATATCGCACGCGCGGTCAGGCTTCGCGACGGCCGGTTGATCGTCAATCCCGGCAGCGTCGGCTCGCCCGGCTTTCGCGACGTGCATCCGTTTCCGCATGCCGTCGAAGCCGGCACGCCCGATGCGCGCTACGCGATTCTCGAACCGGCCGTTGGCGGCTGGCGCGTCACCTTCCGCCATGTGCCGTACGACCACGACGCGATGGCCGCGCTGGCGCGAAAGAATGGCCAGCCTGAACTGGCGCATGCGCTGGCGACGGGCTGGATCGGCTGAGCGCAAAACAAAACGGCCGGTTGTTCACCGGCCGTTTTCAAAATCAGCAAATCGAAACCCGATCACACCGCAGCGGTGATCCACTGCTGCAGCTTCGCCTTCGGCGCGGCGCCGACCTGGCGGGAGGCCATCTCGCCGCCCTTGAAGATCATCAAGGTCGGGATCGACATCACGCCGTATTTCGAGGCCGTCTTCGGGCTCTCGTCGACGTTCAGCTTCACGATCTTGACCTTGTCGCCCATCGCGCCGGAAATCTCGTCGAGGGCAGGGGCGATCATGCGGCAGGGGCCGCACCATTCGGCCCAGAAATCGACGACCACCGGCCCGGTCGCCTTGAGCACTTCGGCTTCGAAATCGGCGTCAGAAACCTTGCCAACGGCCATGGGAATTACCTCGTTCGTTAGGAATAAAAGGGCGCGGATGAGAATCGCGCCCGGGGGATGATAGGGGCAAACCTATGAACGCGCTCCTGCCGGGTCAAGCACGGGTCACGCCGAGATGATGGATGCCAGCTCGGCCTCCAGCGCGGGGGCCGAAATCTCCATTAATTCAGCGGTTTCGGTCCAAAGCAGCGCGGCGCGGACCGGGAGCTGGGGATAAAGCTTGCCGAGCACCGCCCGGTACAGCGCGAGCTGGCGGACGTAGCCCCTCGGCGCCTCGGCAGGGTCGCTCGGCGGGGCATGGTTGGTCTTGAAATCGACGATCAGGACCTCGCTTTCGGTGACCACGAGGCGGTCGATCTGCCCGGATACCAGCGCCGGGCGTCCGCCCGGCCGCTCCAACCGCCCGACGATCGAGACTTCGGCCCGGCTGCCGGGGGCAAATACCGCCGCGAAACGCGAATCGGCGATCAGCGCCAGCGTGCTTTCGGCCAACGCCTGCCGTTCCTCCTCGCTCCAGCCCTCGGCATTGCGGGCCAGATAGGCCAGCGCGGCCTCATGGCGGCTCGGCGCGGCAATATCCGGCAGCGACTGCAGCAACCGGTGCACCAGCGTGCCGTGCTGCAGGGCGCGGGCGCGCTGTTCGAGTGATTCGGCGGTCCGCACCTTGCGGCTGTCTGCTTCCGCCGGGTCGGATGGCCGTACAAAACTTTCCGCCGAGATTTCCGGCTGTGCCGGGGTCAGCAGCCAGTTGGGCAGCACCAACGCAGCCGGCTGCGTCGGCGCAACGGCGGGCGCGGCCGACGGAGCGCTCTCGTCCGCCCGCGTATAGCGCTTCACCCGGCCGACGGCGGTCTCGATCTCCTGAAGCTGCAGGCCGGAGCCCTCGAGCCCCTTGGTGATCAGGTCGTACCAGGACAGCGGCCGGACGCTCCTCATGTTGCCGGGCAGGCAGCCGCCGA
The DNA here is from genome assembly GCA_963783115.1 of uncultured Alphaproteobacteria bacterium. Lineage (GTDB taxonomy): Bacteria > Pseudomonadota > Alphaproteobacteria > Rhizobiales > Xanthobacteraceae > Bradyrhizobium. Next base: position 37,721 of record CAWAMK010000013.1, on the reverse strand, counting down.
CGATCAGCCGGTCGGCCGCGCGCGTCATCGCGACATAGAGCAGGCGGCGGTATTCGTCCTCGGTATCGCCGATCATCGCCGCGCGGGCCGCGACGACGGCCGGCGGATCCTCGGCCTTGCGGCCGGCCCACACCACGACGCCGGGCGCATGCGGATCGGCGTTGCCCTGCGACAGGTTGATCAGCTTCAGCCGCTGCGTATCCGAGGGCGAGGTCGTCGTGTCGACCAGGAACACGACGGACGCCTCCAGCCCCTTGGCGCCATGCACGGTCATGACGCGGACCTCGTCGCGCGTGATTTCCATGTCGCGCTTCACTTCGAGGTCGGCCGTGCGCAGCCACGCCATAAAACCCTGCAGCGAGGCCGGCGCCTTGCGTTCGTAGTTCAGCGCCAGCTCCAGAAACTCATCCAGCGCGTCGTTCGCCTCGTGCCCGAGCCGGTGCAGGATGCGCGCGCGGCCGCCGTCGCCGCCGAGCAGCCAGGCATAGAACGCAAACGGCGTCTCGTGCGCAAAGCGCCGCTCGCATTGTTCGAGCCGCCACAGCGCATCGCGCAGCCGGCCGTCGGCCGCGGCGCGCTCGGACAATGCCGCGCGCAACGATCCTTTGCGCTGCCAGGCGATCTTGAACAGGTCGTCATCGGTGAGGCCGAACAGCGGGCTCTTCAGCGCCACCGCCAGCGCCAGATCGTCCTGCGGCAGCAGCAGCGCGTCGGCGAGGTTCATCAGGTCGATGATGGCGATGTGCTCGGTCAGCTTGAGGCGGTCGGCGCCGGCGACCGGAATGCTGGCATGCTTCAGCGCCTGGATCACCGCATCGAACGCGTTGCCGCGCCGCCGCACCAGCACCAGCATGTCGCCATAGCGCAGCGGCCGGCGGCTATTCGCGCTGCCGGTCATCACGCCGCTGCCGACCAGCGTCTTGATCTCGGCCTGGATGCGCCGCGCCAGCTTCACTTCGGGGCTGGTCGCGGCGACGCCGTCGAACGGCGCGCGCCAGCCTTCGATGTCCTGCCGGTCGTCGGATTCCGCAAGCTCCCAGAGATCGATCTGGCTCGGCCCTGCGTCGGCCAGCGCGTGATGGATCGGGTTGCCGATATCGACCGCATGGATGCTGCGAAAGATATCCTGCTCGCGAAACACCTGGTCGACCGCATGCAGGATCGCCGGTCCCGAGCGGAACGAATAGGTGAACGACACCGGATCGAACTTCAGCCCGGCGCCCTCGAACTTCTGCTGCAGGGCGCGGCGGCGCAGGTCGAATTCGCGGGGTGCAGCGCCCTGGAACGAAAAGATCGATTGTTTTTCGTCGCCGACCGCGAACACCGTACGCACCATGCCGTCGCGCGCGCCGGCGCCTGAGGTGAATTCGGAAATGACGTGCGCGACGATGTCCCATTGCCGGGGACTGGTGTCCTGCGCCTCGTCGATCAGCACATGGTCGACGCCGCGGTCGAGCTTGTAGTGCACCCAGCCCGAGGAGACGCGGTCGAGCATCGCCAGCGTCTTGTCGATCAAATCGTCATAGTCGAGCAGGCCGCGTTCCTGTTTTTCACGCCGGTAATTGGCCGCCGCAGCCGTTGCGATATAGAGCAGCGCCTCGGTGCGGTCGCGCGCGACCAAGGCGCGGCGGCGCGCGATCAGCGGCAGGATCCGGCGGGCTTCCGCCTCGATCAGCCGGCCGACGGCCGGATTGTTGTCGCAGAATTTCTTCGTCACCACCGACTTGCGCGGCGTGCGGTCGGCCTCCGTGAGGAAGACGCCGAGATATTCGTCGACCTGCGCCGCGCCTGAAAACACCAGCGCGCCGCGCAGCCGCGCCGCCTGGTCCTGATCGGTCTTGCTGCCGGTTTCCAGAACCAGCGCAACGGCCTCCCATTCGGTGCGCGGAAGGTTCGGGCCATCGAGGATGTCGCGCTCGACGTCCTCGATGCGATCGTTCGGATCGACGCCGAGCGCGGCCGAAATCTGCGCGGCCGCGATCTGCGCGCTGCCGGCGGCATCGGTCCACGCCATGAAATGATCGCGGCTGAGGCAGGCCTCGCGCACCACGTCCTTGAAGGTGACGTCCGCGGCACTCGCCATCGCCGTCATCAGCGCGCGGCCGGTGGCGCTTTCAGGGTTGCGCGAGGCTTCGAGGAAGACGCCGAGATTGGCGCGTTCCATCATCTCGTTCTGGTCGCGGTCGTCGAGCACGGCAAACCGCGCCGGCACGTTGGCCTCGAACGGGAATTGCTGCAGCAGCCGCGTGCACAGCGCGTGGATGGTCTGCACCTTCAGCCCGCCCGGCGTCTCCAGCGCGCAGGCAAATAACTTACGCGCCGACTTGCGCAGCTTTGCGTGAGGGATTCGCGATGCCGGCATCCTTGATCGCCGCGTCCAGCGCGTCGTCGTCGAGCGTCACCCAATGGCCGAGCGTGGTGAACACCCGCTCCGCCATGTTGGCGGCGGCGGCTTTTGTAAACGTGATGCAGAGGATTTTTTCCGGCGGCACGCCGTCGAGCAGCAGCCGGATCACCCGCTGCACCAGCACATGCGTCTTGCCCGAGCCGGCGTTCGCCGACACGAACGAGGACGCCGCGGGATCGGACGCGCGCGCCTGCGTGTCGCGCACATTGGGCGGGAATGATGCGGGCGGCCTTCACCATTCCTCGATCCCCAGCCCGCCGGCCGCCGACCATTCCTTGATGCGCGCGAGGTCGTCATAGGCGCCGTAGCGGTTCGACCACATCGACAGGTTCAGCGAAGTGTAGGCCGTCTCCTCGTCCTCGAATTTGCGGATCAGCGCTTCGAGCTGTTCGAGCGCATAGTCCGCCGCTTCGTCCGGCCGCTGCGGCGTATCGTTGCTCCTGATCTTCAGCTCCAGCGTGCGCTGCTCGCCGGGCGGATTGTTGCCGCTGAGCCTGACATAGACCAGTTCGCCGACGGTCGAGCCGGCGTGGATATTCTCAAAGCCGCCCTCGCGCAGGATCGCGGCCTCCAGCGTCAACTGCGGCGACAGGCCCATGCGCACCTGTTTGCCCGTCGGCGGCTGGCCGGTCTTGTAGTCGAGGATCGCAAAGCTGCCGTCGTGGCGCTGCTCGATCCGGTCGGCGCGCGCCGACAGCGTGAAGATGCGCTCATTGTCGAGCGGGATCTTGATCTCGCCGCGGATCTCGGCGTCGATTTTTTCGATTCCGTCGCGCCGCGCCGTTTCCCAATCGGCAAACCAGTTGGCGATGCGCTGGAAGCGCGGCCACCACAGCGCCCGCGCCTCGGGGCGCTCCATCAGCGGCGCGAAGAATTTCTCGCCGATGCCGCGCAGCACCAGTGCGGGCTGTGGCGGCAGCGCGTCGGCGAATTTCTGCGTGAACTCGCCGAGCGCGCCATGGATCGCCGAACCGCGGTCGGCCGCCGACAGCGGCATGTCGACGGGATCGAGCGGCTCGAGCCGCAGGATGTACTTTGCGTAGATCGTATAGGGATCGCGCAGCCAGTCCTCGATCGCCGTGACCGACAATTTCGTCGGCCGCGTCGCGACCGGCGGTCTTGGCGCGGGCTGTTCGATCGGCTCGACCTTATCGGGCTGGTCGAGTTCGGCGGCGTAGCGGACGTAGTTTTCACCGGCGCTTTTGGCCGCGTCCCAGCGCGCTTCGCCGGCGACGGCTTCCAGCCGGTGCAGAAAGCGCGAGGCGACAGCGGGCGCGCCGCCGACCTTGGCCGCATGGGTCAGGATCACATCGTCCGTTCCCAGCAGCTGCGCAAAGTCGTGCGCGGAAAGGCCGATGCGCCGCTCCGGCAGATCGAGGCCGAGTTCGTGGCGCATCGGCCGGCTCAGCCAGGGATCGACCCGCGGCGCCGGCGGCCAGACGCCCTCGACCAGCCCGCCGAGAATGACGCGGTCGGATTCGGTCAGTCGCGCTTCGAGCTGGCCGTAGATATGGAGCTGCGCGGTCGCCGATTCCGGCCGCCGCGCCATGCGATCGGCATAGGCGGTCTGGAACAATTCGGGGTAATCGCCGAGCTGCACCATCAGCCCGCTCGGCTTCTGCTCGGCCAGCAGATCGTCGAACGCCGCCGATAGTGCCGCGCCCTGCGTCTCCTCGAAGGCGACGGCAATGCCGTTCTGATCGGACGACAGCGCGATCAGCGTTTCGCGATGGCGTATCGCCAGCTCGGCAAAATCATAGGGCTTCGATGCGCCCATCACTTCGAGCGGCGACAATGCCATCAGCAGCGCCGCGATCAGCCCCTGCGCTTCGTCGAGTTCGCTGATCCCGCAATTTCGCGCGCGGCTCGGAGGCGTGTAGCGAGGATGTCTCATGGTTGCGGAGTTTTTTCAGCTCAGTGCGGAAACGGTCGAAGTCGCGCACAAGGCCCGTCGTACCCGGTTGCGGCCTGGTACCGCGCAGCAGCGCCAGTTCGAGGGTCTCGATGGCGCGCTTGAATGCGCCCGCTGCGCCGCCGAGCCGGAACAGCGGATGCTTCAGCAGCGCGAGCAGCGTCGGCGGCTCCAGCCCTCTGCTGGCGGCTTCCGCGGCCAGCCGCGCAAAAATGCCGGCCGGCGTATCCATCAGGGCGTCGCCGCCGGAATCGTCAAAATCGAGATTCCAGCGCCGCAGCGCCGCCATCACCCGCCGCGCCAGCGCGCGATCCGGCGTAATCAGCGCCGCCGACTTGTCCAGATGCCGCGCCTCGCGCATCGCCACCGCGATCGCCAGCGCTTCCATCTCGGAATTGGGCGCCTCGACGACGGCAAGTTTTGCCATGCCGCCCGCGATCTTCAGCTCAACATCCGGCTGGGCCAGCCGATCATGCCATTGCTCGGTCGCGCTCGACGGCCGCATCGTCTCGGACACCAGCACCTCGCGCCCATGAGGGTGTGGCGTGCCGAGGATTTCGACATCGCTGCGCTTGATGCCGAAGCGATCCAGCAGACCATGCATCGCATATTGCGGATGGTTCGAAGAAGGCTGCGTGGTGAATTTGCCCTGCGCGTCCCTGACGCCGCCGATGATCTGCCAGGCGTCCTCGTCGAGATCGGTGTCGAGCCCCGGCAGCACCACCGCGCCGAGCTTCAGGCCGGCCACGGCAGTGAGGAATTTTGCGGTCGCCGGCATCGAGCCGGTCGATCCCGCCGCGATCACCGGCCCCGCATGATGCGCGGTCAGCCGCGCGGCTTCGGCCTCGATCAGGCGGTCGCGCCGCTCGGCGGGTTCGATCCGGCCGATTTCCTTCAAATGCTCCGGCCATGCCTTGCGCGCGATGCGCAAGAATTCCAGCGAGTGCTGCCAGTATTTGTCGAACTGGTCCGGCACCAGTCGGTCGAGCGCTTCCCAGGCGACGCCGCGCGTCACCATGTCGTCCATCAGCCGCGCCAGATCGCCGGCCAGCGCCAGTGTCGAGGCCGGACCGCCGACCACGAGCGGCGCCGACACCGGACTCTTCGCCCATGCCGCCACCAGATGCGCCAGCGTCAGCCGGCGCTCCAGTTCGCCGAGCCGCGGCGGCACGTCGAGCGGCGCCACGCCGCTGAACTGCTCGGTGCCTTCCGCAAACGCCAGTTCGTCCTCGTCGATGTCGCCGAGCGCCACGATGCGCGGCAGGATCGCCGCATCGGTCTTCAGCTCATCGAGAAAGATTTCGCGCGCCAGCCGCCCGGCGCGCCGGGTCGGCAGATAGAGCGTCGCGGTGGCGAGGTTGAGCGGATTGTTGCGCGCCTCGAATCCCTCGACCAGCCGGCCGTCGACCAGCGCCGCGATGACGGTGCGCAGGAGCGGTACGGAGACGGGAACGCTGAAGACGCGCATGGGCTTCCTGATTCGAGATCAGGCGCAATATAGGGAGGTAATCGAGGGAAGGTCATGGGTGGGGGCGAGATGCCCACCTCTCCGTCGTCCCGGCCGTCGGACCTATCAGCATGCGCCCCTGCGTACGCGTGGGCCCATACAGCCCGACGCGTGCCCACCGGATACGGCTCGCATTGGCGACTGTCAGGTAGACGAAGCGCAGCGTCCGCTATCGCCCCCACCGAGAGCACACGCGGTATGGGTCCCTGCGTCCGGACGACGATGGACGGATCTACGCCACGCTTTCCAGAAACGCCTCTTCCGCGGCCTGCACCGCGTCGGGGGTTCCGACATGCATCCAGACGCCGTCGAGCCGCAGCCCAAACAGCCGTTCCTGTTCGTTGGCGCGATCGAACATTTTCGTCAGCGAAAATTCGCCGTGCGGGCGCGTCGGCGAACAGCGCGGGCGACATGATCGCCGCGCCGGCGTAGACGAACGGCACCACCTGATGCTCTTTCCGTTTGCGCAGCGCGCCGTCCGGCAGCATCGTGTAGTCGCCGCGGCCGGCGTAGCCGATGCTGCTGGTGGTCGGCGCCATCAACAGCAGGATGTCCATCCGTGCGGGATCGAAGGTTTCGGCCAGCCGCGTCAAATTGGGCCGCACGCCGTCGATCCACATCGTGTCGGCGTTGAGATGGAAGAACGGCTCATTGCCCAACAGCGGCAACGCCTTCACCACGGCGCCGCCGGTGCCGAGCACCTCGTCGCGCTCGTCGGAAATGACGATGCGGGGGCTCGTGCGGCTCGCGGTGTGCTGGATGATCTGGTCGGGCAGATAATGCACGTTGACCACGGCCTCGCTGACGCCGGCGTCGGCGAGCTTGTCCAGCACGTGATCGAGCAGGGACTGTCCGGCCACCCGCACCAGCGGCTTTGGCATATGGTCGGTCAACGGGCGCATGCGCAAACCGAGGCCGGCGGCAAGAACCATGGCTTTGCTGGGTGTCACGGACATTTCTGGAAGTTTCTCGAACCATCCAAATCGCGCCGGGATCATATCACGGCAATTCGCCAGTTGCAGCGACCCCCGAGATGCCGTCAGCATGACCGCATATGACGGCCGATACGACGAGCCGCCGAATCAGGCGTTGGCTTCCTCCCGGTCGCCGCGCTCGGCTGGCCTTCTTCTTCTTGTCGCCCTGCTTGAGGAAATTGACGCCGATCTGGTCGCCATTGACCCAGGCCAGTTCGCAGCGCCGGTAGGCCAGCCCCGTGGACGACAGCAGCAGGAAGAATTCCTTCAGGTGCAGGCCCTCGACCGAGCCTTCGACCGTCAGCTTGGCGCCGGTCTCGGAGACGTCCTCCATGACGCAGTCGCGCCGCCAGGTACCGTCGATTCCCATCATGTGCGCGGCAAAACCGCGCTCGAACACGATCCGGTCTCCGCGGCGCCGTTCTGCCCCCGCCATGGCTGTTGTTCCATCTCAAATCTGGCTGCGCCAGCCGGCTCGGCATGGCGGGTTCCAGATTAAGAGGAGGCTGGCTAACAGGAGGTAAAAATCAGGACCCTGGCGGCGGCACGTTGGCGGCATACCAGTCGCGAAATTCCGCCAGCGCCGGGTGCGCCAGCGAGCGGCCGAGATAGGTCCAGATCCGGGGCTGGTGGCGGAGGTATTGCGGCTTGCCGTCGCGCCGGTTGAGCCGGGCGAAGGTGCCGAGCAAGCGGGTATTCCGCTGCGCCGACATGATGGCGTAAAGCTCGGCGAAGCCCGCCGGGTCGAACTGGGGATCGGCCGCGCGGCCGCGCCTTGATGTAGCGGGTCAAGAGCGACAGTTCGAGCTGCTCGGCGACATCGATCCGCGCGTCCTGCAGCAGCGACACCAGGTCGTAGGCGGCAGGTCCCAGCACGGCATCCTGGAAGTCGATGACGCCGACGCGCAGGATTCCCTTGCGGTCGCCGAGCCAGATGATGTTGGGCGAATGAAAATCCCGCATCACCCAGGTTCGCGGTGCGGCCGCCGGCTTCTCCAGCAACGTCCGCCACATCGCGGTGAATTCGTCGCGCAGCTCGCGGGCTGACCTCGGCGCCGCGATCCGGCAGATACCATTCCAGCATCAGGCCGATCTCCACCAGCCATGCATCGATATCGAAGACCGGAATTTGATAGGTGGACTGCGGCGCCACCGGCGCGGTTTCCGGCAGGGTCTTGCCATGCAGCTCCGCCAGCATGTCGGTCGCCGCCTCGTAGCGCTCGACGATCGGCTGCGGCGGGTCGCCTTCGACGACGCCGGCGCTGCCGAAATCCTCGGTGATCAGGAACCCGGAATTCAGATCGGCGTGACGAATGATTGGCGCCGAAAAGCCGTGCGCGCGCAGTCCATTGTCGATGGCGACGAACGGCTTGACGTCTTCGGCCAGATGCACGGCCGCGCTGTAGGATTTTCCGTCATAGATCGCCGGGCCATCGGGACGGCGCGGCGAGTTCATCAGGATCGAGGAGACGTCGTCGCGGATCAGCCGCGCATAGGAGCGCGTCGAGGCATCGCCGGGCATGCGCTGCGCGTGCGCTATCCAGCAAGCCGGCATCGGTCAGGAAATCCCGCAGCGCCTCGAGCCGCGTCACCTGCGCCGCCGCCTTGCCATGGCCGGTGATTTCGGCGGCGCGCGCGGCGGATCCGAGCGCCGAGCGATGGCTGAAGGCGATGTCGATGCGGTCCTCGGGCATCGCATCGCTCGCGCGTTCCGGCCATTCGATCAGCGCCAGCGTGCCCTCCGGCAGCGGCGACAATCCGATTTCCTCGAGCTCGCTCGCATCGCTGATGCGGTAGAGGTCGGCGTGCACGATCGGATACGGCAGATCGTAGCTCTGCGCCAGCGTGAATGTCGGGCTCGGCACTTCGAGCGTCGGGATCGTCGGCGAGATAGCGGATCATGGCGCGGGCGGCCGCGGTCTTGCCCGCGCCGAGATCGCCCGACAGCGTGATGACGTCGCCCGGACCGACCAGCAGCGCGAGATCGGCCATCAGATGCGCCGTGGCGGTTTCGTTCACCAGCGCGATTGTGAATTTTGCCGGCTCGGTCATTCGGCGGCGTTGCGGTGCGCGTTCTGGTCGATCGGAAAGTCGCAGGTGACCGTCGTGCCCTTGCCGACCACCGAATTGACCCGCACCTTGCCGCCATGCAGTTCGACAAAGGAGCGCACCAGCGACAGGCCGAGGCCGGCGCCGCGATGCCGCGAGCCGTGCGAGTGGCTCTCGAACCAGTCGAACACCTTGTCCTTGACGTCGGATGGAATGCCGGGGCCGCTGTCGCTGACGGTGAAGATCACGCGATGCTCGGTGCGTTGCGCGCTGATCGTCACCGCGGCGTCGTGCGGCGAGAATCCGACGGCGTTGGCGAGCAGGTTATAGAGCACCTGCACCACGCGCCGCTCGTCGCCGGTGAAGTTGCCGATGTTGGAATCGATGTCGACCTTGAGTTCGATGCGGTCGGTTGCCAGCCGATCCTGAATGCCTTCGGCGGCGTCCTGGATCGCCTTTTCGATGTTGACCGGGCCGAGTTCGAGCTTCATGGCGCCGGCATCGATGGTGGCGAGGTCGAGGATGTTGTTGGTCAGCGCGAGCAGGGCGTTGGTCGACTTGGTGACGTAGTCGAGATACTCGGCCTGCTTCGGCGTCAGCGGTCCGGTCGAGGGATCGCTGAGGAAATGCGCAAAGCCGATGATGGTGGTCAGCGGCGCGCGCAGTTCGTAGGACACGTGGTGGACGAAATCCACCTTCATCTGGTCGGCGGCCTCGAGCGCTTCGTTGCGCTCGCGCAGCGCGCGCTCGACATTTTCGGTGTCGCTGATGTCCTGGAAGGTCAACAGCGTCGCGCCGTCGGGCAACGGCATGGTCATGCAGTCCAGCACGCTGCCGTCCTTGCGCTCGAGTTTCAGCGCCACCTGCGCGCGGTTGTCGATCGCGGTGATCGCTTCGCGCAGCGCCCGCCATGTCGGCGCGTCGTCGAACAGCGGCAAGCACCAGGCTTCCACGGTCTCGATGTGCGGCTGTTCCTTGAGCGCTTCCGCCGGCAGCTTCCACATCTTCGCGAAAGCCGGGTTGAACAGCTCGACGCGGCCGTTGCTGCCGAACACCGCGACCGCTTCGGTGAGATTGTCGAGCGTCTCGTGCTGAACCCGGGTCAGCCGGTCGAAGCGGCGCGCGAGATCGAGGCTTTCGGTGACGTTGTCGAACAAATAGGTGACGCCGCCTTCGAGGTTCGGCGTGGTGACGACGCTCAGGGCGCGGCCGTCGGGCAGGAACCAGCTATAGCTCTCGGAATCCACGGCGCGATAGGCTTCGTGCAGCTTGGCCTTCCAGGCCCGGAAGTCGGGCTGTTCGGGCAGCTTGCGCGCCGCGCGCAGCCGGTCGAGCACGCTGGAATCGTCGGGGTTGGAATCCAGAAATACCTGATCGAGGCCCCACAGCCGCCGGTAGGATTCATTGTAGAAGGCGAGCCGCCGCTGGCCGTCGAACACGGCGACGCCCGACGACAACTGGTCGAGGGTGCGGCGATGGGCCTCCGCCATCCGCTCCATGGCGTCGCGCAATTGCGCGGCCTCGCTGGCGTCGATGGCGATGCCGGCGCTGCCGCCGCCGAGCTTGATCGCCTGCACGTCATAGATGCGCCGCTCGCCGCCGACCACGATCGGCAGCCGCGCGCTGAAGTTGGCGTTGTCGTTCAGCACCCGGTTCATCTCGGCGCGCTGGTCGTTCTCCAGCAGTTCGAGGCCGCGGTGGATCGTATCGGCGACGCTGGCGCCCTCGGTGGCCCGCACATACGCCGCGTTGGCGTAACGCAGATTGCCCTCGACGCTCTTGGCCCAGATCGGCCAGGGCGCCGCGGCCGTGAAGTCGCGCAGCAACTCGGTCTCTTCGACCAGCGTCCTGTAGCGCAGATTGGATTCGGCGAGTTCCCGGCGCAACCCGCCGAGTTCGCGAATCCGCACAATGGCTTGGCCCCCGATGGCGCGGCCCATCGCTTCGATGGCGCGGCCGTTCGAGGTCGCGAGATTGAGCAGAAAACCTTCGCCGGCCTCGCGCAGCGCGTCGACCGCATGGTCCATCTGCCGTGCCGGTTCCGGCGGCAGCCAGGTCCCGAAGGCGAGAATGCGCTGCGACGAATTGGACTGCGCATCCTGCGAGATCAGAAGCGAGGTGTCCCCGCTGATCTGCGGCCGGTTGTCGCCCGCCGCCCAGGCGATCAGGATCTGCGGCTCGGCGAACAGCAGCGCGCGCAGGCGGTCGGCCTGCACCTGCAGGTCGGCGATGTCGGAGCGCAGGCTGAGTTCCGTCTTGGATGCCCGAATGCGCGTGCGCATCAGCAGGATCGCCGCCACCACGGTGAAGCCGAGCAGCGACAGCGCCGTCGTCAGCGCCGCGAATTCCTGGTGATTGAGGTCAAGCAGGGCGGAAATCGTCTCGGTGAGGCCCATCTCGGCCGCGAAAGCCGGTTTGGGGGACACGCAGAGAATGGCGGCAAGCGTCATCGCGCCGCGGCGTGCCAGCGAAGTGCACGACAGCAGGGTTCGACGCATCGCCGCGACTGAGCCCGACATTATTTATTTGCCCCAAAAACGCACGACAGCAGACCCCGCGCCACCCAGCGCATGATCCGCTCAGGTGTGAGCGGTTTGGCGCTGAAATCATGCGCCGACAATAGGATTGAGCGCGCCCGGACAAAAGACCGGACCCCACTTTTGCTGATCGCGCTCCGCACGAATCGGGTCGAGACTATCCGCTTCGGGAGTCGAGCGGTAAGAGTCCAGATCGTGAACGCAAAATAGGCTGTGAAAAATTCGCCTAATTAGCGCCCAGAGTGTCTTTAATGTACGTCTCAGCGTCCGGTCGAACCGAAACCGCCGCTGCCGCGGTCGGTCGTCGAAAGCTGCGCCACCGGAACCAGTTGCGCCTGCACGACCGGCGCGATCACCATCTGCGCAATGCGCTCGCCGCGCCGGATCGAAAACGGCGCATCGCCATGATTGATCAGCAGCACGTTGATCTCGCCGCGGTAATCCGCATCCACCGTGCCCGGCGAATTCAGCACGGTGACGCCATGCTTGGCGGCCAGCCCGGAACGGGGCCGCACCTGCGCCTCATAGCCTGTGGGCAGCGCGATCGTTAGCCCGGTCGGCACCATCGCATATTTGCCCGGGGCCAGGATCAACGGCGTGTCCGCGGGAACGGCGGCGAGCAGGTCGAGCCCGGCGGCGTCCGCGCTCTGATAGGCCGGCAGCGCGAGGCCTTCGGCGTGCGGCAATTGGCAGATATCGACCTTCACTGTCGCGCTCACGAATTCTTCTCCACGGTCTTCGCTATCTTTGCCACCAGTTCGGTCGCGACCTGTTCCTTGGTCATCACGGGCCAGGAGTCGACCCTGATCTGGTTGTCATCGTCCCGCGTCAGCAGATGAACGGTGTTGCGGTCGCCGCCCATCACGCCGGTTGCCGGCGAGACGTCGTTGGCGACGATCCAGTCGCAGCCCTTGCGCGCGATCTTGGCCTTGGCGTTGTGGATCAAATGTTCGGTCTCCGCCGCAAAGCCGATCACCAGCGGCGGGCGCCTGTCCTGCAGTTTCGAAATCGTCGCGAGAATGTCGGGGTTTTCGACCAGTTGCAGCGGCGGCATGCCCGCAGAGGTCTTTTTCAGCTTCTGCTCGCCCTCATTGACGACGCGCCAGTCGGCGACGGCGGCGGCGAAGATCGCGATATCGGCCGGCAGCGCGGCTTCTACCCGGTGCAGCATGTCGCGCGCCAACTCGACGCGGATCACCGTGACGCCGGCGGGATCGCGCAATTCGACGGGGCCGGAGACCAGCGTGACCTCGGCGCCGGCGGCCTGCGCCGCGGCGGCGATGGCAAAACCCTGCTTGCCGGAAGAACGATTGGCGATATAGCGCACGGGGTCGATCGCCTCATGCGTCGGTCCCGCGGTGATCAGCACGCGCTTGCCGGCGAGCGGCCGCGGTCGCGGCGGGCGGAGAATGTCGACGGCGGCGGCGGCGATTTCGGCCGCCTCCGACATCCGTCCGACGCCGGCCTCGCCCGACTCGGCCATTTCGCCGGCGTTGGGGCCGATCATGTGAATGCCGTCGCGGCGAAGCTGCAGCACATTGCGGCGGGTGGCGGCGTTATTCCACATCAGCGGGTTCATCGCCGGCGCCAGCAGGATCGGCCGGTCGGCGGCGAGCAGGATAGCGGTGGCGAGATCGTCGGCATGGCCCTGCGCCATCTTCGCCATCAGGTCGGCGGTCGCCGGCGCCACCACGATCAGATCGCATTCGCGGGCAAGCCGGATGTGCCCGGCGTCGAATTCGCTGCCGGGGTCGAACAGGTCGGTATAGACGCGCTCGTGCGACAGCGCGCTGGCGGAAAGCGGCGTGACGAATTGCTGCGCGGCCTTGGTCAGCACGCAGCGGACGTCGATCTGCCGTTCCTTCAGCCGCCGGATCAGCTCCAGCGACTTGAAGGCGGCGATGCCGCCGCCGATGATCAGGGTGACGCTTCGTCCGCTGGACGGGCTGAAGGGCTGTGGGGCCGGCGCGGGGGCCTCTGCGGACCCTGGCGAAGGCGGGTCGCCTGGCAGATATGGGCGCCCCTGTATCAGTTCTCCGAGGATGACCCGGACTTCCTCTTCGACGGAGCGGCCGTTTCTGGCCGATCGGAGACGAAGATAGGTTTTGATGGCCTCGTCGAGCTTTCGGATGGTCAGGCTGGCCATGGGCGGGCCTCCCAGCATGTTATGACCGCAATGCTATCAGTTTGTGATAGCATTGCAATCACATCTACCAGATCGCGATCAGAATCCCGACAAACGCCAGCGCGATGACCCAGAGCGCCGCCGTGCGCCAGCGGCTCTTGCGGCCCTCGGCACGGCCGATCGCCGCGATCGTCTCCGGCGACAGCGTCAGGCCCTCCCGGGTCATCTTTTCCATGTTTTCGAGCACCGCCACGGCGCGGGCGGCGATCGCCGGCAGGCTTCCCATCACGCGGCCGAGTTCGCCCGCGCCGGACATCGCGCCCTGGATCCGGCCGAGCGGGCCGAGATTGCGCTCGATCCATTCGCGCACCACGGGATCGGCGACCTTCCAGATATCGAGTTTTGGATCGAACCCGCGCGCCACGCCTTCGACCACCACCATGGTCTTCTGCAGCAGGATCAGTTCGGGCCGGGTCTGCATGTCGAACAGTCCGGTGACTTCGAGCAGCAGCGTCAAGAGCTTCGCCATCGAGATTTCTTCGGCGGTGCGATTATGGATCGGCTCGCCGATGGCGCGGATGGCTTGCGCGAAATTCTCCACCGAGTGATGGCCCGGCACATAGCCGGCCTCGAAATGGACTTCGGCGACGCGGCGATAGTCGCGCGTGATGAAGCCCAGCAGAATTTCGGCGAGGAAACGCCGCTCCTTCAGCCCGAGCCGGCCCATGATGCCGAAATCGACGGCGACCAGCCGGCCGGCATCGTCGAGGAAGAGATTGCCGGGATGCATGTCGGCATGGAAGAAGCCGTCGCGCAGCGCGTGGCGCAGAAAGCTCTGGATCACCTTGCGCCCGAGGTCGGGCAGGTCGACATCCGATTGTGCCAGCCGCGAATGGTCGTTCAGCGCGATGCCGTCGATCCACTCCATCGTCAGCACGTTGTGGGTGGTGCGGTCCCAGTCGACGGTCGGGACGCGGAAATCCGGATCGTCGCGTGTGTTCTCCGCCATCTCCGACATCGCGGCCGCCTCCAGCCGCAGGTCCATCTCCATCGCGACCGAGCGCGACATCGTGTTGATGACCTCGATCAGCCGCAGCCGCCGCGCTTCGGCGGAATGCGCTTCCGCATTGTTGGCGACGAAGAAGAAATCGCCGAGGTCGCGGCGGAAGCGCGACGCGACATTGGGCCGGAGCACCTTGACGGCGACCGGCGTGTGCACCCCGTCGCGCTCCACCACGCCGCGATGCACCTGCGCGATGGAAGCCGCCGCGACCGGTGGTCCGAGGCTGACAAACGCCTGCGCCACCGGGCGTTCCAGCGAGGCCGTGATCACGGCATCGGCTTCGGTCTGCGAAAACGGCGGCAGCCGGTCCTGCAAGGCTTCGAGGTCGCGCGCCATCGCAACACCGACCACGTCGGGCCGGGTCGCCAGAAATTGTCCGAGCTTGAGATAGGCGGGGCCGAGCCGGGTCAGCGCCCGCGACAAACGCGGTCCGGATTTGGCGCCCGGTCGCTCGATCAGCCGCGCCAGCCGCAGCGCGAGCTGTCCGGGCGGCGGCACGAGGCTGGGATCGACGACGCCGAACACGCCTTCGCGCGCAAACACGTAACCAGCGCGGACCAGCCGCGCGATGTGGGTCGCCGCAGAAATCACAAACGCCAGCCCGAATGCAACGCCACGATACCGCCGGAGAGGGGTTCCCACTTCACCCGCGAAAAGCCGGCGGCGCGGATCATCTCGGCAAACGCATTGGGACGGGGAAATTTCCGGATCGATTCCACCAGGTACTGATAGGACTCCGCATCGCCCGTCACCGCGCGGCCGAGCGGCGGGATCACCTTGAACGAGAAGAAATCGTACAGCGCGTCGAGTCCAGGCACGTCGACGGTGGAGAATTCCAGGCACAGAAACCGGCTGCCCGGCCGCAGCACGCGATAGGCCTCGCGCAGCGCGGCATCGATCCGCGGCACATTGCGGATGCCGAACGCGATGGTGTAGGCGTCGAAGGTGCGGTCGCCGAACGCCAGCGCCTCGGCATTGCCCTCGACAAAGGAAACCTGCTCGTCGAGATGGCGCGCCGCGGCGCGGTTGCGGCCGACGTCGAGCATGTCGGCGTTGATGTCGCAGACGGTGGCGCGGAAGCCCGGCGCCTGCCGCCTCGGCGGCGCGGAAGGCGATGTCGCCGGTGCCGCCCGCGACGTCGAGCAGGGCAAAGGGCGCATCTGACTTCGGCGGGTCGAGCGCCGTGATCATGATGTTCTTCCAGACCCGGTGCAGGCCGCCCGACATCAGGTCGTTCATCAAATCGTAACGGGACGCCACGCTGTGAAAGACGTCGTTCACCAGCGTCTGCTTGTCCCCCAGGGGCACGTCCCTGAAGCCGAAATGGGTGGTTTGGTCCGGCCGATCCATAAGCTTACTCCGCTACCCCAGACCATAGCGCGCCGGGCGCAATGGCGCTATCACGTCACCTCCATAAGGTGAATGCCTGCATGCCCGAATTGCCCGAAGTTGAGACCGTCCGCCGCGGCCTGCAGCCCGCCATGGAGGGGTCGAAAATCCTCAAGGCGGAAGCCCGGCGCAAGGATTTGCGGTTTCCCTTCCAAAAGGACTTTGTCGCGCGGCTGGAGGGCCAGACCGTGACCGGCCTCGGCCGCCGCGCCAAATATCTGATGGCCGATCTCGGCTCCGGCGACGTGCTCCTGATGCATCTGGGCATGTCCGGCTCGTTCCGGGTGCTGGAAGGCGACGGCAACAGCACGCCCGGCCAATTCCACCATCCGCGCAGCGAGGATCGCGCGCACGATCACGTGGTGTTCCACATGTCATCGGGGGCCGCGATCGTGTTCAACGATCCGCGCCGCTTTGGTTACATGAAGATCATCGCCCGCAAGGCGCTGGAGGATGAACCGCTGTTGAAGGGCCTCGGCCCGGAACCGCTTGGCAACGAATTCGATGCCGCGATGCTGGCGCGATCCTGCTTCAACAAGAAGACCAGCCTGAAGGCCGCGCTGCTCGACCAGCGCGTGGTCGCGGGCCTCGGCAATATCTATGTCTGCGAGGCGCTGTTCCGCTCGCAACTGTCGCCGCGGCGCCTGGCCGCGACGCTTTCGACCAAGAAAGGCGAGCCGACCGATCACGCCGGGCGGCTGGTGAATTCAATTCATTCCGTGCTGAACCAGGCGATCAAGGCCGGCGGCTCCTCGATCAGCGATCATCGCCTGACGTCGGGCGAACTTGGTTATTTCCAGCACTCATTTCAAGTCTATGACCGCGAGGGCGAAAAATGCCAGACTGGGGGCTGTAGCGGTATCGTGCGGCGTTTCGTGCAGAACGGCCGTTCGACCTTCTGGTGTCCGAAATGTCAGAAATAACCATTACGCCGACATTGCAGACCGCGCGGCTGATCCTGCGGCCGCTGGCGATGTCGGATGCGCCGGCGATCCAGCGCCATTTCAACAACTGGAACATCATCCAGCATCTCGCGCAGAACGTTCCCTGGCCCTATCCGGAAAACGGCGCGGTGACTTTTATCGAGCGGGAGCTGGAGAGGGTCGCCGCGGGGGAAGAGATCTATAACTGGATGCTGGTGCTGCGCCGTGGCGACGGCGAGGCGATCGGCAATATCCGCTTTCGTCCCAGGTCTGATGATGAGAAGGGCAACCGCGGCTTCTGGCTGGCAGAGCGCTTCTGGAATCAGGGCCTGATGAGCGAGGCCGTCTCGGCGGTGAACGATTTTGCCTTCCGCACGCTCGGCATCGAGCGCTTCCATGCCTGCAACGCGGCCACCAACATGGCCTCGCGCCGGGTCAAGCAGAAGACCGGCGCCGAATTCGTCGGCTATATCGAGCTGGCCCATCACAGCGGCCAGACGCTCGCGGAAAAATGGCGCGTCACGCGCGAAAACTGGCTGCGGCGGAATCCTTAAAATTAATGAAGCGGAGCAATCCGGCGGGGCTGGTGGCCGGATCGCTCCGCGTTCACCTCGCGCATTCAATGTGCGCGAAGCGTGAGTTCAGACGCGGGCCGGGGCGCGCAGGAAGCGCGCGGCGTCGTTGTCGTAGGACGGCATCGCGGCGGCCCATTTCGGAATGATGGCGGGGACTTCCACGAAATCCTCGACGGCCGGCTCGTCCGTCGGCGCGGCCATATCGCCGAGCCGCTGCTCCACCCACTGCCAGAGCGCGCGCACTTCCTGCGCGGACTTGCCGCCCGGCGCGAATTCGCAGACGGCGAGGCCGGCGCTCAGCGCGTCCTGGTAATCGTTGCGCATCACGATGAAGGGCTTTGCGACGATCTCGGCGGCCTCGAGTGCCGCCTCGTCGCCGAGCGCGTTTTCCGCGCCGGCAAGGCGCGCCGCGGCGCGGATCGGGGTCTGGTTCAGGACGTAGGCGAACGGCTTGTGCCAGGCGCGGATGACGCGCAGCGTCAATGCGGTCGCCTCGATGTCGGCGATGCTCGGCCGGGTCGGGATCAGGCAGAGATCGGAATAGCGAATGGCGGAATTGGTCGCGGCGGTTTCGCCGCCGGCGGTATCGACGATCGTCACGGTGACGCCGTCGCGCGGCAGCAATCGCAGGCGCTCTTCGAGCTCGCGGGCGTCATAGATCGGCTCGACGATCGGCGCGGCATAGCGGCGGCGGCGCTTCCAGTTCGAAACGGTGCCTTGCGGGTCGGTCTCGATCAGGCGGACATTGTGTCCGGCCCGGATCGCGGCAAGTGTCAGGCTGATGGCAAGCGTGCTTTTTCCAGACCCGCCCTTCTGGGTGGTCAGTACGATCGTCTGCATTTCTAGTCCTCTGGAGGGGCTTCTGGCGGTACTTGGGTTACGCCTTACAAAAAGCCCGCATTCTGCGGCGGCAAGCCTTCAGCTCGCCCAGACATACCCAGCCCGACCCAAAGGAGAGATCGCGGACGTCCGAATCAGTCACCTTGCAATCATGCAGGATTGTGGAATTCTGGCTATCCCGGGCGAACACGGCCATGCGCGAATCTTGCCGGCTGATGCCAGAAAACGACAACAAAAAGGCGGATTAGCGCATGACGGGCAATTGGCGGGACCGTGCAACCATGGGTTTTGAGTGCCGCAAGCAGCCGGCGACCGGCAGCCGCGGCATGGTGGTCAGCAATCATCCGCTGGCATCGAGCGCGGGCGCGGAAATGCTGGCGGCCGGCGGCAACGCCATCGACGCGGCGATCGCCACATTGTTCGCGCTGACCGTGGTCGAGCCGATGATGGTCGGCATCATCGGCGGCGGCATGGCCCACATCCGGCTGGCCGACGGCAGCCATCGCTTCATCGACGGCCAGAGCACGGTGCCGCTGGCGGTCCGGCCCGATACCTACACCTCGAAACCCGGCTCGGCGCACGACGTGTTCGACACGATCGGCGACGAAAACCTCAACGGCCCGAAAGCCGTCGCCGTGCCGGGCTCGCTGAAGGCCTGGTGCGAGACGCTGCAGCGGTTCGGCACCATGCCGCTCGCCGACGTGATGCAGCCCGCGATCAAATTTGCCGCGCGCGGCTATGCGGCGACGCCCTATCTGCATGAATGCATTACCGACAGCGCCGGGGAGATGCTGAAGGACAAGGAGATTTCGGCGATCTATCTGCCGAACGGGACGCCGCTGAAGGTCGGCGAGCGCGTGGTGCAGTCGGAATATGCGGAAACGCTGACCTACATCTCCCAGCGCGGCGAGGCGGCGCTGTATCACGGCCCGCTCGGCGACATCCTCGTCGACTACATGAAGAAGAAGGGCGGCTTCATCGCCCGCGAGGATCTCACACGTTACAAGACCGTCGAACGCCAGCCGATCCGCGCCGATTATCGCGGCTGGGAAATTCTGGGCCCGCCGCCGCCGGCGGCCTCCGGCGTGCACATCGCGCAGATGCTCAACATCCTCGAAGGTTTTGATCTCGCAAAACTCGGCTTCGGCTCCGCCGCCAACATCCATTACCTCGCCGAAGTGCTCAAGATCGCCTTCGCCGACCGCGCCGCCGCCAGCGGCGATCCTGATTTCATCAACGTGCCGGTCGAGCGGCTGACCTCAAAGGCCTATGCCGACGAACGCCGCCGCGCGATCGATCCGAACCGGGCGCAAGCCTGGGGCGCCGGCATCGCGCAGCTGGAGAGCGCGCACACCACGCACATGACGGCGGCGGATGCGTTCGGCAACGTCGTCGCGACCACGCAGACCATCAACAATCTGTTCGGCGCGAAGATCCTGATCCCCGGCCTCGGCACCATCCCGAACAATTACATGAACCTCTACGATCCGCGTCCCGGCCATGCGCTGTCGCTGGCGCCGGGCAAGCGCGTCACCACCTCGATGTCGCCGATGATGGCGCTGCGTAACGGCAAGCTCGTCTATGCGCTCGGCCTGCCCGGCGGAAAGCGGATCTTTCCGAGCGCGATGCAGGCGCTGATCAACCTGATCGACCACGGCATGAGCCTGCAGGAAGCGGTCGAAGCGCCGCGGGTGTGGACCGAAGGCAACGCGCTCGAAGTCGAAGCCGCCGTGCCCGAAAGCGTCCGCGCAAAACTGACCTCGATGGGCCACACAGTGCAGGCGATGCCGACCGTTGCCGGCGGCATGAACGCGATCCAGTTCCACGATGACGGCATGATGTCGGGTGCCGCCTGCTGGCGCGCCGACGGTACGCCGATCGGGATTGCCGGCGGTCATGCCCGTGCCGGTGTGCGGTTCGCGCTGGCGTAGTAGCCGTATCGCTGGCCACGCCAAAGATCGTCATCCCCGCGCAGGCGGGGATCCAGTACGCCGCGGCCTATCGGCTCAATAATGAACGTCTCTGGAATACTGGGTCACCCGCCTTCGCGGGTGACGACAGTTTATTTCCTGACGCAGATCACGCGAACGACCGACGCCTTCGCGTCCGCCGATGTCCCGGTCGCCGTCACGCCATTGGCCTTGAGGAAATCCCCGCACCGCATCCGACGTCACCAGCACCGCCTGCGCCGCCGGCAGTGCCATTGGTCGGCCCCGCGACCTGCACCGGCTTCAACAGCGCGATGCCGGCAAACCTGCCGTCGCCATCGAGCGCAGGCGCGCCGGAAAAACCGAGCGCCGGCGCCGGCGTCAGCGCGATGTCGCTGCCGCCGCCGAGCTGGGGCACCGAAGCCTTGCTGCCGCTCACCGCCGCACCGCCGCCCTGATTTTGCGGATCGACAATGCCGGTGAGGTCGAGCGCGGTCTTGGCGGCGGCGCTGGCGACATTGAGCGCCTTGAGCCCGCGCGCGCCATAGATGCGCAGCAGCGCGAGATCGTGCGTCCTTGTCCTCGGCGACGCGATCGGCATTGCCGTGCCCCGCAATCGCAACCGTGAGGCAGCCATCGGTGATCTGGCGATCGGCGATGATCGCGCCATCGTCGCCGACCACGAGGCCGGTGCCATACTCCACGCTCTTGCGCGGCGGCGGTCCGGCGATTTGCGCGATGGCGGGAAACGCATTGAACGCGCTCGACATCGCGATCACGACCGGTTCCACGGTATTCCCTACCGCCTGATCGTAGAGGATGGTGAGGATGCGGACCTCATCGCCCTTGAGCGTGCCGCGCAGATAAAACTTCTTCAGCCCCTGCAGGCCGGACAGCACAAAGAAGTCCGGCTTGACGACCGTGTAGTCGATCGTGCGCCCTGGCTCTTTCTTTTCTCGCTCGGCGAGTTTTGCCATGGTGGAGCCGGCTTCCTTGCGCCGCGCCAGTTGAATCTGGATCGTGCCTGATGGCGATGTCCATTTGGTGCCGTTGGCGTCGCTGGCCTGCTGCGGCACCAGTTTGGTCGGGATACCGAGCCGCACGCCGGTGCCGGGATCGGTCTGGATCTTCCAGCCGACGCTTTCCTGCTTTCGCTTCGCGGTGTCCGCAAGCATGCCGCGCTCCTGCGGATTGAGCACGCCGGTCGGCTTGCCGCCGCGCCCTTTCTGGAATTCCTTGATGGCGTTGACCATGCGCTCGCTGACGTCGCCTGTGATCGCGCCGTTATATTGCCCGACCCAGGCCAGATCCGACTGCAGCGCCAGCCGCTCGGCCTGCCCCATCGCATTGGCGGTGTCCTCCGGCTTCTGCAGCGCGGGGCGGGCCGGTACCGTGTTGACCGGCTTCGCCGCGGCGGGGGGCGCCGTCTGCGCCTGCGCATCGGCGGCCGCAAGACCCAAAGCCGTGATGACAAATGTTGCCGAAAGCATCGATCTCATGACAAATCCAGGAGAATGCCGCAGTGGAAGGGGGAGTGCGCATTGACGTTCCGCCAACTAAGCACATCTGCTTGGTCGGCACCAACAGCGCGCCGGTTCAGGGCTGTCCTCATCCTGAGGAGGCCGCGAAGCGGCCGTCTCGAAGGATGGCCGCGGGCGATCGGGGCTACATGGTTCGAGACGCGCGTTCCGCGCTCCTCACCATGAGGATTTGACGCGCGCGGAGAGGAAGCAACGACCATGCTGACGGCCGACGAACTCGAACGCTACGCCCGCCACATCGTGCTGCGCGAAGTCGGCGGCCCCGGCCAGACCGCGCTGAAGGAAGCGTCGGTGCTGGTGATCGGCGCCGGCGGTCTCGGCGCGCCGGTCCTGATGTATCTGGCGGCCGCCGGTGTCGGCACGCTCGGCGCGGTCGATGACGACATCGTCTCGCTGTCCAATCTGCAGCGCCAGATCATCCACACCACGCGCGACGTCGGACGGCGCAAGGTCGACAGCGCCGCGGAGGTCATCGACGCGCTCAATCCGCATGTTCATTTCGAGGCGCACGCGGTGCGTCTCGATGCAGGCAATGCGATGTCGCTGATCGGCGGCTACGATCTCGTGCTCGACGGCTCCGACAATTTCGAAACGCGCTATCTGGTGTCCGATGCCTGTTTCCTTGCCGGCAAGCCGCTGATCACGGCGGCGCTGGGCCAGTTCGATGGCTCGCTGACCACGATCCGCGCGCATGAACGCGGCGCGGACGGCGCATTCAATCCGACCTATCGCTGCCTGTTTCCCGAACCGCCGCCGCCCGGCACCGTGCCGGCCTGCGCCGAAGCCGGCGTGATGGGCGCGCTGGCGGGCATGATGGGCTCGATGATGGCGCTGGAGGCGATCCGCGAAATCGTCGGTTTTGGCGAAAGCCTGGTCGGACGTCTGCGTGATGGTCGACGCCCGCGCCATGCGCTTCGAAACCCTGCGCTACGCCCGCGACCCGCAAAACCCGCTCAACGGCGACGAGCCCACGATCACCGATCTGAGCGGGTACGCGCTCGCTTCATCCGCCCCTTGAGGGGGCGGATCGGTTCGCATGAAATGCGACCGAGGTGGGGTGACGGTCTCTCCACATCCGACAGTGTGCGCGTGGAGAGACCTCACCCCACCCCGTCACGCATCTGCGATGCGTGCCGACCCGCCCCCTCGAGGGGCGGGTGAAGATTCCCCTCACGCCGACCCGCTTCTCGCTGTCCATATGCGCGAGCTGCGCCTCCGGATAGCGCGCGCCCGCGGCGACGCCGGGCGGAAAGGCCTTGCCGAGCGCGGCGAGATGCGCGTCCGTCAGTTTCACATCGAGCGCGCCGAGCGCCTCGGACAGCCGGTCGCGGCGGCGCGCGCCGACCAGCGGCACGATGTCGTTGCCCTGCGCCGCGACCCAGGCGATCGCGACCTGCGCCGGCGATGCCCCGACTTCGGCGGCAATGGTGCGCAGCGACTCCACCAGCGCCAGGTTGGCGTCGAGATTGGCGCCCTGGAAGCGCGGGCTCATCTGGCGGAAATCCTGCGCGGCGGAGCGCTCCTTCGACCAGTGCCCGCTGATCAGCCCGCGCGCCAGCACGCCGTAGGCGGTGATGCCGATGCCGAGCTCGCGGCAGGTCTTCAGAATGTCGCTCTCGATGCCGCGCGCGAGCAGCGAGTATTCGATCTGCAGGTCGACGATCGGATGCACCGCGTGCGCCCGGCGAATGGTGTCGGAGCCGACCTCGGACAGTCCGATATGCCTGATCCAGCCGGCCTTGACCATGTCGGCCATCGCGCCGACGCTCTCCTCGATCGGCACGTCGGGATCGAGCCGCGCCGGCCGATAGACGTCGATCGTGTCGACGCCGAGCCGCTGCAGCGAATAGGCGACGAAATTCCTGATCGCCGCCGGGCGGCTGTCATAGCCGAGAAAGCCCTTGTCTGGCATCGCGCAGCGCGCCGAACTTGACGCTGATCTGGACATTGTCGCGATTGCGGCCCGTGAGCGCTTCGCGGATCAGCATCTCATTGTGGCCCATGCCGTAGAAATCGCCGGTGTCGAGCAGGGTGATGCCGGCGTCGAGCGCGGCGTGGATGGTGGCGATGCTCTCGCTGCGGTCGGCGGGGCCGTAGAAATCGGACATGCCCATGCAGCCGAGCCCGATGCGCCGAGACGGATGGACCTGTGGTGCCGAGTTTGCGCTGTTCCATGGTGGTTCTCCTCGTGTTCGGCGGCGATGTTCGCGCCGTGATGACGAGGCTGATATGCGCCGGCCGCGGCAGGCGATAAGCTGGACAATCGTAAATAGCTTGTTCAGTATATCGAACAATGAAAAACTTCGACCTCCGCGATCTCGATGCGTTCGTCGCCGTGGCGCGCACCAGGAATTTCCGCCGCGCCGCGACCGAGCAGGGCGTCTCCGTCTCCAGCCTCAGCCAGCGGCTGCGCGACATGGAGGAGCGGCTCGGCGTGCGCCTGATGAACCGCACCACGCGCAGCGTGGCGCTGACCGAAGCCGGCGAATTGCTGCTGGCCCGTGTCGGTCCCGCGATGTCGGATGTCGGCGCGGCGCTCGATCAGGTGCGCGGCTTGCGGGCGGTGCCGTCGGGACGTTTGCGCATCAATGCGCCGCCGCCGGCGATCGATCTGGTGCTGGCGCCGATGATCGCGCCGTTTCTTGCAGCCCATCCGAAGATCGATCTGGAGATCGTCGGCGAGAGCGCGTTCGTCGATATCGTGGCCGGAGGCTTCGACGCCGGCGTGCGCTATGGCGAGCATCTGGCGCAGGACATGATCGCGGTCTCGCTCGGCGCGCCGCAGCGCTACGCGGTGGTGGCCTCGCGCGAATACGTCGCGCAGCATGGCAGCCCGAAACATCCGAAGGACCTGCTGGAACATTCCTGCATCCGCACCCGTTTCGGCAGCGGCGCGATGCTGGAATGGGAGTTCGAAAAGGCCGGGCGTGTCGTGAAAATCTCGCCGCCCCCGAAATTGATCGCGACCTATCTTGGCCTGGCGCTGCGCGCCGCGCATGATGGCGTAGGCTTCTGGGCGACGTTCGAGGGTTACGTTCGCTACGGCATCAAGTCGGGCGCGCTGGTCAGCGTGCTCGACGACTGGTGCCCGCCGTTTCCGGGACCTTTCCTGTATTACCCAAGTCGCCGCCAGCCACCACCGGCGCTCGCCGCGTTCGTGGCCTTCGTCACGGAATGGCGCAAGCGCGAACGGCGCAAGATCAAGTAAGCGTAGCCGCGCCACCAATCCATCGTCGTCCCGGCCTTGAGCCGGGACCCATACGCCGCGGCTCCTCGATTTGGTACAGGCGTCAGATACCTTCTTTAACCAACAACTGCCGCGGCGAATGGGTCCCGGCGTTCGCCGGGACGACCATCTACAAACCCCATTTCAAAACGACCGGCGCTTGCAGATCGCTGTAATCGATCACGATGTCAGCCTGTTGCTCAGGGTCGCATTCAGCAAGATATCTCCGCTGACCACCGACATAGCGCCGATGCGGCGGCGAGTCGGGATCGATCGCATCGAAGCTCGGACCGCGTGCCGCACCGCGTGGCAGCGAGACGTCGAAATCGACTTTCAGGAATATCGAAAGGTCCCAGCAGGATCGCAACTCCGCGACGATGCAGGAAAATGCCGTCGACGATGAGCGCCGCCGTCGGTGCGGCGTGTTGCGGATCGAGCTCGAACGGCCTGTCATGCGCGAGATCAAATCGCTTCGCTGACATATTGGCCTGAGCCGCCGGGGCCCAAGGGTTCGAGCAGCAATCGCCGAAACGAATCGTAGTCATAGGAATTGAGATAAAAGCCGTCAGGCGAATATCTTCCGCGCGCATAGCGAACGCGTCTGCGGATTGTGAAAATCATCCACCGAGGCGCGGATCACCGGCCGGCCTTTCGCGGCAACCAGCGGCGCCAGCGCATTCGCCAGCGTCGTCTTGCCGGCGCCATCGACGCCGTCGATGGCGACGCGAATCCTTCGATCGGGATGAAAGCCCGCCACGGCGTCGGCGAGGCGGTCGAGCAGCGATGCCGTGCGTCGCTCACGCCTGCCCCTGCCTCACAGCATGCTGGGCAGCACGCGGTCCGGCGGCTTGTGGTTGTCGAGAAAGGTGCGGATGTTGATGATCACCTTCTCGCCCATCTCGACGCGGCCTTCGATGGTGGCCGAGCCCATATGCGGCAGCAGCGTCACCTTGCCGGCTTTCGCCAGCCGCACCAGCTTTGGATTGACCGCGGGCTCGTGCTCGTAGACGTCGAGGCCGGCGCCGCCGATGTCGCCGGCTTCGATCAGCTTGATCAGCGTGTCCTCGTCGATCACGCCGCCGCGCGCGGTGTTGACGATATAGGCGTCCTTCCGCATCAGCTTCAGCCGACGCGCCGACAACAGATGATAGGTCGCCGGCGTATGCGGACAGTTCACCGAGATGATGTCCATCCGCGCCAGCATCTGGTCGAGGCTTTCCCAATAGGTCGCGCCGAGTTCCTCGGCGATGACGGGCGCGACGGGGCGGCGGTTGTGATAGTGGATCTGCAGGCCGAAGGCGCGGGCGCGGCGGGCGACGGCCTGGCCGATGCGGCCCATGCCGATGATGCCGAGGCGCTTGCCGCCGATGCGATGGCCGAGCATCCAGGTCGGCGACCAGCCCGGCCAGCTCTTGCCCTCGGTCAGGATCGATGCGCCCTCGATCAGCCGGCGCGGCACCGCGAGAATCAGCGCCATGGTCATGTCGGCGGTGTCTTCGGTCAAAACTTTCGGCGTGTTGGTCACCGTGATGCCACGGGCATGCGCCGCTGACGACGTCGATATTGTCGACGCCGTTGCCGAAATTGGCGATCATGCGCAGCTTGCAGTCGGGATGCCCCAGCATTGCCTCGTTGATCGTGTCGGTGACGGTCGGCACCAGCACGTCGGCGGTGCGCACCGCTTCGGCAATCTGTTCCGGCGTCATCGGCGTGTCGTCGAGGTTCAGCCTCGCGTCGAACAGCTCGCGCATCCGGGTCTCGATCGAGTCCGGCAGCTTGCGGGTGACGACGACGAGAGGTTTTTTCTTAACCGACATGTACTGCTCTCATGAGGCAATGGGTCGCCAGAGCTCGCCGTTCAGACCTCATTAACCCGGTTGTTCGACACTGCGGAAGCCGCGCGTCCCGGTGTCCCGCTGTTTGTCGGGCAAGTCCTTGGGTTCCCAAATACTTGCCACGGATTTTCAGCGGAAAATTCGGGCGTTCTTGTTCGCAACGTTCCGTCCTCTCTATCAGAAGGCCGGGCCAAGACAAGAACTCCTCGGGGCTGAGCATCCGGGGGCGAGTAAGGCGCGGTACAGGGGTCTGGGGTTTTCGGGCGGTTTCAACGCGAAGTATTCGGGTTGAGGTCGGCTCGGCAGGAGACGGGTTGATGGCGTTGGGGCGTTTCTGTTCGGTGGCGGTGCTGGCGGGTTGCTGGCTGTTGGCATCGGTCAGCACAGGATTTTCGGCCAAGGATTCAGGCTCCACCACGAGCGGCCTGCCGGTGCCGCGCTATGTCAGCCTCAAATCAGACCACGTGAATGTGCGGGCCGGTCCGACCAAGGACAACGATGTGGCCTGGATCTATACCCGCTCGGGCCTGCCGGTCGAAATCACCGCCGAGTTCGAGAACTGGCGCCGCGTGCGCGATTCCGAGGGCTCCGAAGGCTGGGTCTATCATTCGCTGCTGTCAGGCCGCCGCACGGCCGTCGTCACCATGAAGGTCAAGGACGAGCTGGCGTCGATTTACGACCGCCCCGATCGGACCAGCGCGGTTGCCGCCCGCTTGCAGGCCGGCGTCGTCACCCAGGTCAAGAAATGCGCCAACGGCTGGTGCCGCGTGATCGGCAACGGCTTTGACGGCTGGATCGAGCAGCAGCGCCTGTGGGGCGTGTATGCGGACGAGAAGGTGGAGTGAGAGCTTTCTGTCGTCCCGGCCTCGAGCCGGGACCCATACGCCGCGGCCCATCGGTGATGGCAAGCGGCTAGACGCCTTCTTCAAGCAACTAACATTTGTGGGTATGGGTCCCGGCCTTCGCCGGGACGACGAGTAGAGAGCGCGGCCCGTCAGCGCTTCTTGCGCAGCCGCACGACCATGTCGACGCGGGCGATTTCGTAGCCTTCCGGCACGTCCGGCATCTTCGACAGCACCAGATTCGGATCGGGAATGTCGACCAGCTCGTGGTTGTTCTCGAGATAGAAGTGGTGATGCGCTGACACGTTGGTGTCGAAATAGGTCTTGGTGCCGTCGACCGAGACCTGGCGCAGCAGGCCCGCATCGGTGAGCTGGTTCAGCGTGTTGTAGACGGTCGCCAGCGACACCGGAACCTTGGCCAGCGTGGCTTCCTCGTACAGCATTTCCGCGGTCAGATGGCGGGCGCCCTTGCCGAACAGCAGCCAGCCCAGCGCCATGCGCTGGCGGGTCGGCCTGAGACCGGCGGCCTGCAGCATCTCGTTGACGTCGTGCCAGGGACAGCCGGTCAACGCCGGCTGATGTCCGGCCGCCCGGGCCGCCGCATCGATACCGTCGTCGTTCGCATTCGAGGTTTGGTCGTTCATGTCCACTTCAGGCACCACGCTCGCTAACTCTGGCAATATTCTTGCCCAATATAAAAGGAAATCAGGTAGATGCAAGTTTTTCGCAACTAGAACGGGGCCCAGTTTAGAAAGGTACTAGATAGTCTTACCCAGGAACCAGAGCGTTAATCGCTGTGTTTTGGCCCGTTCCGATGCTTTGCCGGGCCGCGATGCCTATGTTACAGAGCGCGCGGACCACATATGCGAATTCGGCAGGCAGTTGTGCCGATAGCACCCTAAGTAGCGCCAAATTGCGGGAAGCAAGTATTCCCGTAGGGAAACGGGTCCGGTTCGCTCAGAAAGCGCTCGATCGGGACATCCAAGGTAGAGGCGGAAAACGATGCTGGATCGGCGCAGCGGTTACGAATACGAGGATTTGCTGGCCTGCGGCCGGGGCGAGATGTTCGGCCCGGGCAATGCACAATTGCCGCTGCCGCCGATGCTGATGTTCGACCGCATCACCGATATCTCCGAAACGGGCGGCGAGTTCGGCAAGGGCCTGATCCGTGCCGAACTCGATGTGAAGCCGGACCTGTGGTTCTTCGGCTGCCATTTCAAGAACGATCCGGTCATGCCGGGCTGCCTCGGCCTCGACGCGATGTGGCAGCTGGTCGGGTTCTACCTCGGCTGGGTAGGCGGCGAAGGACGCGGCCGGGCGCTCGGGCTGGGCGAGCTGAAGTTCTCCGGCCAGGTGCTGCCGAATGCCCGCAAGGTCGTGTACAACATCGACATGAAACGCGTGATGCGTTCAAAGCTCGTGCTTGGTGTTGCCGACGGCTGGCTTTCCATGGATGGCGAGATTATCTATCGCGCCAAGGACCTGAAAGTCGGGTTGTTCAAGCAAGGCACCGAGCCGGGCTGAGCGGCGCGATCACGCTATCAAAATATCTTCACGGACAAACGGAAACGGTAAGGCGAGGCGATCATGAAGCGGGTTGTCATCACGGGGATGGGTATTGTCTCGTCCATCGGAAACAACACCCAGGAAGTGCTTGCGAGCCTTCACGAAGCGAAATCCGGCATCACGCGCGCGGCCAAATATGCCGAGATGGGTTTTCGTTCGCAGGTGCAGGGCGCGCCGACGCTCAATCCGGCCGACGTGATCGACCGCCGCGCGATGCGCTTCCTGGCGGAAGGCGCGGCATGGAATCACGTCGCGATGGAGCAGGCGATCCGCGACTCCGGGCTCGAGCCCGAGCAGGTCTCGAACGTCCGCACCGGCATCATCATGGGATCGGGCGGGCCGTCGGCGCGCACCATCGTCGAAGCGGCCGACATCACCCGAAGCAAGGGTCCCAAGCGCGTCGGCCCGTTCGCGGTGCCGAAGGCGATGTCGTCGACGGCGTCGGCCACGCTCGCGACCTGGTTCAAGATCAAGGGCGTGAACTATTCGATCTCGTCGGCCTGCGCGACCTCCAATCACTGCATCGGCAATGCCTATGAGACGATCCAGATCGGCAAGCAGGACGTGATCTTCGCCGGCGGCTGCGAGGAACTCGACTGGTCGCTGTCGGTGCTGTTCGACGCGATGGGCGCGATGTCCTCGAAATACAACGAAACGCCGGCCACCGCCTCGCGCCCCTACGACATCAGCCGCGACGGTTTTGTCATTGCCGGCGGCGCCGGCGTCGTGGTGCTGGAAGAACTCGAACATGCCAAGGCGCGCGGCGCGCGCATCTATGCCGAAGTGGTCGGCTATGGCGCGACGTCGGATGGCTACGACATGGTCGCGCCGTCGGGCGAGGGCGCCGAGCGCTGCATGCGCATGGCGATGGCGACCGTGAAGACCCCGATCGACTACATCAACCCGCACGCGACCTCGACGCCGGCCGGCGATCCGCCGGAGATCGAGGCGATCCGGAAAGTGTTCGGCACCGGCGAGAAGTGCCCGCCGATCTCGGCGACCAAGGCGCTGACCGGTCACTCGCTCGGCGCCACCGGCGTGCAGGAGGCGATCTATTCGCTGCTGATGATGAACAACGGCTTCGTCTGCGAGAGCGCCAACATCACCGAACTCGATCCGGTGTTCGCCGACATGCCGATCGTGCGCAAGCGCATCGACAACGCCAAGCTCGGCACCGTGCTGTCGAACTCCTTCGGCTTCGGCGGCACCAACGCCACGCTGGTGTTCAAGCGGATGGATGCGTGATCTCGCCTTGGCCTCTCCTCGCTCGTGGCGAGAGGCAGGCAGGCGGCATGGCGACTTTGCAACAATCCGAAATGGGGTGGGCATGATTATCGAACCGCGCGTGCGAGGCTTCATCTGCACGACCGCACATCCCGCCGGCTGCGCCGCCAACGTCCGCGAGCAGATCGCCTACGTTCTCGGCAAGGGCGCCATTCCGGAGTGCCCCAAGCGTGTCGCCGTGGTGGGCTGCTCGACCGGTTACGGTCTTGCCAGCCGCATCGTCGCGACCTTTGCCGGCGGCGCGGACACCATCGGCGTGTCGATGGAGCGCGAGCCTTCCGCGACCAAGAGCGGCAGCGCCGGCTGGTACAACAATCGCGCCTTCGAGCTCGAGGCCGGCAAGATCGGACGCGCTGCCGTCACGCTGGAGGGCGATGGCTTCTCCGACGAGCTGAAGAAAACCTTCATCGAGCGCGTGCGCGAAAAGTTCGGCCAGCTCGACATGCTGGTCTACAGCATGGCCGCGCCGGTCCGGACCGATCCGGTCACCGGCAAGACCTGGCGCTCGGCGATCAAGCCGCTCGGCGCGCCCGTCGACATCAAGACGCTCAACACCGAAACCGGCGAGGTCTACGAGACCACCATTGCGCCGGCGAGCGAGGACGAAGCCGCCGCCACGGTCGCGGTGATGGGCGGCGAGGACTGGCAGCGCTGGATCGACGCAGCTCGCGGACGCCGGTGTGCTGGCGCCGGGCTTCCGGACGCTCAACTACACCTATATCGGCAGCGAACTGACCTGGCCGATCTACTGGAACGGCACGCTCGGCCGCGCCAAGGTCGATCTCGACCGCAAGGCGGAAGCGATCCGCAGCCGGCTCGGCGAGGACGCCGCCCGCGTGGTGGCGCTGAAGGCCGTGGTCACCCAGGCGAGTTCAGCCATTCCGGTGGTGCCGCTCTATGGCACGGTGCTGTTCAAGGTCATGAAGCAGCTCGGGCTCCATGAGGGCTGCATCGAACAGATCGACCGCCTGTTCCGCACCCGCCTCGGCAAGGATGTCGAACTCGACGACGCCAAGCGCATCCGGGTCGACGACTGGGAGCTTTCGCCCAAAGTTCAGACGGAAGTCATGCGGCGATGGCCGCTGCTCACCACCGAGACGCTCGGCGAACTGGCCGACCTCGGGGAATACAAGAGCCAGTTTCTGCGCCTGTTCGGATTCGGCATCGACGGCGTCGATTACGCGCAGGACGTCGACCCCCGCGTCGTTACCTGAGCTATTCCAGAAGCTTAGCTACTGTGCATGGGGTTGTTTTGCAGATTTTGAGTCTGGACCCGTAGCAAGGTCGCGTAGGGTGGGCAAAGGCGTAGCCGTGCCCACCATCTCTCGTCGGATTGTTTCTGCAATGGTGGGCACGCTTCGCTCTGCCCACCCTACAATTCCTTCACCCCGCCGCGATCTTCTCCGCGCGCTGGAACGCCGGGCGCGCCACGCAGCGATCGATATAGGCGTCGAACGACGGCCGCGACGGCACCATCTTGAACGCCCGCACCGCAAAGTTCAGCCCGGAGCCGAGCATGATGTCGGCGGCCGAGAAGTTGTCGCCGAGGATCCACGGTCCCTTCTGCAGGGCGGCGTCGAGCGCGTCAAACGTCTGGTCGGCGCTTCCCCACGCCGCCGTGCTCGCCGGCACTTCGAACTTGGTGTAGAGCTGCATCAGCGCCGGCTCGATGCAGCTTGGCGAGAAGAACAGCCATTGCAGATATTTTGCCCGCAGCGGATCGGTGACGGCGGGCGCCAGTGTCGTTTCCGGATAGCGGTCGGCGATGTAGGCGCAGATCGCGGCCGCCTCGCCGAGCGCGGCGTCGCCGTCCTTTAGTCCCGGCACCTTGCCCATCGGGTTGATCGCCAGATATTCCGGCGTCTTCTGCGCGCCGGTCGAAATGTCGGTCAGCACGCGTTCGTAAGGCAGGCCGGTTTCTTCCAGCAGCCAGATCGCGGAGAACGAGCGCGAGCGCGGCGACCAATAGAGCTTTATCATGAGGCGGAACCTTTCATCGGCGTGAGACGACCGACGCCTTGTGTTGCGCGTCTGCCGCGAATTGGCAACGCACTACGTCTGGGCTGGACGGCCGCTATCGGACGACATGTTGGTCAATTCGATTTCGCGCGGCCGATCGGTACGCGATCTCCGGCAGACTGCGGAGGTCAACTACCGTGCCGCTTCACCGGACTGACGTCGAAGCATCCCCGGCAGGGTCCTGTCGAGGCTTATCGTCAGCATCTCCCGTACGCCGTCGCGCAGCACCTGGTTCGCGGCGGCATCGGCGGCCTTCTCCGGAAACATCGCGAGATCGATCGGACGGGAGGGGCCTCCGAGATGGTATTTCAAACGGTTAACGAACGTGTTCTCTTCCATCAATGCTGGCGCCTCATTGATCAATTGAAAGGTTCGTCCGTCATAGACGCGGATGTACATCATGGCGAAGAGCTCCGCATTGATGCCGAGGTAGTGCTTCGAAATGCCAATGCCGAATTCACGCCGGCTGCCGCCATGCCTGTGCACGAGGACGTAACGCTCGCAATTCCTTCCGCGAGCGACATACTTGGCGAATTTCTCGACGGTCTCGTCGCGGCGGGAGCGGAAAGCGGGTCTTGGGTAGGTTGCGAGTTCCTCTTTGGTGAAGGGGATCCGCCGCACCGACATGCCCGGCGCCGCAGCCCGAACGCGCGAGACCACCAGCTCATCGAGCGCCCACCCATCGACGGACGCCTGTTCATAGGTGTCGGCGAGCCTGATCGGCCCGAACTTCTCGACGAGGAACAGGTTGCCGGCGATCGGAATGACGCCGATCTGGCACGATCCACCTTCCGCTGACTTTGTCTTGGCCGCTCCCTTTGCGGCGGATCGTGCGGGTGTCGATGTCGCCGCAACATCGGTTGATGAAGATTGGGCCCATCCGGCTGCCGTGAAACATGACACGAGGATGGTGACGGCAGCGAAGCTACGGAACATGGCCTGCGGAAGTTCGGTTGATGACGATGCACGCGCAAACTAGAGGATGCAGGCAATGCCTGCAAGGCGCTCGCCCCTTCAGGCCCGCGATCTGCGTGCTGAAGATCCCGCCTTGTGCTGCTTGCGCAACGCATCGGCGGCGAGGCACACCACTTCGGAGATCTGCTGCAACTGTCCCGGCGAGCGGGCTGGTCTTGCGCCAGACCATGCCGATGGTGCGCGACGGCTGCGGATCTTTGAAGCGCGCGACGGAGACGGTGGCCGAGCGCGTCTCCACCCCGACCGCCATTTCCGGAATCAAGGTGACGCCGATGCCGGCGCCGACCATCTGCACCAGCGTCGACAGCGAGCTGGCGTCCAGCACTTCGCGCGGCGGCGACTGCATGTTGCAGAACGACAGCGCCTGGTCGCGAAAACAATGTCCCTCTTCGAGCAGCAACAGCCGCATCTCGCGCAGCGTCTCGTGGCTCGGCACCGGCGTTCCCTCGTCTTCGCCCGGCCGCACCAGCAAAAAAGTTTCCGAAAAACACACGACCTCGGTCAGCGAAGGCTCGGATACCGGAAGCGCCACGATCGCGGTGTCGAGCCGGCCCTCCACGACTTCCTTGATCAGCTTCGGCGTCAGCGTCTCGCGGACGTGGATGTCGAGCTCGGGATGCATGCGCGCGAGATTCGCGATCACCTTCGGCAACAGATAGGGCGCGATGGTCGGAATCATGCCGATGCGCAGGCGGCCCGCGAGCCGGTCGCGCGAGGCGCGCGCAAAATCG
Source organism: uncultured Alphaproteobacteria bacterium (assembly GCA_963783115.1). Taxonomy (GTDB): domain Bacteria; phylum Pseudomonadota; class Alphaproteobacteria; order Rhizobiales; family Xanthobacteraceae; genus Bradyrhizobium. Next base: position 3,473 of record CAWAMK010000013.1, on the reverse strand, counting down.
CCGAGTTCGTCGACCGAACGCAGGATCTCGCGGACGCGCTGGACGATCTCTTCGCCGAATTTCGTCAGCGTGATCTGCCGCGCGCTGCGTTCCAGCAGCACGCCGCCGAGCGCTTCCTCCATTTCCTTGATCTGCATCGACAGCGCCGGCTGCGAGATCGAGCACGCCTCCGCCGCGCGTCCGAAATGGCCGTGACGCGCCAGCGCATCGAAGTAGCGCAGCTGTCTGAGCGTCATCTGGATCATCAGGTAAGCTTATCGGTTCGATCAAGAAAATCAACTTTACCTGATGGAGAGGCGGTGCTTTAGATTGCTTCCAATTCCAATAGCGACCAGCAGGAGACGACCATGGATGATCAAGCAAAATGCCCGTTTACGGGCTCGCGCGGACGCGGCAATCGCGACTGGTGGCCGGATGCGCTGGACGTTTCGGTGCTCCACCGCAACTCGACCCTGTCCGATCCGATGGGCGAAGCGTTCGACTACGCCAAGGAATTCAAGACGCTCGATCTCAATGCCGTGATCAAGGATCTGACGGCGCTGATGACGGAATCGCAGGAATGGTGGCCGGCCGATTTCGGTCACTACGGCGGCCTGATGGTCCGCATGGCGTGGCACAGCGCGGGCACCTATCGCATCACCGACGGCCGCGGCGGCGCGGGTGCCGGTCAGCAGCGCTTTGCGCCGCTGAACAGCTGGCCCGACAACGCCAACCTCGACAAGGCGCGCCGGTTGCTGTGGCCGATCAAGCAGAAATACGGCCGCAAGATCTCGTGGGCCGACCTGATGGTTCTGGCCGGCAACGTCGCGCTGGAATCGATGGGCTTCAAGACCTTCGGTTTCGCCGGCGGCCGCGTCGACGTCTGGGAGCCGGAAGAGCTGTTCTGGGGCCCTGAGGGCACCTGGCTCGGCGACGAGCGCTACAGCGGCGAGCGCCAGCTCGCCGAGCCGCTCGGCGCGGTGCAGATGGGCCTGATCTACGTCAACCCGGAAGGCCCGAACGGCAACCCGGACCCGCTCGCGGCGGCGAAAGACATTCGCGAGACCTTCTTCCGCATGGCGATGAACGACGAAGAGACCGTGGCGCTGATCGCCGGCGGTCACTCCTTCGGCAAGACCCACGGCGCCGGCGATCCGTCGCTGGTCGGACCGGACCCGGAAAGCGGCGCGATCGAGGACCAGGGCCTCGGCTGGAAGAGCAAGCACGGCACCGGCATCGGCGCCGACACCATCACCGGCGGCCCGGAAGTCACCTGGACCCAGACGCCGACCAAGTGGAGCAATCTGTTCTTCGAGAACCTGTTCAAGTTCGAATGGGAGCTGACCAAGAGCCCGGCCGGCGCGAAGCAGTGGACAGGCGAAGGGCGCGGAAGCCTCGATCCCGGACGCCTATCGACACGTCGAAGAAGCATGTGCCGACCATGCTGACCACCGACCTGTCGCTGCGCTTCGACCCGGCCTACGAGAAGATCTCGCGGCGCTTCCTGGAGCATCCCGACCAGTTCGCCGACGCGTTCGCGCGGGCCTGGTTCAAGCTGACGCACCGCGACATGGGCCCGATCGCGCGCTACCTCGGCCCGCTGGTGCCGAAGGAAACGCTGATCTGGCAGGACCCGATTCCGGCGGTCGATCATCCCGTGATCGGCGAGGCCGATATCGCCGCGCTGAAGACGAAGATTCTCGGCTCCGGCCTGTCGGTGTCGCAACTCGTCTCGACCGCATGGGCGTCGGCCTCGACGTTCCGCGGCTCCGACAAGCGCGGCGGTGCGAACGGCGCGCGCATTCGTCTCAGCCCGCAGAAGGACTGGGACGTCAACGCGCCGGCCGAACTCAAGACGGTGCTCGGCAAGCTCGAAGCGATCCAGAAGGATTTCGGCAAGAAGGTTTCGCTGGCCGATCTGATCGTGCTCGGCGGCTCTGCGGCGGTCGAAAAGGCCGCCAAGGATGCCGGGCTCGACGTCAAGGTGCCGTTCACGCCGGGACGCGCGGATGCGTCGCAGGACCAGACCGACGTCGAGTCCTTTGCGCCGCTCGAGCCGCGGGCCGATGGCTTCCGCAACTATGTCAACGGCAAGAAGCATCAGTTCATGAAGGAGGAGGAGGCGCTGGTCGACCGCGCGCAGTTGCTGCGGCTGACCGGACCGGAAATGACGGCTCTGGTCGGCGGCCTTCGCGTCCTCGGCGCCAATGCCGGCGGCTCCAAGCACGGCGTGCTCACCAGCAAGCCCGGCACGCTGACGAACGATTTCTTCGTCAACCTGCTCGACATGAACACGCAATGGCAGCCGGCCGGCTCCGACGGCGGATATGAGGGCCGCGACCGCAAGACCAATGCGGTCAAGTGGACCGCTACCCGCGTCGACCTGATCTTCGGTTCGCACTCGCAGCTCCGCGCCTTCGCGGAAGTCTATGGCTGCGCGGATTCGAAGGAAAAGTTCGCCAGGGATTTCGTGGCGGCCTGGACCAAGGTGATGAACCTCGACCGCTTCGACGTCGCCTGATCGGAGAACGATCACGCACAACAAAAAGGGCGGCCGAGAGGCCGCCCTTTTCACATCATCGATGCGGCGATCACACGCCGAGCGTACCGGCCTTCGCCGCGGCATAGCGCTCGCCGACCTTGGTCCAGTTCACCGTGTTCCACCACGCCTTGAGATAATCGGCGCGGCGGTTCTGGTAGTTCAGGTAATAGGCGTGCTCCCAGACGTCGTTGCCCATCAGCGCGCGCTTGCCGTCCATCATCGGGTTGTCCTGGTTCGGACGGGTCTCGATCGCGAGCTTGCCGTCCTTGGCGACGGTGACGAACACCCAGCCCGAGCCGAACTGGCGGCCGCCGGCGGCGTTGAACTCGGTCTGGAATTTCTCCATGCCGCCGAGATCGCTTGTCGATCGCCGCGAGCAGCTCGCCCTCCGGCTTGCCGCCGTTCGGGCCCATGATTTCCCAGAACATGGTGTGGTTGGCGTGGCCGCCGAGATTGTTGCGGACGGCGAATTTGATGCCGTCATCCAGCGCATTCAGATTGCCGAGCACGTCCTCGATCTTGGCCGTGCCCAACTGCGTGTTGGTCTTGGCGAGGTTGTTGAGGTTGGTGATGAAGGCCTGATGGTGCCGGTCGTGATGGATTTCCATCGTCTTGGCGTCGATATGGGGTTCGAACGCATTGGTCGGATAGGTCAGCGGCGGCAGCGTGAAGGGGCCGGTCGGGGCCGCTGCCGCGGGGGCCGGGGCCGCCGCCTGGGCGAAGACGGTGCGCGGCGCCGCTGCGATCGCGGCGATACCGGTTGCGGCAAGCATCAGATGGCGCCGGGACATGATGGACATCGATTTCTCCTTACCTGTGGGTGGCGGTGCGTATCTGGTGCGGGACGGTTGCGCGGTCGACGCGCTGTGCGCTGGTCGACGAGCTACGGACGAGGGCAAATCCGGGTTCATTTCGGGCTGTGACGGAATCGCGCATGGCCCCACCATTCAGG
>CAWAMK010000012.1:0-64342 GCA_963783115.1 uncultured Alphaproteobacteria bacterium | reverse complement strand
GCTGACGCGGCAGGCGGCGCTGATGATCGCCCTGCCCGCCTCCGCCGGCCTGATCGTGCAATTGAGCGAATTGCAACGGCAATATTGCGCCAGGGCCGACGCGCAGGATCTGCGCGGCATCCACGAGGCCAACGACGCCTTTCACGTCGCGCTGTTTTCCGCCTGCGGCAACCCGTATCTCGTCCGCTCGCTGCAGGACTACATGAACCTGACGCTGCCGATGCGCGCCAAAAATCTCGCCGATAAGGAAGGACTGGCGCTATCCCGCCGCCAGCACGAACTGATGATCGAGCTGCTGAAGGGCCGCGACAGCTGGGCGCTGGCGCAGCTCTGCGTCGATCACATGCAGTTCAGCAAGTCGGATTATCTCGGGCGGATCGCGGAGGACGAGAGCAAGCGCTAGCGCTTGCTCCAGTCGACGATCCGGCTCTTGTCGCCGTCGAACTCCATGCTGCAGAACGTGCCGCCCTGGTAGAAATCGCCGACCGGATCCGGCTTCAGCTTGGCCTGCTCGGCCATCGCGTGTTCGCGGAAATCTTCGCCGCGGCCGGTCGGCCGATAGCCGAGGTCGTAGGCGCGATGGTTGTCCCACCAGGCGCGCTCGTTGTAGGAGGCGCCGTAGAAGATCTCGAAATGGATGTCGGGATGATCGAGCCCGATGCGGCAGAGCTGCACCAGGTCTTCCGGCTTGAGCCAGATCGAGAGCCGGCGGTGGTCGAGCGGCATCTCGCCGAAATTGCCGATCCGGAGGCAGGTGACGCCGAGCCCATGCTTGTCGGCATAGAGCGCGCCGACCGCCTCGCCGAACACCTTGCTGACGCCGTAGCGGCTGTCGGGGCGCGCGGTGACGTCGGTGCCGATGCGGTGATGGCGCGGGTAGAAGCCGACCGCGTGGTTCGACGAGGCGAAGATCACGCGCTTGACGCCCTTGCGGTAGGCCGCCTCGAACAGATTGTAGCAGCCGATGATGTTGGCCTGCATGGATCTGGTCCCAGCTGCCTTCGACCGAATAGCCGCCGAAATGCAGGATGCCGTCGACGCCCTCGCAGATCGCCTCGACCTGCGCGAGATCGGCGAGATCGGCCGCCTTGAACTTCTCGTTCTTGCCGAGATCGGCTGGCGCCTTCAGGTCGCTCAGCAGCAGGTCCGGATAGATCGGCGGCAGCAGCTTGCGCAAGGATGTGCCGATTCCGCCGGCGGCGCCGGTCATCAATATGCGTGGCATTTCGTTCCTCGTTCTCTCGACCGATTTGCGGTCATTAGCCGGGAATGATAGCAAACTCAAGCGTCCGAGGAAACGCAACAACGAGAACAGCAAATGTCCGACGCATCATCCCATTCCGCCGGCTGGCGTCCGGCGACCTATTATCCCGATCCGGCGATCCATGCGCTCGATCCGCGCTTCGAGAAATACTGGCTGAAGCTGTCGGCGGTGGAGCGGCTGGCCACCGGGCTTGCGCTGGGCCGAAGGGCCGGTGTGGTTCGGCGACGGGCGCTATCTGCTGTGCAGCGACATTCCGAACCAGCGCATCCTCAAGTGGGAAGAGGAGACCGGCGCGGTCAGCATCTTCCGCAAGCCGTCGAACTTCGCCAACGGCAACACCCGCGACCGGCAGGGACGGCTGGTCACCTGCGAGCATGGCGGCCGGCGCGTCGTCCGCACCGAATATGACGGCTCGATCACGGTGCTGATGGACTCCTTCGACGGCAAGCGGCTGAACTCGCCGAACGACGTCGTGGTGAAATCCGACGGCTCGATCTGGTTCACCGATCCGGTGTTCGGCCTGCTCGGCAATTACGAGGGCTACAAGGCCGAACCCGAAATCGACATGAACGTCTACCGGATCGACGGCGCGACCGGCAAAGCCACCATCGTCGCCGAAGGCGTGCTGGGGCCGAACGGGCTCGCGCTTCTCGCCGGACGAGAAGATCCTCTACGTCGTCGAATCCCGCGGCGTGCCGACCCGCAAGATCCTCGCCTATGACGTCTCGCCGTCCGGCGACAAGCTTTCCAACAAGCGCGTGTTCGTCGATGCCGGCCCCGGCACGCCGGACGGCATGCGCGTCGACATCGACGGCAATCTGTGGTGCGGCTGGGGCATGGGCGATCCCGAGCTCGACGGCGTGGTGGTCTTCGCGCCCGACGGCGTCATGATCGGCCGCATCGCGCTGCCCGAGCGCTGCGCCAACCTCTGCTTCGGCGGCGTGAAGCGCAACCGCCTGTTCATGGCCGCGAGCCAGTCGATCTACGCGCTGTATGTGAACACGCAGGGCGCGCCCGGCGGATAGGCCGCGGCGCGAAAGAATGCCGGCCGCCTTCTCGGCAGCCGGCATCTTTCACGATCGGCGCGGGCGCCGGATACAATTTACGCCGCGTTGTAGCCGGCGACGGCCTTCACCTCGAGATATTCCTCGAGGCCGTACTTGCCCCACTCGCGGCCGTTGCCGGACTGCTTGTAGCCGCCGAACGGCGCGGTGCGGTCGTTCGGAACGCCCTGCAGGTTGACGTTGCCGGCGCGGATCTGGCGGCCGACGCGGCGCGCGCTTTCGACGGTGTCGCCGGTGACGTAACCGGCGAGACCATAGGGCGTGTCGTTGGCGATCTTGACCGCTTCCGCTTCGTCCTTGGCGCCGAGGATGGTGAGCACCGGTCCGAAGATTTCCTCGCGGGCGATCGTCATGTCGTTGGTGACGTCGGCGAAGATGGTCGGGCGGACATAGAAGCCCTTGTTGACGCCCTCGGGCAGACCGGGACCGCCGGCGACCAGCGTTGCGCCTTCGTCGATGCCCTTCTTGATCAGCGCCTGGATCTTGTCCCACTGGATGCGCGACACGACCGGGCCGATGGTGGTGCCTTCGGCGCGGGGATCGCCCGCCTTGGTCTTGTCGGCGACGCCCTTGGCGATCGCGGCGACTTCCTTCATCTTCGACAGCGGCACGATCATCCGCGACGGCGCGTTGCAGGACTGGCCGGAGTTGTTGAACATGTGCATCACGCCGCCGGTGACCGCCTTGGTGAGGTCGGCGTCTTCGAGGATGACGTTCGGCGACTTGCCGCCGAGTTCCTGGCTGACGCGCTTCACGGTCGGCGCGGCGCGCTTGGCGACGTCGACGCCGGCGCGGGTCGAGCCGGTGAACGAGATCATGTCGATGTCCGGGTGCTCGCTCATGGCGGCGCCGACTTCGGGGCCGAGGCCGTTGACGAGGTTGAACACGCCCTTCGGCACGCCGGCTTCATGCAGGATTTCGGCGAAGATCAGCGCCGAGGTCGGCGTGAATTCCGACGGCTTGAGGATCATGGTGCAGCCGGCGGCGAGCGCGGGCGCGACCTTGCAGGCGATCTGGTTGAGCGGCCAGTTCCAGGGCGTGATCATGCCGATGACGCCGACCGGCTCGCGCACGACGACGGCAGTGCCGACGTTCTCCTCGAAATGATAGTTCTTCAGCACTTCCAGCGTGGAAGCGATATGGCCGAGGCCGGCGCCGGCCTGCAGGCGTTCGGCCATCGGCAGCGGCGCGCCCATCTCGTCGGAGACGGCGGCGCCGATTTCCTTCATGCGGCCCTTGTAGATCTCGATGATCTTTTCCAGCAGCGCGATGCGCTCCTCGCGGCTGGTCTGCGAATAGGTCACGAAGGCGCGCTTGGCGGCGGCGACCGCCTTGTCGAGGTCGGCCTTCGAGCCGAGCGCAACCTCATACATCGCCTCTTCGGTCGCCGGATTGACGACGGGGGTGGACTTCTTGACGACGGGATCGACCCAGGCGCCGTCGATGTAGAATTGCATGCGATTGACCATCGGAAACCTCTTTATCTGCGGAGCAATGGAGGGGGAACGGAGGCGTTCGGCAGGCATCCTTGCACGAAAGCCTGATCAGTTGAACCCGCCATATGCGGGGCGCCGCGTTGCGGCAGGCGCTGGATATAAGATCAGGGAAGCGACGGTGGCAAGGTGCTCGTTCCTGTCGTCCCTGCGAACGCGGGACCCATACGCCGGGAGCCATCGATGCAACGCTGTCGGCAGTACCTCCTTCAGCAACAGATCGACTGGGGCTATGGGTCCCTGCGTTCGCAGGGACGACGGGTGGCGCCGCCCGCTACGGCTCACACCGCCATCTTGCGGTGCCGCACGGGGGCGCCGACCGTGAGGCTTTCGGCCGCATCGATGATGGCGTTGGCGTCGATGCCGTAGTGGCGGTAGAGGTCGCCGATGGTGCCGGTCTGGCCGAACTGCTCGACGCCGAGCGCCTCGACCCGATTGCCGCGCACGCTGCCGAGCCAGCCGAGCGCCGCCGGATGGCCGTCGATCACGGTCACGATGCCGCAGTCGCGTGGCAGCGGCGCCAGCAGTTTTTCGACATGGCTGAGATACTGGATGCCACGGCGCTCGCGCCGCAAATTCCGCGCGGCGGACCACCCGGCATGCAGCCGGTCGGCCGAGGTGACCGCCAGCAGACCGACATCGCGATGGCTTTCGCCGATCAAGCCCACCGCCTCGATCGCCTCCGGCGCCACCGCGCCGGTATAGGCGATCACGATGTCGCAGTTCGGCCCCGGCTCGCGCAGCCAGTAGGCGCCCTCGGTGATGTCACGCTGCAGTTCCGGCGCCATGATGCGCTGCGGCTGGTCCAGCGTGCGGGTCGACAGCCGCAGATAGACCGAACCGCCCTCGCCGGCTTCGCGCTGCATGTGGCGAAAGCCCCAGCCCATGATCACGGCAAGTTCATCGACGAAGGCCGGCTCGAACGAGGCCAGCCCATCCTGCGCCATGCCGATCAGGGGCGTCGCGATCGACTGGTGCGCGCCGCCTTCCGGCGCCAGCGTGATGCCCGACGGCGTCGCCGCCACCATGAAGCGGGCGTCCTGGTAGCAGGCATAGTTCATCGCATCGAGACCGCGCTCGATGAAGGGATCGTACAGCGTGCCGACCGGCAGCAGCCGCTCGCCATTGATCGCATGCGACAGCCCGAGCGCCGAGAGCATGATGAACAGGTTCATCTCGGCGATGCCGAGCTCCAGGTGCTGCCCCTTGGGCGAATAGTCCCAGTTGAAGGTCGACGGGATCTTCTCCTGCCGGAACAGATCGTGGTTTTCGGCCTTGGCGAACAGGCCGCGGCGGTTGACCCAGGCGCCGAGATTGGTCGACACCGTGACGTCGGGCGACGCGGTGACGATCCGCGCCGCCAGCTCGCGTATCGCCGCGCGCGAGTTCGTTGAGCACCAGCCCAAATCCCTGCTGGGTCGACATCTGCGCCGCCGGCTTGAAGGTGAGTTGCGCCGGAACGTCGATCACGGGTGCGGTGAGACGGCGGCGGCCTTCCTGAGTGAAGGGAACTGCCGCCAGGAACGCTTCGAGTTCGGCCGGCGCCTGCGGCAGGCCTTCGAACTTGTCCCACTCATGGCCGGGGCGAATGTTCTGCGCGGCGCGCCACTTTTCCATCTGCGCCACCGTCATCAGCCCTGCATGATTGTCCTTGTGGCCCTGCATCGGCAGGCCGACGCCCTTGATCGTGTAGGCGATGAAGCAGACGGGACGGTCGTGATCGATCGCCTCGAAGGCTTCGATCATGCTGGCCATGTCGTGGCCGCCCAGATTGGACATCAGCGCCAGCAATTCGTCATCGCTGCGCCGGTCGATCAGTTGCGAGACCTGCGCCCTGATCGCCGATGTCGTCCTGCAGATGCTTGCGGAAGGCCGCGCCACCCTGGAAGCACAGCGCCGCGTATCTCTGGTTCGGGCAATTGTCGATCCAGCGCCGCAACGCCTCGCCGCCGGGCTCGGCAAATGCCGCCTGCATCAGGCGGCCGTATTTCACGATCACGACCTCCCAGCCGAAATTGCGGAACATGGATTCGAACTTCGCCCACAGCCCTTCCCGCACGACGGCGTCGAGGCTCTGCCGGTTGTAATCGACGATCCACCATGTGTTGCGCAGCGCGTGCTTCCAGCCTTCCAGCAGCGCCTCGAAAATGTTGCCCTCGTCCATCTCGGCATCGCCGACCAGCGCGATCATGCGCCCCTCGGGGCGGTCCTTCATCCAGCCATGCGCGGTGACGTAGTCCTGCACCAGCGACGAGAACAAGGTCTGCGCGACGCCGAGGCCGACCGATCCGGTGGAGAAGTCGACGTCGTCGGCATCCTTGGTGCGCGACGGATAGGACTGCGCGCCCTTGTAGCCGCGGAAATTTTCCAGCTTGTCGCGGGTCTGGTTGCCGAACAGATACTGGATGGCGTGGAACACCGGGCTCGCATGCGGCTTCACCGCGACGCGGTCCTGCGGCCGCAGCACCGAGAAATACAGCGCCGACATGATGTTGGCGAGCGAGGCGGACGAGGCCTGGTGGCCGCCAACCTTCAGCCCGTCGGTGTTGGGCCGAATATGGTTGGCGTGATGGATCGTCCACGACGACAGCCAGAGAGCCTTGCGTGCCAGCGCGGACAACAGTTCAAGGCGTGCGGGCTCGATGGGCATGGCAATGCTCCGGACAGGGTCAATATGGGCCGATTTTAGCGGGCGCCGGGGCGCCAGAATTCTCAATTTCCCGCGACATACCACCCAATATTGGGATAATTTCCCACAAACCACCTCCAAACCATGAGTTCATCCCAATGCTCTCCCTCGACGCCATCGACCGCAAGATTCTCGGCCTGCTGCAATCCGACAGCCGGATGACCATGCAGGAACTCGCCGACAAGGTCGGCTTGTCGGTTTCGCCCTGCCATCGCCGGGTGAAACTTTTGGAACAGCGCGGCGTCATCACGCGCTACATCGCGACCGTCGACCAGAAATCGCTCGGGCTCCATGTCAGCGTCTTCATCTCGATCAAGCTGGCGCGGCAGAAGGAAGAGGACCTCAACCGCTTTGCGAAAGCGATCTCGAAATGGGACGAGGTGCTGGAATGCTATCTGATGACCGGCAATCGCGATTACCTGCTGCGCGTCGTCGCCGCCGATCTCTCGTCCTATGAGGCGTTCCTGAAGAACAAGCTGACACGGCTCGACGGCATCGCCTCGATCGAGTCGAGCTTTGCGTTGAGCCAGGTGAAGTACTCGATCGCGCTGCCGGTGTGAGCGATCGCGAAACAACCACGCTCGTCATTCCACGCGCATGCGGGAATCCGTACGTAGGGTGGGCAAAGCGCAGCGTGCCCACCATTTCGCGGCGTGTTCGTTGATGGATGGTGGGCACGTCGCTTACGCTCCTTTGCCCACCCTACGGCACCGTCGTCATTGCGAGCGCAGCGAAGCAATCATTTCGCTTCTCTCCTCCAATGACAACCATCACCGCCACGGCTCGACGATGATCTTGGTGTGCACTTCCGGATTGGCGAGATCGGCAAACGCTTTTGCGACGCCGTCGATGCCGACGCTGGCGGTCACCATCGACGCCGCATCGACCTGCCCTTCCGCGATCAGGCGGAGCGAATACGCGAATTCTTCCGGCGTGTAGCCCAGCACGTATTGGACGTTGAGTTCCTTCATGATGCCGAGCATCGGCTCGGCACGGTCGGTTTCCATGCAGACGCCGACCACCACGATGCGCGCGTCACGCGGCGCGCCCTCGAACACCTGCTGGATCAGGCCGGGTACGCCGACGCATTCGAAGATCAGCGCAGGTTTCAGCGCCGGCAGCAACGCCTGCAGCGGCGGACGCGCGGCCTTTTCTTCGGGCGACATCTGGGCATGTTCGGCCCAGGTCGCATAGGGTAGCGTGCGCGCAGGGTCGACGACGACGTCGGCGCCGAGCTTTTCGGCGAGCGCGCGGCGCGCCGGCGAATAGTCGGCGGCGACGATCGGGTGCAATCCCCCTGATCTTCAGCGCCGCGATCACCGCGAGGCCAACCGGCCCGCAGCCGATCACCAGCGGCACCTCGCCGCCTTTGATGTTGGCTTTCGCGACCGCATGCACGCCGACCGCGAGCGGCTCGGTCAGCGCGGCGTGCTCGGCGGCGAGGCCGTTCGGGACCTCGAGCAGCAAGGCTTCGCTGAGCAGCATGCGCTCGGCATAGGCGCCGACATTATCGTTGGAATAGCCGATGCCCTGCGGGCCTTCCGCGGTCAGCAGCGCCGGCAGCGAACAGACTTTGGTGCCGGGCTTGAACTTTCCCGTCGTGCCCGGACCGTAGTCCAGCACCTCGCAGCAGAACTCGTGGCCGAACACGACGTCGCGGGAAAGGTCCATCGGCTTGCGGCCAGGGAAATGTTTTGCCAGTTCGACCATGCGGTGCGCGTGCTTGCGCGCGTGCAGGTCCGAACCGCAGATGCCGCAGGCCAGCGACTTGACCAGCACCATGCCCGGACCTGGCTTCGGCTCCGGCAACTGATCGACGACGATTTCTCCATTGCGGAAAATAGCAGCGCGCACGAATGAATCCTCCCGGGTATTTTTCTCCACCCTAGGATCACCACGCGTAGCGCACAACACCCTTCCCCGCGTAGGAATTGGTCACGTTGGAGAACTGGCCCTCGAAGACGGCCGCCGCCGACCAGCCGCTCAGCCACTTCATCTCGGCTGCAGCCGTGACCAGCGCGGAGTGATGTGCCTGCGCCGCACCGTTGACGACGAAGGCCGCGCCCGGCAGCGTCTGGAACAAGGCCGTGACGTTGCGGTCGGTGTTGAAATCATGCGCCCAGGCGGCGCGGCCGCGCAGGGTCAGGATACCGTTCGACATCGCAAACGACTTGTCGGTGCGAACGCCGATTTCGCTGCGCGAGGCCGTGACGTCCTTGGCCGCATAGCTCAGCGCAAAGGTGCCGGCGCCCGCCAGCACCTGCTCGGCATAGGCCGGCAGGCTGTAGGTGGTGAATTGCCCGGCGGCATAGGGCGTGATGCCCATCCAGGGCGTCGCGTAACGATAACCGCCCTCGATGCGGCCGGAATACGCGTTGGCGTTGAACTGGGCGCGCAGACGCTCGAAGCCCGCCACCGTGACGGTGCGCTCGGTCGTCACGTCCTGCCAGCCATAGGCCGCGGCGGCCGTGACATAGACCGCGCCGATGTTGTGGCGCACGAAGGCGCCGGCCTGGAACAGATCCGAGCGCCCGGAGCCGAAACCGCTGACGCTGAAATTGGTGCCGCCGCCGGCGAGCGCAAAACCGGCCAATGTGTCGGGGGAAAGACGATAGTCGGCGCCGACCGCAAAACCGAACGCGCGCGCGGTCGCGTCGTTCGATCCGAGCGCGGCGTTGCCCGAGGTGTTGCTGCCGCCGCCGTAGGCGGAGCCCCAGACGCTCCAGCGCTGATCGAACAGATCGTTGCGGGCAACATCCGCCTTGGTCGGGAATTTGGCAAAGGCGTCGCGCGCGGCGCCCGGCTTCGTCGCGGCATAGCCGAGCGCGCTCTCTTCGGCGAACGGGATCGCGCCGGCGTTGCCACCAACGCCGCCGTTGCGGCCCGCCACGAACGGATCCGACATCAGCGAGAGGAACTGGTTCATGGCGTCGAACGTCGCCTGCTGCGAACCGGTCGCCAGTTCGCCGGAGACCTGCGTCAGGCCGGCCGGCGACAGCGAGGCAAAACCGACCGGAATGCCGCCGGTGGCATTGAAGAAATTGGTCAGCGCATTGGCGACATTCTGCTGGTTGACATTGAGGCCGCCGCCGTAGTTCAGCGCAAAATTCAGATAGACGTTGTTGGCGTCGTAGCTGAGGCTCGGATTGAGGTTGGGCGAAACGCCAGATACCACCGGGTTGAACGTGTCGGGCATGCCGCCGGTCGCGGTCAGGATCGTGTACTGCTTCGCCACCGTGCCGGTCGGAACGACCACGACGGTGGCGCCGCCAAGCGTGGCCACACCGGTAACCCGGGTCAGGTCGCTGCTCGCGCCCGAAATCTCGACCATGTAGCTCGACGCCGCCGAGAACGTCAGGCTGCCCGCCACGTTGAGGGTGCCGATCGAATTGCCCGGCGCGAGCACGCCGCCATTGACGAAGACGTTATCGATGATGCCGGTGCCGCCGAGCGTGCCGCCGGCATTGACGGTCACGACGCCATTGATGACGCCGTTCGCCGAAAGCGTGCCGCCGAGCACGTTCCAGTCCTGCGCGCCGGTGCCGGTGACGGTCCAGTTCGAGCTGCCGACCTTGTTGAAGGTCGCGAAGCCGTCATACTGCTGGCCGGCGCCGATCAGGCTGAGGTTGAAGCTGTCCCTGCCGGTGCCGCCGAGCTGAAACGTGTCGGTGCCGTTGCCGATCACGAGGCCATTGATGACGCTGCCCGGGCCGAGCGTCAGCACGCTGTTGCCGCAGCCGCAAAGCTCGATCGCCGCGAAGCCGGTCGCCGCGTTGATCGTGCCCGAGTTGAAGACCGTGCCGCTGCCCTGCAGGAGAATGCCGATCGCGCCTGCGCCGACATTGATGCGTTCCGGTGTTGTTGACGGATGTTGTTGCCGCCGAAACTGGTGACGTCGATACCGGCGGCGAAGCCGCCGCCGACCGTGATGGTGCCGCTATTGGTGATGGTGTTGGAATCACCGAGCACGGCGATGCCGGTGGAATCGTCGCCGAGCGTGATGCGGCCGGCATTGTTGACCGTGCCGAACGAGCCGTTGAAGGCGACGCCCGCAGCTCCAATTCCGCCATTGACGGTGCCGAGATGCGTGATCAGGGCGCGGTCACCCTGCGCCGACAGCGCAGCCGAGTTGTCGACGACGTTGATCACCCCGCTGCTGGTGATCATCGCATCGTCGCCCGATACGTCGATCGCGGCGCCGGACGTGCCCGCATTGATGGTGCCGGCATTGTTGGCGATGGCGCGATTGCCCTGCATCAGGATGCCGATGAGCTGATCGCCGACGGTGATGGTTGCCCCGGCAAGGTTGCTGACCGTGTTATCGCCGTTGATCGCAACGATGCCCGCGCCCGGCGATGGTCCGGTGACGGCGATCTGGCCGGCGTTGGTCACGCGGCTGTCGCCGGCGACGAAGATTCCCGGCCCCTGGCCGCTCATGGAAATGACGCCGGAGGCAGCGTTGACGATGGTGTTGTTCACGCCGGCAAAGATGCCGGTGCTGTTTGGCCCGGCGGCGAGCGTGCCGCTGTTGGTAACGGTGTTGAAGTCGTTGACGCCGATGATCACCCCACCGCCGCCGTCGCTGACGGTCGCGCCGGGCAGCACGTTGACGATGAGGCTGTCGACGCCGCCGCCGGCCTGAAAGCCAGCCGGGGTGTTGCCGCTGCAGGTGACGGTCTGGCCGCTCGACGCCGGATCGGGCGCGCAGGCCGCGCTCGCGCCGGCGACGGGCTCAGGCCAGCGAGAAATGCCGACATGGCGACGGCCCACGCACCGCAGCGCAGCGGCGTCGGCCTTGCGCCAACGGTAGCGACTGAAATTGCAATGCCCGAACCCCATTCCCCGACGCTCTGCGGCGCCATCGGAACTCACTAGCATGGGTTCCGCCGTAGAATTACGGATGTGCGGTTGAATCCGGCAGATCGGCGCCACAACCAGGCGTTTTATGGCGATGCTGTGGCACCTGCGCCACGGTTTGGCGGCAAAGCCGGAGCCGGTTCAGGCGTTCGGCGACGACTTGCCCGCAACGGCCAGAAGCTGCGAGCGCCTGACGCGCTCGCGATGGGCGGTGTAGAGCCCCGAGGCGACGATGAAGGCGGCGCCGGTGACGGTGTAGACGTCAGGGACTTCGCCGAAGATCAGGAAGCCGAGCACGCTGACCCACAGCAGCTGCGTGTAGGAAAACGGCGCCAGCACGGAGGCGTCGGCATAGCGGAACGCCAGCACCACGATCCACTGCCCCGCGGTGGAGGCGACGCCGATGAAGATGCCGAAGGCGATGTCGTGCCAGGTCGGCGTCACCCAGACGAACGGCACCAGCGCCGAGAGAATGCAGACGCCCGCGATCGACGAGTAGGTCATCACGGTGATGGCGCGCTCGGTGCCGCTCATCATCCGCGTCATGATCAGCGTGCAGGCCCAGGCCAGCGCCGAGACCAGCGGAAAGAACGCCGCGGGATGAAACGCGCCGGTGCCGGGGCGCAGGATGATGATGACGCCGATCAGGCCGACGCCGGTCGCGATCCAGCGGCGCATGCCGACCTTCTCGCCGAGGAAGACGATCGACAGCGCGGTGACGAGCAGCGGCGCGACAAAGCCGGTGGCGGAGGCTTCCGCGATCGGCAGGAACCGCAGGCCGGAAATGAAGAACAGCGACGAGGCCAGCACCGCCACGCCGCGCATCAATTGCAGGCCGAGCCGGTTGGTCGGCAGCGCAAACAGCGGCGAGCCCGGCATCATCGCCGGCGCCATGATCAGCGCGAACACCACGAACCGGATCCACGCGATCTCGATCGACGGCAGCGTCGCGGACAGGTATTTCGCAGTCACGTCCGAGATGCCGAGGAATATCGTCGACGCCAAAATCAGCGCGATGCCCTTGAACGGCCGATCGGCGCGCGCGGGCGCCTTGCGAACGGCTGACTTCTTTTCGGGCAAAGGTAAGGGGGCGCTGTCCAGCCTTGCGGCTGCGGCGGGGGGCGGTGTCACGGCAATCTCGAAGGCAGTAATTATCGAATTGGGCGAGGTTGTAAAAAACACCACTTCGCCCGATGCGACTAGGCCCGAAAACAGGATGCGGATATGCGCTGAGGGGGCAATTGCAACGGTTTGTTAAGGAAGAGCCTGCTAGGACGGTGTTCCCTACAGCATCGGCAAGCTGCGTGGCCTGGGGCCGCGCGGAAACGCCTTGTCGAGCGCGGCGATCTCGGCGGCGCTCAGCGTCAGATCGCCGGCAGCCGCATTGTCCGCGGCGTGTTCCGCGCTCGAAGCTTTCGGAATCGCGAGCACCGAAGCGCTGCGCGTGAGAAACGCCAGTGCGACTTGACGCGGCGTTGCCTTGTGGGCTTCCGCGATCGCCTGCAGCACCTCGCCGCCCTTGCTGCGCGCGGACGGAAAATCATTATGCCCGAACGGCGAGTAGGCGACGACGGCGACGCCATGTTGCTCGCACCACGGAATCACCGCGTGCTCGATCGCGCGCTCCTGCAGATGATAGAGCACCTGATTGCAGGCGATCTTGCCCTCGCCCGCGACATCGAGCAGTTCGTCGAGATCGTCGGTGTCGAAATTGCTGACGCCCCAGGAGCGGATCTTTCCGGCAGCTACCAGCTCGTCGAATGCGGCCACCGTCTCCTCGAAAGGATAGGAGCCGCGCCAATGCAGCAGATAGCAATCGAGATGATCGGTCTTCAGCCGCTTCAGCGAGCGCTCGCAGGCGGTGATGGTGCCGCGACGCGAGGCGTTGCTCGGCAATACTTTTGAAACCAGGTAAAGCTTTTCGCGCGGCAGCCCGGCGATGGCGTCCGCGATCACGGGTTCGGCCTCGCCATACATCTCGGCGGTGTCGATATGCGTCATGCCGGTTTCGATGCCACGGCGCAACGCGGCGATGGCGGCCTTGCGGTCGCCGCGGTCGAGATACCAGGTGCCCTGCCCGATCACGGATACGTCCACGCCATGCGTGCCGAATTTTTTCTGCTTCACGATCACCTCAACTTCTGACGATGCCGACCAGACGGCGGCGATGCAGCGGCAGCGCGTTCTCCGCCGGCAGACCGCGCAGCCAATCGCGAAAGCTTACAATCTCCGGACAATCCGCCGTACCGGCCGGCGCGACCAGCCAGTCGCCGACGCCCGATCCCTCAGTGACGCGGTCGCAGCGATAGCCCGGATGATGGCCGAGGCCGCGGGCGATCAGCACATCGATCTTGCCCTCGACGAGTTCATGCAGACCAGCGGGCTGCAGCACCCGCAGGCCGATCTCGGGATGGTCCGCACGAAACTGCTCCAGCTCGAGACGGCGCAGATCGAAACTGCCGTGCACGCCGAGCTGCAGCAGCACCGCGCCGACCGGCTTCAGATGCGCGGTCGCATTGGCGATGCGGCGAAAGCCGCCGGAAATTTCAGGCAAATAGGCCTGGCCGGCCTCGGTGAGGACAAGCTGCTTGTGCAGCCGATCGAACAGGCGGACGCCAAGCCGCGCTTCCAGCGCCTTCACCTGCTGTCCGACGGCAGCCGGCGTCACGTGCAGTTCATGCGCGGCGAGCTTGAAGCTGAGATGCCGCGCCGCGGCCTCGAAGGCGCGGAGCGCATTGAGCGGTGGAAGGATGTAGGTCATCGCCGCCCAGTTTGTCACTGATAGGCGCTGGCCTTGCAATAGATTTTCTTGCGCTGGAGCGAAGGAACAATGCTTTGCGCCGGCACGACTGCCGCCGGTTACGGTCGGCTCGTGTTGGAGAAATGTCCTATGGCTGAAATGATTCACCCCTTTTACGAAGCACATCGCGGCGCGATGGAAGCCTCCATGCGCGAGCGCCTTGACCTCGCCGAAACGATGCTGCGCGAGCGCGCGCATCTCATCCGATATCGAAGGGATCAGGCAGGAAGTGATGGACGAATTCGAAATCGTTCTCGCCCAGATGCCGTATGTCGGCGGCGCGGCAAGTCGCATGAGCGATTTCTTCATGCGTCTCCTGGGCTTCATGGCCATCAGCCGCGTGCTCCGGCGGCACGGCGTGCCGCTGTCCGATCATCGGCGAGATCGAGCGGGAAACCTACAAGGCGCAATTGCTGACCGTGCCGGAAGACGAGCGGCTCGCTTCGGGACGTCAGTTCATGTCCCCCGAGAACCAGTCCCTGCTCCGCGAACAGGCGGCCAAAAGCCTGGCGAACGAATATCAGGAGGACTTTGTCTACGATTTCGTCGAGCCGGGACCCGACGACAGCTTTGAATTCGGTATCGACTACAAGGCGTGCGGCTTCTGCAAATTCGCCGCGCGGCACGGCGACAAGGAAATCCTGCCGCACATTTGCGGGCTTGATTTCGACGCCTACGCCACCCGCGGCATTCGTCTGGAACGAACCCAGACGCTGGCCGGCGGCGCCAGCCACTGCAATTTCCGCTTCTCCCGGCTCGAAACGAAGTAGGAAATGATGTCGCGCAGCTCAAGACCGAACGAACTGAAAACAGATGACTTCGACATCGACGCTACAACACCCTAAGCATCGCCTGTTCGAGAAGCGTCAGGCCGAGATCGATCTCCTCGTCGCTTATGGTAAGCGGCGGGGCGAGGCGGAAGACGCCGCCCATTCCAGGCAGTTGGACAATATTCATGCTGAGTCCGAGCGCCATGCACTCGCGCGTGATAGCGGCGCCAAGGTCGGGCGCAACCTCTTTTCCAGAACGGCTCTTGACGATCTCGACACCAAGCAACAGTCCACGCCCGCGAATGTCGCCGATACATTCAAATCGCTGTTGCAGCTTCCGCAACCCGCTCTCAAGTCGTTGACCGGCGCTCCGCGCGCGCTCTACCAGGCCGTCCCGCTGAACGATTTCCAGGACCTTCAGGCCGACTGCAGCGGGCAGTGGATCAGAGACATGCGTCGTATAGAAAAGAAATCCTCGATCATGACAGGTTTCTTCGATCGCCCGCGACGTCACCACCGCAGAAAGCGGCAATCCGGCCCCCAAGGTTTTCGACAGCGTGAGGATATCCGGCGTCACTTCGTCTCGCTCGAAAGCGAACATCATCCCGGTGCGACCTATTCCGGTTTGCGCTTCATCGAGAATCAAGATCATGCCGCGTTCGCTGCACTTTCTTTTCAGAGCTTTCAGATAGCCGACCGGCAAGTCAATGAGCCCGCCAGAACTCAATATCGGCTCGGCAATAAACGCGGCGAGATTTCCGGATGATTGCCTATCGATCAAGTCGAACGCATAATCGAGTTCGTCTTGCCACCTGAAAACCCCATCGCGCTCGAAGCGCGTTCTGTAGAGGTAGGGTGCAGGAATCGCAAATGAACCAACTGCCGCGGGCCCATAGCCTCTTCGACCAGCGCTGTAGGTTGCCGATGCAGCCCCACCAGTCATGCCGTGCCACGACTGCGCAAAGCCTACAATTTCAAAGTTGCCCGTATAAAGCTTGGCCATCTTGATGGCTGCTTCGTTGGCTTCACCTCCGGTGCTTAGAAACATTGACCGATCAAGGCCAGGAGGCGTCACTTCGGCCAGCTTCGCGGCAAGATCAACGACGGGTCGCGACAACATTCCACTGAACAAGTGGTCCAGATTGCGAATGTGTTCGGTTACAGTTTCTGATATTTCAGGATGGCCGTGTCCGAGCAGCGAGCTCATTTGACCTGAAGTGAAATCGAGTATGCCTCGTCCGTCGGCGTCATAAACAAAGCTGCCTTGCGCTCGTTCAATGATCACCGGCGCAAACGCTCCACCGTAGCGTATGAGGTGCTGCTGCGCGGATTGCCAAAATTTTGGCTCGGAATTAGCCGACATCGCTTCTCCTTAAGCTGAGTTCGAGTGAGCTTAAGGAGGGATGGCGATCAAAAAAAGCTAAAACTCGTCAGTTGGGATATCAGCGGTCAGGCCCGAAAGGACGGCGGACAATTCTAGTTCGCCGCCGCCAGCTTCCGCTGCTCGGCATCGCCCGGCCCCGTCTGCGCGATCAGGCGCTTCAGCTCCGGAATGCAGGAGCCGCAATTGGTGCCCGCTTTCAGCTTGGCGCCGATGTCCGCGGCCGAACGCGCGCCGGCCGCGATGGCATCGCAGATGGTGTTGCGGCCGACGCCGAAGCAGGCGCAGACGATCGGGCCGGCGTTGGCGAGGCCGTCGGCCGATTTGCCCGACAGCAGCATGCGGCGCTGGTCGGTGCCGAGCGTATCGGCGGCAAACAGTCCCTTCACCACATTCCAGTCGCCGGCGTCCCGCGCGGGCCCGATGAACAGGCAGGTTTCGATGCGGTCGCCGCTAAAGGACGCCGCGCGATAGACGCCGCCGCCGAAATCCTTGTATTCGGCGAGGTCATGCGTCGCGATTGATTTGAGCCAGGATTGCCATCCCGCCAGATCGGCGTTGTCGGCAATCAGATAGCCGTAACCGCCATTGACGGCGACGCGGGCGCTCCAGGCGTGCTCCGGCAAAGCCAGCGGCTTGCGCGACAGCGCGAAGCCGCGGAATACATATTCGTACGGCGTGATCGATACCGGCGTCGCCTTGTTCTCGGGCTGGCCGGAGAACGGATCGGTGATGGGCGCCACCAGCGAACCGACCCGCGCGCCGGTCGCGTTGGCCTCGCTCCAGTGGATCGGCGCGAACAGCATGCCGCGCTGCTGGCGCTCGCTGACGACGACGCGAAGCGTGCACTGCCCGTAATCGGTGGTGACGCGCGCGAAGTCGCCGTCGGCGAGCCCGTGCCTGGCGGCATCGTCGGGATGAACTTCGACGAACGGCTCCGGCAGATGCTGGCCGAGCCGCGGGCTCATCCCCGTCCGGGTCATGGTGTGCCACTGGTCGCGGATGCGGCCGGTGTTCAGCCGCAGCGGCCGCGCCGCCGTGGTCTCGGTCCGCAGCGCGGGTATTTCCGGGGCGATGAAGCGCGCCTTGAAATCGTTGGCGAAGAAACCGCCTTCGGCGAAGAAGCGCGCCTGCGGCTCGCTGCCCTGCCGGACCGGCCACTGCACCGGCGCCATCGCGTCGAAATCGCTGTCCGACAGCGACTGCAGCGCGCCGATGTCGAAGTCGCGCGCGCCCTCGTTCTCGAATGCCGAGAGAGACGCGTGCTCGCGAAAAATATCCGCCGCCGAATTGAAGCCGAAGGCCGCACCGAAGCCGAGGCGCCTGGCGACCTCGCCCATGATCCACCAATCGGGCCTGGCCTCGCCCGGCGCGGAAAGGAACGCGCGCTGCCGCGAGATGCGCCGTTCGGAGTTGGTCACGGTGCCGGATTTCTCGCCCCAGGCCTCCGCCGGCAGCAGCACATGCGCGCCCACGTCGACCGTGTCATTGGAAATGACATTCTCGGAAACGACGAACAGTTCGAGCTTCTTCAGGGCGTCGCGCACGGCGTCGGCGTTCGGCAGCGACACCGCGGGATTGGTCCCCATCACCCACAGCGCCTTGATCTCGCCGCGCGCGATCGCCTCGAACATCTGCACCGCCTTCAGCCCCTCATGGGTGGCGATGCGCGGCGCCTTCCAGAACCGGCGCACGCGATCGATATCCGGCGGCGTAAATCCCATGTGGGCGGCGAGCTGGTTGGCGAGCCCGCCGACCTCGCGTCCGCCCATCGCATTGGGCTGCCCGGTCAGCGAGAACGGTGACGCGCCGGGCTTGCCGATCCGCCCCGTCGCGAGATGGCAGTTGACGATGGCGTTGACCTTGTCGGTGCCCTGCGCCGACTGGTTGACGCCTTGCGAATACATCGTGACGACGCGCTCGCGTGTTCGCAAACATCTGGAAGAACGTCGCGACGTCCTGCTCGGACGAGACCGGTCGCGAGCGCAGTGGCCCCGACACTGCCCGGCGATGCTGCGCGCGCGGGCGATCGCGTCGTCGAAGCCCGAGGTGTGGCGCGCGATGTAATCCCGATCGAGCGCGCCGTTATCGGCAAGATGCACCAGCAACCCGCTGAACAGCGCCGTATCGGTGCCGGGCTTCAATCCCAGGAACAGATCGTCGTCGCCGACGGTATCGGTCCGGCGCGGATCGATCACGATCATCCGCGCGCCGCGCTTCTGCTTGTTGGCGAGCATGCGCTGGTACAGCACCGGATGGCACCAGGCCGCGTTGGAGCCGACCAGCACCAGAAGATCCGCCTCGTCGAGATCTTCATAGCAGCCCGGCACCGTGTCGGCGCCGAAGGCGCGGCGATGGCCGGCGACGGATGACGCCATGCAGAGCCGCGAATTGGTGTCGACATTGGCGCTGCCGATGAAGCCCTTCATCAGCTTGTTGGCGACGTAATAATCCTCGGTCAGCAACTGGCCGGAGAGATAGAACGCGACCGCGCCCGGGCCGTCGCGCGCGATGATGTGCTGGAAGCGGTGCGCGACATGGTCGAGCGCATCGCTCCAGGCCACCCGCTCCATGGTGCCCTTGCCGCAGCGGATCATCGGATAGAGCAAGCGGTCGGTCAGGCCGAGCGTCTCGCCGAGCGCCGAGCCCTTCGAGCACAGCCGTCCGAAATTGGCAGGATGCTCGGGATCGCCCGATATCGCCGCCCCGCCCCGCCCGTCCGGCGTCGCCAGGATGCCGCAGCCGACGCCGCAATAGGCGCAGGTGGTGCTGATGGCACGCAGGTCGGGATCGATGGCGGTCATGGCGGCAACCGGGTCATGCAGCTTCTGAACGAATGGCGAGCGAGCGGCCGAACATCATGTCGGCGCGAATTCTTTGCGTCGGCTGCCGCGTTCGGATCAGTTCGAGATACCAGAGCGCGTCGCCGACATCGCCGATCAGGACCGCACCGGTCAATCGCCCGCCTGATATCACAAGCTTCTTGTAGGTGCCGTGATTGATATCGGAGAGCACGATGGCCTCGCTGCCCTCGCCGCCGATGAAATCGCCGGCGGAGAACACGCTGACGCCGGAAACCTTGAGGTTGGTCGCAACGACACTGCCGGCGTAGGAAGCTTCCCGCCCGGCGAGATGCCGCGCCAGCACCCGCGCCTGCTCATAGGCCGGCTCGACCAGCCCGTAGCAGATGCCGCGATGCTCGGCGCATTCGCCGATCGCGAATACGTCCGCCGCGCCGGTCTGCAGATGGTCGTCGACCACGATGCCGCGATTGACCGGGTATGCCGGCTTCCTTTGCCAGCGCGATATTCGGCCGGATGCCCGCCGCGAAGATCACGGCGTCGGCCGGAATCAGGCGACCGTCCACCAGTTCGACGCCTTCGACGCGCGTTGCGCCGTGGATGCGCGCGGTGTTGGCGTTGAGCAGGATTTCGATCCCCTTGCGCTCGACGAGGGATTTCAACAGTTCGGCCGCGGGCGCATCGAGCTGGCGCTCCATCAGGCGGTCCATCAGATGCACCAGCGTCACCGGCGCGCCGGCCTTGGCGAGGCCATAAGCCGCTTCGAGGCCGAGCAATCCGCCGCCGACCACCACGACGCGCTTCTTCTGCGCCGCCAGTGTCAGCAACAAATCGACGTCGCGGCTGTCGCGGAACGTATGCACGCCGGCGAGGTCGGCGCCCGGCACGTTGAGCCGCAGCGCCGACGAGCCTGTGGTCAGCACCAGTTTCGAGAACGGAACGCTCTCGTCGTTCTCGATCTTGAGTTCGCGGCGGCCGACGTCGATCTCGGTGGCCATGCAGCCATATTTCAGGGTGACGCCGCGGTCGCGCCACCAGGACGCGGGTCGCAGCTCGATGTCCTGCGAGGTGGTCTCGCCGGCCAGCACCGAGGACAACAGCACGCGATTATAGGCGAGCCGCGGTTCGTCGCCGATCACGGCGATGGCGTAGCGGCCCAACGCCACCTTGGCCAGTTCGTCGACCAGACGGGCAGCGGCCATGCCGTTGCCGACGATTACCAGCGGCTCGCTCATAGCGTATCCTCACTCGGCGGCTTGCGCGCCGCCGTAGGCTTCGGAGATCATGTAACCGGACAGCGTGCCGTAGGCCGCGGTCCAGGCTTCGGCGACGTCGGACGTCCAGGCCTCGCCGAGCCCTTTTTCCAGCGTCCACAGCAGCGCGCCGCCGACGACCGGATAATGCTCCGGCTTGGCGCCATAGCTGACGTGACGCTTTGCCAATGCGCTGGCGGCCGGCAACACCGATTCGAGATTGCTCAAGCCCGTTGACCACGACGGCGAGCGTCGCCATCAGCTTCTTGCGCTGCTCGGTCATGTCGGCGGGAAACATCGCCTTGACCGGAGGAGCGACTTCGAACAGGCGATCGTAAAACAGCACGGCGGCCTGCTCGGAAATCGGCGCGACCTTGGCGAAACTCTCCTGCACGAGATTGACTTGCGTCGGGTGTCATCTAAACTTCTCCTCGCCTGTTAAGTGCAATCCCGTTCGTCGCGCGACGGCAGCAATGGTTCACCGCGCAAAACTCATAGAAGGACTACGCCGCCTCGACGAAGCGATGCCGCTCGTAGAGGAATTCGAGCACGCGCTGCCGGCACTTGAGGTAGCCGGGGTTGGTCGCGAGCTCGAGCCGCTTGCGCGGCCGCGCCAGCGGCACTTCCAGCACCTCGCCGATCCGCGCGCTGGGACCGTTGGTCATCATCACGATGCGGTCCGACAGCAGCACGGCCTCGTCGACGTCGTGGGTGATCATCAGGATGGTGTTGCCGAGCTTCTGGTGCAGCGCCATCACCGAATCCTGCAGATGCGCGCGCGTCAGCGCGTCGAGCGCGCCGAAGGGCTCGTCGAGCAGCAGCACCTTCGGCTCCATCGCGAGCGCACGCGCGATGCCGACGCGCTGCTTCATGCCGCCGGAGACTTCCGACGGCCGCTTGTCCTTGGCATGCGCCATCTGCACCAGATTGAGATTGTGCATCACCCAGGCGTCGCGCTCGGCGCGGGTCTTGGTCGAGGCGAACACCTTGTCGACGCCGAGCCGGACGTTCTCATAGACCGTCAGCCACGGCAGCAGGCTGTGGTTCTGGAACACCACCGCGCGGTCCGGCCCCGGCGAATTGACCTCGCGGTTCTCCAGCAGCACGCAGCCGGTGGTGCAGTCGGTGAGGCCGGCGACGATGTTGAGCAGCGTGGACTTGCCGCAGCCGGAATGGCCGATGATCGAGACGTATTCGCCCTTCTCGATCGTCAGGTTGATGTCCTTCAGCACCTCGGTGGTGGCGTTGCCGCGGGTGAAGGTCTTGTCGATGTGGTCGAGTTTCAGATAGGCCTGCATGACATTTTCCTTCAGCTCACGGACGTGCCGCGGGTCACGATCTTGCCCAGTCCCGCGATCACGCGGTCGAGCACGAAGCCGATGATGCCGACATAGAACAGCGCCAGGATGATTTCGCTGATATGCGACGAGTTCCAGGCGTCCCAGATGAAGAAGCCGATGCCGACGCCGCCGATCAGCATCTCGGCTGCGACGATCGCCAGCCACGACAGGCCGATGCCGATGCGCAGACCCGTGAAGATGTAGGGCGCCGCCGCCGGGATCATGATCTTGGAGAAGAACTCCAGCGGATTGAGCTGCACCACGGCCGCGACGTTGCGATAGTCCTGCGGGATGTTGCGGATGCCGACCGCGGTGTTGATGATGATCGGCCAGATCGAGGTGATGAAGATGACGAAGATCGCCGAGGGCTGGCCGTCGCGGAACGCGGCGAGCGACAGCGGCAGCCACGCCAGCGGCGGGATGGTGCGCAGCACCTGGAACAGCGGATCGAGCCCGCGCATCGCCCACACCGACTGCCCGACCAGCGTGCCGAGCGCGATGCCGGCGATGGCGGCCAGCGAATAGCCGAGCGCGACGCGCTGCAGCGAGGCGGAGAGATGCCAGAACAGGCCCTTGTCGATGCCGCCGCGATCGAAGAACGGATCGAAGATCAGTTCCTTGGTATCCTTGAAGACCCGCGACGGCGGCGGCAGGGTCGAACCGGCGCGACGACAGACCAGTTCCCAGAACAGCATCAGCAGCGCGAGCACGATCAGCGGCGGCACGACGCGCACCGCGGTCTCCTTCGCCATCTTGATGTACTTGTCGGCCCGCGGCGCCCGCTTCGGCGTCATCGTCACGACCGGCGCCGCCGTCGTCGGCGAGGTGACCGGAATTGCCACCGCGGTGGCTTCGGTTTTCATCGCATGCATCGACATTGAAATTGTATCTCCGCGTTTCAATGAGCGGGCCGCACGCTTGCCGCGCGGCCCGGTTTGGATCAGACCTCAACACGCTTGATCGACAGCGACTTCAGATACGCAGCCGGATTCTCGGGATCGAACACCTTGCCGTCGAAGAAGGTCTCCTTGCCGCGCGAGGTCGAAGTCGGAATATCGGCGGCGGCAACGCCGAGCTCCTTGGCGGCCTCCTTCCAGAGGTCCTCGCGGTTGACCTTGGCGATCAGCGCCTTGGTGTCGAAGCCCGCGTCATACTTGCCCCAGCGGATGTCCTCGGTGATGAACCAGAGGTCGTGGCTCTGGAACGGATAGGAGGCGTGGTCGCGTCCAGAAGCGCATCATGCTGCGGGCTGTTCTCGACGACCCGGCCGGTGCCGTAGTCGAACTTGCCCTTCATGCGGTCAGTGACGTCCTCGACCGGGCACGTTGATCCACTGCCGCTTGGCGCAGATCGCCGCGAGCTCTTCGCGGTTCTCCGTCTTCTCGCACCACTGCTGCGCTTCCATCACGGCCATCAGCAGCGCCTTGGCGGCCTTCGGATATTTGTCGACCCAGGCGGCGCGCATGCCGAACGATTTCTCCGGATGCTTGTCCCAGAGTCTCGCCGGTCGTGAGCGCGGTGTAGCCGATCTTCTGGTGGATCAACTGCAGGTTCCACGGCTCGCACACGCAGAAGCAATCCATGGTGCCGACCTTCATGTTGGCGACCATCTGCGGCGGCGGCACCACGATGGTTTCGATATCCTTGTCGGGATCGATGCCGCCGGCGGCGAGCCAGTAGCGGATCCACAGATCGTGGGTGCCGCCCGGGAAGGTCATCGCGGCCTTGATCGCCTTGCCGGAAGCCTTCTTCTTTTCCAGCGCGACCTTGAACGGCGCGGTGTCGACGCCGATCTTGAGGTCGGCATATTCCTTGGCGACCGAAATGCACTGGCCGTTCAGATTGAGCCGCGCCAGGATGTACATCGGCGTCGGCTGATTGTTCTGCGTCACCTTGCCGGCCGAGATCAGATACGGCATCGGCGTCAGGATATGCGCGCCGTCGATGCCGTTGCCTTCCGAGCCGAGCACGAGATTGTCGCGCGTGGTGCCCCACGAGGCCTGCTTCTGCACTTCGACGTCGGGCATGCCGTATTTGGCGAAGATGCCCTTCTCCTTGGCGACGAACAGCGGCGAGGCGTCGCGTCAGCGCGATGAAGCCGAGTTTGGCGCCTTCACTTCCGGCCCCGCGCCTTGCGCGAACGCGCCGGCGGGGAAATTCAGCTTGGCGGCGGCGAGCAATGCCGCCGTACCGCCGGTCGCCTTCAGGAGCTGGCGGCGGCTGAGACCACGGCGCGAGGTCGGAGTGGTGGGCTTCGTCATGAGCATCGTTGTCCTTTGCGTCAGTGCTTGAACGGGCCGTCCGATTGGTGTCGCCGCGCTGGGCGCAGAAGGGCGCGTTCCGGGGAGGCCCCGGAATGGCGGCGGTCACAATTCGGATGAGTGGTCTCGAGGGACGGCTTCAATGGCGTCAGCACAAGCTATTCAAGCTTCGTGCCAAGCCTTTTGCATCGCAAAAATATATATTTATCAATTAATTGATATGCATAGTTGCAGCGAAACTGTCGCACCGCATCCAGGAGCTATTATTCGCATTCTAAATTTGCGATTTGCTCAATTCTTGTGCGCCGCACAAGAATTGAGCAGGCCGAAAAACCGGTATCCTCAGGCGTCCTCGGTGGCCTTCGCCGCCATCGGTTTTGGCGCATTTCCGTCGCCCGGTTTCATCCGGAATTCGTAGGTCATGAGGTGCCACGGCGCGGCCGCCGGCTTGCCGTCCGGCATGGTCGGATCGGTGCGCTTTTCGATCCTGGCGACCAGCTCGTCCTTGACCCCGAACACCACGTCGGAATCGAGGTATTTGTCGCCGTCCATGAAGACATGCGTGATCAGCGGCTGGTGGCCGGGCGCGGCGACCAGGAAATGCACATGGGCCGGCCGCATCGCGTGACGGCGGGTCTGCACGATCATCTCGCCGACCGGACCGTCGGTCGGGATCGGATAGCTGCACGGCAGGATGGTTCGGAAGAAGAACCGTCCATCGGCATCGGTGATGAAGCGCGCCCGCGACGACGGCCCCTCCGTCGCATAGGCCGGCTTCTGGGAATCATAGAAGCCATCGTCATCGGCGTGCCAGACGTCGACCGGCACACCTCGCCAGCGGCTTGCCTGCGAGGTCGGTGACGCGGCTCTGCACGAACATCCGCTCGCCCGAAAGATTCGCCGAGATATCGGTGCCATGCGGCGTCACCTTGTGTTCGCCGACATAGAACGGGCCGAGCACCGTGGTCTCGGTGGCGCCCTCGCGCTCCCGGTGATTGACGGCATCGACCAGCATCGACACGCCGAGCACATCGGAGAGCAGGATGAACTCCTGACGGATCGGCGTGCATTTCTGGCCGGTGCGGGTCAGGAAGTCGATCGCGTATTCCCACTCCTCGAAGGTGAGGTCGGTTCGGCGGACATAGTCGTGCAGCGATTTCACCAGTTCCTGCAGCAGGAATTTGGCGCGCGGATCCGGCGTATCGTCAAAACTGCGGATCACGGCGGCGGTCAGTTCGGTCTCGCTGAATTGGCGCATTTTTGCTGTCCTGCGGAATAAACGAAGGCTGGCGTCACCCTATACCAGCGCCCCGCGCCGGTTAAGCGGGCTGGTTGGAACGGGGCACACTTTTCGGCTATCAAAGCTGCGTCATTCAGCCGGAGATCAGCGCCGATGTTAGCCCCTGCCCCCGCCTCGCCCGAATCCGCCGGAATGTCCAAGCCGGCGCTCGATCGCCTCGAAAACCACCTCAAGCAGCGCTATATCGACGCCGGCCGCTTCCCGGGCACGCAGCTCCTGATCTATCGCCGCGGCAAGGTGGTTCATTCCACCGTGCAGGGCTTTGCCGACCTCGAGCGCAAGGCACCGGTCAAGGACGACACGATCTTCCGCATCTATTCGATGACCAAGCCGATCACCAGCACAGCCTTCATGATGCTGGTCGAGGAAGGCCGCGTCGCGCTCGACGAGCCCGTGCACAAATATATTCCCTCATGGAAGAACCTCGGCGTGTTCGACGGCCGGCACCTATCCGGCGTTCCTGACCCGCCCGCCGACCCGGCCGATGCTGATCGTGGACCTGCTGCGCCACACCTCCGGGCTTACCTACGGCTTCCAGCAGCGCAGCAATGTCGATGCCGCCTATCGCGAGGCCAAGATCGGCGAGGTGATCAAGGCCGGCTCGCTGCAGACCATGATCGACGACCTCGCCGAAATCCCGCTGGAATTCTCGCCGGGCGAGGCCTGGAACTACTCCGTCGCCACCGACGTGCTCGGCTATCTCATCGGCGTCATCAGCGGCAAGCCGTTCGAACAGTTTCTCAAAGAGCGCATCTTCGATCCGCTTGGGATGAACGACACCGACTTCTTCGTACCGAAGGAAAAGGCGCATCGTTTCGCCGCGTGCTATTCGGCCGGCGTGCAGATCGGCATGACGGCCGGCGAAGCCAAATTGACACTGCAGGACGACCCGGCCACGAGTTCGTTCCTGTCGCCGCCGTCGTTCATTTCGGGTGGCGGCGGCCTGTGCTCGACCATGGCCGACTATCTCACCTTCTGCCGGGCGCTGCTCAATGGCGGCGAACTTGACGGCGTTCGCCTACTGGGACCGAAGACGTTGAAGCTGATGGCGTCCAACCATCTGCCCGGCGGCGTCGACCTGCCGGCAATGTCGCGCTCGCTGTTCTCCGAGGCGGCTTATAATGGCATCGGCTTCGGGCTCGGCTTCGCCGTCACCATGAACCCGGCGCAGACGCTGATCGCCGGCAGTCCCGGCGAGTTCAACTGGGGCGGTGCTGCGACGACCTCGTTCTTCATCGACCCGGCGGAAGAACTGATCATGATCTTCATGACGCAGGTGCTGCCGTCGAGCGCCTATCCGTTGCGGCGCGAGCTGCGCACCATGGTCTATGCCGCCATCACCGACAGCAATCTCTGAGAGCGGGTAGCCGAACGGTTCCACGGCGGCAAGCCACGGAACCGGGCTCCGCCGAAAGCGAGGCTTCTCTTTCTAATATGCTTGGCGCAATCCGGCGGCTTCTCCTATGCTCGGGGACCAGGCGCCGATCCGGGAATTTCATTGCCAAAGCCTTCACTGCCAGTGCGTCTCGCCCTGCTTGTCGCGGGAACCACGCTGCCGCTGATCATTTTTGCAGCCGGCATAGTGTACCACAATTACAAGCAGGATCGGCAGAACGCGACACAGCGGGTGCTGGAAACCGTCCGCAGCATTCGGCTGGTCCTCGACGCCGAGATGCTGCGCATGACCGGCGCGCTGCAGGTGCTGTCGCTGACTAACACCCTGCGCGACGGCGATTTCGCAGGTTTCCGCCGGATCTCGCAAGGCTTCCTCGACCAATACGGCGAAGGCGGGGTCATCCTGGTGGCCGACCGCGACGGCCGGCAGGTGTTTTCCTCTGTCACCAAGGATGCGACGAGCCTGCCGCCACGAAACAATCGCGCCATCGTCGACAAGGTCTTTGCCGAAAAGAAGCCGGTTTACTCCAACCTGTTCGTCGGCGCGGTGAAGAAGCGCCTGATCGTGACCGTCGAGGTCCCGGTGTTTCGCGATGGCGAGATGATCTACGACATCTCGTTCAGTCCGCCGATCGAAATTTTTCAGGCCATGATCGAGCAGCAGCAGCCGAGCAAGGACTGGACAATATCGATCTTCGACGGCGAAGGCACGAATTTCGCACGCGTACCGAACCCGCAGGACACCGTCGGCAAGCGAGCATCGCCCTCACTCTATGCGCAGATGTTCCAGAATCCCGAAGCGACGGTACCGACGATATCGCTCGAAGGCGTGCCGCTGATTACGAGCCTTGCCCGCTCCTCCCTCACCGGCTGGACGGTTGCCGCCGGCGTCGCCGAAGGCTCGCTGGTTGCCCCGCTCTGGCGCAACCTGGCGATCACCAGCGTCATGGGCGCCGTGCTGCTGATGGTCGGCCTCGCCTTTGCGGTGCGGATGGCGACCCAGATCGCCCGCGGCGAGATGCTTCACAATCTGTTGATCGAGGAGCTCAACCACCGCGTCAAGAACACGCTTGCGGTGCTGCAGTCGATCGCCACCCAGACGTTCCGCAGCGCCAGCCGGGCCGAGCGCGCGAAATTCGAAGGCCGGCTCGGCGCGCTGGCGGAGGCGCACAATCTGCTGAGCCAGGAGAAGTGGCAGGGCGCCGAGCTGCGGGAAGTGATCGCCCGGGTGCTGCGGCCCTATCTGCTCAACGCTCCCGAGCGGATGCGGATGGCCGGTCCGCAGGTTCCGTTGTCGCCGCGGCTCGCGGTGGTGCTGTCGATGATCGTGCACGAGATCGCCACCAACGCCGCCAAATACGGCGCACTGTCGAACGACACCGGCACCGTCGCGGTGGACTGGGAAATCCTCGAGGAAAGCGACGGGCGCAAGCTGCGGCTGATCTGGACCGAGGCCGGCGGCCCGCCGGTCACGGCGCCGGTGCAGCGCGGCTTCGGCTCGCGGCTCATCGAGCGCTCCACGCGCGACCAGCTCGGCGGCGAAGCGACCGTCGACTTCCTGCCGCGCGGCGTCGTCTACACCGTGAGCTGCGCGCTCGACCGCGACGAGTAGCTCATGATGCGCAGCGTCATTTCAGCATCTCAGGGACGATCAGCCGCGGCAGGAATAGCGAGACGTTCGGCCAGATGATCAGCGCGGCCAGCACCAGCAGCATCGGGATCAGCATGATGACGGTGTCCTTGAGCGCATAGCGCAGCCGCACGCCTGCGATAGAACAGGCGATCATCAGACACAGGCCATAAGGCGGCGTCACCAGGCCGAAGGCCAGCGAGACGATCGAAATGATCGCAAACTGTACCGGATGCAGATCGACCGATTTCGCCAGCGGTTCAAGGACGGTGCCGACGATCACGATCGCCGGAATGGCGTCCAGAAAACATCCCACGACCAGAAAGCAGAACGCAATGAAAAAGCCCGCCGCGATCGGGCCCATGCCCCAGGTCGAGACGTTCGCCAACAGCTCCTGCGGGATCTTGTAGTAGGCCAAAAGCCAACCGAAGGCGCTCGCGGTGCCGACGCAGAACAGCGCGACACCAGCCAGCCGCCCGGTGTCGAGCAAGGACTTGTAGAGTTCGCGCCACCCGGTTTCGCGGTAGAAGAACGCCGACAACGCGATTGAATACACGACCGCCACGCAGGCGGACTCGGTAGCGGTGAACCATCCGAGCAGGATGCCGCCGACGATGATGAACGGCGTCATCAGCGCCGGTATCGAGCGCCAGATCGCGCAGCACATCTCGCGCCATGTATCTTTCGGATAGGTCGGATAGCCGCGCCGCACCGCATAGACATGCACGGTCGCCATCTGCGCGCCCGCGATCAGCAGTCCCGGCACGATACCGGCAAGGTACATCGCGGCGATCGAAGTCGAGATCAGTCCGCCCCACACGATCATCAGGATCGAGGGCGGGATGATGACGGCGAGCACGGCCGACACTGCCGTGATGGCGATGGAGAACGAGAGGTCGTAGCCTTCCTTGGTCTGGGCATCGATGAAGATTTTCGACTGGCTCGCGGCATCGGCGGTGGAGGAGCCGGAGATGCCGGCGAAGAATACCGACAGCACGACATTGATCTGTGCCAGCGATCCCGGCCAGTGCCCGACCATCGAGCGCGACAACGCGACCAGGCGGTCGGTGATGCCGCCGATGCTCATCAGGTTGGCGGTCAGCAGGAAGAACGGCACGGCCAGCAGGATGAACGAATTGTAGGCGTTGAAGGTCTCCTGCGCGAGCGTCATCATCGACAGCCGCGGCTCGATCAAAAGGACCGGCACACAGGCCAGGCCGAGCGCAAAGGCGACCGGCACGCGAATGATGAGCAGGCCGACGAAGCCCCCGAACAGGACCATGGCGGCCTGTCCGGCAGACAGAACATTGCCGCTCATTGTTTTGCCCCAAGCAGAATCCGCATCTCGTCGAGGATCTGTTCGCCGGCGAACACCATCCACGTCACCCCGGCCACCGGCCATGCGACATGGATCATCCAGAGCGGCAGATCGGCCAGTTCCGACGTCCGGTTCCAGGCAAAGCGCGTGAATTCGAGCCCGGCCCAGACGAACACCACCGCCATCGCCAGCACGCCGATCCGCGCCAGAATCCGCACCATGGCCTCGCTTCGGCGCGACAGGTCAGGCCAGACGTCGACCTCGAAATGCTGCGACTCCCTGATGCCGACCATGGCGCCGATCATGATGGTCCAGACGAACAGGAAGCGCGCCATCTCCTCGGTCCAGATGTAGGAGGGAATGAGCGGCGTGTAGCGCGAGATGATCTGCAGCGTGACCGGAATGACCAGGATGCCTACGCAGGCGGCGAGCAGGATTTCCAGGAGTTTGGCATAGGCCGCCGTCGCTCGGCGCCACAGCGACGGGTTCGGCAGCATGGATGTGTCAGTCATGAAAGCTCCAGAGGATCGCGATTATGGAATGGGGCAAGCCGTCTGGCTTGCCCCGACTCCCGCCGCACAGCGTGAGGTTCTCAGGCGACGTTGATCTTCTCGAAGATTCCTTCGGCGCCGATTTCCTTGGCGTAGGTGGCCATCACGGGATCGGCGAGCTTCTTCATGGCGTCGCGCTCCTCGAACGGGACGCGCTTGAGCTTGCCCGCCTTTTCCAGCGTGTCGAGCTTGACGACTTCCTCGCTCGATTCGAGTTGGCGACCGTAATCGCCGGCCTCCTTGCCGGCCTTCATGATGGCGTCCTGCAGATCCTTCGGCAGGGTCTTCAGCGTCTTCACCGAGAAGCAGATCGGCCGGATCGACACCGCGTGCTGGGTCAGGTTGAGATGCGGGGCGACTTCGTAGAACTTCATGGCTTCGACGCCGGCGGCCTCGTTCTCGCCGGCCGCGATCACGCCGTTTTGAATGGCGTTGTATATTTCGTTGTACGCAATCACCGTCGGGGCCATGCCGACCGCCGCGAACGTCTTCGACCAGATCGGCGCACCCTGCACGCGCACCTTGAGGCCCTTGAGATCGGCGAGGTTCTTGAGCGGCTTGTTGGCGAAGATGTTGCGGACGCCGCCGCCGGAATAGCCGATCAACACCACCTCGGCCTTGGCCGCGACCTCATCGGCGATCGGCGCCAGAATATTGGCTTCGACCACCTTGTTCATGTGCTCGATGCCCTTGAACACGAAGGGAGCGTCGATGAACGGCGCCGCCTTGGCAAAGGTCGACATGTGGGCCGGCGACACAATGCCGTAGTCGACCGCCTTGCCTTGCGACATGTACTCGAAATATTGCTTTTCGAGCCCGAGCGATGAATTCTTGTGCAACGTGAAATTGATCGGCTTGCCGTAGTACTGCTTCACCAGTTCCTCGAACCGGATCAGCGCCCTGTTGAAGGCGTGATCGTCGTTGAACTGCACGGCTCCGTTGAGCGTGACGGGCGCCTGCGCCCGCAGGATCGACGGCATTCCCAGCACGCCGGCAGCCGCCGTCGCACCAAGGCCCGCAAGTACGGTTCTTCGCTTCATCGCATTCCTCCCCTGCAATGCCCGTCCCTTGTAAGCGGGACTTTGGCGTGGGCCGTCGACGCGGCCGCTAACGCAAAGCGTATGGAAAATGGCGCCGCTGTGGAAGCCAATTTAAGCGTTACCCCAGGCAAATCGGCCGCAGGCCGATGATCGGGATCACTCCGGCAAACCGCACCGCAACACGCAGCCGAGCCAGCACCCCTTTGGCAAATCGCCACAAGCGCCCGTCACGGCCCGGCCACCCCCTCGGTCGCCGGGGCAATGCCTATGGCTTTGGACGCGATGCCGGCGACGTGCGTTGCCCGGCGCCTCTCGCCACGGCACAATTGTTGCGCGATGGCGGATTCCTGCCGCCGCTTCGCGTGCACGGGCGGCGTGCAAAGCCGCGGTTTGCCGGAATTTCCCGCCACACATGGTTCGAAAACAAGACTGAATTTTGCTGCATTTTGTCAGGCATCATTCCCCGCGGGCATTTCACGAAATGCTCGCCAATATCCCGCCGGCCAGCACTGAGAGCGATTGCATTTTGACCGGCAGCCCCCGTAAAAATCCGGTGATGGATCGCTGCCTAGTAAGCATGCTGACTAAAATCTGTGACCTTTGAACTCGCGGTGGTTGTGGTTTGTCGAATATTTTGCCAAATGTAGAGAGCGGGGTTTTTCCGAATTGCGCCCTGGGTGCCGACAGCTTTAAGTGGTTGGCAACACCGGTATCGGGATGCTTCCCATCTGTGTATGCGTTTGGATAGCATTCCGGAATATCTCAGGAATCCTGTGGTTCTCTCATAACCTCACGTTTCGAAGTGACTTTAAACACGGCAAATACAAAAGAAGCTCTGACCAACTTTTGCCAGGGTTTCCCGATTGAAGGACGGTAAAACCAGAATGAACAGATCAGCAGCGAAGAAAATGAAGCAGCGCAGCGCGGGCAAACCCGATATTGAATTGGGCAAGCGTATTCGCCTGCGGCGTGTGGAACAGAAAATCTCCCAGGCAGAGCTCGGCGACAAGCTCGGCGTCAGCTTCCAGCAAGTCCAGAAGTACGAGAAGGGCGTCAACCGCGTCGGCGCTGCCCGTCTTCAGGCAATCGCTACTGCGCTCGACGTGCCGGTCACGTTCTTCTACGACGGCGACGGCAAGGCGCGCGAAGTCGAAAGCCTGCTGTTCCTGGACAGCGCGTTCAGCCTCAGGCTGTTGCGGGCCTACAGCAAGATCAAGGACCAGACCGTACAGCGCCAGCTGGTATCCTTGATGGAATCGATCGCGGCTAACGAAGGCTAGACACCTATCGCGCCTTGATCGCAGCACCGCGGACCCGTTCGTTTGCGCGAGAAATCGCCGGGTAGCCTGTTGCTGCGCTAGGCCTGATCTCGATCTGCCGGGAAGAACAGCGCATCGCCGCCGTCGGCATCAATTCCGATCAATTTAGCCAAAGAATCCAGAATAAGCGGCCTCGCGATCGCGAGTTGTTGAAGACATTTCTCTGAAGCTATTTTCTGCACCCGAAACGCGACGCCTGATTTGTCCGATCGCCATCCGGCGCCCTGCCCGCCACTCACCTGACCGCAAACCGACCGCCCGACGAAGCTGCCGTCGGCCTATCGGGGTGCGGCCTTGCCCGAGGCCGGCGAAACGTGGCACCACACTCCCGATAAAAAGACCGGTCCATCGGCGTCGGGAGGCGACAATTATCATCCTTCACCACGGCTGGCGTTCGAGCGCTTCGCGCCGTGTCCGGCTATGCCTCGCCGAGAAGGGCCTCGCCTATGAAGGCCACGTGGTCGACATGGCTGCCATGGAGCATCATTCGCCGGAATATCTCAGGATCAATCCGCTCGGCGTGATCCCGACACTGATCCATGACGGCCGGCCGCTGCATGAGAGCGGCACGATCTGCGAATATCTCGACGAGACGTTTCCCACGCCTCCGCTCCGGCCGGACAGGCCTTACGAACGCGCCGGGATGCGCAACTGGATCCGGCACATCGACGGGCTGATCGGCAATCTCATCATCTTCAACTGGCAGCATCATCTGGCCAAGACCGCGTCGCAATGGTCGGATCAGGAACTCGCCGAGAGACTAAAGAACATCCCGAGCAAGGAACGGCAGGAGGCCTGGCTGCGAGCCGCGCGCAAACCCTATACCGACGAAGAGCGCGACACGGCGCGGGCCAGACTGGTCGGGCTGTTGGACAAGATGGAAGCGGCGCTCGCGCCGTCCGGTTGGCTGGTCGGCAAGGCCTACTCGATCGCCGACATCGCCGCCGCCCCCTTCGTCAAGCGCATCGACGAGGAAATTGCGCCGGATGAAATGACCGAAAAGAAACATCCACGCGTCGCGGCGTGGTGGACTAGACTGCAGGCGCGGCCGGCTTACGCCGAGGCGAATTTCGGACCCTTCGTGGATTCCTAAACCGGACTGGACCTTTCGATGCTGGACACCCCAAACAACGCCAAGACCTCGCATGCCGACGGCAAGATCCTGCAAAGCGTCAGCGATGGCGTCGGCGTCGTCACCTTCAACAATCCCGAAAAGCGCAACGCGATGTCGCTCGAAATGTGGGAAGGTCTTGGCGAGGCACTGGTCGCGCTGCGCGACAATCCCGACGTGCGCGTCGTGATCCTGGTCGGCGCCGGCGACAAGGCGTTCGTCTCGGGCGCCGATATCAGCCAGTTCGAAAAGACCCGCCACAATGCGGCGGCATCGGAAGAATATTCAAGACGCAGCGAAGCGCAGCGTGCGCTGCTGGCGAGCTACCCGAAGCCGACCATTGCCTGTATCCGCGGCTTCTGCCTCGGCGGCGGCATGCAGGTCGCCATGCTGACCGATATTCGTATCGCCGCCGACAATAGCCAGTTCGGCATTCCGGCCGCAAAACTCGGCATCGCCTACGGCTATGACGGACTCAAGCATCTGGTCTCGCTGGTCGGGCCGTCCTGGGCCCGGCTCATGATGTACACGGGCATGCGAATCGATTCCGCGGAAGCGCTGCGCATCGGGCTCGTCGATCGCGTGCTGAAGGATGCGGACCTGTGGGACGCCACGCTGGACATCGCGCGCACGATCTCAGGCAACGCGCCGCTGGCGATCAAGGCCGCCAAGATCACCATCGCCGAAGTACTGAAGGACGAAAGCAAGCGCGACATGGACGCGATCAAGAAGATCGGCATGGCCTGCATGGACAGCGAAGACTTCCGCGAGGGGCGCACGGCTTTCATGGAAAAGCGCAAGCCGCAGTTCAAGGGACGGTAATCCGTGGCCTACAGCGCAGCCAGCACAGCTTTTGTAATATCCGCAGTGCCATTGCTGCCGCCGAACTCCATCGGCTTGATCGCTCCCGCATAGGCCTTGTCCACCGCGCGCTCGATCCGCTCGCCGGCCTCGGCTGCGCTCTCGAGGCCGTGCTTGTCGGCGAGCCAGTCCAGCATCATCGCGGCGGACAGGATCATCGCGGTGGGATTGGCCTTGCCCTGTCCCATGATATCGGGCGCGGTGCCGTGGCAGGGCTGGAACACGGCGTAGCGGTCACCGATATCGGCCGACGGGGCCATGCCCAGTCCACCGATCAGCCCCGCAGCGAGATCGGAGAGAATGTCGCCGAACATGTTCTCCGTCACCATGACGTCAAAGTCCCAGGGGCGCTTCACCATCATCAGCGAGCAGGCGTCGACGTAGACCCGGTCGGTCTTGACGTCGGGATGGCGTTTGGCGGCCTCGTCGAACATGCCGCGAAAGAACGCGAACGCCCGGAAGACGTTGGCCTTGTCGACGCAGGTCAGGCCGCCATTGGTCTTGCCGCGGGCCTTGCGGCGCTCGGCGAGGCGGAACGAGAACTCGAACAGCCGCTCCGAGGTCTTGCGCGTGATGACCAGCGTCTCGCGCGCCTCGGTGTCCGTCACCACGCCCTTGCCCATCGAGGCGAACAGGCCTTCGGTGGATTCGCGGATCAGCACGAGGTCGATGCCGCGCTCGTCGGCGCCGACGATCGGGCTCGGCACGCCCGGAACGAGCCGCGCCGGGCGTACGCCGGCATAGAGGTCGAAATGGAAGCGCAGTTCGATCTGAGGGGCGATCTCGGTATTGTCTGGGTAGCGGACCGACGGCAGGCCGCAGGCGCCGAGCAGGATGGCATCCGCTTCCTCGCATAACCGGATCGTCGAGTCCGGCATCGATTTGCCGGTTGCCAGATAATTATTGGCGCCGGCCGGCGCGTCGGTGAAACGGAATTTGAGGTCCGATGTCGCCTCGATCTTGCGCAGCACTTCGAGCGCCGGCGCCATTACTTCGGGGCCGATGCCGTCGCCGCCGAGCACGGCGATGTGGAGGGCGTTGTTCGCGGACATGGCGTTCATTCGGCTCCGATTTGCGCGAAATTTGAGAATTCGTCATGCCCGGGCTTGTCCCGGGCATCCACGTTCTTGCTGCATATCGGCAAGAAGAGCGTGGATGGCCGGGACAGGCCCGGCCATGACGGAGAGAGAACGACGCGCTTCTAAGGCGTCAGCACCGCGCGGCCGACGAGCTTGCCCTTTTGCAGGTCCATCAACGCTTCGTTGGCCTTTGCCAGCGGCAACGTCGTGACCGGAATCGGCGCGATCATCTTGTTGCGGACGAGGTCGAGCAATTCGGCGGTTTCGCGCAAATTGCCGACATAGCTGCCCTGGATCGTGATCGCCTTGATCGGGATCAGCGGCAGCGCCCAGGGCGCGCCGCCACCGAACAGGCCGACGATGACGAGCTTGCCGCCCTTGGTCAGGCAGTCAAAGCCGAGCTGGGTTGTCTGCGCGTTGCCGACGAGATCGATCACGGCGCGAATCGGTCCGCCGGCCGCCTTCGCCAATTGCTCCAGCGCATCCGGCGCCTTGCCGTCGACGGTGGCGAGCGCACCGGCCGCTTCGGCGGCTTCGCGTTTGCGCGCATCGATATCGACGACGATGGCGCCCTTGCCGCCCATCGCCTTCAACAGCGACAACGCCATCAGGCCGAGCCCGCCGGCGCCGAAAATGACAATCGGCGAATTGAAGGCAAAGTCTACCTTCTTCAGCGCGCTGTAGGTGGTGACGCCGGAACAGGCATAGGGCGCCGCAGTGACGGGATCGAGCCCTTTCAGGTTCAACAGATATTTCGGATTCGGCACCGTCATGTGATCAGCATAGCCGCCGTCGCAATAGACGCCGAGCGAGTTCGGCTTCACGACGCACATGTTCTCGTCGCCCTCGACGCAGGTCGGGCATTTGCCGCAACCGAGCCAGGGATAAACCAGTGCGACATCGCCCACCTTGAGGTCGCCCTTGTCGGCGGCGGTGACGTCAGGTCCGAATGCGACGATCTCGCCGACGGTCTCATGACCCATGGTGCGCGGCAGCGACACGCCGCGATCCTTCAGCGACAGCGGCTTGCGGCCATGGCCGAGGTCGTAGCCGCCTTCCCAGATGTGAAGGTCGCTGTGGCAGACGCCCGCCGCCTTTACCTTGACCAGCACCTGCGTGCCCGTCGGCTGCGGCGTCTCCTGATCCACCTCTTTCAGCGGTGCGTTGAACTCGGCGACCTGAAAACTCTTCATCGCTTCCCTCCCGTCATTCCTGTTCTTCAAATGCATTTCTTGCGCGAACATTGCCACGTCTGCCTGATCGAGACAAACGCGGGGCGCGGCAATCCTTGGGGTATTCAGATCAGCGGGTGATGGCAAGCCACGAACTGACCCGGCGCCACGGCGCGCAGTTCCGGCATCTCGTCGCTGCATCGCTGATCCGCGCGGGGACAGCGGGTGCGGAACCGGCAGCCGGACGGCGGCGCGATCGGCGATGGCGGTTCTCCGACCGGCACCGTCTCGGTGGGCCGGACGTCGGGGTCGGGCACCGGGATAGCCTCGATCAGCAGCGCGGTATAGGGATGCGCCGGCTGGGCGAAGAGCTGTTCGGAGGGGCCGACCTCGCACAGCCGGCCGAGATACATCACCGCCACGCGGTCGCTCACCGCCTTCACCACCGCAAGGTCGTGCGCGATGAACAGCAGCGTCAGGCCGAACCGGCCCTTCATTTCTTCCAGAAGATTGAGGATCTGGGCGCGGATCGACACGTCGAGGGCCGAGACCGGCTCGTCGCAGACGATGAACTCCGGATTGAGGATCAACGCGCGCGCGATGCAGATGCGCTGGCAC
The DNA here is from genome assembly GCA_963783115.1 of uncultured Alphaproteobacteria bacterium. Taxonomy (GTDB): domain Bacteria; phylum Pseudomonadota; class Alphaproteobacteria; order Rhizobiales; family Xanthobacteraceae; genus Bradyrhizobium. Next base: position 26,975 of record CAWAMK010000012.1, on the reverse strand, counting down.
TGCCCGCCGGAGAATTCATGCGGCAGCCGTCCCACAACCAGGGTCGGGTCGAGTCCGACCGCGCTCAGCACCTCGTGGACCAGCTTTTCGCGTTTTGCCGGATCCTTGACACCCGCGATCACCAGCGGCTCGGCAACGATGTCACCGATCTTGCGGCGCGGGTTCAGCGAGGCGATCGGATCCTGGAAGATCAGCTGCACGCGCCGGCGCATCTGGCGCAGCGCGTCGCCCTGCATCGTCGTGAGATCGTGGCCGTCGAACAGCACCCGCCCCGAGGTCGGCCGGCGCAGCTGCAGCACCGCGCGGCCCAGCGTCGATTTTCCGCAACCGGATTCGCCGACCAGACCCAGCGTTTCGCCGCGCGCGATCTGCAACGACACGCCGGACACGGCATGAACGATCTTTGCGCCGACGGGATATTCTACGACGAGATCGTCGACGGCGAGCAGCGGCTCGCCAGAAGCGGCCGACACGGCTTGCTGCATCATGCGACGGCCCCCACGCGGACTTCGATCGGATGGAAGCAGGCATATTGATGTGCGCTCGTCTCTGCCGCCTCAAGCGCCGGCTTCTCGGTGTGGCAGCGGGCCACCGCGTAGCGGCAGCGCGGCGAGAACGAGCAGCCCTGCAACGGCCGGGTTGGATCGGGCGGACGCCCGGAGATCGCCGGCAGCGGCGTGTGCGGCGCGGTGTCGAGCCGCGGAAGGGCTGCGAGCAGCGCTTCGGTATAGGGCATCCGCATTTTCTTGAACAAGGCCGGCGTCGGCGCGCGCTCGACCACCCGGCCGGCGTACATCACGGCGACTTCGTCGGTGCGACCGGCGACGACGCCGAGGTCGTGGGTGATCAGGATCATCGCCATGTGCCGGCGGCGCTGCTCGCGCGCCAGGAGGTCGAGGATCTGAGCCTGGATCGTCACGTCGAGCGCGGTGGTCGGTTCGTCCGCGATCAGGAGCTTCGGTTCGCAGGACAGCGCGATTGCAATCGCCACGCGCTGCCGCATGCCGCCGGAAAGCTGGTGAGGATATTGCGCCAGCCGCTGCTCGGGGGCGGGAATGCCGACGGCGGCGAGCAGTTCGACGCTGCGCTTCCTGGCGGTGGCGTCGTCGAGTTCCAGATGTTCCTGCAGCGTCTCGATCAGTTGCGTGCCGATCGTGAGCACCGGATTGAGCGAGGTCATCGGATCCTGGAACACCACCGCCAGCGAGCGGCCGCGCAGCTTGCGCAGTTTCTCCGGCGCGAGCTGCAGCAGGTCCTGCCCGTCGAACATCACGCGGCCGGAGAGCTTTGCCTTTTTCGGCAGCAATTGCAGGATCGCCCGCGACAGCATGGTCTTGCCGCAACCGGATTCGCCGACCACGCCGAGCGTCTGGCCGGCGCCGACGGTGAGGTTCACCCGATCCACCGCGCGTAGATTGCCGCGCGGGGTCGGCAGGTCGACGACGACGTCCTCGACCGAGAGCAGGATATTTTCGGTCACAGCGCGCCCTGACGTGGATCGGTGAGCGCCCGCAAGGTGTCGCCGACCAGATTGAAGGAAAGCACGGTGAGGAACATCGCCGCCGCCGGCAGGAAGGCGAGCCGCGGCGCCATGTCGAGGCTCTCGCGCCCCTCTCCGATCATGCTGCCCCAGCTCGATATCGGCGGCGGCACGCCGAGGCCGAGGAATGACAAAGACCCCTCGACCACGATGGTGACGGCAACGCCGAGCAGGAAGAAGGCAAACAGCGGCAGGATGACGTTCGGCAGCAGTTCGCGCAAAAGGATGCGCGCATGCGTGGCGCCCAGCGCCTGTGCGGCGATGACGAATTCGCGCCGCGCCAGCGTCAGCGTCGCCGCCCGCGCCACCCGCATGAAGGCGGGGACGCCGAGTGCGCCGAGGATGCAGGTGAGATTGAAAATCGACTGGCCGAGATAGGCGGTCACGGCCAGCGCGAGGATCAGCGGCGGAAACGCCAGCAGCACGTCCATGCTGCCGACCACCATCGACTCGAACCGGCCGCGGAAATACCCCGCGAGCATGCCGAGCGCGCCGCCGATCGTGAGGCCGATCACCGGCGCGCACAGGCCGACAACCAGCGATATCCGCGCGCCGTAGATCAGTCGCGCGAGTTCGTCGCGGCCGAGGCCGTCGGTCCCGAGCCAATGTTCCGCCGAGAACGGTGCGCGCCGGTCCAGCATGTCCATGTCGGTCGGGCTCGGCAGCGGCAGCACGGGGGCAAAGATCGCCACCACGAACATGAAAATCATCCAGCCGATCGCCAGCCAGAACAGCGTTCCAAGCCGCCGGCCCTTGCGCGCAGGCTGGGTTACGGCCTCCTCGGCAATGTCGAGTTCAAGCGTGGCCATGGCGAATCCTGGGATCGAGAACGGCGTAGAGCAGGTCGACGACGAAGTTCATGAGGACGAAGCCCGCGCCAACCAGCAGCACCACCCCTTGCAGGATGATGAGGTCGCGCGTGAGGATCGCACCGATCAGCAGGCGGCCGATGCCCGGGAGGGCAAAAACCGTCTCGACGATGACCGCGCCGCCGATCAGCCGGCCAATATTGATGCCGGTGATCGTCACCAGGGTCAGCGACGAGGGTTTCAGGGCATGCACGAACAGGATCCGCGCCGGCTTCAGGCCTTTCGCCTTGGCGAGCGCGATATAGTCCTCCTGCAAGGTCGCAATCATGTCGGAACGCAGCACGCGCATGATGCCCGGCCATTCCGCCAAAGCCAGCGTCAGCGCCGGCAGCACCATGAAGCGCAGGTTTGCCGCCGGATCTTCGGAAAACGGCACGTAACCGGTCGCCGGCAGCCAGCGCAGTTCGACCGCGAACAAATAGATCAGCAGGATCGCCGACAGGAACGTCGGCACCGACAGCATGCCGAACGCAGTTCCGGTCATGAAGCGGTCGAACGGGCTGCCGCTGCGCGCCGCGCAGACGATCGCCAGGGGTACGCCGATCGCCAGTGCGCCGACCTGCGCCAGCAGCATCAGTTCGATCGATACCGGAAGCCGCTCGGAAACCGCCTGCAGCACCGTCTGGCCGGTGCGGAACGAACGGCCGAAATCACCCTGCACCACATTGCCGAGCCAGCTCAGATAGCGCCACCAGATCGGCTGGTCCAACCCCATGTCGGCCCGCAACGCCGCCACGTTCTCCGGCGTCGCCTGATCACCGAGGATGGTGTAGGCGAGATCGCCCGGCAGCAGCGATGCGATGGAGAACGTCAGCAGCGAAACCGCGATCAACACCGGCACCAGATACAGGAGCCGGCGTGCAACGAAGAATGCCATAGGTGGCTATTCCTTCCAGGCGCGCGATACGTCGATCACCCCGCTATACATCTTGGGCAATCCCTTCACCTTCGCGCTCGAGATCGCGTAGTAGGTGTTCTGGAAGGTCCAGAACCAGATCGCCTCCTTGTTGATCAGCCGGGTGATCGCGCAATAGTCCTCGATGCGCTTGGCGGTATCCGCTGTGGTGCGGGCGTGATCGAGCAGCTTGTCGAGTTCCGGATTGGAGTAGTTGGCGAGCGCCAACGGACTTCCCGTCCTGAAATTGGCATACATCTGCGTATCGGGATCGGCGAGATCGACGATGCGCCAAGGCGTCATCTGGAACTGGCGCATGAAGGCGCGCGGCGGAATAGTCGCCTGGTCGACCTGCTCGATCTCCATGTTGGCACCGGCCCGTTTCCAGAACTGCTGCAGCACCTGGCCAACGGTGCGACCACGCGGGGTTGCGGTGACGAGCATCTTGAACTCAACCGGCTTGCCATAGTCCTTGATCAGCGCCTTGGCTTTCTCGAGATCCTCAGGCAATGCGCCGTCGTCCTTGCACTTGACCCAGGAGCCGTCGCCATAGGGATTGCTCGCGGGACGCGAAAGGCCGTTGGTGATTGCCTGCGACATCTTCTTACGGTCGAGTGCCATGACCAACGCCTGCCGCACGCGCACGTCGTCGAACGGCGGCGTCTTGGTGTTCATGGCGTAAACCGCCGCGCCCGAACCGGCATAGGTGTGCACGGTCAGCTTGGAATCCTTTTGCGCCTTCTGGATGTTGTCGGCGGAAAATTCATCATCCCAGATCAGGTCGACCTCGCCGGATTGCAGGCTGGCAAAGCGCGATTGAGCGTCGGGCAGCGGCTTCAGCGTGATGCGGTCGAAATAAACCTTGTCCTTGTCCCAATAGTCCGGGTTCTTCTCCAGGATCATGCGATCGCCGGCGGTCCAGGACTTCAGAATGTAGGGACCGGTGCCGACGGGATTGCGATTGTATTCGTCGCCCTTGGTCTTCCAGGCGGTCGGGGAGTGAACCGCGTTGGTCTGGCTCGCATAGGAAACCAGCGATGGGAAGTTCACCGAGGGATCATTGAGGACATAGACCAGCGTCAATTCGTCGGGCGTCTCAACGCTCTTGACGTTGGAGATATAGAAGGCGCAGCGGCACTTGTTGGCAGGATCTTTCTGCCGGTCGAAATTCGCTTTGAACGCTGCGGCATTGAACGGCGTGCCATCGTGGAACTTGACGCCGGGACGCAGCTTGAAGGTCCACATCTTGAAGTCCTCGGAGGGCTCCCAGGACAGTGCCAGCTTCGGCTGCGGCTTGCCGTTCGCATCGAGCGTGGTGAGCGTATCGAACAATGCGGACGATGCGGTGAGTACCGCCGCGTCGTAAACGCCGACCTTCAGCACATCGAAACCGGGGATATCGAGCTCGAGGCCAACGGAAATACTGCCACCCGGCTTCTGCGCGTTGGCGGGCATTGCCGACAAGGCCACACCAAATCCCGCCACAAGAAATATTCGCGCAAGCGCGCTCGAACGGATCGCCGCCTTCATTGATATTCCCTCCGATGTGTGTCGTCCGTCCGGTATTCCGGATCGTGATCGCTGCGGTAAGATTGTCTGGAATCGCCGTCGCGGGCAAGGCCGTTCGCAACCCGCGGATGAAAACGCCGCAGGTTGATGTTTCGCTGTGCGGACCGCGCTGTCAGCCGCGCGCGGTGACCGGCGCCTTGCCGGCAAAGGCTGCGATTTCATCCTCCGACAGGCCTGTCTCCTTCAGATAGGCGCGCGTGTGTTCGCCGAGCGTCGACATGCGCTTGGCCGCCGATACCCTCGCGCCCGACATGCGGAACGGCAGGTTGAGCACCTTGAAGGTGCCACCGCCGTCCTCGACCTCGGCCAGTGCGCCGCGATGGGCAATCTGCGGATCGCGCAGCGCCTCGGCGACGGTGCGGTAGGCCGACGAGGGCACGCCATGCGTGTTGAGCGCGGCGAGACACTGCGCGGTCGTCACCGTGCGCGACCACGCCTCGACGCCTTCGATCAGGCTCACCCAATTGTCGCGGCGATCCGCGTATTTCGCAAAGCGCGGATCGCTCACCCATTCCGGGTGAGCGATCACCTGCATCAGACTCTGGAAAGTTTTCTCGCTGGCGATCGCCATCATCACATAGCCGTCCGACGTCTCGATCGGACCGAACATCGGCCGCTGCGTCGGCTTCACCTCGAATTGCGACCACTGCAGTTCGTTCAGCGTCAGGCTCAGCATCGATTCCAGCATCGAGACGTCGATGTGCTGGCCCTGCCCGGTCGCGTTGCGCTGATACAGCGCCGCCGAGACCGCGCCGAACGCATAGACGCCGGTGAGCACGTCGGCGTGATAGATGCCGCAATAGTCCGGGCGGCTGCGTCCCGGCTGGTACGCCAGATGGGCCATCTCGTAGCCGGAGGCCGCATGGATCACCGGTGCGTAGGCCGGCAGCTCCGCCGACGGCCCGGTCTGGCCATATCCGGAGATCGAGCAATAGATCAATTTGGGGTTGGCTTCACGCAGCGAGGCATAATCGAGCTTCAATCGCCGCATCACGCCGGGCCGGAAATTCTCGACCAGCACGTCCGCGGTCGCGACCAGCCGCCGGACCGCCTCCAGCCCCTTGGGCGACTTCAGGTCCAGGACCAGGCTGTTCTTGCCGACATTGAGCTGGCCGAAGGCGGTCGAGCAGCTGTTCCGCACCGGCGGGCGGGTCCGCATCGTCTCGCCTTCCTCGGTCTCGATCTTGATAACCTCCGCTCCCATATCGGCGAGCATTCGTGTACAATGCGGGCCGGCAATCGTGGTTGAGAAATCGAGGACTCGCAGGCCTGCAAAGCTGCCTGTCAAATTCCTCTGATCATTGCCGGCTATGTTCATTGCGTGGAGCTCCTTCAGCCTTTGCGGCCATTGTTTTGGTTGGCGGCCGAGACCCTAAATTGCGCAGCGTCGAGAGGAAAGTAGTTCGCTTAGGAACGACCGCCCGCAATGGGCGTTGTCGTGCATAGGGAAGTTGGACCCATTCTTGCATCGGTATTGTTGCGGCGACTACGAGGACGCTGGTCTTGAAAGTCTTGTTCGTCACCACTGAAATGGATGATTTCGTCCGGGTGGGGGGTCTTGCGGCAGTATCGGCCGCCCTGCCCAGGGCACTGCGCCGCTGGAGTGACGTCCGGATCATGCTGCCCGGTTACCGGGACATCATCGAACAGTTCACCCATATTGAAATTGTTGGCGAATGTCCTGCGCTGGCGGAGATGCCGGCTTGCTCGCTCGGGCGGGCGTCAACCAAGGATGGATTGCCGGTTTACGTCCTGCTCTGCCCGCAACTGTACGACCGGCCGGGCAATCCCTACGGCGACGAATCAGGGCAGGACTGGCCGGACAACGACGTCAGGTTCGCCCGTTTCGCCTCCGCCGCGGCCGAGCTGGCCGCAGGCAATCTGGACAAGAATTGGGCAGCCGACCTCGTCCATGCCAATGACTGGCAGGCTGCGCTGGCCCCCGCCTATCTGGCGTGGCGCGGCTCGAAGGTTCCCTCGATCCTGACCATCCACAACCTTGCCTACCAGGGGCTGTTCTCGCCTGACTCGCTGCGGCGGATCGGCGCGCCGGAAAGCTCCTTCCACATCGACGGGCTCGAATTCTACGACCACGTCTCGTTCCTGAAGGGCGGACTGGTCTACGCGTCGCACCTGACCACCGTGAGCGCGACCTATGCCAAGGAAATCACGACGCGTGAGCTGGGCTGCGGGCTCGAAGGCCTGCTGCAGCGCCGCTCCAACGCCTCGGAGCTGACCGGCATCCTGAACGGCATCGACGAAAGCTGGGATCCCAGCGCCTGCTCGCAACTGGCGCAGACCTTTGCCGCCGGCGACTGGGAGGGCAAGCAGGCGAACGCCGATTACGTCCGCAAGCAGTTTGGCTTGGCGCTGTCGCGCGGTCCGCTGTTCGGACTCGTCGCCCGCCTGGTACACCAGAAGGGCGTCGACATCGTGCTATCGGCGGCCGACGAAATCATCGAGGCCGGCGGACAGATCGTGGTGACCGGCAGCGGCGAGGCCCAGATCGAACAGGCGCTGGTCGATGCGCACCGCCGCAGACCGGATGCGTTCGGCGTCACCATCGGCTTCAACGACGCCCAGGCTCGGCGGATTTTCGCCGGCAGCGACTTCACGCTGATGCCGTCGCGGTTCGAGCCGTGCGGGCTGAGCCAGATGTATGCGCAGCGGTTCGGGTCGCTGCCGATCGGGCACCAGACCGGTGGGCTCGCGGAAACCATCAAGGACGGTGAAACCGGCTTCCTGTTTCCACAACCGTCGGCGGAATCCTTCCTCGGCGGCGTCAGGCGCGCGTTCGATGCGTTCGGCGCCAAGGACCGCCTCGACGCGATGCGGCGCAGCGCCATGGCGCGGTCGTTCAGCTGGGACCTGTCGGCTGCCTGCTACAGCGCGCTGTATCGCAAGACGATCGCACCTTCGATCATCGCATAACTCCGACTATTCTGCGGCTTCCGGCATCTCTTCAAGCTGCTCATGCAGGATGACGCCGGAGAGCGGATCGAATTCCCCGACCCATGGCTTCTTCTCGAGTACCGCCTTGGTATGGCGGTAACCGGCGTCCCAGCGCTGCATGATGCCTGACGGACTGAAATCGATATCCTTGGTGTGGTCCTCGCGGTCGAGCTGCGGGGCGAGCAGCCGCACGACATGCATCCGGGTCGGGCAACCATAGCCGGCGAGTTCCCTCACCGCGTCGCTGTTGCGCTCGGATTCCGGCAGACGCGCAGCAAGCTGGTTGATGACGTGGCGCAACCGATGCGCCTGCTGCTGCCGCGCGATGTGGCTGGCGATCCGGCTCGAATACTGCACGTCCTTGTGGCGGTTCAGCACCTCCGCCATCGTGGTCGGCTCGGCGCCGGACGGATTCCACAGATGCACGGCGAAGATCAGCGAGTTCTTGCGCGGATTGTCGTCGAACACGACCTCCGTCGGTGTGTTCGACAGGATGCCGCCGTCCCAATACAGCTCCCCATCGATGCGAATAGCGGGGAACGCCGGCGGCAGCGCGCCCGACGCCATGATGTGCCTGACGCCGAGCTCGCCATCGCGGCTGTCGAAATAACGCATCTGGCTGGTGCGGACATGGGCGGCGCCGACCGTCAGGCGCGGCGTGCATTGATTGACCAGATTGAAATCGACCAGCTCCGTCAGCGTCCGCTCCAGCGGCGAGGTCGAGTAATAGCCGGCATTGTCGGCGCCAAGTGGGTAGCTGTCGCCGGCATGGGCGAGCGGGTTGGGCCGGAAGAAGCCTGGAATGCCGTTGGTCACCGTCGCCCAATAGGAGAGCTTTTCATTGAAGCCAGGAAAGATGTCGCGAAAACTCCAGACCGGATTCTGCTCCATCTTCTTCCAGAACTCGCGCAAGCGCGGCAACCGGTTCTCCGGCGCATTGCCGGCGATCAGGCTGGCGTTGATGGCGCCGATCGAGGTGCCGATGATCCAGTCCGGCTTGATCCCGGCCTCGTGCAACGCCTGATACACGCCGGCCTGATAGGAGCCGAGCGCACCGCCGCCCTGCAGCACCAGCACGACCTGCCCCGGCTCGGATCTGGCCAGCGATCTCAAGTTCGGCGAAGAACCGATGTCCTGAACATCCTTCATATCACGCTCCCTTGGATTTTAGTGTGCCGTCCAGCCGCCATCGACCGGTATGGCCGTGCCTGTGATCGATGCCGCCGCGTCGCTGGCGAGAAAGACGGTCAGCGCGCCCAACTCCTCGACTCCAGCAAAATGCTTGTTGGGCTGCTGCGCCAGCAATACGTCGTGGATGACCTTTTCGCGCGAAATTCCGTGCGCCTTGGCCTGGCTGTCGATCTGCGCCTCGACCAGCGGCGTATAGACGTAACCCGGACAGATCGCATTGCAGGTGATGCCGTCTTCCGCGGTCTCCAGCGCGGTCACCTTGGTCAGGCCGACGATGCCGTGCTTGGCCGCGACGTAGGCCGCCTTGAAGGGCGATCCGACCAATCCATGCGCGGAGGCGATGTTGACGATCCGCCCGAACCTGTTCTGACGCATCGCCGGCAACGCCAGCCGTGTGGTGTGAAACGCCGACGACAGATTGATCGACAGGATCGCGTCCCATTTCTCGACCGGAAACTGCTCGAGCGGCGCGACGTATTGAATGCCGGCATTGTTGACCAGAATGTCCAGCCGCCCGTGACTGGCGACGGCAGCCGCAATCATCTCGGTGATCGCATCGCTGCTGGTCATGTCGGCCGCGGAATAGCTGACCTCGACGCCGAAATCGGCGGCCAACTGGTCCTTGGTCATGTCGATCTCGGCCGCGGCGCCAAGGCCGTTCAGCACGACCGCGGAGCCAGCTTCTGCCAGCGCGCGGGCAATCCCGAGTCCGATGCCGCTGGTCGAGCCCGTGACAAGCGAGACCTTGCCGGTCAGCGGCCGCAGAGCCGCAGCACTTTGTGTTTTGAGCTGGATATTCATGGCCGTCCTTTCGGGGTGGGATTTAGCGCTTTACGCTGACCATCTCCGCCACACCCTGCCCGGCTGCCTCATTCAAAGGAAATGCCGTTTGGCTTCCAAAACCATACGCCGGCGCTATCGCGGTTATGATGTCATCGGGCGCCGCGATCGGGTAGATTTGCCTCACCATAGACCGGGGCCCGACCATGGAGATGCATCAGGTTCGCTACTTCCTTGCGGTCGCGCGCGTCCTCAACTTCACGCGCGCCGCCGATGAGTGCAACGTCACGCAACCGTCGCTGACGCGGGCCATCAAGCAACTGGAAGCCGAACTCGGTGGCGACCTGTTTCGCCGCGAGCGGCCCGCCGCACAATTGACCGAGCTCGGCCAACGCATGCATCCGCTGCTCAAGCAGTGCTACGAGGCGGCGACCGGCGCGCGCGAACTTGCCTCATCCTTCAAGAGCGGCGAAGTCGGTGCGCTCAGAATCGCGTTGACCCATTCGGTCGACCTATCGCTGCTGATTCCGCATCTCGACCAGATCAAGCGGATGTTCAACCGCCTGGAATTCCGCTTTCTGCGCGGCAACGCCCGCGAAGTCGCCGAGTTTCTCAAGAAGGGCGAAGCCGAGCTCGGCATTGCCGCCGAGATCGGCGAGGAGTGGGACCGGCTCGACACCTGGCCGCTGTTCACGGAAAATTTTCAGCTCGTCGTCAGCAAGAACCATCCGCTGGCGGCCCGCGACAAGATCGATTTCGTCGATCTTCGCGCCGAGCAGTTGCTGTCGCGAAACTATTGCGAGCATGGCGCGCGGATGAACACTTCGCTTCGCGAGCATGGGCTCGACGTCGATCGCAGCCACGAAATCGCTTCCGAACGCGATTTGATCGAACTGCTGGAGGCCGATATCGGCGTCGCCGTGGTGCCCGATACCGCGTCGATTCCGCCGACGCTCAAGCGTGCCACGGTTGAAGGGCTGGACGCGCGGCGGACCGTGAACCTCTACGGCGTCGCCGGACGTGAACGGACGGCGGTGGCATCCGCCGTGATGCGAATGCTGCGCGGCGCCGACTGGCCGGAATTCATTGGCAAGTCATCCGCCGTCTGAGAGAGGCGTTACCGCTCTTCGCTCGCGCTCCTCAGCGCGTCGATCAGATCGTCGATCTCCATCCGCTTGCGGAAATCCGGATCGACGAAGCGAGCTTTCACCAATCCGTCGCGGCCGACCACGAAGGTCGCCGGGATCGGCAACACCCAGCCGTCATTGCCGTGGAAGCTCGCCATGTCCTGGTATGACAGCAACCGCTGGATTTCGGTGCCGAGCCAGATCGCAAGATTGAGCGACAGCGCGTAGCCATTGTCGAGGTCGGTCAGCACCGGAAACGGCGCTTCCGCCTCGGCCTTGAATTTCCCGGTATAGGCCTGCGTCTCCGGCATGATCGCAACCGTTTGCGCGCCCAACGCCTTGATCCGGTCCTGGGCCTGGATCACCGCCCGCACATTCAGCCGGCAATAGGGGCACCAATGACCGCGATAGAACATCACCGCAACCGGGCCGTGGTCGAGCAGTGATTTCAGGCTGACCAGCCGGCCGGTCTCATCCGGCAGCAGGAACGGCGGCATCACCTCACCCGGCCGCGGCGCATTTTCGCCGCCGCCATTCTCGATTGAGCCGCACCACCAGCCGGTCGACCGCTTCGCCATAGGCCGGAAAGATCTCCCGCCCCGCCGCGGCGTAGGCCTCGAGCTGCTCGCGCAAGGTGCCTTCCATGTCACGGCATTGCTGAAACGCCTGCTTGAGGCGTTCGGCATTGGCTGATGATCAGCGTGTCGTCATGGTCTGCTCCGGCATTCGGCTGTTCGATACTATTTTCCGGTCCGGGCCACCCGCAAGGGGAGGCCCGGAGGTGTTGAACGCCCTGGATCAGGGAATATAGAAGTTACCGGTCGGGTCGAGCATACCCGAGGTCGAATAGAGCTGGCCATTGTTCATGAAGAACACGGTGTTGTTCGGCACCTTGGTGGCGTTCTTCATCATCGCCTCATGGTTCTTCTCGCCGGGGGCTATGGTTATGCCGGACATTTTTCCTCCGACATAGACATGGGCCATGCCCGACTTGAATTCCATGGGAGCCTGCGAGAAGGCCGAAGTTGCAATCGCCGCAAAAGCAGTGGCGGCAATGAGGGTCTTGGACAGTGTGGTCATGGGGGGTCCTCAGGATGAATGACAAATGACGCCCGCCAATCGGGCGCTGGGACCATCTGAGACGGGATTGCTCCGCCTTTGAAATGCCGTTGCCCAATCGGTTTGATAGCCGCCGCGTATCGAACCGACCCTATAGCCCGGCGCTATCGACTTCAGAGCGAATGCGCATTTCATATTGGCCGGCCGGGCCTTCATCCTGTCCTCGAAGGCATGCGGAGGCATGCGTCCATCGACAGGAGATTTCCGATGACAGCTCATTTGACGAACCGCCTTGCAAATTTCTGCGCCTCGCTGCTGCTGGCCTTGCTGATCCTTTCCGTCGTCTCCGCCGCACGCGCCGACAACGACGACGGTATCGTTCGCGTCAAGAGTGCGGTGCCGATGGCGGAAGCGATCACCCGCATCAAGGCCGACATCGCCGGCAAGGGCATCAAGTTCTTCATGGAGATCGACCAGTCCAAGCTCGCGGCCGACGCCGGCATCAAGCTGCGGCCCTCGACGCTACTGGTGTTCGGCAATCCGCCGCTCGGGACGCAGTTCATCACCTCGAACCCGAACGCCGGCCTCGACTGGCCGGTCCGGCTGCTGCTGACGCAGGACGACAATGGCGATGTCTGGGCGGTGTGGACCGATTTCGGATGGATCGCCAGGCGCCACAACATCAGGGATCGCACAGCCCAGTTCGAGATGGCGACCAAGGTGGTTGGCTCGATCACCTCGACCATCACGACCAGGTAACGGCGTCGGTCTGCGCCGCGTAACGTCATCAGGCTGCGCGACCCGGCGCGGCCTGATCGCATCAAGGGCTGCCAACAGAGGGGCTAATTCGATGACAGCGGAGAAATTCGACGTGGTCATTCTGGGTGGCGGCAACGCCGGCATCGGCGTGACCGGCCCGGTCCGGCGCGCCGGCATGTCGGTCGCGATGATCGAGGCCGATCTTCTCGGCGGCACCTGTCCGAACCGCGGCTGCACGCCGAAGAAGGTGCTGGTCGCCGCCGGTCACGCGCTGCACGAAATCGAGCGGGCGTCCATCCATCACATCGCCGTCGGCAAGCCGAAGCTCGACTGGGCGGCGCTGATCGACCGCGAGAAGGACATGATCAAGGATATTCCCGCCAACCTCGCCCGCTCGATGGCCAAGCGCAATGTCGAGGTCATCAAGGGCCATGCGCGTATTCACCGGTCCGAACACCATTCGCGTCGGAGACCGCGAACTCGAAGCCAGACATATCGTGATTGCGACGGGATCGAAGCCGCGGCCGCTGCCGATTCCGGGAGCCGAGCTGATGATCACCTCCGACGAGATGCTGAGCGAGCGGGAACTGCCCGGCCTCGGTGATTTTCGTCGGCGGCGGCGTGATCGCGCTGGAATTCGGCCACGTCTATGCCCGCGCCGGCACCGCAGGTCACTATTCTCGAAGCGCTGCCGCAGCTATTGCCGGCCATGGACGCAGATGCCGTCGCGCGCCTGCAGGCCGAGAGCGAGCGCATCGGCATCCGGGTCAGGACCGCCGTCAGCGTCAAGCGAATTGAAAGGGCGAATGGCCGCCTGCGCATCGTCTTCACCCACGAGGGCGCCGAGCACACGGCCGAGGCCGACCGCGTCGTCAACGGCGCGGGGCGCGTCGCCAATGTCGATACGCTCGATCTCGCCGCGGGCCAGGTCGAGCACGCCAATGGCCGCGTCGCGCTCGACCGCCATCTGCGCTCGACCTCCAACCCCAACGTCTATGTCTGCGGCGACGCGGTGCCGACCTCGCCGCAACTGTCGCCGATCGCGACCTATGAGGGCGACATCGTCGGCCGCAACATCGTCGAAGGCCCGAAATACAGCCCGGACTACGCCAGCATGGCGACATCCGTCTACACCGTGCCGCCGCTCGCCTCGGTCGGCCTGACGGAGGCCGCCGCCAGGCAGAAGGGCCTTGCCATCGACGTTCACACCAACGACATGCTCGACTGGTTCTCCGCGAAAACCTATGCCGAAACCGTGGCATGGTCGAAGGTGATCGTCGAACAATCGACCGACCGCATCCTCGGCGCGCATTTCGTCGGCCATGCGGGGCAGGAACTGGTGAATATCTTCGGACTGGCGATGCGTTTCGGCATCACCGCGAGCCAGATCCGGGAAAATGTCTACGCCTATCCGACGTTCTCCTCCGACATCAAGCACATGCTCGGCCACGGCTAACCGCATAGCGCGACGCTATGGAGTCAAAAGCCAACCGGCATTTCCTCTTGCGAACGGTTTCCTCGATGGTGGTGACGTAGCCGGCCAGATCATTCGGGGCCAAGGCGAATCTCAAGGCAAAGACAGAAACAGAGGAGACACGACATGTCCAAATCCAACATCGCTTCACGCACTATCTGGCAAGGTCTTGCACTCGCCGGAATCATTGCAGGTTCGGTTGCCACCACCTCGACCGCCATCGCCGGCGAATGCCCGGCCGGCAAGATGCAGCCCAACGTCCGCCCGATGGTCGACACCAAGCCGGTCGGCGTCACCGACGTCACGCTTGGCGCGATCAACCTCGAGAAGCAGCCGGCCAACATCAGGGATCGCGAGCTGCGCTTCCGCAAGCTGACGATCGAGCCCGGCGGCATCGTGCCCTGGCACAGCCATGACGACCGTCCCGCGCTGATCTTCGTCCAGCAGGGCGAGATCGTCGAATACGCCAGCAACTGCGCCGATCCGATCGTGCACAAGGCCGGCGAGATCAGGCCGGAAGTCGCCGGCACCTCGCACTGGTGGAAGAACCTCGGCAAGGAGACCGTCATTCTCTATGTCGGCGACGTCCGCAAGGATCCGCACGACCACAACATGTAAGGAGCTGTAACGAGCGCCACCCGACGTCTCGTTGCCGGATGTGACGGCCTGGGATCCCACGTGTCGCCCCACACGCCCAGGCGTCACATCCTTCCTTCTCAAGAGCAGCATCGAGAAGCGCCATGACCGACATCTCCGCGCAAATGAAATCGGAAGCGATGGAAATGCATGGTCACTCACCCGGCGTGGTGCTGCGATCCCTCGTCATCGGCCTCACGGCGTTCCTGACGGTGGTCGATCTGTTCGCCACGCAGGCGATCCTCCCCTCGCTGACCCGGCATTACAACGTAACCCCCGCCGCAATGGGCTTTGCAGTCAATGCCAGCACCATGGGCATGGCGGTCGCTGGGCTCGTGGTCGGTTTCCTGAGCCCGCACATCGACCGCCGGCTCGGCATTCTCGCAAGCCTGGTCCTGCTCGCGATCCCCACCACGCTGCTGGCGAGCGCCCCCGATCTGACCGTGTTCACGATCCTGCGCATTGCGCAGGGCCTCTGCATGGCCTCGGCGTTTGCGCTGACGCTGGCCTATCTCGGCGAGCAATGCAGTTCGATGGACGCAGGCGGCGCGTTCGCCGCCTATATCACCGGCAACGTCGCCAGCAATCTGGTCGGACGGCTGGTGTCGGCCGCGGTGGTCGATACGCTCGGGCTGGCCTCGAACTTCTATTTCTTCGCGCTGCTCAACCTCGCCGGCGCGGTGCTGGTCTACTTCACCATCCAGCGCGTCAAGCCGATGCATGCGATGCCCACGGCGCAATCGCCGTTCGCTGCCACGATCGGGCATTGGCGCAACCCGGCGCTGCGCTCGGCCTTCGCCATCGGCTTCTGCATCCTGTTTGCCTTTATCGGCACCTTCACCTTCGTCAATTTCGTGCTGGTGCGCGCGCCGCTGTCGCTCGGCCGGATGGATCTCGGCCTGGTCTATTTCGTGTTCGCGCCCTCCGTCGTCACGACGCTGTTCGCCGGCAGGGCGGTGGCGCGCTTCGGCACGCGGCCGGCGATCTGGGCCGCGCTCGCGGTCGCCGCTCTGGGCCTGCCGCTGATGCTGTCCTCGCATCTATCGGCGGTGCTTGGCCGGAATGGTGCTGGTCGGCGTCGGCACATTCTTCGCGCAGGCCTGCGCCACCGGCTTTGTCGGGCAGGCCGCCAGCGACAACCGCGGCATTGCCAGCGGCACCTACCTCGCCTGCTATTTCCTCGGTGGCCTCGTCGGCAGCGCCGTGCTGGGCCAGTTGTTCGACCGCTTCGGATGGACCGCCTGCGTCGCCGGCGTCGGCGCGTCGCTGGCCATCGCGGCGCTATTGACGGCGCGCCTCACGCTCACTCAACCCGCCGGGTCTCCGGCATGAACAGCCAGATCACCGTCAGGCCGAGCGCTGCGATCCCGGCCAGTCCCATGAAGGCCGTGCTGCTGCCAAACGTGTCGCTGATATAGCCCGCCAGCACCGTGCTCAGCGACGCGCCGATGCCGGTCGCGGTTCCGACGATGCCTTGCGCCAGATTGAAGTGGCCGCTGCCGAAGGCGACATCGGCCACGATCAGCGGCACCATGACGCTGAGCACCGCCGCGGTGATGCCGTCGAACACCTGCACCGCGACCAGGAGATAGGGATCGCTCACCACCGCAAACAGCAGGCCGCGGATCGCCAGTGCGCCGAACGCCAGCAGCAGCAGCGGCCGCCTGCCCCAGGCTTGCGCCTTGCGGCCGACCGAGGGCGAGGCCAGCGCGACGATGGCCTGCGGCACGATGATACAGGCCGCAATCAGCACCGGCGCCCATTGGCTCGACCGCGTGGTGACGACGCCGGCCATCAGCGGCAGCATCGCGGCGTTGGCGAGCTGGAACAGCAGCACGCCGCCGGCAAAGATCAGCAGCGGGCGCTGGCGCAGCAGATGAAACACGCTGGTGGCTTCCTTGTCGGGAACCTCGCGCACGACGGCACCGTGGCTTTGCGCCACGTCGATTTCCTTCTCGCGGATGCGGGAGAGCGCCAGCAATGTCGGGATCGCGAGCATGAAGGTCACGATAAACACCGCCTGGTTCGACACCAAGTAACCGGTCGCGCCCATCAGCGCCGCCGCCGAGCCGTTGCCGAGCGATGCGAAGCGGGCATTGCGCCCAAGCCGCTCCCCCATCGCGAGCGGTCCGACCAGGCCAAGACTGATCGCCGCAATCGCCGGACCCAGCACGCAGCTCGCCAGCGCATGCAGAATGGCGGCCGCCGTCACCACCGGAAAGATCGGCCATAACGCATAGGCCAGCGCGGCGCAGCCGATCGCGGCGACCGCCAGGCCCGCCACCAGCCGCTCCGAACGCGCGGCATCGACGATGGCGCCGCCCGGCATCTGCCCGAGCAGGCCGATGATGCCGCCGATCGACAGCACGAAGCCGATCTCGACCTGCGTCCATTTCTGCGTGGTCAGATAGACCGCAATGAACGGACCGAAGCCGGTCTGAACGTCGGCGAGAAAGAAGATGAACCAGTCGAGGCCGCGCTGGCTTTCGCGCGACGGTTTTGGCTTGCCGCCAGGCGCGGGCGGCAGCGGCACGACATTGCCTTGCCCGGCGGATCGCCCGTGGCGACCGTCGTCAATCCGATTGAACGATGGGGATGGACGGGCGACCAGGCTGCAACTCCTCATTTTTTAGTGTGATCTCCGGGCAAACGCTTCGCGTTCGTCCCGATGAAACCCGGTACCCGATTTTCCGGATTGTGCTTATTTATCGAAATCCCACGGCTGCAGACGACCGGCCGCACCAAGCACGATGACCGGCGCGTCCTCCTTGTATTCGGGCGCCGCCGAGACCTGCGCCTTGGTCAGTTCGAGCGTGATGCTGTCACGCTTGCTGGAGACGCCGCCGAAACGCAGCGCGCTCCATTCGACGACGATCTTCCGGCTGCCGACGCCAAGGAAACCGCCGAAATCGATCACCGCGGCGCGCACATTGCCTTCGCGATCCACGATCGCATCGACGACGCGCCCCATATCTTCGTTCGCCGCGCTGCGAACTTCGCGGCCGAGAATGCCATGGGCATCCCGGGCGCCAATCACGGTAACCGACGGCGGCGGCGCGGGTTCCTTTGCGGCGTCCGCTGGCGCGGTTCGGCTACCCTGTGTCGCGCCGGTGTCGTCCGCCGCTGAAGCCGCCGGGCCGCCGGCCAATCCAGCGATCAGAAACAGGATGAGAATACCAATGCGCATGTGGCCTCCTGACTTTTAGCATGGATGAGCCGCGCATGGCTCCTAATGCGTCAATACGATCGACACCTGAATCTGGCCGCGCGTTCGCACCACCTCGAGCGACACTTCATCGCCGTGGCGGCGAACCCTCAAGTCGACGCTGGAAGGCCCGAGCCGCAGATCGCGCAACAACACCTCGTTGAGGAATTCCGGCAGATGCGGATCGCGCAGACGGATCTCGCCGCGCGCGGCATCGAATTCGAGACCGAGGGCTGCTTCCAGCAGGCTGAACGGCGTCGCGCTGGCCCAGGCCTGCGGCGCGCAGGCGACCGGATAGAGCACCGGTCCACGCCGCCTTTCGCGACTGGAATCCGCAGAACAATTCCGGCAGCCGCCGCAGGTCCATGTAGCTGGCGGTGTCGAACAGGCCCCTGAACAGATGCGCCACCGAATGCTTCAGGCCGTAGCGCGCGAAGCCGAGCGCGATCAGCGCATTGTCGTGCGGCCAGATCGATCCGTCGTGATAGGACATCGGGTTGTAACGGGCTTCGCCGCGCGCAACGGTGCGGATGCCCCATCCCGAAAAGAATTTCTGGCTCATCAGATCGGCCGCGACCCGCCGCGCCCGATCGGTTCGGACGATGCCGGTGAAGAGAAGCTGGCCGGCATTCGACGTCCGCACCTTGCACGGCCGCTTGGCGCCGTCGAGCGCCAGCGCGTAAGTGCCGAGTTCCTCGCACCAGAACGCCTCCTCGAAGCGCTCGGCCAATTGTAACGCTGCGGATTCGAGCTGCGCCGCCTGCTCGATCAATCCCAGCCGCCGGGCGCAGCGCGCCGCCAGCCGCTTGCCGGCAAAGACATATCCCTGAACCTCCGCCAGCGCGATATAGCCCTCGGCGAGTTGTCCATCGGCATGGAAGATCGCATCGAATGAATCCTTCCAGCCCTGGTTGGCGAGCCCCTGCTCGGTGGCGCGCTGATACTCGACGAAACCGTCCTTGTCGGGATCGCCGGGGCCGTCGATCCATTGCAACGCCGCCTCGATCGCCGGCCACAGCTCGGCCAGCGTTTCGTCGTCGCCGGTGCGTTCGACATAAAGGCCGGCCAGCAGAACGAACAGCGCGGTCGAATCGACGCTGCCGTAATACTGCGCGAACGGCACCTCGCGCAGCGCGGCCATCTCGCCACCGCGCATCTCGTGCAGGATCTTGCCGGGCTCGGCATCGGCACGCGGATCCGTGGTCTTGGCCTGGAAGAAGGCGAGCCGCCGCAGCACGCCCTGGGCAATGCGCGGATCGACCCACAGCATCTGCAGCGCGGTGATCAATCCGTCGCGGCCGAACGTGGTCGAATACCAGGGAATGCCGGCATAGGGGTATCGCCCCTGCGGCGTTTCCGTCATCAGCATGTTGAGGTCGGCCATCGCCTGGCACAGCACCTCGTTGAAGATATCGTTCGACGTCTCGATGCTGGCCGCGCCCGCCGTCGAGCGTCGCATCTCGCGCCGGTGCGCCAACAGGCCACGGAAGAACGGCGCCGGCTTCTGCATGATCGGCTTGTTGCAGGACACCGCGACGAAAATCGCGGTCGCTTCCTTCGGCGCCAGCTCGAAATGAAAGGTCGCCGAGTGGGTGGCGAGCCGGGTCGGCCGCGGCTCGAAATGCAGGGCGGTGATGCGGATCTGGCCGTCGAGCCCGCTATATTCGAGCACGACGTCGGCGGGGCCGAGCAACCGGCTGGAGCCGACGCCCCGGCGCGGCCGGCGCTCGCCGCGCACCTCGAACAAATCGGCGAAGTCATTGTCGAACAGCAGCGTCAGGTCGAAGCTCGCTTGGCCGGTCGCCGTGGTTCTGCAAGGCGATGCGCTGATAGGCCGTACCGCGCCACAGGAAAATCGAGCGCACGATGTGCAGCGTATCCTTCTGCAACGCCAGCCTGCCGTTGCGGTAGACGTCGGAATTGGTGAGGTCGACGGTCAGCGCCGAATTGTCGTCGCGCAGATTGGAGCCGAGCAGCAGCGGCTGGACTTCGTCGAGCACCATCTCCAGCCGCGCCAGATAGCGCGTGTCGGCATTGAACAGGCCGTCGGGCCCGCCGGCAGAGGCGCCGATATCGCCGTGGCTGTCCAGCACGATAAATGTGTCGTCGTGCTTGAGCGAGCGGCGCTGCCGCGTCGCCGGCCCCGTCATCGGAATGTAGAACGGCGATTCCGCGACGTGCTCGGCATCATCGATCGTGACGAGTTGAGTGACTTCCGCCGTCATTTGGACCTCAAGCGATTCTCTCGCGTTGCGATGGACGCATCGGGACGCAAACGCTACTGCCGCGGATCAGGCCGCCGCATGACTGGCCAGCCGGCCCATTTCGCGCGCGACCAATTCGCGGTAGGGACCCCTTCCCTGCACGAGAATATCCGGCGGCCCGTCCTCGATGATCCGACCGCCCTGCAGCACCACCACGCGGTCGAAATTGCGCAAGGTAGCGAGACGATGGGCAATCGCAATCACCGTGCGCCCGCGCATCAGCCGTGACAAGGCCTCGCGGATCGCCTCCTCGGACTCGCCGTCGAGCGCGGCGGTCGCTTCATCCAGCAACAGGATCGGCGCGTCCTTCAGAAAGGCCCGCGCGATGGCAATGCGCTGCCGTTGGCCGCCGGAGACCTTGATCCCGCGGTCGCCGACCATGGTATCCATGCCCTCGGGAAGATTTTCGATGAAATCGCAGCGCGCCGCGATCGCCGCGCGCAGCACCTCGTCGTCGGTCGCGTTCGGCCGTCCATAGCGGATGTTTTCCATGATCGAGCGGTGGAACAGCGAGATGTCCTGCGGCACCACCGAGATCGCCTCGCGCAGGCTTTGCTGCGTCACCCGCGAAATATCCTGGCCGTCGATCGTGACGCTGCCGCGCTGGATGTCGTAGAACCGCTGCAGCAGCGCAAACAGACTGGATTTTCCGCCGCCGGAATGACCGACCAGTCCGACCCGTTGTCCCGGCTGAATGCGCAGCGAGAACTTGTCGAATACCTGAGCGCCGCCGGGATAGTGGAACGCGACGTTGTTGAAGGCGACCGCGGCGCCGCTGCGGATCAGCGGCTCGGCCTCGGGATGATCCTTCAACTCGTGCGGCAGCAACAGGGTCGCGATCGCTTCGGTCAGGCGGGCGACGTGCTGGGTGACGTCGACCAGCGCCACCGCAAGGTCGCGCGTCGCGCTCAGGATCGACAGGCCCAGCGTGCAGACCAGCACGACGTCGCCGGTGGTCGCGGCGCCCTGCTGCCAGAGCGTGATGGCCCATGCCAGCAGCGCGATCGTCAGTACGATTGTCACGACGGCGTGAAGCAGCCGCAGCTTCTCGAGATAGCGCAGGCTGCGGCCCCGGGCGTCGAGTTCCCGCTCGACGGTGGCGTCGAAGCGGTCATGTTCGTAGCTGAGGCCACAGAATGCGCGGACCAGCGGCAGGTTGCTGATGACGTCGACCATCTCGCCGTCCACCGCTGCCGCCTTGTCGGCGAAATCGTCATGCAGCGGCTTGCCCGCCGCAGCGAGGCGGAACATCGCCATCAGCATGATACCCGCAATGACGATCAACCCCGCGGACATCGCCACGCTGACCGTTCCGATCAGCAAGAATCGCCGAAACGGTCGCGATGCACGGCGGCAATACGTTCCAGACGAACATGTTCTCGACGGTGAACACCGCGTTGGATGTCGCAGTGATACGACTGGTCAGCATGCCCGGCAGGCGATCGGAGAAATAGCTGGGGGCGTGACCGGTCAGATGGCGGAACATGTCGCGGCGAAGATCGCCGGTGACGCCGACGAAGGTAAAGCTCGCTGTCCAACTCGCGACGCGCCACAAAAGATTATCCGCCGCGATCAGCAGCATGAGAAAAGCGAATGCCAGCCATACGCCGTTGGCGTGTGACGAACCGGCCGTCAGACTGTCGACCAGATTCTTCACGCCGTATTGCGTGCCCACCGAACAGGCAACTGCTGCCGACAACAGCAGACAAGATGACCACATGAGCCGTACGACGCCGCCGCAGATAGCGCAGCACGAATGAAAACGGGCGTCGCGCATATCCAGAAAGATTATCCATGAGTTCCGCAAACCTGTTGAGAGTGAACGAGAATACCTATCGCGTATCGCACACGACGACGTGAAGAATGCCGCGGCGGGTTTTCGTGCGCGTGGCCATCACAGCGCAACAATTCTGCAGCATCGAGACGGCCGTAAATTTGTTCGTGTCAGATGGCATCAGCAAGACAGCCGTGTGGAGGAAGCAAGATGAGCCGATGTAAGGAACTTCGTAGATGCGGGAACGTTCCCGCTACTGACACGGCGGTGTCGATCAGGGGCTGAGGGCTTCGTTCAACCAACATTCCACACAGGAGATGCAAATATGCGCATCGCGCAGGTCGCCCCGCTGACGGAGGCTGTCCCCCCCAAATTGTACGGCGGCACCGAGCGGGTGGTGCACTGGCTTACCGAGGAACTCGTGGCACTGGGCCACGACGTCACGCTGTTTGCCAGCGGTGACTCACGCACTTCGGCGAAACTCGACGCCACATGGCCGAAAGCGCTGCGTCTCGATGGCTCGGTGCGTGATCCCAATGCACTGCATATGGTGATGCTGGAGCGAGTGCGGCAGAAATGCGATGATGAAGAGTTCGACTTCCTGCACTTTCATCTCGACTACTATCCCTTCTCGCTGTTCTACCGGCAACCGACGCCGTTCCTGACCACACTTCACGGCCGGCTCGACCTTCCGGAGCATCAGCCGGTCTTCAACACCTTCTCAAAAGTTCCGGTGATCTCGATTTCCAACTCGCAGCGCCGGCCAGTGCCCCAAGCCAATTGGGTGCGCACCATCCATCACGGATTGCCGGAAAATTTGCTGACGCCGAAGTCGGTGCAACCATCCTATCTCGCGGTGCTTGGGCGGATCGCGCCGGAAAAGGGCGTGGATCGCGCTATTCGGATCGCCAACCGATGCGGCATCCCGCTCAAGATCGCGGCCAAGGTCGACCGCGCCGACCTCGACTATTACAACGAGTTGATCTCTCCGATGATCAAGGCAAGCCCGCTGGTCGAATTTATCGGCGAGATCGGCGACAATGAGAAATCCGATTTCCTCAGCGGCGCTATCGGCCTGCTGGTGCCGATCGACTGGCCGGAGCCGTTCGGCCTCGTGATGATCGAAGCCATGGCCTGCGGCACACCCGTACTCGCCTATAACCGCGGGTCGGTGCCAGAGATCATCGACCCCGGCCTCACCGGCTTCGTCGTCGAAGACGAGACCAGCGCGGCTGCCGTGGTCGATCGTCTCATCGCCTTGGACCGCATCGCCATCCGCAAGCAATTCGAAGCCCGCTTCACCGCCCGGCGCATGGCGCTTGATTATCTCGCGGCCTATCGCGGCCTGAGGGAGCAAGCCGAGCCGCGGATCAAGCTGGTCAGCAGCGCGGAGTAGGCTGCAGCGCTACACTCGCCGTCATGGCCGGGCTTGTCCCGCCAATCCACGTCTTTGCCTTCACAAGGAAAAACACGTGGATGCCCGGGACATAGCCCCGGGCATGACGACCTACTTCAGCTCACCGCTGCTCGTTTCGGCTCGACGATCTCGAACATGCGTGGAAACTCGTCCATCAGCGTCATCAATTCGGCGAGCCGCATCGCATCGCCAGACAACTTGATCTTGCCGGAGCCAACGGCTTCCGGGAGCGTCGTCAGCTTGGCGATCACTTCGTCCAGCACCCCGCGCGCTAGCGTAAAGCTGGCGTCGGCGTCGGCGGCTTGCGCCCCAGCGGCGTAGGTCAGCGCGCTGTTCTCCAGGTTGAGGATGAAGCTCTCCTTGGTGTCGGTAAAATTCCAGTTCAGCACGATGCGCTTGCCCTCGGCCTTGGGGCCGTTGAGCCGCACGCCGAGCACGTCCCATAGCTGTTCGGTGCGCAGCGCCGCCAGCGTTTCGCGCGGCATCGTCGAGCGCGGCGGCGCCTTGGGCATGCCCTGTCGCAACTCCTGCGCGCCGAACAGATAGGCGTTGCGCCATGTCGAGCTTTCGGCGGCATAGCCGAGCTGCTCGAACGTATCAGCCAGCATCGCACGCGCAGCCTGGTTGTCGGGCTCGGCGAACACCAGATGGCTCATAGCCTGCGCCACGAAGCGAAATTCACCCTTGGCGAAATCCCTGGCCGCGCGCGACAGGATCGCATCTGCGCCTCCCATGTACTCGACATATTTCTTGCCTGACTCCACCGGCGGCAGCGGATCGAGATTGACCGGATTGGCATCGTACCAGCCGAGATACTTTTGATAGATCGCCTTCACATTGTGCCGGATATGGCCGTAGTAGCCGCGCCCGTGCCACGCGCCATCAAGGCTCGCCGGCAAACGTATGGTTTCCGCGATTTCGGCTGCGGTAAGGCCGTGGTTCATCAGGCGGATGGTCTGGTCGTGCGCAAATTTATAGAGATCGCGCTGCTGGCGGATCATGGTATCGATCCGCTCCGGCCCCCAGACCGGCCAGTGGTGCTGGCCGCACATCGCATCCGCCTTGCCGCCCCACATCTGCAGGGCTTCGCCGAGATATTTCGACCACGCCAGCGCGTCGCGCACGTCGGCGCCGCGGAACGGCAGCAAATTATGAAAATTATGCGTGCAGTTCTCCGCAAGGTTCAACAGTTTGTAGCGCGGGATGAAGAAATGCATTTCCGCCGGCGCTTCGCTGTTCGGCGCCATCTGGAATTCGAATTCCACGCCGTCGATGGTTCTGGTGTCGCCGGTTGCGATGATCAGGTCTGTCGGGCGCAGCAGCGCCACCGCACCCGCCGCCATGGACTTGCCGAGCCCGCAATCGACCTGCCCGCGCACGCCCTTGGCGAGGAATGGCCCGAACTGATATTGCGCCCGGCGCAGCATCGCCGGCCCGGCGATGATGTTCTCGGAGACGGCGTGCTCCATGAACAAATTGGGCGCGATGATCGGCACCTTGCCGCTGGCCAGCGTTTCGTCGTCGAGCACACCGCGCGCGCCGCCCCAATGGTCGGTGTGGGTATGGGTGAAGATGACGGCGCTGACCTGCCGCTTGCCGCGATGCTGAAAATAAAGCCCCATCGCGGCCCGTGCGCCCTCGATCGAGGTCAGCGTATCCACCACGATGACGCCGCTGTCGCCCTCGATCAGCGTCATGTTGGCGATGTCGAGCCCGCGCACCTGATAGACGCCGGGCACCACCTCGAACAGGCCGTGATGCATGTTGAGCCGCGACTGCCGCCACAGGCTGGGGTCGACGGTCGGGGGCGCCTGTTCGCTCGCAAGGAAACCGTAAGGCTCCAGGCTCCAGACCACCCTGCCCTGCGGCGACATGATCTTGGCGCTCTCGACCGTGCCGAGAAAGCCGCGCGCGGCGTCATCGAAATCGCGTGTGTCGGAGAACGGCAGCGCCTTCAGCGTTGCCGCGTGCTGCGAGATGACGGAAGCGGAAGCCTCCTTCGGCAATTCCCTGGGCGTTTCCGTCGTGGCTGGTTGGCTCATTAATATGTACTCCTTTGCGCAAACAAAAACGAAACGACGTCAGTGAAACTCCAGCCCCTCGAACCGGCCGCTGTTCCGCCACCCATCGATGTATTTGAAATAGGCCATTGGACCGGCCGGATGGCCGACACTGAGCTTCGCCGCCGGACCGGGCTCGCGCCCTTCGTTATTGTAGTAGCCGGGCGTGCAGTCGGGCGAACCGATCATGCGGCCGGCGCCGGTCAGCAGCAGTTCCACCCAACTGTCCTCGGCTTCCTTGCTGACTTCGATCTCCTTAAAGCCATTCGCCTGCGCATGCCGCACCATCAGCGCAATGGTCTTCGCCGCCTCGGTCAGGTTATGCGGCACGTTGGAGATAAGATTGGCCCCCTGCGTCGGCTGGACGAAGAATGCGTTGGGGAAGCCGTGGACGTGGATGCCATGCTTGCTGCGCATGCCCAAAGCCCAATGCTCCGACAGCTTGACGCCGCCGCGGCCGATCAGATCGAAATCCGGCGCGCCGCTTGTATTCGGTTCCGACCTCGAACCCGGAGGCATAGATGATGCAGTCGAGTGGGTACTCCTTCCCCGCGACCACGACACCGTTCTCGGTGATGCGCTCGACCCCCTTGCCATCGGTGTCGACGAGATGCGTGCCCGGCGTGTTGAAGGCCTGCAAGTAGGCATCGTGGAAGCACGGCCGCTTGCAGAGCTGTCGGTACCAAGCCTTCAGCTTCGCAGCCGTCTCGTGGTCGCCGACGATCGCATCGACCCTGGCGCGGATTTCCTCCATCTTCTCGAAATCGGAATCCTCGAACGCCGCCAGCATGTTCGGCGGGGTGCGCTGCTCGCGCGGCAGGTCCATGATTTTCGCGCGGATACGCCGCGACAAATCGGTCCAGCCGTCCTGCACCAGGTCTTCTTCCGCGGAACCGCCGGCCTGGTTGGCCGTAAAATTCTCCAGCCAGCGCTGCTGCCAGCCACGCGTCGCGATGCCAGAAAACCATTCTGGATCAATCGGCGCGTTGGCCCTGACATCGACGGAGGATGGCGTGCGCTGAAAAACGTAGAGTTCCCTGCAGGCGCGCGCCAGATACGGCACGCACTGCACGGACGTGGCGCCGGTGCCGATGATGCCGACGTGCTTGTCGGCCAGTCTTTCCATCAGCGCGCCCGACGGGCTGCCGCCGGTGTAATCATAATCCCAGCGGCTGGTGTGGAATGAGTGCCCCTTGAAGGACTCGATGCCTTCGATGCCGGGCAGCTTCGGCACATGAAGCGGCCCGGTGCCCATGCCGACGAACTGCGCCGTGAAGGCATCGCCGCGATTGGTGTGGATGGTCCAGCGCGATTTGGCGTCGTCCCAGTCGAGGCTAACGACCTCGGTATGGAACAGCGCATTGTCGTAAAGGCCGTATTGCCTGCCGATGCGCTGACAGTGCG
>CAWAMK010000011.1:0-69433 GCA_963783115.1 uncultured Alphaproteobacteria bacterium | reverse complement strand
TGAGGTTCACTCTTTCGCCTCGTCGGTGATGATCGATCCGAGCTTTTCCCATCGCTCGCCGTCAAAGCGCACCATCTGAAACTGTTTGTTGACGCGGTAGTCCGAGGGCGTCGTCGTCACCGTGATCCCGGGCAGCAACAGATCGAGCTCGACGTTGGTTAGTCGGGTGGCCTGCTTCATGACGTTTTCGCGGGTGAGATCGTCGCCGCAGTTTTTCAGCACCTGAACCAGCAGCTGCGCCGTGATGTAGCCGTAGACATTGAGATTCGAATCTCTGTCGCCTTCCGGATAATACTTCGCCATGAAAGCGAGATAGCGCTTCGTCCCCTCATCGTCCTTCCACTCGGGATCGGCCGGATCCTTGACATAGCCGACGCTGATGACGCCTTTCGAGTTGTCGAGCCCCGCAGGCTTGAGCACCGCGCTCAAGGACGAAGCGTTGATGTCGATGATATGCACCGGGTGCCAGCCGAGCTCGGCGATTTTCTTTATCGCCTGGGCGGCCTGCTTGGGCGTGGAGGCGCTGAAAAACAGGTCAGTGCCGGCATCCTTGATTTTTAGAATCTTCGAATCGATGGTCGGCTCGGACAGCTCGTATGAGGCCTCCGCGACCACCATCTGCTCCGCCTTGGCGCCGAGGCCGGCCTTGATGCCGTTGAGATAGTCCTTGCCCAGATCGTCGTTCTGATAGAGCACGCCGACCCTGGCGTTCGGAAAATGCTTCAGAATGTACTGCCCGTAGATCCGCCCCTCGACGAGATAGCTGGGATTGAAGCCCATCGTCCACGGAAAGGCCGCGGGATCGTTGAATCTCGATGCGCCGGTGGCGGCAAACAGTTGCGGTACCTTCTTCGCATTGAGGTATTTCTGCACGGCCGCGTTCGGCGCGGTGCCGATGATCTGGAACGTCAGCAGGACTTCGTCACCCTCGACCAGCTTGCGCACCCGCTCGACGGTCTTTGGCGGGCTGTATGCGTCGTCATACTGGATCAGGTTGATCATGCGGCCGTTGACGCCGCCCCGGTCGTTGATCATCTTGATATAGGCCGACTGGGTCTTGCCGATCGTCGCATAGGCGGAGGCCGGTCCGCTCAAAGGCACGGTCTGTCCCACCTTGATTTCCGTATCGGTGGCACCGGCATCATATTTCTTCTGCGCATGAGCGGCAGACACCGACAGGGTGACGGCGATCGCCGACGCGGCCATCAAGTTGAGAACGCTATTCCTCATCGCCTTTATTCCTCCTCGAGCCCCGCGGCGCGGATCACTCCACGCCACTGCGCCTCTCTTCGTTGATGAATTTGCCGGAACAGGCAGCCACGCCGCCGTCGACTTCCAGTCCGTGAACCAGCAGCTTTTGCTTCACCTCGGTATCGGCAAGCACGCGAATAACCTTCGCCTGCATGCGACCGACGATCGGCTGCGTCTCCATCCCGTTCTTCATCAGATCGTATCGCTGCGATCAAACCGCAGGGATCGGCCGAGCTTTCTTTGTCTTGTCGAGACGCACGATAGATATGCGACGTATATCGGACAATGTGTATTTTTTGACCGATTTATCGGCTTGGCCTATGAATGCCGGGCAACGATGGCCGCGTTTTTCGCGAGGGCCCCTGCCCGGTGAGAGCGCGCGAAATATCCGGTAAACGGACTGAACGGATGCGCTAAATATCGGTTACATACCTCTACACGTCCGGAATCAAAACGCCGCCCAATTCCGGGCGGCGTTTTCATTTGGGGCGAGCGCGCGGCGGTCCCGTCGCGCGCCGTGGATTGAGGGCCGCGTAAACGATGCCGAGTATGACGCTGTAGGTGAGCAGCATCGCCAGCGAAAACAGGGCTGGCCAGATACCGTTGTCGAGATTGGCAGCGAACAGCCCCAATCCCAGCAGCGGGAAGAATACAAACCCCATCAACGCCCAGCCAAAGACGCCGAACACGACGCCCTTCGCCGTGCCGCTCTCGCCGGGCAGCCAAGCGTAAAGCCGTCCGAAACAGAAGCCGAGAACCGTCGAACCGTTCAGGAACGACAGCGCCCATGGGACGATCGGATGGACCTTGGCTCCCGTCAGATGGCCGAGCGCGGCCTGCAGGTTCTCGTAAGGCTGAAAATCGGGAAGCAGGCCGGTTCGCCACTTCAGATACATCAACAGCGTATGGGCGATGCTCCCGCAGAAACCTGCGACGGCCGTCTTCCAGATCCAATCCCTGGCCACGCCGCCGCTTAGCGCGCCGGCTCCGCGAGCGCGCCCAGAATCCGCGCCCAGGAACGGATGCCCTTGTGAAAACTCTTGAGGTCGTACTTCTCGTTCGGCGAATGGATGTTGTCGTCGTCGAGACCGAAGCCGATGAGGAGGCTGTCGAGGCCGAGCGTGCGCTTGAAATCCGCGACGATCGGGATCGAGGCGCCGGAGCCGACCAGCAGCGCCTCCTTGCCCCATTCCTCGGTGAGCGCGCGCTTGGCCGCCGCCAGCGGCTTCATGTTCCAGTCGAGCGCGATCGCAGCGCCACTGGAGTGCTCGGTGAAGACGGCCTTGCAATCGCCCGGAAGCCGCGCGGTGACGTAGTCGCGGAACGCCTGCTTGATCTTCTGCGGGTCCTGGCCTTCGACCAGACGGAACGAAACTTTTGCGGAAGCTTCCGCCGGGATCACGGTTTTCGAGCCCTCGCCGGTATAGCCGCCGAAAATGCCGTTGATGTCGCAGGTCGGACGCGAAGAGACCTGCTCGATCAGCAGGCGATCCTTTTCGCCGGCGGGAATCGAGAGGCCGATCGGCTTGAGGAACGATTCCGGCGAAAGGTTGAGCGCCTTCCACTGCGCCAGAATATCCGGCGGCAGATCCTTTACGCCGTCATAGAAGCCGGGAATGGTGATGTGGCCGTTGTCGTCGAACAGGCCGCCGAGAATGTTGGTCAGCACGCGGATCGGGTTGCGCGCACCGCCGCCGAACACGCCGGAATGCAAATCGCGGTTGGCGGCCTTGATGGTGACCTCGTCATATACGAGACCGCGCAGCGATGTCGTAATCGCCGGCGTGTTCGGGTCCCACATGCCGGTGTCGCAGACCAGCGCGTAGTCGGCCTTCAGCTCGTCCTTGATCGCCTCCATGAACGGCACGAAATTCTTCGAGCCGACTTCCTCCTCGCCTTCGATCAGGATGGTGACATCGACCGGCAGCGATCCCGTCACCTTCTTCCAGGCGCGGCAGGCCTCGACGAAGGTCATCAACTGTCCCTTGTCGTCCTCGGCACCGCGCGCCACGATGATTTTTCGGCCATCGGCGTGGTCGGTGACGACGGGTTCGAACGGCGGCCGGTGCCACAGGTTGAGCGGATCGACCGGCTGCACATCGTAATGGCCGTAGAACAGAACGTGCGGCCGGCCATCGGTGCTGCCATTGGCTTTGGCGACGATCGCGGGGTGCCCTGCTGTCGGCCTCACCTCGGCCTTGAAACCGAGCGTCGCGATGTCCTTTGCCAGATGATCGGCGGCCGCCTTGCAGTCCGCGGCGAAGGCCGGGTCGGCCGAGATCGACTTGATCCGCAGCAGCGCGAACAGGCGCTCGAGGCTGTTGTCGAAATCGGCGTCGATATGATCGAGGACCGGCTGGATCTTGGCGTTGGACATGGCTGGATTATCCCTGGCTATGGGCTTTGTCGTCTGCGTGAAGTTGTAGCTCGCGGGCGCCCTGAGGCAAGGCGGCATCCGCGGCAGGCGGATGCAATATGTGCCAGCCCAGCCCGACCGCGAGCAGTACGGTGGCGGCCAGATTGTTGCCATAGGCCTGCAGGTCGTTCGGGAACACCGGCAGCGACAGCAGCAACAAGCCGCCCGCCGCCGCCAGCAACGCCCATGTCGCAGTCCTGACGGCCGGGCGCGGATCATAGGCGGCGCGATGCGCCAGAACTGTGATCGGAAAGAACAGCCACAGGAAGTAGTATTGGCGCGCCAAAGGCGAGGCCACCGTGATCAGGCAAAATAGAATACCGATCTCCTCGGCATCCGAGCGTTCGGTGCGGCGCGAAGCCGGCGGCATCACCGCTAGATAGCCGAGCCCGATCGCAAGCGAGATCGCCAGCACGATCCAGTTCGCGGTCTTGAAATCGACGTCGGCGACATTCATCGTCCGCGCGGGCTTCGACGGATTGTCCTGATTGTAGTTCACCGGCCGCGTCAGCCGATGCGTCATCGCGATGAGCGACTGGTTGACCCACGACCAGTTCTGTTCGGCGCGCTGGCCGAATCCCTGCTCCGAACTCGCCCCCACCATGCCCTGGTACCAGTTCGTCAGCTCCGCGGCGTTGTGCTGGAAGCCGCGGAACGGCGCCGGCAGCACGAACAGGAACATGCCTGTCATCACCAGCATGCTCGCGGCCGCCGCCCACTGTCGGCGCCACACCAGATACGGCAGCACCGCCACCGGAAACACCTTGATGGCGGTGGCGAGCGCGAACATGCTTCCCGCCATCCAGCCACGCTGGTCGCGCAGCAGCCAGAAGCCGTAGAGCATCAAGGCCAGCAGCACGAGGTTCGGCTGGCCGAGATCGAACATGTCGAACACGAAGGTGACCGTGACCAGGCCCGGCAGCGCTTCCAGCCATGGCCCGGGCTTGCGCCCCGACCCCGCCATCGCGTGCGAGAACTGCGCCGTCATCCACCACGCGACGACGTTGAGGAAGCACAGGCACAGATAAAGCGGAATCTTGCCGAACCAGCTCGGGATCGCGAGCAGCACCGCCGAGATCGGCGGATAGATGAAGTCGAAATAGGCCGAGGCACTGTCGGGATAGAGATCTTTCCCATGCAGCACCTGCTGCCCCGCCCAGAACCAGAGCGGGTAGTCCTTGGTCTTGCCGCCGCCCCAGATCTCCGGAACGAGAACGTCGGCTGTAAGGGCGATGCAGCAGATCAGGAACAGCAGATCCAGCGGCCTGCGCAGCGACGGATATCTCAGCACGCGATCGTTCCGGAGGTCAGAGGGAGATCGTCAGCTTCAGCGCCGCAGCAATCCGCCGAGCGCGCCGCGCACCAGCGAGCGTCCGATCGAACCGCCGAGCGAGCCGCCAACGGCTTTGCCGAGATCGGCAGCGACACCGCCAATGACCTTGTTGGTGACGGAGCGCGTGACGTCGCGCGCAATCACCTGGCCGGTCGACATCTTGCCACGCTTGACGTTGGTGCCAAAAATCGTACCGACGATCGAACCTATCTGTCCGAGAATTCCGCCGCCGCCATCCTGCCCATCCGCGGGCGCCGCCGTTCCGGCCACGCGCTTCTGCAGCATCTCATAGGCGGATTCGGCATCAACGGCGGTATCGTATTTGCCCTTGAGCGGGCTCTTGCTGATGATCGCCTTGCGTTCTTCCGGCGTGACCGGCCCGATCCGTGCGGTCGGCGGCCGGATCATGACGCGCTCGACCATGGTCGGCGTGCCGCCGCCTTCGAGGAACGACACCAGCGCCTCGCCCTTGCCGAGTTCCATGATGACGCGGGCGGTATCGAGTTTCGGATTGGGCCGAAAGGTCTGCGCCGCCGCTTTCACCGCTTTCTGGTCGCGCGGCGTAAAGGCGCGCAAGGCGTGCTGCACGCGACCGCCGAGCTGGGCCAGCACCTTGTCCGGCACGTCGATCGGATTTTGCGTGACGAAGTAGACGCCGACGCCCTTGGAGCGGATCAGACGCACCACCTGCTCGATCTTGTCCATCAGCGCGTCCGGTGCATCGTCGAACAGCAGATGCGCTTCGTCGAAGAAGAACACCAGTTTCGGCTTCGGCAGGTCGCCCGCTTCCGGCAACTCTTCAAACAGCTCCGACAGCATCCACAACAGGAAGGTGGCGTAGAGTTTTGGGCTCTGCATCAGCCTGTCGGCGGCCAGGATGTTGATCACCCCGCGGCCGTCCTTGTCGGTTTTCATGAAATCCTTAAGCGTCAGCGCGGGTTCGCCGAAGAATTTCGTTGCGCCCTGGTTTTCCAGAACCAGAAGCTGGCGCTGAATGGTTCCCACCGTCGCCTTGCTGACATTGCCATAGCTCTGCGCGGCCTTTCGGATGTCGGCGAGTTCGTCCACTTCCGCATCCGGCCCCTTCTTGCCGCCAACCGGCACGATCGCATCCAGCAGCGCACGCAGATCCTTCATGTCGATCAGCGTCAGGCCGTTCTCATCTGCCACGCGGAATGCGACGTTGAGAACGCCTTCCTGCACGTCGTTCAGGTCGAGCATCCGCGACAGCAGCAGCGGCCCCATCTCCGTGACCGTGGCCCGCACGGGATGGCCCTGCTCGCCGAACACGTCCCAGAACACCGTCGAGAATTGGTCGGGCTGGAAATCGAGACCCATCTCCTTGGCGCGCTTGAGGATGAAATCCTTGCCCTCGCCGACTTCGGAGATACCGGACAGATCGCCCTTGATATCGGCGGCGAATACCGGAACACCGGCGCGTGCGAAGCCTTCCGCCATCACCTGCAGCGACACCGTCTTGCCGGTTCCGGTAGCACCGGTGACGAGCCCGTGCCGATTGGCGAGCGCAAGC
The DNA here is from genome assembly GCA_963783115.1 of uncultured Alphaproteobacteria bacterium. Classification (GTDB taxonomy): domain Bacteria; phylum Pseudomonadota; class Alphaproteobacteria; order Rhizobiales; family Xanthobacteraceae; genus Bradyrhizobium. The sequence goes on along the minus strand of CAWAMK010000011.1, from coordinate 62,902 downwards.
GTGAGCCAGGCCGTCTCTTCGCCCTTGCCGATAAAAATCTTCTCGTCAGTATCGGCCGTCTTATCCGAGTTCACCATCGCATCGCCTCTTCATACGCTTCGCGCAGGTCTGGTTGGCAATCATATCGTATCCCGCCGCCGGATTGAAACCGTCGGCGGTAACATCAGCGTTCGCCCCGCTTCATGATTTGTTTGTTCTCATACTTTATGCCGCCTGTGTGCGAAGAAACCGGGAACGCAGCGCAATAAAGCGACGTGAATCCGGTCTTCACTCTTGCATTGCTGCAACACTTGCGAAGCGATCTCGAATCAAAACGGCCTTGATGAGGGTGGATCGCTTGTAATTCAGATCGCAGGCGCTCAAGATCAATGCAGAAGGAGAGGACCCGGTTAAACCGGTTGGGGACGGGGCATAAGATGGACGAACTGATAGGACGGCTGGCCTCCAAGGCCGGCATCGATAGCGCTGTGGCTGAAAAAACCATCGGCATCGTTCTCGGTTTTCTCCGTAACGAGGGACCCTCCGACAAAGTTCAGGCCCTGATCGACCAAATTCCGGGTGCCGAAGCTGCGATTGCGGCTTCAGGCAGCAATGGAGGCTTCTCGCGGCTGATGGGTGGAGGCGTGATGGCTGTCGGCACGAGGCTGATGGCGCTTGGTTTGGGCATGAACGAGATTCAAAGCGTGGCGCGTGAACTATTCAAGTTCGGACGCGACAAAATCGGAGCGGATCAAATGGGCGAAATCATCGCGGGGACGCCGGGCCTCAGCCAGTTCGCGTAGCTAAACGGTCGCGCGCAAGTTCGGCACCAGCACATTCCTATTTAATCGAGCATCATGACTTATCCCCTTTCCGAGATCGACGGCTTGAGCGCCTACTCTGCCTCGAAACTGAAATCGTTGGGCATTCGCACCACCGAGGCGCTACTGGAGGCTGCCCGTACCGTGAGAGGACGCAAGTCGCTCGCGGCGAAGACCGGCATCAGCGAACAGCAACTGCTCGAATGGGCCAATTTTTCCGACTACATGCGCATTCCCGGAATGGGCAAGGCCAAGGTGGGCCTGGTGCGGGCCGCCGGCGTCACCACCGTGCGCGAACTCGCGCTGCGCAACCCGGCGCGGCTGGCGCAGAACATAAAAGACGTGAACACCAAGCGCAAACTCGTCCGCGTCCTGCCCTCCGAACGGTCGGTCGAGCAACTGATCGAACAGGCACGCAAGCTGTCGCCCAAAATCAGCTACTGAAGCCCGTCGCCGGCCCAGACCGCCGCTCACGCCTTGACTCCCCGGCGCGGACCGCGCAAAGCGACCGCATGACCGCAGCCCAGCCCAGACCCACCGCCGTAGCCGGTCCGGCCGGTCGTCCGGTGCTGCCTGCGCTGCTGTCAAGACCGTATCCGGCCGTGATGGGCGTGCTGAATTTGACGCCTGACTCATTCTCCGACGGCGGGCAGTTCACCGCGCCCGAGCGCGCACTCGCGCAAGCCCGGCGGATGATCGCCGAGGGTGCCGACATCATCGACATCGGCGCGGAATCCACCCGGCCCTACGGGTCGGAACCGGTCTCGGCGGAGGAAGAATTGCGGCGACTGCAGCCGGTGCTGCCCGATGTCGTCGCGCTCGGCGTTCCCGTATCGATCGACAGCATGAAATCGGCCGTCGTCGCCTGGGCGCTCGATCAGGGCGCGGCCATCGCCAACGATGTCTGGGGCCTGCAGCGCGATGCCGGCATGGCCGCAGTTGTCGCCGAACGCAATGTGCCCGTCATCATCATGCATAACCGCGACAGCGCCGATCCTGACATCGACATCATGCAGGACATCGCCAATTTCTTTGCAGCCTCGCTCGACATCGCCGCGCGCGCCGGCATTTCAACCGACAAGATCGTTCTCGATCCCGGCATCGGCTTCGGCAAGACCCCCGAGCAGAGCATGACCGCGCTGGCGCGGCTGGCCGAGTTGCAGTCGTTTGGATTTCCACTGTTGGTCGGCGCCTCGCGAAAACGCTTCATCAGCACGGTGACGCCGTCGGAGCCGCAGCAGCGGCTCGGCGGCTCGATTGCCGCGCATCTCGTGGCGGCCGATAACGGCGCGCGGATCATCCGCGCGCATGACGTCGCCGAAACCGTACAGGCGCTGCGCGTCGCCGCCGCAATCAGGGAACAGGGATGAGCGATACCATCTTTATCACCGGCGTCGTCATCCATGCCCGCCACGGCGTGATGGAGCACGAGACCGAAGTCGGGCAGCGCTTTGTCATCGACCTCGAACTATCAGCGGATCTCACGCAAGCCGCGCATACCGATCACCTTTCCGACACCGTGTCCTATGCCAGCGTGGTGGCGACCGCGACGGCGGCGTTCAAGAACACCAATTACAAGCTGCTGGAGCGCGCCGCCGGCGCGGTAGCCGACGCCATATTCGCATCGTTTCCGCGCATCGATGCGGTGAAGGTCACCGTGCACAAGCCGCACGCGCCGATTGCCGCGATCTTCGAGGATGTCGGCGTGGTGCTGTTCCGCAAGCGGCCCTTGCCCTGACATGGCGGATGTGCTGATCGCACTCGGCGGCAATGTCGGCGACGTCCGCGCGACATTCCAAAAGGCCATCGCCAATATCTGCGGCATGACGCAGGCCGCCCTGCTGGCGCGTTCGTCCGACTACATCACCCCGCCCTGGGGCGAGGAAGAGCAAGCGCCCTTCATCAATGCCTGCATCGAGATCGAAACCAGCCTCGATCCGCATGCGCTGCTGTTCACGCTGCACAAGATCGAGAAGAAATTCGGCCGCGACCGCGCCCATGAAACCCGCTGGGGCCCGCGTACCCTCGACCTCGACCTGATCGCCTATGACGATGTCAGGCTCGACAAGCCGGAACTGACCCTGCCGCATCCGCGGGTTTTCGAGCGTGCCTTCGTGCTGGTGCCGCTGGCCGAAATCGTGCCCGACCGTATCATTGCGGGACGCCGCGTCTCGGATGCGCTGGCGGAAGTTTCGACCGAGGGTATCCAGCGGCTGCCCGACCTGGATTAACCGGCACAAGACCCCAAAACAACCGTTTGGCTTGGCGGGCGCGGCGTGGCAATTTCCGGCCAAATCAGACGATGACCAGGGAATAATGGGTGGGATGACCAAGACCGACGAACTGACATTGGCGGCGGAGTTTCCGCAGGCGACCTTCGAGGACTGGCGCAAGCTGGTCGACGGGGTGCTGAAGGGCGCGCCATTCGAGAAACTGGTCAGCAAGACGGCCGACGGGCTGAAAATCGATCCGATCTATCGCCGCGCCAAAGGCGCAGCCCCCGTCGCCGGCCGCGCGGCGGCGGCGCCCTGGCAGGTCATGCAGCGGATCGATCATCCCGACGCCAAGGCCGCCAACGCGCAGGCGCTGCACGATCTCGAAAACGGCGCGACGGGGCTGACGCTGGTGTTCGCCGGCGCCAACGGCGCGCATGGGTTCGGGCTCGATCCTTCGGCGGAAGCCGTAGCCCAGATCCTCGACGGGATTTATCTCGATGCCGGCATCGGCATCGAGCTGCAGATCGGCCCGCAATCGCGAATGGCGGCCATTCACCTCGCCGAATACATCAAGGGCAAAGGCATCGATCCCGCCGCCTGCAACATCCGCTTCGGGCTCGACCCGCTCGGATCGGGCGCGGTGTGGGGCTCCAGCCCCTATAGCTGGGCCGAAATCGTCCCGGCGATCACCGGCGCGGTCAACGGTCTCGCCGCGATGGGCTTCAAGGGCGGGCTCGCCGCCGCCGATGGACGGGTGATCCATGATGCCGGCGGATCGGAGGTGCAGGAACTGGCGTTCGTGCTGGCGTGCGGCGTCGCCTATCTGCGCGCGATCGAACAGGCCGGCGTTGCGCTCGAAGATGCGCAAGGCATGGTCTATGCGCGGCTCAGCGCCGATGCGGATCAATTCCTGACGCTGGCGAAATTCCGCGCGCTGCGGCTGTTGTGGGCGCGGATCGAACAGGCCTGCGGGCTGACGCCAAAACCGCTGTTCGTCGCGGCCGATACCGCATGGCGCATGCTGACGCAGCGCGATGCCTATGTGAACATGCTGCGCGCGACGATGGCGACGTTCTCCGCGGGGCTGGCCGGCGCCAACGCCATCACCGTATTGCCGCACACCCTCGCCCTGGGACTGCCCGATCCGTTCGCGCGGCGTGCCGCGCGCAACACGCAACTGGTGCTGCTGGAAGAATCCAACCTCGCCAAGGTGAGCGATCCCGCTGCCGGCGCCGGCGGTATCGAAACCCTTACCCGACAGCTTTGCGACGCCGCGTGGTCGCTGTTTCAGGAAATCGAAAAGGCCGGCGGCATTTTTGCGGCGCTCGAACAGAACCTGATCCAGCGCAAGGTCGCCGCCACCCGCGCCGCCCGCGAGGTCAATATCGCCAAGCGGCGCGACGTGCTGACGGGCGCGAGCGAATTCCCGAACCTGCATGAGGCCGAGGCCGCGGTTCTCGATGCCAAGCCGATCGTGCTGCCGCCCTATGGCGAGGCAAAATACAAATTCGATGCGCTGGCGCCGATGCGGCTGGCCGCGCCGTTCGAGGCGCTGCGCGACAAGTCGGACGAAAAGCTGAAGGCATCCGGCGTGCGGCCAAAAATCTTCCTTGCCAATCTCGGCACGGCGGCCGACTTCACCGCGCGCGCCACCTTTGCCAAGAGCTTTTTCGAAACCGGCGGCATCGAGGCGATCGACACCGAAGGATTTGCCGATCCGACAGCGCTGGCCACGGCGTTCAAGGCCTCCGGCGCGGCGATTGCTTGCCTGTGTTCCTCCGACAAGGCCTATGCGGAACACGCGGTAGCCGCCGCCAAGGCCCTTCACGCTGGCGGTGCCAGGCATATCTATCTGGCAGGGCGGCCCGGCGAACAGGAGGCCGCGCTGCGCGAGGCCGGCGTCAATGATTTCATCTATGCCGGCGGCGATGCGCTGGCGATGCTGCGGGAAACCTGGCAGCGGATGGAGCAAGCATGACGGAAAACAACCACAAGACCGTCCTGACCGGCGGCTGCCAGTGCGGCGCCATTCGCTTTGCGATGTCGAAGCCGCCTGCCAAGATCAGCATCTGCCATTGCCGGATGTGCCAGAAGGCATCGGGCGCGCCCTTTGCCTCCCTCGCCGACATCGAGCACGAGGATTTTGCCTGGACCCGCGGCAAACCGGCTTCGTTCCAATCCTCTTCGATCGCCGAGCGCGATTTCTGCGCCGACTGCGGCACGCCCTTGAGCTTCCGCCGGATCGGCGGTCCCCGGATCGAGATCATGACCGGCGCGTTCGACCGCCCCGACCGGGTGGTTCCGACGCGACAATATGGCACCGAATCCCGGCTCGGCTGGGTGGTCGGCATCGCCAATTTGCCGAGCCAGACCACGCAGCAGAATTACGGGCCGGAGAAGATGGCGACCATCACCAGCCACCAGCATCCGGATCATGATTAGGGGTGACACTCCCGACGTCCACATATGCTAAGAGTGTACGATGAGCCGCATACCGAATTTCGCAGATATCGCCTTTGAACCCATCGCGCCCGCGCAGCCTGCCGGCAGCGCCGAGCCGTGGCTGACGCCCGAGGGCATCCCGGTCAAGCCCGGCTATAGCGAGGCCGACCTCGAAGGCATCGACTTCCTGGAGACGTGGCCGGGCATCGCGCCCTATCTGCGCGGCCCCTACCCGACCATGTATGTCAACCAGCCCTGGACCATCCGGCAATATGCCGGCTTCTCCACGGCGGAAGATTCCAACGCGTTCTATCGCCGCAACCTCGCCGCCGGGCAAAAAGGTCTTTCGGTCGCGTTCGACCTCGCCACCCACCGCGGCTACGATTCCGATCATCCGCGCGTCACCGGCGACGTCGGCATGGCGGGCGTCGCGATCGATTCCATCTACGACATGCGTACGCTGTTCTCCGGCATTCCGCTCGACCAGATGAGCGTGTCGATGACCATGAACGGCGCGGTGCTGCCGATCCTCGCGCTGTTCGTCGCAGCGGCCGAGGAACAGGGCGTGCCGCCGGAGAAACTGTCGGGCACCATTCAGAACGACATTCTGAAAGAGTTCATGGTGCGCAACACCTATATCTATCCGCCGACGCCCTCGATGCGGATCATCTCCGACATCTTTGCGTACACCTCGCAGAAGATGCCGAAGTACAACTCGATCTCGATTTCCGGCTATCACATGCAGGAAGCCGGCGCGACGCAGGACCTCGAGCTCGCCTACACGCTGGCCGACGGCGTCGAATATCTGCGCGCCGGTCTGGCCGCGGGCCTCGACGTCGACCGCTTCGCGCCGCGGCTGTCGTTCTTCTGGGCGATCGGCATGAACTTCTTCATGGAAGTCGCCAAGATGCGCGCGGCGCGGCTGCTGTGGGCCAAGCTGCTGACGCAGTTCAACCCGAAGGACCCGCGCTCGCTGTCGCTGCGCACGCATTGCCAGACCTCCGGCTGGTCGCTGACCGCGCAGGACGTCTTCAACAACGTGATGCGCACCACCATCGAGGCGATGGCGGCAACCCAAGGCCATACGCAATCGCTGCACACCAACGCGCTCGACGAGGCGCTGGCGCTGCCGACGGACTTTTCGGCCCGCATCGCGCGCAACACGCAACTGTTCCTGCAGCAGGAAAGCGGCACCAACCGCATCATCGATCCCTGGGGCGGCTCCTATTACGTCGAACGGCTGACGCGCGATCTCGCCGCGAAAGCCTGGGGCCACATCCAGGAAGTCGAGGCGCTCGGCGGCATGGCGAAGGCGATCGAGGCCGGCGTGCCAAAGCTGCGGATCGAGGAAGCCTCCGCCAAGACGCAGGCCCGGATCGACGCCGGACGGCAGGCGGTGATCGGCGTCAACAAATTCAAGCCGGTCAACGAAGCCGCGATCGACGTGCTGAAGGTGGAAAATTCCACCGTGCGGCGGCTGCAGATCGACAAGCTGAAGCGGCTGCGCTCCGAGCGCATCCAGAAGGAAGTCGACGCGGCGCTGGCCGCGCTGACGCGCAGCGCCGGCGAAGGCAACGGCAATCTGCTGGCGCTGGCGATCGATGCCGCGCGTGCGAAAGCCACCGTCGGCGAAATTTCGGACGCGATGGAAAAAGTGTTCGGGCGGCACCGCGCCGAAATCAAGTCCATCACCGGCGTCTACAAGCGGGAGGCGTCCACCATGTCCAACCGGGTCGAAAAAGTGCAGGAGCTGATCGATGCGTTCGAGACGGCCGAAGGCCGCCGCCCCCGCATCCTCGTCGCGAAGATCGGTCAGGATGGCCACGACCGCGGCCAGAAGGTGATTGCGTCGGCCTTCGCCGACGTCGGCTTCGACGTCGATATCGGGCCGCTGTTCGCCACCGCCGACGAGGCGGCGCGGCAGGCGGTGGAAAACGACGTGCACATCCTCGGCGTCTCGTCGCTGGCGGCGGCGCACCTCACGGCGGTGCCGGAACTCAAGGACGCGCTGAAAAAGCACGGCCGCGAGGACATCATGATCATCATCGGCGGCGTGGTGCCGCCGCAGGATTATGACGCCCTCTACAAGGCCGGCGCCGAAGCGATCTTCCCGCCCGGCACCGTGATCTCGGACGCCGCCGAAGAGCTGATCCACAAGCTCAATGCGCGGCTCGGGCACAGCGAGGCGGCGGAGTAGTTCATCGTCGAGCTTCTCGCAAAGGATTGCCCGTGCGCGGCATGGCATTGCTCAGATCTTTCCGAACCGTCGTTCTGGCCGGCGCCGTCGCATGCATGGCGGCGCTGGGCATCGCCTTCGCCGCCGACCCCAAGCCGGACTTTTCCATCAAGACCAAGGCGCTCGATGCCAGCGTCATTCCTCGACGCGAAGATCAAGGCCGATCCCGCCCTGGCCGCGAATTGCCTGGCCGAGGGCAGGAAGTGGGCGGAGACGAACCGCGCCGATGCCGAGAAGGAACGCGAGAGCGAACCGGAGTTGTTCCGCAACGGCCCGTGGACCATGGAGCGAAAATACGAGATGCGCTCGGTCGTCGATGGTCGCTATGTCAGCATCGTCAGGAACGACTACGAAAACACCGGCGGCGCGCATCCCAACAGTTCGACCGACACGATCCTGTGGGACAAGACGGCCGGCAAGCGCATCAGCATCCGTCCGTTCTTCACCGAAACGGCCGACAACGGCCCGACGCTGAAGGCGATGCGGCAAGGCGTCATCTGCGTCGCTCAAGGCTGAAAAGAAGCAGCGCGGCGCTGGAAGACAGCGATATCAGCGCCATCGAAGCCATCGAGCCAAAGCTGCTCAAGATCGGCCCGGTCTCGCTGGCGCCATCGACCGTGACAGGCAAGAGTTCCGGCCTGACCTTTCACTACTCGCCTTACGCGGTCGGCTCCTACGCCGAAGGCGGCTATGTCGCCTTCGTGCCGTGGGAGACGTTGCAGCCGTACCTGACGCCGGAAGGCGTCAGGATTTTCGGCGGCGCGCGGCCGAAGGACGACGAAGACCGGCCGCAATGAAAAGCCACGCCTTCAGGCGCTCCGGCGGGCCAGCGCCCGTTCGAGCGAATGCGTCCAGTCCGGAATCCATGACTGGAACAGCTGATGCCAACGATCGGCATCCTCCGGTGCGGAATCGAGCCGAACCTTCCATTCGATGAAGGTCTTGTTGCCCTCGACGACCGGCAGCAGATGCATCGTGCCTTCATAGTGCGTCGGCGCCGGCGCGTCCGGAACAAGCCCCGAGGGAAACGGCAACGGCTCGATACCGGCATAGGTCAGCGAATGCGCTTGGTCGGAATGGCCGGCGAGCCGCTGCCGGACCCAGTTGCCGAGGTAGCAGAAGCGCCTGACCGCGCCGACTTCGTCGCCGCCCTTGTCGTCCTCGATCACGCTTTCGCTGACGCCTTCGATATAGGCCGGGTAGTTGTTGAAGTCGCGGATCAGGTCCCAGACGGTTTGAAGGGGATGGTTCAGCACGGTGCTGTAATAGGCGGTCGTCATGGTCTCTCCACTTTCGATCGCGGCCCGGTAAGCGAGCCGCATGCGGATACCTATTTCGGGTAGACCGATCGCCGCCACCCGATTTCCGGATGTGGCGAAATTCCCGCCTCCGATGAAAGCACATGATCGGCCAACGACTTGCGACCGAAGCGCAAAGCCGCCTATAAAGTCGCATGACAAGAGCGCCTGAATGTCACGGGCGCCGCAGGGGAGGATCACCATGTCCAGGAAAATCACGCGTCGCGCGTTTGCGGCTTCATCCGCCGCTGCGGCGGCTGTTGCAGGCTTCGGCTTAAAGCCGGCTTCGGCGCAGGCCTATCCGGCGCGCCCGGTGACCGTGATCGTGCCATGGGGCGCCGGCGGCGGCACCGACGCCACCGCGCGTATCGTGGCGGCGCTTTTGGAAAAGGATCTCGGCCAGCCGTTCAACGTCGTCAACCGCACCGGCGGCTCCGGCGTGGTCGGCCATTCCGCGATCGCGACCGCGACGCCCGACGGCTACACCATCGGCATGCTGACGGTGGAAATCTCGATGATGCACTGGCAGGGCCTCACCGAACTCGCGCCGAAGAGCTACACGCCGCTGGCGCTGATGAACGAGGATCCGCCCGGCATCCAGGTCAGTTCCGGCTCGCCCTACAAGACCGTGAAGGAACTGGCCGACGCCATCAAGGCCGCCCCTGCCGGCAAGTTCAAGGCGTCCGGCACCGGCCAGGGCGGCATCTGGCATCTGGCGCTGGTCGGCTGGATGCAGGCGATGGGACTTGCACCGAACCACGTAGCCTGGGTGCCGTCGAACGGCGCCGCGCCCGCGATGCAGGATCTCGCGGCCGGCGGCCTCGACCTCACCACCTGCTCGGTGCCGGAAGCGCGCGCCATCATCGAGGCCGGCAAGGCGCGCAGCCTTGCGCTGATGTCCGATAAGCGCAACCCGGCCTTCCCCGACGTGCCGACGCTGAAGGAAGCGATGGGCATCGATTATTCGACCGGTGCGTGGCGCGGCATTGCCGGTCCGAAGGGCCTGCCCGCCGACGTCGCGACCAAGATGACGGCCGCGCTGAAGAAGGTCTACGACTCCAAGGAGTTCAAGGAGTTCATGGGCAATCGCGGCTTCGGCACGGTGTGGGGCGATGCGGCCGAATTCGACCACCTTCATGGACAAGGGCGACGCCCAGATGGGCGTGGCGATGAAGGCCGCCGGCCTGTCGAAGGCCTGATCGCGCTCATCGTTCGAACCCGCGGAGCCTAGTCCATGCGTCTTCCCGATCGCGTCACGGGATTGTTTCTCGTTGGCCTCGGCGCGGCTGCGGCCTATGGCGGCTGGCTGTTGCCGCCGGTGCCCGGCCAGCCGGTCGGGCCCAACGTCTTCCCGCTCGTGATCGGAACGGGGCTCGCGCTCTGCGGGCTCGCGATCGCATTCGGGATCGGTCACTCCTTCGAGGAGGAAGAAGAACTGATTCCGGTCGAGGGCGGCCAGCCAAAGCAGGCTCCGCCCGGCCGGTTCTACGGGCTCCGCGCACTGCTGCCGCCGGCGCTGCTGCTGTTCTATGTGGCTGTCGCCGACCGGCTCGGCTTCATCATCACGGCCGGGCTGATCGTCTTCGTGACGTCGACCGCGCTCGGCGCCCGCTGGAAGCTGTCGCTGCCGCTCGCCGTGCTGGCGCCGATCGGCGTCCATCTGATTTTCTCAAAACTGCTGCGCGTGCCGCTGCCCGCCGGGCTGCTGCCGATGCCATGGTGATCGATGCTCAAAACCCTGATCGAAGCGTTCGCACTCATTTCCACCTGGGAAGTCATCATCGCGATGTTCGCAGCATCGGTGTATGGCCTCGTCATCGGCTCGCTGCCCGGCCTGTCCGCGACCATGGCGACGGCGCTGTTGGTCCCCGTCACCTTCTATCTGTCGCCGATCGCGGCGATCGCGACCATCGTCGCAGCCTCCACGATGGCGATCTTCTCGGGCGACATCCCCGGTGCGCTGCTGCGGATTCCCGGTACCCCGGCTTCGGCGGCCTACGCCGACGAGGCCTATGCGATGACGCGCAAGGGCGAGGCGGAACTGGCGCTCGGCGCCGGCGTCTGGTTCTCCGCCGTCGGCGGCATCGCCGGCACGCTGTCGCTGATGATCCTGGCGCCGCCGCTGGCCGAAATCGCGCTGTCGTTCTCGACGTTCGAATATTTCTGGCTGGCGCTGCTCGGCCTGATGTGCGCCACGCTGGTCGCCCGCTCCTCGCCGGTGAAAGCCATCGCCGGCATGTTCCTCGGCCTGCTGGTTTCCTGCATCGGCATCGAAAACCCCGGTGGCGTGCCGCGCTTTACGTTCGGCATGACCGACCTGTTCGGCGGCATCGAACCGATCCCGGCGCTGGTCGGCGTGTTCGCCGTGGCGCAGGTGATGCGCGCGATGCTGACGCCGGAGCCGCCGCCGATCCCGAAGCGCAAGTTCGGAAGCATCATGGCGGGCCAGTGGCTGCTCACCAAAAAATATCACTGGCAGATGACGCGCGGGAACATCATCGGCATCATCATCGGCGTACTGCCGGGCGCCGGCGCCGACATGGCCGCCTGGGTCAGCTACGCGATGTCGAAGCGCTTTTCGAAGGAGCCGGAAAAATTCGGCACCGGCCATGTCGAAGGGCTGGTCGAGGCCGGCGCCAGCAACAACGCCAGCATCGCCTCGGGCTGGGTGCCGTCGCTGCTGTTCGGCATTCCCGGCGACACCATCGCGGCGATTGCGATCGGCGTGCTCTACATGAAGGGCCTCAATCCCGGCCCGACGCTGTTCACCGAAAAAGCGTCGAGCATGTACGCGATCTATCTGATGTTCATCATCGCCAACATCATCATGATCCCGCTCGGCATCGTCATGATCCGGCTGGCGAGCTACGTGCTGCGCGCGCCGCGCTCCAGCATCATGCCGATCATCATGCTGTGCTGCGCGGTCGGTTCGTTTGCCATCGGCAACAACATGTTCGGCGTCGTCACCGTCGCGACCTTCGGGATCATCGGCTACGTCATGGAAGAAAACGGCTACCCGGTCGCCGCGATGGTGCTCGGCATCGTGATGGGCACCATGATCGAGCAGAGTTTTGTCACCTCGCTGATCAAGTCCGACGGCAGCATATTTCCGTTCTTCGAGCGGCCGATCGCCGCGATTCTGGCCGCCATGGCAATCGGCGCCCTGATCTGGCCGCTGCTGGTATGGGTGTGGCGCAAGATCAGGGGAACGGCGCCGGCGGCCGCGTCGGCACGCTGAGGGGGTTGGCCCCCCTCGCCTGCATGGCGCGGGCGTTGTAAACCAGCGCCATGACCCTGCCGAAGAATCCCTCCCCCGACATCGGGAAACTCGCCAACGACCTCCGCTCCGGCCAGCGCGCGGCGCTGGCGCGCGCGATTACGCTGGTCGAGAGCCGGCGCGGCGATCACCAGGCGGCGGCGCGCGATCTGGTGCAGGCGCTGCTGCCGGACACCGGCAAGGCGGTCCGCGTCGGCATCACCGGCTCGCCCGGGGTCGGCAAATCCACCACCATCGACGAACTCGGCATGTTCCTGATCGAGCGCGGCCACAAGGTCGCGGTGCTGGCGGTGGACCCCTCCTCGGCCCGCACCGGCGGCTCGATCCTCGGCGACAAGACGCGGATGGCGCGGCTGGCGAATTCGGACGCCGCCTTCATCCGGCCCTCGCCCTCGTCAGGCACGCTCGGCGGCGTCGCCGCCAAGACCCGCGAGGCGATGCTGTTGTGCGAGGCGGCCGGCTTCGACGTCGTGCTGGTGGAGACCGTCGGCATCGGCCAGTCCGAGACCGCGGTCTGCGACATGACCGATTTCTTCCTGGCCCTGATGCTGCCCGGCGCCGGCGACGAATTGCAGGGCATCAAGAAGGGCCTGGTCGAACTCGCCGACATGATCGCGATCAACAAGGCCGACGGCGACAACATCAAGCGCGCCAATCTGGCGGCGGCCGAATATCGCGGCGCGCTGCATATCCTCACGCCCCGCTCCGAGCACTGGCATCCGCCGGTGCTGACCTATTCGGCGCTGACCGGCACCGGCATGGACGCGCTGTGGCAGAAGATCCTCGATCACCGCACCGCCATGAACGCCTCGGGCGAGTTCGCCGCGCGGCGGCGCGAGCAGCAGGTGAAATGGATGTGGTCGATGCTGGAGCAGCGGATGATGGCCCGCCTGCGTGCCGATCCGGCGATCCGCGCCAAGGTGAAGAAAACCGAGGCCGAGGTCGCCGACGGCCGCGTCACGCCGGCGGTCGCCGCCGAGCAGATCGCGGAGTGGCTGCGGTGAACGAAAAGCTTCGCGTTCTCGTCACCGGCTTCGGCCCGTTTCCCGGTGCGCCCTATAATCCGACGCAGCCGCTGGTGGCGCGGCTGACGCGCCTGCGCCGGCCGGCGCTCGCCGATGTCGAGCTTTCCAGTCACATCTTTCCCGTGACCTACACGGCGGTCGACCGCGAACTGCCGATGGCGCTGGCGCAGCACAAGCCGCACGCGCTGCTGATGTTCGGCCTCGCCGGCCGCACCGGCTATCTCCGGGTCGAAACCCGCGCCCGCAACGCCGTCACCATGCTGTGGCCCGATGCCGCGCAAGCCCGTTCGCGCAAGGGATCGATCGCCGGTGGCGCCGACGCGCAGCAGTTCGGCCCGCATACCGCAAAGCTGCTGCGCGCCGCCAAGGCCACCGGGATCGACGCCCGCGCCTCGCGCGACGCCGGAAGCTATCTCTGCAACTATCTGAGCTGGCGCGCGATCGAGGCGGTCGAAACCGGCAATGGCCCGCGCCTCGCCGCCTTCATTCACATCCCGCCACTGGCGCGCGGCGGCGCCGTCAGGCGCAAGGGCTTTCCGCGGATCACGCTGGAAGAACTGGTCGATGCCGGCGAAGCGATGCTGATGGAAATGGTGCGGCTGGCGCGAAGGGCTTCGTAGACTCCGCGTGGCGTCCACTAGCGAACGCGTGCCCACCATAGCTCAGCGTGCTCGGTGATCGATGGTGGGCACGTCGCTATGCGCCCCTTCCAACGGCCGCGGCGTATGGGTCCCGGCTCGAGCGCCGGGACGACGGAGATTGATTAACCCTACCCCGAACAATCGCCGCGGTCCCTTATCGTCTTCACCATGCTTGTCCGCGTTTTCGCGATACCTATTCGCGCATGGACATGAACCGCCGCCGTCTCATCGGAGGATCCGCCGCCGGCGTCGCGGGCGCGCTTGCGATGTCGCCCGACGCGGCGCGCGCAGCGCCCCTCACCTCCACGCTCGGACGCGACGTCACGCAATATGGCGTGCGTCCCGGCAGCCCCGACGACCAGACCACAAAACTGCAGCGCGCGATCGACGAAGCGGCGCGCGCGCAAGTGCCGCTGGCGTTGCCGCCGGGGGTCTATCGCACCGGCATGCTGCGCCTTTCGAGCGGCACGCAACTGGTCGGCGTGCGCGGCGCGACGAAGTTCGTCTTCAGCGGCGGGGCTTCGATTCTGCAGAGCGAAGGCGGCAACAGCGTCGGCCTGACCGGCATCACCTTTGGTGGCGGCGGCATTCCGCTGCCGGAGCGGCGCGGCCTGGTGCATTGCCTCGGCGGGCGGGATGTCCGCATCATCGACTGCGAAATTTCCGACAGCGGCGGCAACGGCATCTGGCTGGAGCAGGTTTCGGGCGACATCTCCGGCAACATCTTTACGAAGATCGCGACCACCGCAGTCGTTTCCTTTGACGCCAAAGGCCTGATCGTCTCGCGCAACACCATCACCGGCACCAACGACAACGGCATCGAGATCCTGCGCACCTCGATCGGCGACGACGGCACGCTGGTGCTCGACAACCGCATCGAGGACATCAAGGCCGGTCCCGGCGGCTCCGGGCAGTACGGCAACGCCATCAACGCCTTCCGCGCCGGCAACGTGATCGTGCGCGGCAACCGCATCAAAAATTGCGACTATTCGGCGGTGCGCGGCAATTCGGCCTCCAACATCCACATCACGGACAACAGCGTCAGCAATGTCCGCGAAGTCGCGCTCTATTCGGAATTCGCCTTCGAAGCCGCCGTGATCGCCAACAACACCGTCGATGGCGCGGCCGTCGGCGTCTCCGTCTGCAATTTCAACGAGGGCGGCCGCATCGCCGTCGTGCAGGGCAACATCATCCGCAACCTCTTGCCGAAACGGCCGATCGGCACCGCGCCGGACGACGACGCCGGCATCGGCATCTATGTCGAGGCGGATTCATCCGTGACCGGCAACGTGGTCGAGAACGCCCCCTCGTTCGGGATCATCGCCGGCTGGGGCAAATATCTCCGCGACGTCGCCATCACCGGCAATGTCATCCGCAACGCCTTCGTCGGCGTCGGCGTGTCGGTCATGCCCGGCGCCGGCACGGCGCTGGTCAACAACAACATGATCTCGGAAACCCCGCGCGGCGCCGTGGTCGGCCTCGATCATGCCCGCACCATCACGACCGACCTGTCGGCCGAAGGTGCGCAACGTTACGCGCAGGTGGTGGTCGGCGGCAACGCGGTGCGGCGGTAGCGCCAGCTTTTTGTCTGACGCGTTTTCCTAAACGCTAACCGTATCCACCCGGATCAAGTCCGGGGCAGGCTTTCGCTCGAAAACGCTTTTACAGCGCGTTGCGCAGCAACGGATAGCGATCCTTCATCGCATCGAGATCGAGCGCCGGGAACTGCATGTCGTCGAGCCCCAGCCCATCGGGCTCGGAACGTGCCTCCTCCGCGGCCACAAGCTGGCTTTCCAGTGCGACCAGGACGTCGGCGGGCACCTCGCGGAACGGCGTCGCCGCGATGACCGGCGCCGCGACGACAGGCGCTGCGACGACAGCGGCCGCGACGACAACAGGCGCCGGTTTCGGTTGAAGCCGCGCAATCGGCTGACGGAGTCCCTGATCGCGCGGCAGCGGTGTCAGCGGCAGCGGCGTGGTTCGGCGGCGGCCGAGCCAGGTCAGGTCGATCGCCGTGTTGTCGAGCGCGGCTTCGCGGCTCAGCAGAGTCGCGCCAGGTTTCCACCGCAGACCTTGGCTTCCTGGATATTTTCGAGAAATTCGAGCTCGGTGTGAAAGCGGCGCCAGCGCCCCGCTCTCGAACAGCTCCGTGAGATATTCCAACCGTCGCTCGGCCAGGTTGCACCAGCGCGCAACGATGTTGCGTCCGCGCGCGACGTCTGCAGGGTGTGCCATAAATTAGCCCGTAAGAGAGAAACGGACGCAGACGCAACCAGAGACGAATCAGTTTGGAGATGACGGCGATATTCTGTGGAAAACTTTTTCGTTGTCCAGTGCGTGAAAACCACGGAAGCACGCAACGATCAAAAATGCCCGCACAAATACGGAGTTGGTCATACTCGATCCACATTCAAGCGTACTGCAGCATGATCGCGTCACGTACCGTTCGTTGCTCGGCCTGAGCATCAAATCACACTAAAAATTGCTCCCGCGACGAGATAAACGAAAAAATTGCAGTCCGACGAATTTGCGCGGCGCTGCGCGCGACAGGCGCCTGTGAGAACCTGGTCTGAAAATGAAAGACCCGTCCGGGGGGACAACCGGACGGGTCAAGCCATATGGGCGCTTGGGGTGGATGGGCGCTCGCGCCGTATACAGCCGATGGGGAGGGGATTACCGCTCCCACATCAATAAGTCGCGGCACCCTCGCCGGACGTTCAAAACGTCAGGCGATTTTTTTAACCCTATGTTTCGAGGCGATTGCCGGAAAATGACGGCGCAGCAGGCTATTTCGCGGCGTTTGCGGCCGATTTTTCCGCTGCCATCGATGGCGGGGCGTCGTTCAGCGCCCGGCTCACGGAAGCGTTATCGGCGGAAGGATCGAGCGCCGGCGTTTTTTCTCCCGCGCCCTTTCCGGAAACCGAGGCCAGCGGAACCGCCGGCGCGGCGGCAGCGGCGGTGACCGCGGCAAAGGCATCGGCCTCGCCGGCGCCGAACTGATCGTCACGGCCGGGAGCGCCGAGATCGCGCGCGGTCTTCGTCAGGATTGCGCGAATATCGGACGGCTTCAATGCAGGATTGCGCTCCAGCATCAGCGCCGCAACGCCGCTGACATAGGCGGCGGAGAACGAGGTGCCCGACGCGATCTGATATTTCTCGTCCGGCGCCGGCAGGAAGATATCCGCGCCGGGCGCGGCGACCGCGATGTGGTTGCCGCGGTTCGACGCCGCAAACAGTCTTTCCTGCGCATCGGTGCCGCTCACCGCGATGACGTTCGGATACGCCGCGGGATAGAGCGGCGGGGATTTCGCCCCGGCATTACCGGCCGCGGCCACCATCAGGATGCCGCGGGCCGCGGTCGCCGCGATGCCGCGCTCGATCAGCGGATCCTTCGGGCCGGCAAAGCTCATATTGATGATCTGCGCGCCATGCTCGGCGGCGTAGTTCAATCCCCTCAGGATGACATAGGACGTGCTCTCCGGCCCTTTCGATCCCTTGCCGAAGGCGCGGATCGCGAGCAACCGCGCCTCCGGCGCGCTGCCCATCAGCCTGGCATGCGCCACGATCGCGCCGGCGATCCCGGTGCCATGGGCATGCGGACCTTCGCTGCTGCCGAGCGCATCAAAACTGTCGGCGACCGAATTGGCGAGTTCGGGATGTTTGGCGTCGACGCCCTGAATCGATCACCGCGATCGTCACGTTCATGCCGCGGACGAGCGCGTGCGCCTGCGGCAGCCGCAGCTGGGTGACGGCATATTGCGCGGCGTCGCCCTCGGTCGCGGGCTTCTTCGCCTGCTGCAGGAAGTGAACGAAGATTGAGCTGCACCGAACGTACGCTGCCGTCGGCGGCGAGTTCGCGGCGCACCGTGTCCACCGGCCGCCGGTCGACGATGCGGAACAGGCCGATGGTGCCGCCGATCAGCGGGAAATTTTGCGAGGCGATGCGCTCCAGGCCATGACGCCGCGCCAGTTCATCGGCCTCGGCGGCGGACAATGCGCCGTCGATTTCGGCAACGAGTTCGTTCGGGACGATGCGCAGATTGACCGCGGCCTGCGAACCACCCTTGTCCGACCCGCCCTTCCCTTTCCTGGCAAGCTTCTTGGCGGAGTCTGGCGGAACTACCCTCGTTCCGGCACCCTTGCCGCTCATCCGGTCGACTGCGCCAGGCACTCGCCGTCCGCATCGCGCGCGCCCGGCAAGCCGAAGCGGAATTGGTCGGAAACCGCGCGACAGACAGCGTCGAGCGCCCACCGAGATCCGTGCGCGTCCGCGCGATGACGCCCACGTCCGGCCGGGCTGCGATGTTCGGCGCAATTCGCGGCGCCACCGGATTGATGGTGGGCACCCGGGAGCCGACATTGAGATTGGGCGTGCGCATCACGCTTTGCGCGCGGCCTTCCGAGCCTGCGAAAGCGATCAATGGCAGAAGCGCCGCCGACAGGATCAACGCCGTGCGGCGCGCCTTGATCAGCCAGTTCGGGCCATCATGATCCATGGAACTTTCGACTTCCCGGGACGCGCCCCTTAAGGCGTGGCGACCGCGAGGCTGACGATCTTCTCGCGCCCCAGCCTGGCGAGCAGGCTGGCGGCCTCGTCCTTGCTCATGGCCCGATTGCCGAACTGCAGGCGGAACATGCCGCCCTTGGCGCCATCGACGATCGAGGCCTGGTAATTATCCAGCAACGCGGTGATGTCGGAAATACGAGCCTCCGGCGCGAACCGCACCAGCGCGCGCGTCGGCGCGGCGCTGCCGCCGAGATCGCGCGTGATGGGCCCGGACGACGGCTCGTTCAGGCTGAGCGAGGCGGTCTGGAACGAGGCGTTCTCTTTCTTCATCAGCACGGCGCCAATCACGCCGGCTTGCAACAGCAACGCGATCGCGCCGAGGCTCGCCGACCAGGCCAACGTGCGCGGCGACAGCCTTGTGAAAAACTCCGATACCCGGGCCGACAGGCGCAGCGATGCCTGAGGCTTGCGCTCCGGCTCGGCATCGATCGCGGCAAACAGCTTCTGCATGGCGCGCGCGGACGGCGCGCCGAGGCTCTCGTTGAGACCGATGGTCTCGGCATATTCCTCGCGGATGACGGCGTATTGCCGGGCCAGTGCGGGATCGCTGGCGAGCGCCTCCTCGACGCGGCGCGCATCGCGCGCGCTCAAGGTGCCGGCCGCGTGGAACGGCAGCAGCATCTCGATCTCGCCGGGCTCTTCATCCAGCATTTTCTTGCTCGCCGCCATCATGGCCAACCTCGCTCTATGCCTGCTGCCTTGAGCAACTCGGCCAATTTCTTGCGCGCATAGAACAGGCGCGTCTTGACGGTGTTCTCCGGGATACCGACGATTTCGGCCACCTCTTCCACGGACTTCTCGTGGTAGTAGACGAGATCGACGATCTCCCGATGATCTGGCGAAAGCGCCGTCAGGCACTTGCGCAACGCTTCACCCGTATCCTTCTTCTGCGCCACCACTTCCGGATCGTCGGACGTATCCTCGATCGCGTTGGCGGTCTCGTCATCCAGTCCAACGTCCTTGCGGCGTCGAAGTGCCGAAAGAGCCTTGAACCGGGTAATCGCCAGCAGCCAGGTGGTAACGGCGGATCGGCCTTCGAACTTTCCAGCCTGACGCCACACATCGAGAAAAACCTCGCTGATGAGGTCTTCCGCGATCTGTTCATCCCTTACGAGCCGAAGCCCGAAACGGAACACCCTGACATGGTGCCTTCCGTAAAGCACCTGCATGGCGAGCCGGTCGCCTTGGGCGATCCGAGCGATCAGAATTTCGTCTGAAGCCGCCTGTGTCGCGTTCAATGGCCGTCTCGCAAAGTTTGTCTGACGGGAGAGGCCGGCGGTTCGATGTGAAGGGTGAGATTCTTCACATTACGGCATTGTACGGAGTGCATGTGTGACCCATCGCACAGACGGCCCCGACCAAGCCATTTTTCCGGTGTGGACCGGTTGAGCCCCAAACTTGGTATCATAATACGGAAACACTTTCCTAAAGAACGCCCCCACAACCTTAGCAAGGCTCCGCCGGCAGGGCAGTACCTTCCAAGCGTCCGAGCCTCTCACATAAGCGAGTTCCGCTCTATCGGAATTCGGCAGATTTCCGTTACGGAACAGTACAATGGCGGGGGAGTACGGACCCGATTCGAGGCCAAAAGATACCAAACCTAAAGGCTTTATTCCCTAAAGTTTCGTCCGGCTTCCTCCAATAGCGACGGGACATGAGCAGCGCGGCTTCATTGCTTCAGGAGCCAAGGCACCCATCGCGGGACCATGCCGCTGCTGCCGGCAGACGTCCTGCAACGCCGGGTTGGCCAGCGCCGCCACATGCTCGGCGTGCAAGGCGTCAGCTACGCGCTGATCACCTCGGTGCTGCTGGCCTACTGCTACGCCGGCACCATCCCGCTCATCATCCCCTCGGCCTATTTCATTTCGGGTGTCGGGCTGGTCGCCGTTTTCGTCGTGTTGTCGGAGGCCCATTTCAACGACCGGTTCCACGACCACTACCTCACGAGCTTCCAGGTTGCCGGCCACGTCGCGCTGCAACTTGGCTTTTTGCTGGCCGCACCGGGCATCGGATTCGTCTTCCTCAGCGTGGTGTTTCTCATCTTCGGGTTCGGCGCACTGCGAATGACCTCGCGGCAGGCGATCGTCTCCTGGACGCTGACCATGATGGGCCTGGCGCCGATCTTCCTGTTCACAAGCACCCCGATCGGCCTGCCGATCACCACACAGACCGAACGCGTCGCAGCCATGCTGTCGTTCGTCCTCACGATCGGACAGTGCGCCTTCGTCGGGCTGTATGGCAGCAGCATGCGCAAGATGCTCTACGACCGCAGCTTCGAACTGAAGCAGGCCTACAAGCGGATCGAGGAACTCGCCGAACTCGACGAATTGACGGGGGCGTCCAACCGGCGCTGCATCATGCGAATGCTGGAGGAGGAGATCGCCCGCGCCGCGCGCAATGGATCGCCCTGCTGCATCGCGCTGATCGACCTCGACTGGTTCAAGCGCATCAACGACGCCTACGGCCACCCGACCGGCGACGAGGTGCTGCGGACATTCTCGGTCACCATGTTCGCCAACATCCGCAGCGTCGACCGGTTCGGCCGCTACGGCGGCGAGGAATTTTTGCTGGTGCTGCCCGAGATGGACTCCGACCAGGCCGTGCGGGCGCTCGACCGGTTGCGCGCCATCATCGCCGACCTCGAGTGGAGCGCGTTCTCGCCCGGCATGAGGGTGACGATGTCGGCGGGCGTCGCAATGCTGAAACCTGACGAGACTTCGGACGTATTTCTCGCGCGCGCCGACAGCGCGCTTTATGCAGCCAAGGCACAGGGACGCAACCGCATTACCAACGCCTGATCCGACATATTTCATTTCCAGCAGCGGAGAATCCGCTGCCGGCTTTTGCTCCAGGACAGAGTCATGATTTCGAAATTCGCCAAGTCTGCTTCCCCCGCAAGCCTGCTCGACGAACTGCAGTCAACGCTTGCGCACGGCACCGTCGCGCGCCGGGTCGAGACGCTGCGCCGGGTGACCGACCTTTTCATCAACGCCGCCGACGACTATTCGAACGAGCAGGTCGGGCTGTTCGACGATGTCTTCCAGTACCTGATCGATCATATTGAAACATCGGCCAAAGCGCTGCTGTCCAACCGTCTCGCCCCGATCGACACCGCGCCGCCGCTCACGATCCGCGCGCTGGCTTTCGACGATGTCATCGAGGTGGCCGGGCCGGTGCTGTCGCAGTCGATGCGGCTCGACGACAAGACCCTGATCGAGAATGCGCGCAGCAAGAGCCAGGCGCATCTGATGGCGATCTCGACCCGCAAGACCCTGAGCGGCGCGGTCACCGACGTGCTGGTCCAGCGCGGCAACAACCAGGTGGTCCAGTCGACCGTGAATAATCCAGGCGCGGAGTTCACCGAGCGCGGCTTCACCCGCCTCGTCGACCGCGCCGAAGGCAACGACGATCTCGCAGCCAGCATCGGCCTTCGTCCGTCGATGCCAAGGCACCTCTATCTGAAGCTTCTGGCCAAGGCCTCGCACACGGTGCGCCAGCGGCTCGAAGCCGCCAACCCGCAGCAGGCGGCCGCCGTGCCGTCCGTGGTCAAGGAGGCGACGCGCCGCGCGCGCTCGGCGACCTCGGAGATCACCAAGGATGCCGAAATCGCCCACGCGCTGATCAAGTCGCTGTACGACGACGGCCGTCTCGACGAGCCCGAGCTGGCGGCGTTCGCCGAGGCCGGGAAATTCGACGAGGCCAACGCCTCGATCGCGGCACTGGCCAACGTAACGGTGGCGATTGCCGAAAACATGATGATCGAAAGCCGCGCCGAAGGCGTGATGATTTTGGCGAAGGTCGCAGGGCTGTCCTGGCCGACGGTCAAGACCCTCATCGAGATGCGCGACAAGCTCACGGGCGCGGGGCCGACGGACCTTTCCGCCTGCCGGGACACCTATGAACGGCTGCGGCCGTCGACGGCGCAGCAGGTGCTGCGCTTCCACCGCATGCAGCAGAATAGCCCCGCGACGCCTGTGCCTAGTACCTGAGCAGCTTCGCTCCGGCGAGCGCGCCGATCGCGGTCACAAGCGCGGTCGCAAGCGTGTACCAGGCCGCCACGAACAGCGGTGAATCGTCCGTGCAATGCGAGGCGTAGAGCGTCGCCGCCAGTCCCGCCGACAACAGTCCCGCGACGGCGCCGGCGACCGCCGGCCGTGCCGGCGCGCCGTGGCGCAGGCCGATCAGCGCGCCGGCCAAAATCGGCAGCGACAGCACCGGGATCGCCGTCATGCAGATCCAGGAGTTCTTGCCGACCAGCCGCGTCATCATCGGCAACCGCTGTGGCATCATCATCTCGCCGCCGATCGCCGCGGCCAGTATCCCGACCGGGGCCAGCAGCAGCCAGCCAAATCCGCGCAGCGAGGCCTCGGGCCGCGACAAATGCAGGCTGACGGCGATCGCGGCAATCGCCAGCGCCAGCGTCACCGCGAATTTCAGGTCGAAGAACGGATTGCGCATCGCGACCATCACGTCGGCTCGGATGCCGAGTTCGGTGAAGAACATCAATAGCGATACCGGCGCCGCAGCCAGCAGCGCCAGCATCAGCGCGAAGCCGACCGGCCGCGCCCGGTGCGGATTGTCGGCCGCCAGCGATCGAATGAGCTGATCGGTATCCATCTCAGTGTTCCCGTAGCTTCGCCGTCAGGCTGGCAAGCCCGCGGTGCAGCGCCACCCGCACCGCGCCCTCGCTCATGGAAAATTTCGCGGCCGTATCCTTGATCGAGGCGCTGTCGACCGCGATCGACTGCAACACGTCGCGCTGCCGCGCCGGCAGCGTCTGGAGCTGGGCGGCAACCTCGCCCGCCGGGGCGGTCTCGGCCGGCGTTTCGCCGGGCAGCGTCTCGGCGAAATCATCGATATCGACGAAGACGCGCCGGCCGCGGCGGCGCAGCGCGTCGATCAGCTTGTTGCGGGCGATCGCAAACAGCCACGGCGCAAACGGGGCGCTGATGTCCCAGGTGTGCCGCTTCAGATGGACCGCCAGCAAAATGTCCTGCACGATATCCTCGGATTGATCGACCGGTTGCCCGGCGCGCGCCAGCCCGCGGCGCGCCGCGGCGCGGAGCACCGGCGTGACGGCTTTCAGCAGACGATGATACGCCGCATTGTCGCCTGCGATGGCCGACCGCATCAGGCCGGTCCATTCGTCATTCCGTTCGCGCACCAGCGCTCCTACCCTGCAATTCGGCCGATCCTTCAAATTGTTACACCATCACCGCCCGATCACAGAGTCGTGATCGAAGACCGATAGTGCCGGCCGGGCGGCAGCTGTTTCGGAGAGGAATCGAGACAGCTGATCGTACAGAAGGCAGGCTCATAACATCGATTGCGCAGGCTGGCATCCCCGTTGCGGAACCCGCGCCCGGCGGCAACGACATTGCCCTGCTTTTGCCAGCCGCTACCAGAAGATTCCCTTTTTCTGCCGTGCTGTGGACATCGGCAGGGTTTCATTTCGGGCGCTGGGCGGTGGCTAAGGGGAGATTTCACATGACGATCAGAGCCAGCGCGGCATTGATTTTTGCGGCAGGGCTTTTGATGGGCTTTGCCGGACCATTGCCGGCGGTAGCCGCGGACGGGGACAACGCCGTCGCATCGAAATCCGAGAGCGCGACCTCCGGCGCGTCCGTGCGGCAGGGTTCCCATGACCTCAAGAAGCGCTATGCGCATCGCAAGTCGACCCGCGCGGCGGCGAAATCCGACGAGAGCAAGAAGCTCGACGAGAAACAGGTCGCCGATGCGAGCGGAAGCATGCCGGCCGCCATCCCGTCCTGGGTCGCCAACGCCAACGCGCAGATGACGGCGGCCGATGCGCCTCCCGGCAGCGCCAGGGGCATGTCGGCGGCCATGTCCGAAAAGGCCAATACCGTCCTGCAGGCCGCCACCGACAAGCCGGCCGAAGCAGAGACGCCGGCCGAGCCCGGCGCGGCTGCCTCCGATCAACCCAACAGTTTCGACCGGTCGCTGACCCCTTCCGAACAGCCGATTGGCACGACCTCGCAGGCGGTTGTCATGGCCTCGACCTCCAGAGCGTCGTCGGATGCGTCCGCTAACGACAGTTCCACGCTGGACAAGACGTCGCTGATCGGAAAGGTCTTCATCGCCTTCGGCGCGCTGCTGACGGTGGCGTCGGCCGCGCGCATGTTCATGGCGTAGCGACCGGTATCCCGACGCAGCGCCTGCGTCGCGCCCACTTGAAGCCCACCCCGGCAGCGGGCACATTGCCCGCCAAATCGTAGCGCGGGGTGGATCATGGCGACGTTCGAACACATCATTGTCGAGAGCAAGGGCGCGGTCGGCGTCATCACGCTGAATCGGCCGAAAATGCTCAATGCGCTGTCGTTCGGCGTGTTTCGCGAGATCGCGGCGGCGGTCGACGACCTCGAGGCCGATGACAATATCGGCTGCATCCTGATCACCGGCAGCGAAAAGGCGTTCGCCGCCGGCGCCGACATCAAGGAGATGCAGCCGAAAGGCTTCATCGACATGTTCGCAAGCGACTTTGCCGCGATCGGCGGCGGCCGCGTCGCCACCTGCCGCAAACCCACCATCGCCGCCGTCAGCGGCTATGCGCTCGGCGGCGGCTGCGAACTCGCCATGATGTGCGACATCATCATCGCCTCCGACACCGCCAAATTCGGCCAGCCGGAAATCACGCTCGGCACCATCCCGGGCATCGGCGGCACCCAGCGGCTGACGCGCGCGATCGGCAAATCCAAGGCGATGGATCTGTGCCTCACCGGGCGCATGATGGACGCCGCGGAAGCCGAACGCTCCGGCCTCGTCAGCCGCGTCGTGCCGGCGGACAAACTGATGGAAGAGGCGCTGGCGGCGGCGGAAAAGATCGCCTCGATGTCGCGCCCCGCGGCGGCCATGGCCAAGGAAGCCATCAACCGCGCGTTCGAAACGCCGCTGTCGGAAGGCATGAATGTCGAGCGCAATCTGTTCCACTCGACCTTCGCGCTGGAAGACCGCGCCGAGGGCATGGCGGCGTTCATCGAGAAGCGCAAGCCGGTGAACAAGAACAGGTAGACGCGCACGCACACCCTCCCCGTCGTCCCTGCGAACGCAGGGACCCATACGCCGCGGCCAGTGTAATGGGCACAAGGCAAGACGGCTTCGCTTCAACAGGTCATAACGTCAATTGGCGAACGCAGAGCGTCAGCACCTGCGCTTCATCGATAAATCACGCGGTATGGGTCCCTGCGTTCGCAGGGACGACGAGAGACTATTTTTCTCCACTCCGCGCCAACGCCGCGTTGACCAGCGCGCGATAGCCGCGCTCTGCAAACGTTGTCGGCTTATCGAGACCCAGCCGCGCCAGGCATTCGAGGTTCGCGCCGTCCGGCGGCTGCGTCATTCCCTGCCACAGCAATCCCGGCAACAGCAGCGGCGTTCGCTGCGCTTCGCGCAATAACTGCAGCGCCGGGATCAGCCGTTGCTCGATCGCGTCAAAATCGCTGCCGAACGGGAATGACGGCAACAACCCTGCGTCGCGTGCAGGCTTCAAGGCTATCGCGATCCGATCCGGAAAGTTTTCGCGATGGCTACGCGGAATTTCAAAACTCTTCGGCAGCTTGCCGGCATCCCTGGCGGCCCTGGCCAGTTCATCCTGAAAACGGGAATCCGTGATCGCCAGCATCGCCGCGATGGTCTCGGCGTCCGATTTGCCCCTGACGTCGGCCACGCCGTATTCGGTGACGAACACGTCGCGCAGGTGCCGCGGGATGGTCTGGTGGCCGTAGCTCCAGCGCAGGTTGGAAAGCGTCTTTCGGCCCGCCTGCCGCTTGTCGATTCCAGCGCGAGGACCGACCGCGCGCCCTCAAGCTCAAACGCCTGCGCAACGAAATTGTACTGGCCGCCGACGCCGCTGATGACCTGGCCGTCCTCGAGGCCGTCAGAAACCGCAGCCCCCATCAGCGTCGCCATCATCGCGGTGTTGACAAAGCGCGCGCCGACGCGCGCGCGGCGCTTGGCATCCTCGTCGCCATAGAGCTGGTTGGTGAAGGATACCGGCATCATCTGGATGCGCGCGAGTTGCTCGGCCGGCATCTCGCGCAGCGCGCGATAGAACGATTTGGGACCGAGGAAAAATGCGCCGTGCAGCGTCGCGCCATCGACGTCGCGCTTGAGAATGCCGGCATTCGATCAGGCCGAGAAACGCATCGATCAGCATTTCGCTGACCCCATATAGCCCCTTGACGAACGGTGCGCTCTCCGCGGGCTCAGTTCCCGGCGCGAGCCGCTGCATGATGGCGTGGAATTGCGCGTTGTCGCGGTGACGAACGATCAAGCCCTGCGCCAGCGCATCGCCGACCTGGCCGATGCCGATCTGCAAGGTGCCGCCGTCGGGCACGAGGCTCGCGGCATGAAGCCCGATCGCGTATTTGGTGTCGCTGACCGGCTCGGCCGGCGGCGCGAACAGCGGGAAGTCGGTCGCGGGACTGTCGAGCACGGCAGAAAACTCGTCCGCCGGCAGATCGCCGGCACCCGGCATGAACGGCAGTTCGGAATTGACCTGGCCGATCAGCTTGAACGATGCCCGGCCCTCGCGCCGTGCGCGCAGGATGTCGAGCGTGGTGTCGGTATTGCAGCTCAGGCTGTAGCGCGTCACGCCATCGATCACGCGTTTGGCGACCAGTTGGGTGACGACGTTGAGCCCGCGCGACAGCAGGTAGCCCGAGGCATGGGTATAGTTCGCGGAGATGTAATGCTGCTGCGCGTACGGCACGTGCAGCCATTTGCCGGCCAGGAAGAAGAACTCGATCACCTCGATGTTGGGCGGCAACTCACCGGCATGCAGCGCGCTGGCATAGGTCAGGTCGGGATAGCCGCCGAACAGCCGGTCGATCACCGGGCCGATGAAGCGCCGTTCGAGCAGGCTCGAGGGCCGCGGCTTTTCCAGCGTCAGCGCCGAGAACAGAGTGAGCTTGATCGAACGATCAGCGGCGGCGCGTGCGTACAGCGCGTTGACGACATGATTCGCTTTGCCAAGCCCGAGCGGCAAGCCGACCACGAGGTTGGTTCCGACATCGCGGATGATATCCTCCGCGATCGCTTCGGGGTCGGAAAACAGCTTTGGCATCAGTTGCGGACCCGGGGCATAGACTGGAGAGCCGACCGCCCCGAATCGGACGCCAGCCAGCAGAAGCCTAGCGCATTTTACCGTTGAACTTCTTCTGTGACGAACCGGCAACAGCCAAGCGCTGAATTCACTGAATTAATGTACTGATGTCGCGCGGCAGTTTGCCTGTGGCGGCGACGCCGCCTAAACAGGTAGACGAGCCGAGGATGTCGGCGGGGGCGGGCAAACCATGCATGATCAGGAATGACGGGTGACCGGCGTTCCCTGAAGATCATGCTCAAACAAGCAGATAGAGCGCGATGGCTCGAAGCAGGGTTATCACGTTCGTGTGTTGGCTACAGGATCAAATGGCTGGGCGTGCCGCGAGGGTTGGCCACGTTAAAAGGCGATTGCTTCGATCGGGCATTTGCCTTGCTGCAGCGTGCTTTGCGTTCACGGCGCCGGCCGCGCGTGGCGAAGGCCTGCCTGAGGCGCTGACCAAGGCCTACCAGACCAATCCTGCGCTCAATGCCGAACGCGCCCGCCAGCGCGCCACCGACGAGAACGTGCCGCAGGCGCTTTCAGGGTATCGGCCGCAGATCCTTGCGACGCTCTCCGCCGGCTTTCAGGCGGTGCGCAACCTGCTCCCCGACAACACGATCCAGTCGGCGAACCTGAAGCCCTGGACGGTCGGCGTGACCGTGACCCAGACGCTGTTCAACGGGTTCAAGACCGCCAACAGCGTCCGCGTCGCGGAACTGCAGGTGCAGTCCGGCCGCGAGGCGCTGCGCAATGTCGGCCAGGGCGTGCTGCTCGATGCCGTCACCGTCTACACCAATGTGCTCGCCAACCAGTCGCTGGTCGAAGCGCAACGTGCCAACGTCTCCTTCCTGCAGGAAACGCTCGGCATCACCCAGAAGCGTCTCAATGCCGGCGACGTCACGCCGACCGATACCGCGCAGGCCGAGGCGCGCCTCGCCCGCGGCCGCGCCGACCTGAACGCCGCCGAGGTCAACCTCGCCGTCAGCCAGGCGACCTATACCCAGGTGATCGGCAACGCGCCCACGCAGCTCCGCCCCGCCGATACCGTCGATCGCCTGCTGCCGCGCAGCCGCGATGACGCCACCGGGCTGGCCTTCCGCCAGCATCCGGCGGTGATGGCGGCGAGCTTCGACTTCGACGTCGCCACCACCACGATCCGCGTCGCCGAAAGCAGCCTGATGCCGACCATCACGCTGCAGGGCAGCGCCAGCCGCAGCAAGCAGTCGGATCCGACGCTCGGCACCTTCGGCACCGACCAGGCCTCGGTGACCACCCAGCTCAACCAGCCGATCTATGACGGCGGGATGGCGGCTTCGCAGACCCGGCAGGCCAAGGAAGTCGCCAGCCAAAGCCGGCTGGTGCTGGACCAGTTCCGCAACCAGGCCCGCACCGCCGCGGTCGGCGCCTGGGTCGCCAATGAAGGCGCCAAGATTGCCGTCACCGCATCCGAAGTCCGAAGTCCGCGCCGCCACCGTCGCGCTGCAGGGCGTGCAGCGCGAGGCCGCCGGCGGCCAGCGTACCACCGTCGACGTGCTGAACGCGCAGCAGGACCTGATCCTGGCCAAGGCGCGGCTGATCGGCGCGCAGCGCGACC
Source organism: uncultured Alphaproteobacteria bacterium (assembly GCA_963783115.1). GTDB lineage: Bacteria > Pseudomonadota > Alphaproteobacteria > Rhizobiales > Xanthobacteraceae > Bradyrhizobium. The sequence continues at coordinate 33,703 of CAWAMK010000011.1, read as the reverse complement.
GCGTGATCGCCTCCTACACGCTGCTCAGCGCCATCGGCCGGCTCGACGTCAAGAACCTCGGCCTCAACACGCCGGATTATCTGCCGGAAGTGCACTATCATCAGGTGCGCGACGCCTGGCACGGCTGCGGACGCCGTCGGGGCAGTAGCCTCGTCATTCCGGGGCGATGCGGAAGCATCGAACCCGGAATCCATCGTGCTGCACGTTATGCAGGTAATTGGATTCGGGTCTGGTCCTTCGGACCATCCCGGAATTACACGTGTTAACCGGGCGCTGATCATGTCGGGTATTTTCAGTCGCCAGCCACCCGCGCTGGCCTAAACTCGCTCCGTTTCCGCTCCCCGTTTTGATCGACCGATGTTGCGAGGCCTCGTGGTTACAAAAATTCTGCGCTGGTCCGGCAACGGCTTGCTGGTCCTGATCCTGTCGTTGATCCTCGTGATCGCCTCGTTCCGCCTCGCCGCGTCGATACGCGAAACCGCTGCGCGACCCCAACTGGCGCCGCGGACCGGCCAGTTGGTGCCGACGCGTTCGGGCGGCGTGTTCGTGCAGCAGAAGGGTCCGGCGGATGGCGTTCCCGTGGTGCTGTTTCACGGCACGGCGGCGTGGAGCGAGCTATGGCGGCACACCAGCGACGCGCTCGCCGCAGCCGGCTTTCAGGTGATCGCGCTCGATCTCCCGCCGTTTGGATTTTCGGACCGTCCCGGCGGTTACACGCGGCAGGACCAGGCGGCGCGGATCAGCGACGTGCTGGAGGCGCTGAAGGCGCCGCCCGCCATCATCGTCGGTCACTCCTTCGGCGCCGGCGCGGCGACCGAACTCGCAATGCGACATCCGGACCGGGCGCGCGCCCTGGTGCTGGTCGACGCGGCGCTCGGATTGATGGCCGCGCCGTCGGAGGCGCCCTGGGTGATCCAGCCGCAATGGATCCGCGAAATTCTGGTGTCGCTGACCATCACCAACCCGGTGGCGACCGAGACCGCTGCTCAAATCGATGATCGCGAAGAAGGAGCGCGCGCTGCCGGAATATGTCGCGATCCTGCAATGGCCGCTGACGCAGCGCGACAGCACCAGCGATATCGCCGACTGGCTGTATTATTTCCTCGGCGCCGACACCGGTGCGGCAAGCGCGGACCGCACCGCCTATGCGAAACTGGAAATCCCCGTCGCCATCCTGTGGGGCGACAAGGACACCATCACGCCGGTCGAGCAGGCCCTTGATCTGCGGACGCTGCTTCCGCCGCAAACCAGCCTGACACTGCTGCCGGGGCTCGGCCACATTCCGCAGATCGAAGACCCCGCTTTGTTCAACGATGCCCTGCTCAAGACGCTCGGAAAGCTCTAGAATAGAGGTGGATTCGATACGCCCGCCGCCGGAGACATCATGGACATCATCAGACTATGCGCCTGGGGCTACGCCGCCCTGCTCGGCTTCGTGATCCTCACCGGCTACATCCCGGCCTTCATCGACGCCAACGACATGATCTTCGGCCTGTTCCGCCGCACCTGGTACGCCGACGGGCTGCATCTGGTCTCGGCGCTGTGGGCGGCGGCCGCGGCGATCACCTCGCGCCGCGCCTCGGAATTGTTCTTTCAGCTGTTCGGCGCGTTCTACTTTGCCGACGGCGTGCTCGGCCTGCTCACCGGCAGCGGCTATCTCGACTTCGGCATCCTGATCAACGGCGTCCTCAATCTGCCGCTCTCGACGCGGTTTTTCGCCAATGCCCCGCATCTCGGCCTCGGCGGCGTGGCGATCCTGATCGGCTATGTGCTGGCGCCGCGGACGCGGTCGGTCGCGCATGCTTAGGTGGTTGCGATGCATCCTGGTCGTCGTCGCGGTCCTGATCGCGCTGACGGTGGTTCTGCCGCTGGCCTATATCGAGGGGACGTGCCGCCCCTCCTCCGCCGCCGCAACGGCCAATGCACCGGCGGTGACCCTGCCCGCGATCGACGAGCCCGGCTACCGGCGCAAGCTGAACAACACCTTCTTCACCTTCCCCGAATGGTACATCGTCTATTCCTTCGAGGATTTCGGCCGCTTCCTCGACCGCTCCAGCGAAAGCCATTTCGGCTACCTCGGTCACATCTTCGGATTCTGGCGGAGTTTCTGCACCATCAACCGCGCCGTGCCCGCGACAGGTGAATCGCTGACCGAAGTAAAGACGATGATCTACATCATCGGCATCAGCTATTCCGTCGAATACGCCGTCAAGGGATTCTATGAGAACACCATCGGCCGCGTGTTCGAATGGATCAGGGGCGACAAGCTGACCCCGCAGGACGAGTTCGGCCGCGCCGTGCTGCAGGACTATGCGGCCTTCCTCTACACCGTCCCCTGGTACAAATATCCGTTCCGCGAAAAGCTCGACGGGCTGATGGCGATCTCGGCGCCGACGCCGAGCCCGCTTGCGCAGCTGGGAGCGCGACTTCGCGCTCGGCGCGGAATATTTCGTCAAGATCGGCTATGCCTCGCTGATCCAGAAGGCGCTCGACGCCGGCGGCGACAACGAACCGCGCGACATCATGTTCGTGGTCGCAGCGCCGCCGCAGGTGCTGGCAAAGGAACCGCGCATCAAGCCGATCCGTGCGCTCGACGCCCAATGGCAACTGGTGCAGGCGCCGCGCTACAAGGCGTTCACTGAAATCCTGCAGGGCCTGCTGGACCAGGGCATCGGCCTTGCGGAGATCGCCGGCAATCACGACATCCTCATTACCGTGATTGCGCCCGATGCCGCGAAACTCGACATCAAGGGTACGACGGAGCTGTTTTCGCTGGAGCTGGATGCCCGGCCCGGGTTTCGCAGGGCCGGCCTGAAAGCCAGGATCGACCAGCTTGTCGACATCAACCGCGACCTCAAGGCCAGGGGCGCGAGCATCGAGCACTTCTATGACTACTGAGGGGCGTCAGCAGAACCGGACGCTGCCGCTGGGCCGCATCGCCGGCGCGGCTCGCGCTCGTCATCGTCGGCTGGCTTGCTGTTGTCGTTGCGCTGACCTTTGGATCCGCCCCCGGCAAGTCGATGGCCATTGTCGGTCCGCCGTCGCAAGCGCTGGCCGTGGTCGCCAAGGCCAACGGCCGCATCCTCGCGTCGAACGACTACTTCACCATCGCGCGTTCCGACGATTCCGGCTTTGTCGCCCGCCTCTATGCCGCGGGCGCGCTGCTGGTGCTGGACGCCGAACAGGCCGGCGGCTGCAGCGGCCTGCCGCCAAAGCGCGTCGTCGCTCGGCTTTGACCGCTACGACGCGTACTTCTGATAGAACGTATTCGTGAACAGCTCGCCCGGATCATACTTCCGCTTCGCCGCGAAGAAATCGTTGATCTGCGGATACGAGCGCTGCAACTGATCCTTCGAATAATAGAGCTGATAGGGCAGGAAGAACCGGCCCTTGTGCGCGATGGTGAGGTCGATCAGTTCCTCCGTCGCCTTCTTCATCCGCTTGTTGCCGTCATCATCCGTGGTCTGGTTGATGTAGAGCACCAGCGAGAACGCCGGCTCCGGCGAATAGGTCAGGAAATTGTTCTCCTGATGCACGATGCGCACCGAGGCGTTCAGCAAATTGGTCTTGTTGTCGGTCAGCACCTTGCGCATGCCGTCGACGAACGAGACGAACTGGCTGCGCGGGATGAAATATTCGTGCAGGATGTCGGTATCGTCAGGCAGCGCGTTGCGCAGATAGGGCACGGAATCGTGCATCGGGTCGTTGCGGTTGACGAGACAGGCCTCCGCCGATCCGATCGCCTGCGCGCGCGTCACCGTGCAGTTTTCCATGCGGTGCTCGATGTGCTTTTCCGACAGCCACTTCATTTCCTGGAACAGCGCGCCCTGCTTGGAGAGATTGACGGTCAGCCGGCGCAGCTTGACGCCGGAGACCTCGCCGAGCGGCTGCCGCTTGAAATCGCTGCCGTCCACCTTGGTGTAGGTATAGAGCAGCAACTCCTTCAGGAACGAGCTCGGCGCGGTGGAGAGATGGCCGTACATCAGGCCGATATCGGTGTTCTTCTCGATCTCGCCGGCGAACAGCGCCGGGAATTCCTTGTAGTCCATCACGCGGCGGCCGGTCTGGTAGACGAGATTGTCGGCGATATCGAGCTCGGCCTCGACGATCACGCCGAACAGGCCGTAGCCGCCGACCACCAGGTTGAACAGATCCTTGTTCTCCGTCGCCGATACCGTCTGCAGCGAACCGTCCGCCAGCATCACCTTCATCGACTTGATCGATTTGGCGAGCGCACCGGCCTGATGGTCCATGCCGTGCGCATTGACCGAGATCGAGCCGCCGACGGTGAAGATATCGGTCGACTGCATGGCGCGGACCGCAAAGCGCGGATGCAGCACGTTCTGGATGTCGTGCCAGGTCGCGCCCGGCTGCACCGTGACCGAGCGCGAACTCTCGTTCAGCACGATCTTGTTGAAGCCGCGCATGTCGAGCACGATGCCGCCCTTGCGGAAGGCGTGGCCGCCCATGCTGTGGCGCACGCCTGATGTCGTCACCGAGAGCTTGTTGTCGCGCGCAAAGGCCAGCGTCTTGGCGATGTCATCGACGCTGCGCACATCGACCACGCCGAAGATTTCGGTCCTGTTCAGACAGCTCGCATCATTGATGCTGCCGCCAAGCTGCGACCATTTCACATCCTTCAGCGGCGTAATCGCCTTGATCCGCTCCAGATCGATCTTCGCCTGCTCGCCGCCGCCGACCGCCGGCCCGCAATCCTTTTCCCCGGTTGGATCGGCCGCCAGCGCCTGCAGCTTGCGATAGCTGTAAACGCCCAGCAGCACCACGACCACGGCGGCAACGGACACGCCGGTTTTGAACTTGTTGTGAAAATTTTCGCATGAACTGATTCCAGAGGATTACGAGATAGTCCGGGCGGGCGGATGATTAGTCAAACCGGAGCGCCTTCCGGTTCGATAGACCTTCCGCGTTACTGAACGGATAATCGGATGCAGCCTTACGATGGCGCCCTTCCCGCGCCTTACTTCTCCCGATAGTCTGCCGACCGCAGCACGGGCGAAGCAACGCCCGGCGCGGGGGAGAAACGCTGAAGTCGACAGGCTATGCGCCTGTCCGAACATCGACAATCAACAACATGATCCAGGGAGAACACCAATGCTGACGCGACGCAGTATGATGCTTGCCTCTATCGCGGCCGGAGTGATGATGCAGAACAGGACCGCCTCCGCCGCAGCGGCGCAGCCGGCGACGCCGGTGAATTTCGACATTCCCGCCGGCGCCTGCGATTGCCACACCCATATCCACCCCGACCCCGCGAAATTCCCGTTCTTCTCCGGCCGCGTCTATACGCCCGAACTGGCCTCGCCGGAGGAAATGACCGCGCTGCACAAGGCACTGAAGATGGAGCGCGTGGTGATCGTCACGCCCTCGATCTACGGCACCGACAACTCGGCCACGCTGTTCGGCATGGCGGCGCGCGGACCGACCGCGCGCGGCGTCGCCGTGATCGACGACAAGACGTCGGAGAGCGATCTCGACCTGATGGGCAAGGCCGGCATTCGCGGCGTCCGCCTCAACCTCGCGACCGGCGGCGTCAACGATCCGAACGTCGCCCGGCCGCGGTTCACGAATGCGGTCGAGCGCATGAAAGCGCGCGGCTGGCACGTGCAGATCTATACCAACACGCCGATGATAACGGCGGTCAAGGACCTGATCATGGCCTCGCCGGTGCCGGTCGTGTTCGATCATTTCGGCGGCGCGCAGGCAGCACTCGGCGTCGAGCAGCCGGGCTTTTCCGATCTCGTCGACCTCGTGAAAGCGGGCAAGGCCTATGTGAAGATCTCCGGCGCCTACCGTGCTTCCAAGAATGGACCGGATTACGCCGACTGCATCCCGTTTGCGAAGGCGCTGATCTCAGCCAATGCCGACCGCATCGTCTGGGGCACCGACTGGCCGCATCCGGATTCCGTCACGCCTGCCGGCAAGCAGATCAGCGACGTGACCCCGCTGTTCCAGATCGACGACGGGCGGCTGTTGAACCAGCTTCCGGTGTGGGCGCCGGATGCGGCGATCCGCAAGAAGATTCTGGTCGACAACCCGGCGCAGCTCTACGGGTTCTGAAGCCCGGCAGCCGACATCGCGGCCCGCTCGGCATCGGGCGGGCCGCGATCGTAGTGGCGCAGCCAGTCGCCGGCCTTGCGCAGGCCGCCGAACGGAAACAGGTGAAATCCCGCGATCGTCGCCGTTGCAGCCGCCGGCGCGCAGCGCAATCCCCTGACGACATCGTCCGGACCGGTGTCGGTCAGCAGGCGGCCGAAGCGGCCGATCTGGGCCCGCAGCGCGCGCATGGAATTGCCGATGCCGCAGCGGAGCGCGAATTTTGTCAGTGTCGCCGGCGTCGCAGGCCCGGCCAGGCCGACGATCACAGGCAGATCGATGCCGGCGCGATCGAGCTCGGCGATCCATTGCAGGATCGGCGTGCTCTCGAAGCAGAATTGCGTGACGACATCGACCCGCGTGTCCGTTTGCCGTCCCCAATCGCGCCAATCGCCCAGCACTTTTATGGCGTCTGGCAATTCGAGGAACGGATGGCCTTCGGGGTGACCGGCGACGCTGACGGAATCAATGCCATGCGCCTCGATCAATCGGCTGGCTCTGACATCGCGGGTCGACCTGAACGGGCCGCGCGTGGTCGCAACATCGCCGGCGATCAGGACAATCCGCGACACGCCGGCCTCGCCCCGCGCCCGCGCCAGGAAATCATCGAGCGCCTCCTGAGAGGTCATTTCGCGGGCGGCGATGTGCGGCACCGGGTTGAAGCCGGCGCGGCGTAGCGCGGCAGCTGTGTCGACGTTGTGACGATAATTGTCACCGGGCAGGAACGTGATGGTGACGTCGGTGCCTTTCGCGAAGTGGTCGCTCAGTTCCGCGATCTGATGCCCGCGCGAGGAGATTTCGACGGAAGCCGACGACAGCAGCGCGGCCACCCTCTGGGATTGTGGAACGGAGACGGTCATTGGCGCCTCCCAAAATCAAGCCGGCGCGCGGCGGCGCGAGATCACGTAGGTTTCGTCGTTGAACCAGAGGCCACCATGCTTCTTCAGCACGCGGTCGGTGGCTTCGAGGTAGCGGCCGTCGCGGACCACTTCAGACAATCTGTTGTCCTCGATCTGCGCGACATAGATCGCAGCGTTCCAGGCCGCGAACAGCGTCGAGGTGCCGATCGGCCCGCTGACCTCGTCCGGCAGCGTGTGCATGCGATAGCGGAAGATCGAGCGCGCGTCGGAGGAGGCGTTGAAATTGTAGTGCCGGGCGGCGGCGCCAAGCTCGTGCTTGACCTGGCGCAGGATGGCGTAGCGGTCGGTCTTGAAGGGATCGTCGCCCGGCCAGACCTGATCGATGATCTCGATGCCGGGATCCTTGCCATGCGAATGGATGCCGATAAGCCGCCCGCCCGGCCGCAGCGCCCTGACCAGCGGCGTGATGATCTTCGAAGCCTTGAATTCCACGCTGGCGCGGGCACGATAAGGCTGCGAGGCGATGACCAGATCGTAATCAGCCGAGACCCGACCAGGCCGCGGCATGATCGGGTCGAGCAGGAACGAATGATCCTCGCGCCGCAGCGTCAGGATCACCGGACGCTGATAGACCGGGTTGCCCGTGGTCGGGCTGATGCCGGCGCGCCAGTTCTCGGCGAGAAAGCCTTCGAGTTCGCCGATCTGCTCGGCAAAACCGTGCGCGGTGTTGCCGGTCAGCGTGACGTCCTTCCAGATCAGGCCTTGCGCCGAGGTCACGGAACGCGGCGTCAGCCACGGCGCCTCGGCATAATAGAGATTGGTCACGACCAGCACGGTGGCGGGATGCTCGAACAGGCGGTCGGCCATCTTCTCCAGTGTCAGGCGGACGTCTTCGTAGCTGATCTCCTTGGCCACGACATAGAGCGGCATGGTGGGAAACCGGGCATGCACCGCCCGCATCACCCGCGACAGCACGGTGCCGTCGCCGACGCCGGCATCGAAGATGCGCAGCGCCGGTGGCGCCGGCTGCAGATTGCCGAGTTCGAGCGAGATGCGGTTGCCGACCTCGGTCTTCTCGCTGCAGGTCGAGACGAACAGCAGGTATTTCTGGCGGTTATCGAAGAAGCGGAAGCCCGGCGGCGCCACGGCGTTGGCGGCGGCTGCAGCGTTCAGCGACTTTGCGGCCGGTGACGGCTGGCCCGTTGTGGCAGGCGAAGCCGGCAAATGCTCGGCGAGATAGGCGCGGACCTTGTCGAGCGTGCCGGTGGTGATCCGGGCGCCGTCGCGCAGCCGCGACACCAGCTTGCCATCGTTGACCACCAGCCGCCCGAAGGTCGACTCGGCGGTCTGGGTCTGGCGGCAATAGTCGCGGATTTCGCCGAGTATCTGCTCGGCGGTCGGCCCTGATTTCGACGGCTGCGCATGGCCGTTCTGCTGGCCCGCGGCTTCCTGGTTTCCCTCGATCCGCATGGTTTTCTCCCGCGGTTGTCCCCGCCGGTATCAAGGGACGGCCGCCGGATCGCGTCAACCACAAACCGAGTGGGCAGGAAACATGGGCGTATGCCCATGCATGATCCGGAAAAGTGGAACCCGGTTTTCCGAAAGGATCATGCTCAAAAGAGCCGCGATCAGCGCGCCCGACGCGAAAATACCGAAATCAGCACCGGCAGCGTCACCAGGATCACGATCGGGGCCAGCATCATCCCGGTGACGACCACGACCGCCAGCGGCTTTTGCACCTGCGAACCGATCCCCTCCGAGAGCGCCGCCGGCAACAGTCCGACGCCCGCCACCACGCAGGTCATCAGCACCGGGCGCAACTGCAGCTCGCCGGTACGGATCACCGCGCGCACCCGCTCATAGCCTTCGTCGATGAGCTGATTGTACTGCGACAGGATGATGATGCCGTCCATCACCGCGATGCCGAACAGCGCGATGAAGCCGATCGCCGCCGACACGCTGAACGGGATGCCCGTGATAAAGAGACCGAGCACGCCGCCGAAGATCGCCATCGGGATTACGCTCATGGCGAGCAGCGTATCGACCATCGAACCGAAATTGAAGAACAGCAGCACGCCAATGAGCGCGAGGCTGATCGGCACCACGATCGACAGCCGCTTGATGGCGTCCTGCAGATTGCCGAACTCGCCGACCCATTCGACGCGCGATCCCGGCGGAAGCTGGACCTGGGCTGCGACCTTGTCCTGCGCTTCCTGGATGGCGCTGCCGAGGTCGCGGTTTCGAACCGAGAACTTGATCGGCAGATAGCGTTCCTGGCCTTCGCGATAGATGTAAGCGGCGCCCGAGATCAGGTTGATCGAGGCGACTTCGCTGAGCGGTATCTGCGTGACCGCGCCGCCCTGCCCGGCGACGCCGATCCGCAAATTGTGGATCGCCTCCGCGCTCTTGCGGTACTCGGGCGCAAGCCGGACGATGATCGGGAAATGCCGGTCGCTGCCGGGCTCATACAGATCGCCGGCGGCGTCGCCGCCGACCGCGACCTTGATGGTGGCGTTGATGTCGCCGGGCGACAGGCCGTAGCGCGCCGCGCGTGCCCGGTCGACGTCGATCTGGATGGTCGGCTGGCCGAGCGAGGTGAACACCGCAAGATCAGTGACGCCCTGCACGGTCGCGAGCACGGATTTGATCTTGTTGGCGGTATCGGTCAGCGCCTGCAGGTCGTTGCCGTAGAGCTTGATCGAGTTCTCGCCCTTGACGCCCGACACCGCCTCCGAGACGTTGTCCTGCAGATATTGCGAGAAGTTGAACTCCACGCCCGGGAATTTTTCCTGCAGCTGCGCCAGCAATTGCGCGGTCAGTTCATCCTTGTCGTGGGTATTGGGCCATTGGCTGTTCGGCTTCAGCGGCGCGAAGAATTCGGCGTTGAACAGGCCGGCGGCGTCGGTGCCGTCGTCGGGGCGGCCGTGCTGCGACACCACCGATTCCACCTCGGGACGCGCGCGGATCATCCGGCGCATCTCGTTGACGTAGGCGTTGCCTTCCTGCAGCGAGATGGTCGGCGGCAGCGTGGCGCGGATCCACAGATTGCCTTCTTCCAGCTTGGGCAGGAACTCCAGCCCCAGCAGCCGCGCCAACGCGATGGTCATGACCACGAGCGCGACCGCTCCAGCCATCACCAATCTCCGGTTTCCGACCGCCCAGTTCAGGACCGGCATATAGAGCCGATGCAGGAACGCCATGATGCGGGTCTCGGTTTCCTGCAAGTGCGCCGGCAGGATGATCGCGCTCAGCGCCGGCGTCACCGTAAAGGTCGCGATCAGCCCACCCGCCAAAGCGTAGGCATAAGTCCGTGCCATCGGCCCGAAGATATTGCCTTCGACGCCGCTCAGCGTGAACAGCGGCAGGAAGGCGGCGATGATGATGGCGGCGGCAAAGAAGATCGAGCGCGACACGTCGGCGGACGCCGACATGATCGCGTGGCTCTTCATCCCCATCGTGGTCTCGAAGGAGATGTGGCTCTGCTCGGCGGCGGAGAGCGCGGTGGTCTGCGTCAGCCGCCGGAAGATCGCCTCCACCATGATCACGGTGGCGTCGACGATCAGGCCGAAATCGATCGCGCCGACCGACAGCAGGTTGGCGGATTCGCCGCGCATGCACCAGAATGATGACGGCGAAAAACAGCGCGAACGGGATCGTCGCGCCGACGATCAGCGCGCTTCGGAGGTCGCCGAGGAACATCCACTGCAGCAGCACGATCAGGATGATCCCGACCACCATGTTGTGCAGCACCGTGTGGGTGGTGATGTCGATCAGGTCCTTGCGGTCGTAGATCCGCTCGATCCTGACGCCGGGCGGCAGGATCGAGGAATTGTTGATCTCGTGAACGAGCTTTTCGACCCGGGCGATCGTCGGCGAACTCTGTTCGCCGCGCCGCATCAGCACGATGCCCTGCACGATGTCGTCGTTCTGGTCGAGGCCGGCGATGCCGAGCCGCGGCTTTTCGCCGATCGTGACCTGCGCGATATCGCGAATCAGCACGGGATTGCCGCCGGACTGCGACACCATGGTGTTGTTGAGGTCGTCGATCGAGCGGATCAGGCCGACGCCGCGGACCACGGCGGATTGCGCGCCGATATTGACGGTGTTGCCGCCGACATTGATGTTGGCGTTGGAAACCGCCTGCAGCACCTGCGGCAGCGTCAGCCCGTTGGCGACCAGCTTGTTGAAATCGACCTGAATTTCGTAGGTCTTGGTCTTGCCGCCCCAGCCGGTGACGTCGACCACGCCGGGCACGGCGCGGAAACGGCGCTGCAACACCCAGTCCTGCAGCGTCTTGAGGTCGAGCACGCTGTAGTTCGGCGGGCCTTTCAGGCGGTAACGAAAAATCTCGCCGGTCGGGCTGAGCGGCGAGATGGTCGGCTGGGCATTGCCCGGCAGCGGCCCGAGCTGCGACAGCCGGTTCAACACCTGCTGCAGCGCCTCTTCATAGGTGTAGTCGAACGAGAACTGCAGCTTGACGTCGGACAATCCGTACAGCGAGATGGTGCGGATGGTGCGCAAATTCTTGATGCCGGCGACCTGGGTCTCGATCGGGATCGTGATGTAGCGTTCGATCTCTTCCGACGACAGGCCCGGACTTTGCGTCACGATGTCGACCATCGGCGGGGTCGGATCGGGATAGGCCTCGATGTTGAGCTGCTTGGAACGCGATCAGGCCGCCGACCATCACAGCGACGAACATGCCGACCATCAAATAGCGGCGGTTGACGGCTAGGGCGACCAGGCGATCCATTCAGACCGGAGCTTTCAGTAGGTGATCAGCTGCCGGACGCGGCGCGGTCGATGAAGAGTGCGCCCTTGGTGACGATCATGCTCGCCGGGCTTCAGATTGCCGACCACCTCGACGAGATCGCCATTGGTGAGGCCGGGCTTGATCTCACGCAATTCGATCGTCCGGTCCGGATGCGCGACCCAGATCCGCACCTGATCGCCTTCATAGATCAATGCCGTCTTCGGCACGCCGACCGCCGGACGGTCGCCCGCCGAATAGATCGTGACGTTGGCGAACATCTCCGGCTTCAGCAGCGAAGTCCTTGTTGTCGACGGTGGCGCGGACCAATAGCCGGCGCGTCGCCGGATCGATGGCGGTGCCGACGTAGTTGAGCCGCGCGGACAATGGGCGGCCTGGCAGCGCCAGCACGTTGAACGTCACCTCCTGCCCGACCGCGACGCTCGCGCAGTCGCTCTCGCGGACGAAGGCCGTCATCCACACGGTGGAGAGGTCGCCGATCACGTAAACGGGGTCGCTGGCGCCGGCGTTGACATACTGGCCCGGACCGATCTTGCGCTGGACCACGGTGCCGGCGATCGGCGCGAAGATGGTGGTTTCCGGATTGATCGGCGTTTTTCCTGGAAGGTCGCGATGTCCGCGTCGGTGAGACCGAGAATACGCAGCTTGTTGCGCGCCGCTTCCATCGCCGTCTGCGACGAGCGCATGTCGTTTTCTGCCTGGATCAGCGTCGCCTGGCTCTGCTGGTAATCCTTCAGCGGAACGGCCTTGCCTTCGAACAGGTCCTTGGCGCGCGTGCCCTGCAATTGCGCGAGATCGAGCGCGGACTTCGCCTTGTTCATGGCGGCCATCGCGGCGATGAAATCGTTTTGCGCCTGAACGTTGTCGGCGGCCTCGATCACGAACAGCGGCTGGCCCTTGACGACCTGGTCGCCCGGCTTGGCCAGCAATTTGGTCACCCGCCCCGCATAGGGCGAGAACACCGGCGTCGATCGGTCTTCATCGATCGCGATCTTGCCTTCGGTGGCGCGCTCGGCCCGAAAGCCACGTTCGGTGACGGGTTCAATGGTCAGGCTGGCCCATTCGGCGGGGCTCGTCATATAGCGCTGCAATCCCTTGCGGGACTGGCTCGAAACCTCTGAATGGCCCGTCTTGGCGCCGCCGATTTTCGTGTAGCCATAGAGGCCCGCGCCGCCTGCAAGCGTCACCAGCGCCAGGGACATAGCCCAGCGCTTCCAGCTAACCTCTTGCCATTGCTTTATTATTTCATTGAGCATGTTAGCCCGGACCACTCAGCGACGTTTTGCCTCACCTACCCGCTAATAGTGCCCAAATGGCGTTTCACACAACCTAAAAAACGAAATTGGACTTGGCGGCGAGGTTAAAGTTTGGAGAAGTAAGTCTGAACGACAGGTGACTGCATCATTCGCGCGCCGGCCATTGCGGCGGATGACTGCCGAGCGGCATCGCCGGACGGGCCCAAAACGCCGGGGTTTTCGCCAGAATCGCGGAATGTTTGATCGCTTGAAGCCTGCCGAAGCCTGAATCGACCTCCTCGACGAAGGGCGTTACCGCCTCCCCCGTAAGATCCCGGGTATCGAGGCCGCCGGCGACCCGGCCGAGATTCCACAGCCAGCGTCCGGTCTGCGCCAGCGACACCTGGACGTGCCAGCTTCCGCCCTCACGCGCCTGGCGTGCTTTGGCCATCATGGCGCCGAACGCCATGAAATATCCGGTGGCGTGGTCGAGCATCTGTGCCGGCAATTCCTTCGGTCCATCGACACCGGCAGCCTTCCCTTCGGCATGGTTGAATCCGGTCGCGGTCTGCACCAGCGAATTGAAACCGCGCCGCTCAGCCCAGGGACCTGCGGCACCATAGGCCGACAGCGTGACATAAATGATTCCGGGATGGATGCGCGCGGCATCCTCCGGCGAGAAGCCGAGGCCGGCGATTGCGCTCGGCCGGTAGCCTTGCGAAAAGATATCCGCCTCGGCGAGCAGATCGCGCAAGGTATCGCGGCCCTGCTCGGTTTTGAGTTCGACGAAACTCGTCAGCTTGCCGCGGCCGGTATCGATGGTGAGCCACGGGATCGCCGGCAGTTCGGGGCCGGAGATCAGCAGCACGTCGGCGCCATGCGCGGCGAGCGTCCGGCCCGCCACCGGTCCCGCGATCACCCGCGACAGATCGAGCACGCGAATGCCGGCGAGCGGCCGATCGCCTTTGGGCCATGGCTTCGGCGCAGCCTCGCCGATTTTCGTCATCGAGATCAGCGGCAATCCGGCGAGCGCGCTTGGCGTGCGGCGTCGCCGACCATTGATCATGGGAGCGCATGAAGGCGACGACGCCACCGGCGGCATAGGCCGCGGTCTCGAACGCCTCACCGTCCCATTGCATCAGCGCGGCCTGAACCGCGTCGCGCTCCGGCGTGCAGTTCAGCACCTTGCAGACCGCGTCGCGGTGATGCGGAAAATTGGTGTGCAGCCGGACAAAACCATTGTCGCGGGTCTTGTAGATTCCGGCGATCGCGTCCCAGGCCGGCGGCGGCGGCTTGCCGTCGACGCGCAGGTAACGTTCGCTCCGGCATTCGACCACGGCATGGCGCATGTCGACCGCGACTTGCTGCGCCTCGCCGCTGCGGATTTTCCAGATCTCGGCTGCGGCCAGCCCGGTCGCGGCGATGCTGACCTGCGCCGCGGCAGCGACGCGAAACGAGGACGGCAGTTGCGGTTCGTCGCCGGTCAGCGTGAGCGCATCGAGCGCGGAAGGCTGGCCGCCGGCGGCGATCCAGATATCGGAAAGAATTTCGCGCGGGCTCTGCATCGGTGGAGTCTCTTCCCCTGACGTGCCTTTTCAACGGTCTTACCTGTCATGGCGCGCGAAGCGAAGCAATCCATGGCGCCACGTGGGGGTAAAGTGGATTGTTTCCGCTTCGCGCTGCGGCAGACAGGTTGTCGCTGCGGCGCAAAATTGCTTCGAAATTTGCCGTGGTCGCCACCGCAAACGTCTTTTGCTTGTGGCGGGCCATGACAGCGAACTTAACCGGAGGGAATTGCAATGGCGACCATCGACCCTTTGACGGCGGGCGCCGTCCTGCTTGCGACCGCGGCCACCGATGCGGTCTACGTCATGTTCACCTCGGCGGTGGTGGCGCGCAAGCGCGTGCCGGCGGCGACCTGGAGCAGCGTCTGGTATGTGCTCTCGTCCTACGCCGTCATCAGCTACACCGAGAACTGGATGTATGTCGCCTTTGCCGCGATCGGCTCGTGGGTCGGCGCCTATTTGACGATCACCTTTCTGCACCGTCCGCCCGGCGGCCCGCCGGTCGGCGCGGCGCCGGAGTAGTGTGCGTTCGACCGTCATTGGCGCGCAACGTGCGCCTCATGATTACGAAGCGCACGCGATGTCGGAGATTTGAGCTTTCTCCCGGAGAGGCTTCGCCGCTACAATGCGGCCGCATCAGCAACAAAGGAAGAATAAAATGGACTTGGGTTTGAAGGGCAGAAACGCCGTCGTGCTGGGCGGCACGCGCGGCATCGGGCGGGCGATCGCGGACACGCTCGCGGGCGAAGGCGCGGGCGTCGCGGTATGCGCCCGCAACGCCGATCAGGTCGCCAGCACCGTTACCGAATTGCAAGCGATGGGGGTGAAGGCAACCGGCGCACCCGTGGATATCACCGACGCCGCCGCATTGAAGTCGTGGATCGCCGATGTGGCGCGCGAACTCGGCAGCGTCGACATGCTGTTTTCCAATGCCGGGGCCATGGCGCAAGGCGGCGATCCCGCGTCCTGGGAGCAGAACTTTCGGCTCGACGTGCTCGGCGCCGTGAATGCGTTCGAGGCGGCGCGGCCGATGCTGGAGGCCAGCGGCGAGAAGACCGGCGACGCGGCCTTCATCATCATCTCATCGATCTCAGCAGCGCAAGCCGACATCGCCAGCTCCTACGGCCCGATCAAGGCGGCGCTGATCCACATGGCCAAGGGACTGGCGCGGCAATACGCGGGCAAGAAAATCCGCGTCAACGTGGTGTCGCCGGGCACCGTCTATTTCAGGGGCGGCATCTGGAACATGGTCGAGCAGAACATGCCGAAGCGCTACCAGGATGCGCTGGCGCGCAACCCGACCGGCCGCATGGCGACGCCGCAGGAAATCGCCAATGCCGCGGTGTTTTTGGCAAGCCCGGCCTCCTCCTTCACCACGGGCTCGAACCTCGTCGTCGACGGCGCGATCTCGAACCGGGTGAATTTCTGAGGGGCTTTTGCGGTCTTTACGGGGCAAAGGAGCGAAGCGACTGACCCACCATCGTCGTCAAACTCAAAGAAATCGGATGGGCTTGTTGCGATTTGCCGACCCTCGATTTCTACGCGCGCCCCGGAATGACGGAGGAAGCAATCTCGCCCTACTTCACCGTATCCGCGCCGGCCTTGCAGGCCACGGCATCCTGGTCGCCGGTCGCGCCGCTGCAGCCGACCGCGCCGATGATCTTGCCGCCCTCGACAAGCGGAATGCCGCCGGGCGATGCGGTCGGCGGCGGCGAGTTCAGTGTGGCGACATAGGCGCCGGCGGGCGTCTGCATCACGTTGTTGAAGAGCTGCGTCGGGCGGCGAAAACGCGCCGCAGTGCGGGCCTTGTTCTGCGAGACCGTCACCGATCCCATCTGCGTGTTGTCCATCTTGTAGAAATAGACCAGCTCGCCATGCGTATCGACGACGGAAATCGCGAGCTTCCAGTTGCGCGGCGATTTCGTGGCCTCGGCCACGACCGCCTTGACGATGTCAGCGGCACGGTCGGCCGTGATCGAATTTCCGTACGGGACATCGAACGGCATCTGGTCCGGCACCGGCGCCGGAGTGGCAGCCGGTTGCTGGGCCAGAGCCTGACCGCCAATCGTCACCGCCGCGCACGCCGCAAGAATCGCCAAACTATTCCGACGCATGTCTTCCTCCCTGGAATTTTGATGGAAGATGAGGGGGATCGATGATGCTACGGGCCGGGCTGCCCCCTGCGCTACCCGGCTGGCACGACACTAGGCGTTTTCCCGGCGTGCTGGAATTCAATTTGAGCGTGCACGCACGCTGGATGTAGGCTTCAGGGAGGTACTTGCTGCGATCGCGAAGGCAGCTGCGGACGCCACCGGAGTACCTGCCGAAGGCTCGCCTGACAGCTACGATGCAAACCGGTAAATTTGATACGATAAAATAAGGGAACTTTACCACAGTTGTCCGTCACCTGTCGCCTGCTTCAAAAACCCAGCCGACTGGGTAGCAATGACGGATGGCAACGATGATTGTCGACGACCAACGGACAAAAGTGCAGCGCGAGCCGCGTCGCGAACTGCGCAAACGGCCGACCTGGATGACGGTCGACGACGGGGCGACCAAAATCGAATGCTTCATCCTGGACGTCTCGCCGGGCGGCGCCAAGGTCATCACCGACGTCGTGCTGGACGTCAGAGACGGCTTTCAGTTGGCGCTGGTGCCCGAACACACGACGCGCCAGTCCTGCGAAGTGGTTTGGCGCCGAGGCAAGACCTACGGTGTGAAGTTCCTGCCCTGAAATCGCGATACCGTGGCGTCAATGAGTTCAGGCGCCCCTGACCTCATGGTTTGAGGCAGCGCTTGCGCGCTTCCTCATCATGAAGCAGATGCTTCGCAGCGGTGTATCTTGTGATCTTACCGCGACGCCAGCATCAGGCCTCACCCTGACTAGCCCAGGTGTCTGCGCATAGCACGGCCCGATGACATGCTCCGCCGCGTCGCGAAGGATGCCGGCGCGGCTGTCACAATTGTCATATTCGCCCTACCCTCATCGTGATTGGCCTCGGCGTATGACTGTATTATTACAGTCCGATGTCAGTTCGATTAAATTGGAGCGGCGAATGAGTTTGGAATGGCAGGCGCGGTCAGGTTCGCTGGCTTGGTCTAATCCCGTGGCCAAGTGGTGGGGCCTGCTGACGCTGGTGAGCGGCGTCAATATCGCGGTCTGGTTCGTGCTGTATCGCGAGCTTCCGCTTCCGCAGGCCGGCGCAGCCGGCACGGCTTCCAGTGTCGGAATGATGCTGCTGTTCTGCGCGGCCTATGTTTTCGGCTGCGCGTTCCGCTCGTTTCTGCCGCGCGCAGACGTGCAGCGGATCTGCCTGTTCGATACCTGGCTGTCGAGCGTCATGGTCGGGCGATCGGTGGCGACCGTGGCCGAGATCGCCTTTGTGGCGCAATGGGCGATTCTCTTGCACCAGTTCGGCAGCATGACCGGCGCGGAAACGGTCGTGAATGTCGCGTGGGTCATCGTCCCGCTGATCCTGATCGCGGAATGCCTGTCATGGTACGCGGTGCTGACGCGGAACTATCTCGGCAACGCGATCGAGAATTCGCTGTGGGCGGTTGCCTTCTTCGCCATCGGCGTCGCGCTGTGCCGGCTGGTGCCGGAATTCCACGGGACGGCCCGGTTGGTTCTCGCAACCTCGATCGCCGGCATTGCCGCCTATCTGGCGTTTCTCATGACGATCGACGTGCCGATGTATCTCAAGCGCTGGCGAACCGGAGGCGCCGACGGCCACAAGCGCCTGACGCCGCGAGAGGGGCTGCGCGATGTCCGGACGCGCTGGGTCGTGACGCACGACATTGCCGAGTGGAAGGAAGAAATGGCCTGGATGGCGCTCTATTTCAGCCTCGCGGTCTGGTCGAGCCTGGCGCTGTGCGTCGTGTACTCGCTCGAGCATCATATGCCGCCGTACCGCACCAGCGCTGCGATCGTCGGCGCGACGACCGCCGCGCCGGTCGCAGCTGTCCAGCGGTAATCGCCGCCTGCGCTGAAACCTTACGCCGCATTCCGCGTTGCCTGCCGGTTTGATCTATTGGCGACGGCGTGGGTTTCGGAAGGACGGGTTTTGGACAGATTTCAGATTGGCGCTCATTTCCTGGCGCTCGCCGCCGCCTTTGCGCTTGCCGCTCCGATCGGCTGGGACCGTGAGAAGCGCGCGCGGAGTGCAGGCCTGCGAACTTTCCCGCTGGTCGCGATGGCGAGCTGCGGGTTCATCCAGGCCAGCGAGGGCCTGCTGGTGCATTCGCCTGACGGCCTGGCAAAGGTCGTTGAAGGCCTGATCACGGGCATCGGCTTCATCGGCGGCGGCGCGATCCTCAAGCAGGGCAACACCGTGCAGGGTACGGCCACGGCCGCAAGCCTGTGGGCCACCGGCGCGATCGGGGTCTCGGTCGGGCTCGGCAGCTACGACGTCGCGGTCACGGTGGCGGTATTCACGTTCCTGACGCTGAGGCTGCTCACGCTGGTCAAGGAAGAAACCGACATCACGAAGGACGAGGGCGGCAGCAAGTTGGATTGAACCCGATCGTCCACCACGGACTTTCTGGCTGGATTTCGGCGCCTTGTCGCCAACGCTGCAGTGCAACCATTGGCGTTCGGTATCAGAACTATATTGCCGGGCACGCCACCAAATCGTCACGTTGACGGCGAATTGCGGGCGGAGTGCTGGCGTTCCGTCTGCTCCTCTCTACCTCACCTTCCTGCCATCGACCTCGTACCCGTTGGACGGCACTCGCCATTAATGGCTGGCTTTTCCGATCACCGAAAACCAAACTGACATATGGGACAGAAAGCAATCGGCCCCCGGTAGCATGCCATTGGTTTTCACCATCGCTTTTCGAAACCTGTTTCATGACCGGCTGCGTTTCGTTGCCACCGTGATCGGGATCGTATTTTCGATCGTTCTGGTCACCATCCAGATGGGCCTCTATTTCGGCTTCGGTCGGATGGTGACGACGATGATCGACCATTCGTCCGCCGATCTCTGGGTCATGCCGCGCGGAACCAAGGCCTTCGAGGACCCCTCCCTGCTGAACACGCGCGAGCGCTATCGCGCGCTTGCCATCAACGGCGTGGCGGACGCCATTCCCGTCGTGATCGGATTTGCCGATTGGCGAATGCCGAGCGGAGCAATGACGCCGGTGTTCGTCATCGGTTCGGACCTGCGGGCCGGCGGGCTGCAGCCGTGGGATCTGGTGGAGGGCCGGATCGAGGCGCTGGCGAGCGCCAGGGCGGTGGCGGTCGACCGCACCTATTTTGATCGCCTCGGCATCTCCGGAATTGGCGCGACCGCCGAGATCCGTCAGCAACCGGTGCAGGTGGCCGCGGTCACCAACGGCATCAGGTCATTCACGACGACGCCGTTCGTGTTCATGGACGCCGAGCGGGTGCGGACCTACACGGGGGTGCCGTCCGGAAAGGCAACCTACATTATCGTTCGTCTCGACGCCGATGCCGACCGTGGCGCCGTTCGCCGGCAGCTGATGTCGAACAACGACAATATCGAGGTCCTTACCCCGGCCGAGTTTCGCGAGCGCAGCCGCACATTCTGGCTGTTCGGGACCGGCGCCGGGGCCGCGCTGTTCGCAGGCGCCCTGCTCGGCGTGATCGTCGGCACCGTCGTGGTCGCCCAGACGCTTTATGCGAGCACGAAGGAGCACCTGAACGAATTCGCCACCTTGCGGGCGATCGGCTCCTCGCGACGGTATATCTACAAGGTGATCCTCTGGCAGGCGCTGCTGAGTGCCGTCATCGGCTTCTCCCTCGCCGCGCTGGCCGGCGACGCCGTCGTGCGGCTGACCGAGGGGACGGCGTTGCCGATCGTCATCACGCCCGAACTGATGGCCGGGCTGTTCGTTTTGACCCTCGTCATGTGCATCGGGTCTTCCATCGCGGCGATCGTTCAGGTCACCCGCATCGAACCTGCCGTGGTGTTCACGCGATGACCGAACCATTGCTCGAGGCGGTGAACCTGACGAAGGACCTGGGCAGCGGCGCCGGCAAGGTGGCGGCGCTCAAGGGCGTGAGCCTGGCGCTCAACGGCGGCGAGCTCACGCTGCTGATGGGGCCTTCCGGGAGCGGCAAGACCACGCTGCTGTCCATCCTCGGATGCATGTTGACGCCGACGGAGGGAACGGTTCGCGTCTGCCAGCACTCGACCGCCGGCCTCGATCCCGAGGAGCTGGCGCGTCTCAGGCGCGAGCATATCGGTTTCGTTTTCCAGTCGTTTCACCTGTTTCCGACGCTGTCCACGACCGACAATGTGCGGCTTGCGCTCGATGTCCGCGGCGAGCGTTCGAGGGCGGCAAAAGTCCGGTCGCGCGCGGCACTGGCAAAGGTCGGCCTGGCCCACAAGATAAAGGCGTATCCGCGCGAACTGAGCGGCGGCGAACAGCAGCGGGTCGCGATCGCGCGCGCCATCGTCGGAAAGCCGTCCATCATCCTGGCGGACGAGCCGACGGCCGCGCTCGACGGCGCGAACGGCCAGGCGGTCATGAAGCTGCTCGCCGAGATCGCCAGGGAACGGGGACACGCCGTGCTGATTGTGACCCATGATCCGCGTCTGTTGCCATTCGCGGACCGGGTCGTTCATATCGAGGACGGACGGATCATTGCCGAGGAACGCGGCGGCATTCGCCAAACGCTGGAGAACCACTGATCATGTCGAAGCGCCGGACCGCCCTGGTCGCCGTCGTGGCCCTGATTGCGGGCGCCGGGGCGCTGTACGCGATTTCGGCGATCGGCCCCGGCGGGCCGACCAGGTGGGGCGTATCGGCCGAAACCCCGCCGGAAAAGCGCTGGCAGGCGGTAGCGCCCGGCCGCATCGAGGCTTGCTCCGGCCAGATCAAGGTCGCGACGGCCGTGGTCGGGGTGGTTCAGAAGGTGCTGGTGAAGACCAACGACAAGGTATTCGCCGGCGAAGCGCTGATCCAGCTCGCGGACGAGGAGCTGCGGGCGCGGATGGCGGCGGCGGAGACGCAGGTGGGGTTGCGCGAGCGCGCCCGGGATGAAAAGTCGGCGACTGGCAGCGCGAAGACGCGGCGCAAGGCGCTGGATGCCGTGGCCGATGCCGAACGGACGCTGTATGACGCGCGATCGGCCCTTGACCGGTCGGCCGCGAGGCGACGGGCCGGCGGCGGATCGGAAGCCGACCTGACCGCGGCCCGGCTGGCGTTCACGCGCGCCCAGAACGAACTATCGACACGGCAGGACGAACTTCGCACCGCCGAGGACGACGGCGCCTTGCCGACCTCGCTGGAGGGCCAGCTCAGCATCGCCCGATCGGAATCCGCGGTGGCTCGCTCCGTGCTCGACAAGATGACGGTGCGCGCACCGATCGACGGTACCGTGTTGCAGGTCAATGTGCGGGTGGGCGAAGTGGTGTCGCCGGGTTCGCCGCAGCCGCCGCTGCAGCTCGCCGACCTCTCGGCGCTGTGTGTGCGCGCGGAACTGGACGAACGCGACCTTGGGTCGGTCAGATCAGGGCAACCGGTGACCGTCCGCGCGGCGGCGTTTCCCGATCGCGAATTCGAGGGAAGCGTCCAGTCGATCGCGCCGCTGGTCGAGCCCGGCCGCCTCGAACCGCCGGGATCGCGTAACCAGGCCGAACTGGATGTCATCAGGGTCACGGTCGGACTGACGGGCGCCGGAGAGCTGACGATCGGCATGAAGGCCGATGTCTATTTCCGTTCGGACAAGGTCGCGAGCCCGTGAAGACGTTTCATCGCCAAGCGCCACGAAATCTTGCGCGTTAGCGGCGAAGCCATTTCCTCAGGCGACGAAGAAATTCGGAAACGACATTATTGTAGCGATGGGATGCTGTGATCAGACAATGGAGTTGATCATGTGGAACCTCATCGGCATATTGTACCGGGGATATTGCCTGGCCCGGCTGCGGGAGATGCGCAGGTTAGCCCATCACTAGAGCTTGATGACGCGCGAGCAATGTGTCGCACCCGGAATGGCGGTTCCTGTGACTTGCCGGCTTGCAGCGAACCAAGATCGGGAATCAGCTGCCGGGACCGCGATCGAAGGAGAAAGTCATGCAGCCATCGACAGACGATCTGCTAATCCGCCAAATCAGTGCGCTGATCTCGGCGACCGCCGATGCATCCTCGCCCAGCAAGGAATACGCCCCGTTCACAGAGGCGAGGCTGTACGAAACCCTGGCTGCCCATTGCGCCGAAAAGCAGAGGATCGCAGCAATATTCGCCAAGAGCGGATTTGCGACGACGCCAAGAGGATTGATCTACTGGTAGCCCGGTCAGTGAAAATCCCGTGACGGCGGCAGGATGCGAACGTCGCGCGGATCGCGTCTTCCGGATGTCCTGATGGGGTCGAACTCCGCGCCCCAGACGATGAATATCTCCGAATTGATTTTGCGAATCGCGCGTTCATCGCCTTCACCCGGACCGCGTGCTCGTCGTGCCGATGCCCAAGACGTCGTAGCCGCAAATTCCCTGGCGATGTTGCCGCGTCCTCATCCGTCGAGCTCCGGCGGTTTCCGAGACGGGAGAAATGTCCTTGGCGTTCCAGCTCATGTTGTGCAACCTGACGAAGCTGCAGGCGGTCTCCGGGTTTTTTCGCCGCACGATCGAAGTCAGCAATCTGATGCCGTAAGCCGACAGACTAGATCCCACATAGGCCATTTGAGTGCGCATGAATTCCTGCCCCCGAAAACCGTCGTGCGGAACGCTGTTCCACGTAATGATTCAGCGTATCACAGCTTCGCGTTCCCAAGCCAGCGACCGCCTCAACCAGGGCGAGCGCCTCCGGTTCCATCGATGCCCACGGGGTTTAAATCGCCTATTTCCTGTAATAGCAGCCTTTCTGAAGTGATCGGCTCAATGAAAATCCCGCGACGGCGGCAGGATGCGGACGTTGCGCGGGTGGCGGATTTTCTGGGCCGGCGCATCGGGATGCGCG
The DNA here is from genome assembly GCA_963783115.1 of uncultured Alphaproteobacteria bacterium. Lineage (GTDB taxonomy): Bacteria > Pseudomonadota > Alphaproteobacteria > Rhizobiales > Xanthobacteraceae > Bradyrhizobium. Next base: position 10,235 of record CAWAMK010000011.1, on the reverse strand, counting down.
CGGCGGTCGTCGTTGAGCGGTTCGATCAGCGCGGCGCCGGCGGGGACGGCATGTTTGCGGCCCGGCGTATCATTGGCGAGGCCGACCAGATCGTGGGAGCGGTCGACCATCCGCTGCGCCACCAGATGCGTCACCCCTTCCGGGCTGCTCTGGATATAGCCTTCGACCAGGATCAGGCGGGCGCCCATCACCTCCTTGCGGTACTGCTCCATCACCTTGGGCCACACCACGATATTGGCGATGCCGGTTTCGTCCTCCAGCGTCATGAAGACGACGCCCTTGGCGCTGCCCGGGCGCTGGCGCACCAGCACCACGCCGGCGCAGCGGACGCGGCGCTTGTCGTTTGTTTGGTTGACGTCTTTGCAGGCGACGACGCGCTCGCGCGTAAACCTCTCGCGCAGGAATTCCATCGGGTGGCCCTTCAGCGACAGGCGGACGGTCTGATAGTCGGCGACCACCTGCTCCGGCAGCGGCATCTCCGGCAGCGGCTTTGCGTTCTCGTCGGGCTGCTCGCGGGCGATCGCGGCCTGGAACAGCGGCAGCGGCACATCGTCGGGCAGCCGCCGCACCGCCCACAACGCCGCGCGGCGGTCGAGCCCGATGGAGCGGAAGGCGTCGGCGTCGGCCAGCAGGATCAGCGCGCGCTTTGGCAGTGCGGTGTCGCGGGCGAATTCTTCCAGCGAGGTGAAGGGCCGGCGTTTGCGGGCGGCGACGATGCGGTCGGCCCAGTCTTTCTCCCCGTCGTCATTCCGGGGCGCGCGGAGCGAGAACCCGGAATCCATTGAGCCGCATACGCGTGGATAAATGGATTCCGGGTTCGCGCCAAGAGGCGCGCCCCGGAATGACGACGAGAGATTCCGGAATGACTCCTGGCTTCTTTTCAACCGTTCCTCATCCTCATCGACCCAGCTAAATCCGTCGATCTGGCGAAAGCCCAAGACGCACTGCGCAGTATTTACCACTCCCCTCCTCCAGCGTGTTCTGGGCAAAACTGTAGGACACATCGATCTCGCGCACCTCGACGCCGTTGGTGCGGGCGTCGCCGACGATCTGCGCCGGGGCGTAAAAGCCCATCGGCTGCGAGTTCAACAGCCCGCAGCAGAAGGCGTCGGGGTGATAATGCTTCAGCCATGAGGAGACATAGACGAGCTGGGCGAAGCTGGCGGCATGGCTTTCCGGAAAACCGTAACTGCCAAAACCCTTGATCTGCTCGAAACAGTTTTTGGCGAACTCCGGCGCATAGCCGCGCGCGATCATGTTGCCGATCATCTTGTCTTCGAACTTGCCGATGGTGCCGACGTTGCGAAACGTCGCCATCGCGCGGCGCAGGCCGTTGGCTTCCTCGGAGGTGAATTTGGCCGCCTCGATCGCGATCCGCATCGCCTGTTCCTGGAACAGCGGCACGCCGAGCGTCTTGTGCAGCACCTTGTCGCAACTCGTCCTTGTTCGCCGCTGCTCGGGCGACGGCGACGGATAGTCACATCTCCTCGCCTGTTTCGCGACGCCGAAGATACGGATGCACCATGTCGCCCTGGATCGGTCCCGGGCCGCACGATCGCCACCTCGATCACGAGATCGTAAAATGTCTTCGGCTTCAGGCGCGGCAGCATGTTCATCTGCGCGCGGCTCTCGACCTGGAACACGCCGAGCGACTCCCCTCTCTGCAGCATTTTAAAAACATCGTCGTTGTCGATCGCCTTGATGTCCGCCAGTTCGTAGCGCTTGCCCTTGTGGTCGGCGATCAGGTCAAAGCATTTGCGGATGCAGGTCAGCATGCCCAGCGCCAGCACGTCGACCTTCATCATATGAGCGCGTCGACATCGTCCTTGTCCCATTCGATGAAGGTGCGGTCGTCCATCGCGGCGTTGCCGATCGGCACATAGGTGTCGAGCCGGTCCTGCGTCAGCACATAGCCGCCGACATGCTGCGACAGATGGCGGGGAAACTCGATCAGTTCGGTGGCAAGCTCGACCGCGAGTTCGACCATGGCGTTCGCAGGGTCGAGCCCGGCCTGGCGGATCTGCATCTCGTTGAGGCCCTTGCCCCAGCTTCCCCACACGGTGTCGGCGAGCGCCGCGGTGACGTCCTCGGTCAGCCCCAGCGCCTTGCCGACGTCGCGGATCGCGCTGCGCGGACGATAATGGATGACGGTGGCGATGATGGCGGCGCGGTGGCGGCCGTAGCGGCGGTAGACATATTGCATCACCTCCTCGCGACGCGAATGTTCGAAATCGACGTCGATGTCGGGCGGCTCCAGCCGCTCCTTGGAGATGAAGCGCTCGAACAGCAGATCGACCTTGGTCGGATCGACCGAGGTGACGCCGAGCACGTAGCACACGGCCGAGTTCGCCGCCGAGCCGCGGCCCTGGCACAGGATGTTCTGGCTGCGCGCGTAATGGACGATGTCGTGCACGGTGAGGAAATAATGCGCGTAGTTGAGCTCGGCGATCAGCGCGAGCTCTTTCCGCAAGGTGGCACGCAGCGTGTCGGAGATTTCGCCGCCGAAATATGTGTCGACGCCGGCCCAGGTCAGATCTTCCAGATGCTGCTGCGCGGTCTTGCCCGGCGGCACCGGCTCGTCCGGATATTGATATTTGAGCTGGTCGAGCGAAAAGCTGATGCGGCCGGCAAAGCGCATCGTCTCCGTGATCGCCTCCGGCAGGTCGCGGAACAGGCGCGCCATTTCGTGCGCCGGCTTGAGATAGCGGTCGGCATTGGCCTCGAGCCGCCGGCCGACGGCGTCAATCGTCGTCTTCTCGCGGATACAGGTCAGCACGTCCTGCAGCCGGCGGCGGGCGGGATGGTGGTACAGCACCTCATTGGTCGCCAGCAGCGGGACTTTTGCCGCGAGTGCGACGCGATGCAGCCGCGCCAGCCGGCGCTTGTCGTCGCCGCGGTAAAGCAGGCTTGCGGCAAGCCAGACGCCGTCGGCGCGGCTGTTCTTCAGCCGCTGCCAGAATGTTCCTGTGCCTCGCCAGCATCGAAGCGATGCGGCAGCGCCAGCACCAGAAGCTGGCCTTCGGCGAAGTCCAACAGGTCATCGAACCGCAAATGGCAGTCGCCCTTTTCGATCCGCGTGATGTCGTCGCCGCGCTTGCCGCGGGTCAGCAACTGGCAGAGCCGGCCGTAGGCGGCGCGGTCGCGCGGATAGACCAGGATGTCAGGCGTGCCGTCGATGAAGACGATCCGCGCGCCGATCAGAAACTTCGGCTTGTGCGTGACCTCGGGATTATCCAGTTCCTTCCAGGCGCGGACCACGCCGGCCAGCGTGTTGTGGTCGGCGATACCGATGGCGGGAAGGCCGAGTTCGCTGGCCTGATGCACATAGGCGCGCGGATCCGAGCCGCCGCGCAGGAACGAGAAATTGCTGGTGATGCCGATTTCGGCATAATCATTGACGGGGCTTTTCATGCGAACAGCCCGTGCACGAACCATCGAACCGGCGCGGGCCCGCCTTCTTCGCCAGCTGGGTCGCTTTCATAGAGGCCGTCACGAAAGATCCAGAAGCGAAGACCCGCCTCATCCTCGATGCGGAAATAATCCCGCGTCGGGCCACAGCCGTTTTGGCTTCCACCATTCCATGGCGATGCGTTCGGGCCCCTCCACCCGCACCACCGCATGCGTCACGCGGCGCCAGTTGAATTGATGCGGCGGGCCATCGGGCACCGTTGCGAACGGCACGTTGATCGGCTCCGGCCGGTCGAACAGCCGCAACGGCCGCAGCGGCGGCTCGCTCTCGATGCGCTCCGGCCATGCCGCCTGCGCAGCGGCCGCCAGATGATGCTGCGCGGCGACCGCCATCACCGCGCGCTCGGGGATGTGGGTATCCTGCGGCAGATGCACGACGACGCGCTTGCCGCCGATGCGCGCGGCGATGCGGTCGATCAGCGCGGCCAGTTCGTCATTGTCGTGCACATTGGCGTCGAGATCGCGCTGCTGCTGCACCACGATCTCGGTGCGGCCGGCGGAGAGCCTGATCAGATCGAAGCCGAAGCCGGGATCGAGGGGATCGTTGAGCGCATCGAGCCGCTCGCGGAACAGGCGGTCGATCACCTCAGGCTTCGTTACGGGACGGCCGGTATCGACCGAGATCGTGCGTACCGCGCCGTCGGTGCGGAAGAAGCTGGCGTCCAGCCGGCGCGCGCCCTTGCCCTGCCTGTCCATCGCCGTGACCAGCATGGCGGCGAGCGCGGACAGGTTCATCGCGATCACGGTGTCGGTGGCGACCGGTTCGGGAAAGCGCTTTTCGACGATGTAATCCGGCAGCGGCTTTCGGGGGCTGATCGGCGCATCGCCCTCGCCCAGCGCCTGCTCCAGCAGCGTCGTGAAATGAGCGCCGAACCGCGCCGTGATTTCGTGCGGGCGCGCGCGCGGCGACGTCGCCGATGGTCTTCAACCCCGCGCGGCGCAGGCCGGTGGTGATGGCATCGCCGGCGCCGAGCGCGGAGACCGGCAGCGGAGCGATAGCCGCCGCCTCCTCGCCCTCGGCAATGATCTTGCCGGAAGCCTGGCGCGTCAAAGTGCGGGCGCAGACCGAGGTGCTCGCGATGGCGGCGCTGACGGCAAAGCCGCGGCATGTGAGTGCGCCGCAGACGATCTGCAGCAGCGCGCGCTCGCCGCCGAACAGATGGGCGCAGCCGGTGATGTCGAGATAGAGCCCATGCGGCGGATCGAGCGCCACCAGCGGCGTAAAACGGTCGCACCAGTCGGCGATGTCGTCGAGCGTCTTGCGGTCGGCGACCTCGTCGGCGTCGAACACCGTCAATTCGGGACAGATCGCGCGGGCATTGGCGAGCGGCAGGCCGATCGAGAGGCCGGCATGCACGGCCAGATCGTCGAGGGCGTAGATCAGCAGCGCGTTGTTTTGCTTGGCGACGACGACGCTGGGCGTTTTACCCAGCGCGACGCTGTCCTGTATAAGCTTGCGCTTGATGCGGTCGATGGGCAGGCGTGGCAGCCAGAGGCTGAGGATACGACGCCGGTTCGGTGAAGAGGCACTCATCGCAATTCCATTCCATGATCCAGCGGCCGACCGGGCCATGACGGTGACGAACCAGTTGCGCGTCGAAGACCGGCGCGCCCCAGGCGGTCCATGGTGCTGAAGGCGGCGAATGCGCCGCGCGCACGATCCATCTGGTTTCCGCGGTCGAGGGCCGCGGCTCTGCTGCCATCCGCAACAGCAACGCGGTGACGCCGGAGGCTGCCGCGGCCAATGTGAGTTTGCGGCTGGCGACGAGATCGAGCTGACGCGCCTGCCCCCAGACTTCCAGCACGACGGCGCCGAGCGCATCGCAGGCCAGCGCGTCGGCGGCGGTCCGCAACGCGGCGTCGGTGTCGGGCGCGCGCACGGTCACCAGCAGCCGCGGATCGAGGCCGAGTTCGCACAGCCCGCTGCATCGACAGCGCCCCGGACTCAATTTCCGAAAAATCCTGCCGCACCCAGACCAGCGGCCGGCGCGGCGACACCCTTCCCGCCAGCCCCGCGACGAAGCCCGTGGCCGATGCGCTCTGATGGCCCTCGGCGAAAACCTCATGCACCGCGGCTACCGCAAGACCGCCGCACAACGTCGCATCCGCTGCCGCATGGCCGAGCGCGACCTTGTTGAGGTCGGCCGTATCGCCATGCGTCTCGATCCGCTCGATGCGTCCGCGCAAATTCGCAAGCGTGTTGGTGCGTGCGGTGCTCATGCCCCGCTCCTTCAAGAAATTTTGCCCTTACCGCTTCTTCCCGAGTGAACCCGCGGCTGGCTCATTTGTTCATGATATGTTCTAATATAAAGCTAACCGGCCCGGCAGAGTCAATCGAGATCGACGCCTGACGATGACTTGGCCGATTCATGAATAGAATCAAAGGGATTCAACGATGGATGTGCAACGCAAGCTGGAAATCCTGGCGGATGCCGCGAAATACGATGCTTCCTGCGCCTCCTCGGGCACCGAGAAGCGGGATTCCAGCGACGGCAAGGGCCTCGGCTCGACCGCGCCGGGCATGGGCATCTGCCATTCCTACGCGCCGGACGGACGCTGCATCTCGCTGTTGAAGGTGCTGCTCACCAACGCCTGCAATTACGATTGCTTATATTGCGTCAACCGCACGTCCTCGAACGTGCCGCGCGCGCGCTTCACGGTCGAAGAGGTGGTGAAGCTGACGATCGACTTCTATCGCCGCAACTACATCGAGGGATTGTTTCTCTCCTCCGGCATCATCCGCAGCGCCGACTACACCATGGAGCAAGTGGTAAGCGTCGCGCGAAAGCTGCGCGAGGAGCATCACTTCCGCGGCTATATCCACCTCAAGACGATCCCCGAGGCCGACGACGCGCTGATTGCGGAAGCCGGCAAATATGCCGACCGTCTTTCCATCAACATCGAAATGCCGGAGGAAAACAGCCTCGCCAAATTCGCGCCGGAAAAGGACGTGCGCGCGATCCGCCGCACCATGGGCCGGCTGCGATTAAAGCTCGATGAAGCCAAAGAGAACGTCAGGACCGCGACGAAGACAAAGCCGCCGCGCTTCGCTCCGGCCGGCCAGAGCACGCAGATGATCATCGGTGCGGATGCGGCGAGTGACAAAACCATCCTCGATACCAGCGCCAATCTCTACGGCTCCTACCGGCTCAAGCGCGTGTATTATTCGGCCTTCAGCCCGATCCCCGACGCCAGCCGCGCGCTGCCGCTGGTTTCGCCGCCGCTCATTCGCGAGCACCGGCTCTACCAGGCCGACTGGCTGATGCGGTTTTACGGTTTTGACGCCAACGAGATCGTGGATGAGGCCGCCGGCATGCTGTCGCTCGACATCGACCCGAAGCTGGCCTGGGCGCTGCGTCACCGCGACCGTTTTCCGCTCGATATCGCGACCGCCAGCCGCGAGGATCTGTTGCGGGTGCCGGGGTTCGGCACCAAGGCGGTCGACCGCATCATCGCCACGCGGCGCCTGACCTCGATCCGCCTGGCCGACCTGGTGCGGCTGCATGTCCCGCAGAAAAAGGCGTTGCCGTTCATCGTGCTCAGCGACCACCGGCCCTCGCGGCATTTGCTCGATGGCGCGGGGTTGGCGGAACGATTCAAGCCGAAGGCGGCGCAATTGGGATTTGGGTTTTGAGTATGAGAGCCGGAGGAGAGACATGCAGCACATCATCCCCCTTGATGGCGAAACCGATTTCGACGGCTGGCGCAAGGCGGCGCGGGCGCTGGTACTGAACGACATAAAGCCATCCGACGTGACGTGGAGCGTCGCAGGCGACGCGCCCGAACTGTTCGCGCCGACGGCGCTGCCGCTGGAACCGCCTCATGGCACCTTCAACGTATCGTCCAAATTCGTCGAACTGGCGCAGATTGCGATCCTGCATCGCAGCCCGGAGCGGTTCGCCCTGCTCTACCGGCTGCTGTGGCGGCTGCGGCAACAACCACGATCTGCTCGATATCGCGACCGATCCCGATGTCGCAGAACTCGCCGCGATGGCAAAGGCGGTGCGCCGCGACGAGCACAAGATGCACGCCTTCGTCCGCTTCCGCGAAATCGGCCGCGAGCACAAATCGCATTTCGTCGCCTGGTTCGAGCCGGAACATCACATCGTCGAACTGGCCGCGCCGTTCTTCGCGCGCCGGTTCGCCGACATGCCGTGGTCGATCCTGACGCCGGATCTCTGCGCGCATTGGGACGGCCATGCCGTCTCGATCACGCCGGGCGTCGCCAAGTCCGAGGCGCCGACGCAGGACCGCCTGGAGGAAACCTGGCGCAGCTACTACGCGTCGATCTTCAACCCGGCGCGGCTGAAGGTGGCGGCGATGCGCAACGAGATGCCGAAGAAGTATTGGCGGAACCTGCCGGAGGCCTCGTTGATTAAACCGCTGATCGAAGGCGCCGCGCGGAACACAAGCGCGATGATTGCAAGCGCCGCGACCGCGCCGCACAAGGCGCAGAAACGGCTGGAACCGGCCAAAGGAAACGACATGCGGCTCCCAAGCACGCCGGCGACGATATCGAAACCCTGCGCGAGGAAGCCGCCGATTGCCGCGCCTGCCCGCTCTACAAGGACGCCACCCAGACCGTGTTCGGCGAAGGCCCGCCCACCGCGCGGATCATGCTGGTCGGCGAGCAGCCGGGCGACAAGGAAGACCTCGCCGGAAAGCCGTTCGTCGGACCTGCCGGGCAAATGCTCGACCGCGCGCTGGAAGAAGCCGGCATCGACCGCCGCCAAGTCTACGTCACCAATGCGGTGAAGCATTTCAAATTCGTGCCGCGCGGAAAAATCCGCCTGCACCAGAAGCCGAACACGCCGGAGATCAAGGCGTGCCGGCCATGGTACGAACGGGAACTCGCCGCGATCAGACCCGAACTGGTGGTGGCGATGGGCGCCACCGCGGCGCAAAGCGTGCTGGGGAAGATCACGCCGATCAACAAGAACCGCGGCAGATTGATTGATCTCGACGATGGAACCCGGGCGCTGGTGACGGTGCATCCGTCCTATCTGTTGCGGCTGCCCGATGCCGACGCCAGGGCCCACGAGTATCGGCGCTTCGTGCAGGATCTCAAGATCGCCGCCGACCTGCTGCGAAAATCAGCACATGCGGCCTGAGCTGCGCAAATTTTTCAGGCGCAATTTCTGGTGAAATATAACGGTAGAGTTTGACAATTCCTTTCACAACCATTAATTGACAAAAGACACAATCGCATTCTCAAGGGAATGTGGGACGTCTGGGTCACGCCACGACGATCCCATATGGTCGACGCGCTGCGCGGTCCCCCTTCAGCCCCGGCGCCGTGCAGCGCGCGACCCACTCTTCGGCTCGCCTTGTGGCGTGGCAGCCCTAGCCCTTGCATCCGTCGGCCAACCAATCCAACTCAACGCGACCCAACACGATCGCGCCCAAGACGCAGGCGACGGGCGCGTCATCTTCACATCCGGCTTCAACGGCAAAAAAAGAAGGCCTGCACCGGAGATACAGGCCTTCCTTGAGACATCCTCAAACTTCGACGCATCCAGCTTGAAGAACCTACTCCGCGACCTACGCCGCGGCCAGCTTGTTCTCGACCAGCTTGATCCAGTACGAGGTGCCGTAGACGATCGCCTCGTCGTTGAAATCATAGGCGGGGTGATGGAGGCCAGCGCTGTCGCCGTTGCCGCAGAAGATGAAGGCGCCCGGCCGCGCTTCCAGCATGTAGGCGAAATCTTCCGCGCCCATCAGCGGCGGCATGTCGTGGACGTTCTGGGCGCCGGCTACTTCTTTGGCCACCTGCGTGGCGAAGTCGGTCTGGTCGGCATGGTTCTTGGTCACGGGATAGCCGCGCTCGTAGACCAGATCGACCTTCGCGCCGGTCATCTTGGCCACGCCTTCGCACACCTCGCGAACCCGCTTCTCGACCAGTTCGCGCACTTCCGGGGTCAGGGTGCGCACGGTACCGTGCAGTTCGGCGGTCTGCGGGATCACGTTGCGCGCGTTGCCGGCGTGGAACTCACAGATCGAAATCACGGCGGAGTCGAGCGGATCGAGGGTCCTGGAGACGATCGACTGCAGCGCGGTGATCAGCTGCGAACCGACCAGCACGGAATCGATGCACTTGTTCGGGCGCGCGGCGTGGCCGCCGAGCCCTTCGATCACAATGTCGATCGAGTTGGTCGCAGCCATGACGGGGCCGGAGCGGATGGCAAAGGAGCCGACCGGAATGCCCGGGCCGTTATGCATGCCGTAGACCTGCTCGATGCCGAACCGATCCATCAGCCCGTCCTTGATCATGGCGTCGGCGCCTGCCCCGCCCTCCTCGGCCGGCTGGAAGATCACCACCGCATCGCCGGCGAAATTGCGGGTCTCGGCGAGATACCGCGCTGCACCCAAAAGCATCGCGGTGTGGCCGTCATGGCCGCAGGCATGCATCAGGCCCGGGGTCTTGGAGGCATGGGGCAGATTGGTCGCTTCCTCGATCGGCAACGCATCCATGTCGGCGCGAAGCCCGATCACCTTGATCTCGCCCTTGCCGGGCTGCTTGCCCTTGATGACGCCGACGACGCCGGTCTTGCCGAGGCCGGTAGCGACCTCGTCGCAGCCGAATTCGCGCAAGCGATCGGCGACGAATGCCGCGGTGCGATGGACCTCGTAGAGCAGTTCGGGGTTTTCATGGATATCGCGGCGCCAGGCCTGAATATCGGGTTGCAGATCGGCGACGCGGTTCACGATGGGCATGGGAATTCTGGCCTCAGAGGTTGGAATGCTAAGCTTTTGTAGCATGCAAGGGC
>CAWAMK010000010.1:0-153126 GCA_963783115.1 uncultured Alphaproteobacteria bacterium | reverse complement strand
AAGACATATCATGAATGTCTCATACGAGATCAGTCCAACATGGATCTGAACCGCAGTGCGCTGAAATTACGGTAACAGTGCATAAAACTCTGACTGGAGTTGAGTGCACCTCCACCGCAATCCCCGGTGCCGGTCTTGCGAGACGCATCGATACAAGCCGCGGGTACGAATGATCAAGTTGACCGAACAACGAGAGATTGCGCCTTGCAAAGGGATTCACCCGGACGAGAAACGGTAAGACGGCCATGGCAAGAGAGCGTCCAGAGCTATTCAGCGCTCATCAAGATGGCGGTGTCGGTGGATCTTTGAAGTTGCGCGCTATTGCGTCGAGGCTCTGCATGGCCTGAAACCGGGCCGTCTCACGCATCCGGGTATTTGGTTCGTCATGCGCATCCCCCTTGGCCGGTCCGCTGAGGTTCAATGTGTCGTCAACGAAAGCGTACAAGCTGGAAAGCAATTGCTCTCGGTTCTGTGGCGGCACAAACATGAAGACGGCCTGCAACGCCGCCGATGCCAGTAGGCTCGCCGCCAGAGCTTCGCCACGCGCTACTGCAATATTCATTTCAAGTGCGTTCATTTGCTTCTCCGTTTCTGCCTTAAGTTCGTAACTCTCCGGCTGGGGTTCGTCGCATTCAATGCGAGTATACATGTTCAGTTTGGTCGGCATCTTATTACCGTGTGGGCAGCCTCTTGGCTGCCGAAATGCAACACATTGCGAAAACAGCGACTGCCTTGCCTGAGTTGCGCTGAGAGAACTGCTCGACTCGCTGTAATAGGTGGCCGCGATGATGCTGGGGATTGGGGAATTTTTCTGATGCCGCCGGCGCGAAACTGGCGCTGGTGAGGCCAAGCGCCGCTGACACCGGCCTTGAGGCGTGCTGCTCCGAGCGGCAGCGAGACAAAACAAATGCACGATACGAGTTCAGTCAATGATTGTAAGCAAGCATACGCTTTCGCCATGTGCGATCAGTGTCCTCGGTCAGCTGTTTGTCGAGGGCCCAACGTTGGACAATAACGTTGCAAGTAAAGCCGGCCGTTGCGACCTGGTGAACGCCGGCCTTGCGTTCCTGGAATCCGGCTGGGCATCTTTAACCCCGGAGGGATTGCGCCTGGCAACAGAATGGGATCTGGCTTCGCTGTACGCACGCCGCGATCGGCGCTGGTACCTCAAAGCCCGAAGCGAGATGGTGGGGCGCGCACGCGGCGAAGAGATGCGCCTCCAATTACGGTGACAGCGCACGAAACTCTCACTGACGGGGTGCAGTCCAGCACTGGCACCGGAATGGCCTGTCACCGTAATCGAAGCTCAAAGGATCGTCTGGCGGGCATGATTGAAATTATTTGCAGGCACCTGCAGTCAGGCCGCCACCTGAGGCGCCCTCGAACGGGAGGTGAATTCCAGTTCGTAATCCAAGGCACTTCCTTGGGCAGCCCGGTTTGAAAGACAGTGCCACTCTATGGCAACCTCTCCCCAGGCGCATTTTATGTCGTAATCCGTGGCATCACGTCCGCGCTGTTCGCAATCCAAAGCCTTCGCCCGGTATTTTTCGGAAACTTTCATGCGCGTTGCTCCAATCCAATAAGGGCGGGAGTTTTCAACACTCTCAGTCACCGGCGGATGCCTGAAAATTGCGGTGATGCATGTATAATACCCTTGCGTGTGAACCGTTCCGGAGCCTCAGCAAAGGTGGTTTATTTTTTGGAAATTCTCAAAAGCATTTCGGAAACCGGCATTATGACGCACTCAAACTCTCACGCGGCCTCACGCATACGCAAAAACGGCAACTGTCCCCTTCACAGGAAAGCTATTGAGCCGCCGTCACGCGCAACGATTTCCTCAGAGCCCGTTTGGGGCTCGATTCCGGATCCGCGATCGGGCGGCGGTAGGTCGCGATGCGGCGCAGCCAGCCGACCTCGAAGACACGGTTGGATGGAAGGTTGCGAACCCTCTGCTGCAGGACGAACTGCGCCGCATCGGCGAATTCGGCGCGCACGGCCTTCGGATCGTCGGTCGCGCCGTTCATCTTGAGCAGCACCTGCTTGAGACCCCAGCCCTGCCGCCGCCCGGTCTCGCTATTCACAGCGGCTTCGTTCGGGTTGGTGCCCTCGCCCTTGAAGTTGATGTAGTCGATCAGCGGATAAAGATTCTCGGAGTCGCGAATGACGCGCGTGAACTGGATGACGATATGTTCGCGCTCCGTGCCGTCGGGCGTCGTCTTGAGGATCTTCTCCATCGCACCTTGCGCCCGCGCCACCATGAATTGCGTCTGCTCCGCCACGGTGTCGAGCAGAAACTGCCTCAACTCTTTCATGTGCGGTGAATTGGCGTTCTTCCTGAACTCGGCCCGGCTCGTCCACGGGTTGGCCGGAATTTGCGTCTGGTCCAGCCAGGCGGGCAAACGCACGTTCTTCTTGCGCATGAATTCGAGCAGGGCCGGAAAGCTCTCCTCGAAAGGCAGCCATTTGCCGACGGGAAACCAGATGAAATGACCAATGCCTAGGGAAGCGAATTCCTCGTTCGCACTCCATGTCGTGATCGCATCGATTTTTCCGGCTGTTTCGTTCAGCCAGATCTTCTGGCCGATCTTCTTCGCCAGATCGCCCGGCAAGACGAGCTGTGGTACGGGTAGATCCTTGGCTAAATCCTTGGCCTCGGGGCTCGATTTCCTTAGCTCCGGCATTTGAACGGCAGCTTCCGGCGCCGGCTTCTGCACCTCAGGCTGTCGCAGGACTGTTTCGGGCTCCGGCTTTGGCGTGCGGGATGGTTGCGCGGCGCCAGGCCCTCCCTGCTCTTTTTCGGTATCAGCGACGCGTGTCGCGGCCGGCGCGGCTGTTTCCGCCAATGCGGTTTGCGTCGCCATGCCACCGACGATGACACACGAGAGCAGCCATGAGCCGCAAGCAAGCACCTTCGCGCTGCACTGTCCGCCTTTCGCCTGCCGTGCCGTTCTCCTGCCGCTACCCGCAGCACGCCAGCGGCCAATGAAGTCACCGCCCATGTCCATGTTTCCGAAGGCTAGCCTGACGAGAAGGGTCGTGCGATCGAACAACACGATGCGTATGGCGAAATCGTGGGGTCATCGTGGCGGCCTGATGCCGGTGCCTGAGTGTTGCTTTGCGGTGGCGACGAGTCCAGCCAGCGCCGGTGATTGAGGGGCGAGAAAGCGGTCCCTGAGAGCTTCCCGAGAATGCCGTTTAGCAGGCATCGCTTGATTGACCGTACTACGCTGACGAGCACGAAATTCCTACCCGAACTTTGCGGGCACTGTCGCGGGCGTCGGAAAGCGGCAGCATGGTTTCCGGAACCAAGCACGTTCCCGTCCATTGACCAACGACCTGTTTCGCAGGTGCACTTCCTCACACTCCGGAGATTTTATGCTGGTCCCCAAGGGAACGATCGTGGCCGTCGCCGACGGCGAAAAGTTCAATCTGTTCAGCAACACGGGTGACGAGGCCAGCCCAGCGCTCACCGCGATGCCTGAGGTGGATGTCGAGAACGTCAACAAGGGGTCGGGCGCGAGCCATCAAAGCAGTTCGGCCAATCCTGATGAAAGCCAGGCCGCGGAAGATGGATTCGCTGGAGGCATCGCGGACCTGCTCAACAAGCGGGTGCTCGATGGCAAGATTTCCGATCTCATCATCATCGCCGCTCCGCGCACCCTCGGCGAGCTTCGCAAAAGCTACCACAAAAAGCTGTCCGAAGTTCTTCGCGGCGAGATCCCGAAAGACCTTACGGGTCATGCGGTGCACGATATCGAGAAGGCAATCGCTGCGGCGTAACGCCTTTCGATATCAGAACTGGCAAACAAAAACCCCGCCACTGAGGCGGGGTTTCGTTTGGCGTTACAGCAACTGGCAAGCGCGCTGTTTTACTCAGCGGCATCAAGTTGCGTTGTGCCCCTTATGGCCGACATCACTTTATAAGTCGCACCCTGTTTAACGACATCCGCCTCAGCGACGCCGAGCTACCGCGACACCCAGCAAGAACGCCACCAGCAGCGAGCCGAGCGGTGCTTCCCGCGCGATGTTGCTCAGCACGCTGAGCGGCATGCCGGGCTTTTTGCCTTTCTCGATCGCGTCGCCGACGCGATTGGCGGCGCCCCTGACGGCGTCCGACACCTCGGCAATCGTAGACTTGGATTCTGGATTGGGATCCAGACCTTCATACACAAGCGGCGGGGAGGGCATATCGTCGGCCATGGGCGAATTTCCTGATCAACAGTTGATAATCGAATAGGTCGTGGTTCGTTCCTGTTTGCGAATGAAATCGCAGCGCTATCTCGCGGTTCGAGAGATCGGAATTGGCTTGTCGGGCGGATGGGTTTTCGGGGGCGCTCGCCCGGCGGTGGGGGTGCGCGGCAAATCGGCGAACTCGGAAGAGTGGTAGTCCCGTCCTTCGGGCGTCGTGATGTAAATGTCATAGCAACCGGCGCGCGACATTTCCCGGGCCTTCTTGAGCGCGGCCTCGGCCGTCTTCCGGCGGTGGAGGAGATCGCCGTGTTGGCACATCGCTTTGATCGAAAAACTCATTTTTTCTTCTTTTTCTTGTTCTTCTTGATGATCTCGGCCTGGGTTCGAAAGGCCTGCGCCAGCGTCCTCATCTGATTGGCAACGAACGTGTCAGCCGTATTCACCGCCACCCGCTCCGCGGTGGCTGCCTGCTGCCGGATTGCCTTGGCCATCTTCATGCAGGTCAACTTTTCTGCCGTTCCATGGTTCCCGCGGCAGCGCGATCAAGCGGCAAATGCTCACGCGCCTCCCGCCCGCCATCAGCGGAATCGCGCCGCCGCGGGGAGCCCGGGCCCCTCGGCGCCCGCCGTGCCGCCGAGGCCGGGTCCTTGTCCGACACGATCACGCCCGCATGCTGCGTGACCCGCGCGGGCGATCGTTCGTCGCCGCGGTCCGGGATGATAGGCGTTTACAGGATTTCGGAATGATGAAGGAATGCCGCTGATTTGCCCGACGAGTCAAGGTGCGTTTTCGAATGGCGGCGGCCGCGTGCTACTTTGCATGGGGTTGTTTTCGATATTTTGGTGGCGCGAACTTTCGAAGGGAAGTTCTCGCATGGCACCGTCAAGCCGATGGTCTGCTGAAGACGTACACCAGACCCACAAGCATGAATGTGCCGACGCTTGCCATCAGGATCGGACCAGGCGCGCTGCCGATCCAGAACAGCAGAAATCCGGTGCTCATGCCGGCAAGGGCCAGCAGTTTCGCTCTGCAGCGGGATCGCGCCGCGTTCCCGCCACGCCCGCAACGACGACCCGAAACGGGGATGGGAGAGCAGCCAGTTTTCGAGCCGCGGCGACGATCGTGCGAAGCAGGCGGTGGCGAGGATGAGGAATGGCGTCGTCGGCAGCACCGGCAGGAACGCGCCGACAAAACCGAGGGCGATGAAGAAAAAGCCGAGAACGAGATAGACGCTGCGCATCGGCCGCAACCTGCATCACAAGGCAAGAACTTGCAATTGCGACCGAGTCATGGAGCGACGCCACGCGGCGATCAGGCAGGTTGCGCCCAACACGACGGACACCTGAAAAAGACGTCCACCACGCATGATGCATCGGCATCGGCGGAGGTGGTCGCCGGCCCGAAAATCTGTCTCTATTGGCCGCCGGCATGTGGCCGGCCTGCGTGCCGCGGCGCTGCCGCCGGCCCTGCCTAACGTTTTTGCGGTGGAGAATGAGATGAGTGGTTTGGTGATCAGTGGCGGCCGGGTGGTGGACCCGGCGAGCGGGATGGACGCAGTCGGCGATGTTGCCGTAGTGGATGGCAAGATCTCCGCCGTCGGCACCGGGCTCGGCAGCGCGGAGCGGGTGATCGACGCGACGGGCCTCGTGGTCGCTCCCGGCTTCATCGACCTGCACGCCCATGGCCAGTCGATCCCGGCCGACCGCATGCAGGCTTTCGACGGGGTGACGACCACGCTCGACCTCGAGGCGGGCGTCTTGCCGGTCGCCTCCTGGTACAAGCGGCAGGCCACCAAGGGACGCGTGCTGAACTACGGCGCCGCCGCCAACTGGGCGTTCGCGCGCATCGGCGCGATGACCGGGTCCAACGCCGAAAGCTCGCTGGAGGCGTTCGGCAACGCCATGCGCGACCGCCGCTGGATCGACAACGTGGCCAGCGACACCGAAGTGGCCGGCATTCTCGACCGCCTCGCCAACGGGCTGAACGAGGGCGGCATCGGCATCGGCATCCTCAACGCCTATGCCCCGGGGGCCGGCGTCCAGGAACTGACCGCGGTGTGCCAGCTGGCGAAAAGCCATGATGTCGCGACCTTCACCCACGTCGCCTACATGTCCCGCATCGACCCGGAGAGCGCCGCGGAAGCCTATATCCGCCTGATCGGTTATGCCGGCGCCACCGGCGCGCACATGCACATCTGCCACTTCAACTCTTCCAGCAAGACGGACATCGAGCGTTGCACCGCGCTGATCGCCAAGGCGCAGGCGCAGGGTTTGCCGATCACGGTGGAGGCCTATCCCTACGGCACCGGCTCGACGGTGCTGGCGGCGGCCTTCTTCAGCGATCCCGAATTCGAGGAACGCAATGGCCTCGGCTACGATTCGGTGCAGCGGGTGACCGACGGGCATCGTTTTCGCGACCGCAAGGAATTGCTGGCGGCGCAGGCGGAGGAGCCATCCACGCTGGTGCTCTGGCATGTCCTGGATATCGAGAACAACGCGCACCACCGTGACCTCTTGGATATGGCGGTGCTGTATCCCGGCGGCGCGATCGCCTCCGACGCGATGCCCTGGACGCAGTCGGACGGCAGCACCTACACCGGCGACGCCTGGCCGCTGCCGGAGGACGCCACCTCGCATCCGCGTTCGGCGGGCTGCTTCACCCGTTTCATCCGCGAGTGGGTGCGGGAGCGCAAGAAAGTTTCGCTGCTGGAAGGCGTGCGCAAATGCGCGCTGATCCCGGCGGAGATTCTGTCCCACAGCACGCCCGCGATGCGCGCCAAGGGCAGGCTGCAGGCGGGCGCGGATGCCGACATCGTCGTGTTCGATTACGAGACGCTGAGCGACCGGGCGACGTTCACCGCGATGAACCGTCCCTCGGAGGGCGTGCGGCATCTGGTGGTCAGCGGCCATCCGCTGATATCGGACGGCGTGCTCGATGTGGCGCGCGAGGCCCGGCCGGCCGGTGCGCCGGCCCGTCGTCGAGGCGTGACATTGCCGGTCCCGATCCTGCTGGTCACCGGCTTCCTCGGGGCCGGCAAGACGACCATCGTGAACCATCTGCTGGCGCATGCCGAGGGGCGGCGGATCGCTGCCGTGGTCAACGATTTCGGTGCGATCAACATCGATGCGGAGCTGATCGCGGGCGCCAGCGATGGCGTCGTCAGCCTGAGCAATGGCTGCATCTGCTGCTCGCTGGAAGGCGATCTGCTGCGCACGCTCGCCACGCTGTTGCGGCGCGATCCGCGGCCGGAGTTCATCGTCATCGAAACCTCAGGGATCGCCGATCCCGCCGACATCGTGCGCAACCTGATGGATCCCGTGATCTGGCGCGAGGCGCCGCTGGAAACGGTGCTGTGCGTGGTGGACGCAACGGCAAGTGCGGAGACATTGAACGACGCGTTGCTGCGGTCGCAGTTGCGGGCGGCCGACATCGTGGCGCTGAGCAAGGTGGACATGGCGGATGCGGCGGCTTGCGCGCAACTGCGCGACGTCATCCGGGCGCAGCGTCCGGCGGCGGTGCTGGTCGATGCGCCGCAGGGCGAAATCCCGACTGCGCTGCTGTTCCCCGCCGAAGTTGACAGCGTCCCCGAGCCGCGCGAGGTCGGGCCGCGACGGCCGATGGTCGACCGGTTCGAGACGCTGAGCTGGACTTCGGAACGGCCGGTGTCGCTGGCGCGGTTGCAGCAGGCGATCGGCCGGCTGGCGCCGAAGCTGGCGCGGGCAAAGGGATTGTTCGAGACGGTGGAGCAGCCCGGGCGGCTGACGGTGTTTCAACTCGCCGGCGGCCGCGCGACGCTGGCGGCGGGCGGAGCGCTCGCCAGTCGGGGTGCCGCGCACGCGGATCGTCTTCATCGCCGAAATCGGAGTTCTGTCGCGCGTCGAGATCGACGGGATCATGCAAGCGTGCGTCGAAGGCGGGTGAAGCAGCGTCCGGCACTCGTTACCGGACGCCACTTGAATAACGACCGTCTTACTTCTTGTAGGCGGCGATGACGGCTTCACCATCGGCGCCGGCCTTCTTGAGCCAATCGGCGGTCAGCTGCTCGCCGACTTTCTCCAGGCCCGTCTTCAACGCCGCAGGCGGCGGCAGCACCTGCATCTTGTTGGCCTGAAGCTGGTCGAGATACCACTTCGCCTTTTCCTCGGCGAGCTTCCAGCCGCGCTCTTCGGCGACCGCGGCCGCCTTGAGGATCGCTTCCTGGGTCGGCTTGTCGAGCGCGTCGAACGCCGCCTTGTTGACGAAGGTGACGTTCTTCGGAAGCCAGGCCTGCGTATCGTAGAAATGCGTCATGCTTTCCCAGGCCTTGCTGTCGTAGCCGGTCGAGCCCGAGGTCATGAAGGCGTTGACGACGCCGGTGGCCAGCGCCTGCGGCAGTTCGGCTGCCTGGATGGTGACGGGCTGCGCGCCGACCAGTTCGGCGATGCGCGAGGTGCCGACATTGTAGGCGCGCCACTTCAGGCCCTTCATGTCTTCAAGGGAGTTGATGTCCTTCTTG
Source organism: uncultured Alphaproteobacteria bacterium (assembly GCA_963783115.1). Taxonomy (GTDB): domain Bacteria; phylum Pseudomonadota; class Alphaproteobacteria; order Rhizobiales; family Xanthobacteraceae; genus Bradyrhizobium. Next base: position 144,440 of record CAWAMK010000010.1, on the reverse strand, counting down.
GCGTAGATGCCCTGCGGTCCCCACGGCACCGCGAACAGCAGCATCAGCCCCTGCGACGCGAGCTTCTTCTCGACCGCGGGTTTCGACGCCAGCCACAGCTTCTTGGCCGCCGGATAGCTCGTCGCCAGGAACGGGACGACGTCGATGCCGAACATCGGATCTTCGTTCTCGTGCAGCGAGATCAGGACCTCGCCGACCTGCGCCTGTCCGGTGGCGACCGCGCGCTTGATCTCCGGCGCCTTGAACAGCGAGGCAGCGGCATGCACGGTGATCTGCAGCTTGCCGCCGGTGGCGTCGCCGACGTCCTTGGCGAACGCGAGCAGGTTGACCGAATGCGGATTGTCCGCCGGATAGGCCGCCGGAAGATTCCATTTGGTTTGCGCCGTTGCGGGCGACGCAAGCGCCGCGACGCAGGCGGCCATTGCAAACGTCTTAACGAGCCTGAACATCAAAATACCTTTCTCTAGCCGGGAAACGCCATCTGCGGCAACACCATCACGATAGCAGGAAAGACCGTGATGATGGCAACCGCCAGAACGAGCAAAAAGAAGAACGGCAAGGCGGCCTTGGCGACCGTGTTGGAATCCTTGCCGCTCATGGTCTGCAGCACGAACAGATTGAAGCCGACCGGCGGCGAGACTTCCGCCATCTCCACCACCAGCACCAGGAAGATGCCGAACCAGACCAGATCGAAGCCGGCCTCTTCACCATCGGGATCACGATGGCGGTGGTCAGCACGATCATGGAGATGCCGTCGAGCGCCGTGCCGAGCACGATGTACATCACGGTCAGCGCCGCGATCAGCGCATAGGGGCTGAGCTGCAGGCCGTTCACCCAGTTCGCGAGCGCCAGCGGAATGCCGGTATAGGCCATCGACGTGCCCATGTAGGACGCGCCGGCCAGGATCAGCAGGATCATGCAGTTGACCCGGGTGGCGCCCATCACGCTCGCCCAGAACGATTCCCAGCTCAGCGAACCCTGCCACCATGCAATCGCCAGCGAGCCCAGCACGCCCCAGGCCGCGCATTCCGTCGCCGTCGCCCAGCCCATCAGCAGCGACAGGAAGACGAAGATGATCAACAGCAGGCAGGGAATGAGGTTGAGCAATTCTGAAATGCGCTGGCGAAGGCTCATCGACGGTTCGGCCGGCGGCGTGCGTTCTGGATTGGCAAGCGACCAGATCGCGATGTAGCCGGAATAGAGCACCATCACCAACAGGCCCGGCAGAAATCCGGCGAGGAAAACCTGGATGATGGAGACGTTGGCCTGCACCGCGTAGACCACCATGGTGATCGACGGCGGGATGAGAATGCCGAGCGTGCCGGCGCCGGCCAGCGAACCCAGACTCAGGTTTTCGTCATAGCCGCGCTTCTTCAGTTCCGGCAGCGCGATCTTGGCGACCGTGGCGCAGGTCGCGGCCGACGATCCCGACACCGAGCCGAACACGCCGCAGGCGAGCACGTTGACGTGCATCAGCCGGCCCGGCAGCCAGTTCAGCCACGGCGCAAAGCCGCGGAACATTTCTTCCGACAGCCGCGTGCGGAACAGGATTTCGCCCATCCAGATGAAGAGCGGCAGGGCGGCCAGCGACCACGACGCGCTGTTGCCCCAGACCGTCGTCGCCAGCACGCTGCCGGCCGGAATGGCGCCGCCGGCGAACTGCATGCCGGCCCATCCCGTCGCCATCAGGGCGACGGCGATCCAGACGCCGCCGCCGAGCAGCAGTGCCAGGAATCCGAGCAGGATCGCCGCGATGGAGAGCAGCTCCATGTCAGACCCCGCTCTGCATGGCGCGTTCGACGACTTCCTCGGCGCTCTGCGGCTTCGGTAATTCGTAGCGTGGCGGGTTACCGCGCAGGACATGGACCAGTTCGTCGACGAACGCGATGAACAGAATGACGAGCCCGCCGCTATAGCCGAGCTGCGGAATCCACAGCGGCACCGCGATCACGCCCTGCGAAATGTCGAAAAACTTCCACGACTGCCAGGTCATGACCGAGGCGTGCCAGGCGAAAAAGCCGATGAAGCCGACGCCGACGAGGAGGGCCGCGATCTCGACGTAGTGGCGGACGCGATCGTTGAGACGGTCGATCAGGAGGCCGACGCGGATCATCTCGCCATGCTTGAACGTATGCGCAAGCCCGAGAAAGGCCGTCGCCGCCATGCACCAGGAGATGAAATCGTCGCCTGCGGGAATGTTGAGGCCGAGCGGACGGCCGCCCGACAGCAACATCATCAGCACGAAAATCGCGATCAGGAACAGCCCGGCCAGATAGCCGGAAAAAAGGTAGAGTCGGTCGAGTAACACGCGGATCATACTGGGCCTTCTAGTTGCACGCCTGCCGCTCCCAAGCAATAGCGATGCCAATTCCGGCAACCGCCGACTTCCGGAATGGGTCTATTAGTCTTGTCGGGTGGCGAAGGCGGAGCGGTAAAATCAAAGCCCCCGGAAGCAGGCAGGGTTTCGGAATTGCTTGGGATCGTCAAGGCGGCACATCGTCGAACGCAGCGTCTATTGCTGCAGGGAAGAGACGCTTGCGGCGATATTGTCGGCCAGCGTCTTCACGAGAGGGACGTAACGCTGAACCACGTCCGCGCCGTCGCCAATCGCATACGTGCCGGCTGCGTCTATCTCAATGGCGCGTCTTTCGACCGCAGCCTGCCCTTTGGCGGCTACAAGCAGTCCGGCAACGGCCGCGAGTTCGGGGTGTTCGGCTTCGAAGAATATCTCGAAGTAAAGGCCATCCTGGGCCAGTGAAGCAGGCGACAGGGACGCTCACGCGGCAGCCCTCAGCCGTGCTTGTCGAGGCGGCGCTTGAGCAGGGTCAAATGCTGCAGCAGGTCCGACTGGGCGACGGGCGACAATTCGCCGATCAGGGCGATCACCCATTCCTCATGCCGGCGCGCCATCCGGCCGAACTCCTTGGCCCCCTCCTGCGACAGGCGCAGGCGGAACGTGCGGCGGTCCTCGGAATCGACCTCGCGATGAATAAAACCGTCGGCTTCCAGCTTCTGCACCAGCGCAGTGATCGCTCCGTTGGAGACCATCAGCAGTTCGGAAACTTCCGACATGGTCGCGCCAACCGGCTTGCGCGCGAGTTGCGCCAGCAGATCGAAGCGGGCCAGCGTGGTGTTGAACTCCTTGCGCAGCCGCGCGTTCAGCGCCTTCTCGATCCGCGTGGCGCAGGACAGCAGCCGCAGCCAGATGCGCAGTTCCAGATGCGCGCCGTCGGATTCGTGGGCCGGCTCGACCGGCCGCAACGCCGGCTCGCGCGCGCCCTTCGCGGATCTGGTCTTTCGCTTGACGGTGGCGTCCATGGCTGTGATCTCGGCCGGTCTAGATGGAAATCGATCCGATGCTGGCTCCGCCGCAGACATACAGCGTCTGCCCGGTGATGAAGCCGGCATCCGGCGAACTGAAGAAACTGACGGCGCGCGCGACGTCGGCGGATTTGCCGAGGCGGCCGAGCGGGATCGACTGCGCCAGCTTTTTGGCGCGTTCGGATTCCGGCGACATCACGCTCTCGAACATCTCGGTATCCGCGATCGGGCCGGGGGCGACGACATTGACGGTGATGCCGAATGGAGCAAGCTCCAGCGCCCAGGTCCGCGCCATGCCGATGATGCCCGCCTTGGTCGCCGAATAGACCGTGCGCGTGACGGCGCCCAGCGCGGCGCGGGAGGACAGCAGCACGATGCGGCCGAAGCGCGCCTGCTTCATGCCGGGCAGCGCCGCCTGCGCCAGCGCGATTGCCGCGCCGAAATGCAGTTGCGCCAATGCGCCGACATCCTCGTCGGCGACCTCTTCCAGCAGCCTGGCGCGGATCGCGCCGGCATTGTGCACGACATGGGTGATCGCGACTTTTGCCGCGATCTCGTTGGCCACCTGCCGCGTCGCTGCCGCATCGAGCAGGTCGACTTCATGCGAAATGAATTTGGGATGGCTCCAGTCGGGCTTGCGCCGCGACAGCGAGATCACGTCATAACCCTCGGCGAGTAAGCTGCGGGCGATGGCCGCGCCAATGCCGGTATTGCCGCCGCTGACGATCGCCGTGTAGGGGAGCGCGGGCATCTTACCTCACATGAAGAGCTGGATGTTGCCAAAGGCCGCATCGCAATTGATCAGGTCGACGCGCTTCAGTTTGATCCTGAGCCTGCCGCCTTCGACGCTGAGATGATGCGTGAGCCAGGCCGCATAGAGAGTCTGCTCGTCCAGGCGGGTCTCCACATAGTGGATCGGCGTCCAGGTGACGTAGCTGTTGGCGGCGGCATCACGCGAATCGACCTGCGGCGTCTGCAGCACGTGGTGGCAGCGGCTTTTCGGCTTCTGGCTGAACGTCCGCGCGCCCTTGAGACGCTCGACCCGGATCGAGAGCAATAGCTTGTCCTCGTACATCAGCGAGCAGGTCAGCCGCGGATCGGTCTGATTCCATTCCAGCGGCATCCAGTAGTAGGCGTCGTCGGCATACATATCGAGCCATTCGTCGAAACGCTGCTGGTCGATCAGCCGCGCCTCGCGGACGACGAAGTCGATCAATTCCTGATCGGTGGGGACAGCGTTCTTCAGCGGAGCTTCCGCGACCATGCTCATGTCACATCCCCATCGTCATGAACTTGGTCCAGGCCCGGAACTGATGGCGCATCGGCCACTCGCTGGTGCCGTTGATCGCCACGTTGGTCTGCTCGGCCTCGCCGGGGCTGTAGAGGCGCTGCAGGTTCACCCATTCATTGCCGTTCGAGTGCAGGCCCTCCTGCGCGCGCTCATACATTTCGAGGTCGTCATGGCCGACGATCGATGTCGGCGCATTGATCAGCCGGTTGTACATCAGCGTGCGCTCCAGCAGCATGTCGGGCGCATCGACGAGCTGGAACGTCCAGGATTCCACCAGCGTCTTGTTGGCCGCGATCGGCTTGAAATGCCGCAACAGCTGGATCGGCCCCTTGATCATGATGTTGGGGAAATAGACGGTGTTGTGCCTGTTTTCGTCCAGGATCGCCTTGGCGCGTTCCTCGCCATAGGCGGCTTTCATCTTGTCGAAATAGCCTGGGACCGCCGAATAATCGGAATGGATCGAGTGGTGCACGCCGGTGTGGCCGTGACCGTTGTCCCAGATCCGGATCCCCATGTTCTCGAAGAACTCGTACGGGCTCATGAAGGGCGCGATGATCTCGACCGCCATCGGCTTCTTGGTGCCGGGCGGCGCCTTCTTCCAGACTTCGACCGCGGTGCCGGCGGAGGATTCATGCGCCACCATCGGATGACAGGTGTCGGTCTGGTTCTCGACCAGCATTTTCCAATTGCAATTGTGCATGTAGCGCAGCACGCCGCCGGCGACCTTGAGTTGGCCGACCGGCGAACGGTCGATCATGTTGTCGAGGCTCGACAGGCTGTTCGCCGAAGAACTCCTCGAAGTCGAGGCCACCGTCGTTGATCTTGGCGAACACGAAGCCGCGGTAGTTTCTGACATGGCGCACCGGCGCCATGCCGGGCGCGGCATGGCTCTGCTCGAAGCCGGTGTTCTCGTAGCCCTTCTTCAGGGGGATCGCGAGCAGCGAGCCGTCGGTCTTGAAGCTCCAGGCATGGTAGGGGCAGCGGAAGAACTTTCCGGTGTTGCCGCAGGTCTCGGACGTGATGCGCGTGCCCTTGTGCGGGCAGCGGTTGTGCAACACGTGCACCTTGCCGTCGGTATGGCGCACCAGCAGGACGGGCTGCGTGCCGATCGTGGTGCCGAAGTAGTCGCCGGGATTGGGGACCTGGCTGTCGTGGCCGACATAGACCCAGCTGTTCGGGAACATGTGCTCCATTTCGAGCTGGAACACTTCTTCGCTGACATAGACGTCGCGGTGAACCTCCTGGTCGCGGACCAGCGCGCGAAGTGCGGCGGCGTTGCCGGCATATCGGGTCATGCGTTCCTCCTTCACAGGTCGAGCACAAGTCGTTTGGTTTTCGCGCGCGAAATGCAGATCTGCATCACCTTGTTCGACGCCTTCTCGCTTTCGCTCAGGATGTAATCGCGATGATCGGGAATGCCGTCGATGACGGTGGTCTGGCAGATGCCGCAATCGCCGCGCTTGCAGTCATGGATCGGGTCTTCGCCGGCTTCGAGCAGCACGTCGAGGATGGTCTTGCCGGCGGGAATCTCGATAGACGCGTCCGCTGCTCTTGAGTTCGACCTCGAAACTGGCGTCGCCGGATTTCTCTTCGGGCGCGGTGAAGATTTCGAAATGCAGCCGCCCCTGCGGCCAGTTCATCTGCTTGGCCAGCGCGATGGCGGCTTCGATCATCGGCAGCGGTCCGCAGAGGTAAAGCGGCACGTCGGGCGCGAGCCGGTTCATCAGGCCCTCGAGGTCGAAGAAGCGGCCCGCTTCGTCGTCGGCATGGATGGTCGCGCTGGCGCTGGCCAGCCGTTCGATCTCGCCGAGAAAGGCGAGTTCGCTGCGGCTGCGGCCGGCGTAGTGGAACGAGAACGGCCGTTTTGCCGCGTTCAACTCGCAGGCCATTGCGAGCAGCGGCGTGACGCCGATGCCGCCCGCGACGAGCGCGACTTCGCCGGTGCCTGCACCAAGGGGAAAATTGTTCGCCGGCGGCGAGATCGTCAGGCGATCGCCGGTCTTGAGACCGTGCATGAAACTAGAGCCGCCGCGGCCCTTGCTTTCCTGCAGCACGGCGATGCGGTAGGCGGTCGGATGTTCAGCGGCCGCGCGAGGTGACGCCGTCTCGATCAGCGAATAGGAGCGCCGGCCGACATCGGGCAGATGGACGTCGATATGGGCGCCCGCGGCCCAGCCCGGCATCGGGGCGCCGTTGGCGCGCGCCAGCACGAATTCGCGAATGCGCGGCGTGAGCGCCTCGGCCTTCGACACCACGACCTCGAATTGATCCATCCTCAGGCGTCCTCGAACAATGTCTCGACGGTACGCAACGCGCCGTCGAGTTCGGCGCCGTCGGCGTCCTTCAGCGCGACCTTGATCAGCCGCTGCACCCATTCGGCGGCATCGGGCCGGCCGGCCAGGCGCTCGGACGCAAGCATGACCTTGTCGAATTTCGATTCACCGCGCGAATGCGTGTCCGAATAGCCGCCGACGAGACGGCGCGCCTCGCACACGGCGGTTGCGAGTGCGGTGTCGCTTGCAGCGAATTTCTGCACGCGCTGTGCCCATTGATCGAGATGGCGCATCTCGCGGGCATGCCGCAGCGTGCCGCGGCGGAAGCGCCGCAGGCCAGCCACGCCATATAGCATCAGGAACGCCAGCGGCGCGGTGGTGCGCAGCCTGCGTCCGCGATCGATGAGCCGGGCGATCACTCGGCTGCGCTCGACCTTTTCACCGAGCCAGGGCGGCAGTAGCCCTGCCATTTCCTCGATTCGTGGGTGGAAGAATTCAGTGATCCCTACGATCTGGTCCTCGCTGGCCCGCGCCTCGCGACGTACCCGGTCGAACCGTCCCGCGCGCGTCTTGAGATCCGCCACGCGGATCACGTCGTCATAGGCCATGGCGATGGCGAGATACTTGGCAAAAGCCTGCATCAGCCCGATAGCGTCGCACGGCATCGCTTCCAGCCGATCGAGATATTCGCGGCCATAGGCCACGTCCTGATAGTCGACCACGCGCTGCAGGCCGGCCGCGACGATGCCATGCAGCGTTTCCGGCAATTGCCGCGCACGCACCACCAGCGCATCGTAATCGGCATGGCCGATCGGTTCGAGGCGCGGAAAGCGTTTTGCCAGCGGCAGCTTTGCCATCGGCTTGATCTTTGGGTCCTGCGCGAGCATGGCGACGGCCTGTTCGCGGCCGGCGGTGAAGGCGCGCAGGCTGGCGTCGACGCCGACACCCGCCGCGCGGATCGTTTCCTCAAAATCCGCCGTCGTGAAGGGCAGGGCGCCGGAGCCCGCGAGCGCGCCGAACAGCACCGAGGAAACCACGCTGCCGGTGGCATCCGCGATCTCGGCCATGTCGAACGCGATGAAGCGGTTGGCGGCGACGTTCGCTGCCTCGTAGACCTGTGACGCGTCGGCGGTGCCGTCGCCGGGCGCGGTCTTCTCGACCACGGCCAGCGAGCGGTGCGAGGAGCCGATCAACAACGTGCGGTCGGGCGAGACCAGTCCGCGCAGGATAGCGCGCCCGGCTTCCATCAATTCCGCGCCGATCACGATGTCGACCTTGCCCGGTGCCGGCATCAGCGACAGCACGGGATGACGTTCCGGCCTGCTGGCGTCGGGCGCGATCATCTCGATGTAGTAGATCGTGGCGCCGGTGCGCTGGGCGACGCCGGGCACCGAGGTCGATTGCGCGAACCAGCCGCGCCGTTCGGCCAACGCCACGATCCAGTCGACCAGCACGCCGCCGCCCTGGCCGCCCATCGCGAGCACCGCGACGGTGATCGGGCGGGCCTGACTGAGGCCGATGGAGGAGGGGGCGACCGAGACGTTCATACCGTCTCCTGCTGGAACATGATCCGCCGTCCCGCGCGCCAGCGCTGCAAGGCGCCGATCATCCGCCGCCAGATGCGGTCAAGCCGCGCTTCGAACGCGGTGGGGTTGGAAACGATGTCGGCGCGGTAGAAAGAGGGACACAGCACGGCGGCGTCCGCCACCTCGCCGCAATGGCCGCAGCCGACGCAAGTATTGTCGACGGCGGCGACCGGATTGTCCTTCAGGGGATCTGTTGTCGGCTTCACCGACAGCGACGGGCAGCCGGACAGGCGGATGCAGGCGTGGTCGCCGGAGCAGGTGTCTTCATCGACGCCAAAACGCTCGCGCACGATGCGTTCGCCGCGCTTGGCGGCCGCAGCGATCTGCGGCTTCACGCGGCGCTGCTTGTTGAGCATGCACTCCGACGAGGCGACGATGATCTTCGGGCCTTTTTCCTTCGTCGTCAGCGCCTCGCGCAGCGTGTCGCGCATGTGCGAGACGTCGTAGGTGCGGTCGATCTGGCGCACCCATTTGGCGCCGACGCCTTTCACCGCCTCGACGATCGGATGCTTGGTCGAACGCGAACGGTTGTCGGCGCGCGAAGAAGGGATGTCCTGGCCGCCGGTTGCCGCAGAATAATAATTGTCGACCACGACGATCACGCCGTCGTGCTGGTTGAAGACGGCGTTGCCGACGCCGCTGGTCAGCCCGTTATGCCAAAAACCGCCGTCGCCCATCATCGAGATCGAGCGCTTGCTCGCGGGAACGTTGAAGGCGGAGGCGGAGGCCGGGCCGAGCCCGTAGCCCATGGTGGTGGCGCCGATATTGAACGGCGGCAGGATCGAGAACAAATGGCAGCCGATATCGGCGGCGATGTGATGCGGGCCGAGTTCCTTTTCCACCAGCTTCATCGCGGAAAAGATCGGCCGCTCCGGGCAGCCGGTGCAAAAACCCGGCGGCCGCGGCGGCACCACGTCGGCCAATGCGCGGATCTTGTCGTCGACCTCGACCTGGTCGATGTTCGGCGCACGTGCGGAGGCCGGCAGCACATCCGATCGCCAGCGACGGATGAAGGCGCCGATCGCGGCAGCCATCACCTGCGAGGTGTATTCGCCGGCCATCGGCAACAGGTCCTTGCCGTGCAGTTTGGCGGGAATGTCCGCGTTGCGCAGGATCTTGTGCAGTGACTGCTCGATGAATTCGGGCTGGCCCTCTTCGACCATCAGCACCGCCTTCTTGTCGCGGCAGAACTCGATCACCTCGCGGTCGACGATCGGGTAGGTCACGTTCATCACATAGAGCGGCACGCGTGTTTCGCCCCAGATATCGGCAAGGCCGGCCTCGCGCAGCGCCGTGATGACGCCGTTGTACATGCCGCCCTGCATGATGATGCCGATATCGTCGATATCGCCGTCGAACGTCTCGTTCATGCCGCGGGCGTGGATGAATTCGACCGCCGCGGGCCAGCGCTGCTCGATCTTCTCCTTCTCGTGCAGGAAAGAAGCCGGCGGCAGCACGATGCGGTTGGTGTCGCGCGACGGCGTATCGAGCGCGCGGGCAAGCGGAAAGCTGGGGCGGACATTGTCGCGGGTGGCGAAGCGGCCGTGGACATGGCAGGCGCGTATCCGCACTTCCAGCATGACAGGCGTATTCGACGCCTCGGACAGCTCGAAGGAATCGTGCACGGCCTTTACGATCGACGCCACGTTGGGCCGCGGATCGACCAGCCAGAGCTGCGACTTCATCGCAAACGCATGCGAACGCTCCTGCATGATGGAGGAGCCTTCGCCGTAATCCTCGCCGATGATGATGAGCGCGCCGCCGGTCACGCCGCCAGAACTCAGATTGGCGAGCGCGTCGGAGGCGACATTGATGCCCACCGGCGCCTTGAACGTGACCGCGCCGCGGATCGGATACATCACGGAAGCCGCCAGCGTCGCCGCCGCCGTCGCCTCGCTGGCGCTGGATTCGAAATGCACGCCGAGGTCGGAAAGGATATCCTGCGCGTCCGACAGCACGTCCATCAGATGCGAGATCGGCGCGCCCTGGTAGCCGGCGACATAGCTGACGCCGCATTCGAGCAGTGCTTTTGTGATGGCGAGAATGCCTTCGCCGCGAAATTCCTCGCCGGCGCCGAGCTTCAGGTCTTCCACCTCGCGCGCGAAAGAGCGTTCTGCCATGCTCGCCACCTCGGCCTTGCGGGGAATTTTGGACGGCCGGATATAATTTTAGACATCAAACAAAAATGATGTCAATCGAACTTGCGAAGTCGCGCGAGCCAAATCGACGAACGCGTATCACCACCCAATTTAGCAGCTTATTTCATAGGCTTCATGCACAACCCTCGACCTCTGCGCTACGCCGGTTCGCTTGACACAATATTTTAGACATGAAACATTATTGAACGCGTTGCGCGCCGCGGAGTTAGGACATGTTCGAGTTCTTGCAGCCGGCCGGTTGGGCCAGGCCGATCGGTTACGCGAACGGCGTGGCGGCCCGCGGCAAGATGATCTTCGTCGCCGGCCAGATCGGCTGGAACGAACAATGCAAGTTCGAGTCCGACGATCTTGTAGCGCAGACCAGCCAAACCCTGAAAAATGTCGCAGCCGTTTTGCGCGCCGGCGGCGCCGGCCCTGAGCATGTCGTCTCGATGACGTGGTTCCTGCTCGACCGCAGGGAATATTCGGCGCGCCTGAAGGAAATCGGTACGGTCTATCGCGACGTCATGGGCCGGCACTTTCCGGCGATGACGGCGCTGCAGGTATCGGGGCTGATCGAGGATCGCGCCAAAGTCGAAATCCAGGCGATCGCGGTGATACCCGACTAGATGAGTTGAAGGCGGCACCACAGACGGAGGGCGACATGGCAACCAAAGCTCGTGAAAACCACCGCGAAGACGTGGCCGGACGGGCCAATGTCGAGGATACGCCCGAACTGCTCGCCTATTACGACGAACTGGAAAGACTGGAGGCGGGCGCGCTCTGGACGGTTGCGAACAAGATCGAGCCGTGGGCGCCCAAATCATCCTCCGTTCCGGTGCTCTGGCGCTATGAGGACCTGCGCGCGCATGTGCTGCGCTCCGTCGAACTGGTGTCGCCCGAGAAAGCCGGCCGCCGCGTCATCTATCTGAACAATCCCGGCCGGCGCGATCATGCCGCCGCGGTCGGCTGGCTCTATTCGGGCCTGCAGGTGATGCATCCGGGCGAGGTCGCATCCGCCCACGCCCATTCCGCCTCCGCGCTGCGCTTCATCATGGAGGGCGAGGGTGCCTACACCATCGTCGACGGCCACAAGATGACGCTCGGCGCCAACGATTTTGTGCTGACGCCGAACGGCACCTGGCACGAGCACGGAGTCTCCAGCGACGGCACGCCCTGCATCTGGCAGGACGGCCTCGACATTCCCCTGGTCAACGCACTCGAAGCCAATTTCTATGTGGTGCATCCCGAAATGCAGCAGCGCGTCGGCTATCCCGTCGACGACATGACGCATGCCTGGGGTAATCCCGGCCTGCGTCCGGCGGGCGCCGAATGGTCCAAGGGATATTCGCCACTGTTGAAATATGAGTGGGGGCCGACCTACGAGGCGCTGCAGCGCTACGGCAAGGCCACTGATGGATCGCCGTATGACGGCGTTCTCATGAACTACGTCAATCCGGTGACTGGCGGGCCGGTGATGCAGACGATCGGCGCCTCGATGCAGATGCTGCGTCCGGGCGAGAGCACGCGCGCGCACCGTCACACCGGCAGCTTCATCTATCAGGTCGCCAAGGGGCGCGGTCACTCGATCATCGACGGCAAGCGGTTCGACTGGAAGGAGCGCGACATCTTCTGCGTGCCGTCCTGGGCCTGGCACGAGCACGCCAATGCGTCGGCCAGCGAGGACGCCTGCCTGTTCACCTTCAACGACCTGCCGGTCATGAACGCGCTCGGGCTCTATCGCGAGGAAGCCTTTGGCGACAATGGCGGCCAGCAGCCGATCGTGGCGTAGCAGGACCTGAAGCGGAGGACATCTTGAAGATTGCGGTGTTGGGTGGGGGCAACGGTTCGTTCGCGGCCGCCGGCGATTTTGCCCTGGCTGGCCACGACGTCCGGCTATGGCGGCGAAATCCTGCAGATGTCGAAGCGCATCGTGCGCAGGGCGGCACGGTAACGGTGATCGATCGGTCTGGCCAACGGGAAGCGAGGCTGGCGAAGATCACGTCGTCGATCGCCGAAGCCATCGACGGTGCCGATCTCATCCTGTGTCCGGCGCCGGCCTTCGCGCAGCCCGCCATCGCCGACCTCGCCGCGCCGCATCTGCGCGACGGCCAGGTGGTGTTCCTGCCGCCCGGCACGTTCGGCTCCTACATCTTTGCCCGCGCGGCAAAAGACGCGGGCAACCGCGCGGAAATTGCGACCGCCGAGACCGGGACATTGCCGTGGCTGGCGCGCAAGCGGGGGCCTTACACCGTACGCATCTCGGGCCGGGGCGCGCGGCTGCCGACCGGCGTGTTTCCGTTGCGCCTCGCCCCGCACGCGCTCGATGTGATCGGTCGCGCGTTTCCGAATGCGATCGAGCCCTGCGGCGATGCGCTCTCGGGCGCGCTGATGAATGCCGGCCCGATCATTCACCCGCCGCTGATCACCATGAACGCCGGCCCGATCGAACATTTCGAGAAGTGGGACATCCACAAGGAAGGCACGCAGCCGGCGATCCGCCGCGTCACCGACGCGCTCGATGCCGAGCGTATCGCCATCCGCGAGGCGCTTGGTTACGGCGGCCCGCATTTCCCGTTGGCCAACCACTATGCCAAGGACGGCGAGCCCTGGATGTATGCGCGCGATGCGCACGACCAGCTCACGGATTCCGGCGACTGGTCGGAACGCCTCGTTCTCCTCGAGCATCGCTACATGCTGGAGGATCTGCGGCTCGGCCTGTCGTTCTTCGATTCGGTGGCGACGCTCGCGGGCGTGCAAACGCCGCTCGTCAAGGCGTTCCTCGCGATCGGCGCCGCCATCACCGGGCAGGATTTCGCGGCGACGGGCCGAAGCCTGTCGTCGCTCGGCCTCGGCGATCTCGACCGGGCCGCGCTGCAAAATCTTCTCACCGAGGGTTTTCGATGAGACCGGTGATCGGATGCCTTGGCGCCGGCCGGATGGGCCGCGGGATTGCGGTGGTCTTCGCCTTTGCCGGCCACCAGGTGATCGTCGTCGACTTCAAGGAGCGCGAAGCTGCCGCGTTCGAGGCGCTGGCGGCCGAGGCAAGGGCGGAAATCCGTTCCACGCTCGAGATTCTCTCGCGCATCGATCTGCTGCCGGCAGAGCTAGTGCCCGTGATCGCCGAACGGATCGCGATCGTGCCCCGTCAGGAGGCCGGCGCGGCGTTGCCGCGCTGCGACGTGATCTTCGAGGGTGTGCCGGAAATCCTCAGCCTGAAGCAGGCGGCGCTGGCCGAAGCTTCGCGGCTGGCGGGCGAAGGTCCGATCATCGCGTCGACCACGTCGACGATACTGGTCGACGATCTCGCGGGATCGATCGAACATCCCGGCCGGTTCCTCAATGCGCATTGGCTCAATCCGGCCTACCTCGTGCCGCTGATCGAATTGTCGCCGGGGCGGCTCACCGCGCCTGATGTGACCGCGCGGATGAAGGCGCTGCTCGAAGGCATCGGCAAGGTGCCGGTGGTCTGCGCGGCGCGGCCGGGTTTTATCGTTCCCCGAATTCAGGCGTTGGCCATGAACGAGGCTGCCCGCATGGTGGAAGAAGGGGTGGCTTCGGCGGAGGATATCGACAAGGCCGTGATCTATGGTTTTGGATTCCGCTTTGCGGTGCTCGGCCTGCTCGAGTTCATCGACTGGGGTGGCGGCGATATCCTGCATCACGCCAGCCGCTATCTGGTCGAGGCGCTCGGCGACAGCCGCTACGCCGCACCCGAGATCATCGCGACCAACATGCGCGAAGGGCGCATCGGCATGAAGACCGGGCAGGGATTCATGAACTATGAAGGCGTCGATCAGGCGGCCTATCGCGAGAAACGCCTTGCCGCCTTTGCGTCGGCGTTGCGCGCGATGGGTCTCGCGCGCGAGCCGGTCGCGTGATGCGGCGCGCAGCCTTGCGTCAGTGGCCGCCGAGATAGGCCGCGATCAGTTTCGGGTCGTGGATCAGCGTGTCCGCCGGGCCGGACTGGATGATCTCGCCGGTTTCCAGCACATAGCCGTAATCAGCGGTTTCCAGCGCGGCGCGGGCGTTCTGCTCGACCAGCAGCACCGATACGCCGAGGCTGCGCAGCGAGGCGATGGTGCGGAAAATTTCGCGCACGATCAGCGGGGCGAGGCCGAGACTGGGTTCATCGAGCACGAGCAGCTTCGGCTTCGCCATCAGCGCGCGGCCGAGCGCCAGCATCTGCCGCTCGCCGCCCGATAGCGTGCCGGCGGCCTGCTTGCTGCGCTCCTTCAGCCGCGGAAAGCGGTCGAACACGTCGTCGAGGCTTTTGCGCGTCGTCGAGCGATCGCGCAGGCTGTAGGTGCCGAGCAGGAGATTGTCGGCGACCGACATGTCGGCGAACAGCTCGCGCTTCTCGGGCACCAGGCAGAGGCCGCGTTCGACGCGGCCCTCGACGTCGATCCGCGCCAGGTCGACGCCGTGAAACGAGCATCCGCCCGGTGGACTTCAACAGGCCGATCGCGGCCATCAGCAGCGTGGTCTTGCCGGCGCCGTTGGGGCCGATCACGGTCACGATCTGGCCCTGCTCGACGGACAGCGAAACGTTGCGCACCGCCTCGACCTTGCCGTAGGCGACCGACACGTTTTCGATCGAGAGCATCGCCGTCACGCGACACCCCCGAGATAGGCTTCCTGGACGCGGGCATCGCTGCGGATCGCGGCCGGCGTCGCCCTCGCAAAGCTTTGAGCCGAAATCGAGCACCACGATGCGGTCGACCAGCGCACATCACGAATTCCATGTCGTGCTCGACCAGCAGGATGGTCAGATGGTCGGCGCGCAGCGAACGCAGCAATTCGGCGAGCTTGAGCTTTTCCTGGCGGCGCAGGCCGGCGGCCGGCTCGTCGAGCACGAGCAGCGTCGGATCGGCCGCCAGCGCGCGGGCGATCTCGAGCACGCGCTGGTTGCCGAGCGGCAGATTGCCGGCAAGTTCGAACGGCTTTTCGCCGAGGCCGACCCGTTCGAGCTGCCGCATCGCCTCGTAGCGGGCGCTGGCTTCTTCCGCCTGGTTCAGGCGCAGCGCGCCGGCGAACAGGCCGGTCCTGGTGCGCGAATAGGTGCCGAGCAGCACGTTGTCGAGCAGCGTCATGCGCGGGCGCAGCTTGACGTGCTGGAAGGTGCGCGCGATTCCGGCGCGGGCGATCTGGAATTGCTGGTCGCGCGGTGATCGACTGGCCCGCGAACGCGATCTCGCCGCTGTTGGTGCGCAGCGCCCCGGTGAGCAGGTTGAACATCGTGGTCTTGCCGGCGCCGTTCGGCCCGATCAGTCCGAGGATCTCGCCGGACCGGACATCGAAGCTGACATTGTTGACGGCAACGAGACCGCCGAACCGCCGCTGCGCGTCGCTGACCTTGAGCAGAAGCGTGCCGGGCGCCGGCTGCTCGCGGCGCGGCAGCGCCGGCGCTGCTTGCGGACGGGACTGCTTGAGCTCGCGGCAGGAAGCGCGGACAGGAACGGCACGATGCCCTGCGCGGGCGCGCTGCAGGAACAGGATGAACAGCGCCGAGAACGCGACGATCTCGAGCTGGCCGGAGGCGCCCTTGGCGATCAGCGGCAGATAGTCCTGCACGGAGTTCTTCAGAAGCGTGACGATGGCGGCGCCGACCACGCCGCCCGAGAATGCTGCCGGCGCCGCCGACCATCGCCATCATCAGATATTCGATGCCCATGCTGGCATCGAACGGCCCGGGGCTGACGAAACGGCCGAGATGCGCGTAGAGCCAGCCGGACAGCGCGCCGAGGAACGCGGCGATGACGAAGGTCGTCAGCTTGACCTGGAAGGCGTTGATGCCCGAGGCTTTCGACCAGCGTATTGCCGCCGCGCAGCGCGCGCATCGCGCGGCCGTGCGGGAGTTGAGCAGATTGTAGCAGAGCAGCAGCATCGCAACGACGATGGCCCAGATCAGGAAATAGATCTGCCAGCTTTCGACGAGCGCATACCGGGCCGATCGAGATCGGCGGAATGCCGGAGATGCCGTTGATGGTGACCGAGGCCGTCGATGTTGCCGAACAGGAAGTACGATCGCCAGTCCCCAGGCGACCGTGCTCAGCGACAGGAAGTGTCCCTGCAGCCGCAACGTCACGAAGCCGAGGATCGCGGCGATGCCGCAGGTCAGGACCACGCGCCAGCGCCAGCCCGAGCCAGGGCGAATAGCCGTTCACGGCCGTGATCCACGCCGTCGCGTAGGCCGCGATGCCGACAAAGGCCGCCTGACCGAACGACACGATGCCGCCGACGCCGGTCAGCAGCACCAGGCCGATCGCGGCCAGCGAATAGATGCCGATATAGTTCAGCAGCGTGATGCTGAACGGGTTGAGCACGAAGGGCGCCGCGACGAGGCAGGCGATCGCGGCGGCAATGACGAGACGGATCTGCAGCCGCGTCATTCCTCGACTTCCTCTTCGGAATGCTGCGAGGCGAGCGAGCGCCAGAGCAGGACCGGGATCAGCAGCGAGAACACGATGACGTCCTTGAAGGTGCTGCTCTAGAACGACGCGAAGCTCTCGATGATGCCGACGCCGAACGCGCCGAGCGCCGCACCGGGATAGCTGGCCATGGCCGCCGATGATGGCGCCGACAAAGGCCTTCAGGCCGAGCAGGAAGCCGGAGTCGTAGAAGATCGTGTTCACCGGCGCGATCAGGACGCCGGAGACGCCGGCCATCAGCGATCCCAGCAGGTAGGCGATGGTGCCGGCGCGGGCGGGACGGATGCCGATCAGGCGGGCGCCGGTGCGGTTCACCGCGGTCGCGCGCAGCGCCTTGCCGATCAGCGTGAAGTCGAAGAACAGAAACAGCAGGCCGCTGAACACGAGCGCCGCGGTCAGGATCAGCACGGTCTGGCCGGAAACGTGGACGCCCGCGATCTCGATCGCCATCGAGGTCAGCGGCTCGGTCCGCACGCCCTCAGGCCCGAAGAACAGCAGGCCGAGTCCGACCAGCGCGAAATGCAGCGCGACCGAGACGGTCAGCAGCAGCAGCACCGAGGCGTCCGCGATCGGGCGGAACACGATCCGGTCGAGCAGTGGCGCGACCGGCATGATCAGGAGCAGCGCCAGCACGATCCGGACCGGCATCGGCGGATTGAAGCGCATCGCCAGCCAGACGATCCCGACGACGATCAAGGGCAGCACGAGATAGCAGAGGACGGCCTTCGGCAACGCGCGAAACTCGCCGGCGCGCGCCAGCGAGACGACCTCCATCGCGCAGGCCATGCAGGCCAGCACGATGACCAGCCCGACCGTGCCGGGGAGCTGTTTCGCGTCGAGCGCCGCCAGCGTGAGCGCCGTGAAGGCTGCGATGTCGCCGAACGGAACGAAGATCACCCGCGTCACGGTGAAGATCAGCACGGTGCCGATCGCCACCAGGGCGTAGATCGCCCCGGTGGCTATGCCGTCGATCGCGAGGATCGCTGCGATATCTGCCGTCATCCCCTCGGCCGCCCTTCCGTGCTACGCGTCAGTCTCGCTCAGGGCTCGTAGGTCCACGCGCCGTTGACGAGGCGGACGATCACCAGCGCGCGCTCGTCCACGCCGTAATAGGCGCCGGCCTTGAAATTGTAGATCGCATGCACGCCCGAGAGCTCCTTGGTGTTGAGGATCTCGTCGCGCATGGCCTTGCGGAATTCGACCGTGCCGGGCTTTGCGGTTTTCAGCGCGCGCTCCGCGGCGGTGGTGAAGATCAGCCAGCCGTCGAAGGAATAGGCCGAGAAGCCGTCGGTGGTGGGGACGTTGTTGGCCTTCTGGAAGGCGGCGCGGAATTCGAGCGCGAGCTTCTTGGCGAAATGGTTGTCGGGAAGCTGCTCGGCCACGATCACCGGGCCGGCCGAGACCTGGATGCCTTCCGCCGCCTTGCCGCCGACGCGGACGAAATCCGGATTGACCAGCGCGACGGTGCCGTAGATCTTGCCCTTGTAGCCGCGTTCGCCGAGCGCGAGCAGCGGCAGCGCGCCCTGCGTGCCCGAGCCGCCGATCAGCACGGCGTCCGGACGTACCGCGAGAATCTTCAGGATCTGGCCGGTGACCGACGTGTCGACGCGCGCATAGCGCTCGTTGGTCAGGATCTTGATGCCGTCGTCGGCTTCGGCGGCCTTGGCGCCGTTGTAGACGAGATCGCCCCAGGCATCGGAGAAGCCGATATAGCCGATGTTCTTCATGGCATCGCGCTTCATGCGGTCGGCGACGATCTTGACCAGCAGCGAGGCGGGTTGCGGAACGGAGATGGCCCACTGATCGGCCGGGTTCGGCGGCCCGTTCAGCGGCGAGACGGCGATCATCGGCACCTTCAACTCGGTCGCGACCGCCATCATCGCGATGGTCGACGGGCGTGGTCGCAGTGCCGATCAGCAGATCGACCTTTTCTTCCTCGATCAGCTTGCGCGCGTTGCGGGTGGCGGCGGAGGGATCGGAGCCGTCGTCGAGCTGGATCAGCTTGATCTTCTCGCCGTTGACCTCGCTCTTGTATTCCATCGCGGCCTGGATGCCGCGCCCGTACGGGATGCCGATCGAGGAGCCGGGCCCGCTGAGCGAGGTCACGAACCCGACCGTGATGTCGGCCTGTGCGGTCGAGGCCGCGACAAGGCCGCCGATGAGGGCAGTCAAACCTAACATCTTGCGCATTGCATTCCCCTTGGTTGAAAACAGCCGCGACTTGAGCGAGATGTCAGCATGGATCGAGGTCGGACCAGCACGATCGATGCCGCAATTGCTGCCGGAAGCCGGCGCGGGCCTGGTCGCCGCGACCGCATGGAGTCATGAAATGAACGCCACCAGCACCGCTCCCAGCGTCGAGCGCCGCTTTGTTACGACGCGTCTTGGGCGCATCCACGTCGCCATGGCGGGAAGCGGCTTTCCCGATTCTCCTGCTGCATCAGACGCCGCGCTCGTGGGACGAATACCGCGACGTGCTGCCGCTGCTCGGCCGCGATTTCCGCGCCATCGCGATGGACACGCTCGGTTTCGGCGATTCCGATGCCCCCGCCGGCGACCCCTCGATCGAATTGTGGGCGGAGGGCGCGTTCGCGCTGCTCGATGCGCTGGAAGTGCCGCGCGCGGCGATCGTCGGCCATCACACCGGTGCGGCGATCGCGGTTGAAATGGCGGCCTCGATGCCGGCGCGCGTCAGCGCGCTGGTGCTCTCGGCCTGTCCGTTCGTCGATGCGGCCCGCCGGGCCAAACACCACGGCACGCGCGTCATCGACGATGTAGAGGCAAGAACCGACGGCGCGCATCTTACCGAACTGTGGGCGCGCCGGCAGCCGTTCTACCCCGCCGACGATATCGACCTGCTGCAGCGCTTCATGATCGACGCGCTGCGCGCCGGCGAGATGGCGGCGGAAGGGCACCGGGTGGTGAATCGCTATCGGATGGAGGACCGTCTGGGGCACATCCGGTGTCCCACGCTGGTCATTGCTCCGACGGGCGATCCGCACGTTCATCCGGTGGCTCCGAAGGTCGCTGGAGCCATCGCAGGGCAGCGTCTTGCGCGAGATATCAGGAGGCATGGTGCCGCTCCCCGATCAGATGCCGGAAGAATTCGCCGGCCTGGTTCGCGATTTCATTTCCGCTCAGGCGGCGAGGAGCGGAAGCGGCTCCTGAAACGGCGATATCAATCGCGGCAAAGGCGACCCCGCTCGCACCGCCCGCCGTCCCGAGGTCGATGATCCCAGCCACGATTGAAGAGCCTTTATCAACGCAACGACCTGGACGGCCGTGCATCTGCACGGCGTCCACTCCCCGTCAATTGTTTAAAGCCTAAAGTATTTCTCCGAGCGCAGGTCAATACGCCAGATCTGCGCGCCGCGGAAAAGTTCGCGGCGGCGCGCGCGGCTGCGAGAGATGAATTCGCTTGTGCAAAAGGGTGAGGCGCTACCTGCCTGTCGTTTCGGCAACGCGGTCTCGTCGCGCGCAGCGCGCCTCTCAGCGCGGTTCAATTGACGCCAAAATTGTTTTGTGGTTGAAATATTTCAGTCGACGGGATGGCGTCACGCTTCGAAGCGCCTCCGCAAACGCCAGCCGTGCGTGTCGTCACCCTCCGTGACTGCGGGGCGCAAGGCCCGGCGCGGTTCGCCTGTGAAACAGGATATTGCTGTGCGCATCTTCTGGCAGAGCTTCGTCGACCAGGCCACCAGCGCACCCTACATGGCGCAGCTTGCCGCCTATCTGAACGAGATCGCGGCGCCCGGCACCAGCGTCCATGTCGAAGGCATCACGCCCTCCGACCGCGATTTCGGCCGCTTGAGCGAATTTCGTTGCGCGATGCAGGCGATCGACAATGGCCTCGCTGCGCAGGAGAATGGTTTTGACGCCTACGTCATGGGCCACTTCCAGGATCCCGGATTGTACGAACTGCGCTCGGCGCTGACGATTCCGGTGATCGGGACCGGCGAGGCGACGCTGCTGGCGGCGTCGCAGCTCGGGCGGCGGCTCGGACTGGTCACGCTCGATGCCGCCTTCGAGGTCTGGCATTACGAGCAGGCCGATCGCTACGGGCTTTCCGGCCGCGTGGTGCATGTCACCGGGATGGGTTGCCGGCCGGAGGATTTCAGCGCCGCGTTTGCCGGCGATGCGGACGGCGAAAGCGCGCATGCTGGCCGACTTCACGGCCTGCGCGCAGCCGCTGCTCGATCGCGGCGCCGACGTCATCATCCCGGCCGGTGTGCTGCCGGGTCTGCTGATTGCGAGCGAGCACGGTTTCAAGGTCGGTCATGCGCCGGTGGTGAACTGCGCGGCGGTGGCGCTGAAGAGCGCGGAGATGTGGGTGCAGTTGCGGCGCCTCAACGGCACCGAGCCGAGCCGGGGGCCGAGCTTTGCGCTGGCCAACGATCGCGCCCGCCAGGATTTTCGCGCCGCGCTGGCGCGTCCGCAGGCCGACAAACCAAAGAGCACCTAAAGGACAGGACATGCTGCAGCCCGATGCATAACGCCGTCCGAACACCTTATGATCGGGTCGTGATGGCGGTGCCGGTGACGATTCCCTATGTGCGCTACTCGATCGAGAGCGCGCCGTGGTGGATCGGCCGCGCGCTGAAGGCGCTGGTCGATGGTGCGGGAATCACCCCGCGCGATATCGACGGCTTCTGCGTTTCGAGCTTTACGGCGGGGCTCGACAGCGGGATCGGGCTCACCCAGCATTTCGGCCTGTGCGTGCGATGGCTCGACACCATTCCGCTCGGCGGCGCGAGCGCGATCGCCGCGCTGCGCCGTGCCGCGCGGGCGGTGCAGGCGGGCGACGCCAGCATCGTGGCCTGTGTCGCCGGCGATACCAACCACGTCGATTCATTCCGCGCCACGCTGGAGAACTTTTCGCGCTTCAACCAGGATGCCGTCTATCCCTACGGCGCCGGCGGGGCCAATGCGAGCTTTGCGCTGATCGCGCGCAATTACATGCGGACGTTCGGCGCGCGGCGCGAAGATTTTGGCAGGATCGCGGTTGCCCAGCGCAGCAACGCGCTGCGCAATCCCAACGCCCTGATGAAAGCGCCGTTGAGCCTCGAGCAATACATGTCGGCGCGGCCGATCGCCGACCCGATCCATTTGTTCGACTGCGTGATGCCGTGCGCGGGTGCGGAGGCGTTTCTCGTGATGGGGGAAGACGTCGCCGCATCGCTAAAGCTGCCCGCCGTCAAGATTCTCTCGACCATCGAGCGCCACAATGCGTTTGGCGACGATCCGGTCCAAGTGCGCGGCGGATGGGCTGTTGATGTCGACGAACTCTACGCGATGGCCGGCGTCAAGCCAGACGATATCGACTTCGTCCAGACCTACGACGACTACCCCGTGATATCGATGATGCAGTTCGAGGATCTCGGCTTCTGCCGCAAGGGCGAGGGGCCGGACTTCGTGCGGCAGCATGATCTCACGATCGACGGCACGTTCCCGCACAACACCTCGGGCGGGCAGCTATCGGTCGGGCAGGCCGGCGCGGGCGGCGCCTATCTCGGCGTGGTCGAGGCGATGCGGCAGGTGCTCGGGCAGGCCGGTCCGACGCAGGTCCGGGATGCGCGGATCGGGTTGGCGTCGGGTTTTGGAATGATCAACTATGATCGCGGCCTCGCTTCGGGCGCGGCGATCCTCGCGGGACCGGGCTGATGGTCGAACCGATCGTAAAACCGCGCCGCAAGAATCCGCTGTCGCGCACGCGGCTGCCGACGTCGCCGCCGCGCGCCCGCAGCCGCGCCGCGCACGGTTTTACGCTGGCCGCCGCCGAAGGCCGCTTCATGCTGCAGCGTTGCGGCGCGTGCGGAACCTTCTGCTATCCGGCGCGGGATGCGTGCCCGGCGTGCCTGTCCGCCGATCTCGTTTTCGCCGATGCGCCACGGCGCGGCACGCTGTTGTCCGAAACCACGCTTCGCGTTCCGGCCGACGTGCATTTCCGCGAGCGCGCGCCATGGCGCGTCGGACTCGTCGCGATGGACTGCGGGCCCAGGCTGGTGACGCACCTGCATGCCGATTGCGAAGAGGGCAAGCCGGTCCTGATGTCGTTTCAACTGGACAAGAGCGGGCAGGCGGTCGCCTTCGCGCACCCCGAGCGGGAGACCCCCAACATGGCGGACGACAGGCAGTGGCGCGAGATGACGGCCGACCCGAAATTCCGGCGCGTTCTGGTGACGAACGGGCGAAGCATCGTCGGTCAGGAAGTCGTCGCCGCGCTGAAGGCGGCCGGCGCATCGATCGTGTTCGTCGGCGTCGCCGAACCGTGGAAGCCGTTCCCCGGCGAGGATGCGCTTCGGGCGCTGGAGGGGGTCGAGATCGTGCCGCTCGATATCGGCGACGAGAAGTCGGTTGCCGATCTGGCGGCCGATATCGGCGGCAAGGTCGATATCCTCGTCAACACCACCGAGCATGTCCGCGCCGGCGGACTGCTCGACCGGCAGGGCACCAGCGTCGTGCGCGACGAGATCGACCAAAACTATCTCGGCTTCGTGCATCTGGCGCAGGCGTTCGGGCCGGCGATGCGGATGCGCGGCGCCGACGGCGTCAACAGCGCGGCGGCCTGGGTCAACATCCTGTCGGTCTATGCGCTGGCGAACTGGCCGATGTTCGGCGCGTATTCGGCGTCGCAGGCGGCCTGCCTGTCGCTGTCGCATTGTTTGCGGGCGGAACTGCGGCCCGGCGGCGTCAAGGTGGTGAACGTGTTCACGGGCCCGCTCGATATCGAGTGGTTTCAGACGGTGCCGCCGCCAAAGGTCGCGCCGCGCGCTGTCGCGTCGTCGATCGTCTCGGCGCTCAAACGCGGACTGGAAGACGTGTTCGTCGGCGATGTCGCGGAAGATATTCGCCAGCGCCTGGCGGCCAATCCCAAGGCGGTCGAGCGTGAACTCGGGGCGTAGGTCGGTTTGTTGAGAACGGGAGAAGCGCAATGGACAGCAATGGTCTCATGCAATTTGCCGGCGCGGTCGCATCCGGCGCGGTGCGCGTCGTCGACCTGACGTTCACGCTCAGCCCGGACTTTCCCGGTCATCGTGCTGCCGCCGGAATTCGGCCAGGCCGCGCCGGTGCGCATCCAGCAGATTTCGCGTTACGACGCGAGTGGTCCCGCCTGGTACTGGAACAACCTGACCTTCGGCGAGCACACCGGCACGCATTTCGACGCGCCGATCCACTGGTTCACCGGCAAGGATCTGCCGAACAATTCGGTCGATACGCTGCCGGTGCGCGACATGATTGCGCCGGCCTGCGTGATCGATTGTTCGGCGCAGGCTGCAAAGGATGCGGACTTCCTTTTGACGATACCGGTCATTGAAGCCTGGGAAAAAAGCCACGGGCGGATTCCGGAACGGCACTGGGTGCTGCTGCGCACCGACTGGTCGAAAAAAGGCTGGCGCGACTACGCCAATCTGAAGGACGACGGCGCGCACACGCCGGGGCCGGATGCCGCCGTGATGCGCTGGCTGGTCGAGGAGCGCGGCGTCATCGGCTTCGGCACCGAGACGATCGGGACCGATGCCGGCCAGGCCGGTCATCTCGATCCGCCCTATCCGGCGCACCATTTCCTGCACGGCGGCGGACGTTACGGCCTGCAATGCCTGTGCAATCTCGACCAGCTTCCGCCGACCGGCGCGGTAATCGTGGCCGCGCCGCTCAAGATCCTGAACGGCTCCGGCAGTCCGCTGCGCGTGCTTGCGCTGGTACCCGGGCAGGGTTGAGCCCATTCGTCCACATCGAGTGAGATCATGAAAAACAGAAAAGCCTTGTTGATCGGCGCCGCACTTCTGCTCGGCGCCATCGTGCCGGCACGCGCTGAAATTCTCGTCGGTTTCGTCACCGGCCTGAGCGGACCGGTGTCCTCGATCGGCGTGCCGAATGCCAAGGGACTGGCGGCGGGCCAGGCCTATGTCGGCGAGATCGACGGCGAAAAGATCCGCGTCATCCAGCTCGACGACGGTTCGGACCCGGCCGCGTCGACGCGCAACGCGCGCAAGCTGGTCGAGCAGGAAAAGGTCGACTTCCTGATCGGCACATCAGGCGCGCCGCAGACGCTGGCGATGGCCACCGCGGCGATCGAGATGAAGGTGCCGATGGTGGCGGTCTCACCGATCGCGCCGGTCCCGCCGGGAGAGGGCGGGCCGTGGGTGGTGCAGACGCCGCAGCCGACGCCGCTGCTCGTCCAAGGTATCGTCGACCACATGAAGGGCCGCAACGTTAAGACGGTGGCCTTCATCGGCTTTTCCGACGCGTTCGGCGACCTGATGTACAACTCGCTGCTGCAAGCGGCCGAGAAGGCCGAGATCAAGGTGATCGCGAACGAACGCTATGCGCGCTCGGACAATTCGGTCACCGCGCAAGTGCTGCGCGCGATTTCCACGCGGCCCGATGCGATCATGCTCGGCGGCACCGGAACGCCCGGCGCGCTGCCGGTGATCGCGCTGGCCGAGCGCGGCTACAAGGGACCGCTCTACGGCAATCACGGCATGATCAGCGCGGACTTTTTGCGGCTCGCCGGCAAATCGGCCGAGGGCATCATCTGCCCGACTGGGCCGGTGACCGCGGCCGAGCAGCTTCCCGAGAGCAATCCGATCCGCAAGGTAGCCCTCGCATTCCGTGCGGCCTACGAGAAGGCCAATGGCGAGGCGCCGGCCGATGCGTTTTCGCCCTATGCATTCGATGGCTGGCTGGTGTTCATGGATGCTGCCAAACGCGCCAAGGCGACGGGCGCTGCGCCCGGCACGCCTGCGTTCCGCAACGCGCTGCGCGAGGCGCTGTTCACGACGAAAGAGGTCGTGGGCACGCATGGCGTCTACACCTACACGCCGGCCGACCGTCACGGCGTCGACGGTCGTGCGCGGATCATGGTCCAAATCGAAAACGGAAAGTACAAACTGCTGCCGTAGCAGTTGCTTTGCTCAGGCGTGGCGCAGCTTTGCTTTCAGCGCGCGCAGGTCGATCGCGCGATGGGCGCTGACGGCTTCCGCCGCCAGCGTCTTGATCTCGCCGCGCGCGAGCTTGCGCGTTGACGACAGGGGCAGTTCGTCGACGATGGCGACGTAGCCGGGCACCTTGTGATAGGCGAGACGTTCGGCGCAGGTTCTTCACGATCGAGGTCGGCGAAGGCATTCGCATCCTCGATCTTTTCATTCGGCACGATGAACGCAAATACCTCTTCGCCGCGGATGTCGTCGGGAACCGGCGTCACCGCGCAGCCGCCGATGCGGGTGTCCATGTACAGCGCGCTTTCGACTTCAAGCACGCCGATATTCTCGCCGCTGCGCCGCACGATGGTCTTCTTGCGATCGAAGAAATACATCAGCCCGTCGTCATCGGTGAAGACCAGATCTCCGGTGTGGAACCAGCCGCCCTGCCATGCTGCCTCGGTGGCTTCCTCGTCTTTCAGGTAGCCGCTGAAGAAACCGGCGCGCGCGTCGGTGCCTTTGGCGCGAACCAGCAATTCGCCGGGCTTACCGGGCGGGACATCGGCGCCGTGATCGTCGACGAGGCGATATTCCATGCCGTCATGCGGCCGGCCGACGCAGCGCGCGCCAAAGCCTGCCGGTTCGCGCGACGTGGTGGTGGCGGCCGCGCCGCCGGTCTCGGTCATCGCCCAGGCCTCGACGATCGGAATGCGGTAGCGTTCCTCGAAGGTGGCGCGGTGGCGGACATCGACGCCGGGGGCGAAGGCGAAGCGCACGCGGTGCTGCCGTTCGACCTCGGTCGCCGGCAGTTGCAGCAGAATGGCCGGGATGACGCCAAGGCAATGCACGACGGTCGCGCCGCTATCGGCCACGCACTGCCACCAGCGGTTGGCGTGAAAGCGATCGAGCGGAACCACGGCGCCGCCGAGCACCATCATGCCGACCGCGCTGCAGCCGAGCGCGTTCATGTGAAACATCGGCAGCGGCGTCAGGTTGATCTCGCGGTCCGGCAGCAGTTCGGCGACGCCGCCCTGCGCCAGATACCAGTCCGCGACCTGCAGGAAATAGCGGTTCGACAGCATGCAGCCCTTTGGCTTGCCGGTGCTGCCGGAGGTGAACAGCAGCGCGCATTCGCCGTTGAACCCGGCATTCTGGGCCACGACGTCCGACTGGCACGGAGGGATGCGACTGTCGGTATCGATCAGGCGGGCGCGCCCGAGTGTCGCGCCTTTAGTCACCTGAATGCGGTCTGGCGTGGCGACCAGCAGGTCGGCCTGCGACAGTTCTAGCTGGAAAGACAATTCGTCGGGCCGGACATCGGGGTTGATCGGAACGATCGAAACCCCGAGCGCATTGAGCGCGAGCCAGTGCAGAAAAAACACCGGGCGATTTTCGAGCAGCAAGGCAACCCGCGCCCCGCGTCCGTAGCCGGCGGCCGCATACTCGTTGCGCAGCCGGTCGATTTCGGTCTTGAACGCGCCGTATTCGATCCGAAATCCTTCCGGCGCGTAGGCCAATTGCGCGCTGGCGGGCGCCAGCAAGAATGGCCCGTCCGGCTGCCTCGCAGCCGTGGCCGCGAAAGCATCGGATGGCGATCGATACGTGTCGAGGCTCATTGCGGACATCGCTCCTGCTCGTCGGCTGCGGCTACCGCAAGTGACGGCAGCCGTCACCCCGCCTACAGCCGTGCCGCGGCGGCTTTCATGAATATTTTAAGCCTAAACTATCTCGCCGGCCAAGGGCGATCTATTGCAGACCGGCCCGTCGAAACCCCGGAAGCGCGGCAGGCGATGGCAGTGCCGCCGGTCGGGGGCGTCAGCGACCGCCTCATTTCAGGTGGCTGATTTCCGTATCGCTTCCTATCTGTCTGTCGACGGGAATCAATCATCTCCCCGCCGTCTGATCCACCTATCCCGAAGGAGCCTCCCAATGCGCCTTTGGCCTGCACGACCCTGACGATCGCAACGGTGCTGGTCGCCGCACCCGCGCGCGCCCAGACCTATGATCCGAGCTACCCGGTTTGCCTGCAGACCTACGGCATTGACGGCGGCTATATCGAGTGCAGCTTTACGTCGCTGGCACAGTGCGCGGCGTCCGCTTCGGGCCGCTCGGCGCAATGCCTGACCAACCCGTATTTTGCGCAAGGTGCGAGGAAACTGCCGCGGCAGCGCGGCGTTTACTAGAAACCGCCCGATCGGCGGGCTGCTCCGGGGGCGTCATGCCCCAATTTTGCTCATGCGGCGGCTTCCACGTATAATCCGGCGAACCACCCATCCCGTGAGGTCATGTGACTGCCCCCAATCCCGCTGCCGGCAAACCGGTCGATCCCGCCTCCCTCGTCAACGTGCCGCAGCTGGTAACGGCCTATTTCGCGTCGAAACCCGATCCGTCCGATCCCACCCAGCGCGTCGCCTTTGGAACCTCGGGCCATCGCGGGACGTCGCTGAAGAACTCGTTCAACGAAAACCATATCCTGGCCACGACGCAGGCGATCTGCGACCACCGCCGCGAGACGGGACTGACCGGCCCGCTGTTCGTCGGCATCGATACCCATGCGCTCGCCGAGCCGGCGCTGGCCAGCGCGGTGGAAGTGTTTGCTGCCAACGGCGTCGACATCATGATCGACGAGCGCGGCGGCTACACGCCGACGCCCGTCATCTCGCATGCGATCCTGAGCTACAACAAGGGCCGAACCAGCGGGCTTGCCGATGGCGTCGTCATCACGCCGTCGCACAATCCGCCCGAGGATGGCGGCTACAAATACAATCCGCCGCATGGCGGTCCGGCCGACACCGACGTGACGGGCAAGGTCGAAAAGGCCGCCAACGCCTATATGCAAGCCGACATGAAGGGCGTTGCGCGGATGCCTTATGAGCGCGCCCGCAAGGCCGCCCACGACTCATCTGCACGACTACATCCGTCCCTATGTCGCCGATCTCGGCAATACCGTCGACATGGCGCTGATCAAATCATCGGGCGTGAAAATCGGGATCGACCCACTGGGCGGCGCCGCCGTTCATTACTGGGAGCCGCTGATCGAACATTACGGAATCAATGCGACGGTCGTGAACACCGCCGTCGATCCCACGTTCCGTTTCATGACGGCGGACTGGGATGGCAAAATCCGGATGGATTGCTCCTCGCCGTTCGCGATGGCGAGCCTGATTGCGATGCGCGACCGTTTCGACGTCGCCTTTGCCAATGACACCGACGCCGACCGGCACGGCATCGTGACGCGCACCGGCGGCCTGATGAACCCGAACCATTTTCTGGCCGCCGCGATCGCCTATCTGTTCGAGCATCGTCCGCAATGGGGCAGCGGGGCCGCGATCGGCAAAACCATCGTCTCCAGTTCGATCATCGACCGTGTCGCGGCCAAGCTGAACCGCAGGCTGGTCGAAACGCCGGTCGGCTTCAAATGGTTCGTCGAGGGCCTCGGCAGCGGTGCGTTCGGCTTTGCCGGCGAGGAAAGCGCAGGCGCATCCTTCCTCAAGCGCGACGGCACGGTCTGGACGACCGACAAGGACGGGGTGGTGATGGGACTGCTCGCCGCCGAAATTCTCGGCCGCACCGGCCGCGACCCGAGCCAGTTGTTTGCGACGCTTACGGCCGAACTCGGCGTGCCCCATTACGAGCGAATCGACGTGCCGGCGACGCCGAAGCAGAAGAATGCGCTGAAGGCGCTCGGGCCGGAACAACTCGACATGCGCCAACTCGCCGGCGAACCGGTCACTGCGATTCGGACCCAGGCGCCGGGCAACGACCAATCCTTCGGCGGTATCAAGGTCGAGACCGAGGCGGGGTGGTTCGCCGCGCGGCCGTCGGGCACCGAAGACGTTTACAAGATCTATGCCGAGAGTTTCCGCGACCAGAGTCATTTGAAGACGATTCAGCAAGACGCGCAGCGCGCTATCGCAAAAGCCTTTTGATTCGGAACCCGGGCGGCGCCGGTCGACGGAAGAATGTTGCAGGCTATCCCCAATTGCGTCAGTTCGAGACACCGAGCAGGTTGGTGTAATCGTGCTTGGGACGCCACCGGATTTGCGATCACGCTGAAATCACGAAGCCCCAAGCAGTGTTGGCCTCGGGTGTTAGCTGCCAGAATCCGCCCGCGATCGGGCGGCCTGTAAGCTATCGGCGAGGTTACCCGGGGGAAGAGATAAAATGAGTGCGGAATCGGTCGTCTATTATCTAAATCGCGTACCTGAGAGCGATCCGAATGACCAAACCGAATGGCTTTTGACGGCGTTGGGACAGTATACCGGGGCGGAACTGCGCGAATTGCTCTATGTCGCGGAAGAACCGGGATTTTTTGAATTGATGCGCGGGCTGTTTGCGCTTTCGGACGAAAGCCGTGCCGTTCTGCAGCAATTTCTCGAAAACGGTCGTCCGTCCGCCATGAAGGCGGCGATTGATTCGAAGGGCCAGCTGACGATCGAGCACACCGAATCACGCGTGAAAATGCTTCCTGTGATCGTAAATTAATGCTCTTTGCTCCTTGAGGTTGTGGTAAGGTTCCCACTCGAACAGTGGGAGCCGCCCATGGCGACGAGGAAGTCTGGCGCGCTGGACGCGATGGTAGGTGCCAGGATTCGCATGTTGCGGGTCAACCGCGGCATCAGCCAGACAGCGCTTGCGGTGCGAATTGGCGTTACGTTTCAACAGGTGCAAAAATACGAGCAGGGCGTCGGCCGGGTTGGCGCCAGCCGATTGGCGCGAATAGCTTCCGCGCTGGATGTTTCGGTCGGCGAGTTTTTCGAATCTGCCCGGGCTGGATCTCCCGGCTTGAGGTCGCCGGTTCACTTGCTCGCCGAGCCGGGCGCCCGGCAGGTGCTCGAGGCTTATGCCCGCATGCCCGGTCCGAGGTTACGCTCTTCCATCGCGAAGCTGGTTGAAACCATCGCGGATCAAACGTCCGGAACCGAGGCCACGGTTGCGCGCCTCAATACCATCGATCTTGGTGAGCGGCGGAAATTTCCCTCGCGAGGATAGTTTCCCCGGGAAGACGAGCGCCGACCTCGTATCGCCACGCACTCCGTCCGGAGGCTTCAGCCGGTTGCGCGAATCGCAAGCCGTTCCGGCGGCCTGCTGCCGGGAATGAACTCCCCGATCCAGTCGCGGCGCGACGCTTCGATATGCCAGGACATCGCCTCGGCCGAATAAGGTGCCGGATCGGGAATGTCCTTGCGGATTTCCTTGCCGTCGAGCCAGCCGCAACTGTGGGAGTAGCGTGCCTTGCAGACGAGATGGATGTCGCCGTGGTCCTGCATCAGCACGTAGCCATCGGCCGGAAAAAATGTGCCGGCAAGCTCGATCGCACCAGGCAGCTGGCGCACCAGCAGGAACGTGCTGGTGGATTGCGATTCCGACTCGGAAACCAGCACGCCGACCAGGCTGTGGATCGGCGCGATCACCTGTGGTGCAACCAATGCGAGTGGCTCCGTGATCGGGCCTGCCGTTGCGATTGAGATGTATTCGCCCTCGGGCCCCCACCGGCAGGCGATCAGCCATTCGCGGCTACGGCTGCGAATCAAGGTCGGCTTGGCATAGTCCGAACGGGCAATATCTGCTGCCATGGCTATGACGAGGGCTTTCGCGAGCATAAGTTCCTCCAGGGCGAGGGCGGGCTGGCCTCTCGCGTCGAAGTCTGCACGTCGAGTCGTGAGGTCACCGTGAGCGGCACCGAAAATTCGATACAGGAATTGTTGGCACGCGCGGCATCGTTGCTTCTTGGCAACGATGTGGATGCCGCCGGCGATCACGATGCCCGCGGATATTTTGCAGGCGCTGGAATATGGCAGCGGAATCCGGCGACCGGAATAATCCGGAAACAGCCAATCAAGCGCATTTGCTTGACCGCAGCTTCCCGGTTTACGCGGGTGTTCGAACTGACCTCACCTGATGCGCCCGGCCTGTTCAGCTTTGGTGCGCAGTTCGATCCGGCGCTTGCCGATCCCATGCATGAGGGCAGCCCGATCGTCGGCGTTTCCGGCGTCGGCCTGACGTTGCGGGAAGCATTTCAGGGCTGCATCGGCGAAGGAATCGAATACCTGTCTCAACTGCAGGCGGCGACCGACCTCTTGCTCCAGCCTGGCGTCGACGAGTGGCGCGAAAAACTCGGTCCCAACGCGCTGGCATTGGTCGCCGACCTCCTGGAACGCCGCATGCAACCCGAGCGAGAGCTCTCCTGGTGTTGCGCAACGAGGGTGACCGACGGCGAAGAGGTGTGGCTCCCTGCCGACATCTGCTTGCGGCGTCCGCCGGCGCAGCGTGATTTCGCGCCGCCATCTCCATTGAGCATCGGATCGGCAGCTGGTCCATCACGGGATGCGGCGGCGCTGCACGGCCTGTTGGAATTGATCGAGCGCGATGCGACGAGCCTGTGGTGGCGCGGTGGTCAACTGCCGCGCTCGATTCCGCCGCAGCACCCAGCCCGGGTCGTGGCGGAAGATTTGCTGCGGCAGCTCCGGCAGGGCGCATCGATGCCGCGCCGATCGTGGCTGCTCGACATCACGACGGATATCGGCGTTCCCTGCGTCGTCGCCGTCTCATGCCGGGCGGATGGTTCCGGATTTGCATTCGGTCTCGCCGCGCGGCCGGCATTGGAGGCCGCGGTCCGCTCCGCAATCGTGGAAATGTGTCAGCTCGAACTCGCCGATGCCGTCGTTGCAGCCAAGCGAAGCGAGCGCGGCGATGACGCACTGAATGGCCAGGATCGCATCCATCTGCGGCGCGCGGCGATCGACGTCGATCAGTGCAAATTGTTGCACCCGATCGCGGAGCACGCGGTCCATTTTCCTTTTCGCGCAACTGAAGCGAGCGACATATTTGGGTTGATCGTACAGCGTTTGAAAGAGCTGCAAATCGAGACATTTTGTATCGATTTGACGCGCCAACGCTTCGCGATTCCGGTGATCCGCGTGATCGCCCCGGGACTGCAGCTCGAACCCTCCGAAATCATGACAGTCAGGCTGCGCGATATGATTGCGCGAACAGGCGGTGGCGCAACCTATACCGAGGGCGTCGCTTTGATATAGACTGGCCGGTATTAACCAACCGGTTCCGGAAACCGTCGCATGCCGGTCAGCGTGAACGCCATAACAGCAGACAACGCCGTGGCGGCGGCCCCGGAAGGCGCCCCGCGTCTGTCGGTGTCGCTGGTCGGGCGGCTCGGCGTACGCTTCAACGGCCGGCCAATCGAACTGCGAACCCGCAAGGCCGGCGCGGTTCTCAGTTACCTCGCACTGTCGGAGGCGAAGCAGGAGAGCCGCGAGCGGCTGGTCGGCCTGCTCTGGAGCCGCTCCGACGAGGAAAAGGCGCGAGCCTCGCTGCGGCAAGTGGTTCGCGAATTGCGCTCGATGCTCGAAGAGGCCGGCTATGACGGCTTCGTCGCCGAGCGGCTGATGATCGGCCTCGACGTCGCACGAATCGACGTCGACATCGAAAGTGTGATCCAGCTCGCCGAAACCGGGCGCGTTCACCCGCTGTTGCTCGATACGCCGCAACTCGACGGGCGGCTGCTCGAAGGCATGGACGATCTCGATCCATCGTTCCGGGTCTGGGTGCTGGCCAAGCGGCAGACGATCCATGAACGGCTGATGCGAAATCTCGACGAAGGCCTGACCTCGCCGCACGTTCCTGCCGAGGCCAAGAAGAGGATCGCGGCGGCAATCGTCAATCTCGACCCCACCCACGAATATGCCTGCCGCTATCTGATGCGCGTGCACGCCGAAGATGGCGACACGGCCGGCGCGTTGCGCATCTACAAGGCGTTGTGGGATCTGCTGGATCGCGACTATGCCATGGAGCCTTCGGCGGCGACCGAAGAGCTGGTCGCGAACATCAAGCTCGGCGTTCTCGAGCGGGCGCCGGCCGATCGGGCGGTCTCGGCGGCGAATGACGAATTTGCCGTACGGATGGTCAGGGGAGCGGCTCTCGAGCCGATGGCGCCGATACCGCCATCGGTCAACCCCTCGGCGAGGACCAGGCTGGTGTTACGGCCGTTCGCGATGCACGGCGTCGATGAGGATCACAGCCATCTGGTGCAAGGGTTCTCGCAGCATCTTGCTGCCTGCCTCGTCCGTTTCCGGGAATGGAGCGTGGTCGATCGCCTTCCAGCCGCCGTCGTGCTTCCTGCCTCGGGCTCGGCACCGCAATATTGCATCGAGACCACCGCCTACCAGGCCGGCGTCGAAATCAACATCGTGATGGTGCTGCGGGACGATACGGCGGGAATCTACATCTGGAGCGAAAGCTTCCGGCTGGGCCTGGACAACTGGTTCGAAACGCAGCAGCGCATCATCCGCCGTATTGCGACTTCGTTGAACGTGCAGTTGTCGACCGAGCGGTTGATGCGGCTCGCCGGCGAACCTGACGTGTCGCTCGAACTGCATGACCGCTGGCTGCGCGGGCAGAGTTTGCATTTCAAGTATCGATGCGGAAAGCTGGCAGCGGGCCGTCGAGATTTTCCGCGATGCGATCCGCGAAAATCCGGGCTATCTCGCCTTGCTACAGCAGCCTCGTGCAGATGAACAACATCGAACACCTCGTGCATCCCGGCCTCTCTCGCGATCTCGAAAAGGCCCGCACGACGCTCGAACTGGCGAAGACCGCCGTTCAACTCGATCCCGTCGATTTAAGGGCGCATCTGTGCTGCGGCTGGTCCTACATGATGGCGCTGCGGGAGGCCGAAGCCGCGCCGCACATGCAACTGGCCTGCGAGCTCAACGACAACGACCCCTGGACCTTGCTCTCGGGCGCCCACTACTCGGTGCCTTCTGCGGCTCGATCGAGCAGGCTCGGTCTCGTGCCGAGCGAGCGCTGACGCTGTCGCCGGCGCCCCGTATCTCGAATGGGCGTATCATTGCACCGTCCGTTTCTTCTGCGGCGACTATGCTGGTGCCATCGAGGCCTGTGATCGTGCGGAAGGAATCACAGATATTGCCGGCGTGGCGCGCGGCGTCGTTGTTCCAGCTCGGCCACGTCACCCAGGCGCAGGAAGAGATTCAGCGCTTTGTCAACGGACTGCGGTCGTTCTGGATCGGATCTTCGCGTCCGACCGACGAAGCCGTGGCGCGTTGGGTCATGCAAGCGCATCCGATCGGCGTGAAGGAACGATGGGAAACCCTGCGCCACAGTTTGCGTGGCGCAGGGCTTCCTGTTGAAGGGATAGTTCACTTGTCGCGAAACAACTCCGATCAGGAACAGAAGCTGATCGTGTAGTCGCCGATGCGCTCGGCATGCACCTTGAACTTGTCGGCTTCCGGAATCACCGGATCGATCCCGTTGAACAGGCGCTTGTAGAACGGCGGAAGCGGATAGGTCGCGCCGGGCTTGCTGAGCTTCTCCTCGGAATCCGCGATCGCGAAGGCGGGCGGCAACCGCACGACGATGGTGTCGATATGCTGCTCGACGAACTGAACCTTGGTGTAGCGGTCCGGCACCGTCATGAAAACTTGCGCCTTCGCGAGCTGCTCCTTGAATTCGTCGATGTTGGTCGGAATCGGATATTCGTTGTCGTCGTCGAGATAATTCTTGCCGGTCGACCAGGTCTTGACGAGGTTGCCCCAACGTTCGTGGTTGGTCACTTGCATTCTTTCGAGCGCCATTTTTTAGTCCTCCGGGTTGGGTGAAGCGGAGAATTCCGCTTCACAAGAATGCGGGCACGGCTTGCTGGAGACCGGCGATCTCGGTGGTGAATTCCACCAGTTGAGCCATGCTTGAAATTTCTGGAATTTCCTGAAGTACGTTCGTCAGGTAAAATTCGCGGGAGATGAGGTTCAGCTGATCGGCGAGCGAACCGCCGCCGGCAGATTGCGGGTCGTCGGCAAGCGCGCCGAATACCGTTTCCGATACGATGATCGAGCCGAGCAGGCCGAGTTGCAGGCCTTCCGCCTGCTGCATCGCCTCGAACAGGATAAAAAACGGTAGCGGCGGATCGTTCGACAGAGTTTCGATGTCCTGGTCCGTGAGCGCGCCGTAGACCTGTCCCGAGGCGAGCCACTCACGGAGCTGATCGACCCGGTAGGCACGGTCGGTCAACAGGCGCGACGCGGCAATCAGCTGCGGTCTGCGGTTGCCGATCTCCGCGATCAGCGCGTCGACCGACCACATGCCGGCCAGCCCCGCGCCAAGCAGGTCGCGATAGAGAAGGCCGACGCGTTCGGTTGCGTCGAACGCCGGGAAGATCTGGTCGTTGCCCAGCCCGTCGCTGAGATGCGGTCCGATGCGCCGGCTGAGATTCGGCGTCGATCCGTTGATTTCGAAGAAGCGCGACCACTGCACCATCCACGTTTCGTCGAGCGGCATGTTTGCGGGATCGTTCACCGAACTCTTTTCGAGCGTGTTGTTGAGGTCGTGGAGCGACAGGTCGTTGATCTGGTATTCGGGGCGCACCATGGCGTGGCCGAAGCGGAACGCGCCGTGCGAGAACTCGAGCGGAATTTCCCAGGTTCCGGTCGGAAAGCGTTCCGCCGAATGCGGGCGATCGATGAAGTCGGGGCTCGGTCCGCAATAGGCGGCGTAGATCGCCGGATGGATCACCCGCCGCATCAGGTCGTTGCGCAGGACGTTGTGATAGATCGCCACCAATGCCTCGCGGGCGCACAGGAAGCGCCGGTAGGCGGCGCCGAACTGGCCGTTGGGCCCAGCGTTACCTTCATGGCGGCGAATGATATCGATCAGTCCGTTGTGCAGCAGCGCGAGCAGTGCGGTGAGCTGCGACATGACGGCGTGATCGTCATTGCGCGGATCGGCGACCAGCGCCTCGGTGAGCGCGACACGAACGCCGGCAATGCTGCGGTCGATCCCCGTCACGTTCTCGGCCGGGGTCCGCGCGATGTCGCGGAACGGGCATCCGCTCGCCGGCTCGTTCTCCTTCCAGCGCATTCGCCCGAGCCGCAGCTTGGTGCGGCGGTCGTCGTTCGATGCATCGAGCGCGTAGATGTGCGGCGATCCGACAGGACCGCTGCCGTACAGCGTCTCCAGCCGAAGCGGCGTGCGGCGCGCGTTCGTGGTTCCGCCGCCGAGACTGCCCGCGACCGAAAGCGGAATCGCCGAATGCACGAGATCGTGCGCAACGAACTGCAGCAGATAGGTGTAGCCCGATGGAATAAACGGATTTTCCCAGTACTCCGCCGAGTCGAGCCTGGTGTGGCGGCCACTTGATCGCAGCATCCATTCGGCGCGACAGGCGATGCATCAGTCCACGGAGTTCCGCATGATGTGACGGCGAAGCGAGCGGATCGACGCCGAAGGCGCGGAAGCGCTGCGATGGTGCCGGCGTGCCGAGGAAGTGACGAAAGCCGGGCATTGTCGCCATCTGCGCAGAGCCGCGCGTATCGAACTCGGAAGTTCCGCAAGGAGGATGCGTCAGCGACGTTCTGCAGAGCCATCAAAACCACTCTCGCGCTTGGTCGGGGCGGCGAGACTGCGAAGCAAGTCGTGAAATTATCGTGAGTGAATTAATTAGAACCTGTGAACATCTGTGGACATCTTTTGATCGATGTGCGGGCGGCAGATGCTGCGCAATGCGACGTGTTCCGGCTGTTTAAGTGCAGCCGATGCGGCTATATGTTTCGTGCATCTCATTGCATCGCCTGACATAGGAGCCTCGCGTGAAGCTTGTTCGGACAGCATCCTTGGCGCGCTATGTCGGCGCGATGCTCGCAGTGGTGCTTGTTGCTTCATGCGCCGCGCGCGCCGAGCCGGTCTTCTCGTTCGACGCCACGCCGGGCAGGCTTCCGAAGACGGTCGTTCCGATCAACTATTCCATCGAGCTTCGACCGGATGCCGAGAGCCTCGCGCTTCCCGGCGTCGCCGCGATCGACATCGAGATACGCGAACCGACGGCGCGGCTGACGCTCAACGCCGTCGACATCGCGATTGCTTCCGTGACGGCTGACGGCGGCGCAGAGCGTGCCGACGTCGCGCTCGATGCGGCGGCCGAGACGGCGACATTCACTTTCGCGCAGCCGCTGGCCGCCGGCGCGCATCGGCTGCGCATCGAGTTTACGGCGCGGATCAACAGGTTCGATCGCGGCTTCTTCTTTGTCGATTATCCGACCGACGGCGGCGTGAAGCGGCTATTGACCAGCAAGCTGGAGCCTGCGGATGCGCGGCGGATATTTCCGTGCTGGGACGAGCCGGCCTTCAAGGCGAGTTTCGCGCTGACGGTGCGGGTGCCGCGGCATTTCCTCGCGGTCGGCAACATGCCGGTGGTGCGGGAAGAGCCGGTCGAGACGAACCTGAAGAACGTCACCTTCGCGCCGACGCCGAAGATGTCGACCTATCTGTTCGTGCTGACGGTAGGCGAGCTGGAGCGGATCACCGCGGAAGCCGATGGCGTGACGATCGGTGTCGTCGCGACATCAGGCAAGGCCGTCCACGGAAAATTCGCGCTCGAAAGTGCAGTGAAATTGCTCGCCTGGTTCAACGACTATTTCGGCGTCAAATATCCGCTGCCCAAACTCGACCTGATCGCGGTGCCCGGCGGCTTCGGTGGCGCGATGGAGAACTGGGGCGGCATCACCTTCTTCGAGAGCCGGCTATTGTTCGATCCCGCGACCAATCCGGACAGCGCGCGGCGCGGCATCTTTTCCATCATCGCCCATGAGATGGCGCACCAATGGTTCGGCGATCTCGTCACCATGGCGTGGTGGGATAATCTCTGGCTCAACGAGGGTTTTGCAACCTGGATGGCGACCAAGGCGGCGGAGCAGTTTCACCCGCAATGGCAGAGCTGGCTGAACGGCTACGGGGCGAAGCAGTTTGCGATGTCGCTCGACGCCCGGCGCACCTCACACCCGATCCAGCAGCCGGTCGCCGATGAGAGCGAGGCGATGATCGCGTTCGACGCCATCACCTACAACAAGGGGCAGGCGCTGATCCGCATGCTGGAAAGTTACCTCGGCGAAGCGGCGTTCCGCGACGGCATCCGCGCCTACATGGCCGCGCATGCCTATGGCAGCACCACCACGGCCGACCTCTGGCGGGCACTGGAGCGCGTTGGCCACAAGCCGGTGACGGAAATCGCGGCTTCCTTTACCGAACAGGACGGCGTACCGCTGATATCGGCTGAAACGGCCTGCAGCGGCGACACGCAGCGGCTGACGTTGCGGCAGGACCGTTTCGTGGTCGCGCCATCCGGCGTTGCCGCATTGCCACCGCGCCATTGGCAAATACCGGTGGCGGTCGGCAAGGTCGGCAGCGCGTCGTCGGCCGATGTCGTGCTGCTGCGTGGTTCGACCGAAATCCCGGCCGGATCCTGCGGCGAGGCGATCAAGGTCAATTTTGGCGACATCGGCTACTACCGGGTCGCGTATGGCCCGGCGAGTGCTGCTGCGCTGGCGAAAGCGCTGCCGCAGATGTCGCCGACCGACCGCGTCAATTTCCTCGCCGACAGCTGGGCGATGGTGCAGGCCGGCCGCGCCGACCCATCGTCCTATCTCGCGCTGGTCGAGAATATCGGCGTCGATGATCGCCGCCCGGTGTGGGACCAGATCATCACGGCTTTCTCCGCACTCCAGCGCCTGTCGCGCGACCGGCCCGAGCGCCCGGCACTGCAGCGCTACGTCAGCGCCAGACTGCGCCCTGTGCTCGACCGGCTCGGCTGGGACGGCAGCGGCTCAGGCGACGACGACGACGCGCTGCTGCGCGGCAGCCTGATCCGGACGCTGGGAGAGCTCGGCGACGAAGCGGTCATTGCGGAGGCGAAGCGGCGGTTCGCGAGTTTTTCTGCGCGATCCGAAATCGCTGCCGGCAGCGTTGCGCGATTCCGTCACCCATGTCGCCGGCATCGCGGCGGATCGCGGAACTTACGACACCTTGCTGACGCTGGCGCGCAAGAGCACCGTGACCAACGAGCGGTTGCGATATTATTTTGCCGCGGCCGCGGCGCGCGACCCGGCGCTGGCACGCGCCACGCTGGACCTGGCCCTTGGCGACGAGGTGCCGGGTACGATCGTCACTGGACTGATCGGCACCGTCGCTTCCTCCGGCGAGCAGCCCGAACTGGCCTGGGATTTCCTGCAGAAAAACTACGATGCGTTGTTCGCGAAACAGGGTGGGCAATTCCGCGATCAGTTCATCGCCAACTTCATGACCAACTTCAGCGATGCGGGCCGTGCCGCCGAACTCGCGGCTTTCGCACCGGTTCAGACGACGTCGGGCGGCCGGATGATGGCGGGCCGGGCGCAGGAGGTGATCGCGATCTCCGCCGACCTCAAGGCCCGCGCGTTGCCGGCGATCGACGCCTGGATCAGGCAGCGTAAATGATACGCCGCTTCACGGAGCGTTGCCTTGCTTCGGCATTCCGGATAGCCATGACGGACAAACGTTTTCGCGCGGGACACATTTCCGATCATGGCTGATTTCCACGGCGTCTTTCCCTATCTGGTCTCGCCGATCGATGCGTCGGGGCGGATCCGCACCGAGGTGCTGGGCCGGCTCTGTGACGACCTGATCAAGGCCGGCGTCCATGGTCTGACGCCGCTCGGTTCGACCGGCGAGTTCGCCTATCTCGACCATGGGCAGCGCGCCGCCGTGGTGCAGGCCACGATCGAGGCCGCGAAGGGCCGGGTGCCGGTCATAGCCGGCGTCGCCTCGACCTCGACGGCGGACGCGGTGGCGCAGGCAAAGGCGCATCAGAAACTCGGCGCCGACGGCATTCTCGCGATCATGGAGGCGTATTTCCCGGTCGCCGATGCGCAGGTCGAGTCCTACTTCCGCGCCATCGCCGATGCGGTGGATATCCCGGTCGTGATCTATACCAATCCGCAATTCCAGCGGTCCGATCTCACGCTCGACGTGATCGCACGGCTCGCGACGCATCCGCGCATCGGCTACATCAAGGATGCGTCGACGAATACCGGCCGGCTGCTGTCGATCATGAATCGCTGCGGCGACGGCATAAAAGTATTCTCGGCTTCCGCGCATATTCCGGCGGCGGTGATGCTGATCGGCGGACTCGGCTGGATGGCCG
The DNA here is from genome assembly GCA_963783115.1 of uncultured Alphaproteobacteria bacterium. Classification (GTDB taxonomy): domain Bacteria; phylum Pseudomonadota; class Alphaproteobacteria; order Rhizobiales; family Xanthobacteraceae; genus Bradyrhizobium. The sequence goes on along the minus strand of CAWAMK010000010.1, from coordinate 103,499 downwards.
GCCCCGCCTGCATCATTCCGCGGCAAAGCGTCGAGCTCTACAACCTTTGCAAGGCGGCGCGCTGGGACGAGGCGATGGCGCTGCAACGCAGGCTGTGGCGCATCAACGAAGCCTTCGCCCGCTTCAACCTCGCCGCCTGCATCAAGGCCGGGCTCGACATTCAGGGCTATGCGGTCGGCGACCCCGTGCCGCCGCAGGCCGCGCTGACGGCCGAGCAGCGCAAGGTGGTCGAGGCGGCATTGCGCGATCTCGGGTAAAGGCCCGCGCCGAAGCGGCTTGTTCTGCGGCAGAATCATACCCGCTTTCCTGCCAATGCACCGATGGGCTGGCGCATTTACTGCAGCGAATTGAATGAGTTGTCTCCAGACCAAAAAGCCGCTAAAACCCCGGCCAAATCCTGCCAAGAAGCTCGAAGGACAAACTGATGAACATTCTTCCCGGTAATATGCGTTTTGGTGCGGGCCAGCCGGTCAAGCGTTTGGAAGACCAGCGGCTGCTCACCGGGAAGGGGCAGTTCATCGACGACAAGCCCGACGAGGGCGCGCTCTGGCTCTACGTGCTGCGCTCGCCGCATGCCCACGCCAAAATCGTCTCGATCGACAGCGCGGCGGCCACCGCGATGCCGGGCGTCGAGGCGGTCTACACCGGCGCCGACCTGGTCAAGGACGATATCGGCACCATCCCGACGCTGGCGATCTTCAAGCGCCCGGACGGTTCGCCGATGACGGTGCCGCCGCGGCGGCTGCTGGCCCATGAAATCGTGCGTTATGCGGGCGAGGCGGTCGCGGCCGTGGTCGCGACCTCGCGGGTGCTGGCGCAGACCGCGGCTGAAGCGGTTGTCGTCGACTACGAGGTGCTGCCCTCGGTGGTCGATCCGCTGGAAGCGATCAAGCCCGGCGCGCCTGCTGTGTGGCCGGAAGCGCCCGACAACATCGTGGCCGCCATGAGCTATGGGGACGCGGCGAAAGTCGAGGAAGCCTTTGCCAACGCCGCGCACACGGTCTCGCTCGATCTGGTCAGCCAGCGGCTCGTCCCGTCGGCCATGGAGCCGCGCTCGACCATCGCCGAGATCGACAAGAAGACCGGACGCCTGATCCTGCACGTGCAGTCGCAGACCCCGGCCTCGACCCGCGACGTACTGGCGGAAGCCGTGCTGAAGCGGCCGAAGGAAAGCGTGCGCGTGCTGGTCGGCGACATCGGCGGCGGGTTTGGCCAGAAGACCAACCTTTATCCCGAAGACGGCATCGTCGCTTACGCCGCCACCAAATTGTCGCGCAAGATCCGCTGGCGCGGCGACCGCACCGACGAGTTCGTCGGCGGCACCCATGGCCGCGATCTCACGTCCACCGGCGAGTTCGCGCTCGACGCCAAGGGCCGCGTGCTGGCCTATCGGGTCCGCTCGGTCGGCGGCACCGGGGCTTACTCATCGGGTGCGGCCAACATCATTCCGCTGGTGCTTGGTCCGTTCGTGCAGACCGGCGTCTACGATTTGCCGTTGGTGCATTTCGAAGTGAAGTCGGTGATGACCAACACCGCGCCGGTCGGCGCCTATCGCGGCGCCGGGCGGCCCGAGGCCGTGTTCATCGTCGAACGGCTGATGGACGCCGCCGCGCGGCAGATCGGCATCGACCCGCGCACCATCCGCAAGGTGAACTACATCAAGCCCGCGCAACTGCCCTACACCAATGCGGTCGGCCAGGTGTACGATTCCGGCGCCTTCGCGCACATGCTGTCGCGCGCCTCGGAGCTTGCGGACTGGGACGGCTTTGCCGCGCGCAAGAAGGCGGCGAAGAAGAAGGGCCTGCTCTACGGCCGCGGCCTCACCAGCTACATCGAATGGACCGGCGGCCGCGCGCACACCGAAAAGGTCAGCCTGCATGCCACGGCAGAAGGCCGCATCGTCCTGCATTCCGGCACGATGGCGATGGGGCAGGGGCTGCAGACCACCTACACCCAGATGGTATCGGACACGCTCGGCATTGCCATGGACAAGATCGACGTCGTGCAGGGCGACACCGATCTTGCAACCGGTTTCGGCAGCGTCGGCTCGCGCTCGCTGTTCGTCGGCGGCACGGCGGTTGCGGTGTCGACCAACGACATGATCAACAAGGCCCGCGAAAAGGCCTCCAACGTGCTGGAGACGTCGGTCGAGGATATCGAATATCGCGACGGCTGGCTGACGGTGGTCGGCACCGACAAGCGCATCAGCCTGTTCGAGATCGCGAAGAAGGAAGACGGCGCGCGGCTTTCAGTCGATTCCGAAGGCGAGGTCGACGGGCCGAGCTGGCCCAACGGTACGCATATCTGCGAAGTCGAGATCGATCCGGAGACGGGCGTCAGCAAGGTGGTGCGCTACACCACGGTCGACGACGTCGGCATCGCCGTCAACCCGATGCTGGTCGCCGGCCAGGTCCATGGCGGCGTCGCGCAGGGCATCGGGCAGGCGCTGTATGAAGGTGTCGCCTACAGCGAGGAAGGCCAGTTGCTGACCGCGAGCTACCAGGATTACTGCGTGCCGCGCGCTGACGACATTCCGCCGATTGCCGTGACGCTGGACGATTCCGCGCCCTGCCGTACCAATCCGCTCGGCGCCAAGGGCTGCGGCGAGTCCGGCGCGATCGGCGGGCCGCCCTGCATCACGAACGGCGTGATGGATGCGTTGAGCGAACTCGGTATCAAGCAGCTCAATACGCCACTGACGCCGGCCAAGGTGTGGCAGGCGATCAGGGATGCGAGGGCGGCGGGGTGAGCACGTTCACCCGCCCCTTGAGGCGGGCGGGTCGACGCGCAGCGTAATGAGCGCGGGGCGGGGTGACAGTCTATCCGCGTCCAGCAGCTGTCCGTGTGTGAAAGACTGTCACCCCGCCCCGTCCGCATCTTGCGACGCGTGTCGACCCGCCCCCTCAAGGGGCGGGTGAAGCGACGCCTACAGCCCCAGCACCATCTTCGCGATGATCTCGCGCTGGATCTCCGACGAGCCGCCGAAGATCGTGTACGCCCGGCCGTTGAGATATTCCGGCACCACGGGAAGTATCTCCTCCGGAATACCCGGCGTCTCGTTGAGCCGGTAGAGCGGCCGCACCGGCTCGACATAGAGGCCGTCATTGCCGATCACGTCGACGCCGAGCCGCGTCACCGCCTGGCGGATTTCGCTGTTGCGCAGTTTCAGGATCGACGACACCGCGCCTGGATTTTGTCCGGTCTGCAGCGCCGATAGCACGCGCAGCTCGGTCATCTCGAGCGTATCGATATCGACCTCGATCTCGGACATCCGTACCGCAATATCCGGATCGTCGATGGCGCGGCCGGTGACGTCGGACTCGGCGAGATCGGCAATCGTCTTCAGCGCGTCGCGCAGTTTTGCGGAGGCGATGCCGGCGCCGCGCTCGAACTCCAGCAGATATTTGCCGTAGGTCCAGCCCTTGCCTTCTTCGCCGACGCGGTTGGCGACCGGCACGCGCACGTCGTCGAAGAACACCTGGTTGACCTCGTGATCGCCGCCGATGGTCAGGATCGGCCGCGTCGTGATGCCCGGGCTCTTCATGTCGATCAGGATGAAGGAAATGCCTTCCTGCTGGCGCGCAGTCTCGTTGGTGCGTACCAGCGCGAACATCATGTTGGCGTGGTGGGCGTGCGTGGTCCAGATCTTGGTGCCGTTGATGATGTAGTCGTCGCCGTCGCGCACCGCGCGGGTTTTCAGCGACGACAAATCGGAGCCCGAGCCCGGTTCGGAATAGCCCTGGCACCAGTAATCCTCGCCGGAGAGAATCCGCGGCAGATAATAGTTCTTCTGCTCGGGCGTGCCGAAGCCGATGATGACGGGGCCGACCATCTTGACGCCCATCACATTGACATTGGGTACACCGGCGCGCGCGCTCTCGGACTCGAAGATCCAGCGTTTCGCCGGCGTCCAGTCAGGCCCGCCATGGTCCACCGGCCAGCCCGGTGCGCCCCAGCCTTTTCTGTTCAGCGCGCGCTGCCAGGCCATGCCGATATCGGGATCGGAAAATACCGAGGGCGTCAGCGCGGTCGCGCGCTTCATTTCCGGTGTCAGGTTTGCCGCGATGAAGTCGCGGACTTCCTGTTCGAAGGCGCGCTCTTCGGCGCTGTAGGTGAGATCCATGGATAGCGCTCCTGTTCAGGCCTGGACGGCACGGCCGCCGAGGGCGGCATGGCGGCGATAATGATGGGCGCTGCCGCCGAACAGCGTGTCGAAGGCGAGCAGCCGCTTGAAATAAGAGCCGATGTCGAGTTCCTCGGTGACGCCCATCGCGCCGTGCAGCTGGACCGATTGTTCGGCGACGAAGCGCGCGCATTTGCCGATCTTGGCTTTCGCGCCCGAGGCCGCGCGGCTGCGGGCCAGCGGTTCGGCATCCGCCATCAGCGCGGCGCGCAACGCCATCGAGCGCGCCTCGTCGCATTGCATCGCCATGTCGGCGAGGCGATGCTTGATCACCTGGTTGGCGGACAGCGGCCGGCCAAACTGCTTGCGGATTTTGGTGTATTCCAGCGTCTGGTCGAGCAGGGTCTGCATGATGCCGACGGCCTCGGCCCCGAGCGCGGCCATCGCGCGGTCGATCGCGGCTTCGATCGCGGGCAGGGCGTCACTGCCGTCGCCGAGCAGGGCGTCGGCAGGCAGTTGCACGCCGTTGAGTTCGACGTTGCAGGCGCGGCCGCCGCCAAGCCGCGGAAAGTCGCGCAGCGTGAGGCCGCGCGCGCCCGGCGGCACCAGGAACAGGCAGAGCTTGCCTGCTTTGCCGGCCCCATCATCGATGCGAGCCGAGACGATGATCTGGTTGGCGGCATGGCCGTCCAGCACGGCGGTCTTGCTTCCGCTCGAGGCGCCAGCCGTCAGGTGTTTTTGTTGCCGTCGTCCTGACGTCGGCAAGATCAAAGCGCGCCTGACGCTCCGAATGCGCGAATGCCAGAACCAGCGAACCGTCGGCGATATCAGGCAGCAGCGCCTGCTTCTGCGCTTCCGTGCCGCATTCCGCGATCAGCGACGCGCCGATCACGACGGTCGAGAGATACGGCTCGGAGACCAGCCCGCGCCCGAACGCTTCCATCAATATGCCGATCTCGACAGCGCCGCCGCCGAGCCCGCCATGGTCCTCGGCGATCGGCAGCGCCAGCCAGCCGAGTTCGGCGAACTGCTTCCAGAGATCGGCGCTGAAACCGAGCGGTTCGCTGGCGATCTTTCGGCGGTGATCGGCGGTGTAGGTCTCGCTGACGAAACGGTCGGCACTCTCGCGCAGCAAACGCTGCTCGTCACTCGGGGTAAGGTCCATCGGGGTTATCTTGCTCGTTCTATTTTGCTTGTGCCGGTTTTTTGACGGAGGGGTGTAGCCCTGAGGGGTCGACCACCATGCCGAACTCCTGAAGGTTATGCGCGTGGCAGAGTTGATGCAGCGCGAAAGCCTGCTCGATCGCCGCCGGCTGTCCCATCACGTCGACCGAGCGGTTGACGGCTTCCTTGGTCAGCTTGAGCGCGAACGAAGGCTTTGCCGCGATCCTCTCGGCGAGCTTCATGACGAATGATGAAAGTTCGGGGCGCGGCACCACGTGATTGACCATGCCGAGACGGTGCGCTTCGTCCGCGCTCCATACGTCAGCCGTGAACAGCAATTCCTTGGCCTTGCGCGGGCCCAGCTCCCAGGGATGCACGAACCATTCGACGCCGCAGACGCCCATGGTCACGACGGGATCGCAAAACTCCGCATCGTGGCTGGCGACGATCAGGTCGCAGGCCCAGGCCAGCATCAGGCCGCCGGCGATGCATTTGCCGTGCACTTCCGCGATCGTGGGCTTTGCCAGATTGCGCCAGCGCCGCGTGATCTGCAGGTAGATTTCCTGCTCGCGCGCGAAGCGGCCGTGGGCGTTCGGTTCGGCAAAACCGCCCCAATTTCCGACCGGCGGAAAATCTACGCCGGCGGCGTTCTTGCCCCCGGGGCGCAGATCATGTCCGGATGAGAAATGCGGGCCGTTGCCGGCGAGGATGATGACCTTGACCGCGTCGTCCTGCACCGCCTGGTCGAAGGCGGCGTTGAGGTCGTAGGTCATCTGCAGGTTTTGCGCGTTGCGCGCCTCCGGCCGGTTCATCACGATCCGCGCGATACGCGGCTCCGGCCGCTCCACGACGATGGTCTCGAACGTGGTCATGAACCCTCCCTTTTATTGTCCGGCCATGTTGTTATTTCGGCGTCCGATAGGCAAGGGCCATCCTCTGAGAAACGCCCCTCTGGCCCGGTTACGGCTGCATACCAGACGCAACCAATCTGCTAGAGTTGCGTTTGATTTCCTTTGGGGAGAATAGCGATGCGCAGACTATGGACCGTGCTGGCGATATTGTCGTGCCTGGGCCTGACCAATTGCGGCTACAACGCGATCCAGACCAATGACGAGCAGGTCAAAGCGAATTGGTCGGAAGTGGTCAACCAGTATCAGCGCCGCGCCGATCTGGTGCCCAACCTCGTCAATTCGGTGAAGGGCTTTGCGCAGCAGGAAAAGGACGTGCTGCTGGGCGTCACCAATGCCCGCGCCAAGGTCGGCAGCGTCCAGGCGACCCCGGAGGTGCTGAACGATCCCGCCGCATTCCAGAAATTCCAGGCGGCCCAGGGCGAATTGTCGAGCGCGCTGTCGCGGCTCTTGGTCGTGACCGAGAACTATCCGCAGCTCAAGTCCGATGCGCTGTTTCGTGACTTGATGTCACAGCTCGAGGGCACCGAGAACCGCATCACCGTGGCGCGCAACCGCTACATCAAGGCCGTGCAAGACTATAACGTCGGCATCCGCACTTTCCCGAACAATCTGACCGCGATGATGTTCGGCTACAAGGAGAAGCCGAACTTCACGGTCGAGAACGAGAAATCGATCTCCACGGCGCCGAAAGTCGATTTCAATCCGACACCAGCACCCGCCAAGTAGCGGGTGAGCGACGACATCAGATGAAAGCTGCAAGAGCGTCCCTTCTTGCGCTGCTGCTGTGCTGGGCCAGTTCGGCGCTGGCGCTCGTCGCCGTGCCGCCGTTGACGGGACGCGTCGTCGACCAGACCGGCACGCTGTCGGCCGGCGACATCGCCTCGCTGACGCAGACGCTGCAGGATCTCCAGACGCGAAAGGGCAGCCAGATCGCGGTGCTGATCGTGCCGACAACCGATGGCGAGGCGATCGAGCAATATCTCGCTGCGCGTCGCGGAGGCCTGGAAGATCGGCCGCAAGAAGATCGACGACGGCGCGCTGCTCGTCATCGCCAAGAACGACCGCCGCCTGCGCATCGAAGTCGGCTACGGCCTCGAAGGCGCGCTGACCGACGCCACCACCAAGCGCATCATCGACGAGGACATCACGCCGAAATTCAAGGCCGGCGATTTCGGCGGCGGCGTTGCCGCCGGGGTCGACAAGATGGTGCGCATCGTCAATGGCGAGAAGCTGCCGGAGCCTGAGCCGCCGCACTGGCAGGATTCGCAAGTCGTTCAATCCAGAGGACCTGTTCAATCCGTTCCTCATCGTTCCCGCGATATTTTTAGGCGGGCTGCTGCGCAGCCTGCTGGGACGGCTGCTGGGCTCGGTGGCCGCCGGCGGGCTGACGGCCCTGATTGCCTGGTTCCTGGTCGGATCGGTCATGGCGGCGCTGATCGTCGGTGCGATCGCGTCGTTCATTGTGTTGATCAGCGACAGCTTCACCTCGGGGCCCGGGTCGCAGGGGTGGCGCCGGCGGCTGGTCCGGAGGCTCCGGCGGCTCATGGTCCAGCGGCGGCAGTTCGGGCAGCAGCGGCGGCTTCAGTGGCGGCGGCGGCAGCTTTGGCGGCGGCGGCTCATCGGGGAGCTGGTAGCATGGGCATCAGGCGCATCGGCAGGCATCTCGTCGAACACCGCTGGCGGCTGCAGCGCCTCTTTCCGCCACAGGCGCTGGCGCGGATCGAGCAGGCGATCAAGGCAGGCGAGGCCACCCATTCCGGGCAGGTGCGTTTCGTGGTCGAGGGCGCGCTCGACGGCGCACCGTTGTTTCGCAATCAGCCGGCGCGCGAGCGGGCACTGGATGTCTTTTCGCAATTGCGGATCTGGGACACCGCCCACAACAACGGCGTCCTGATCTACCTGCTGCTGGCCGACCACGATTTCGAGATCGTTGCCGACCGCGGCATCGACGCCAGCGTCGGCCGCGACGGCTGGGAAAAAATCTGCCAGCGAGATGGAAACGCAGTTTCAGGGCCGGAAATTTTGAAGGCGGTGTGATCAGGGGCGTCGAGGCCGTGTCGCGCGAACTGGCGACGCACTTTCCGAGCGTCGGGAGCGGGCCGAACGAACTGCCGGATGCACCGGTGGTGATTAGCTCCACCAGCGCATTTTCCGAGGAGTGGCGGCGGGCCGAATGAACTACCTGATGCGCCGGTGGTGATGTAGCTCGGTACCATCGTCCCAAATCAACGGATAGCCGGTACCATCCGCTTCCATTTGTGTGAGCTGACCTCGGTCAGACGCCGAGATCGATCACGCCGTTCAAGTCGTCAGAGCGTTCAACACTGACCTGTGCAGAGCATCGTTTGGTTCGAAGTTTCGCGCAAGAGTTCGAATTACCGTCTCAAAACGGATCCGATAGGTGGTCGCATCGTCCGCTTCACCGATACTTTCGAATATCTTCGCGGCGCCGAGATAAACTCGCCATGCAGCGAGAGGAAAGTTGGCATTGTCAACGATCGACAAAGCGCGCGACAAGTGATCTCGAGCATCGTCCCGATCGCCGGTAGCAAAAGCGATCCGAGCCAACAGACCATGGGCGAGCGCGAGATGGTTCTGATCGGGTGCCGGAGCGGCGTAGTCGCGCAACTGGATCGCCCATCTTCTCGCCTGATCAAATTCGGCAATCTGCAGGCAATATTCCCCCAAGCAGTGATAAAGCTGCGTGGATATTGTAAAATCCAGCGGAATGCCGTCTTGTTCGAGGCGGCGCTGAACGTCATCAAACTGATTGCTTGCTCGTTGCAGGTCGCGTAATCCCACGAAAGCTTTCGCTAGGACCGCTCGCTGAAAGAAATAGGCAAACTGGTTCTCGTTGAGAGTGTTCTCGTCGACGCCTTCGCAGAGCGCGCGCGCTCCCTCAAAATCCATTGCTTCGACGTGCAACCATGCGAGTGTCAGTCGACACAATCCGCTAGCCTGCTTATTTCCGTTTTTTCTAGCAAATTCCAGGGCCGTTGCAGTTTCGCGCTGCAAATCCCGCCACTCGCCCAGATGAAGGAGCGCGGTGGACTCCAGCACATTGAAAAGGACAAAGACGTAAACATCCCCGGCTTCGCTGGCCAATCGCTTTCCATGCGTCGCCGAGCGACGACACTCTCGGTACCGCGAGCGCCAACAGTCTAGAATTCCCTCGATTCCATAACGCCTGATCAACGTGCCGTGGTCCTGTGCGCCGGCACTCAACTCCATTGCTTTCATGCAACGAGTGGCATCCTCTTCGTGCCACCCCTTGAGATACAGGTTGATGCTGGCGCTGCTGCCTTGTACCAGGGCCTTGAAGGTGTCGTCCTCCAAGGCCTGGCTTTTTATCAGCACGTCTTCGGCCGCCTGAAGGCAGAGGCGTCGATCTGCGTGCAAGCAGAACCGGCTGACGGCAACAAGGCCGGCGACCTCCTGTCGAAGCTCGCCGGCGTGTCCAGCGCAGACAATCATCTCCTTGAGATCACGGACCGAACCAGCGAGATCGCCACATGAGCGAAGCGCAAGGCTACGATGTCGCAACACAGAAATGCGCAGCCTGAATTTATCCGGCGCATCAAACCGATCGAGAATGCTAAGACCACGCGTTAGATAGCTGGCCGCTTCCGCGTGGCCAAGGCGCTTCGCTGAACTCTCTGCCGCCTGTCCCAAGTAGCGCAAGGCGCTCGGAAAATCCCGGCCCTGCTCGAAATGAAGCGCGAGCACCGGCGCGATTTCCGAGGTGCGATTGCCATATGCCTGTTCCAGCCTCTTGCCCAGACGCCTGTGCGTTTGCACGCGCTGTCCCGGCGCGAGATGCTGATAAACGACATTTTGATACAGAATATGTCGGAAAGCATATGATCCCGAGTACGTGCCATCCGGCCATTCAGACACACCCGACGGGACCAGCGTGTGATCCTTGCGGGTTAATGCTTCCAGCTCGCGCTCAACCTCGACGGCATCGCGTGACAAGCCGGCTGCCACCAGGGCAGCGGAAAAATCTCCGCCTGCCACGCTGGCGACTTCGAGGAGGCGCCGTTCATCCTCTGTGAGGCGGCCTACCTGATAATTGATCATATTCAGCAAGTCAGTCGGTATGCCATCTTGTGGGATCGCCGCTTCCGATGGCAGGCGCCATGCGCCGTCGGTTTCAACGATCACTCGCTGATCGATGAAGAACTTGATCAATGATGCGATAAACAGCGGCTGTCCCTGCGTTCGCTCGAACACGGGTTCAGACAATGAGGACGCGATTGCGTCGTCGCGGAACCGCAGCGCGAGATGTCGCTCGACCTCCATTCGAGACAATCGATCGAGGCGCAACTCGCCGCAGCGCTCGTGTATCTCCAGATCTTGATGCAGGCGTCGAATGGGATGTTGGCCGATGATGCTGTCTGCCGGCCGATAGGAACCGAGGATCAGCACCGAGGCTTTGCTATCCTCTCGCGCAAAGCGGGAGAGGGCGTCCAGTGTTGCCAGGTCGCTCCAATGCAGATCCTCGAGAACGATTACCCATGGACGATTGGCGCTCAATGCTTCCACAAGGTCGCAAAATTCCCGGAGCATGCGATCGCGGGTCGCACCGAATACTTCGCGCTGAAACGCCGCGCGCTCCGTCGCACTAATCAAGCCTGGTATCTGCAGCATCCAGGTTGGCGCGTGGGTACGAATTACTGTCTGCAGTTCTACGCCATCCGTGCTGCGATAGCGTGTCACCAGCGCATCGATCAATGGCAGAAAGGCTTCATCGGTGCCGAACCTCTCGGTGCAGCGCCCCCACAGTAAATCGACGCCCTGTTGCGACAGCCGGTCTACCGCCATCTGGATAAAGGCCGTCTTCCCGATTCCGGCCTCTCCGGTGACAAACGCAATCTGTCTTTGGCCGCTCAGCATGCGTTGTGCCATCCGGTCCAGCATATCGAGCGGGGCGGCGCGTCCAACCATATGGTGCGCGCGTGAACCGGTGAGCACGGACACTGTCGGCGAGTCTTTTTGATCGTCCACGGGTTTGGACGAGGGTAGTTTTGCCAGTTCATGAGATGATCGGGCTGCCCGTGGTTCATCCGGTGTCCGCGAGTCTTTGTCCCCGGGTCGTACGGCGGTACCGACGAAACGATAGCCGCGCCGCGGCAAGGTCTCGATCCAGGATTTCCCTCCAGGGACCAGCGCCAACGCCCGCCGCAACGCAGCAACCTGAACCGTGAGATTGCTGTCCTGGACGGCCAAGCCCTGCCAGGCAAACGCGATGAGGTCTTCCTTGCTGACCAGCTGACCTGATCGCTCGACCAGCATTAGCAGAATGGAAACAGCCCGCTCGCCCAGGGGTAGGGGCGTGCCGCCATGAATTAGAATGCGCGCGACCGGGTCCAGCGCAAGCGACCCCATCCGCCACTCAAGGTTAGCGGCGCGCGCGGGGGTCACTTCGCCATGCAGATGAGAAAGATTGGGCTCCGATCGTTCAATGACCATCGATGCCTGCCTGCCAATCAAAATAGTATATCGGAAGTCAACTCCTTCATCAGGATGAAGTCAACGCGATAACAAAGACTTCGCGCCGTTTAGACGCTCGCGGCGGGCAGCTGCATTCGGAGACATTTTGCAACCTTTTCGGGACTGCTTCACGACATTGGGTAGTCGCGAAGCGCAGGTTGCTCGTGAGCATTATGTCCGCCAGCCAGAGGAGGGACAATCTATGATCAGGGTGATCGATCTTGTTGGATACGCAGCTCCGATGATGGTGCTCTTGCTAACCAGGGAGATGAGTTTACGCGCACTCGCGATGCTCAGCCGTGTTGCGGTTGTCATCTTCGGTATCGTGTTGTGCCTTCTGCCCGTCTTGTTGCCGCATTCGATACCTTTGCCGATGAGCGTACTACGGCTGTGGGATATATTGACTGGCAGTTCCGGTGACGACGCCAAGCAGAAGGCAGAGTGGCTTCGTCAGAAAGGAGGCTAAAATGACAGAAATTCGAATTAATGCAGGAAAAGCAGAACGAATAATCACGCAGATGTTGCGCGATGAGCAGGGCGTGCATCCTGCCGATGCAGTCGCGTTGGCTGCGAGTATTTGCCGGCGGCTTGCGATGGCGATGCCAACGAACCCGTCATTCGGTTGCTGCCGGATCATTTCTAAACAACCTCCAGATGCCGACGATTTCGCGATTGCGGTTGCAGAAAAGCTCAATGGTAAGCGTGACGCGAGCGAACTTTGGGAGCTTGTCTACAATCAAGGTCGCCATCTTCGGATGAGCTAGTCACGGACCAGTTAATGCCTGCCACTGCTCCGGTCCAATTGCCTGAACGCATCATCCACCGGCCGGAAAGCAGCGCGTGATCTAGCTCGCGCGGTAGCACCTTCACAGGCGCCACCCCGGGCCGTGTATCAATTCCGAGGCGCTTCGCGGCAAGTGTGGGATCACGCCTTCGCCGACGGCCGTTCCGCCACCCGCGCCATCCACGCCACGATGTTGGTGTTGGCCGTATCCAGCGGCTGGCCGACCGTGCCGGCGAAATCGAGCCAGCCATAGAGCAGGATGTCGGCCAGCGTAAAACGGTTGCCGCAGATGTATGGCCGGCCGTCGGCCATCTGGCCGTTGAGCCATTGCAGGCGGTTGGCGGCGATCATCTTCAGGCCGGGCGAAGCCTCGGGCGCGCAGGCGATACGCTTCTCGAAGAACTTCAGGCCTTCGCCGAAGCGAAAACCGTTGCCCATGTGCTCGCAGATGTTGAGATCGACGCGGCGCGTCCACATCCGGCATTCGGCGCGCTCTTCCGGCGTTGCCCCGACCAGCGGCGGGGTCGGGTGCTTCTCTTCGAGATATTCGCAGATCGCGGTGATCTCGGAGAGGTAGTTGCCATTGTCGAGTTCGAGCGTCGGCATCTGGCCGTGCGGATTGCGTTTCAAATGCTCCGCTTCGCGGTTTTCGCCCTTGCGCAGATCGACGGCCTGCTTCGGGATCTCGATGCCCTTTTCGGCCATGAACATGCGAACGATGCGCGGATTCGGCCCGACCGAGTCGTACAACTTCATGGTGTTTTCTCTCCCTGCTTCTTGTTTGAGGAATTTTTGTTGGGAACTGTTGAACAGGCCACCGCCGGATTTGTCAAATGGGTATGGCCGCGCCAGCTGCTCCATTTTCCAGCCGGCGCTCGCAATGACAGGGATCAGTCGTCGAGCTTGTTGAGGTCGCGCACCGACTGCATGATCGGCTCGAAATTCGATCGCGCATCCAGCGCGTCGAACAGTTGCGCAGTGTCCGACAGCAATGCGTGTGAGCGCTGGATCGCGATCCGCACGTCCTCCTGCGGCGTATCGGACAGCCGTCCGTGACCCGACAGCAGGATTTTTGAGTTCAAGCCCTTCAGCCGCTCCAGCGACTGGATGTAGTCGGCGATACTGCCGGAGCCGAACACGCCGCCCATCACGCCACCCGGCATCAACGTGTCGGCCGCGAACAACAGCCCCTTGTCCTGCTCGAACAGCGTGATGCAGGCCGAGGTGTGGCCCGGCGTGTACATCACGTTGAGGCGAAAATTGCCGAGGTCGATCAGGTTGCCTTCTTCCAGCCAGAGGTCGATATTGATCGGCACGTTCGGCTCGTTGAACATCTTGCGCAGCATCGAAAAATCGTCGCGCAGCATGATCTTGTTGGCGGCCAGCCGATGCGCGGCGATGAAAGCGCTGCCGTGGAAATGATAGGCCGCGCCGATATGGTCGAGGTGTTCGTGGCTCAGCACCACCATGTCGATATCGGCGGGCTTCACGCCGATATGGCCGAGGCATGTCAGGAGGTGCGGGTAGTTGGACGACAGTCCCACGTCGATCATGATGGTGCGCGAACTGCCGCGGACCAGATAGGCGTTCGCCGCGCGGTTCTTGAAGCGGACCTGATAGACGTCGTCGGCCGCTTCGATCAGCGTAGCGACGTCGCTATCGAGCAGTATCTTGAACGGGCTCGGTCGGCGCTCGCTCATGAATCGCTCGCGGCTCTGAAGGCGACGGTGTTGGAGGCCCGCAGGCGCTTGCTCAGCGCATCCATGATCATCAGCGCAAAGGCCGGCTGCTGGCTGACCAGATAGACGAAGCGGGCGTGGTTGATCCGCATCACGCGGGTATTGGCCGCCGCCGCAATGGCGGTGGCCGAACGGGATGAGCCGTCGATGACCGCCATCTCGCCGAAGAATTCGCCTTTGCCGAGCGTGACGATCACGGTTTTGCGAGGGCCGTTCATCTTGGCGATCTCGACCTTGCCGTCGAGCACCACGAACAGTTCCCGCCCGGTCGAGCCCTCCTCAAAAATGACGTCATCTACATCAAATTCATTGATGCATTTATCGATGGTCATGGTGGCCCCTGCCTTTCCGGCTGGTCGGTCGCTCCATGTTAATCGGGAAACCGACCGGCGCAAACGGCACCGGCAACGATGCCGCAAGGCAGCATCGCGATTTGAACCGGGGGGCCGGCATTTGGAGGCCCGAAACCGGCCGGACAAGTTCCTAAAATTTCGGTAACGGCCGCCGTTGGTAAGGATTTGGCAAGCATTAAAAGTTACCAAATGGTCAACCAATTCTGGAGAAACCAACGTGAGCGATCAGCAGAATCAGCCCGCCAGCGGTGAAGCCGGAACCCTCGGCATCGGGGCGGCGGCCTCCGATATGCCTGCGTCGAATGAGCCGGTAGCGGCCACGGCTGGGGCGGAGACGGCAAAGCTCGCGCCCGGGCAGGAAGAGACCTCGCCGAAGGCCGACGCGCCGAAAGTGGACGCCGTCGGGACGGAAGCGCCGAAGGTCGAGGCGTCCAAGGCTGAGCCTCCCAAGGTCGGCGCTCCCAAGATCGACGCCGTGAAGGCGGAAGCACCGCGTTTCACCGGCAACGTGACGATCATGTCGCCCGGCGACCGCGTCGGCGCCGATGCGAAGGGATCTGCCGGCAAGCGCCGATTCGGGGCGATGGCAGCCGTGGTGGCGCTGGCAACCGTGGCGGGGGCGCTGGGTGGCGCGCTGGCGACCGCCGGCGTCGGAAAGCTGCTTGTCGCAGATCAACCGCAGGTCTCAGTAAAAGACACCGCGCTCGAAACCTCGGTGGCACGGCTCGATACCGAGATCATCGCGCTGAAAGCGAGCCTCGAGCACAATTCCAAAACGACGACGGGCCAGATCAACAAGGCCAGCGACCGCCTTGACAAGGTCGAGAAGGCGCAGACCGAGCCGGCGGCGAAACTCGCCAAGCTCAGCGAAGCCGTCGACAAGCTTCGCGCCGCTCAGGCACCCACGACGACGGTCGCGGCCGCGTCGACTTCCGCGAAGGAGAAGGACGTAACGGGCTCGATACCGCAACAGGCCGTTGCAGCAGCCGCGGCCGCGCCCGTGCCTGCCGCGCCGCCCAAGACCGAGGTTGCCCGGCTGCCGACGGTGGAGGGCTGGAGATTGCGGGACGTCGCTTATGGCGGCGCCCTGATCGAAAGTCGCCGCGGCACGTATGAGGTATATGCCGGTGATCCCGTGCCGGGCCTCGGACGTGTTGACGCCATTCGCAAACAGGACGGCCGCTGGGTCGTCGTGACCAGCAAGGGTTTGATCGTCGCCCGCTGACGGGACGACAAGTCATTTCCAAGGCGTCTCACAGCGATGTGAGGCGCCTTTTTTCTTGAATAGGTCTCATTGCGCGGTGTTAGTTGAGACATGAGCTTCGCGCCGCGATTTCTCGCCATCGTACTTGCTCTGCTGTGCGGCGCCTGGCCGGCGCATGCGGCGCAAGACGTTGCGCTGGAGCGCGGCACGGCGATCACCGATCCCACGGCCCTGCGCGAACTCGATAGCGGACAATTCCGCCTCGATCGTATGCTGCAGCCGGAGCGGCCGACGGATACCCCGCTCACCAACAGCGAGCTGTTCGCGTTGCCGTCGATGGCGCCGGTCCGGCAGGCGATCGATGGCGAGTTCGATCGCTATGTCGCACGTCACACGGCAACCCTGCCGAAGGAAACGATCGGCGTCGGCGCGGGCTTTGATTTCCAGTTGTTCGATCGCGCGCTGCTTTACTCGCAAGACACGCGGTTTGTGCTTGCCGGCATCGTCAACCGCATGGACCGCACTTACGTTTCGGAAGCGAGTTGCGGCGAGATACGTTTGATCTATCGCCTGACGCGGATCAACAAGGCTGCCGGTGACGATGCTGCGCCGCCGCGGCTGCCGATGACGCTGAACCTCGTGCTGAAAGCGAAAGGCGAAGGCGCCGCGATCACCTGCGCCGAAATCGCCAGGCGCTGGCTCGTCGGTGTCCGGCGGCGGAGCATTGTCGGAAAAGGATGGTCCGCTCGATCTGATCCGCCACGAGAATATCGACCGCATCGAGACCAATCTGCAGATCGCGCATGCGCCGAAATCTGCGATCCGCGATTTCCGCACGGACTATCTGCTGAAGGTGTTTCGCTACGATGCGCAGGCGCGTGTCTTCGCGGAAGCGCCGATGGAAAACCAGATCGACCGCGCGCGCCTGCTGGCGGACGATAGCCTCAAGCGCGAGTTCAGGGCGTGGCTGCTCGATCCCGTCAATCTCGCCGCGTTCGATCGCGGCACCGCGCTGATCCCCGAAAAATTCCTCGCCAGCGGCGCGATTGCGCCGACGCCGGTCGGGTTCGATCCATCGGAACTGGAGCCGGAATTCGGGCTGGTGCGAGGCGAGGGCGCCGTGTTCAGCGAGGCGGACGTGGTGGCGGCGTTGAAGAAGGCCACGGAGGCGGGCGTCAAGCTGCAGAACATCCGCTCGCCCGCGGGATTCGAACGCAGGCTCAACGACGTCACCTGCGCCGGTTGTCACCAGACGCGCGGCATCGGCGGCTTTCACTTCCCAGGCGTCGACTGGATGGCGGAAAAACCGTCGAATACGACCGTCGTGCCGGCATCGCCGCACTTCTTCGGCGACCAGGTTCGCCGCCGCGACATTCTCGCAAGCCTGCGCGACGGCAGGCCACCGGACTACTCGCGCGGCTTTTCCAGCCGTCCGCAATTGCGCGGCAGTACCGAACTCGCGGGCAGCAATTACAACGACGGCTGGGGCGCGCATTGCTATGTGCAGGGTAAGCCGGCTGCCGGCAATGACGCCAGTTTCCGCGACTGGAATTGCGCCGAGGGCTTGAGCTGTCAGTCCACCGGCAAGACCTCGCGCATCGGCATGTGCTTCGTCAAAAGCCGCTAAGAGGTCTCCGCGAACTGTGCTAAGTCAGGACGGCACGAGCGATGCGGAGATTGGCGATGAGCTCTCCCGACGATAACAGGCAACGCAATCGCGAGATCGCGGAGAACGAAGCCAATCGGCAGGTCGTCGGAGATGTCAGGGTCAGCGTCTGGGCGATCGCGGTCACGGTCATCGCGGGCTTGATTGTGTTCGGCATCGTCTGGGCGTGGCTCAACCGCTGACAATTGCCGGAGCACTCACTTGGCGTAGTGCGTCAGGCGCTTTCCTGGCAGCAGATCATAGGCCGATTTCCAGCCCGGCAATTGCGCCATGCGGCCAAGCCAGGCGTGGATCGCGGGATGGCTCGCTGCCCAATCGTATCCGGTCTCGTCAGCGGGATAATGCAGATAGGCCATCATGGAAATATCAGCCACGGTCGGCCGCGCACCGATGGCAAATGCATTCGCTTGCATGTGCGCTTCGAGGATGGACAGGAAATCGTCGAGCCGCCGGCGGAAATACTTTTGCACGTGCTCGTTCGGTGACGGCGTGAACGTGCGGTTGTAGCGATAGGTCGCCATGTAGCCGGTGAGCTTGTGGTTGTCCCAGAACAGCCAGCGCAGCAGTTCGAACTGCTCCTGTTCGGTCTCGCCGCCGAACCGGCCGAATTGCTTTGCCAGCTTGAGCAGGATCGGTGCGGTCTGGGTCAGCCGCTCGCCGTCGACCTCGAGTACGGGGATTTCGCCCATCGGATTGACGTCGCGCCGCCATTCCGCCGTGCGGGTCACGCCGCCGCCGAAATCGGTCCAGACCGGCTCAAACTTCTGCCCGCACAGCGTGAGCATCAGCGCAAGCTTGTAGCTGTTTCCCGACTCCGGGAAGTAATGCAGGCGATAGAGGGGCATGGTTTGCTGCCTCACGCCACCGCGCCGGACGCGCGCAGCTTGCCGATCGCGGCTTCGTCATAACCGGCGTTGCGCAAAATCTCGTCGCTGTGCTCGCCAAGGCCGGGCGGCTTGCGCGGCTGAACCTTTTTGCTGCCGTCCACCCAGATCGGACTTGAGATCGTCATCATGGTGTCGTTCTCGAACGGCACCAGCACCTCATTGTCGATCATTTGCTGGTCGGTCGGAATATCGTCGAGGATGCCGACCACGCCGAACACCAGGCCGTTGCCGTCGAGGATCTTGCGCCACTCGGCGAGGTCTCTGGTCGCAAAGACCTCATCGAAGATCTTGATCAGTTCGAGCGATCGCGCATGACGCTCCTTCTTGGTCTCGAATCTCGGATCGGTGACGAGGTCCTCGCGGCCGAGGCAGCGCGCCAGCGTCGGCCATTGCCGGTCCTCGTTGAGCAGGGACAGGATCAGCCAGCGTCCATCCTTGCACTGGTAGTGGTTGGTGACCGCGTTCAGCGCGCGTTCGCGCGGGCGGCGTTCGCCGAATTTTGCGCCGACCAGCTTGGCTTGCGCCAGCACCGAAGCGGCCCAGACGCCATTGGCCATCAGGTTCGAGCTGACATGCGAACCCTTGCCGGTGCGTTCGCGCTTGTAGAGCGCGGTGACGATCGCGCTGTAAAATGCCATCGCGCAGGGGTGATCGCCCATGCCGGCGATCGATCGCGCCGGCGTGGTGTGTTCGTCCGCCCGCACCAGGTCCATCAGGCCGGAGCGCGCCCAATAGGCGTTCGAGTCGAAGCCGGGCTTGTTGGCTTCCTCGCCCTTTTCGCCGTAGCCGGTGAAGGAAGCGTAGATCAGGCGTTCGTTCTGCGGCGCCAGATGCGCGTGGGTGATGCCGAGCCGCTCGCGCACCTGCGGCGGATAGTTGGTGATGAAGACGTCGGCCTGCGCGGCCAGCCGATGCAGCACCGCCTGGCCCTCGGGCTTGGAGAGATCGAGTGCGAGGCTCTTCTTGTTGCGGGCTTCCAGCATCCACGCGAAATTATGCTCGCTATGCGGGTAGCCCGGCAGGTTCGGCAGGTTGCGATAGGGATCGCCGGTGACGGGCGGCTCGATCTTGATGACGTCGGCGCCGAAATCCGACAGCACCGTGGCGGCGGCAGGCGCGGCGATAAAGCTTGCGCAGTCCAGAACCTTGAGGCCGTCGAAAATACCCTCGTCCATCGTGGCGTCGCTCCGTGACGTTTGTTGCTCTGCTGGGATCTTGGCTGTAGCCGATCCCATTCAAGCGCCATTTGGCCCATCTTGGCGGGGCGATGCAACTACTCCCCGCCGGACAGCAGCGCTGCATTTCCGCCTGCCGCGGCTGTATTGACGGTCACCGTCTGTTCGGTTGCAAAACGCGCCAGGTAATGTGGTCCGCCGGCCTTGGGTCCGGTGCCCGACAGGCCATGGCCGCCGAACGGCTGCACGCCGACCACCGCGCCGATCATGTTGCGGTTGACATAGATGTTGCCGACCTGGAGCCGCTCGATCGCGTCCTCGACCGTGTCGTCGATCCGGGAATGGATGCCGAGCGTCAGCCCGTAGCCGGAGCGCTCGATCGCTTGCAGCACCTCGTCGAACCGGTCGGCGCGGTAGCGCACCACGTGCAGCACCGGGCCGAACACTTCTTCCGTGAGCTGGCCGGCATCGGACAGTTCGAAAATATGCGGCGCGACGTAATTGCCGTCGGGCGCGTCGCCGGCAAAATGCACTCGGGCTTCTTTCTTCATGCGTTCGATATGCGCGTCCAGCCGCTGCCTGGCCTCGGCGTCGATCACCGGGCCGATATGCGTGGCGGGATCGCGTGGGATCACCGATGACGAGCTCGCGTGCCGCGCCTGCGATCATCTCGATCATGCGGTCGGCGACGTCGTCCTGCAGGAACAGTAGCCGTAGCGCCGAGCAGCGCTGGCCGGCGGAACGGAACGCCGAGGTCACGACGTCGTCGGCGACCTGTTCGGGCAGAGCGGTGGCATCGACGATCATCGCATTGATGCCGCCGGTCTCGGCGATCAGCGGCACGATCGGTCCATCCTTGGCGGCGAGCGCGCGGTTGATCGTTCGCGCGACTTCGGTCGAGCCGGTGAAAACGACGCCGGCGATATCGGGATGCGCCACCAGCACGCCGCCGATCCGGCCGTCGCCCGCCACCAGATGCAGCGCGGACGCCGGCACGCCGGCTTCATGCAGCAGACGTATGGCCGCAGCCGCAATCAGTGGCGTCTGCTCGGCCGGCTTCGCGACGACTGCGTTGCCCGCCATCAAGGCCGCCGTGACCTGGCCCAGAAAAATCGCCAGCGGAAAATTCCACGGCGAAATCGCGACGAAGACGCCGCGGCCGCGCAGGCGGAGCACATTGCTCTCGCCCGTCGGTCCCGGCATCGCCTTGCCTTCGCCGAACAGTTCGCGTCCCTGCGCGGCATAGTAACGGCAGAAATCGACGGCCTCGCGGACTTCCGAGATCGAATCGTCCAACGTCTTGCCGCCCTCGCGTTGCAGCAGCGCGATGAAATGCGCCGTCCGCCGTTCCAGGAGATCGGCGGCTTTCTCCAGCGCCGCCGCGCGCGTCTCGGCTGGCGTTCTCGCCCAATGCCTGAAGCCGTCGCGCGCAGCCGCTATCGCCGCGTTCGCCTGGCTCTCGGTTGCGTCGATGATGCTCCCCGCAGCGGGTGTTGGTTCGGCGGCGATGGCTGAAACGAGTTGCGCCAGCGCCGCGCGTTCGCCGAATTCAATCCCGCGGGAATTTTTCCGGCCGGCTCCATACAGATCGCGCGGCAACGGGATGTTGGGATGCGCGGCATTTTCGGCACTGCCGATGATGTCGGCCGGTCGCCGCAGCAATTGCGACACCGGCACCGTCTCGTCGGCGGCGAGCGCGACAAAGGATGAATTGGCGCCGTTTTCCAGCAATCGCCGCACCAGATAGGCCAGCAGATCGCGGTGGCTGCCGACCGGCGCATAGGTGCGATAGGCGATATCGGGGCGGTCTTCGCCGAGTTTTGCGTAGAGCGCCTCGCCCATGCCGTGCAGGCGCTGGAATTCGAATCCGCTTTGGTCCGTTGCCAGTTCGAGGATGCTCGCGACCGTCAGCGCATTGTGCGTGGCGAACTGCGGAAAGATCCGCGGGCCGCAGCGCCAGCAATTGTTGCGCGCAGGCGACGTAGTTCAGATCGGTCATCGCCTTGCGGGTGAACACGGGATAGCCGTCGAGCCCGCGTTCCTGCGCGCGCTTGATCTCGGTGTCCCAATAGGCGCCCTTGACCAGCCGCACCATCATCCTGCGGTCGAGGCTGCGTGCGAGACGATCGACATAATCGATCACGTCGCTGGCGCGCTTCTGGTAGGCCTGGATCGCCAGGCCAAAGCCGTCCCAGCCTGCCAGCGATGCATCGCCGAGCGCTGCCGCGATCACGTCGAGCGACAATTCCAGCCGGTCGGCTTCCTCGGCATCGACGGTGAAATTGAGGTCATGGGATTTGGCCTGCCGGGCGAGATCGATCAGCCGCGGGACCAGTTCGCCCATCACGCGCGCGCGGCTCACCGCCTCGAAGCGCGGATGCAATGCCGAGAGCTTGACCGAGATGCCCGGGCGGTCGGGCAGGGGGCGGTCACCGGCGCTGCGTCCGATCGCCTCGATCGCACTTGAATAGGCGTTGAAATAGCGTGCGGCGTCATCGGCCGTGCGCGCGCCTTCGCCGAGCATGTCGAACGAGTAGCGTTGATGGCGCGAGGAATGCGGCTGCGCCCGCGACAGCGCCGCCTCGATGGTCTCGCCGAGCACGAAATGATTGCCCATCAGCCGCATCGCCTGCCGCGTCGCCGCCCGCACGGCCGGCGCGCCCAGCCGCTTGGTGAGCCGCCCGATGGTGCCCTGCGGCGTCTCGCCGGGCTGGATCACGCGGGCCGACATCCCGAGCGCCCACGCCGAGGCGTTGACGAGGAAGGCGCTGGATCGCGTCTCGTGATGGATGAAGTCGCCCTGGGCGAGCTTGTCCTCGATGAACTGGTCGGCGGTGCGGGCGTCCGGCACCCGCAGCAGCGCTTCCGCCAGCACCATCAGCGCCAGGCCCTCCTTGGTGGACAAGGCGAACTCGCGCAGCATGTCCTCGACGCCGCCCAGCGGATCGTCATTGCCCCGGATCGCCTCGATCAGCCGCGTCGCCGTCCGATCGATGCGCGCCTCCTGCGCCGCATCCATCCGCGCAGCCCCGAGCAGGCGGACCGCCATGGCCCGATCGTCGGGCGCGTAGGGCGCGCTGAAGGCGGGAAGGGGCGGGGAGGGAATCAGCATGGGATTTTCTCGGCTGGGGACAGTCTAGCCGGGGCGGCATGCGCGGAACAGTCGGGGCACCGGCGCCGGCGGTCAGTACCGGGAGAACCCACTGGCGCACGGAGAACACAGCGGCCGGAATTCTGGCCGTGCGATCCACAGATCGCGGGCTTGCTGGTTGGCAGCGTCGGAAGCGCCGCGCTAATCGTCGGGCACGCTCGTTCGGGAACAACGGGAACCATGCGAGACGCCGCTCCGCCGATAAGGGCAAGCCGACCGCGAACCATCCTCGCGGCCGTGCTTGGCATTGTCCTCGCCGCGCTGTTCGGCATTCCGGCGGCGAAGGCCGCCGAGATGAGTTCCGCGATCGCTTATCTCTACAGTTCGGTCTCGATCTATCCACCGTCGGCCACCTCCATGACGGTCTGCTACGGCTTCGTCTGCCGGCGCCGCGAGATGCTCGACTTCACGCGCCGGCGACCGCAGCGCGCTGACCCAGATCATGGCGGCGGGCCGCGCCTCGGCTGCGGCCGAACGCGCCGCGGTGCAGAAGGCGGTGGTGTGGTTCGACCGCCGCATGGGGCCGATCCTGGGCACCAACAAGCGGGTGGCGAAGGCGGACTTCCGCTATTTCGACGACAAGCACAATTACGATTGCTGGGACACGACGCGGAACACCACCAGCCTGCTGCTGGTGCTGCGAGAGTGGGGCCTGCTGAAGCACCACGCGATCGGCGATCCGAAATATCGCGGCAATACGCTGGTGCTGCAGACGCCGCACAACACCGCGGTGCTGGTCGATCGCGCGACCAAGGTCGAATGGGTCGTCGATCTCTGGCCGCGCGGCTATCTGCAGCCACCCGACGTGATGACGGTCCAGAAATGGGTCACGGAAGATTGAGCGGCCGGTTCTCGCGCATGATCTAACGATCGTACGTGCAGGAGCGATGCCCGCTCCGCCGAACGCTCACAGTTGTTGAGAAATTTTTTTAGCCCTACTCCCGGATGTGACTCCGAGAGCGCGCCGTTGCCGATCGCGCTTGAGCGCTAAACCTTGAGGTTCTCGGCCGAAGTCTTGCCCCGGTTGGCGATCTCTTCGTACTCGACGGACTGCCCTTCATTGAGTGTCGAAAGACCAGCTTTCTCAACTGCCGAAATATGAACGAACACGTCCTTGCCGCCGTTCGAGGGCTGGATGAATCCATAACCCTTGGTCGGATTGAACCACTTCACCGTACCTTTAGCCATTCACGTCGTCTCCGCGGAATCAAAAAAGTAACCGAGCCGTCGGTCCCCGCACTAACCGGCATGCCCGCGGCATCAGGATACGCGGGTTGGGGCGGGCTGGGTAGCGCAAACGGGGTGTCCGATTCGGCAAAAAAGTGCCTATTCGCACCCGATTTTCGCCGTTTTGCCGGTTTTCGACCCATTTGAGCGGGCCAGGTGGCGGTGATTCGATAATTGGTCAGCGGCGCCGACCGCAGCGGGAAGGCGTCCTCATGCCCCATTTCAGGGAGCTGGCAGAGCTCCCCCAACTGGCATATCGCATGCGGAAAACCCCGGTCGCGCGAAGCGGCCGGGGGTTCCGGATGGAACATCTGCGGCCGGATCAGTAGCAGACGTTCACCGTCCGCCAGCGGAAGCCGAACGGCGTCATCACGCGACGGGTCTGCCAGCAGCCGTCATAGCCGCCGCCGTAGCCGCCACCGACGAAGCCGAGGCCGAAGCCGTGGCCATGACCCCAGTGATGATGGTGATGGTGATGCGGAAAGAACCCGCCCGCCGAAGCGGAGGTGGGCGCCAGCGCCATCAGGCTGAGCGAAGCAGCGGCGACAGCCGCGAGAGTCAGTTTGCGAAACATGGTCGTTCTCCAAAATGCGCGTTCGACGTTTGGTCCTGGCGCGGGTTTCAGTTTCAGTTCTACCCATCGCCAATCTGTCGCCCGCGTCACAGAGCGGGTTCGCGACAATTTCCTGAACGAATATTCAGATGTGAAAAACGTCACACAGGTTTTGAACCGCGGTCGCTGCAGCGGTTTCAGGCCGCGACACTTTGCTCGTCGTTAAGCAGCGCCGAGCAGCGTTCGCGCATCCGAAACGGTGCGCACGATCATCGGTTCGTTGCGTCCGCGGATCTCGACGTCATGCTGCGGCAGCGCATCGGCGGGAAGGCCCGCATTGGCGCGAACCTCGTCGGAGACGACGGCCTCGCATGAAAGAACCTTGGTCATGTCCTGCAGCCGCGCCGCGACATTGACGGCGTCGCCGAGCGCGGTGAACACCATGTGATCGCGATAGCCGATGTCGCCGACGATCACTTCGCCGCCATTGATGCCGATGCCGAAGCGGATCGGCTCGCGCAGATCATGCTCGAGAAACTTGTTCAGCTCATCGACATTGGCGGCGATCATCGCCGCCGCGCGCAACGCCTGGCGGCAGGCTTCCTGCCGCGTCGTCGACAGTCCGAACAGCGCCAGCATGCCGTCGCCGACGAACTGGTTCGGCATGCCGCCGCTCGCGAGCACCGCCTGCGACACCGCGCCGAGGAAACGGTTGACGATGAAGACGGTGTCGAACGGCAGGCGCTTTTCCGCCATCCTGGTCGAGCCGCGCATGTCGACGAACATGTTGACGAGATAGCGCTCCTGGCCGATCCGCGTCGGGTTCGATTCGTGGCCGTCGGCGGACATCGTGTGCGGCAGGAACAGCTGGAAGAACGAGATATCGCAGGTCGGCCGCAACTGACAGGCAAGGCGGATCGAAGGATCCGGCGTGCCGACCCGGCCGAGCACGAACGCCTCGCGCTGCGAGGGCTCCGGCAGCTCGTTGTGGTCGCCGATGATGCGGATGCGGCAGGTCGAGCAGCGCGCGCGGCCGCCGCAGACGCTGGCGTGGGGAACGTTGTTGCGCAGGCTCGCCTCGAGCACGCTGAGGCCTTTTGGAACGCGCACGGTGCGGCCGTTGCCGTAGGAGAGGTTGATCATGCCGCGGCGGCGTTCGTTGATGGCGCGGGCGGCGCGGGCCAGCAGCGCGATGCCGATCAGGCCGAAATAGCCGTACAGGAAATAGTCCGTGATGCGCTCGAGCGTCCGCGCTTCGGCGCGCGTGCCGATCTGGCTTTCCGACTGGGTCTCCGCGCGCCATTCGATGCTGTCGTTGTCGATCACCATGCGGCCGCTCTGATAGAAGCCGAGCATGGAGAGTGCCGGGATCAGCACCGCCATGGCGAGCAGGAACGGCGCGGCGCGCTTGTAGAACGCCCGCATCCGCAGCCAGAAATACAGCCCGATGCAGCCATGGACCCAGGCGATCGTCATGACCGCGAGCAGCATCCAGATCCGGTAGGGCGCCCAGATCCAGTACAGGAACAGCACCTGCGGATAGAGCCGTTCATGTCCGAACAGCGTCTGGCCGAGCCGGATGCCGATGACATGGCCGATGATCAGCATCGGCACGCTGAGGCCGAGCACGAGCTGCAGCGGCTCGATCGCCTTCCAGCGGAATTGCCGGCGTTCGTACAGCGCCCAGATGCCGAGTGCGGTATGCACCACGCACGCGGTGTAGAACAGGATTGTGACCGGGAGGAATTGCCAGAACAACAGGTGCCAATAGACCCCGGCAGCCAGCGCCTCCAGCGAGATGTTGCCCAGCGCATGGTTGAGGAAATGGCTGACCAGATAGGCGAACAGCACCACGCCGCTGGCGAGGCGGACCTGCCGCAGGCTGATGCCGCGCACGAAGGTCGTGATGCGTTCTCGGGACAGGGTTGCCATACGGTTCATGAGGTTACTATCGGCGATGCCTGCGTTTTATTCCAGCGGTGAATACCATATCCGGTCGTCCCTGCGAACGCAGGGACCCATACCGCGTGATTTTTCGACTAAAGCGTGGTGGCAGACGCTCTGCCAACTACCGCCGCAGCTCGCTGAAGTGAAGCTCTCCTCTTTCTTGTCCCCTCCACCGGCCGCGGCGTATGGGTCCCTGCGTGCGCAGGGACGACGAGGAGCTTTTTTCCTTCGCGGCACGTTGACACTCCGGGGGTTGTCGAAGAGAAAGCGCCGTGACGATCGCCCAGCCCCATAAAAGCCAAGTCAATGCCGCTGCGCGCCGTGGTTTGACGCGCCATGGCTGTGACGTCGTGCTGCTGATCGCCGCGCTGACGGCGATGCGGCTGGTCTATGCCGGCGTGCTCGATCTGCGCACCGACGAGGCCTATTACTGGACCTGGTCGAAGGAGAGCGCGCTTTCCTTTCTCGATCATCCGCCCGGCATCGCCTGGCTGATCCGGTTCGGCACCGCGATCTTCGGCGACACGCCTCTCGGCGTGCGGTTCGGCGGCATCGTCGCGATGCTGGTCACGCAGCTCCTGCTCGCCGACATCGTCCGGCGCGTGACGCACGATGCGCGCGCCGTCATCTTCGCGGTGCTGTTGCCGGAAGCGGCGCTGTATTACGGGCTGCTGATGGCGAAGGTCGCGCCCGACACGGCGATGATCCCCTGTGCGGTCGCGATGCTGTGGTCGCTGGTGCGGCTCACCGAGAGCGGCAATCCGCGCTGGTGGCTCGCCGCCGGCCTGTTCGCGGGGCTGGCGCTGCTGTCGAAGTTCACCGCGATCATGCTGCTGCCGGCGGTCGTCGCGTTCGTGCTGGTGCCGGACTGGCGGCGGCGCTGGCTGCTCAGCCCCTGGCCATGGCTGGCGGCGCTGCTTGCCGCGATCGTGTTTCTGCCGGTGCTGATCTGGAATGCGCAGCACGACTGGGCGTCGTTCCGCTTCCAGTTCGTGCGCGCGGTCGCGACCCATCCATTTTCGTTCCGCACCGTCGGCGAATTCATCGGCCTTCAATTCGGTCTCGTCGGCTTCGTGCTGCTGCCGGTGGTGCTGTCGGGCGTGACGCTGACCGCCTGGCGCGGCTATCGCACCCGCGAGCCGGTCGCGATCCTGCTGTCGACCGCGGTGCTGGTGCCGTTTCTCTATTTCTTCTGGAAGTCGCTGACGCTGCGGGTCGGCGACACCTGGCCGATGTTCCTGTGGCCCGCAGGTTTCGCCGCCACCGCGATCAACCTCGTCATGCTGCCGCGCGAGGGTTTTCCGGACTGGATCGTCAAATCGACGTTCTGGTGGGCGAGGGTGGCCGTGATCTCCGGCATCGCCTTCGTGGTCGGCGTGTTCTTCTACTACGTCGCCGCGCCCTGGAATTGGATCGGCAGGACCGATCCGGTCGGCGGCGAGGCCGGCTATGAACAGGTCGCGGCGCGCGCGCGCGAGCAGTTGCAGGCGACCGGCGCGACCTGGATCGCGACGACGGATTATCGCACCTACGCGATGCTGCGCTGGCATTTCAACGGGCAGGTGCCGGTCGTCCAGATCAACGAGCGCGGCCGGTTTCAGGGCTTTGGCGATCCCGGCATGAAAGCGATCAAGGATCATCCCGGCCTCTACGTCGCGCGCGAGCCGGACCATCGCCTGCCGCTGTGGGATCTCACCACCGCCAGGCGCCAGCCGCTGGCGCGGGTCGAGCGCGTCTGGCGCGGCGTGGTGATGGATACCTACGCGCTGGAAAAATTGACGGGCTGGACGCCCGAGCTCTCGCCGCCGCCGGATTCGCCGTTGTTTCGCTGGCGCGTGCTGGCGGGGCTTGTGAGTTTCGGCGTCGCTTCGTAGCCCGGATGAGCGCAGCGACATCCGGGACGGTGCGAGAGTGGCCCCGGATGTCGCTGCGCTCATCCGGGCTACAGGTTCTTCCGGCTTGGCTCGCAATGACGGGGAGATAGCGACGCACACACCGCTGTCATCCCCGCGCAGGCGGGGATCCAGTACGCCGCGGCCTATCGGTTCAATCACTGCGTCTCTGGAATACTGGATCACCCGCCTTCGCGGGTGATGACGACTGAATGTGCGTTTCACGATCTCGCGGCGCATCGCGTCCGAGCTTTGCCATCGAATTTCACCGCCCTCCTTGTCAGAGGGCGCAGGGAAGACCGGGTGCACGCCGCACCCGCGGTCCCGTGTGCAATTTGCGCATAACAACGCGCACACGAGCATACAGGTTCGGCGGAAGCATCCCGGCCTTCCCTGCGCAATGGCTTTACGGCTTACTTCGTGCTCTTCCCGGAGAACGGCTCTTTTGCCTCCGTCGTCAGCGAAAGCTTGCTTTCGCCGAACTTAGCGCCAGCACCGCGGCGCCCGAACCACACGACTTCGCCGTACGTTTGAGCCGCACACGTCAGTTGCAGCTCTCGCGTCCATCGCATCTCACCGCGCGTTCGTGACGATGGCCAACGCCCCTCATCCGCCGTGAGACGAGCGGAGTTATGCGACTGATTTGCGTGAGGACGGAAGCGGAATATTTTTCAAACCCGGGCTTGACACGATTTCTGAAAATCAGAAGTGATTTGCCTGTCGTGCCAGTTAGCCGCACGCGGTGGCACGAAGTTGCGCTTGCGCGCAAAGCGCGGCAGCGGAATGCCGGGAAGCCAGAGTAAAGCGATATTTTCTTCCCGCGAGGAACGCCGCTTGAGTTTTGCGGTTATCGCCGCGGAGACGGAATTTCGCGAGGAGCGGGACAGTCGCCGGTCACGGTCAAGCGGTGTAACGCCCGCTTGCCGTGGCCTTCTCCCACTTAGCAGGTAGCCAAATGATGATGCGCCGGAGAAGCCTCTCGCGAAACGCTCTCGACGTGCGTGACCGTGTGCAGGTCAAAATCGTGAGAAAGCGTTTGAAGCTCACGGATGCGCAGCTCGCCGATATCATTCGCAAGACCGGCAATTCGATCTCGGCCATCAGCAAGGAGGCCGGCGCGAGGCAGTGCCTCTCGTTGCCGAAGCAAACGCCGCCGGCCGCGGTGATCGCCGCGACCGAGCCGGATGCCGCCGTGTCGATGCAGGCCGAAGCGGTTTGATCGGCATGTTCGTTGTAGTCAGAGTTCATGTCAAACTGAGCCGTCGATTCGCGTTCTAGAACTGCGGCAGGCCGGCCCCGTCCTGGTGTGCCGAAAATGCCTGAAGCGAATGGCCAATGGCGGCAAGCTGAGAAAGCGCCTGAGGGTCAGCTTGAAGCAGCATGGCGCCGGTCGTAAAAAACACCGCGCGCGGCTCGTTCTTACGAATTGCTTCGGAATATGCCCCAAGGGAGCCGTTGTTGCGGCCAGCCCGTCGACGCTTGCGCGCCATGAATTTTTGCTGATTCGTGATGGTTCAGAACAAGCGATGGAGCAGGCGACCGAAGCGCTGCTTGGCGACCGGATGGCTTGATCGTTTATTCCTTGCTGATACGTGACTGCTTCGCTGCGCTCGCAATGACGTTTGGGGAGCAGCGTGCCCACCATCATGACGTGCGCGCGGCGATGGATGGTGGGCACGGCGCAAGTGCGCCTTTGTCCACCCTACGAGCCCCGACGCTCGCTAGCGGAATCAACCTCACGCCTCTTCGTCGCGCTTGCGCAACAGATCCTTGGCGAGATCGCCGAGCGCCGGGCGCGGCAGCGCGGTGAACGGCAGCGGCCGCGTCACGTCGATCGCGGCCAGCCCCAGCCGCGCCGTGAGCAGGCCGTTGAGCACGCCTTCGCCGAGCCGCTGCGAGAGTTTTGCGGCGATGCCGTGGCCGAGCACCTGCTGCACCAGGCTGTCGCCGACCGCCATGCCGCCGGTGATCGCGAGGTGGCCGATGACGTGGCGCAGCAGGCTGATCATGCCGAGCGTGCCGGGCCGGCCGCCATAGAGCCGCGCCAGTTGCCGGATCAGCCGCATCGCGGCGACGAACACGAACAGCACGTCGATCAGGGCGCGGGGGCTCACCGCGGTGACGACCGAGACGCGTTGCGCGGCGGCGGAAACCAGCCGGCGCGCTTCCTCGTCCAGCGGCGCCATCAATTCGCGCTCGGCGAGCTTGATCATGTCGGCGCCGTCGATGATGTCGTCGGCGTGGCTCACCAGCGCGGCGCGGGCGCGCGCCAGTTGCGGGTTCTGATGCGCGAGCTTGAGCAGATCGTTGACGACGGCGCGGCTCTCGGCGCGGTCGTCGCTGCGCAGCACTTCGATGGCGCGCTGATGCAGCTTCTCGATCGCCGCCAGCCGCGCCATCCCGAACGCTTCGCGCCCGATCACGACCGCCAGCGCCAGCGCCGCGGCGGCGGCGAAGGCCAGCGCGACGTAGCCGAGCGTTTCGACTGCGCGCAAACAGATCCTCGATCAGGTTGACGACGCCGAGCCCTGAGCCGAGCAGCACCAGCCCGCCGACGGCGGACCAGAACAGCGTGCCCCAGCGAAAGCCGCGGCGCGCCAGAACGCGCGGCGCCTCGATCGGCACCGGCAACAGCGCAGGATCGGCTTCGGGCGTGATGTGCACGGTGCCGCGGGCCGGGCGTCCGGTTTCGTCCGGGCCCATCACGACCACGCCGGGATCGTCGAGCTTGAACGTGGCCGGCCGCCGATGCGGCGTTTTCTCGCTCATTGCAGTCGGTCTCCGATCAGGAACTGGAGGGCGCGGTCGAGGCGGATGTGAGGCAGCGCGGGCTCGCCGTCGGCCGTGCGCTCCAGCAGCGGTGGCCGGAAGCGCAGGAAGCGGAAATCGGCCTGCTCTGAAGCGGTGCTGGAAAGGCCGCGAAAGCCGCCGTTGAACAGTTCCTCGGGGTCGGCGGGCAGGTCGCCCGGAAAGGTCGCGACTTCGGTCTCGCCGTCGAAAGTCTCGCCATTGGCGGTTTCGCCGGGCGCGGGCGTGCCGATGATGGACGGCAGCTTCTCCCGGCCACGCGCCACCTGCGCCTCGCGCGTCGCGCGCACCGCCGACAGCGCGACCACGTCGATGGCAGCGCCGGCATATTCGGCACGGTCGGCGGCCTTGGCGACCGCGCGCCGCAGCACGGCTTCCAGCCGGTCATGGCTCTGGTGGTGCAGATGATCGGCCTTGGTGGCGGCGAACAGGATGCGATCGATCCGCGGCCGGAACAGACTGCTCGAGGATCGTGCTGCGGCCGATGCGGAAGCAATCGAGAATGCCGGTCAGCGCGGCTTCGAGATCGTGCAGCGCTTCCGGCCCGGCATTGAACGCGGCGAGCGCATCGACCAGCACGATCTGCCGGTCGAGCCGGGCAAAATGATCGCGGAAGAACGGACGCACCACGACGTCCTTGTAGGCCTCGTAGCGCCGCCGCATCATCGCCCACAGCGAGCCGTCGGGCGCGCTGCCGTCGATCGCGACGTCGAGCGGTGCAAAGGTCAGCGCCGGCGTGTCGGCCAGATTGCCCGGCATCAGGAAACGCCCGGGCGGCAGCAGGCTCATCGCAAAGCGTTCGTCGCGGCAGGCGCGCAGATAGTCGGTGAACAGTTTGGCGGCGGTAAGCGCCGCCTGTTCGTCCTCGCGGCCCTCGGGCTGAAGCGTCTTGAGATGCGCATGCCACGGCGCGGCCAGCTTTGCGCGCGGGCCCTCGCGCGACAGCGCGAGGCTCTCCGCCGACCATTGCTCAAAGCTCTTGTTGAGCAGCGGCAGATCCAGCAGCCACTCGCCGGGGTAATCGACGATGTCGACGGTGAGCGTGCGGTCGGCGCCGTTCTGCCGCTGGTAGTCGATGACGAGGCGCAGCTCGCTGATGTCGGTGGTCGAACTCGGCCAGCGCCGCTCCTCGATCAGGGTACGGACGTGGCTCTCATAGGCGAAGCGCGGCACCGCGTCGTCCGGCTGCGGCGCCAACCGTGCGCGGGCGATCCGGCCGGTGGCATACGGCTCGAACACCGGAAACCTGCCGCCGCGGGTCAGGCCGTGGATCAGCGCTGATGATGAACACGGTCTTGCCGGCGCGCGACAGGCCGGTGACGCCGAGCCGCACGGTGGGATTGAAGAAGCTGTCGCCGTAGTCGAGAAGCGCCCGCGCCGACAGGCGCGCTTCCTCGACGATGTCTGAAAAACTGGGGGCCATGCGGGCGTGAAAGGCTCGAAAGAGGCGTTGGTGGGCGATGCCAGCAAAGTGGCGATTGGTGGGCCAAAATCAAGCTCTCGTGATAGGCTGACCCTGACGGGCGGGATATCCGGGGACATGCGGTTGCCGGCAGCACGAAAATGCCACGGCGGTGGCGTTGATCACGTCGGGTTCGTTGACCTCGGAGACCCATGTTCTAGTCGCTCCCTCACCAGATCAGGTGGACCTGCATGACCATCTTCAGACTGAAACAACTCGCCTCGACATCCTTCCATGCGGCGGCCGGCGCCATGCACTGGAACTACGACCGCGCCGAGCTGATCGCCGACGGCGTCGTGCATATCGTCGGCGTCTGTTTCGGCCTGGTCGCCGCCACCGCGCTGATCGTATTGACCGCCGTCTATGCCACCGCCCTCGATATCGCCGCGGTGTCGATCTATGTCGCGGGCCTGCTGGCGATGCTGGTGCTGTCGGCGACCTATAATCTCTGGCCGGTCTCGCGCGCCAAATGGGTGCTGCGCCGCTTCGATCATTCGGCGATCTATCTCTTGATCGCGGCGACCTATACGCCGTTCATCATGCAACTGAAGGACAGCTATTTCGCCGATCGCGGTTCTGATCGGCGTGTGGTGCCTGGCGATCGTCGGCATCGTGCTGAAGATCGCGCGGCCCGGCCGCTACGACCGGCTGGCGACCGGGCTTTACCTCGCGATGGGCTGGAGCGGCATGATGCTCTACGACGCCGTGGTGGAGAAGCTGCCGACGCTGACGCTGGGCCTCACGCTCGCGGGCGGCATATTGTATACGTCAGGCGTGATCTTCCATGCCTGGCAGCGGCTGCGCTTCCAGAACGCGATCTGGCACGGCTTCGTCTTGCTCGGCGCGGCCTGCCATTATACGGCTATACTCGACCTGATCGTTTTGACGTAAAAATATCAAGGGAGAGCGGCCATGCAGGTGACCGGCAAAGTCGTGGTTGTCACCGGTGGCGGCAACGGCATCGGCAAGGCGATGTGCGAGGCCTTCCATCGCGCAGGCGCCGCCAGGGTCGTCGTCGCCGATATCGATCCCGATGGCGCGCGCGCCGTCGCCACGCCGATCGGCGGGGCGGCCTTCAAATGCGATGTCGGAAAGGAAAAGGACATCCTTCACGTCATCGAGGAGACCGAGCGTCAGTTCGGCCCGATTGCGCTGTTCTGCTCCAATGCCGGCATCGGCGGCGGCTTCGATCCGCTGTCGGTGAATGCCGGCGGCAGTTCCGACGAGCCGTGGCAGCGAAGCTGGGCCGTTCACGTCATGGCCCATGTCTATGCGGCGCGGCATCTGATCCCGCGCATGAAGGCGCGCGGCGGCGGCTATTTCCTCAACACGATTTCCGCGGCCGGCCTTGCTGTCGCAGGTCGGCAGCCCGGCCTATTCGACCACCAAGCATGCCGCGGTCGGCTTTGCCGAAAACCTCGCGATCTCGCACAAGGCCGACAACATCAAGGTGTCGATCCTGTGCCCGCAGGGCGTCGACACCAACATGCTGCGCTCGATCCCGAAGGGCCCGCAATCCGGCGACGGCGACCTTTCGCCGGAGCAGGTGGCGCAGGACGTGCTGAAGGGACTGGAAGAGGAAACTTTCGTGATCCTGCCGCACCCGCAGGTGCTCGGCTACATGCGCAAGAAGACCGAGAATTACGACCGCTGGATATCGGGCATGGCGAAGATCCAGGCGAAGATGCGGGAGAGCTACGGGAAATAGACGCAGGCCGCGACGCGGCCACGCGCCTTGATCCGGCGCATCCCGTATGCCGCGGGAGCGTACTGTCTACCTGGCGGGTGTGCATCAGGCCGACAGTCACCAGTCGGCCCCTATTGAGATGCCGGGGGAATTTTTCATGTTGAACCCGTTTGACGCGTTTCCGCGCTAGTCTCGAGTGCCGTCGTCGGCATCAGGGGCCGCGTGCGTCGTGATCTTCTTGATCATGGCCGCCTGGTAGCTCCGTGGTGGACGGCTGCAGGCCGCCGCCGCTGTCATCATCGCAGCGGCCCCGATGGCGCCTTCAAGCGTGCACAATCTGCGGACCGATCGCGCCCCGCCGTCCAGACCCTGCACGGCGAGCAACGCCCGCGACGCGTCTGCCGAGAAGGCGCTGCGCGAATATCGCGACACCGTGAACCTCGCGCTGACGTCGGCCGCAGAGCTCAGCGCGCCCGGTTGAATTCGCGGAAAAGAGCACCCTGCTTCGCGCCCTAAATCGCCAGATCGCAACACCGAAGACGCTGCAGGCCGAATCCTGGGAGGCGTGAAACTGCCGATGGCTGTCCCGCCGGCCGGCGCTTGCCAAGGAATTCGCCGAAACAGTCACCGCGCTGCTGCCGACGCTCGACAAGTTGTCGAGGCAGCTTGCCGCCGCGTCGAGCCACATGGATGCTGTGGTCGACCAGTTGCTCGCGATCAAGCGGCTTGCATGGCTGGTCCGTCATTCCGGAGGTCAGGCTGCATTGCCGCTTGCGGGCGCATTCGCTGCCGGCCGACTGCCGCCGAAGCGCGTCAGAACTATACGAAATTCATCGCCGAGGCGGACATACTTGGAACGCGCTCTAGGTCTGGTGGCCGGCCTGCAACTGCCGCCGACCTCGTCGAAGCCATGGCCGCAGCCAAACGGCTATTTCGATCCCAGCATCTGGGGTTCTGAGCAACTGCTAATACGCGATGCTGGCGACAAGCTCGGGCTGACTCTGCTGAGTGGCGACGCGCGGTGGGCGAATTGGCACGGCGGTGCGCTCGCCGAGCCCGCACTCGCGAGCCGAAGCCATACTGCGGCGCGTAGTCTTCGCGCGCCGCCGCACTGATCTCGATGACGGTGCTCGATTTCACCCTCACGCTGGCGATCGGCAGCATGATGCTGTCGGTCGCCGGGTATCACGCCGCTGCACACCATTCGCGACGGCATGCTGAAGTCGCCGCGGCGACCTGTCGGTGAATCGGCCATTTGAGCATCAGGGACCGCTCGGCGTAATCGACCGTTCGCGGCTTGCGGACGGATCGATCGGCAGCTCAACGATCGAAAGGTGACGCTCGCCACTGGAATACGATGGAGGATCGCGCGCGCAAGCCGAGGCGCATACGCCGCGACTGACTCGCGATGCAAGACGGCGAGCGATCACGGCGAGCCGCCGCTGTTCCTGTATCTGGTCTGGGCGGATTATGGCGCGGTTGCGAACGAGATCGCGGCGGCGCGTGTCGGACGGCGGGGTTAGCCTTCGCTTTCTCCGTAGCCCGGATGAGCGCAGCGACATCCGGTAAGCCTCTCCGCGATGCGACTTTTCCCGGATTTCGCTGCGCTCATCCGGGCTACGAAGTCTTCGCATCACCCCTTCTGCGCGTAGAGCAGCGGCACCGCCGAATCCACCATCACCTCGATCAGGCTGGTGCCGTCATGCGACAGCCCGTGCTTGAGCGCGCCCGCGAGTTCGGATGATTTCGTCACCCGCACGGCGTGGCAGCCCATGCCTTCGGCGAGTTTGACGAAATCGATGCCGGGCAGTTCGAGGCCCGGCACGTTGCGCACCTGCATCACCTGGCTGAACGAACGCATCGCGCCGTAGCCGGCGTTGTTGATGACGATCACCGTGAGCGGCAGCTTGCGCCGGGCCGCGGTCCACAGCGCCTGGATCGAATACATCGCCGAGCCGTCGCCGATCAGGCAGACGGTGCGGACGCCGGGACGTCCCAGCGCGATGCCGACGGCGGCGGGCAGGCTGTAGCCGAGGCCGCCGCTCGACATGGTGTAAAAACTGTCCTGGCCGCGCATCGGCATGAACTTTTGCATCGCCGGGCGATGCGAGGGCGCTTCCTCCACCAGCGCCGCATTGGCGGGCATGGCTTCCGACAGCGAATGCAGCAGGAATTCGACCGGCAGCGGATCGGCGGCGGATGGCGCCGGCGGCAGCGTGCGGCCCGCAGGCGTCGCGCGCTTCGATTCCGGCAGCAGGTCGAGCAGCATCGAAAGCGCCGGCTTCATGGTGGCGACGATGCTGGCGCCCGACGGCGTGACGGCGGCGGCATCGGGATCGTCGGTGATCTGGAAGATCGTGGTGGCGCCGTCGAAGATCGCGGCATGGCCCTCGACATGGAAGGTGAACACCGGCGCGCCGATCACGACGACGAGATCATGATCGCGCAGCGCGTCCGATAGCTGTCCCGGCGAGGCGTGCAGAAAACCTGCGAACTGCGGATGCCGTTCCGGGAACGAGCAGCGCGCCGAGAACGGGCTGACCCAGACCGCCGCCTTCGCCTTCTCCGCGACCTGCACCATCAGATCGACGGCGCCGGCGCGGTCGACGCCGGGGCCGACGACGAGGGCAGGGCGCTTGCTCGCCGCGAGCGCGGCCACCAGCGCCTTCATCGCCTCCGGATCGGGGCCGAGTTCGCGGCTGACGCGGCGGGCTTCGATCGGCTGCGTCGGGCGCGTCCAGTCGTCGATCGGGATCGAGACGAAGGTCGGCCCGCAGGGCGGCTGCATCGCGACGTAATAGGCGCGCGCGATCGCCGCCGGCACGTCTTCGGCGCGCGCCGGCTCGACGCTGTATTTGACATAAGGCCGCGGAAATTCCGAGGCGCGCTCGGCGTAGAGAAAGGCCTGCAGCGGCAGGATCGAACGCGCCTGCTGGCCGGCGGTGATGACCAGCGGCGTCTGGTTGCGGTGGGCGGTGTAGATATTGCCGAGCGCATTGCCGACGCCGGCGCCGGAATGCAAATTGACGAAGCCGGCGTTGCGGGTCGCCTGCGCATAGCCGTCGGCCATGCCGACGACGGAGGCTTCCTGCAGGCCGAGCACGTAATCGATGTCGTCGGGCCAGTCGCTGAGGAACGGCAGTTCGGTCGAGCCGGGATTGCCGAACACGCGCTTGATGCCGAACG
Organism: uncultured Alphaproteobacteria bacterium; assembly: GCA_963783115.1. GTDB lineage: Bacteria > Pseudomonadota > Alphaproteobacteria > Rhizobiales > Xanthobacteraceae > Bradyrhizobium. The sequence goes on along the minus strand of CAWAMK010000010.1, from coordinate 66,087 downwards.
CGCGCAGGAGGCCGAAGGTGGCTTCCTTGACGGTGAGCGCGGCGCTCGCGGTTTTGGCTGACTTGCGCGACGACATCGGGCGGCTCCCCTTTGAATTTTCTTGCTCCGCCATGGCTTCGCGCGAAGGCGATCCACCTCTCGATGGATTGCCTCGTGAAGTCAAGCCAATGGCGCGCGATGACGGCCGGGGTCAGGCCATCTTCTCCCACAGCCGGGGCACCAGCGTGCCCGCGCGCTTCTCGATGGCCGCCGCCGCATCGAGCGCGAGATCCTCGCGGTAGCGTCCTGCAATCAACTGCACGCCGATCGGCTGGCCTTCATGCAGCGCGACGGGCACGACGGCGCCGGGCAGGCCGAGCACGTTGATCGCGGAAATGAAACGCAAATCGTTCCAGAACAGTTCGCGCGTGCGCTCCGGGCTGATGGCGTCCTCGCGCGGGCCGGGCGTCGGCTTCACCGTCGTCGGCGCAAGCACGACGGGGAACTCCTCGAAGAACAACTGCCAGGCCCGGATATGGCCGTTGCGCGCCGCCGTGGCGCGCATCCAGCCCAGCAGGTCGAGCGTGTTCGCCTTCGCCTTGATGCCGCCCCAGGCGGCATGGAAATCCGGCGACGTCACTTTCAGCATCGCGGCTTCCTGCAGCATCGCGGTCTCGTTGGTGATGATGTCGCACCAGGTCTGCCAGACGCCGTTGATGTCGGGAACCTCGACTTCGCTGACGCGGTAGCCCGAACGTTCGAGATGGTCGGCGGCCTGCCGGAGCGCGTCGCGCACCGAGGGCGCGACGTCCATGTCGTCGGGCAGTTTTGCCAGCGCGACCTTGATCGGGCCTTTTGGTTTCGGCCCGACCAGCGGCGCGGGCACCCACCAGGGATCGCGCGGATCGCGCTGGCTCATCACTTCGAGCGCGGCCCTGACGTCGGCGACGCTGCGCGCCAGCGGCCCCTGCGCCGACATCAGATGCGCGAGCATCGGCCGCTCGGCCGCGGCGCTCTCGTTATAGGCCGGGACGCGGCCCTGCGTCGGCTTGATGGTGACGACACCGTTGCAGTGCGCCGGCCAGCGCAGCGAACCGCCGATGTCGTTGCCGTGCGCGATGGTGCCGATGCCGGCCGCCACCGCGCTACCGGCGCCGCCCGACGAGCCGCCGCAGGTGATATCAGCATCCCACGGGTTCAGCGTCAGCCCGTGCAGCGGGTTGTCCGTAAAGCCGCGGAACGAGAATTCGGGCGTGTTGGTCAGGCCGAGCACGATGGCGCCGGCCTTCTTGAGATTGCGGACAACAGGCGCATCGGAGGGCGCGATGATGTTCATCTGCGCGGCCACCCCGTTGGGGTTGGGCCGCCCCTCATAGTCGACGTTTTCCTTGATCGTGATCGGCACGCCGTGCAGCGGGCCGAGCTCGGTTCTGTCTTGTCAGGGCGTTGTCCGCGGCCTTTGGCCGCCTTCAGCGCGTCCTCCGACAGATCGACGACAACCGCGTTGAGCTTTGGATTGACGTCGCGCATGCGCGCGATGTGCGCTTCGACGACCTCGACCGAGGAAATCGCACCGGAGCGGATGGCGGCTGCCGTCTGCAGCGCCGACCATTGCCAGACCGGCCCCTTGGGCGGGCGTGCCTTGGCGGGTTTTGGTGTGAGACCGCTTTCTTCTGTGTTTTTGCGGCCGCGCGGACGGCGGACTTTTTCGCCGATTTCTTTGCTGATTTCGTGCCGCTCTTCCGCTTCTTGACGGTTTTCTTTGCCATTTCTCGCCCCGTTGCTGTGGCGGCGAACGTTAAAGACGCCGGGGCCGCGAGTTGAGACGGGTCGGGGACTTTTGCAGGTACCGGAAGATACGGCAAGGTCAGATCGAATGCAGCGCGCCTGATCTTTGGTCAACGTCCTCAATCACGCCTGAATTGTCGGATTGCTTCGCAGGCTTCATCGAGGCGCAATTCCTTGCGGCTTGGCCTTTGGAGAGACGAGCGTGGCCAAGAAAAAGGCAGACCTTACCGAAACCGGCCACGCAAGCGGCACCCCGGACAAAGAAAGCAACAGCAACTGGCAAGACTTCGGATCGATTTCAGATCCGTCTGCCAGAGGGGATGCGAGACAAACTCGTCGAAGCGGCGAATGGGCGCTCGCTCAACGACGAGATCATTCGAGCGGCTCACGCAGTCGCTGGAGCGCGACGAGATGCAAAAGCTATCCGACCGCCTCAAGGCACAGGGCGACCGCCTTGCGAAGTTCGAGGGAGAAATAGCCGCCATGGTCGAGCAACTCAGGCTGCGCGACGACTAGCGCCGTGAGGCCGCGTGATTATGCCGCGTTGCGCCCCATGCGCCGTTCGGCTGTCGAGCAATCCTGCCTCGATCAGCGCATTCCTGATCCGCGCAATTTCCGCCTCCGATATCTTGACCAGCGGCGGACGCACCACGGCGCGCGGCAGCTTGCCGAGCAGCACCAGCGCTTCCTTCATGCGGTTGTGCATGTCGACAAAGGGATCGGCGTAGAACACGCGCGCCGTCGGATAAATCCGGTCGTTCAGCCGGCGGGCTTCCGCGAGATCGTTGGCCTTCACGGCGCGGAACAGCCTGGCCTGGAGATCGGCGATGACGCTGCCGCTGCCGGAGAGCAGCCCGTTGCAGCCGAGCACCAGCGAGCTCAGAAGCCACGCGCTGTTGGTGGACAGCACGTTGATGGGACGCGCGCGCCCCTGCAGGGCGCGGATCTGGCTCTCGTGGTGCGGCACCGTCTGGGTCCAGTCCTTGATCGCGCGGATGGTCGGCACTTCGTCGAACAGCCGCTCCAGCGTCGCCGACGGATAGCCCTGGCCTGTTGCGAGCGGATATTGAAACAGGATCATCGGCAGATCGCTGGCATCGGCGATGGTCTTGAAATGGGCCAGCGCCATCTCGGCCGACTGGCCCATGGTGAACGGTCCCGGCGGGAACACCAGCAGCGCCGATGCGCCGCCGGCCTGGGCCTGCCTGGCGATCCGCGCCGCCTCCAGGCTGCCGTCCGCCCAGACGCCGTGAATGATCGGCAATTTGCCGCCGACTTCCTCGCCGGCGATCTCCATGACGCGGCGCTGTTCGTCCGACGTGCACGAGGCAACCTCGGTGGAATGGGCGTTGACCGTGATGGCGGACAGTCCCTGCACCGCGGCGACATCGCGCAGATGTGCGCGGAAGCTCTGTCTCGTCGATCGAGAGATCGTCGTGGAACGGCAGCAGCACGGCCGGGATGACGCCTTGGGGTACGAAATCAGGATGGCGGCTCATGTCTCGTCTCCTCCGGTTCAAACGACGGGTACGCGCTTCGCAGCCACGGCGGCCGGCGAAATCACCTCGATATCGAGCGGCACCTGCCAGCGCTCGGTGAAGTTCACCTGCGGCGGCGTATTGCCCTGGCGCGCGCCCTTCAGCACAAAGCCTTCATAGGCATTGTTCATCACCTCGTTGCACTTCTGCACATAGACCGGAAAGCCGCCGATATAGGGCATGAACACGCGCGGGCGCCCGGGAATGTTGGTCCCGACATACCAGGAGCTGCAGGTCGAGCGCAGCGAGACCGTCGAGACATCGTTGACGTGCGCCACCCAGGCGTCCTCGTCGGCCTGCAGCGGCTCGATGCTGCTGGCGCCGATATCGCGCATGTGGCCGAGGCAATCGGCCAGCCAGTCGACATGCTGCTCGATCGCCTGGATCATGCTCGCCAGCACCGACGGGCTGCCGGGGCCGGTGATCGTGAACAGATTCGGAAAGCCCACCGAGGCGAGGCCGAGATAGGCGCGCGGGCCGGCGCGCCATTTCTCGGCGAGCGTGCGGCCGCCGCGGCCGGTGATCTTGATCTTGTCGAACGCGCCGGTCATGGCGGCAAAGCCGGTCGCGGAAACGACGGCGTCGAACTTGTATTCGGTGCCGTCGACCACGATGCCGTCGTTTGTAAAACGCTCGATCGGCGTCTTCGACACGTCGACCAGTTTCACATGCGGCAAATTGTAGGTGTCGAAGTAGTTGGTATCGACACAGAGCCGCTTGCAGCCGAATACGTTCTGCGGGCACAGCAGCTCGGCGGTCGCGGGATCCTTCACGATGCCGCGGATCTTCTGCCGGGCGAATTCGGCGATGGTGTCGTTGGCCGACTTCTCGAACAGCAGGTCGCCATAGGCGCCGAGAAACGGAAGTCCGCCGCGCTGCCACGCCGCCTCATATTGCTTCTTCGCGCTGCTCCGCGCTGGCCTGCAGCGCCGGCTGCATATTGAACGGGAAATAGAAGCCGGTCGGCCGCGCGCGCGCCTTGGCGCGCAATTCCGGATAATGCGCCTTGGCTTCCTTCAGATAATCTTCCGACAGCGCCTCGTTCCGCGCCGGCACCGACCAGGTCGCGGTGCGCTGGAACACGGTGAGCTGCGAGGCCTGCTGCGCGATGATCGGGATCGACTGGATCGCGGACGAGCCGGTGCCGATGACGCCGACGCGCAGGCCGGTGAAGTCGACGCCCTCGTGCGGCCATTCGCCGGTGTGGTAGATCGGCCCGTTGAAATCATCCATGCCCGGGAAGGCCGGGCGGTTCGGCGCCGACAGACAGCCGACCGCCATGATGCAGAATTTTGCCGTGACCCGGTCGCCGCGATCGGTCTCGATCAGCCAGCTATCGGTGTCCTCGTTGAAGGTCGCCGCGGTGACGCGGGTGTCGAACACGATCTGGCTGCGCAGGTCGAAGCGGTCGGCGACGTGGTTGGCGTAAGCGAGGATTTCCGGCTGCGGCGAATATTTCTCCGACCAGTTCCATTCCTGGTCCAGCTCTTCGGAGAACGAGAAGGAATACTGCATGCTCTCGACGTCGCAGCGGGCGCCGGGATAGCGATTCCAGTACCAGGTGCCGCCAACGCCGCCGCCGGCCTCGTAAACCCGCGCGGTGAATCCGAGCCCCCGCAACCGGTGCAGCATGTACAGGCCGGCAAAGCCCGCGCCGACCACGACCGCATCAAAAGCCCCCGTTTCGGGAGCGCGTGCTGCTGCACTCGCCTGAGCCATGCCTGTCCGTTCCCTCGGTTTTCTTGTCGCGTTTCCGCTGACAAGATTAGGGCGGGGGCACGGAGGTCGGCAAGCGCGACGCGTCGCCGCGTCACGAATGGCACCTATGCTGCGCGGGCGCCTGGCGCCGGCTGCACGAGCATGGTGAGCGCGGCCGGTGTAGCCTTACCAGTTCGCCGTGCCCTTCATGGTCGGCTGGCCCTCGGCGTTCGCGATCCACAGTTCCATGCCGGCGCTGGTCTCGTTGGCGTTGATCGAGAACTCGCCGCCTTCGAACAAGGGCTGCACGCCGCGATAGCTGAATTTCTTCGGCGCGATGCCGCCGTGAAGCTTTGCGGCGAACTCGACGATCAGCGCCGCCTGCAAGGGGCCGTGGAAGATCAGGCCCGGATAGCCCTCGACCTTGGTGACGTAGTCGCGGTCGTAATGGATGCGGTGGCCGTTGAAGGTCAGCGCCGAATAGCGAAACAGCAGCACGGGATCGCTGACATGGGTTTCGCGATGTTTTGCCACGGGCGGCGGCGGAGGGGCCTTTGGCGGCGAGGCCGGGCGCCGCGCCGCCCATGTCGCGGTAGACGATGTCCTGCCGTTCGCGGATCGCAACGCCGCGCGGCGTCGTGATCGTGTGTTCGACGGAGACGAAGCAGAGCACGCCGGTCGAGCCGGTCTTCATCGTCACGTCCGAGATCCGCGAGGTGCGCGTCGATTCATCGCCGACGCGCAGCGGTTCGAGGAACTGGATCTCGCCGCCGGCCCACATCCGGCGCGGCAGCGGCACCGGCGGCAGGAAGCCGCCGCGGGTCGGGTGGCCGTCGGGGCCGAGCATCGACATCGGAAACACCGGCTGCGCCAGGCACCAATGCGTGGTCCACGGCGCGGCGTCGCCGGTCTTGGGCTCGCCGATGTCCTGGAACAGCGTCGCGCGCAGGCCCTTCACGAGTTGCGCGGTGACGATGTCGGATGGCTTCCGTGCTGCGGCCGATCCATTGGCGCAGATGGTCGAGGTCGAGTTTTTCGGCGGCTTGGGTCATGACTTCAGGCTCTTGGCGCGGGGAGTTTTGGGAAGTTCGACGTGCTCGCCGATCGCGGGCACGGCGCCATAGTGCCTGTCCTCGCCGACGAAGATCGCGGCCGGCGCGGCATAGCTGATCTTGCCCTTCGGCGTATCGACCTCGATGCGGCGCAGATGCGGATGCACGGCGAGATCGGCCATGGTGTTCACTTCGGCGAACGCGATGTCGGCGTCGTCGAGGCGCTTCAGCAACTCGACGCGCGTCATCGCGGCGAAACTGTCGGCCACCGTCTTGTCGGTGAGTGCGCGGTTGCGCACGCGCTCGACCATGTTGGCAAAGCGCGGATCGTTGGGCAGGTCGGGCTGGCCGAGCACCTCGGCGCAGAGCTTCTTCCACTCGCGCTCGCTCTGGATCGAGATCAGAATGCCCTTGCCGTCCTTGGAATTGAACACGCCGTAGGGCGCGATCGAGGGATGGGCCAGCGCCATCCGCTTCGGCGGGTTGCCGGCTTCCGAATTGATCAGCGGCACCGCCATCCAGTCGGCCATCACGTCGAACATCGAGATGCGGATGTCGGCGCCCTTGCCGGTGCGCCCGCGCGCGATCAGCGCCTCGAGGATCGACGCATGCGCGGTGGCGCCGGTCGCGATATCGACGACGGAGATGCCGACGCGGGACGGGCCCTCGGGGCCGCCGGTGATCGAGGCAAGGCCGCTCTCGGCCTGGATCAGGAGATCGTAGGCCTTGCGCTCGGCATAGGGGCCCGTGTCGCCATAGCCGGAGATGGTGCAGCAGATCAGCGCCGGATAATCCTTTCGCAGCCGCTCCAGCGAGAAGCCGAGCTTGTCCATCGAGCCGGGCTTGAGGTTCTGCAGCAGCACATCGGCGCTCGCGATCAGCTCTTCGAGCGCGGCGCGGCCTTCCTTGGTGGCGAGATCGATCACCACGGAATTCTTGCCGCGGTTGAGCCAGACGAAATAGCTGCTCTGGCCTTTTGCCGCGGCGTCATAGCCGCGGGCGAAATCGCCCTCGGGGCGTTCGACCTTGACGACATGCGCGCCGGCATCCGCCAGCCGCGAGCTGCAGAACGGCGCGGCGACGGCCTGTTCGACGGAGACGACGATCAATCCCTCTAACGGCAACATGTTCTGTTCTCAGTAGGAGCGGGGCAGGCCGAGCACATGCTCGGCGACGTAGGACAGGATCAGATTGGTCGAGATCGGCGCGACTTGATAGAGCCGCGTTTCGCGGAACTTGCGCTCGACGTCGTATTCTTCGGCAAAGCCGAAGCCGCCATGGGTCTGCACGCAGGCATTGGCCGCTTCCCAGGAGGCATCCGCCGCCAGCATCTTGGCCATGTTGGCCTCGGCGCCGCAATCGAGCCCGGCCTCGTATTTGCGGGTGGCTTCCTTCACCATCAGTTCGGCCGCGCGCATCTGGGCATAGGCCTTGGCGATCGGGAACTGGATGCCTTGATTCATGCCGATCGGGCGGCCGAACACGGCGCGCTCCTTGGCGTAGTTGGTGGCCTTGGCGATGAACCATTTGGCGTCGCCGATGCATTCGGCCGCGATCAGGATGCGCTCGGCATTCATGCCGGAGAGGATGTAGCGAAAACCCTTGCCTTCCTCGCCGATCAGGTTTTCGGCGGGCACCTTCATGTCCGTGAAGAACACTTCGGTCGTGGCGTGGTTCATCATGGTGCGGATCGGGCGGATCTCCAGACCGTTGCCCTTGGCCTCGCGCATGTCGACGATGAACACCGACAGACCATCGGTGCGCTTCTTGGCCTGTTCCTTCGGCGTGGTGCGCGCCAGCAGCACCATCAGGTCGGAATGTTCGGCGCGGCTGGTCCAGATCTTCTGGCCGTTGACGACGTAGTGGTCGCCGTCACGCTTGGCGACGGTCTTCAGCGAGGAGGTGTCGGTGCCGCTGGTCGGCTCGGTGACGCCGAACGCCTGCAGCCGCAATTTGCCGCTGGCGATCCCGGGCAGGTACTGCGCCTTCTGGGCGTCGTTGCCGTGCCGCAGCACGGTGCCCATCGTGTACATCTGGGCGTGGCAGCCGCCGCCGTTGCAGCCGGCGCGCTGGATCTCTTCCAGGATCGCCGCCGCCGCCGACAGCTTCAGCCCGGAGCCGCCATATTCCTCGGGGATCAGCACCGAGAGGTAGCCGGCCTCCGTCAGCGCGTCGACGAACTCCTTCGGATACGCCATCTGGCGGTCGAGCTTGCGCCAGTATTCGCCGGGGAACTGGGCGCAGAGTTTTGCGACGGCGTCGCGGATGTCGTGGAATTCGTCTTGCTGTTCTGGTGCGGTCATTTGATTTTCTGGCGATGGATGGTGGGGGATGTCAATTGCCGGATGCGCGGGCCGTTGTGAAACCAGCAGCCGGGTCTCCTATGCTGAATTGTTATAGCGTATGAACCTGCCTTCGAAGATTGGCAAGCAATGGATATCCGGCAGCTCAGGACCTTCAGTTGCGTCGCCGAGCTCGGCAGCCTCAGCAAAGCCTCCGACACGCTGCGGGTGGCGCAGCCGGCGCTGAGCCGCCAGATCAAGCTGCTCGAGCATGAATTGCGCGCCGATCTGTTTACCCGGAACGGCCGCGGCATGGTGCTGACCGACGCCGGCCGCCTGCTGCTGGCGCGCACCGCCGGCATCGTCCGGCAGATCGACCAGGTGCGCGACGAGATCCAGTCCGCCGGCGGCCCGCCCTCGGGGCGCGTGGTGCTCGGGCTGGTGCCGACCGTGAGCTGCGTGATTTCGGCGCGGCTCGCCCGGCGCACCGTCGACAAATATCCGGGCATTTCGCTCTGCATCGTCGAGAGCTACAGCGGCCATCTGATGGAATGGCTGCACCGCGGCGAGATGGATCTGGCGCTGATCTACGGGCCGTCGAGCGACCTGCATCTGACCGTGCAGAGTCTCGGCCGCGACCATGTCGTAGCCGTGGGACCGCGCGGCAGCGGGCTCGCGCAGAAGAAGCAGGTCGACATCGGCTGGCTGCTGAAGCAGCGCCTGGTGCTGCCCAGTCATTCGCACGGGCTCCGGGCGCTGATCGAGCAGGCGGCGGCGAAGAAGAAACTGAAGCTCGACGTCAAGCTGGAAGCGGATTCGTTTCGGGTGCTGACAAGTCTGGTCGAGGAAGGCCTGGGATACACGCTGCTGCCGCCCTCGTCGGTGCGCAACGAAGTCGCCGCCGGCCGGCTGGAAACGGCTGCGATCGCAAAACCGGCGCCGATGCGCGAACTGACCCTTGCGTCTCCCATCGATCATCCGGGCTCGACTGCGATTACGCTCATTACCGAGCTGATCCGCGACGAACTCAGCGCCTGTCGCGAAGAAGGCCTCTGGGACATCAAGCTCGCCTGAGCCGATGCCGGACCGTTGCGATTGGCTTAGAGCAAAAGCGGCGCGGCCCTGCATTCTCATCTGGCTACAGCTGCCATGCCGCAATTGTATAGGGGCGGCGGGCTTGCCGGAACGATGGCTGTTGGCTCGAAGCTGCCGATACGCGATGTCTGCTATCCGGTCGCTACCGCGGGTAATTCGGACATCGGCTGCAACGTTCAATTTGGGTCGCGAATGACCCAACGCTGTCATCAACCGAACCTGTTGCGCGGGTCAGCCAAGACCCGCAACATAGCGCCGATTGGCTTCCTCGAAAATCTGGCGCGCCCGCTCGCCATCGCAGCGCTGCTCGGAAAGTGTCTCGGGTTCCCATTCGCTGCGGTGGGCGGTAAACAAGTCACCTCCGTAAACGTGGATCGCAGCGGTGAATTTGGACGTCGGGTTGGTGACCGAATGGACAATGTCTTCACCGAGCGGCACCGCGTCTTTCACGCCCAGCGAGCGGGCGCCTGCGGCTTCGAGCTGCCTCTCTCCAGTCTCGGCGATGCGACGCCAGAAGATGTTGTCCTCGCGTCCGCCATAGACGCCGATGACCGCCCACATATGATGGTTGTGTGGCATGACCATCATGTGCGGCGCCCAAACCACATTGAGGATGCTCAAGTCTGGCGAGCGATAGATCTCCTTGATTCCCGCGCGGTCCGGCTCGCCCAGCGACCTGAGCAGGCCGGCCGGGTCGGATACCGCCCGTTTGACAACCTCGCAGATGGTCTTTGATGAACGATCAGCGGTACGCGCTGCACGGCAATCGGCAATAAATCGATCGAGATCTGACATCGTGTGTGCCTCCGGGGTCGGCATTCCACGTGTTCGAGTGGGGTGATTTAAGCTTCGATGGGCTTGATTGTCCAATGCATTGATGTCCAATCTATTCATGTCAATCTTGCATGAGTGGTCGAGGCGCGATGAACCTCCGGCAACTGCAAACTTTGATCACCGTGGCCGACGCCGGCGGTTTCGCCAGCGCCACCGGGCGGTTGCATCTGAGCCAACCGGCGGCCTCGCGCCAGATCCAGGCGCTGGAGGCCGAGCTTGGCGTGCTGCTGTTCGACCGCATTGGCCGCCGCCTTCAACTTACCTCGGAGGGTGAGGACATCGTGCGTCGCGGGCGCCGGCTGTTGCAGGAAGCGGATTCACTGCGCGACCGCGCCGACGCGCTCAAGGGCGGGCTCACCGGGACCCTGCGGGTCGGCGCCAGCCCGCAGCATATCGAGACCGTGCTGGCGCCCTTCGTCACTCGCTTCCGCCGCAAGCACCCCGGCATCGAGGTGCATTTCGTGGAGGATGGCGGAGCACGCATCAGCGAACGCCTCGTTCAGGGCGACGTGCAGATCGTGCTTACCACCGCCGGCAACGAGCTGTTCTTCAGCCGCTTGCTCTATCCGGCTTATGTGCTGGCCGTTGTCGCGCCATCGCATCCGCTTGGCCGGCTTGGCACTGTCGATGTTAGTGAGCTTTCGGATGAACCTTTGCTGCTCCTGCACCGCGGGTTCGGCTCGCGCGGCTGGTTCGATGCCGCTTGTTACAATGCGGATATCAGACCGCCGATCGTTCTGGAAAGCGCCGCCCCACATACCTTGATGGCACTCGCGGCCAGCGGCGAAGGTGTGGCGATTGTGCCGTCGAATGTCAGTATTCCGCGCAAGGGCGTCAAGGCCATGTCCGTAACCTATCGCGGGACACCGATCGGGCGTTGGGTTTTGGTCGCCTGGGACCGCCGACGGTTCTTTCCGTCCTTTGCCCAGCACTTCGTCAACGAACTGGTCACCCAGGTGCACCGCGACTATCCGAACCGCGAACTGACGAAGCGAATGCCTGCGTTGCAGCGGCCGAAGTCGTCCGAATGATGCGCCTGTACCCAATCGAACGAAGCGATGCGATGTCGCGGGAACGGTCGTGCTGGACCGCGCCATGACAGCGTCTCTTGTTGCGACATCTGCTCGCACCGACTGAAGCTGCGAGCAGATGCCGCGTCCGTCTATCGCCGCAGGTTGCGTCCTCCTTGCGGGCGCGGGCGTTGCGCCTGGGGCCGTGCGCCCTGCGGTCTGGATCGATTGGCCTGAGGACGCTGCACGTTCGGACGGTTGGCTGGCCGCTGTACCTGCGGGCGCTGTTGCGGTCGGCTCGGCCGTGACTGCGGTCGCGAGGGCTGGACGCTCGGGCGGGATGCAGGTCGTTGTTGTGGCCGCGCTGCGGGCCGGGATGGCCGCGTCTCGGGACGCGCTGCCGGACGGGACGGACGAGCGGCTGGACGTTCCGGCCGGGCAGCCGGACGATCCGGTCGAACCGCGGGACGGTCAGGACGCGCTCCGGGACGATCGGGACGCGCGCCGGGGCGCTCCGGCCGGTTGCCGGGTAGTGTTGGCCGGTCGGGCCGAACGCCCGGGCGGTCAGGCCGCACGCCTGTACCGGGACGATCGGGACGTTGGCCCGGAGGACGTATGCCGGGCCGATCCGGACGAACGCCAGGGGGGCGACCCGGTCCACCCGGACGCCATGCGCCGGGAGGCGGCCTGATGGGCCGGACCGGAGGACGCCAGCCGGGGCCCGGCGGCCGGATCCACACCTGATTCCAGCTCCGGTTGTTCCAGCCCCATCGATTGTTCCAGGCCGAGCCAACCAGAACGGCGGTGCCGAACACCAATGCCCCGGTCACGACGGTGTCGAACACGACGGAGGAATTGTACACCGGGACATAGATGCGCTCGGGGTTGGTCGGCGCGATGTAGATGACCCGGGAACCGCCTTCTTCCCGGGATGTCACGACCTGCTCGGGCGTCGATTTGAGATTGCCTGCGCTCTCCGCTTTCGCCCGCAGCATCTGGATGACGGCCGCGACATCGGCGTCTTGAACTGAAAACGCCCAGCCCAGCGACTCGGTCCAGTCGGGATGGTCGGCCAGCATTTTGATGGTGTCGGGAAAACGTGTCAGCGCCTGGACGGATGGATCCCATGGCTTGGCGTCGACTTCGGCGAAATCGTTGCGACGCGGCGGCTGCCGCATTGTTCTCGAGCCAGCGTGCGGCCTCGATAATTTGATCGGGGTGGGTGCTCGCCGGCAATATCAACGCCAGAAGCGGATCCGGGTAGAGCGCGATGGGTCCCAGGAGATATTCGAGATCCGACATCGAATAGACGTCGGCGGCCTGGTCGGCTGGCGCCGGCGTGCCGGCGGCGCCCGGCTGTTGCGCCGGATCCGGTGCCGGGGGCGTTTGCGCCAAGAGAGGTTCGGCCGTCGTCGTCCATCCAAACATCGCGATGACCGCGAGGCGCATCCAGTATTCCGTCGAAAATCTGACATTCGCCTTCGAGGATCCGGCCATGCAACTCTCCTGTTTCTCCAGCCGTCCGTTTTCCGTCGTTCGCAGATGGACGTGTCGGCCACCGGATTGAAGCAGGCATGCGGGCAAGTGTCCCTACATAGCTACCCCAATTTTCGTCCGCTTCGACCCGCGGTATCGCGCCGCCGGACGTCAGATCAGATATGCAATTAAGTCTGCCTTTTCCGGTGCATGGAATGACCGGACACGGATCGTCGTTGCAGTCGTGAGTGATGTGCGAGACGTTGCAGGCATCCGCTCCAGTCGCCGCTTCCATCCTGAAGGCTGTCGCGTCGAGGTGGTCTGGTTTCAATCGGGACGGGTATGACGTCCGCCGGATATTTCGGTAGGTTGCGAGGCATGGTAACGTCTCCGAGGAGGAGCATCGGCCGTTTCGCCAAGGGCTCAACCTCAGAGAGTTCGAAATGCAATGCCGCAACTGCGGACAAGAAAACGCTGCGGGTAACAAGTTCTGCTTCAGCTGCGGGGTTCAGCTGCATGCTTCCACCCCCATGGAGCTGCAGCGTGAGCGCAAGCAAGCCACGGCGTTGTTTGCAGACATTGTGGGCTCGACAGAGCTCATAGCAAAGCTCGACGCCGAATCAGCCGGGCGGCGGCTCCAGCCCGTGGTCGAAGCCATGATGCAGGCGGTGGGGCGATTCGGAGGGACGATCCTCCATACGCTTGGCGATGGGCTGGACGCTATCTTTGGAGCGCCCCGCGCCCAGGACGGACACGCCCTCCTTGCTTGCCAGGCGGCGCTGGCGATGCAGGAGGCGGTGGCCGCGCTGCCGGTTTCAACCGAGATCAGGATTGGAATTCACTCCGGCGAAGTCGTCGCCTCTCCAAGAGGCGACGTCTTCGGCCACGAAGCGCAAGGCCTGGTCCTGCATATTGCCAGTCGGCTGGAGCGAGAAGCGGAGCCGGGCGGAATTCTGCTCAGTATGGAATGCAAGGAACTGGTCAGCGATTATTGCGAAACCCGTCCGGCCGGTGTTCGCATGCTAAGGGGTGTTCCGGAGCCCATAGCGGTATTTCGGCTGATTGGTTTGAAGCCCGGCGTTGCGAGCGACAGATTCCGCGCGGTCGGCTTGCCACCATTGCGCGGACGGCAGGCCGAACTGGAATTTCTCAAGCAGGCTGTCTCTGATGCCGAGAATAACGCTGGGCGCGTCATTGGGGTCGTGGCGCACGCCGGCATGGGAAAAAGCCGGCTATGTTATGAGTTCGGCGAGTGGTGCCGCCAACGCGATATCAAGGTTCTGGAGGGGCGCGCGCAAGTCGTCGGGAAGTCTCAATCCATGCCGCTGCTCGCGGTACTGGAATTGCTGCGAGCATATTTCCGCGTCACGACGACGCTCGATCAGAAAATAGCGCGCGCAAAAATCGAAGAACGCCTGCTGGCGCTCGATGCCACCTTCGTCGACGACCTTCCATACATGCTGAATCTGCTGGGACTTCCGGCGCCGGAGCTGGAAACCCAGCGCGCCGACCCGAAAACGTGGAATTTGCGGCTGCGCAACCTCCTGAAACGGATGGTAGCGGCAGCGGGCCGTCATACCTCTGTCATCATCTTCGAGGATCTGCACTGGCTCGACGATCTCAGCCAGGACTTCCTGACGGCCATTGCCGAGGCCGTCGAGGGCACCAGGATCGTGATGGTGGTAAACTATCGCCCGACCTGGTCTCCCCGGTGGGAGATGGAGCATTTCAGCGAACTTGCGCTGACCGAACTGGACAGCCGCGACCTGCACCAATTGGTCCGGGATCTGATCGGGGACGGCCCCGACTTGGCCAAGATCGTCACAGACATCGCGCAGCAGAGTGATGGCAATCCGTTTTTCGCGGAGGAGCTGGTTCGGGCCCTGGCACAGAGCGGCGCCCTGCTCGGCGAGCGCGGAGGATACCGGATCGTATCGTCCGATTGGCTTACCCCCACGCTGCCTGCAACCATTGAAGCCGTGATCGGCGCACGTATCGATCTGCTTTCTGTTCCTGAGAAAGCGGCGCTGCAAATTGGCGCCGTCATCGGCAAGGAGTTTCCGTTGTCGGTGGCGATGGAGGTCTCCGGGATTCCGGAGCACGAGATCAGGAAGTTGTTCTCACGTCTTTGCGATCTGGATCTGCTGATCGCCAGCAGCCTCGACAGACCGGGATACGCGTTTCGGCATCCTTTGATCCAGGAGGTGGCTTATGCAATGCAGCTTCGGTCTCGCAGGGCTCAACTGCATTCCGCGGTAGCAAGTGCGATCGAGGCAGCCCCGTGGGGGACCGCCGACGAGTCGGCCAGCTTGCTGGCCTATCACTGCGAGGCGGCCGGGCAAGTGCTGGAGGCTGCGATGCATTTGCGCCGTGCTGCGCTCTGGCTCGGCAGGACGAATTCGGCGCGGGCTCTGGCCGAGTGGAAAAAGGTGCGTTGGCTGCTGCGGGATCAGCGTGGAGATGCGGCGGTCGACCAGCTTCGGGCTCTTGCCAGCGGTCGGGTGCTGGGGTTCGCCTGGAGCGAGGGTTTGACGGCGGACGATGTCAAGCCCTATGCCGAAGAAGCGTTGCAATACGCGCGCGGCGACGGCGATCGAAAGCATGAAGCGCTGCTGCTGGGAGCGTACGGTCGTGTATTCGCCGCGACCGGTGCCGCAGACGAATATGTCGGTCTGGCTCGGCAGGGAGTGGCCGCGGCTGCCGCCAGCGGGGATCGAGATGTATTCGTCGCATGCAATGCGCAGCTTTGTCAGGCCTACTTGCTCGCGGGCTGTCTTCGGGAAAGTCTGGTTACGAACGATATCGCGATAGCCGCAGATAATGAGCGGAGCGGGGTGGAGAGCGGCGTCGTTCTCGGTCTCAACGCAAGTCAGATCTTCGGTTTCGATGTTGGGCAGTGGCTGCTTTGCCTGCGCACGCGTACCCTGGTTCTCCTTGGTCAATTCGAGGCGGCCGAGGCGTGTTTGGGAGCGGCTCTTCGGGCCGACCGTTCGAAGGCGATCCCGGTCGTTCAGTATCACGCACATCTTGCCGCGGTCGAGATGGCGTTCCATCGGGGGAATAGCTCGATGGCATGGTCGCACGCGAAGGAGGTGGAGGGTTATGCCTCGCAATCCGCGATGAGCTATCTTTTTACCGCGGCGCGTCTGTGCCGGGCGCTCGCGAATTCTACCGAGGGCGATTTCGTGTCGGCCTCCGGCGATCTTGATGAAGCACTGGCAACTGCGAGAAAATCGAAAACCGGTCTCGAGATCGAGGGGCGGCTTCTGGCGTATCTGGCGCACATGCTGGTTCTTGCCGGCGAGAAGGAGCGCGCAGCGGAGGTCGCAAGCGAAGCTATCGATGTCGCACGGAGGCGAACCGATCGTGTTGCCGAGCTGCACGCGCACATCGTGGCGGCCGGCCTTGCGCTGGCCGGCGGCGCGATCGATCCCGGGCTACGCGAAGGGCACCTGGAAAGAGCAAAAGCGTTGCTGGACTTCACCGGCGCGGAAATCTTCGCCCCGAAACTGCATGATCTTGGGTGTAACGAGGAAAAAATCGTAAACTAGTTCGTTAAGGTTGAAATCTCGGGTTATATTACCAAACGATAGAACCAGCGAGGGGTAATTAAAATGGGAATAGCGATAAGCGATTTTTCAACAGCCGACATACTTTTTCAACTCAACACCAAATTCGGTCCGGGCCAGCCGCTTCGCGAAATGGTCGCCATCCAAAAGGATTTCAAGGTATTTTCGAGCAAATACTCGCTCAGGCAGGCCTTTCGAGTGCTGCATATCGTTCCCAAGGAATTCCCGGAGCGGCGGCGGTGGTTCGTCTATCTTGAACTCCTGAAGAAGTACTCTTCGGATCAGAAGGACGTGAGTGCCCATGATCGCATTCGCAGCGCCTATCAGGACAATCTGGAGAGCAAGAAGCCTCTTCCCGTTTATATGACCACGCATTTGCTGAGCAAGGACCGGCGTGTGAAGGTGACGCAGGGACAGCCCATCATTTACGAAACGCAGTCCTATTTGGTCATATCGATCCCGACTCTCGCGAAAGAGAAAGGTCAGGCGGCCCGCGCCGCAAAGAAGCGGCGAAAAGGGAAAAAGGCTTGAGACAAGCCAGGCGGCGTTCCAAATCCTCCGATCTTCTGATCGGAGCCGAGCTGGACTTCGTTTGCTCCCAGGTCGGGGAGTACTACGCCGCCAAACTTGCCGGCTACGGTGCCACCCCTCGCGGGGTGGATTGGGCATGCAAAACGACGCAATCGCTGCGCTTTGCCCAGCTTCTGCGGCTTTGCCCGACCGATGCGCCGTTTTCGCTGATCGATCTGGGCTGCGGTTACGGCGCACTGGCAAATTTTCTCGTCAAACACCGGAGTGCTGCCGGCGTCGACTACCTTGGAATAGATTTGTCGCCGGAGATGGTGCGCCGGGGCCGGCGTCGTCATGCAGACGATTGCAATGTGCGTTTCGTCGTCGGGCGGAACGTTTCGGAAATGTCCGACTACGTGGTCGCCAGCGGCATCATGAACGTGATGGTGGGATTTTCGCTGCGCACCTGGGAAAAATTTGTGAGCACCATGCTGATTGACATGCACCGAATGAGCAAAGCTGGCTTCGCCGTCAATTTCCTGAACAAGCCCGGCCAGCCGTCCGAACGAGGGCAGCTCTACTGCACCACGCCCGGGAAATGGGCGCGATTCTGCGAACGAGAACTTGGTCGCTCGATCGAGATCGTGGCCGACTACGGCCTGCAGGAATTTACCCTGCTTGCGCGCACCGCCAACGCAATTTCGGACGCGAGCCGGTAGAATGTCTCGTGGCGGCGAACCGGGCAGGAAGCAGCAAACGAGGCGACGTACCGTCCGCAAGACGGAGCGCACTGCGAAAGCGCCGCAGCGCGGCTTGTCGCCTTCGCCTTCGCGCCGCAAGGATCGGGTGCGCGAGGCGGCACTCTTCGTCATATCGCCTGACGGCCAGATGGACGAAGCCGCGTTGTATTCTGCGTTTGCTATCCTGCGGTCGCAGGCGCCGGTCTATTGGGTCGAATGTCCGGGTATGCGGCCCTTTTGGCTTGTCTCTCGATACGCCGATGTCATGGCCGTCGAGTCAAGGGGCGCCCCCTTCGTCGCTGCACCTCGATCGGTGTTGTCCAGCGAGGCGGGGGAGGCCAGCATACGGCAGATCTCCGGAAAGCCGGACGTGCTGCGTAGTCTGTTTCAAATGGACAAGCTTGAGCATCGCGCCTACCGCGAGATCGCGCGATCCTGGTTTTCCAAGCCCGAGGTGGGAAACCTCGAGGCGCTGGCCACGGACCTGGCGCGTCAATTTGTCAGCCGCATGCCCAGGAACGGCAAGGCCTTCGATTTTGCGCGAGAGGTCGCTGTACCGTTTCCCCTGCGGCTCATGATGCACATCCTCGGTCTTCCAGAGGCGGATGATCCCTTGATCGTGAAGCTCGCCAATGGCCTGACCGGAGCGGAAGACCCGAAACGCGCGCTGTCCGATCACCCGGCTGAATCCATTCGGTTGTCAGGCATCGGGTTTCGCGAATACTTCAACAAGGTCACGGCCGACCGCCGCTTGCATCCCAGGGCGGATCTCAGCAGCGTCATCGCAAGCGCTTGCATCTTCGGCAAACCAATCCCGGACTATGAGCGCCTCTCGTATTTCATTCAGCTTGCCATTGCGGGCCAGGAAAATACCGCTTACGCGATCGCGGGTGGGCTGCAGGCGATGCTCGATCACCCTGACCAGATGTTCAAACTGGTGCGCGATCCGACGCTTCTCGAAACGGCGATCGACGAAATATTGCGATGGACCTCTCCCGGTCGACATCTCGTGCGAACGGCGACCACGGATACGAACGTCGGCGGCCAGCGCATACGTGCCGGTGACGCCGTCGCTTTGTTCTTCGCCTCCGCAAATCGCGATGAGACTGTGTTTAGCTCGCCGGACAAGTTCGAAGTGGATCGTCAGCCGAATCCACATCTCGCATTCGGGTCCGGACCGCATTTCTGCCTCGGGGTGCATCTCGCCAGGCTCGAGCTCAAGGCCATATTCGGCGCGTTGATGCAGGATTTGCCGCGCATTTCATCGGCGGGTACGCCGCGGCGAGCGCGATCGGCGGTCATCAGCGGCATCTCATCGCTGCCGGTGCGATTGGCCTGAAGCCCACGGCCGGTTCGCCGCGAAGCGGCCCCGACAAAATGATACGAAGAACGCGGCCGACGGTGCACCGCTGCTGAAGGTTACGCTGCACCTTGTGGCCTGAACCACGTCGCGAGCGCGTTGGCGAGTTCCGGTTCTTTGACGTCGCCTGTCCAGGCCACATATCCGCCCGGCCGGATCAGCACGGCATCGGGCGCGGGTACGATGCCAATGTCGCTATGAAGGCCGGGTCCGCCGGACGTTGCATACCTTGTGCGGAGCGATCCTGAGATCGGACAGGGACGTCGTTCCCGGGCCTGGACCGGCGGGCTCCAGCACGATCCGGCAGCGGAAACCGAGCGCCCGCGCAATTCGCAGATAGTTGGTGAGGGTGACGCCGGAAGTGCCGTTCAGATAGCGGGAGATCTGGCTGGGATCGGCTCCGAGCATGAAGCCGATCGCCTCCAAACTCATCGGATTTTCCTGCCGTCGTTCCAGGATTTCGTTGATGATCAGTTTTTCATCGTCGGCGACATCGAGCGCAAGGCGCTGGCTGGTCTCGTGGTCGGTACCTGGAAAGTCTCGCGTACGCGTTCTCATCATAGGCTCTCGATCGGCTCTCGATGCCCCACCGACTTCATAACGAATTCGGGCCGGCGTTGGATCACCGCGCAAGGTGAATTCGAACGGCCGGCTGCCGCTCCGAATTTACCGGGCAACGCGAGTTCCTGGGTTTTGGTATGGTCCTCACCAGAGGTGAGCCGGACATTGCCGCACCAGGCAATACGTTGATCGCCTCCGCCAGCGAGGGCGAATCGAGGCCGGCGCCGCTTATCCGGGAATCCGTACCGGCAATTGCTCGATGCCGCGCACAAAGCTCGAATAAACCCGCTTCGGCTCACCGACCACCTCGATGCGGTCGAAGCGTTTCAGCATTTCCTGCCACACGATCTTCAACTGCAACTCGGCGAGCCGCATGCCGACGCAGCGGTGGATGCCGAAGCCGAACGACAGATGCGTGCGCGGGCGGGCGCGGTCGATGATGAACTCGTCGGGACGCTCGATGCCTTCCTCGTCGCGGTTGCCCGAGACGTACCACATCACGACGCGGTCACCCTTCTTGATCTTCTTGCCGCCGATCTCGGTGTCGACCAGCGCGGTGCGGCGCATATGTGCCAGCGGCGTCTGCCAGCGGATCACTTCCGGCACCATGGTGTCGATCAGCTCAGGGTTTTCGCGCAGCTTCTGATATTGATCCGGGTGCTCGTTCAGCGCCAGCACCGAGCCGCTCATGGTGTTGCGGGTGGTGTCGTTGCCGCCGACGATCAACAGGATGATGTTGCCCATCAGATTGTCGGGATCCAGGTGCCGCGTGGCGTCGCTATGCGCCATCATCGACAGCAGATCGTTCTTCGGCGGCGCGTTGACGCGCTCGTTCCAGAGCTTTGAGAAATAGGCGTAGCACTCGTCCATCTCCTGGCGGCGCTGCTCCGGCGATTCCACGACGCCGCTCTTGGGCAGCGCGGTCGAGACGTCGGACCAGCGCGTCAGCTTGCGACGTTCTTCCCACGGGAAATCGAACAATGTCGCCAGCATCTGCGTGGTCAGTTCGATCGAGACCCGCTCGACGAAGTTGAAGGTCTCGTTGCGCGGCAGATTGTCGAGCACCTTGATGGCGCGCTCGCGGATCAGCTTTGCCAGCTCATCCAGATGCGTCGGCGTGAACATCGGCGACACCGTCTTGCGCTGCGAAGAGTGCCGCGGCTGGTCCATCGCGATGAAGCTCGGATAGTCATAGCCGGGCGGCACGTCGCGGATCGAGATGCCGCCGAGCGTCGAGTCCGAAGAGAACACCCCGTGATTGGTGTCGACATGCATGATGTCGTTGTATTTGGTCACCGACCAATAGGGTTCGATCGGCGCGTTGGTGCAGTAATGCACCGGCTCTTCCTTGCGCAGCCGCTCGAACCAAGGCCACAGCGTGTCGTTCTGGAACAGCCTTGGCGCACCGGGATGAAAATCCTTCAGCGGCGTCGAATAAGCTTCTTCACGCGCGGCGCGCAGAAGCTGTTTTTTGTCGGCTCTGACGGATGCCTGGACGTTCATGGTCGATCATCCCACGTGGGTTCAAGTAAACGCACTAGGCGGCGATGCGGACCGGCAGGGTCTCGTAACCCTTCACGAAGCTGGAATACACCCGCTTCGGTTCGCCGACCACCTGAATATTATCGTACCGCTTGAGGATCTCTTCCCAGATGATCTTGAGTTGCAGCTCCGCAAGCCGGATTCCGACGCAGCGGTGGATGCCGAAACCGAACGAGATGTGAGTGCGCGGCCGGGCGCGATCAATGATGAATTCGTAGGGGTTGTCGATCACGTCTTCGTCGCGGTTGCCCGAGACGTACCACATCACGACCTTGTCACCCTTCTTGATCTGCCGGCCGCGGAACTCGATGTCTTCGAGCGCGGTGCGGCGCATATGCGCCAACGGCGTCTGCCAGCGGATTACCTCCGGCACGAAACTGTCGATCAGCGCCGGATTGTCGCGCAGCTTGCGGTACTGGTCCGGATTCTTGTTCAGCGCGTAGATGCTGCCCGACAGCGTGTTGCGCGTGGTGTCGTTGCCGCCGACGATCAGCAGGATCAAATTGCCGAGGAAATTCTTCGGGTCCATGTCGCGGGTGGCGGGGCTATGCGCCATCATCGACAACAGGTCGCTCTTCGGCGGCTGGCTGATGCGCTCCTTCCAGAGGCGGGCGAAATAGGTCGCGCACTCCATCAGTTCGGCCTGGCGTTCTTCTTCCGTGGCGACAAGGCCGTCGGGGCCTGGAATCGTGGTCGCGACGTCGGACCAGCGCGTCAGCTTGCGGCGGTCTTCCCAGGGAAAATCGAACAGCACGGCGAGCATCTGGGTGGTCAGTTCGATCGAGACCTTGTCGACCCAGTCGAACACCTCGTTTCTCGGAAGGTTGTCGAGGCATTCGGCGGAACGCTGGCGGATGTTGATCGCGAGCTGATCGAGATGGGTGGGCGTGAACATCGGCGCCACCGTCTTGCGCTGCGCGGAGTGGCGCGGCTGGTCCATCGCGATGAAACTCTCGGAGCGTAGATTCGGTGCGATGTCGCGGATGGTGATGCCGCCAAGCGAAGAGGCCGAGGAGAACACCGCGTGGTTGGTCTCGATGTCCATGATGTCGTTGTATTTGGTCACCGACCAATACGGCCCGAACATGCTGTCCTTGCAGTAGTGTACCGGATCTTCCCGGCGCAGCCGGTCGAAATACGGCCAGAACGAGTTGGTCGTGAACAGCTCGGGATGGCTGACGTCGAAATCGCCGAGCGGAATCGACTGCGCCCGTTCGCGCGCGGCCTGCTGATGGGAATCTCCGGCGAGATCGATGGTTCCGTGCATGGACGGCTCTCCCTGAATGTTTCCCCGACCGAAGCAGGCCGGGGGATGTTTTACCCTATTACATCCCGAGCCGCGCGTCGGCGCAAGGGTGAGTTGGTGGTGAGTTGGGTGCATTTGGCCGCGTCGATACCGCCGCCTGGTCATCGCCTGACAGACGCATTTCGCCTCGTGACAAGCGTATCTCCGGAGATTAAGGCTGTTTGAAACAACGTTTATTTCGTCGGGAGGCGGCCATGATCCCCAACGCGCAACGGATGTTCAACTTCGATCTCGGCGACACGGCGGACGCGATTCGCGAGACAGTGCTTGCATTCTCGCAGAACGAAATCGCGCCGCGCGCCGCCGAAATCGATCGCAGCAACCAGTTTCCGCGCGACCTCTGGCCCAAGATCGGCGCGCTCGGCCTGCACGGCATCACCGTGGAAGAGGAATATGGCGGGACTGGTCTCGGCTATCTCGAACACTGCATCGCGGTGGAAGAAATGTCGCGGGCCTCGGCCGCGGTTGGCCTGTCCTACGGCGCGCATTCCAACCTCTGCGTCAACCAGATCCGCCGCAACGGCAATGAGGAACAGAAGCGCAAATATCTGCCAAAGCTGATCTCCGGCGAGCATGTCGGCTGCGCTGGCGATGTCGGAGGCCGGCGCCGGCTCGCGACGTGGTGTCGATGAAGACCCGCGCCGACAAGAAGGGCGACCGCTTTGTGCTGAACGGCAACAAGATGTGGATCACCAACGGTCCCGTCGCCGACACGCTGGTGGTCTACGCCAAGACCGACCTCAACGCCGGTCCGCGCGGCATGACCGCCTTCATCATCGAAAAGGGCATGAAGGGATTTTCCACCGCGCAAAAACTCGACAAGCTCGGCATGCGCGGCTCCGACACCTGCGAATTGCTGTTTGAAGATTGCGAGGTGCCGGAGGAAAACGTGCTCAGCGAAGTCGGCCGCGGCGTCAACGTGTTGATGTCGGGCCTCGACTACGAGCGCGCGGTGCTGGCGGCGGGCCCGATCGGCATCATGCAGGCCTGCATGGACGTGGTGCTGCCCTACGTGCACGAGCGAAAACAGTTCGGCGAGCCGATCGGCACTTTTCAACTGGTGCAGGGCAAGATCGCCGACATGTACACCACCATGAACGCCTCGCGCGCCTATGTGTACGCCGTCGCAAAAGCCTGCGACCGCGGCGAGACCACGCGCGAGGACGCGGCCGGCGCGATCCTGTACGCGGCGGAGAAGGCGACGCAATGCGCGCTTGATGCCATCCAGCTTCTGGGCGGCAACGGCTACATCAACGACTACCCGACCGGACGTCTCCTGCGTGACGCCAAACTCTACGAGATAGGCGCCGGCACCAGCGAAATCCGCCGCATGCTGATCGGCCGCGAGCTGTTCGAGAAAACAGCGTAACCTCTGCGACGGAGGGTAGGCAAACATCAATCAGGGATTGTATCCAGTTTCGATGCGTCCTGTGGAACCTCGGTCACACAACGGCCGACAAATTCGTGGTTTGATCCACCGCCGTACGCGCTGGAGTTGAACCATGAATGAGATGAGCTGGCCCCCGCAGGTGCCGCCCGGGCCGCCTCCCATGCCTGTGCCGCCGCCAATGCCGGTGGCGTTTTCCGGCAGCCGCGGCGAATTCTTCGATCTGGCCAAGCGTGGCGCGGCGCTGGAGTTCGTCACCCTCGGCTTCTACCGGTTCTGGCTGCTCACCGACATCCGCCGCCATCTCTGGTCCAACACCCTCATCGATGGCGATGCCGCCGAATATACCGGCCGCGGCAAGGAGTTGCTGATCGGATTTCTGGTCGCGCTCGCGATTCTGGTGCCGATCTATCTCGGTTATTTTCTCATCGGCCTCGAGGCCGAGCGCTATAAGGCGTTCGCCAGCATTCCGCTGATCGTCTTCTTCTATTTGTTCGGACAGTTCGCGATTTTTCGCGCGCGGCGTTACCGGATGACGCGCACGGTATGGCGCGGCGTGCGCTTCTGGATGACGGGCTCGGGCTGGATCTATGCGTTGCAGGCCTCGCTATGGGGCCTGTTGATAGCGGTGACGCTTGGGTTGGCGCTGCCGTGGCGCACGGCTGCGCTCGAGCGCTACAAGATGCGCCATTCCTACTACGGCGATCTGCAGGGAAGTTTTGAGGGCCGCGGCTGGGAGTTTTTCAAGCGCGGCGGGTGGCTGTGGCTGGTCGCCATGGTTACGCTGATTGTGCTGTTTCTTACGGTTCTACTCGCCAAATGGTATCCGGCCCTTCGGCCGTTGGCCAAAATTATTCTTGGCACGGCACTCTTCATGCCGATTGTTGCGCCGTTTCTTTATGGCGTTTTCAAATCTATCGAATGGCGCTGGTGGCTGTCCGGTATCCGGTTTGGCGGCGTGCGCCTGGAATCGTCGTTGCCGAAGAGTGCATTGATCGGGCTGTACTGGAAAGTGATCGGCTGGATGGCCCTGATTGGCCTTGTCTTCACCGTCTATCTGGCCCTGTGCACGATGCTGGTCGCCAGCATGAGCGGCGAAGGACTGACGGAGTTTTTCAAGACGCCGGAAGCGATGCGGAGCATTCCGCTGCTGGTGCTGACCGGCCTCGGCTATCTAGTCATGGCGCTGGCGATGAACGTGGTGATGCGGGTCTACCTGACGCGCGATCTCTGGGTGATCGTACTGGGCTCGCTCAATATCATCGGCATCGAGGCCGCCGCCAATGTTGCCGCGCGCGGCGACCTCGCCAACGCGCTTGGCGAGGGGTTTGCCGATGGTCTCGATGTCGGCGGGTTCTAGGGCGTGATGACCATGGATGGCGACGCGCCGGAGATTTCGAAAACGCCGCCGGCCAATGCGGCGATCTATTTCGACGGCGTGTCGAGCCGGCGTCGTGCAGTCGTGCTCCGCTTCTCCGACCGGCTCGAAATCGCCGACCACGAACAGACGCTGGCCGCGTGGGACTATGCCGATATCCGCCGCGCCGACAGCCCGTCGGGCATGCTGCGCCTTGCCTGCCCGAGCGCATCCGCGCTGGCCCGGCTGGAGGTGCGCGATGGCACGCTTGCCACCGAGTTGGTCTCGCGCTGCGCCAGTCTGGATGAGAACACGCCCGGGCGCCGCGGCGTCGCCGTCATCGTCGGCTGGTCGGTCGCGGCCGCGGTTTCGATCGTATGCGTCGTATTGTTCGGACTTCCGATGATCGCCGACCGGCTCGCGCCGCTGGTGCCCGACGCGTTCGAGCGGCGGCTCGGCGACGTCGCCGACAGCCAGATCAGGAAGATGTTCGATGCCAAGGCTTGCGACAATCCGGCCGGGCAGAAGGCCTTCGTCAAGCTCGTCACCGCCATCCGCGAATCCGCCGGCCTCGACACTTCGGTGCAGTCGGACGTGCTGTCCAGTTCGATTCCCAACGCCTTCGCGCTGCCTGGCGGCAGGATCTATCTGTTCGACGCATTGCTGGCGAAGGCCGAGAACGCCGACGAAATCGCGGGCGTACTGGCGCATGAACTCGGCCATCTCAAGCATCGCGACAGCATGCGCGGGCTGATCCGCGACGGCAGCACGTCGTTCCTGATCGGGCTGCTGTTCGGCGACATCACCGGCTCCAGCGCGCTGATCTTCGGCTCGCGCACGCTGGTGACGTCGTCGCATTCGCGCGAGGCCGAGACCAATGCCGACGGTTTTGCGATCGAAATCATGCACCGGCTGGGCCGGCCGGCGAAGCCGACCGGCGAATTGCTGCTGCGGGTCACCGGAAACGAGGCCAAGGGGCTCTCCATCATCTCCAGCCATCCCCTGAGCGAGGACCGGCTGGCGCGGATGAGCCGGGAAGACCGGTCAGCCGGCGGGCCGCCGCTGTTGACGCCGGAGGAATGGCGCTCGCTGAAATCGATCTGCGATACGAAAATCTGATTTTTCTTCAGCGTCGGATGCTTTTGCGCGATCGTGCTGCTTCGATCGGCGCGGACGCCGCGCTGCCGGAGGGCAGCTCCCATACCGCCTGCATGGCCGAGAAGGCTTGCGAGATCATCGGCTCGTGGCGCCGCGACGTCAGGCAGGCGAAACTGAGATCGCAGGTCAGCGTCACCTTGTCGGCAACCACGAAATTCCGTTTGCGGGTGATACGATCGATGACATGGTCGCGGGCGAGGCTGAGGCAGTTGCCGGCTTCCACGAACTCGATCATGGCGTCCTCCTGTTCGGCAAAGGCGACGCGTTTCGGCGATGATCCGGTTGGTCGGAACACGTCGTCGATCAGCCGGCGATGTGCCGAATCATGCGGCGTCGTGATCCAGGGCAGGCCGATGAGGTCGGCCCAATCCTTTCCCATCACCTTGTCGCTCCATTCGCGCGGCGCGATCACGCGGTAGTCGTAGCGCGTCAGTGTCGCGAGCCGGTACTTGCCGTCCTCGATGGTGCGCTCGGGCAGCAGTTCCGACGCCAGGCATTCGGGCGGCGTGGCGTCGATATAGTATCCGACGTCGAGCTCGCCTTTGCCGATCTGGGCCAGCACCTCGTTGCTCATGCCGTAGCGAAGGAACACCTCGGTCTTCTTCGAGGACGTGGCGAGGCTGCGCACGAACGAGCCTAGCCGGGTCGACTCCGGATCCAGGATCGTCCCGACCCGCAGCGTGGCCCGCAGCGATTCGCGCAAGGAATCCGCAGCCGTCTTGAAATCGGCCGAAGCCGATATGGTCCGGTGCGCCAGCGGCAGCAGGGCGGCGCCCGCTTCCGTCAGGGTAAAGCCGCCCGGCGTGCGGTTGAAAAGCTGCAGGCCGGTGCTCTCTTCCAGCCCTTTCAACTGCAGGCTGACAGCCGGCTGGGTCAGGTGCAGCAAGTTGGCCGCGCGCGAAACCGTACCTTCGCGGGCCACGGTGATGAAGCAGCGCAAGGCCTGGATACGTGGCAGGTCGTTCATTTGGAAAACTTATAGAAAGCGCCCATACGTCCCATTAGACAGGATTTGCTCTTGGAAGTCACAATCTTTCGCAAATTAAACTTTGCGTTGTCACTGGAAAAAAGACGAATGGTGCGGACCGTCAGGCCCTCAACGATCGTGCCAGGGGACGTTCGCCGGGTGTAATCGGGGATCTTCGTCAAGCTGGCCGTGCAGTAAACGCCGCCGCGCTTGGTGGCCGAACCAGGCAAATAGCAACAGTCGCGGCGGCTCGCCACTTACGGCAGGTTGTTGACCTTGCGGACCCATGCACGCACGTCGGTCAGCACGTCCGGCAGCACTGCCTTGACCTCCTGCACGGTCATGCCGGGCCTGACCCGGGGATCATAGAGCAGGTTCAAGAGATACTGGTCATAGACGTCGAAATAGCCCATCGACACATTGTCGTTGAACATGGTCCAGGGCACGCTTTCGGTATCGTTGATCGGTCCCAGCGACTGCAGCAATTCCTCATAGGCGCAATCGAAGAAGACGAAGTCGCCATTGTCGATCGTCAGGATCACGTCGGAATGCTCGATTTCGAACTTCTCGTTCTTGCGAAAGCCCGACAGGCATTGCGGGTCGAGCGATGAGCGGATCTCCTTCGCCCGTTCGCTGCCGTAGAAGGTGGAAATGGTGCGCTGGAGGTCGCGGTCGCGCACCAGCTTGACCTGAACATTGGCGTCGTCGATGTCCTCGACCATGGCGATGTCGAGGTGCTGAACGCGCGAGGCGATGTCGGCCACGATTTTCGAGAGCTGCGCCTTGCGGTCGGCCCGGGTGCCGTCGGCGAACACCCGCACTGGCCCGTCATATTTGCGGATTCGGTCGACTCGGCCGGCAAGATGGTACTCGGCGCCGAACGCGGTCTTCAAAAAGCCTTCGACGATCTCGCTGTCGGTGAAGTTCTTCTTCTCGTTGCGCTGCCGCTGCGCAATCGAGGCAATCTCGGTGGATGCCGCGCACGGCGCCCAGGTTCCGCCGAGCAAGACGGCGCCCAGGGCCGCCGCGAGCGTCCATCGGTAAGGGAATCGGCGGAGCGTGCGCATTCAAACGACGCTGCAGCAATCGGCGCGCGCGTGCAAGGATAGAAAGCTGCAATCGCGCTCGATCACGCGCTTGCGCGCATCCCCGCACAGGTTCCGGGAAGCGCCGCTAGTTCTGCACGACCACCCTGGTGCCGACCGGCACGCGGTTGTAGAGGTCGGTGACGTCCTCGTTGGTCATGCGGAAGCAACCGGAGGAAACGGCCTGTCCGATCGTCTCGGGCTCGTTGGAGCCGTGGATGCGGTAGAGCGTCGATCCCAGATACATCGCTCGCGCGCCGAGCGGGTTTTCGATGCCGCCGGGCATGTGGCGGGGCAGGTCCGGGCGGCGGCGCAGCATCTGCGCCGGCGGCGTCCAGCTCGGCCATTCCTTCTTTGCGGAAATGCGGTGGGTTCCACCCCAGCGGAAGCCGTCGCGACCGACACCGATGCCGTAGCGCAACGCCTGGCCATTGCCGAGAACGAGATAGAGCCGGCGCTCGGCAGTGTTGATGTAGATCGTGCCGGGCGCGTAACCGGCGTTAAACATCACGGTGGTGCGCGGGATCGGGCTGGATCCGCTCGGCGAGCCGGGCCGGAAGAAGCCTGGGCGCCGTCGATGTCGCGCGAGGCGTCGAACAAGTTTGGAAAGCCTTGGGCCTGCGCCTGGCCGGCTCCCGCCAACACCATGACAGCCGCGAACAGAATAGCAAAAGCCCGGGTCATTTTCTTCCTCGTGAAAAAATTTGAATATGCCCGTCGAGACAGGCCACAATTGCGCCGATCGTGCAACCAAAGAGCTTGTGACCTGGCCATTTTCGAACGCCTTGGTTGAAAAAGGCAACAGGCCTTAGGCGATGGCTGCATTGTTCCGCTAAACCTTTGACGAAACGTCGGAACAAATGTTTGATCGCCGCCAGCTCACATGGCAACGATCGAGGGGAACGAGACGCATGAACGGCGCGGAAAGTCTGGTGCGGACGTTGGTGGCAGGCGGTGTGGATGTCTGCTTCACCAATCCCGGCACCTCAGAGATGCATTTCGTCGCCGCACTCGACCGGGTGGAAGGGATGCGCTGCGTGCTCGGCTTGTTCGAGGGCGTCGTGACCGGCGCCGCCGACGGCTATTACCGCATGAAGGGCACGCCGGCCTCGACCCTGCTGCATCTCGGACCCGGCCTCGCCAACGGCCTTGCCAATCTTCACAATGCGAAGAAAGCCAATTCCGGCATCGTCAACATCGTCGGCCAGCACGCCACCTATCACATCGCCTACAACGCTCCGCTGACGTCGGACATCGAAGGGCTGGCACGGCCGATGTCCGCCTGGGTGCGGACCTCGCCGGATGCGAAATCGGTTGCCGCCGACGGCGCGGCCGCGATCGCAGCCGCAAAGGGCGCGCAGATCGCCACCCTGATCCTGCCCGCCGACACCGCCTGGAACGAGGCCGATGGCATCGCGCAGGTGCCGGATGAGAACCAGCGCGCGAACTATTCCGCGCAGGCCGTCGACCAGGCTGCGAAGCTGCTGCGCAATGGCGGCGCATCGACGCTGCTGCTGATGACCGGCAGCGCGCTCACCGAACACGGGCTTGATCTGGCTGGCCGGATTGCCGGCAAGACCGGCTGCAAGGTGATGACGCCGACCTCCAACCCGCGCGTGGCGCGGGGCCGCGGCCGTTTCTCGATCGACCGCATCCCTTACGTGATCGAGCACGCGATGCCGATCCTGAAGGAGTTCAAGAACATCGTGCTGGTCGAGGCCGGCGAGCCGGTGGCCTTCTTCGCCTATCCGAACAAGCCGAGCCTGCTCAAGCCGCAGGGCTGCGAGGTGCATCGCATGACCTCGGGCGCCGAAAACTCCGTCGCCGCCCTCGAAGCGCTGGCCGGCGCGCTGCACGCGCAGGCTTCCGACCGCCAGCCGCAGAAGCTGGTCGAACTGACAAAGCCGACCGGCGCGCTGACGCATGCCTCGATCGCGCAGGCGATTGCGATGGCGATCCCGGAGAACGCCATCATGGTCGATGAATCCGTCACCACCGGCCGCGGCTTCTTTCCGCCGACGGCAGCGGCGAACCCGCACGACTGGCTGCAGAACATGGGCGGCTCGATCGGCTTCTCAACTCCCGTCGCGACCGGCGCCGCGGTGGCGTGTCCCGACCGCAAGGTGATCTGCATGGTCGGCGACGGCAGCGCGATGTACACGCTGCAATCGCTGTGGACGCAGGCGCGCGAAGGCCTCAACGTCGTCACGATCGTATTTGCCAACAGGATCTACCAGATATTGCGTGGCGAGTTCGACGGCGTCGGCGCCGGCGAGCCCGGCCAGCGGGCGCTCGACATGCTCAAGATCGACCGTCCGACGCTGGACTTCGTCGCGATGGCCAAGGGCATGGGCGTGCCGGGCCGCGCGGTCGCCAACGTCGACGATTTCGTCAAGGCGCTGGCGGAAGCCGTCGCCGAACCGGGACCGCGGCTGATCGAAGTGCAGATGTAAGGCGGCGGTTATGTTTTTGATTGGAGCATGATCTGTTCGGAAAACCGGTGCCCACTTTTCCGGATCATGCTCCAGCCGTTCGCCTTCTCGAGGAGGCGTCATGCAGACCGTGCTGAACAAGGTCATCGCCGGACTTCATGAGTTCTACGCGCACGAAGCCTTTCTGCTCGAAAAGGAAGCCGGTGAGCGCGCGCTGACGCACCGGCTGGCAGTGCATTTCGAACGGCAATTCCCGGGCTGGGAGACCGACTGCGAATATGATCGGCTCGGCGACCGCACGTTGCGGCTGCCGCGCGGAACCATCGTCTCGACCGACGACCACCTTGCCAAATCCATCTATCCCGACATCGTGGTGCACCAGCGCGCCATTCCCAACAACCTGGTTGCGGTCGAGGTCCGGAAATCGGCCAATCATCAGCCGCTCGACCATGACCAGAACAAGCTGCGGGCGCTCACCGATCCGCATTTGTGGTTCGCCTTCTGGATCGGCGTTCTGTTGACGCTGGACAAGAAGCGGGTCACGACGTCGGAAGTCTATACCAGCGGCGTTTTCGACCAGTCCTTGTCCGGCTGGTTCGCCGGTCGGCTCAAGGAGGCCGGCTTGCGCGCAGGATGACACGACGCGATCCGGCCGGATCGCATCGTGTTTGCTTCGTTATGTTCGGGCAACAACGCCGCGAAACGCGTTCCGCGCTTGCCGCGATGGACAACCGGTTTCGGCTGCCCCAACTCTTGCTTTGGTCTAACCTTGCTGCGCACGCGCAGCTTCAGGAATCCGGATCTCACCCATGCCGTGAATGTTCGGCAGTTTGGCGCTGGCGCTGCGCAGGTTTGCAAGCGCGATCCTGAGCACGGCCAGATCGACCGGCTTGGAGAAACTCTGTGTTACCTCGATGCCCAGTTCTTTCATCCTGGCCCGGCAGATGTGGCGTGACTGCGCTTCCGTTCCGCTGACGACCATGACAGGCACCCGGTGTCCGGCGTTCGCCATCTGCCACATGATGTCGAATCCGTCGCCGTCCTCCAGCGTCAGATCGAGCGTCAGGCAGTCGAACCGGCCGGTCTTGAGCTGTTCGATGGCTGTGCGACAGGATTCGACCGCGACCGTCCGATAGCCGGTGCTTTCGGCGGCGCGCACGATGAGTGCGCGCTGCACCGGATCGTCTTCGATGACCAGAAGCCGCGGCACTTCGAGAACCCCGTCGGGCCTCGTTTTGTCGTCGCGGCGTGCATTTTGTGTCGGGTTGCTCATGGTTCACCTTTTGATTTCAGTTAAGGAAAAGCGTCGTGGCCTCAACCGTACGTGAGCGAGGTTTTCCGGCTGGGCGGACGGAATGCCGGAAACCGGCCGGCGTCTTGGGGATCCCATCGTTTTATCAAGTGTGAGAACTGCCTTACTCCGAGCGGGGGAGCGAACAGGTAGCCCTGGCCGATATCGCAGCCGGCGGCGCGCAATGCGTTCAGCGTCGACTGGCTATCGATTCCCTCGCCGACCACCTTCATGCCGAACGCTTTCGCCAATGCGATCGAGGCTTCCACGATTTTCATCATGTCCTTGTCGTCGGCGCAGCTTCCGGCAAAGGAGCGGTCGATCTTCAACTCGCTGAACGGCAGCTTGGCGAGCGCTGCGAGCGAGGAGAATCCGGTGCCGAAATCGTCGATCGCGGCGCCCATGCCCTTGAGCCTCAGCCGCGATACGACGTCCATCGCCCGGTTGACGTTCGACATGGCCACGCTTTCCGTCACCTCGACGATCAGGGATTCGGGGGCTACCTCATACGTGCGCAGAATGCCGTCGATCCGTTCGGGAAGGGTAAGATCGTTCAGATCGGACGCGGAGACGTTGACAGCAATGGTGAAGCCCGGGTGCTGCTGGATCAGTCCACGGCCGGT
Source organism: uncultured Alphaproteobacteria bacterium (assembly GCA_963783115.1). Classification (GTDB taxonomy): domain Bacteria; phylum Pseudomonadota; class Alphaproteobacteria; order Rhizobiales; family Xanthobacteraceae; genus Bradyrhizobium. Next base: position 33,447 of record CAWAMK010000010.1, on the reverse strand, counting down.
GGCGACCGCGGCATCGCAGACCGCGTGGGTCAATTCCGGCATCAGGCCGAATTCCTCGACCAGTGGGACGAAGACGGCGGGCGATACCATACCGAATTCAGGCGCCAGCCAGCGTGCCAGCGCCTCGGCTCCGTCGATCTCGTTGGTGTGCAGGTTGATCTTGGGCTGCAGTTCGACGAGGAACTCCTTCTGCTTGAGCGCGGCCACGATTCGGTCGCGGCTGATCTCCGGCGCTTTCGCCTGACGGTCGGTGGCAACGCTGTAGAGGGCAGGCCTGGTCAGCGCAACTCGCAGCTTGTCGATGTTCAGCGGCTTAGCCAGGGAGTGAGTCAGCGAAAGATTCAACCCGGCAGCGACGCGCTTGATCGTGTTCTGGACGCGCTCTTCGCATCCGCTGACGATCACAATAGGCATCGCATTGAGCTTCAGGGCGGCAATCAGGCGCAGCAATTCGACGCCGTCGTGCTCGCCGAGCGACAGGTCCAGCGTCATCATGTCGAACTTTTCGGTTCGCAGCAGGTTCGATGCGATCTCGAAGGTCGATGCGGAGACGGTATCGTATCCGAGCTTTGCGCCGATCGTTCCGATGATGGTCCGTTGCACCAGGTCGTCTTCGACGACCAGCAGGTGGCCTCTCCGCGTTTCGGCGCGGTGTTCGATCGTTTTCATGCCGTCGCTCCTGAAGCGCCGTTGAGCAGGTTGCGATGGGCGAATATTCGAGTTGCCTCGAACGCCTGCCGAAGTTCGTAAATCGATCCCTGCAGTGCGGCCTGCGACATGGTTTCGGCGTCGGCTTCAAGCTGCCGTGCCAGTTGCGAGAGCATCCTGAAGCCGAAGGTGGCGGCCGAGCTTTTCATCGAGTGGGCCTCGCGTTTGATGACGGAACGGGCCTGGTCTTCGGCCTCGAGCCGGATCAGCCTGTTGGCAGTGTCTGCCAGGAACACATTCAGCAACGCAGTCGTATCCTCCGCGCCAAGTTCGTCGCCGAGCTCACGAAAGACGGGCTCGTCGAAAGAGAAAGTCTCGGTCATGCAATCAATCTTTCCTGAACGGCTGCGGCGTTCACGCGATCCAGGGCCGCGGTCAAACGATCCCGGGTGACAGGTTTGGTGACAAAATCGTTCATGCCGGCGGCGAGGCAGGCGAGCTCGTCCTGGTTGGCCGCGTTGGCGGTCAGGGCGATGATGTAGGTGTCGCGCGCGGGCGGCGGCAGCCGGCGGATGGTTCGCGTGGCGACCAGGCCGTCCATCTCGGGCATCATCACGTCCATCAGGACGAGGTCGTATGGCTGGTTCTGGACCGCTGCCACCGCCTGCACACCGTTCTCGACCAGGTCGGGCGTGTAACCGAGCTTCTCGAGCAGCTTCCGGATCACGAACTGATTGGTCACGTTATCCTCGGCCACCAGTATTTTCAGTGCACGGAAGTCTTTCGCGGCGGACGTTTGGGATGACATCCCGGGTGCAGGCGGCAGCGAGTCCGTTCGTAGCGGATACTCCGCTTCCAGTTCCTGGTGCGGTTTGACCAGCACAGAAAACTGAAACTGGCTTCCCTTTCCGATCTTGCTCTCAACCGAAATCTCGCCGCCCATGCAGGCGACAAGGCGTTTGCAGATCGCCAGTCCCAGGCCGGTGCCGCCAAATCGGCGCGAGATTGAGCTGTCAACCTGCGAGAATTCACGGAACAGAAGGCCGATCGCGTCCGCGGGGATGCCGACGCCGGTGTCGATGACCTTGAATAACAGCCGCGTAAACCCGTCGTCCGCCGGTTGGGCTTCAACCGCGACATGGACACTGCCGGACTGGGTGAATTTGATGGCGTTTCCGACCAGATTGAACAGCACTTGGCGGACCCGGGCTGGATCGCCGAGAGCCGTCTCCGGAACGTCGTCGCCGACTGACGACGTCAGCAGCAATCCCTTCACCTTGGCGCGCGACATCATTAGCTCGATGGTGGCCGAGACCGAACGGCGAGGGTGGAATTCGACGTGTTCTATCTCCAGCCGATCGGCATCGAGCTTCGAAAAGTCGAGCACGTCGTTCAGGATCTGCAGCAGATAGTCGGCCGACTTCCGCAGCGTCGTGGCGATCTTTTTTTGCTCGGGTGGCAGGTCGCCCGCCGCCAGCAGGTCCGCGAGCCCGATGACTCCGTTCATCGGCGTCCGGATTTCATGGCTCATCATCGCGAGGAATTCGGACCGGGCGCGGGTACCGGCCTCGGCAGCGTCGCGGGACTTCGCGAGCCCGGCCTCGTAACGGACGATCAGGATCGATATGGTTCCGATGATCAGGCTCAACAGTACCGCAGCGATCAGGTTCCTGTCGCGATCGCGACGATAGGCGGAAAAGATTTCCTCGGATGCCTGCCCGACAACGACAGCCAGCGGATAGCCACTGACCTTCCGAAAGGAAAAGATGCGTTCGACGCCGTCGACCTGGCTCCGGCTGGCGACCGACCCGCTTTCCTGGCGCGCCAGGCCCTTGATCACATCGCTGCCGGCGATTGACGCGCCAACCGCGGCCGGGCCGGAAGAGCCGCGTGCGCGAATGATTTCGTCGAGGCCGACCAGCGTAACGGTGCCTTTCCTGCCGATGTCGACCGAATTGTAGAATTGCGAAAGATATTCAGGATCGAGTGAAACGACCACCACGCCGCCGAACGAGCCGTCCTGCGCATAGATGCGTCGCGTCAACTGGATCGACCATTTGTTCGATACCCGGCCGAAGATCGGTTTGCTGATGAACAGGAAGTCCCTGGTGCTTTCGGCGTGTACCCTGAAATGCTCGCGGTCGTGCAGGTTCAGCCCTTTCATGCTCTCGTCGAGATTGCTCGCGATCATGATTCCGTTCTTGTCGATCACAACCACCTGAAAGGAGAAATCCGAAAGAAACTGACTGTTCTTCGACCACAGCGACATGTCAAAATTGGTGGGGTCCTTGGCATAGGACTTCTCGCACATAAAGCAGCGTCTGATCCGCGGCCTTGATCGAACGGATGATTTGTTCCTCGAAAGCGCGGGCGAGATTTGAATTGTTCTGCCGCACGGCGTGTTCGGTCCGCGTCCGCTCTTCCGAAACGCTGTAGAGCACTCCGGCCCAGACCATCGCGATGGCGAAAACGCCGATCAGCGCGCTGCCGTAGCGGCCGATCAGGTGCGATACGCGATCGAAGCTTGAAGTCAGCCCCTCGTACAGTTTGCTTGCGTGCCGTCCAACATCTGACATGTTTCGCCCTCCACCACAGCGTTAGGGCTTGCAGATGGACGCCGCGTAAAACTTGATTTCAAGATTTGTCGGCGGCTTTGACGAACGATTAGCAAACGTCTTTCGGCGCCCGTATAATCACGGGAAATCGGGTAGATATACGGAGAGATCTTCATGAGCGCCAATAGCCGTCTGTTCATCATCCTGGCTGTTTTGCTGCTGACCGCGGCATCGCCACCGCAGCCGGCCGGCGCGCAAACGGCTTCCGCTCCCGGGCTGGAAGCCATTCTTGCCGACCCCAAAATCGTCAAGACGCTCGACGACATCAAGGCCGACGACGCGCGGGCCCTTGCCGAACAGAAGCGCATCACGGAAATTCCGGCACCTCCATTCAAGGAGAAGCTTCGCGCCGAATATTACCGCACGCGGATGCAGGAACTCGGCTTCAAGGACGCATCGATCGACGCCGAAGGCAATGTGATCGCGCTACGCAAGGGCAGCGGCGGCGGCCGTCCCCGGCTCGTGGTGTCGGCGCATCTCGACACGGTGTTTCCCGAAGGCACCGATGTCACCGTGAAGGAGAAGGACGGCGCGATCACAGCGCCCGGCATCGGCGACGATTCGCGCGGGCTTGCGGCGATGCTGTCGCTGATCAAGGCGATGAACGAAAACCAGGTCGCGACCGTCGGCGACATCATGTTCGTCGGCACGGTCGGCGAGGAAGAACTCGGCAATCTGCGCGGCGTCAAGGCGCTGTTCCGCGATCACGCCGATATCGACGGCTTCATCTCGATCGACGGTCTCGGCATCACCCGCGTCGTCAACCAGGCGACCGGCAGCCATCGCTACGAGTTCACCTTCAAGGGCCCCGGCGGACATTCGTTCGCGGAATTCGGATTGCCGAGCGCGATCCATGCCATGGGCCGGGCGATCGCAAAGATCTCGGAATTGCAGCCGCCGTCCGATCCCAAGACCACGTTTACCGTCGGCACCGTGAGCGGCGGCACGTCGGTCAACGCCATCGCGGCGGAAGCGAAGATGGCGGTCGACATGCGCTCGAACTCGGAGCAGGAACTGCTCAAGCTCGAGGCGCGGCTGCTCGAACTCGTCAAGGAGGCGGTGGCCGATGAAAACGCGCGCTGGAAATCGGACAAGATGACGGTGGAGGCGAAACTGATCGGCGACCGGCCGGCCGGCATCGTCGCGATGGATTCGCCGATCGTGCAGGCGACGGAGCGCGCGGTCTCGGCCGTCACCAGCGGACCGAAGCCGACCTTTGCCGGCTCCTCGACCGATTCCAACCTCGCGATGTCGCTCGGCATCCCGGCCGTCACCATCGGCGGCGGCGGCGAGGGCGGCAACTGGCATTCGCGCAACGAGTGGTACAAGCCGGTCAACGCCTGGTACGGCCCGCAGAACGCGCTGCTGACCGTGCTGATCCTGACCGGCCTCGACGGCGTCACCAAACCGGCGCTTTTGGTGCGAAAAGCCGCCAGATAGAGCGTTTCCAGCGAAGTGGAACCGGTTCGCGTCAAGAAAACGCGTCAAACAAGAATTAGCCCGGATTGTCCCCAGCACCGTTGGCTGCGCCCCCGATTGGACAAATTATCGGCCCATTGCGGCCAAAGCGGTAGCCGAACATCGTTCCCAGTAGTTCCACGTGCGTAGGGGATGTGGCATGGCGTACAGAATCGTGGCGGAGCGCAAGAACGAAACCGTCAGGATGGACCGCAGCAGCATGCTGCTGGCGGTTGCCAAGGCACGGGTCTGGGCCAGCGAGGGATGGAAAGTGACCATCATCGTCGGCGACGAAAACGAAATCGCGCCGGTCGATGCGCGCCGGCTTTCCTTTGCGTGACACGCGGCGGCCGGCCGACGGCCCTGACTAACGGAACCGGCAGTCGACCTGCGGGCAGGGCTTTGAGGAGGGTGCCAGCAAGCACCGGGCCCGACGCGATGCGCGGCACCGACGAAGACGAAATCTCCTACGCAACCGGATGGACCATCAGCGGCCTCGCGACGCTGGGCACCATCGTGGCGATCTGGCTGCTGGGGATCTGACCCTGCGCCAAGCAAAAGACCGCCCGAGGGCGGTCTCTGCACGTTGATCGGACTTGCGATCGATCAGGCTGCGCGGAGCGCGGCCGGCTGCTGACGGCGGCGATAGGCCACGAAACCGAAGCAGGCAAAACCCACGACCATCATGATCCAGGTGGAGGTCTCGGGAACGGCCGCCGCGACGAAGGCGTCGGCGATCACTTCGTGCGCAGCGGCTGTCGGATGAATGCCGTCCCAATAGGCGTAGGTGTTGCAGTTCGCGGCAACGATGGCCCCGCAGGCGTCGGTCACGTTGGTAAAGCCATATGCTCCCGGATTGAGAGCGATCGCCGTGCCCAGACCGAAAATGTCAAACGTCGAGACGCCGTGCTCGCCCGCCAGCTGCGCGGCGAGCGCTTGGTTCATGCTGTCGGCGAGGAAGGTCCCGAGGCCGGAAGCGCCGGCCGCCGCAACGGCGGGCGCCAGCCCGAGGTTGGGCGTGTTCCAGACGATGATGTGCTGCGCGCCGCCGGCTTGCAGTGCATCCACAATGGCCCCGACATTGGCGGCATATTGCAGCGCCGTTTGCGCCACCGTCGGCCCCAGGCATGCCCCCGCGCACCCGGCGATCGTGTTGAGCGCCGCCCGGGCATCATTGCCGCCGCCGGCGATCACGTAGAGCGCATTGGCGGAGACGCTGTTGGCGGCCAGATACTGGTTGGCCTGGGTCAGCAGGCTGAACGGAAAGTCGTTGCCGGCCGGCCCCGTGGTCGCGCCGCCAAAGGCATAGTTGGTTCCGCCGGCCAGCGAAGGCGTGAGCGGCACGCCGAGCTTGGCGGCCGCGTCCGATGCCCAGACCGGCCCGTTGCTGTAGACCCCGGAGCCGTAGGTCTGGCTCGGCACATAGGTGTTGCCCGTAATGACCTGTGCGGGATTGCTGCCGATCGCGATGGTGTTGTTGCCGCTGTCCGACAGGCTGTCGCCGAAGACGACGAGCTGGTCATAGATGGCTGCGGAGGCGGGGAGGGGGGCGAGAGAAAGGACTGTGACGGCAACGAACGGCAATAACCTGCCGAACAACGCGCATTTCATGACGCTACCTACTGTTTTACTAAACACGTCAGCATAGCATCGCGTCACGGGAGGTGTGTCAACACCTCAATCATATGTTGCAGTGCATTCATTTCGCTTAAAGGGCAGACCGCACCGACGTCAGCACTCGGATCGCGATCCCGAGGGCAGAAGAGCCGTCGAGGGCGATCACGCTGACCAGCGATCTTCTTCCTGCCGATGCTCGTCGGCGTTCAGGCGCTTTGCAAGTTCGTCAGCAGTCTTTTCATCCTTGGCCAATGCGATCGGCTGGCCGCTCGTCGTCAGAATCTTGTTCTTGTCGGAACGAACCGGGAAATCGTCGGGCTTCAGCGGCGCATCGTTCTCTGTCATTGGATTTTTCCTCGCAACGCTAATCAATGCCTTGCGTGACATCGAGTTCCGATACGATCTTCGATATGTGGAACTCCGGTGAGATCGACACGTTTGCCGTCATGGTTTCTCCTGCCGGGCAAGCGGCTCCACCGATGGCACATCTGCGCGAACGCGACCGTCCCGGATTCCGGTATCATCTGAAAGTCCATTCGTTTCGAACGCTCACCGTGATCCTGGCGTGGGTGCTTGTCGTAGCCGCCTTCTATCAGAAGCCGGAGCTGCTGACGGGCGCGCAACGTCTCATGCAGCGCGGCATCGAAGCGCTCGGCGACGCCGTACCGCCGCCATGGGGGCCGCGAATGGAATTCGTCTTCCGGGAAATCGGAGGTTTGATCTGGCTTCAGATCACGCTGGTCGTGCTGGCGCTTCGCATGACACTGTCGAGCATCGCGGCGACCTGGCGGTTCGTCTCGCGTCGGGATCGCGGGCCGTTTGAGCAATAGCGGGCGAACCAATGCTCCTGAAATTTCCCTTCGGCCCAGCGACGCAAACTCTCTTTACGCCACGGCGCGTTTCTTCCGCTTGGTATCCGATGCCTGCGCCGAAAGGCGAATTCCCATCGCTCCGATGACCCGCATGACGGTCGCGAACTCCGGGTTTCCGTCCGCGCCGAGCGTCTTGTAAAGACCCTCTCTGGTCACCCCGGCAGCTTTGGCGACCGCGCTCATGCCCTGCGCTCTGGCAACAACATTGAGGGCGTCGCGGACCTCGGCAGGGTCGCCGTAAGCGAGGACGAGACTCGAATACTCAGCGCGAGCTTTCGGGGTGCGAAGGTGCTCGGCCGCGTCGAATTTTTTAAGTTTGCTGACATGCATACCAGCCCTCCGAGCCCGTACTGTCCGCCCTTGTCGGACATTCCTACACCGAACTCTCTTCACGTCGCCGAGAGCATTCCAGTTCGAGCTCTCGCGAGCCGTCATCCGGTAGGGCTCGTATCGTCAGCAAAATCGAAGTGTAGATGCCGGTTGTTGACGCTGCTGCGTCAGGCGGGCTCGGTTCGCCGGAAGAGACGTTTGTTTGCAGCGGACGGCGATGTCGTGTGGTCCTGGCGCCGCGTCCGGTGGCATGCACCTCGCCTTGGATGATGGCATCGTGCCGGTGATTTGCCCGACGTGTCAAATGGATTCAGAAAAGCGTACAGGCCCATGGCGGAAGCCGTCGGCTACTTTGCATGGGGTTGTTTTCGATATTTTGTTGAACGGTTTCGGAAATTAGGCCGAGCCGGATTTTTTCAGTGCTTAAGCAGGAGGAATGGTGGACGCACAAGGGATCGAACCTTGGACCTCTCCCGTGTGAAGGGAACGCTCTCCCGCTGAGCTATGCGTCCGGGAACGGCGAACAATGTGGCCGTCAGAGCCCGCGATTTACGAAGTGCAGGCCCTCAGTGTCAAGCGATAAGTCCAGGCCGAAATCACGCCCCCTGCTGGCGGGCGCGGGAGGCGTGCGACTGCAGCGCGCGGATGCGTTCGGCGAGCGTGCCGCCGCCTTCGGAGATCGGGGCGCCGGCAATGTCGTTGGCGGGCTTGGCCGGGGTCTTGGGCACGGCCGGTTCCGCGGCCAGCATGGCCTCGATCGCCGAATTCGGGCCTTCGAGCTGCATGGCGAGTTTGGCGACTTCGGCGGCGATATCGTTGATGCGTTCGCGCAGCAGCGCGTTTTCCATCCGCTCGGTCTGCCAGGAGCTTTCGGCCTGCTGCTGGATCGCGTTGATGTCGCGCTGCAGTTTGGCGCGCTCGTCGCGGGCGACGCGGAGCTGCTCCTCGACGGCGGCTTTCTCGGTGCGCAATTTCTCGACGATCGGCGATTTGCCGCCGTTCGTCGCCGTCAACTCCGCATGCAGTTCGCGCACCGCGCGCTCGGCGTTTTCGTTGGTCTGCCTGAGCTGGTTGTTTTCGTATTCGCGCTCGGCGAGCATCTTGCCCTGCGTCGCCAGCCGCGCCTCGAGGTCGTTGACGCGGCTGCCGAGCATCTCGGCTTCCTTGACCTGGACGATCAATTGCCGGTCGAGGTCGGTGACGCGCTGGCTCAGATTTTCGACGCGGCTGCGTGCCTCGCTCAATTCCTGCGTCGCGCGCTCGGAGTCGGTGCGCTCCTGGGTGAGGCGGGCCTGCGTCGTCGAAAATTCCTTTTCGGCGTCGCCGACGCGGCCCTTCAATTCCTCGATCTGGGTGCGCACCGCGACCAGCTCGACCTGCCGGCTGTCCGCCGTCATCGCGCGATCGCTCAGTTCGTGATTGATCCGGGCGAGTTCGCTTTGCTTGTCGGTCAGCGCCGCTTCGGCGGTGCGCAGCAGTTCGGTCTTGGCCGCGAATTCCTCTTCGGTGGCGCGCAGCTGTTCCTTCACCGCCTTCTCGCGCGCCTCCAGCGAAAAGATCGTGGCGTTCTTTTCGCCGAGCTCGATCTTCATGCGGTTGATCGCGTCGCTCTTCTTGCCGAGTTCGGCGAGTTGGCTGGTGGTCTTGTTCCTGAGCTGCTCGACGTTCATCTCGAGCCGTCGCGCCGACATCGCGAATTCCGCGCGCAGCTGATCCTTGTCGGCCTGGATCTCGGCCATCGACAGCGGCGTGGCGGCCTCGAGCCGCCGCGTCGTCAGCCGCACCGCGCGGTTATGCACCAGCGGCACGATCATCAGACCGAACAGCATGGAGACCAGAAAACCGATCGCCAGATACATGATCGGTTCGATCATGATTGGTTACTCCGCACGAGAAGAGGATTCGTTAATCACAATGCCACGCCCGATCAGGCTTACGCCAGCCCATTGCAGCGTTAACCTGAATCGGGGCGGGAAGTGTTGCGCGCGGGTATCCGGCAACGGAAGTTCAGAACGGGTTCCAGGTCGCGCGCGGGGTAAATTTGAGATAGCCGACATTGGCGCCGAGCCGTAGGCCGATGCCGGAGCGGATCGGCACCAGCACGATGTTGTTGGAGGTCAGCGCGGTCATGCCGAAGCCGCCGACGATATAGGCGGAGCCGTCGATGCCGACGAAGCGCTGATAGATCGCGTTGGTGGCGGGCAGATTGTAGACCAGCGTCATGGTGCGCGCGCCGTCGCCGCCCCAGTCGAAGCCGACCGACGGTCCCTGCCAGTACACCCGCAGGTCGCCGGCGTTCTTGGTGTAGAGCGTGCCTTCGCCATACCGCAGGCCCGCCACGAAAGCGCCCGAGCCTTCCTCGCCGAGCACGTAGCCGTTGGGCAGTCCCCACTGGCTGACGGCGCGCTCGATGATGGAGGCGAGCCCGCGCGAGACGTTGCCGAAGAACTTGTGCCCGGCCGAAACCAGTTCGCCGGGTTCGAAGGTTTCCGGGCCCGCCTGGCGCTGCGGCGGCGGATAGGCTCCCGGCGGTGGCCCCGGCTGGGCGGGATAAGCCGGCGGCGGCTGTTGCGGCGGGTAGCCCGGTGGTGGCTGCTGCGCCGGATAGCCGGCTGCGGCTGCTGCGCCGAGGCCGGCACTGTCCAGCACATCAGCGCGGCAAACGTCACCGCGGCAAGGCGTGAAGCAAACGTCATGAAAGAACCCCTGGCATAGAAATTCTGGCCGCCGCCTTAACCTGACGCCAACAAGCATGGCTCTAGGTTGCGTCCAGTGTCCCCTCGACTCGCAATGTTATCGGCACCAACTATGACGGCACAACGGCAGGAAAGATACCGCGGGTGCCCCGGAATAGCCGTTTTTGCTTTAATTGCAGGCTTTTTTCTCACGCTCGGCCTTGATTCCGCCGTGTGGGCCGCGACCACCGAGCGTGTCGTGGTAAACCGTTATTCCGGGCTTGCCATCGAGGGGTTCGATCCCGTCGCTTACTTCACGGATTCCATCGCGGCCCAGGGATCGCCCGATTTCGAGGCCCGCGAAGCCGGTGCCATCTGGCGTTTCCGGAACCTGGGCAACCGCGCCTCCTTCCTGGCGCACCCCGAAATTTACGGCCCCCAGTTCGGCGGTTACGATCCGGTCGATCTGGGGCGAGGGGTGACCTATGCGGGCAACCCGCGGTTTTGGCTGGTCGTGGGCCAGCGGCTTTATCTGTTCGGCCGCGAGGACAACCGCGATGCGTTCGCCGCCGAACCGGCGCGTTTCCTGAAAGAAGCCACCGAGCGCTGGCCGGCGCTGGAGCAAGGGCTGGCGCAATAGCTTGCGAGTTGCCGTAGCCCGGGCGAGCGCAGCGACCCCGGGGCAGCATCAGCCATACGGAATGTCCGCCCGGTCTTGTCGCGACCGTCCCCGGGGTCGCTGCGCTCGCCCGGGCTACGAAGTTTCCTCAAACCGCCGCGCTCGGATCGCCCCAGGCGATGAATTCCGGAACGATGAAGCCGTTGCGCCCGCCGCCAAAGGTCAGCGGCGCCCCGCTTGAATCCGTGACCCTGCCGCCGGCGGCGGTGACGACCGCATGGCCGGCCGCCACGTCCCATTCGGATGTCGGCGACAGCCGGGGATAGATATCGACCGCCCCCTCGGCCACCCGGCCGAATTTCACCGCCGAGCCGAGTTCGCAGCGGACCGCGCCGGGCCTTGCCGCAATGAAGGCCTCCGTCCTGGCATCGCCATGCAGGCGGCTGACCGCGACCGTCCAGGGCTGGCCGCGCGGCGGACAAAGGCGGGTTCGAAGCGGTTCGCTCCGCGGTTTGCCCTTGCCGAGCGTCAGCCGTTCCGCGCCGCGCCCGACGATGCCGCGCCAGATCAGCCCGAGCGCGGGTGCGCTGACGATGCCGAGCAGCGGGATCCCATCGGTTACCAGCGCCAGATTGACGGTGAACTCGTCGCGGCCTGCGACGAACTCCTTGGTGCCGTCCAGCGGGTCGATCAGGAAGAAGCTTTCCTTGTAGGGCAGGGCGGCCTGCGTGGCGCGCTCCTCCGACAGCGAGGGTATGTCGGGCGCCACCCGGGCAAGGCCTTCGGCGATGACCCGGTCGGCCGCCAGATCGGCCTCGGTGACCGGCGAGCCGTCGGTCTTGCCGTCGACCTTCATGGCGGAACGGTTGACCGCCAGGACGGCTTCGCCGGCGCGGATCACGATCTCGGTCAACGGTTCGATCAGCGCGGCGGCGGCATCGTGGTCGCGTGGACGTGCCTCATTCATGGGCTCAGGCCTATTTGCTGTTCGTGCTGCCATACCATTGCCGCCCCGCGCTGGCAGCACGGGGCTGCGCAGTGTATCAAACCGATAAGCACGCGTGATTCGTAACTGCCGCCCGCCATTTTTCGATCCGGCGGCTTTCCAGGAACCCATGATGTCTGGCACTTCGTCTCCCGGTCCGGCTCCCGATGCCCTCGAACTCGCGGCGCTGTTGTGTTCGCGGGTCTGTCACGATCTCATCAGCCCGGTTGGCGCCATCGTCAATGGCCTTGAGGTGCTTGACGACAACCCGAAGCCTGAAGACCGCGATTTCGCGCTCGATCTGATCCGCAAGAGCGCCAAGACCGCGTCCGCCCGGTTGCAGTTCTGCCGCCTGGCGTTCGGCGCGGCGGGATCGGCGGGCGCGCAGATCGATCTCGGCGACGCTCAGAACATGGCGCGCGGCCAAATCGAGGACGGCAAGGTCACCATCACCTGGAATCTGCCGCGGCTGCTGCTGCCGAAGAACCGCGTCAAGCTGCTGTTGAACATGCTGATCATCGCGCAGCAGACCATCCCGCGCGGCGGCACGCTGACGGTCGATCCGATCGGCGACGGCGAGACGATGAGTTTTCGCGTGACGTCGGCCGGCCTCAATGCCCGCCTGCCGCAGAACATCGCCGACCTCCTGAGCGTAGAATTCGACGGCTTCCGTCGATGCGCATGCGGTGCAGCCTTACTATACGCGGCTGTTGGCGCAGGCCTGCGGGCTCAGCGTGACGCTGGCGCCCGACGGAGAAAAGATAGTGGTTACCGCTGCATAGCAGCGCGCCAACACGCCAACCCAGAACGCGCTGAAGCGCGTTTATGGTTAACGATTGGTTGAAAACAGGCGGCAAAAACCATTTCTGCCGTCTTATCTCTTTGTTGATCCCGTTCTTTTCCATTTGCGCAACCAATATTAAACGCTTTGCATAGAAGCTGGCTTCGTTCCGTAAGGCGCGTCGATGTCGCGTGCCACTGCGTGCGAAGGCCAGTTTCATGGATGACTTGTTGCGGGAATTTCTGACCGAGACCAGCGAGAGCCTGGATACGGTCGACAATCAGTTGGTGCGGTTCGAGCAGGACCCGAGCGACGCGAAGATTCTGGATAACATCTTCCGCCTGGTCCACACCATCAAGGGCACCTGCGGCTTCCTGGGGCTGCCGCGGCTGGAAGCGCTGGCGCATGCCGGCGAGACGCTGATGGGCAAATTCCGCGACGGCATGCCGGTCAAGGCCGAAGCCGTGACGCTGATCCTGTCGAGCATCGACCGCATCAAGGAAATCCTGGCCGGCCTCGAAGCCACCGAGACCGAGCCGGAAGGCACCGACGAAGACCTGATCGAGAAACTGCATGAGATGGCCGAAGGCGCCAAGCATGCCGAGGCCGAGCCGGTGGCCGCGCCCGTTCCCGTCGTCGCCGCACCCCCGGTGCAGCCCGTGGCCACCCCGGAAGTTGCCAAGGGTACACTGATCGATCAGGTGCTGGAGCGTCCGCTGCGTCCCGGCGAAGTCTCGCTCGACGATCTCGAGCGCGCCTTCCGCGAAACCGAGACCGAAGCTGCGCCTAAACCCGCGCCGGCCCCCGTCGTCAAGCAGACCGCACCTGCGCCCGCCGCCAAGCCGGCCGCGCCTGCCGCCGCGCCGGAAGCCGCCGCTGCACCGCCGGCGGCCAAGGAAGTCAAAGCCGAAGCCAAGGCAAAGCCCGCCCGGAAGGCGGCTGTCGCCGGCGAGCCCGACGTCCAGGAAGCCGACAAGATCGCCAACCAGTCGATCCGCGTCAACGTCGACACGCTCGAACATCTGATGACGATGGTCTCCGAGCTGGTCTTGACCCGCAACCAGCTGCTGGAAATCTCCCGCCGCAACGAGGACACCGAGTTCAAGGTGCCGCTGCAGCGGCTTGTCCAACGTCACCGCCGAGCTGCAGGAAGGCGTCATGAAGACGCGCATGCAGCCGATCGGCAATGCCTGGCAGAAGCTGCCGCGCATCGTCCGCGACCTCTCCGGCGAACTCGGCAAGCAGATCGAACTGGAGATGCACGGCGCCGACACCGAGCTCGATCGGCAAGTGCTCGACCTGATCAAGGATCCGTTGACGCACATGGTGCGCAACTCCGCCGACCACGGCCTGGAAACCCCGGCCGAGCGGCTGGCCTCCGGCAAGGGCGAGCAGGGCACCATCCGTCTCTCCGCCTATCACGAGGGCGGCCACATCATCATCTGCATCGCCGACAATGGCCGCGGGCTCAACACCGAGCGGATCAAGGCCAAGGCAGTCCAGAGCGGTCTCGTCAGCGAGGCCGAACTGGAGAAGATGACCGAAGCCCAGATCCACAAGTTCATCTTCGCGCCGGGCTTCTCCACTGCGGCTGCCGTCACCTCGGTCTCCGGCCGCGGCGTCGGCATGGACGTGGTGCGCACCAATATCGACCAGATCGGCGGCACCATCGACATCAAGTCGGTGGCCGGCGAGGGCTCTTCCGTCACCATCAAGATCCCGCTGACGCTCGGCGATCGTCTCGGCCCTGATCGTGGAAGCCGCCGGCGACCGCTTTGCGATCCCGCAGCTCTCGGTGGTCGAACTGGTCCGCGCCCGCGCCAACTCCGAACACCGCATCGAGCGCATCAAGGACACGGCGGTATTGCGCCTGCGCAACAAGCTGTTGCCGCTGATGCACCTGAAGAAGCTGTTGAAGATCGACGACGGTTCTTCGTCCGATCCCGAGAACGGCTTCATCGTGGTGACGCAGGTCGGCAGCCAGACGTTTGGCATCGTGGTCGACGGCGTGTTCCACACCGAGGAAATCGTGGTCAAGCCGATGTCCACGAAACTGCGTCACATCGACATGTTCTCCGGCAACACCATTCTGGGCGATGGCGCCGTCATCATGATCATCGACCCCAACGGCATCGCCAAGGCGCTCGGCGCTTCCGGCGCCTCGGCCCATCAACTGGCCGACGATGCCTCCGCCGCGCATGCGATCGGCGGCGAACAGCTGACCTCGCTGCTGGTGTTCCGCGCCGGTTCGAGCGAGCCCAAGGCGGTGCCGCTCGGCCTCGTCACCCGACTGGAAGAGATCGCCACCGACAAGATCGAGATCTCAAACGGCCGCTACATGGTGCAGTACCGCGATCAGCTGATGCCGCTGGTGCAGATGAACGGGGTCACCGTCCAGACCCAGGGCTCGCAGCCGATCCTGGTGTTCGCCGACGACGGCCGCTCGATGGGGCTCGTCGTCGACGAGATCATCGACATCGTCGAGGAGCGGCTGCACATCGAGGTCGCCGGCCAGGCCGACGGCATTCTGGGTTCGGCCGTGATCAAGGGCCAGGCCACCGAAGTGATCGACGTCGGTCACTTCCTCCCGATGGCGTTTGCCGACTGGTTCTCGCGCAAGGAGATGCGGGAATCGTCGACGGCGCGATCGGTGCTGCTGGTCGACGACTAGCGCGTTCTTCCGCAACATGCTGGCGCCGGTGCTGAAAGCCGCCGGCTACAAGGTGCGGACGGCCGTCAACGCGCAGGAGGGCCTCGCCGCGCTGCGTTCGAGCCACACCTTCGACGTGGTGCTGACCGACATCGAAATGCCCGACATGAACGGCTTCGAGTTCGCCGAAACCATTCGCACCGATAACAATCTGAGCACGATGCCGATCATCGCACTGTCCTCGCTGGTGTCGCCGGGGGCGATCGAGCGCGGGCGGCAGGCCGGCTTCCACGATTTCGTCGCCAAGTTCGACCGTCCCGGCCTGATCGCGGCGCTGAAGGAACAGACCGCCGATACCAGGCGAGCGGCATAGGCGAGCTTGGCCAGGGCATAGAGGTAGCAACACATGACAACCAAGACCGAGACCATCGAGGCTAACGGCGACGTGGCCGAATACGTCACCGCGGTGATCGGCGGACAATTGTTCGGCCTGCCGATCTCGCGGGTGCAGGACGTGTTCATGCCGGAGCGGTTGACGCGGGTGCCGCTGTCGTCGGCCGAGATCGCCGGCGTGCTCAATCTGCGCGGCCGCATCGTCACCGTGGTCGACATGCGCGCCCGGCTCGGGCTGCCCAAGAACGACGACGGCAAGCCGCCGATGGCGGTCGGCGTCGACCTGCGCGGCGAATCCTATGGCCTCTTGATCGACCAGATCGGCGAGGTGCTGCGGCTGCCCGACAATGGCCGCGAGGAAAACCCCGTCAATCTCGACGTCCGTTTCGCCAAGCTCGCGGGCGGCGTTCACCGCCTCGACGGTCAGCTCATGGTGGTCCTGGACGTCGATCGCGTTCTCGAAATCGTGCCGGACCTGATGGCGGCATGAAGCTCGAACCTGGAACGAAAACATCCCTCTTGGGATCTGGTGCAATTGGAGACCTAAAATGAGAACATGTCTGGTTGTCGATGACTCGAGCGTCATCCGGAAAGTCGCACGCCGCATCCTTGAAGGTCTCGACTTTCAGATCGTGGAAGCCGAGGACGGCCAAAAGGCGCTCGAAGTCTGCAAGCGCGCCATGCCCGAGGCGGTTCTGCTCGACTGGAACATGCCCGTCATGGACGGCTACGAGTTCCTCGGCAATCTGCGCCGCATGCCCGGCGGCGACGCGCCCAAGGTGGTGTTCTGCACCACCGAGAACGACGTCGCGCACATTGCGCGCGCGCTGCATGCCGGCGCCAACGAGTACATCATGAAGCCGTTCGACAAGGACATCGTCACCGCGAAGTTCCAGGAAGTCGGCCTGCTCTGATATCGCGCAGGTGATCCCGGCGGCTCAACGGCCTTCGGCGTTGTCGTGTAAGTGTGCCGCTTGAGTTGGGGTCGGGTGAACGAATGAGTGTTGCGTTAACGAAGTCTCCACCACCAGCCTCGACACGGCAAGACAAGCTGCGCGTCATGGTGGTCGACAACTCCGTCGTGATCCGCGGGATGATCTCGCGCTGGATCGACGCCGAGCCCGACATGGAGGTCTCGGCCTCCCTGCGTACCGGTCTCGACGCCGTCAACCAGCTCGATCGCGTCAAGCCCGACGTCGCCGTGCTCGATATCGAAATGCCGGAACTGGACGGCATTTCGGCGCTGCCGCAACTTTTGGCGAAAAAGCGCGACCTCGTCATCATCATGGCGTCGACGCTGACCCGCCGCAATGCGGAGATCAGCTTCAAGGCGTTGTCGCTCGGCGCATCCGACTACATCCCGAAGCCGGAAAGCACGCGCGAGGCGACCGCCGCTGAGACTTTCCACCACGACCTCATTCAGAAGATCCGTCATCTGGGTGCCAGGGCCCGCCGGCGCACGTCGCCGGCCCCGACCCCGTCCATTGCGCCGGCCCCCGAGCGGGCGCGCGAAGTATCCGTACCGGTCCAGCCGGCCGCCGCGCCGGTTGCGCATCTGCCGCTCGCGCGCCGAGCCTTTGGCATGCTGGCGCCGCGCGTGCTGCTGATCGGCTCGTCGACCGGCGGCCCGCAGGCGCTGATGACCCTGGTTGCCGACATCGGTCCGGTGATCGATCGTTTTCCGGTGCTGATCACCCAGCACATGCCGCCGACCTTCACCACGATTCTCGCCGAGCATCTGGCGCGCGCCAGCCGCCGGCCGGCGCATGAGGCCGTCGATGGCGAGATCGTCAAGCCCGGCCGGATTTATCTCGCGCCCGGCGGCCGCCACATGCGCGTGGTGCGCCATGGCGCCGAAACCGCGATCGCGCTCGACGACGGGCCGCCGGTGAATTTCTGCAAACCGGCGGTGGATCCGCTGTTCAATTCCGCCATCGACGTCTGGCAGGGCGGCATCCTGTCGGTGATTCTGACCGGCATGGGTTCTGACGGCATGCGCGGCGGCAAGGAAATCGTCGCCGCCGGCGGCAGCGTCATTGCCCAGGACGAAGCCACCAGCGTGGTCTGGGGCATGCCGGGCGCGGCCGCCAATGCAGGGATTTGCGCGGCCGTGTTGCCGCTCAATCAGATCGCGCCCAAACTTGTAAGGTTGTTTTCGGGAGATCGTTCGTGACGCCTTCAGACTATGAGTATCTGCGTAAGCTTCTGAAAGAGCGCTCCGGGCTCGATCTCTCCGCGGACAAGCAATATCTCGTCGAAAGCCGGCTGCTGCCGCTCGCGCGCAAGTCCAGCCTGGCGGGAATTACCGAACTCGTCGCCAAGATGAGGGGGAGCGCCGAGGCGCTGACGGCGGAGGTGGTCGAGGCGATGACCACCAACGAGACGTTCTTCTTCCGCGACAAGATTCCGTTCGACCATTTGCGCGAAGCGGTGCTTCCGGCGCTGGCGCAGGCGCGCGCCGCCCGCCGTTCGCTGCGGATCTGGTGCGCGGCGTCCTCCACCGGGCAGGAGCCTTATTCGATCGCGATGTGCCTGAAGGAAGCCGGTCCCCTGCTGTCGGGCTGGCGCACCGAGATCGTCGCCACCGACCTTTCGCAGGCGGTGCTGGAAAAATCCAAGGCCGGCATCTTCAGCCAGTTCGAGGTGCAGCGCGGATTGCCGATTCAGTTGCTGGTGAAATATTTCACCCAGAACGGTGAGCTCTGGCAGATCAGTTCCGAGATCCGCGGCATGGTGCAGCACCGGCAGTTCAATCTGCTGCAGGACTTCTCCCATCTCGGTGTGTTCGACATCATCTTCTGCCGCAACGTGCTGATCTATTTCGACCAGAACACCAAGGTCAACATCTTCGAGCGGATGTCCCGGATGCTGGAGCCCGATGGCGTGCTGGCGCTGGGGGCTGCCGAATCCGTAGTCGGCATCACCAACACCTTCAAGCCCTATCCGGAACGCCGCGGATTGTATCGTCCGAACGTCGCGCCGGTGATACGGGTGGCGGCGGGGGTCGGTGCGTCGACCCTGGTGCCGCAGACCATGCGGGCCGTTGCCGCGGCGCGCTGAGCCCGATCTTCATTCCGGTCCGCTTGTCGTGCCGCGCTACACGATCGCGTGCGGCAGGAAGCGTGACGTGTTGCCGGTGATCGGATTTTCGTCTTCGCGGATCGACAGGCCGCACGGCGTGTGATCGACCAGCCAGCTTCCGATCACCGCGTACTGATCGGAATTGCTCGGCAACGGGGCGAACGCCTGCCGGATATATCCTTCCGCCCCATAGGGCCCTTCCTGTTCCATCAGCGTGGTGCCGGCGCTGACCAGCGTCACGTTGGCGCCCTCGCGTGAATAGAGCGGCTTGCGCACGAACGAAGAGCCGAGCGAGGCCGCCTTCGGATCGTCCTCGAAATAGGCCGGCAGCAGATTCGGATGTTTTGGAAACATCTCCCATAGCAGCGGCAGCGCGCCCTTGTTGGAAAGGATGGCTTTCCAGGGCGGCTCGATCCAGCGCGTCGGCGCAGCCGCAAGTTTTGCACCGAACGTATCCTGGAACATCCATTCCCAGGGATAGAGCTTGAAGGCGAACCCGATCGCGCGATCGTCGAGATCGACGAAACCGCCGTCGCTGGCGAGCCCGACGTCCTTGATATCCATCAGCGTGGTCTGCAGTCCGGCCTGGGTTGCGGTATCCTGCAGATAGGCCAGCGTGCCGCCATCCTCGACATTGTCGGTCATGCCCGTGAGATGAAGGTGCTTGCCGCCGCCATGTTTCTTCCAGGCCTCGATCAGGCGTTCATGGATTGAATTGAACTGATCGGCGCGCTTGGGGACGATGGCGCGCTGCATCGCCTGTTCGAGCCAGGTCCACTGGAACACCGCTGCTTCGAACAGCGAGGTCGGCGTATCGGCGTTGTATTCGAGCAGCTTCGCCGGGCTCCAGCCGTTATAGCTCAGGTCGATCCGGCCGTAGAGACTGGGATCGCGGCGGCGCCAGCTCTCGGCAATCAGCGGCCAGAACGCCTCCGGGATTTTTAGCCGGCGCAGATATTTTTCGTCGCTGACCGCCCGGCCGACCAGTTCGAGGCACATCGCCTCGATCTCCGCGGTGGGCGTCTCGAACCGCCGTTCGATCTCGTTGAGCGTGAACGCGTAATAGGCCCGCTCGTCCCAATAACGCTCGCCGCCGATGGTGTGAAAGCTGAAGCCCATGCTTTCGGCGGTGGCGGACCAGTCGTCGCGTTCGGGGCAGGAAATGCGCTGCATGAGCTAGCCGCCGGAAAAGCCGACCGCGTGTCCGAACGAGCCGAATCCGCCGCGCTGTGCGCTGTGCGAGGCGGAATCGGAAGTGCCCGAGGATGAATGGCTCGAGGACGAATCGCTGGAATAGTAGCTGCTGCGCGACGAACTGCCGCCGGAGCCGCTGCTGTGGCTGCTCGATGACGAACTGCGCGAGGTGCACTCGGTGCTGCCTTGCTGATAGGATGGCGAGCCCGCATTCGGCGATGGCTCGCAATTGCGGCTCGGCATCAGCGCGTAGGCGGCGCTGCCGACCGCAACGGTTCCCATCAGCAGCAATGCGACATGGCCCGAACGCTTGGCCGGCGGCGGCATCGGACGCGGCGATGCGGGCACCGAAACCGGCTTGCGCTTGCCGAACTCGTTGTTCGATTTGTCGGCCATGATCAGTAGATCATGCTGGCAGCGTTGAGGGCGCCGGCGGCGAGCGACGACAGGCCGAGCCAGATCGCGGCGGCAAGTTCGCCGGCGGCGATCCGCTCCGACAGTTTCGGCACCGGCACCCGGACCAGGAAATAGACGATGATCTGCACGATCAGCGCGATGGCGGCCCAGATCAGGCAATCCCAGACATTGGCGGAATGCGCGATGGCCGAGACCAGCGGCAGCACGAAGCCGAGCAGGCTCAGGCCCAGCGCGATGGCGGCCGCCGGCTCGTTGGCGCGGATCAGGTCGAACTCGTTATGCGCGGTGACGCGGGTATAGACGAAGAGGTAGGCCACCACGGCGACGATCGCCGTGCAGAAATAGACCAGGAACGCCGGCAGCCCGGCGAGCGATTGCAGGATCATGAAGGACGCCCCAACTCATGCGTCCCGACAGGTTCGCACGATTGATCAGTCGGCGCATCGGGGCAGGCGGTTCAATCCAATAAAAACTCTGCCAAACAAAAGCCCCGCCATTTCGGGCGGGGAGCTGGCCTTGCGGCTGGCCGTAACGTAGCCGCGGCCCAACGTTTCGATGAAGTTGCGGCTTTGGAATGAGTGGGGGCAATCCGTTTATCGTTCGTTTGGCCGGTGCGATCCCCGAGCCAACCCCCGGATCAGGCGGAATGCCAGCCAGAAAAACAGGACGACCAGCGCGAGCGCGGCGACCGGCGCTGCCAGCGCCAGAATCGAGATCAGCGTGGCGCTCCCGAGTTCGGCGGTTGCGACTGTCGAATTCCCAAGGCCGCCGGTGAAGACGGTGGATTTGGCCCTGAGCATGGCGGTCAAACCCTGGGTGATGCCGGCGACGCCACCGCCTGCGATAATGGCCGCCGTCCATTTCACCATCGGCGGCAGGTCGGTCATGACAGCCGCGGACGCGATCGTCCCTGCGACGACGGCACCGGGCGTCGCCACCGTATCGAGCAAATTGTCCACACCGGGAATGTAGAACGCGGCGATCTCCACGATCGCTGCCGTGCCGAGCATGATGACAGCGGCTGGTGTGCCGAGCCATGCGAAGCCATCGTTCAGATTTACATGTCCGGTGTAAGCTGCGACGCTCAGAACAAGCAGCGGCAGGAACAGCCGAAAGCCGGTGGCGGCGGCAAGCCCGATGCCAAGCGCAACCGACATTGCAAGATCCAGGTTTGACATGCCCTGCAAGCTCCATCCGCGATCAGCACTCTCTCACGTCGCGCGCCGGTTCCCAAATGGTAACGGCATGTGTGGAACCCGGATCGAGCCGGAGAGGTTGTAATATAAGGTGATCAAACTTTAGAGACGCATTCCGGATTGAGCGGACTAACCTGAGCACGCAAATTTATCCTGCTCAGGAGGATCGCCATGGCGACGAATCTGGTCTCGGTAGTAATGCAATTCCTCACGCCGGACATGATAGCGAAGATTGCATCTGTCCTGGGTCTTGACCGCAATGTCGCGCAAAAGACCATCGCGGGTGCGATACCCGCGCTTCTCGCAAGCCTCGCTGATGTCGCTTCCACTCCCAATGGAACACGTCAGCTCAACAACACGCTGACGCAGCACTCCGATTCGTTGGAGAGCTTTAAGAATCTCGTCGGCGGTGGCGGTCAGAACCTTGTGGCGGACACGGGAACGAACATGCTCTCCGGCCTGTTCGGTGGCGGAACGCTGGACACGATGGCGCAGACGATCGGCAAGTTTGCCGGGATCGGCGAGGGCACCAGCAAGTCGCTGCTCGGCATGCTTGGTCCCGTGGTTCTCGGCGCGTTGGGGCAGCAGCAGCGCAGCATGGGTCTCGATGCGGGCGGGCTGGCGTCGCTTCTCACTTCGCAGAAGGACCAGATCGCACGTGCCATGCCGTCCGGCCTTGCCGATCAGTTGAGTGCCGCCGGTCTGATCGAAGGTGCGACTGAAAGCTTGCGCAGCGGTGCGGCGGCAGCCAGCGCAGCTGGCGGCCGAGTTGCAGAGGCTTCGGAGCGGACCATTTCCGGGCTCGGTCAGACGGCCTCGGCGATGGCCGGCAGACCAGCGGTACCGCAATGGCCGTATTGGTTGGTCGCCGCGGCGGTATTGGGTGGTCTCGCCTGGTTCGCCTTTGGTCGTTCAGGGCAGGACACCGTCGCTCAGGTGTCGCCTCCGGCCATGACGCGGACCGCGACCGGAACCGTGGGTTTGGCGCCGGCGGATTTGACGGTCGGAGGGATGAATCTGGCGAACCAGATCAGCGCGTCGGTTGGTTCCATCAGGGCCGCGCTTCCCGGCATCACCGATGCCGCATCGGCCCAGGCTGCCCTGCCCAAAATAAGGGAAGCAACGGCTCAGTTGAATGAGGTCAGTTCCCGCGCGACGCAGCTCTCGCCTGAAGGAAAGAGCACCCTCGTAAAGCTGATTGTGGTCGCGATCCCCACGATCAACCAGATGTGTGACAAGGTGCTGGCGACGCCCGGCGCCGGCGATATTGCGAGGCCGGCGATTGACGAGCTTCGAGGCAAGCTCGATGCGCTCGCGCGCTCCTGAAAGCACCGCCGAGGCGGCGTCGGAAGGCGAGGATAAAGCCCCCCAAACAAAAACCCCGCCTTTTCGGGCGGGGTCCAGTCGGGAGGAGGGAGCCTTGCGGCTCGCCGTAAAACCCTGATGTCAGGCGGGAATGCGCTCTTCCTGCTCGTGCGGCTCGCGCAGCACGTAGCCGCGGCCCCACACGGTTTCGATGAAGTTGCGGCCTTCGGAGGCGTTCGCCAGCTTCTTGCGCAGCTTGCAGATGAAGACGTCGATGATCTTCAGCTCGGGCTCGTCCATGCCGCCATAGAGGTGGTTGAGGAACATTTCCTTGGTGAGCGTGGTTCCCTTGCGGAGCGAGAGCAGCTCCAGCATCTGGTATTCCTTGCCCGTCAGGTGAACCCGCTGGCCGCCGACTTCGACCGTCTTGGTGTCGAGGTTGACGACGAGATCGCCGGTCTGGATGACCGACTGGGCATGACCCTTGGAACGGCGCACGATCGCGTGGATACGGGCAACCAGTTCGTCCTTGTGGAAAGGCTTGGTCATGTAGTCATCGGCGCCGACGCCGAGGCCCTTGACCTTATCCTCGATGCCGGCGAGGCCGGAGAGGATCAGAATGGGGGTCTTGATCTTGGAAACCCGGAGCTGCTTGAGCACGTCGTAGCCGGACATGTCGGGCAGGTTCAGGTCGAGAAGGATAATATCGTAGTCATAGAGCTTACCGAGATCGACGCCCTCTTCCCCGAGATCCGTCGTATAGACGTTGAAGCTCTCGGATTTGAGCATCAGCTCGATCGACTGCGCGACAGCGCTGTCATCTTCAATCAGCAAAACGCGCATGCCAGTCCCCTTTAGTCCGCCGCTCCGGGCGTCAGGTCGGCCGCACCTGCGGCACTCAAAACGCCTTTAACAACTGATTCGGATCCTGACAGACACATGGTTAACAAATCCTGATTCCGGTTCGCAAGCTCTTTAAGTGCAATTTTTAGCGAATCGCTCTAAGATGTTGCTGGGAAGCAGCTTTTCCTAACAGTGTCTACTCATGCTCCAGATTAAGAGGCGGGCCTAACCGACTCTCAGGTTTCGCCCTTCTGGACGAACGCTCTCAGTCATTAAAGACAGTGACGCAATGATTAATGATGCGGGTAAACACGAGGTTAAGCGGTGGCTCCAAATGCGTGAAAACTTAAGGTTTTCGCAATGAAGGCGCTCGCAGAGCAGATCGGCGATATCGACGGCGTCAATATATATGGCCGTGTTGTGGGCGTGCGCGGGCTGATGGTCGAGATCGCGGGACCGATCCATGCGATGTCGGTCGGCGCGCGCATCGTGATCGAGACCGGCGGCAACCGGTTCATTCCGGCCGAGGTCATCGGTTTTTCCGGCAGCAATGCTGTCGTAATGCCGTTCGGCGGACTCGACGGCGTCAGGCGCGGATGCCGCGCGGTCATCGCGACCGCAGCAAGCCAGGTGCGGCCGTCGCCGGCCTGGCTCGGCCGCGTCATCAACGCGATGGGGGAACCGATCGACGGCAAAGGGCCGCTGGCGCAGGGGCCGTCGCCAATGCAGTACCGAAATTCGCCGCCGCCGGCGCATTCGCGCAAGCGCGTCGGCGCGCCGCTGGATCTCGGGGTGCGCGCGCTCAATACGTTCCTGACCTGCTGCCGCGGCCAGCGGCTCGGCATCTTCGCCGGTTCCGGCGTCGGCAAATCGGTGCTGCTGTCGATGCTGGCGCGCAACGTCGATGCCGACATCACCGTCATCGGCCTGATCGGCGAACGCGGCCGCGAGGTGCAGGAGTTTCTGCAGGAGGATCTCGGCGACGAAGGTCTGGCGCGTTCCGTCGTGGTGGTGGCGACCTCGGACGAGCCGGCCCTGATGCGGCGGCAGGCGGCCTACCTGACGCTGGCGATATCGGAGTATTTTCGCGACGAGGACAAGGACGTGCTGTGCCTGATGGATTCAGTCACGCGCTTTGCGATGGCGCAGCGCGAGATCGGGCTGTCGGCCGGCGAGCCGCCGACGGCCAAGGGCTACACGCCGACCGTGTTCACCGAATTGCCGAAACTGCTGGAGCGGGCCGGGCCGGGCACCGGGGTGGGCACCATCACCGGCATCTTCACGGTGCTGGTCGACGGCGACGACCATAACGAGCCGATTGCGGACGCGGTGCGCGGTATTCTCGACGGTCACGTCGTGATGCAGCGCTCGATCGCCGAGCGCGGCCGGTTCCCCGCCATCAACATCCTCAAATCGGTCTCCCGCACCATGCCGCGAGCGGCCAATCCGGCATTCCTGCCCGTGATCATGCGGGGCCGCCAGGTCATGGCGACCTACGCCGACATGGAGGAACTGATCCGGCTCGGCGCCTATCGGGCGGGTTCGAGCGCCGAAGTCGACGAGGCGATCCGGCTGCACGAGCCGCTGGAAGCCTTCCTGCGCCAGGCCAAGGAGGAAAAATCGAGCCTGAATGACGGTTACGGCCAGTTGGCCCATATCCTCGGTAATTTGGAAACGGAACGCTAACTTTGTCAGGCCATCATCCCCCGCACATGATTAATGAAGCCGGCGGGGTCCCCCCGGGGAGCCGGTTCTGTCCCGCGTTCAGATTGGGACTTCTGGGGAGTATGAGTCGATGAAGTCACGAGAAACGCTGATCCGCCTGAAGAAATTTCAGGTCGACGAGAAGCGCCGCAGGGTTACCCAGATCGAAGGCATGATCGCCGACTTCCAGCGCATGTCGGTCGATCTCGAGCGCGAAATCCAGACCGAGCAGGATCGGGCCGGGATCAACGATCCCTCCCATTTCGCCTACCCGACCTACGCCAAGGCCGCGATCCAGCGCCGCGAAAACCTGACCCGTTCCGCCGACGAACTGCGCATCCAGCTCGAGGACGCCAAGAGCCTGCTGAGCGAAGCGTTCGAGGAGCTGAAGAAGGTCGAGCTGCTCGACGAACGCGACCAGGCGCGCGAACGCGCCGAAGAGAGCGCCCGCGAGCAGGCCGACATGGATTCCATCGGCCTGATGCGCGCCCGTCTCGGCGTCGCCTGACGCTTCCCACGTCCATCGGTTGCAGTATATGAAAATCCCGGGCCGCGAGGCTCGGGATTTTTTTCCTGTCGAGATCGCATGGAACCGGCGACTTGGTGGCCGGTTTGACGCAGGGTATGCTACGAAACTTCCCGATTGCTCCGGCGTAACACCGCGATGGAGGATCGCGATTTGGGGGACGCTGAATGCTGACGCCAGCGGAGCTGGTCTGGCTGATTGCCGCGGTTGCGAAGGGGGATGAGGTCGCTTTCGAGCGGCTTTACGCTGCCACGCGCGCGAAACTCTTCGGCGTCGTCCTCCGTATCTTGCGCCGTCAGGACCTCGCGGAGGAGGTCATTCAGGAGGCTTACGTCAAGATCTGGAACAGCGCCGGCCAGTTCAACCCGGCATTGGCTTCACCGATTACATGGATGGCGTCGATCGCGCGCAACCGGGCGATCGATGTCGTGCGCAAGAAGAGCGAAGTCTCGATCGAGGAGGAGCCGTCCGCAATGGAAGTGGCGGCCGATTCACCCGATCCACTGGCACGGCGCGAGATGACGGAAGAGTTGAAGCGGTTGCTGGAATGCGTCGGCCGTCTCGAGCCGGATCGGCAGAAGCTGGTGCTGCTGGCCTATTACAATGGCTGGAGTCGCGAGCAGCTTGCTGCCAAGTTCGAGACGCCGGTGAATACGGTGAAGACGTGGCTGCGCCGCAGCATGATGGAAATCAGGGAGTGTCTCGGGCTTTGATGCCCGGATCTTGAACGATGGCCTATAGCGAAGACCATATCGCGCTCGCCGCGGAATATGCGCTCGGCACCCTCGATGCCGATGAGCGCGCGCAGGTCGAGACCATGATGGCTGTCGATACCGAATTCGCCGCGGTCGTGCAGGCCTGGGAATACCGGCTCGGCGCCTTGAACCAGATGGTCGGCTCGATCGAGCCGCGGCCGATCGTGTGGGAGAACATTCAGGCCGCGATCGAAAATTCCACCGCGAGCCAGGCGCCGCTGGTGCTGCCCGAGGCGCCGCCGGCCCGACCGCCGTGGTCGAGCCCGTGATGGCCGAACCGCCGGTGTCTCCTGCGGTGGCGTCC
This sequence comes from uncultured Alphaproteobacteria bacterium, assembly GCA_963783115.1. Lineage (GTDB taxonomy): Bacteria > Pseudomonadota > Alphaproteobacteria > Rhizobiales > Xanthobacteraceae > Bradyrhizobium. The sequence continues at coordinate 6,479 of CAWAMK010000010.1, read as the reverse complement.
CCTACCGTGGCGTCCCCGGTCACCGTGGACACTACGAACGACAATTCCAACGTCATTCAGTTGACCGGGCGGGTCCGGCGCTTGCGCAGCATCGCGTCGATTGCCACCGCGGTCGCCGCAGCCCTGATCGGGATGCTGGCGGTTCAGGTCTATCGGCCGGAACTGTTGCCGGACGGGTTGCGGCCGAAGCCGCGCATCCAGACGGTCGAGATCAGGACACCTGCGCCGGCGCCGGTGCCATCAGCGCAATATGTTGCGCTGCTGCAGCGTGACGCGCGGCGCGCCCGCCTTCATCCTGACCGTCGACGCCGCCACCAAGAATTTCACCGTCCGCAAGGTCGGGGCCGATGCCGAGCGCGGCAAGAGTTTTGAGCTGTGGCTGATCTCCGATCGCCTGCCGCAGCCGCGCTCGCTCGGCGTGATCGGCGGCAGCGATTTCACCGCGCGCCCCGTTCTCGCCGATTTCGACGCGGGAACGATCAACGCCGCGACCTACGCGGTGACCGTCGAGCAGGCCGGCGGATCGCCGACCGGTCAGCCGACCTCGGCGCCGATCTATACCGGCAAGCTGATCGAGACGGTGCCGGCTGCGCGCTGATCCAGACCAGAGCGTTTTCCAGCGAAGTGGAAACCGGTTCGCGGCAAGAAAACGCGTCAAAAAAGAATTTAGAGCTCGTTCCGATTCAATCGGAACGGAAAAGGCTCTGGCCATCGTCATCTTGTCCGGCACAACCGGATCGGCGAGGATCTGTGCGGCGCCACTCTCACAAATGAGATTTTGCCAACAGCATGTGGATGCCCTTGTTGCCGTCGACCAATTGGGTCACGCGAAGATTGCCCGCGAGCGAGCACAGCATGTAGGCCTCATTGCGTGTCAGATTGGTTCGCGCGCAGACATGCTTCACCATTTCGCGCACCGCCTGTTTGGCGGCGTCATCGAGATCCTCGTCCAGGCCGATCGACATCAGATGCGTTGCGCTTTCGGCAAACGGCCACTTGATATCCATGTCCTTGCGAACCGTCAGACGAAACGTCCCCGTGACGCCGGTCTCGAGTGCGGTGATGCAGACTTCACCGTCGCCCTGGACGGCGTGGCCGTCGCCGGCGAAGAACAGCGCGCCTTCGTTGAAGACCGGCAGGTATAACGTCGAGCCGGCACGCAGCTCCTTGTTGTCCATGTTTCCGCCGAACGCGCGCGGTACCGGTGAGCCGCATCGGCCCCAGGTGGGCGGCGGCGCGGTCGCTACAATTCCAAAGAACGGATCGAGCGGAATTTCGGTACCCCAGGGCATCGTGCAAACATTGCGTGCGCGGTCGATCGCGGGATGAATGGTCTCATAATCGGTAAACTCTTCCGGGAGTGTCCCGAGCAGGGGAAGAATTGAAACGAAGCCCCAGTCCTGCCGAACCTTCACATCGAGGATGTCGATCTGCAGCGCATCGCCGACCTGCGCGCCTTTGACGTAAACCGGGCCGGTGATGAAGTGTGGACCGGGTCCGGGAGGAAGTGTTTCCAGCGCCTTCAGATAATCGGCGGGTACGCGGCTGAGGTCGTCGGGAAGGGTTTCTTTTCCGCCGGCGGGGAAACTGTGCAGCGTGACGGTGTCGCCGGAATTCACGGTCAAGATGGGTGGGTTCGCGCTGTCGAGATACCCCCAAACCATGTTTTCAGGGGCGGAAGAAATTTCGTGTCGTCTGGCCATGCAGAGCTCCAACCGGGCATGGTCAAGCAGACCAGAGGTCGCGGGCGACGGCAAGGATGATGAGGGACCGATCTGCGTCAGCGATCATTCTCGCGGCGCTCAATTCATGCCAAAATTCGATCGCGGCAAGACTTGAAGCTGTGGCAGGTTGGCTCAGTTCGCGAAATTGGTTCAGGAGGCTTGGATGAGACGCTCGCGGTTCACTGAAAGCGAAATTCTTCATCTGCTCTATGAAGCTGGCTCCGGCGTGCCGGTCGCGGAGATCTGCGATACCGCGGGCGTTTCGCTGCGAACATTCTATCGATGGAAGCGGAGTTTCGGAGGATTGAGCACCGCCGATGTGCCGAAGATGAAGGAACTGGAGTTTGAAAACGCCCGGCTGCGAGGATTGGTCCGACAATCTCCTGGAGCGGCTTCGGGAGGAGCAGGAGGCCAGAAACAGCAGTTCCAGTTCGCGACAAGGAACGCGAACAGCGTCGCGCCGTCGGGATTGCGGCCGAGAAGTGCGGCGGCGCGTTGACCGGACGGTTTGCGTCTGTGCGCGTCAATCCCTGATCGCTGCGTCAATCTTTGATCGCTTTTTGTTTAGGCAGCATAACGTCAAAAGTGACATTATGGTTTTGCAGGTGATGCCGTTTTGTTCACTTCGCCTGTCAGGCGTGCACTGAATTCTCAGTAAAGATGCAGGCCGATGGTTCGATGTGTCGCACCGGTGACGCCATCGAACAGGCTGCACCGAACTCGAACATCCGCTGACCGCTATTGTTTCTTGCCGGTTGTTGGCCGCGCCGCCTAGCTTTGCGCCGTCGCCATCCATTCATTCAGCGAGGAACCGGAGCCATGACAGATCACGTCCGCCATTTTGTCGATATCGGCTCCCGCGTCAGCCGCCGCAATTTCCTGACCGCGTCCGCGACGATCGCAGCGGGGGCTGCGCTGGGACCGCTGGCGGTTTCCGCGAAAGCCGCCGCCGCTGGCTTGAAGGTCGTCCGGTTCAGCGAGGCCGTTCATAACCTCGGTTACATCAACCTGTATGTCGGCATGCATGCCAAGATCTTCGAGAAGAACGGGCTCGACATGAAAGTGAGCGCCGCCGGCGGCGACACCCAGACATTCGCCGCGGTACTCGGTGGATCGGCGGATTTCGCCATCGGCGATGCCACCATGGCGCAGATTTCGCGGGAGAACGGCGGACCGGGCGTCGTCGTCGGCACGGTGGTGCAGCGGGCGCACTATTTCGGCGTGTCGAAAACGCTGAAGCCGATTACCGATCCCAAGGAGTTCAAGGGCCTGAAGATCGTTACCTCGCCCGAGCCGAACACCAACTATAGCGTCGCCAAGCGACTGCTCGAAAAAGCCGGGCTCAAGGTCGGCGTCGATGCGACGATCGTTCCCGTCAATCCAGGCACCGAAATCGCCGCCATGCTGGCCGGGCAGGCGGACATTGCCATCGCCTATCAGCCCAGCGTCGCTGCGGCCGAAGCGCAGGGTGCCAAGGTGGTTTTCGATTTCTCGACCTATATCGGGCCGTTCTGCAACACCGGCATCATGGTCCTGCCGAGCACGATCCAGAAGAGCCCCGACATGGTTCAGGCGCTGGTGACGTCGTTCGAAGAGGCGTCCCGCAAGACCTACGCGGATCCTGCGTTCGCCAAGGAAGTTGCCCGCAAGGAGTTTCCGGATTTGCCGGGCGATGTCGTCGACAAGGCGATCGATGCCGAACTGCAATTTCTGATCCCGGCCCAGTCCGTCGTGACCAAGCAGGATCAATGGAAGAACCTGATGGAAATGCAGGTCTATCTCGGCAACGCCAAGGGTTCGGTTCCGTTCGATCAGATCATCGATAATTCGTTTGCCGACAAGGCGGTCGCCAGCCTGAAATGATGTCGGAGGCAAACCGCGATGCTGCCTCGACGCTTGTTGGCGCCGGGGCGAGGCCGTCCGAAGTATTTCCGCTCGTCGTAGACCGGGTGTCCAAGGGCTACGACGTCGATGGCAAGATCGTGCCCGTCATCGGCGATCTCAGCCTGTCGCTGGACAAGGGCGAGATCGTCAGCATCGTCGGTCCGTCAGGTTGCGGAAAAACCACGCTCCTGAACACGTTGTGCGGATTGATCGCGCCGGATGCCGGTCGCATCAGATGGTATGGCCGCGAGCTGGCCGGTCAGCCGCAGAACGTCGGCTATATGCTGCAAAAGGACCTGCTGCTGCCGTGGCGCACCGCGCTCGGCAACGTCATGCTGGGCCTGGAAATACGCGGTGTTGCCGCCGGCGAAGCGCACGATCGCAGCCGCGCGATGCTGGACCAGCTGGGGCTTCACGGTTTTGCGGATCACTATCCTTCCACGCTTTCGGGCGGGATGCGTCAGCGCGTGGCGCTTGCGCGCACGCTGGTGAATGAGCCCAGCGTGCTGCTGTTCGACGAACCATTCGCCTCGCTGGATTTCCAGAACAAATTGCTGATCGAGGGCGACACGGCAAAACTGGTGCGCGAAGGCGGCCGGTCGCTGCTGCTGATCACGCACGATATCGAGGAAGCCGTATCGCTGGCCGACCGCGTCATCGTGCTTTCGAAGCGTCCGACCCGGGTCAAGGCGGTCTACGACATCGATCTCGGTGGCGACCGGACCGACATGATGGCGGCGCGCGACAGCCGACAATTTCAGCAGCTATGTGCGGCAGATATGGGCCGATCTCGACGTTGTGCTGCAATGACCTCGGGCATCGGAGACGAAATCACGCCGCAAATTCGCGCCGAGCGCCACCCCGCAAAGGCCACGGGTCAATTCGCGATGGACCAGGCTGCGCGCGACATTGCTGATCCTGGCGACGCAGGTCGTGCTGCTGGCCTTGCTCCTCGGCTTGTGGGAACGCGCCACGGCGACCGACAAGCAGGCGGCCTTCATGTTCGGATCGCCGTCGGCGATCCTGGGCTTCCTCGCCCAGATGTCCCGCGACGGAAGCCTGTGGCGCGATACCTACGTCACCGGGCTTGAAACGCTGCTCGGCTTTGCCATCGGAAACTTTTTCGGCACCTTGATCGGCTTGCTGCTCTGGTATTCGCGTTTCGTGTCGCGTGTCGTCGAGCCGTTCGTCATCGCGCTCGGATCGATCCCGATCATCGCACTCGCGCCCATCATCATCATCTGGTTCGGTACCGGGCTCATCTCCAAGGTCGCGATGTCGACGCTGTCGGTGATCATCGTCGCGCTGGTGACATCCTACAAGGGCGCGACCGGCGTGGACCCCGACCAGATCAATCTGATGCGGACGCTGGGCGCGTCCAAGTTTCAGATCTTTCGAAAGCTGGTCGTGCCGGCATCTCTCACCGACATCTTCGCCGGACTGAAACTGACGGTCGGCTTTGCGCTGATCGGAGCGATCGTCGGTGAATTCATGTCGTCCTCCGAAGGGCTGGGACACGCCATCTTCAAGGCCGGCTCGCTCTACATCATTCCAAAAGTGTTCGCAGCGCTGGTCGCGACCATCGCGCTGGCGCTGCTGTTGACGTTTCTGGTCGGACGGATCGAGCGCCTTCTGATGCCCTGGCGCCGGATTCGGTAGAGCATGATCCGGAAAAGGACGCCGCATCCCGCATTCAAGCAGGAGAAAATGAATATGTCGAAGCGTGTCAGCAAGGCCGGAAACATCAAATACGCGCTCTCCGGCAACGACAAGTTCGTGGCGAGCGTCGATCCCGGCGAGACATTCGTCGTCGAATGCGCGATCAACGCCAACGACGGCACGATCCGTCATCTCGGTCAGCAACTGACGGAAGCGGACGTCACCATGCCCTTCGTCAACGGGGCGACGGGACCGATCGAAGTCCGGGGTGCAAAAGCCGGCGACATGCTCAAGGTCGAGATCCTCAAGATGGAGCTCGACAATCTCGGCTTCACGGCGCTCTGGCCGGGCATCGGCATGTTTCCGGATTGGGTGCGGCGCAAGGAGTTCGGCATCCAGACGCGGGTCGTCGAGGTCAAGGACGACCTCGTTCACTGGAACGAGCATGTCAAACTGCCGGTGAAGCCGATGATCGGCGTCATCGGCGTCGCGCCGGTTCATGGCGCGGTTCTCACCGTCGACAACGGCACCCACGGCGGCAATCTCGACGTTCAGGAGATCACCACCGGAAACACCGTGATGCTGCGCGTCAACGCGGAGGGCGCCCATCTGTTTCTCGGCGATTGTCACGCGATCCAGGGCGACGGAGAGGCCAATGGCATGGGCGCGATCGAGATCGCGGCAACGCTCACCGTCAAGGTCTCTTTGGAGAAGGCGCCGTCGCGGCTGAATCATCCGCGCATCGAAACGCCGACGCACATCTGCACGCTGGGTTGCGCCAAACCCCTGGAAGACGCCATGCGGCTGGCCTTCGAGGAGATGATCAACTGGCTCGAGGACGAATACAAAATACCGGCGGCGGAAGGCTACATGCTGCTCGGGCAGATTGCGGAGGCGAGATGCACCCAGGTCGTCAATCCGAAATACACCTACATCTGCAAGGTCAACAAGAGCGTCATTGCGAAGTATTTCGGCTGATGGGTTGTTGTAACCGCTGCGCGTTCGACCAACGAGGGGGAGTCAAGACATGGATCTCGGGCTGAAGGGAAAGAACGTTCTTGTCACCGGCGGAAGCAAGGGGATCGGACTGGCGGTTGCTTCCCTGTTCGCGCAGGAGGGCGCCAACGTCGCCATATGCGCGCGGAACGCCGACGAGGTCGCCGCGGTCGTGGCGTCGCTGGCGGGAAAGGGCGTCAAGTCATGGGGGAGTGC
>CAWAMK010000009.1:170000-266977 GCA_963783115.1 uncultured Alphaproteobacteria bacterium | reverse complement strand
CGCGATCGCCATGAACCGGATCGGCGGCAAGTCGAACACCGGCGAAGGCGGCGAAGAGTCCGATCGCTTCAAGCCGCTGCCGAACGGCGACAGCATGCGCTCGGCGATCAAGCAGGTCGCCTCGGGCCGTTTCGGCGTGACGACGGAATATCTCGTCAACTCCGACATGATGCAGATCAAGATGGCGCAGGGCGCCAAGCCCGGCGAAGGCGGCCAGTTGCCCGGCCACAAGGTCGACGCGACGATTGCGCGCGTGCGGCATTCGACGCCCGGCGTCGGCCTGATTTCGCCGCCGCCGCATCACGACATCTATTCGATCGAGGATCTGGCGCAGCTGATCTACGACCTCAAGAACGTCAATCCGGACGGACAGGTCTCGGTCAAGCTGGTCTCCGAAATCGGCGTCGGCACGGTGGCCGCGGGCGTTGCGAAAGCGCGCGCCGACCACGTCACCATCGCAGGCTTCGAGGGCGGCACCGGCGCCTCCCCCCTCACCTCGATCAAGCACGCAGGCTCGCCGTGGGAAATCGGCCTTGCCGAAACCCACCAGACGCTGGTGCGCGAGCGGCTGCGCAGCCGCATCGTGGTCCAGGTCGACGGCGGCTTCCGCACCGGGCGCGACGTCGTGATCGGTGCGCTCTTGGGCGCCGACGAGTTCGGCTTCGCCACCGCGCCGTTGATCGCGGCCGGCTGCATCATGATGCGCAAGTGCCACCTCAACACCTGCCCGGTCGGCGTCGCGACGCAGGACCCGGTGCTGCGCAAGCGCTTCACCGGCCAGCCCGAGCACGTCATCAACTACTTCTTCTTCGTCGCCGAGGAAGTCCGCGAGATCATGGCGCAGCTCGGCTACAAGAAGTTCGACGAAATGGTCGGCCAGACCCAGATGCTCGACCAGTCCACGCTGGTGGCGCACTGGAAGGCCAAGGGGCTCGACTTCTCAAAGCTGTTCGTGCGGCAGCCGGAGCTGAAGGGCCAGAAGATCTATCACGCCGAGAACCAGAACCATCATCTGGAAGCCGTGCTCGACCGCCGCCTGATCGAGCAGGCGCGGGCCGCGCTCGACCGCGGCGCGCCGGTCAAGATCGAGGAAGAGATCAACAACACCGACCGCTCGGCCGGTGCGATGCTGTCCGGCACGGTGGCCAAGATCTACGGCCATGCCGGCCTGCCGCACGACACCATTCAGGTCAGCTTCAAGGGCACCTCGGGGCAGGCTTTCGGGGCGTGGCTGGCGCGCGGCGTCACCTTCGATCTCGAAGGTGAAGGCAACGACTATGTCGGCAAGGGCCTGTCGGGCGGCCGCATCATCATCAAGCCGCCGCGCAATTCCGGCATCGTGCCGGAAGAATCCATCATCGTCGGCAACACGGTGATGTACGGCGCGACCGAGGGCGAATGCTATTTCCGCGGCATCGCCGGCGAGCGCTTTGCGGTGCGTAACTCGGGTGCGGTCGCGGTCGTCGAAGGCGCCGGCGATCATTGCTGCGAATACATGACCGGCGGCATCGTCGTGGTGCTGGGCAAGACCGGGCGCAACTTCGCGGCCGGCATGTCCGGCGGCATCGCCTATGTGCTGGACGAGGCCGGCGACTTCGCCAAACTCTGCAACATGGCGATGGTCGAACTCGAGCCGGTGCTCTCGGAAGAGATGATCAACCAGAACACCTATCACCACACCGGCGATCTCGAAGCGCATGGCCGGGTCGACGTGTTCCAGAACCTGCTCGACGTCCGACGTCGAGCGGCTGCACGTGCTGATCACGCGCCACGCCAAGCTGACCGGCTCGAAAAGGGCCGCCGAGATCCTCGCCGACTGGAAGGCCTGGCTGCCGAAATTCCGCAAGGTGATGCCGGTGGAATACCGCCGCGCGCTGAAGGAAATGAAGGCGAACGCCGACGCCGAGCCGAAAATCGCGATCGGGGCTTAATTGCACGAGCCCGTCATTGCGAGCGCAGCGAAGCAATCCATGGCGCCACAAGCCGAACCATGGATTGCTTCGTCGCCACGCTCCTCGCAATGACGACGGAAACAAAATAGATACGAACAAGAGATGCAGGGGCATCAGGTTTAATGGGCAAGATCACAGGTTTTCTGGAAATCGACCGGCATGACCGCAAGTATGCGCCGGTCGCCGACCGTTTGAAGCATTATCGCGAATTCGTCATTCCCCTGAGCGAGAAGGACACCCGCGACCAGGCCGCGCGCTGCATGAATTGCGGCATCCCCTATTGCCACGGCACCGGCTCGGTGGCGCCGGGCACGCCGGGCTGCCCGGTCAACAACCAGATCCCCGATTTCAACGACCTCGTCTATCAGGCCAATTGGGAAGAAGCCTCGCGCAACCTGCACTCGACCAACAATTTTCCCGAGTTCACCGGCCGCATCTGCCCGGCGCCGTGCGAGGCGTCCTGCACGCTCAACATCGACGACAACCCGGTCACCATCAAGACCATCGAATGCGCCATCGTCGACCGCGCCTGGGACAATGGCTGGCTGAAGCCGGAGATCGCGCCGGTCAAGACCGGCAAGAAGGTCGCGATCATCGGCGCCGGCCCCGCGGGCCTTGCGGCCGCGCAGCAGCTCGCGCGCGCCGGCCACGACGTCCACGTCTACGAAAAATTCGCCAAGGCCGGCGGCTTGCTTCGTTACGGCATTCCCGACTTCAAGATGGAAAAGCACGTCATCGACCGCCGCGTGGCGCAGATGGAAGCCGAGGGCGTGACGTTCCATTACGGCGTCCATGTCGGCGGCACCTCGCAAGGCGCGATCGATCCGCGCGAACTGCTCAACCAGTATGACGCGGTGGCATTGACCGGCGGCGCCGAAGCCGGCCGCGATCTGCCGATCCCCGGCCGCGACCTCGACGGCATCCACTTTGCGATGGATTTCCTGCCGCAACAAAACCGCCGCGTCTCCTCCGAGCCGCTCGGCGACGCCACGGACATTCTCGCCGAAGGCAAGCATGTCGTCGTGATCGGCGGCGGCGACACCGGTTCGGACTGCATCGGCACGTCGTTCCGGCAGGGCGCGAAATCCGTCACCCAGCTCGAAATCATGCCGGCGCCGCCCGAGCACGAGAACAAGGGCATCACCTGGCCGAACTGGCCGTTGAAGATGCGGACCTCGTCGAGCCAGGCCGAAGGCGCCAAGCGCGAATTCGCGGTGCTGACGCAGAAATTCTCCGGCGAGGACGGCAAGGTGCAAAAGCTGCACTGCGTCCAGGTCGACGACAAGTTCAAGCCGATCGCGGGCACCGAATTCGACCTCGACGCGCAGCTCGTGCTGCTCGCCATGGGCTTCGTGCATCCGGTGCACGAGGGCCTGCTGAAGAACCTCGGCGTCGACCTCGACCAGCGCGGCAACGTCCGCGCCAACACGCACGACTACCAGACCTCGCTGCCCAACGTGTTCTCCGCCGGCGACATGCGCCGCGGGCAATCGCTGGTGGTGTGGGCGATCCGCGAGGGCCGGCTGTGCGCGCGGGCGATCGACCAGTATCTGATGGGGACGACGACGCTGCCGCGGTGACGGCTGCCATCGCCGGGCTCACCCCGGCGAACGCGCAGCCTTCGAACCGATCGATGGAAGCGTGGGTCAGCCCACATATGCCGCGATGTGTATGGACACCTGCATCGCATTGCCCGCAACTTGCTGATCCGGGTCAATGCCCGCCGTTCTCCGGTGGGCATCATTATTCGGAATTATAGGGAAAGGCGGCAATATGAGAACTCAGGGAACGGGCAATTCCGTGCGCCAGCGTGTCACACGCGTTTTGGCGGCCGGTGCCCTGCTATTCATGTACGCATTCGGCATGGTTGCCACGACCGGCGCCTTTGTCGCGGCGGGCGTCTCTCCGGCCTTCGCGCAGCGCGGCCGGGGTCGAGGCCGGGGCGGCGGCTGGGGCCGAGGTCGAGGTAGCGGTGTCGGCGCAGCAGTCGGCATCGGCGTCGGCGCGGCCATCATCGGCGGCGCGATTGCGGCGAGCGCCGCCGAGCAGCAGCGGCAGCGATGCCGTCAGCTATTGCATGCAGCGCTATCGTTCGTACGATCCCAATAGCATGACCTATCTGGGCCGCGACGGCATGCGTCGTTCCTGCCCGTAGAGAGCGAATAGCTTCAGGATATTTCAGGACCCCGGCCGAAGTGCCGGGGTTTTTGTTTGCAGTCGCCGTGGACCCGAGCCGCCTCCCCGGAATCGGGAGGGACTATGCGTCCTCAGTGCTGCAGCCTCACCCCCAGCATCACCACCGTCGACGCCGTGCTGTTGCCCGGCAGGTTCGAATCCAGCCAGTCGCGGCGCAGCGTGCCCCTGAGCCAGACGTTGCGGTTCATCTTGTAGATCGCCTCGCCCGACACCGTGTAGATCTTGTCGCGCCGGGGGTTGCCCTGATAGTCGAGCTCGCCCCAGGTGAACTTGCCGATCGCGGTCAGCCAGCGGCGGAAGTCGTGATCGACTTCGACGGTGTAGATGTGCGTCAGCACGCCCGACGTGCCCGGCAGCGTGGTCTCCGTGATCGTGGTGTCGGAAAAGAACTTTGCCGTCGTCAACGGCGTCGCGGTCCAGACCAGCGAGGACGAGACGAGCAGGCCCTCGAGGCGATTGAGCCGCGGATCGACATAATCGCGCGCGGCGTAGCCGACGCCGATTTCGCCGGTCAACAGCCGGGAGAATTCGAAGCTGGTGCCGCCCTTGACGTAGCCGCCCGTGGAATCGCGCGCAAAGCCGGCGCGGTCGAGCCTGAGGTCATGCACGCGGCTGTCGGCCTGCACTTCCACGAACGGCTTCAGGCCGGGCCGCAAATCGTAGCTGACGCGGCCGACGCCGCCGTACTGGCTGAAGTTGCGGTCGTCGTTGGTGGTCGAGGTGCCGTCGGTGAGCTTTGAGTTGGTATAGTCGGTGCGGTCGACGGTGGCGCCGGCGGAAACCTGCAGCCGGTTGAAGTTCTGGTCGACGCCGAGGGTGCCGCCGACCGTGGTGTAGATCGGATATCTGGCGAGGCCCGCCTGCACGTTCGGGCTGCCGGGATTGTCGGTCGAGACGAACAACCGCCCCTGCGCGCCCAGCCTGGTGTCGCGGCTGACGTCGAGCCGGCCGTCGACATGGCCGATGAAGTTCGGCCGGTCGATATCGAGCGGCGCCGACAGCGGCGTGCCGTCGGCGTTCGGCGTGAGATTGCTGCCGTAGCCGGTGAAGGAGCCGCGCAGATCGGCGACCAGCGCGTGGCGCTCCCAGTCGGAGACCGCGAGAAATTCCGGCGCGATCACGTAGAACGGCTTGCCTTGCGCCGGCGCGAGCCGGCCGGGATTGGTGTCGTAGCCGCCGGAGAATTCGACGGCGGATTTGATCAGGAAACTGCCGGCGTAATCGCCGACCGCGCCGAACGGATCGTCGTCGATCCGCAGGCGCTTGCGCGGCGGCTGCCCCACCACCGTGCCCGCCATGGCGGGCGGGAGCGGCGTCTTGTGCGCCGAATCCGACGGAGGAATCGAAAGCCGCAGCCCCGTGTTCGACGCGATCGGCGGCGGTGGACTGCCGGGACCGACCGGCGGCTTCGGCTTCGCCTGCCCCGGATAGTATTTCGGTTTCTTGCGCTTGCGGTTGAGCGAGTCGTAGCCGGAATCGGCGGCGCCGCTCGCGGCCGGCAGGCCGTATTTCGGAATCTGTCCGATCCGCGACGGCGCGGGCTTGCTCTTGTCGTTGTCCTGCAGCTTCGGACTGTTGAGCGGATCGTTCGCCTCCGCCGCGGTCCGGCGCAGCGGCGAATCCGGCGACGTCACCTGGCTGGTGCGCGTTGAACTGAACAGGTCCGGCGTGACGGTTTGCGCTCTCGCTGCGGTTCCCGATAGCGCCATCAGCGCAAGGCACGGCAAGGCTGCGCGAAAGAGGCGCGCGCGGCTGTTCCGGCCCATTGCTGGCCTGGCCCTCACGACAGGAAATACTCCAACAAAAACAGATGCTTGATTGCGCCCCGAGCGCCCGCAGAGATCACGTGGTTAATGGAGTTAAAACAATTATGGTTAATGAGCCGTTGAGAGCGCCGCCGTGCGCGTCGCATCGCGGGACGGGCCATGCTAAGGAAGGGCCCGGGGGCAACGCCCCTCTTCCCTGGAAACAGACATGGCTAATCCGAAACCGCTGATGGCAAATTCATCCGGCACTGACTCCGCTGATGCTGCCGTCCAGTCGGCCCTGCGCACGCTTGACGCCGAGGGCGGCGGGATCGCCGCCATCTCGGCAGCGCTGCAATCCGATCTCCGCGCGCCCTTTGTCGCCGCCGCCGACCTGATCCGGAATGCCAAGGGACGGCTGATCGTCACCGGGCTCGGCAAGTCAGGCCATATCGGCCGCAAGATCGCCGCGACCTTTGCCTCCACCGGCACGCCGGCGTTCTTCGTCCACGCCGCCGAAGCCAGCCATGGCGATCTCGGCATGATCACGGCCGACGACGTCATCCTGGCGCTGTCGTGGTCCGGCGAGCAGCCGGAGATGAAGAACCTGATCAGCTACGCCGCGCGATTCCGGATTGCCGTGATCGCGATGACGTCGGAACGGGAATCCTCGCTCAGCAAGGCGGCCGACGTCGCGCTCACGCTGCCGAAGGCGCGCGAGGCCTGTCCGCACAACCTCGCGCCCACCACCTCCTCGCTGATGATGCTGGCGCTCGGCGACGCGCTGGCGATCGCGCTGCTGGAAGGCCGCGGCTTTACGTCGGTCGATTTCAGCGTGCTGCATCCGGGCGGCAAGCTCGGCGCGATGCTGAAATACACCCGCGACCTCATGCATTCCGGCGACGCCGTGCCGCTGAAGCCGCTCGGCACCAAAATGTCCGACGCGCTGGTCGAGATGACGTCGAAGGGCTTTGGCTGCGTCGGCATCGTCGATGCGCGCGGACAGATTGTCGGCATCGTCACCGACGGCGATTTGCGCCGCCATATGGACATGGGCCCGGTCTGATGGCGGCCACCGTCGACGAGGTGATGACGAAAAATCCGAAGACGATCGACCGCGACGTGCTGGCCGGCGAGGCGCTGGAGATCCTCAACTCCTCGAAGATCACGACGCTGATCGTCACCGACGCCGGCAAGCCGGTCGGCATCGTGCATCTGCACGATTTTTTGCGCGCGGGCGTGGCGTAGCTCGTCGGTCTCGTAGGGTGGGCAAAGGCGCGAAGCGCCGTGCCCACCATCACGCACTCCGCTAGGGATGGTGGGCACGCTTCGCTTTGCCCACCCTACGACGCTCGCCTCACTCCGGAAATCTCGCCGCCTTCGCCTCCAGCGGCAGCGCCAGCCCGTTCGCGAGATACGATACGGTGCGGTAGAATCCGCACAGCAGGATGATCTCGAATATCTGCGCCTCGTCGTAATGCGCCGACAGGCCAGCGAATTCGGCGTCGCTCAGCGTGGCGCGGTCGTGCAGCGCGTCGACGGCGGCGATCAGCGCCTGCTCGGCCTCCGACCAGCAGGCCTCCGTGGCGGCGCCGCGCACGGTGGCGCGGACCTGCGCTTCGGTCAGGTGCGCGGCCGCCGCGAACGTCGCGACATGCACGCCCCATTCGTACTCGCAACCGGTTCGCGCGCAGGTGCGGTCGATGACGATCTCGCGCTCGCGTAACGACGAGCGGCCCGCGATCCAGGAGGCTGCCGGCGCGGAATTTTTCCCAGGCGCGGGCGCTGCCGGCCATGACGCGAAACAGCAGCAGCGGCGGCGCGCCGCGCATGATGCGGTCGAACTGCTCGTGCAATCTCCAGGTGCATAAGGCGGCTGCAACGGCGCGATGCGCGGCGTGGTCTGTGACATCGGCCGGCTCCTGTGCTACAATAAACGTAGCAATACGCTACATTATCTGTAGCGATATGCAAGACCAAAAAGGCAGAGCTCATCCGGCGAACATAATACCTGCGCCGAGCACTGCGAGGATGGCTCCGAGCCAAGCCGACCATGGCGGTGGGGCACCATTCATGATCCATATCATCGGAAGCATCACGATCGGCGCCATTGAACTGAAAACGGCGATTATCCCGACGTCGTAGCTACGTAGTGCATAGAGCTGCAGGCTGACAGCCGCGACGTATCCGACAAATCCCGGCACTATCGCGCGAAGCACAACCACGGGCGTTCGCCTTGTCGGAGCTTCGAAGGCTTCTGCGGGCCACAGAGCAACGACCGAAATTGCCAAGGCACCTCCACCGGTGCGCAGTGCGGTCGCTGCGAGAGGATCAGTCCCAGCCAGCAGCGCAGGCTTCATGGCGGTAAGTCCGATGGCACTGCAGATCGCAGCGAAAAGCCCAAGTGCAATAACGACTGCAAGAGAGCCCTGGACTGCCTCGATGCGATGTTCAGCACGCCGGCCAAATGAGATTGCGAGAAGCAAGCCACTAAAGGCCAGACCAATCCCGATGAGCTTCCAGGGCGACATCGACTCCCCGAGGAACAAAAACCCCAGCAGCGCGGCAAACGGAGCGCTCATGCTCATGAGCAATTGCATGCGTCGCGGCCCGCCTCTTCTCAGGCAGGCCATCATCGCGAGGTTGGTGAAGACGACGCCGATCAGACTGGCCGCCACGAACGACGGCCAGTGCGCCCAGCTGACACTTTGCCAGCCGTTGAACGCCGTAACAATGACGGCCAGGAGCGCGAATGAACTGATCAGCTGTGTTCTTGTAAACTCGAATGCGCCGAGCTGTGTCGCCGGGCGATGAGCCATCAAGGCACCGAGCGCCCAACACAAGGATGCGCCGAGTGCTGCAACGAGCGCAATGATGGGCATCCGCTGTACTCTCGACGGCGCTACAGATAGAGTAGTGACAGCCGTAGCATTTGCCAGAACGGAATGCTACCTATTTAGTAGCAAAGGATGCCGACGTGAGCCTAACTCCAAAACCCGGGAGACCTGTTCGCGGCTCGCGAACAGGCGTTCCCGTCATGGCGCTCCTGGACTTGTTGGGGCGACGATGGACAATGGGCGTTCTGTGGAACCTCAGCAAAGGCGGACCCTGCACCTTCCGGGAGCTGCAAGAACGCTGTGAGACGATTTCGCCGACGGTTCTCAATTCGCGCCTGAAAGAACTGCGTGAAGCGGGCCTGGTTGAACATTCGGACGAAGGTTATCGCGCCACTCCGACGGGGCATGAACTTTATGCCCTCCTCGTTCCTCTCGGGGCGTGGGCGAAAAAGTGGGCAGCGAAGTTACCGGCGTAAGCCGTTCCTTCCTCCGCCGCCTTGCAGCGCCGGAGCAGGCAAATAGCAATTACGCCGCCGCCACCGTCAGGCTTGCGCCATCGGCCTGCACGACCTTGACGCGGCTGCCGGCCGGCGCGTCGGGGCCGGCGACGCGCCAGATCGTGTCGTCGATCCGCACCGTGCCTGTCCCGTCGACGATCGGCCTTTCCAGGGTGAATTCGCGGCCGATCAGCGCCTCGGTGCGCCTGTTGAGAAACGGGTTGCTCACGCTGCGGCTGCACGCGCTGCGCGCAAAGTGCCGCCACGCCGGCACGGCGGCGACCGCGAACACCGCGAACATCAGGAGCTGCGTCTGCCAGGACGGGTTGATCGCAAACGACAACAGCCCGACCAGCAGCGCCGCGAGCCCGAGCCAGAACATGAAGACACCCGGCGCCAGCAGCTCCAGCCCCATCAGGATGAAGCCGAAGATCAGCCAGTTCCAGGTGCCCAGGGTAGAAAACATCTCGGCCATGACACGAACCTCTCATCAACCAGAATGAACTTCCGGATCGACACTCACCGCTGCGGCGCGACCGGCGGCGGAGTGGGACCGGTGTTCGGCACCGAGGACGTCCGCCGCGCGGCGGCTGCCGCGGAGGCCGCGCTTTCGCCGAAGGTCGCCTTGGCGATCTCGCCGATGCCGGCCAGCGATCCCAGAATGCTCATCGCTTCGATCGGCAGCATGACGATCTTCTGGTTCGGCGAATCCGCAAGCTGCCCGAACGCCTTGATGTATTTGTCGGCGATAAAATAGTTCAGCGCGGCGACGTCGCCCTTGGCGATGGCCTCGGAGACCATCTGCGTCGCCTTGGCCTCGGCTTCGGCCGAGCGCTCGCGCGCCTCGGCGTCGCGGAACGCAGCCTCCTTGCGGCCTTCGGCCTGCAGGATCTGGCCCTGCTTGGCGCCTTCGGCGCGCAGGATTTCGGACTGCCGCTGGCCCTCGGCCTGCAGGATGTCGGCGCGCTTGACGCGCTCGGCCTTCATCTGCCGGCCCATCGCCTCGACCAGATCGGCCGGCGGCACGATGTCCTTGATCTCGATGCGGTTGACCTTCAGTCCCCACGGCGAGACCGCGGCGTCGACCACGCGCAACAGCCGCTCGTTGATCTCGTCGCGATGCGACAGCACCTGGTCGAGATCCATCGCGCCCATCACCGAGCGGATGTTGGTCATGGTCAGCACGATGATCGCCTGATCGAGATTGGATACTTCGTAACTCGCCTTCGCGGCATCGAACACCTGATAGAAGGCGACGCCGTCCACCGTCACGGTGGCGTTGTCCTTGGTGATCACCTCCTGCTCGGGAATGCTGATCACCTGCTCCATCATGTTCATCTTGCGGCCGACGCGGTCGAAATAGGGAATGATGAGATTGAGCCCCGGCGACAGCGTGCGGGTGTATTTGCCGAACCGCTCGATGGTCCAGTCATAGCCCTGCGGCACGGTCTTGACGCCCGCGAACAGCGTGACGATGACGAGCAGAACAAACGCAATCGCGAAAATGTCGAAACCGCTCATAAAGTCCCTCCAAAGCCGGCAAGGTGCGCTGCCGGACGCGGTCTATCGGTTTGTCAGCAAGACCGCAGCGCCGGTTCAGCCGGCTGTTCTCGAGTTCGTCGATTATATAGCTAGGGAACGGCTTTGCGGCCACCAGATGTTCGTAAGGCGTCCGAATGGCGGCAAGCGTGTCGGCAAATTTCTAAGGCAGCTATATCCAGCCCTGAAGCTCGCGCAACACGAGCTGGCGGATGACGTCCATGCCGGGATCGCTGTCGTTGAGGCAGGGAATGGCGGAAAATTGCTCGCCGCCATTGTGCTTGAAGATCTCGGCATTTTCCTGCGCGATCTCCTCCAGCGTCTCCAGGCAATCGGCGGAGAAGCCGGGGGTCACGACGGCGATGCGCTTCACGCCATCTTTCGCGAGCTTTTCGATGGTCTTGTCCGTATAGGGCTGCAGCCACTCGTCGAAGCCGAAGCGCGACTGGAAGGTAAGGATCAGTTTGGAGGCATCAAGGCCCAGCCGCTTGCGCAAGCGCGTCGGTCGTTGCGACGCACTGCGCCTGATAGGGATCGCCCTTGTCGACATATTTCTGCGGCATGCCGTGAAACGACGCCACGATCAGCTCGGGCTGAAACGGCAAGCGTCGCCAGATGCGCGTTGATCGAGACGGCGAGCGCCTCGATATAATCGGGATCGTCGTAATAAGGCGGCGTCACCCGCAGCGTCGGCTGCGCGCGCATGCCGGCGAGCACGCGAAACACCTCGTCGCAGACGGTCGCCGAGGTCGCGGCGGAATATTGCGGATAGAGCGGCACCACCAGCAGGCGGTCGCAGCCCTGCGCGGTCAGCGCATCGATGCGCGAGCGGATCGACGGATTGCCGTAGCGCATCGCCCAATCGACCACGACGTGGTCGTGATCGGAGATCGCCTCCGCGAGCTTTTCGGCCTGCGCGCGCGTAATCGTCTTCAGCGGGGATTCGTTCTTCTCGATGTTCCAGATCTTCTGGTAGTCGCGCGCCTTGCGGGCCGGGACGCACGCGCAGGATGATGCCGTTGAGGATCAGCTTCCAGAGCAGGCCCTGATCCTCGATCACGCGCGCGATCGGAGAGGAATTCCTTGAGGTAAACCCGCACGCCCCTGGCGTCGGACGTATCGGGCGTGCCGAGATTGACCAGCAGCACGCCGACGCGCTCCGGCATGGCTTCCGGCGCCGGCTTTGCATTTCCGATGGGGACGACCACGGTCATGATTTCGATGGCTTCGCGCGTTGCACCATCCTTGTCAAGATAACCGTCGGTTCGGTACTGATTGCCGCGGGGCGGGAGGAACCATGACGATCGCCGAATGGTGCGTTTTCGGAACGCTGATGCTCTATCTGCTGACGATCGCCTCGGTCAAATGGACCGGGCATCGCCATTTCGACAATGCCAGGCCGCGCGATCCCGCCTTCTACGAGGACGCGATCCGGGCCCGCGCGCTCGGCGCCCACCAGAACGGCATCGAGGCGTTTCCGTTCTTTGCGGTCGCCGTCCTGCTGGCGGAATTCCGCCTCGGGCCGCAGCACCTGATCGACGAGCTCGCGGTGCTGTTCCTGATCGTGCGGATCGCCTATGTCTTCACCTATCTCGGCAACCGCCCGACGCTGCGCTCGATTCTCTGGAGCATCGGCTTCGCGATCAATATCGCGATTTTCTTTCTGCCGGCGATCAAGGGGTATCTGCCGGCGTAGGGAGGGCAAAGCGACCAGCGTGCCCACCATCTTGCATGATGGCGTGAAGATCGTGGGTACGGCGCAAGTGCGCCTTTGCCCATCCTACGATATCGCATCAGGCCAGATGCTTCTCCCGCGCAGCGATCCGCTCCCGGATCGCTTTCGATATCGGGACCGGGCGATGCGTTTCCTGGTTGGTGTTGACCCAAACGATTTCACCGGTCACGAGCGCCTGATCGCCGCCCTTCAGGAAGATCGCGAGCTCGAAGGTGAGGCTCGAGTTGCCGATCCGCGCCACGCGCGCGCCGACGTCCAATTCCCAGTCGAACCGGACCGGCGCCTTGTATTCGATGACCGATTTGACGACGTGGAAATCCTCGCCCGTCTGCTTGGCGTCGGCATACTGATCGTAGCCGAGCGCGCGAAAATACTCGGTGATGGTGGTGTCGAAATAGGTCAGGTAATGCGCGTTGAAGACAACGCCCTGGCCGTCGATCTCGGAATAGCGCACCCGGAACGGGTGGAAGAACCAGAATTGCTCGCGTGACATCGGATTCCCGTTTCACCGTTTCGTTGGCGCTTTGCATATCCCACCACTTCGCTCTGTCAAAGCGGCGCTTCAGTAACGCATAGCAATTCGATAACAGTCTGGCCGCCCCTTTGGAGGACCACCAGTCACGCATCTCAGACTTGATCCGGATGCAGTGCCGCGCGGAGTTCTCTCGAAAAAGCGCGCTCGGCGACCGCGATTAACCTTGTGTTAAGAGATCGTCAGCCCGCGCCGAATTAAAATGCGATTTCTGAGGTAGTCTCACTTTGCGAAGGATCCGGCGAGTGGGGGCTCAATGTGATCAGGACTATTTGGCTTGGCTTTACATTTTTGATTATTTTGGCGGGCGCAGGTTCATTCAGGTTTGCATTCGGCCATTTCGACGCCGCCAATGCTTCCGGTATTGTTGTTTCAGAGGTCGACCGCACCGTCGGCTCAAAGCCGGTTCAGGACAATTTGACGAAAGCTGACCGGCTGCCCGTCGTCGCGTACGCCCCTCCTGCACCCGATGCGGCGGAATTGGCGAAGGCCGCGTACCTTGCCGCAGAACTGCTACCTCGAACGTCGCCGGCGGTCGTTACACCAACTGTCGTTGACCGACAGACGAGTTGTTGATCAACAGACGGCTGTTGATCGACAGACGGCTGTTGATCGACGGCCGCAGGAGGCCGCGCCTCCCGTCGTTCCGGCAGACGAGAATTCAAAAACCCAAGCGCAAACAGCCGAAGCCCGATGACGTCGCCAGCAAATCCCAGCCGGCCGCGGATCCGAAGGCCTGCCAGCTGGAAGAGTTCGATGCATTTCGCTGGGCGTTCAGTCTGCCAACCGGCTGCCACAGCTAGCCGAACCGGCCAGGCAAACCGACGGCGAAACTGCAATACGCTTGCCACTCTTGGTGAGGGCCAGTCAAAAGTAGATCTACGCTTGAGAGCAGCGAAGGGGCCGCTGATTCCGCTATGAACCAGTTGCTGCGGCCCCATCCCGGCTGCAGGCCTCTCTACAAACACGTCGCGCGTTCGGCGGCGAGATAGCCGAACAACAGGCCGAGGCCGAACAGCAGCACCAGGCCGGCCGCGCCGAATTCGATGCCGCGCATGATCGAGCGTGCCGCCGCCTTCGCTTCCGGCGCTGAGCCGCCGGGCGAGGCCCTTGGCGGACACGGCGATCACGGCGATGGTCGCGACCGTGATCGCGGTGCCGAGCCCCATCACGAAGGTCGCGGCGATGCCGGCCCAGAACAGGCCCTGCGCCAGCGAAAACACCAGCACCAGGATCGCGCCCGAACAGGGCCGCATGCCGACGGCGAAGATCGCGCCCAGGCCGCGCTGCCAGCCGCCGGGGCCGGCGAGTTGGTCCGGCGTCGGCCCGTGCGAATGGCCGCAATGCTCGTCGTGAACGTGGCCATGGTCGTGAGAATGGTCGTGGCCGTGGTCATGATGATCGTGGTGATGATCATGGTGATCGTGGCCGTGATCGTGATGCATGGTGCGCCGCCGCCATCGCCGGCGGCCGGCTTCGCCTGCAGCGCGCGCATAAAACCGCCGCCCTTGGTCCAGACCAGCCGGGCGCCGAACGCCGCGATCAGGCCATAGCTGGCGATCTCGATCGCCTTCTCCGCGGAGCACATCGTCTTGGCGGTGGAGGAGAGCA
Organism: uncultured Alphaproteobacteria bacterium; assembly: GCA_963783115.1. Classification (GTDB taxonomy): domain Bacteria; phylum Pseudomonadota; class Alphaproteobacteria; order Rhizobiales; family Xanthobacteraceae; genus Bradyrhizobium. The sequence goes on along the minus strand of CAWAMK010000009.1, from coordinate 252,333 downwards.
GCCAGGCGAACACCGCAACCAGCGCCACCGCCACCAGCGCCTGCAACAGCGCCGAGGCGAACGACAGCACGATGCCGCGCCGCGCGGTTTCCTCGTTGGCGACGAGATAGGACGAGATCACCGCCTTGCCGTGGCCGGGGCCGGCGGCGTGGAAGATGCCGTAGGCAAAGGAAATTCCAAGCAGCGTCCAGACCGCGCTGCCGTCCGACTTCGCCGCGCGGATCGTCGCCGACATCTCGCGATAGAATTCGGATTGCTTGGCGAGGATCCATCCGATGATGCCGCCGACCTGCGGCTCGGCCGGCGGCCGCGGGCCGCCGAACGGATTTTGCGCCATCAGCGCGTGCACGGCGGCGTCGAAAACGATGACGGCCGCAAGCGCCGCGGCCGTGATCGCGATGCCTCGCGCGAGGCCTGCGGGCATCGGCCTCACGGGCAATCCACCATGATCTTGTTGGCGAACATCGCGCCATAGTTGGAATTGTCGCCGTTCATGAAATTCTGCTCGTTGAGGCGTTGGGCATTGGCGGTGCCGTCATTCGGCCGCTGGAATTGCATCTTGCAGGCGGCGGGCGCGCCGTTGAGCTTGATCGGATCCTTGTCGTCGAACTTGAAGTCGATGAAGTAGGACGGGTCGAAGACTTCAAGCGCCGTCTGCTTCGCCTTGAACGGCGTCTTGAGCGGCAGCATGAAATGCAGCGTCAGCTCGCTGTCCCTGTATTCGAGGAAGTAATCGACCGGCTCGACGAACTTCTCCTTCTTGCCGTCGGCCTTGGCGAAGGTGAAGAAGTTGAACTCCTTCAGCGATTCGACATTGGTCTGCGCCAGCGGCGCCAGCTCTTCGCGGGTGTAGACGCCCTTGGTCTTGGTCGCGAGACCCTGCAGCGCGTAGGTCGTGAACATGTCGTCGAACGTCCAGGCGTGGCGGACGCCCGTGATCGTGCCGTCGGGGGCGTAGACCACCTCGCTCTTGGCGGTGATCCAGACATGCGGATGGGCCTCGGCGGGCGAGGCGCCGAGCGACCACGCGACGATCAAGCCCACCAATCCGAACAGCACACGCAGCACGTCGTCCCTGCGAACGCAGGGACCCATAACCCCGCGCTGTTTCGTTTGGCAGAGTGGCAAAGGCGTCTGCCTAACGTGCCGACGAAGGCTACGGCACGGCGTCATGGGTCACCTGCGTCTCGCAGGGACGACTCGTGGAGGCTGCGCCGGCTGATCACGCCGCCTCCGGGGTTTCGAGCAGGCCGCGCCGGCGCAACAGCGCGTCCGCCTCCGGCTCGCGGCCGCGGAAGGCGACATAGGCATCCTCCGGGTCGCGCGAGCCGCCCGACGAATAGATGTCGTCATGCAGGCGTTTGGCGGTGGCGGGATCGAAGATGTCGCCGGCCTCCTCGAAGGCGCCGAAGGCGTCGGCGTCCATCACCTCCGACCACATGTAGCTGTAATAGCCGGACGCATAGTGATCGCCGGAGAAGATATGGCCGAACTGCGTGGGCCGGTGCCGCAGCGCGATTTCCGCGGGCATGCCGATCTTTTCCAGCTCCGCCTTCTCGAACGCTGCGACGTCGCGGCTGGCCGCGGCCGGCTGGGTGTGGAATTCGAGGTCGATCAGCGCCGAGGAGACGAACTCCACGGTGGCAAAGCCCTGGTTGAATTTTCGCGCGGCGAGGAAGCGCGCCAGCAGCTCGTCCGGCAGCGGCTCGCCGGTCTGGTAGTGCTTTGCGAACTGCCGCAGCACCTGCGGCTGCTCCTGCCAGTGCTCGTAGAGCTGCGACGGCAGCTCGACGAAGTCGGTAAACACCGACGTCCCCGACAGCGAGGGATAGGTCACGTTGGACAGCATGCCGTGCAGGCCGTGGCCGAACTCGTGGAACAGCGTCCGTGCATCGTCCGGCGACAGCAGCGACGGCTCGCCACCCGCGCCCCTGGCGAAGTTGCAGACATTGATGATCAAGGGCGCAATCTCGCCGTCGAGCTTCTGCTGGTCGCGCAGCGAGGTCATCCAGGCGCCGGAGCGCTTCGAGGGCCTGGCAAAGTAATCGCCATAGAACAGCGCCTTGTGCTTGCCGTCGGCGTCCTTGACCTCCCAGACCCGGACGTCCGGATGCCAGACCGGGACATCCTTGCGCTCCGAGAAGGTGATCCCGAACAGGCGGGTGGCGCAGTCGAAGGCGGCCTCGATCATGTGGTCGAGGACGAGATAGGGCTTGATCGCGGCGTCGTCGAAATTGGCGCGGCGCTGGCGCAGGATCTCGGCGTAGTAGCGCCAGTCCCACGGGGCGAGCGTGAAATTGCCGCCCTCCTCCGCGATCAGCGCCTGCAGGGCGTCGCGGTCGGCGAGCGCCCGGGCCCGAGCCGGCTTCCAGACCCGCTCCAGCAGGCTGCGCACGGCTTCCGGCGTCTTGGCCATGGAATCCTCCAGCCGGTAGGCGGCGTAGGTCGGAAAGCCCATGATCTTGGCGGCCTCCTCGCGCAGCGCCAGGATCTCCACGATGGTGGCGTTGTTGTCGTTGGCGTTGCCATTGTCGCCGCGCGCGGTGAAGGCCTTGAAGACCTTCTCGCGCAGGTCGCGGCGCGACGAGCTCTTCAGGAACGGCTCCACGGACGAGCGCGACAGCGTCACGATCGCCTTGCCTTCCATGCCCCGCTCTTCCGCCGTCGCCTTGGCCGCGGCGACAAAGGCCTCGGGAAGGCCGGCGCGGTCGTCCTCGCCGAGCTCCATGAACCAGTCCTGCTCGTCGCCGAGCAGATGGTGGCTGAACGAGGTGCCGAGCTGGGCCAGCCGCTCGTTGATCTCGGCCCGGCGCTTCTTGGCGGCCTCGTCGAGGCCGGCGCCGGCGCGGTGGAAGTTGGTGTAGGTGCGCTCCAGCAGCCGCATCTGCTCGCCGGTCAGGCCGAGCTTGGCGCGCTTCTCGTGCAGCATCGCGATGCGGCCGAACAGCACCGCGTTCATCATGATCGGGTTCCAGTGCCGCGCCATCCGCAAGGAGACTTCCTTGTCGATCTCGAGAATCGCCGGATTGGAGTGCGCCGAGACCAGGTCGTAGAACACGGCGGCGACCTTGGAGAGCAGCTTGCCGGAGCGCTCCAGCGCCGTGATGGTGTTGGCGAAGTCCGGCAGGGTGGGATCATGGGTGATCGCCGCGATCTCGGCGGCATGGTCGGCAAAGGCCTGCTCGAAGGCGGGCAGGAAGTGCTCCGGCTCGATCTCGGCGAAAGGCGGCGTCTCGAACGGCGTCTGCCACGGCTTGAGCAGCGGATTTGCTCCGGCTTCCGGAGCGGCTGCCGCGTGCTGGGTTTCTGACATCACAATTCCCGTCTTTTCCTTGAAAATATGCGGCAATCTATATCACGCGATACGGCATTTTTGGGCCTTTTACGCTTGATAGATGGGGCCTTTTCGGAGAGATTGCGCCCCTTGAACAGGACCTTTTTCATGAGCCCACAGCCCGCTTCCACCTCCTCCCGCGCGATCGTCTGGCCGAGCGTCATCACCGTCATCTCGGCGGCGATCCTGATCGGCGCCGAAGTGTTCGGCGCGGCGTTTGCCGGCGGCTGGGCGCTCGCGATCCTGTTCGGCCTCGACGACACCGCCGCGCACATCCTCCAGGCGGTGCTGTTCGCCATCGGCGTGCTGATCATGGTGGCGTTCATCCGCGCCGCGCAACGCATCGAGCCGTTCTTCAAGCGCGCCTGACGCGCGCGTTCAAGAAAGCGCTGCGGCACAGGCGCTAAAGCGCTCTCGCATCTCGCGGAAATCTTAACGTCCGTTCATGTTTGTCGTCAGCGCGCGCGCGCTGAGAACCAATTTGTAAGCACGCGTCGGGGAAATTTGTCCCCAGCCTAAAAAAAATGTTGCGAAGCAGAATCAAAAGTCTTATTTCGAGCTTGCCCAATTTCGCACGTGCCTGTGGTCGTGTGTCAGTCGGTAGGTATCCGGACAAGAGGCCGGACAGCCGCCAAGGGATGAAGAACCGAGGGTCGCTCACGTTCGAGTGGCCAGCATCTCTCTCAAGAGATGCCGTTGAAGGTCTCTGCATCCTTTGCAACCGTGACTGGCAGCCGGAGGCGAACCGGCGCACCCCGCTCTCAACGGGGGACGCGACTTAAAGCAACGACGGATCGGGCTTTTTTGGTCTCTACCGGCATTCCACCGCCGGCGCGGGCTACTGAAAAGGCTTGTCCTTCATTGCCAGGTGTGCGGGCGGGAAATTCCCAACCAATCCACGGCAGCACAATTCGGTCTGAGTTCAAGGCCTTGTCGCGTCTCCATCGTGCGGCAACGCCGGCAAACCCATGTCCGAGATCACATTTGAACGGGTCCCGTCGCTGGGCCGTTTGGAGGGTGCTATGACCGAACGTATTCAGGAATTCCTGCGCAACCGCCGCAGCGAGGGCCAGGACACCGAGCCGTGCCTCGTGGTCGACCTCGAAGTCGTGCGCGACAACTACCAGACCTTCGCGAAGGCCTTGCCGGACAGCCGCGTGTTCTACGCGGTGAAGGCAAACCCGTCGCCCGAGGTGCTGTCGCTGCTGGCCTCGATGGGCTCGTGCTTCGACACCGCGACCGTCGCCGAGATCGAAATGGCGCTGGCTGCCGGTGCGACGCCGGACCGCATCTCCTATGGCAATACGATCAAGAAGGAGCGCGACATCGCGCGTGCCTTCGCGCTCGGCATTCGCCTGTTCGCGGTCGACTGCGCCGCAGAGGTCGAGAAGATCGCCCGTGCCGCCCCCGGCGCAAAGGTGTTCTGCCGCATTCTCTATGACTGCGCAGGCGCCGAGTGGCCGCTGTCGCGCAAGTTCGGCTGCGATCCGGAGATGGCGGTCGAGGTGCTCGACCTCGCCAAGCGTCTGGGCCTGGAGCCGTGCGGCATTTCGTTCCATGTCGGCTCGCAGCAGCGCAAGGTGAAGGCGTGGGACCGCGCGCTGGCGATGGCCTCGACGGTGTTCCGCGACTGCGCGGAGCGCGGGATCAGCCTGTCCATGGTCAACATGGGCGGCGGATTCCCGACCAGGTACCTCAAGGACGTTCCTCCGGTCGTGCAGTACGGCCGGTCGATCTTCCGTGCGCTGCGCAAGCATTTCGGCAACCAGATCCCGGAGACCATCATCGAGCCGGGCCGCGGCATGGTCGGAAATGCAGGCATCATCGAGACCGAAGTCGTTCTGATCTCCAAGAAGAGCGACGAGGACGAGGTGCGCTGGGTGTATCTCGACATCGGCAAGTTCGGCGGTCTCGCCGAGACGATGGACGAGTCGATCCGCTACGCCATCCGCACCCCGCATGACGGTGCGGAAATGACGCCGTGCGTGCTCGCAGGACCGACCTGCGACAGCGCCGACGTGCTGTACGAGAAGCTGCCGTATCCGCTTCCGGTGACGCTCGAGATCGGCGACAAGCTGCTGATCGAAGGCACCGGGGCCTATACGTCGACCTACTCGTCGGTGGCGTTCAACGGCATCCCGCCGCTGCGGACCTACCACATCTGAACAGCCTCGTTTGAGGCTTGAATAACGGGAGCCGGTGCGCCGGCTCCCTCCCCTTCATTTGCGATTTTCAGACAACGCTTGGCGCGGCTTGCATGGCCGTTGCGAGCGGGGACTGACGTGCCATGACTGCTTTGCGGAAGACCACTGCTGCCCTCATCTCCGATGCCGCTCCGTTCGCGATCCGTGCGGAACGAGCCTCGGACGTCGCCGCGCGCGAAGCGCTGCTGGATGCCTGCTTTGGCGACAACCGCCATACGCGCACCTGCCAGCGCCTGCGCGACGGACGCGCGCCCGCCGAAGGCCTTGCCTTGTCGGCCGTGCGCCAGGGCCGCCTGGTCGGGACCGTGCGGTTGTGGCACGTCAGCGCCGGGGGCATCCCGGCGCTCATGCTCGGCCCGCTGGCGGTGGAGGCATCCTCCCGCCAGCTCGGCGTCGGGGCTGCGCTGATGGACCACGCGCTCGCGGCGGCGAAGGCGCGTGGCCATCGCGCGGTCATCCTGCTGGGCGACGCGCCCTATTACGCCCGCTTCGGCTTCTCGGCCGCCAAGACCGGCGAGCTGTCGCTGCCGGGCGCGTTCGAGCGCGACCGGCTGCTCGGCCTCGAACTGCGCGAAGGCGCGCTCGACGGCGCCTGGGGCATGATCGCCGCCGACCGGCGCGCCGCTGCCTGAACCCAAGGCAAGGCCCAAGGCAAGCCGCGCCCGGAAGGCGCTGCTCGTGCCGCGCGTGGCCTGAGGCCATGCTCGAACGCGGCGCTCCGATAGCACGTGATAGCGGGCGCTGACGGCGCTTTCGCCAGGGGTTGCGCGCGTCGGGGAAAAGCCCTTAAACCGCGCCAATCCCGCTCCCCGATCAAGCCTGGACCGAGGTTCCTGATGCCCCGCCGCCTGATTTCCACCGGCTCGCCCTTCGAGAAAGACCGTCGGCTACAGCCGCGCCGTCATCGACGGCGATTTCGCCTTCGTCGCCGGTACCACCGGCTACGACTACGCGACCATGACGATGCCGGCCGGATGTCACGAGCCAGTCACGGAACTGCTTCAGGACCATCGAGGCCGCCCTGAAGGAAGGCGGCTTCGCGATGGCCGATATCGTCCGCGCGACCTACTACATCACCGACGCCGAGGACGTGGACGCCCTCTTCGCCGTCTGTGGCGAAGTGCTCGGCGACATTCGCCCGGCCACGACCCTGCTGGTCGTCGTTGGTCTCTACAAGCCCGAGATGAAGGTCGAGATCGAAGTGACCGCCAAGCGCCGCACCGCCTGATCCCCCATTCACGACAGACACCATTTTTCCGGAGACCCGCTCATGAGCCCCGCCTCGCAGATCTACGCGAAGATTACCGGCCCCATCGTCATGGTCGGCTTCGGCTCCATTGGCAAAGGCACGTTGCCGCTGATCGAGCGGCACCTCGATTACGACAAGTCGCGCATCACCGTGATCGATCCCAAGGACGAGGGCCGCAAGGCGCATTGCGAGAAGCACAATGTACGCTTCATCCAGAAGGGCGTGACGAGGGACAATTATCGCGAGTTGCTGACCCCGCTGCTCACTGAAGGCGGCGGCCAGGGTTTTTGCGTCAATCTCTCGGTCGATACCGGCTCTACCGACATCATGGAACTCTGCAACGAGCTTGGCGCTCTTTATATCGACACCGTCAACGAGCCCTGGCTCGGCTTCTATTTCGATGCTTCGAAGGGCCCGGAAGCGCGCTCCAACTACGCCCTTCGCGAAGCGACGCTGGCCGCCAAGAAGGCGCGCCCCGCGGGCTCGACGACGGCCGTCTCCTGCTGTGGCGCCAATCCCGGCATGGTCTCCTTTTTCGTCAAGCAGGCGCTACTCAATGTCGCCGCCGATCTGAAGCTCAATGCCCCCAAGCCGAAGACCAAAGCCGAATGGGCGGACTTGATGCGGCAGGCTGGCGTCAAGGGCATCCACATCGCCGAACGCGACACCCAGCGCTCCAAGTCGCCGAAAGAGCCTGATGTCTTCGTCAACACCTGGTCGGTGGAAGGTTTCCTGTCGGAAGGCGTACAGCCGTCCGAACTCGGTTGGGGCACCCATGAAAAATGGATGCCCGAGAATGCGCGTACCCACGAAGCCGGCTGCGGCGCCGCCATCTATCTGATGCAGCCCGGCGCCAACACGCGCGTGCGCACCTGGTGCCCGACCCGCGGCGCGCAGTATGGCTTCCTCGTCACCCACAACGAGTCGATCTCGATCGCCGATTACTTCACGGTGCGTGACGCATCGGGCACGGCGATCTATCGGCCGACCTGCCACTATGCCTATCATCCGGCTGACGATGCCGTGCTGTCGCTGCATGAAATGTTCGGCCGCGCCGCGAAGATGCAGGAAAAGCACCACATCCTCGATGAGAACGAAATCGTCGATGGCATCGACGAACTCGGCGTGCTGCTGTTCGGCCATGACAACAATGCCTACTGGTACGGCTCGCAGCTCTCCATCGAAGAGACCCGCAAACTCGCGCCCTATCAGAACGCCACCGGCCTGCAAGTGACCTCCGCCGTGCTCGGCGGCATGGTGTGGGCGCTGGAAAACCCGAACGAAGGCATCGTCGAAGCCGACGAGATGGATTTCGATCGTCTGCTGGAAATCCAGATGCCGTATCTCGGCCCGGTGAAGGGCTTTTACACCGACTGGACGCCGCTCACCGACCGGCCGGGACTGTTCCCGGAAGACATCGACACGTCGGATCCCTGGCAGTTCAGGAACGTGCTGGTGCGGTAGCCGCGACGGCACGGTACAGCCGGGGACGGCGCGGCCATTGCCGAAATCGACGTAGCGCCGCTTCGCCGCCCGAGCGGTTCCCGCTGCAGTGCACAGCGGCGGCGCGATTCCCGGCGTAGAACTACGCAAGGGAACCCGGTGCCTTGTAACACTCGATTAATTCAATCGCGCGACCCTGAGGGGTAATTTTCGCGACGGCCCAGGGCCGTCGCCGCGGCTTTTGAGCGAGGGCTCCCGGGTTGGAGCGACCAACATGCGCGTCATCATTGCCATCGTCCTGTCGGCCGCGGCGCTGGCTGCGTGCACGCCTGAAAGCAGCAAGCCGACGTCACGGGCTCGATCGACAACTGCGCCCGCAAGCTCTACAGCCAGTACAATCCCAAGGACAAGAAACAGTGCGTCGCGGTGTGCATCGCCTGCGAGCGCGGCGTGACCACGACCTGCTCGACCGCCTGCACGCTGAGGGGCGCGCAATAGGCGCCGGCAGGCGATCCGGGCGTCGAGAACGCTTACGCAGCAAAACGCTTAAAGGTAATGCGACCGCGCTGCCCGGCTTTGCGATGCGGCTTCATGATAATTTCAATATCCTGCTCGAACGCCGTGAGCATCTTCATCAGCCGTTCAGCAGAGTAATCGTCGAAATCGCCCCGCAATAGGTGCGAGAGATCGGGTTGAGAAACACCCACAAGCTTTGCGGCTTTCACCTGGGTAAGTTCGCGCTCTTTAATGAGCCGGCGCAGTTCGACAACGATGCCGGCTTTCAGCATGCGTTGCTGCGGCGTGGCGATGCCTTTTTTCGCCTTCTTCTGGAAGGCGTGAAGCACGTACACGGGTCACTTCGCCATGTAGTCGAACGCCACCGTCCCGAGCCCCAGCGTCAGATCCGCCTTGCAATGCAGCGCGGAGACCACCTCGCGCACCGGCAGCCGCGCCACGTCGGCGAGCGCATGCGGGAACAGGCCGAGCGCCGCGGGGCCGGTCCATGCTTCCTTCAGCGTGATGTCTTCCAGATAATAGCGCACCAGTTCGCAGATCCGCGGGGTGCCGTCGACATGCGGGATGATCTTGAGCATGAAGTTCGGCGCCTTCATTCCCTTCAGCACCGCGTCGTGGTCGACCGGGCGGTGCTTGTAGCCCATGGTGGCGGAGGCGCACAGCACCGAGCCGTAATGCAAGGTGCCGACCAGCACGTCGCTCTCGACGGCGATTTTCGGCTGACGCCAGTTTCTTCGGAAAGCCCCAGAGCTCGCGGCCGCCGGCGATCGGCCCCTCGTCGTCCAGATACATCGAATGAACGTAGGCGCCCTCCTCGCCCTTGAAGCGGACCGGGATCACCTGGCCGGTTTCGGTGTAATCGCCGAAGCCCGTCGAGTTGGGCATGCGGATGAATTCGTATTTGACGATCGGCTCGGTGACTTCGAGCGGCTCGGGCACCACGGCGGCGAGCGCATCGGGGTCGGTGCGATAGGTGATGATGAAATATTCGCGGTTGAAGAAACGATACGGGCCCCGGCGGGAACGACGGGTTGGTCAGCGGCATCGAATAGGCGGTTCGCCTGACGTCGTCGATCTTCATCGCCTGCCTCATCTGTCATCTGCACTGACGCGATGAGAGATTATGGGGCAGCCGACGGCAACAGGCGAGGCTGTAAAATCGGCAGAACGGTCCAGACACCGTCACGATGCCGTCATTTCCGTCAGACGACGCCGCCGAGATAGAGCCGCTTGACGATGTCGTTGGCCTTCAACTCGTCGACCGACTGCGCCGCCACCGCGATCTCGCCGTGCACGATGATGTAGCCGCGGTCGGCGATCCGGATCGCCTGGTTGAAGTTCTGCTCGGCCATCAGCACCGTCAGGCCGACCCGCTCCTTGAGTTCGCCGATCTTGGTGATGGTCTGCGACACCAATAGCGGCGACAGGCCGACCGAGGGTTCGTCGATCAATAGCAGCCGCGGCGAGGACATCAGCGCGCGCGCAATCGCGAGCATCTGCTGCTGTCCGCCGGACATGGTGCCGGCGAGCTGGTTGCGGCGCTCCTTCAGGGCCGGAAAGGTCTCGAACGCCAGCGCGAGATTGTGCTCGATGGCGCTGCGGGCCGACTTTCCGGAAAGCGCCCAGCATCAGGTTTTCCGTCACCGTCAGCTTGGGAAACAGCCGCCGTCCCTCCGGCACCAGCGCCACGCCGAGATCGACGATCGCCTCGGGCGAGAGTTTGGTCAGATCGTGCGCCGCGCCGTCGATCGTCAGCGACAGACGGCCGCGGTCCGGGCGGACCAGGCCCATGATGCACTTCATCAGCGTGCTCTTGCCGTTGCCGTTGGTGCCGAGCAAGGCAACGGTCTCGCCGGCCTCGACATGGAGCGTGACGCCGCGCAGCGCCTTGACGGCGCCGTAGCCGGCATCGAGGCCCTCGATGGCAAGGCTAAGTGCCAAGATAGGCCTCCTGCACCCGCTTGTTGGCCATCACCTCGGCCGGCGCGCCGATCGCGATGATCTTTCCGGCGTCGAGGCACATCACCCGTTCGGAAAAGCGCATCACCGCCTGCATGATGTGCTCGATCATGATGATGGTGATGTCCTCCTCGCCGAGGCTGATCAGGAGATCGAGCACCTCGTCGACCTCGGAATTGGAAAGCCCCGCCATCGCCTCGTCCGAGATCAACAGCTTCGGCCGCACCGCCATCGCACGCGCAAGCTCCATCTTGCGCAATTCCACCTGGCTCAGCGTATCGGTCGGCGCGCCGGCCTTCGACGCAAGCCCCATCCGCGTCAGGATCGACATCGCGACGTCTTCCTCCGGCAGGCTGGAGCCGACGGTGGCAAAGTCGAGCCCGACCATGAGGTTTTCGAGCACCGTCATGCTCTTGAACGGCCGCGGAATCTGGAAGCTGCGGGCGATGCCGCGGCGCGCGCGCAGGTGCGGCGGCAATTGGGTGATGTCCTCGCCGCAGAACACCACGCTGCCGGTCTGCGGACGCAGCGCGCCGGAAATGCAGTTGATCAGCGTGGTCTTGCCGGAGCCGTTCGGCCCGATCAGGCCGAACCGTTCGCCTTTCCTGATATCGACGCTGATATTGTCGAGCGCGGTGAAGCCGCCGAAGGTCTTGGTCAGGGTTCCGACTTGCAGCAGGGGCGCGTCAGGCGCGGCTGTCACCGTCATGGCTTGCCTCCCGCGCGCAGGCGGTAGCGCGGCCGCAGCAGCCCGATGATGCCCTTGGGCGCGCCGACCACGAACAGCACCAGCATGATGCCGAGCACCAGCACGTTGACTTCCGAGGAGATGGTGACGGCGAGAAGCTGTTGCGTCGAGCCGAGCAGGATGGCGCCGAGCACCGGGCCGATCCAGTGCGCGGTTCCGCCGATCAGCGCCATCGCCAGCGCCGACACCGAGTAGCTCAGATTGAACGCCGAGGAAGGATCGGCATATTGCAGGTACATGGCGGCGGGCGCCCCGGCCGCGGAAATCAGCGCGCCCGATATCATGCAGGCGACCAGTTTCAGCTTCAGGGTCGGCACGCCCGTGCATTCGGCGGCGAGTTCGTCGTCCCTGCAGCGCCTGCAGGCCGCGGCCGATCCGGGAATTCTGGATGTAGCGCGAGATCGAAACGGCAATGACGACCAGCACCGCCTGCACGAAGAACAGCATCTTCACGTAACTGTCGAACGGCGCCGTCACCGGCGGCCGCTGCAGCTGGATGCCGGCCGCGCCGCCGACGAACCGCCAGTTCATCACGACAGGTCTCGATGATGATCGCGAGCGCAATGGTCGCGATCGAGAAGAAGATGCCGCGCATCCGCAAGGTCAGCAGGCCGACGCGCAAAGCCGAGCAGCATGCCGATCACACGCGGCGGCTGCGATCTGCACCACGAGCGGCGCGCCCGTCGCCTTGAACAGGGCGACCGCCGTATAGACGCCGACGCCGAAAAAGGCGTTGGTGCCGAAATTGACGTAGCCGGCATAGCCGCCGAGGATGCTCCAGGCGACCGCGAGCGCGATGAATTGCAGGATGACGTAGCCGGCAAAAAACGGATATTCGTTGCGGACGATCTGGGTCATCGCCAGCACGGCGACGAGGAAGACGGCCACGCCGGCCCAGAATGCGATGCTGTGGCTGCGCTTGTTCATCGGCCGAGCAGACCTTGCGGCCGGACGGCGAGCACGGCGAGCAGCATCGCGAACGAGATCGCCGGCGCCCAGGAGGCGCCGAACATCGTCAGCACGATCGATTCGGCGACGCCGAGGATGATGGCGGCGATCAGCGTGCCGCTGATGCTGCCGAGCCCGGCCATGACCACGACGCAGAAGGTCCGCCCGATATAGGCGCGGTCGAGCGTCGGCTCGACGGGAGCGACGATGATCAGCAGCGCGCCGGCGATCCCGAGCACGGCGGTGGCGATGCCGAAGGCAAACTGCTTGATGCGGACCGGATTGGCGCCCATCAGCCGCAGCGCCTCCTCGTCCTGCGCGACCGCGCGGATCGCGCGGCCCATGAAGGTCTTCGACAGATACAGCCGCGAGCAGCACCGTCAGCCCCAGCGCCACCGCGAACGCAACCAGTTGCCGGATCGGGATCCGAAACTCGCCGAACCGCCAGGACTTGCCGATATAGGTCGCCGTCACCGAGCGCTGGTCGACGCCGAACTGCAGGACGATCAGCACCTCGATGATGAAGGCGATGCCGAAGAAAAACGCGATGCCGCGGACGCCGGCGTCGCTGCCGCGCCGCTCGAAGGTCTCGTAGTAGACGCGGTAGGCCAGCAGGCCGAACAGGAAAAACAGCGGCGTGATGGCGAGCCCCGCCAGCAGCGGATCGATGTCGTAGCTCTCGTTGAGCTGGTACACGCCATAGGAGGCGAGCACCAGGAAGGCCGGATGCGCGACATGGGGAACGTCGAGCAGCCCGAACGAAACGGACAGCCCGACGCTGACGGCCGCATAGAAGCAGCCGAGCAGCACCCCAAACACCACTGCGCCAAGCAGCAGGTCCATCGAAAACACGTCAGGTCCCCCCTCGGCTCCGCGCCGGAACAGCCACGAGACCTACTTTCGGGCCGCCTCGAAGGGACTGATGAGATTTCCGGTTTTCAGCTTCTCGGGGAACAGGATCACCTGCTTGCCGGAGGAGCGGAACTGTTCGATATCCTTGTCCTTCACGCCGCGGAACTGCGCCTGCAGCGTTGCGGTTTCCTTGCGCTCGCCGTCCGCCGCAAACGCAATCGGCCCGACGATGGTCTTGTGCTCGTTCTCGCGCAGATATTTCGCGATGCCCTTCTGGTCGAGCGACTTGGTGGCGTTGACCGCCGCCTCGACCATCTGGCCCATCGCGTAGCCGAACGGCGCCAGATAATAGCCGAGCGGATCGACCTTGGCCTCGATGGCGCGCTTGGTGTAGTTCTCGAAAAACTCCTTGGTGCCGTCGAAATACATGCTCGGTTCCGGCAGCCAGGTGTTGTAGTTGACGACACCGTTGAGCAGCGAACCCAGATTCGACATCACGGCCGCGAACTGCAGGCCGACCATGCCGCCGCCGAAAATCTTGACGTCGTCGCCGATCCCGATCTCGTTCACGGCGCGCAGGATGCCGGCCGAGTCCGGCGGATAGGACGCGACATAGACGATGTCGGGCTTGGCGGCCTTGAGCGCGCGGATGATGGAGGCGAACTCCACCGTGTTCGGCGGATAGGACTGGTCGAAGACCACGGGGAGGTTTCGCTGCTTGGCGACATCCCGTGCGGTCAGCGCGAGGTTCTGGGCGAACTCCTGGTCCGCCGCGAGCAGCGCCATGTTCTTGCCGCCCGCCTTCTGACCGAGATCGAGGAACGAGGACGCCCAGCTATCCGCCGGGCCCCACGGCGCATTGTTGAACCACATGTCGTGGCCGACCTTGCTGTTCACCTGGAACGAGAAATTCCCCATCAGCAGCAGGCCGCGCTGCTTGACGAACGGCATGAGCGGCGCGGTCGGCACCGTCGCGTAGGGCGCGAACAGCAGGTCGACCTTGTCGACGTCGACCAGCTTGGCGTAGATCGCCGGCGTCTCGGATGCGCTCGACTTGTCGTCATAGACGATGAGTTCGACCTTGCGGCCGAGCAGGCCGCCCTTGGCATTGATGTCGTCGCGCCAGATCTCGATGCCGAGCTGCGAAGCCTTGCCGCCACCGGCGAGGCCGCCGGTCTGCGCCATCGACATGCCGATCTTGATCGGCGGCTGCTGCGCCAGCGCGCGCGAGCCCTGCCCGACCACCGCGACGGCCATCGCGCCGCCGAGAAATGTCCTGCGTTTCATTGTTTCCCCTCATTTGTCGTTGTTGTCAGTCATTGCGGCTCCGCCGGATCTCCGCCCGGTCGCTGCGATTGGTTGGTGTCAGACCGAGACTATTTGGCTCCCACCGGCGTGGGTTGATTCTTGGCCGATTGTTTCATGATCGCCGACGGATCGGCGCCGACGCGCCCGCTGGTCTTGTCGGCCTCGCTCTCGCGCGAAACCCGCATGTCGAAGCGGATGCTCGGCATGCCCTTGATCGGGCAGTCCGGATCGTTGGCGACCACGTCGACGGCGAGATCGCCCGACGAGCCGAACACGACGTCGTCGGCGAGATGCGGATCGTCGCGCAGATAGAGCGCGGTGACCAGTTCGCGATAGCCGGACGCGCCGACCAGGAAATGAATATGCGCCGGCCGCATGCCATGCCGCGCCTGCGCCTTCACCATGGCGCCGACCGGTCCGTCCATGGGAATCGAATAGCCGAGCGGCTTGACGGTGCGCAGCACATAGAGGCCGTCCGCATCGGTTGCGAACACGCCGCGATAATCGACCGATGTCGCGCTGGCCTGAATGTCGTAGAGGCCGTCGGCGCCGGTCTGCCAGATCGAGACGGTGGCGTTGGCGACCGGCTTGCCGGTGACATCGGTGACGCGGCCGTAAAGCACGCATTCGCTGCCCGGCTTCGGATTCTTGGCGATCGAACTGCCGGCGGCGAGCGTCGGCGTGGCCTCGCGGTAGAACGGGCCGAGCAGGCTGGTGTTGGTGGCTTCCTCCAGGGCGGTGGCGTCGTGCAGGCCGTTGACCAGCGCCGAGAGGCCGAGCGTGTCGGACAGCAGGATGAATTCCTGCCGTTCCGGCGAGCACATCTTGCCGGCGGCGGTCATGAATTCGATGCCCTTGATCCATTCCGCCGGCGTCAGATTGACCTCGCGGGCGAAGGCATGGAGGTGCTTGACCGCCGACGCCATGATCGTCTTCAGGCGCGGGTCCGGCGTCGTCGCCATCTGGTCGAGCACGGCGTCCGTGATCGTTTCAGGCGTCAGCTCACGCATGCGTCACTCCCCGAGCTGCCGGCTGTTTTTCGAGCCGCCGGCCGTTATTGCAGCAAGCCTAACCGCTTGTTGGGGATCAACACAAGGCGTTCGAAGGCGGCGCTGACGCCCCCTCATACAAATTGATAGGCTGCACATTCGCGCATCAGATCGCACGGCGCAGGTTTCGCCGGCCCACCGATTTTGCGATTGCACAATCGGCGCCGTGAAGTGGGATTATTTCTCGCGGATCGGCGGCGCAACCTTCTCCGCCGGCGCCGGCGGCAGCGCGGGCTGGGCGCCCGCCTTCTGCGCGTCCGGATCGGGACGGGCCGGTTGCGGCGGAATGTCCGAGGGCCTTTGACCGGTCGTGGCCGGTTCGGACGGCGCGGACGGCTTCGTTTCCGCGCCGGGCGTCGATTGCGTGGGCGGCGTCGCCTGCGCGATTTGCAGGGGCTCGCTTGTGCTGAGCACGGTCAGCGCCAGCGCCGAAATGGCCAGCCCGGCCGCGATCAGCATGGACGCGAGCAGCATTTCCCGTCGGTATTCGCGTTGGCGGTCATCGGCAGGCATGTCGTTCACCCCACAAGATTGTTCGTGGGCTTCAACGGCCGGCGGGGCGCAAGGTTCCGCGGGGACCAAGGCCCGTCCTGAACCGCCTAGAATTCCAGCATCCCGGCGTCGCCGTCCTCGGTGCCGAAGGCCAGCAGCGTGCCCTTGGCGTTCCAGGCCAGCGCCGAGACCGGCTCGCTGCCATTGCGGCGCACCAGAATTTCCGCGCCGTCCTCGAGCCGCACGATCAGTATGGTGCCGTCGCTATAGCCCGCGGCCATGATGTCCTGCTTCGGATGACAGGCGACCATGGAGACGCGCGCCTGCAGCGGCGCCAGCATCGCCGGCTCCTTGCCCATCGGACCGTCCTTGCTGGTGAACGGCCAGATGATCACGGTGTCGGCGCCCGAGGTGGCGAGCCCCTTGCCGCCCACGCTCCACGACATCGAGCGGACGCGGCCGGGATAGCCGCTCATCCGCATGTGCCTGTTGTCGGCAAGCCGCCAGCCGTGCAGCGCCGGCTCGTGCATGCCGGTGACCAGGAATTTGTTGTCGGGGCTGAAGGTGACGGCGAGATGCGAGCCGGCCCATTCGAGAAATTCCGGCTTCGCCGCCATGTTGGGAAACCACAGCGTCACGCCGTTGTAATGGGCAACCGCCACGCGCAGGCCTTTTGGCGCGAAGGCGAGCCCGCCGACGGTCGAGGGCGCATCGAAGCTTTTCTCATCGCCCTTGCCGCTGCGGACGAACGCGGTCTTGCCCGCCGACCACGCCACCGCGCCCTCGGGATGCAGCGCGACATTGTCGATCCAGCGCCGCTTTGCGTCGGTCGCGAGCACCGTGACCTCGCCCTTGGCGTCGAGCGCGACGACCTTGCCGTCATCGCCGCCGGTGACGATACGCTTGCCGTCGGACGCCGCGCACAGCACGGCGCCGCCGTGGATGGCGACGTTCGAGACTTCGCCCGCTTCGTTCACCATCGCCGCGTTTTCCTCGGCGCCGACAAACACCGCGGTGTCGCCGAGGAAATGGATCGAGGTGACCGGCATGCCGACCGCGAGCTTCCGCACCTTGTCGGTGAGGGAAGCGATGGAGGGCGCGTCGCCCGGATCGAACTCTTTCATCACGTGATGATACAGCTTTCAAAACCGTCGCGGATCATCTGCTCCGGCAATTCGCGGCCGATGAAGACGACGCGGCTTTCGCGCGCCTCGCCGTCCTTCCACTTCCGCTGGTGATCGCCCTCCAGCATCATGTGCACGCCCTGGAACACGTAGCGGTCGTCGTCGTCGGTGAAGGCGAGGATGCCCTTCGAGCGCAAAATCTTCTGGCCCTCGGTGGCGACGAGGTTTTGCAGCCACGGCATGAATTTGGTCGGGTCGAGCGGCTTGTCCGACCGCAGCGACAGCGATTGCATGTCCTCGTCGTGGTAGTGCTTCAACCCGCCATGGCTGTGGCTGTGATCGTGGTCATGGCCGTGATGATGATCGTGGTCATGGTGATGATCGTGACCGTCGCCGGCGTCGAGGAATTCCGGCTCGATCTCCAGGATGCGATCCAGATCGAACGCGCCGCGCTCCAGCACGTCCGACAGCGCGACCTTGCAGCGCTCGGTGCGGTGCAGCTTTGCGTAGGGGTTGATGCCGCGG
Organism: uncultured Alphaproteobacteria bacterium; assembly: GCA_963783115.1. GTDB lineage: Bacteria > Pseudomonadota > Alphaproteobacteria > Rhizobiales > Xanthobacteraceae > Bradyrhizobium. The sequence goes on along the minus strand of CAWAMK010000009.1, from coordinate 234,582 downwards.
ATGCGCGCCTCGACTTCGGCCAGTTCGGCCTTGGAGACAAGGTCGGTCTTGTTCAGCACGATGACGTCGGCAAAGGCGATCTGGTTCTTGGCTTCGGGGGCATCCTTGAGGCGGTCGCTCAGCCATTTGGCGTCGGCCACGGTCACGACCGCATCGAGCCGCGCGTTCTTCTGCACGTCCTCGTCGACGAAAAAGGTCTGCGCCACCGGGGCCGGATCGGCCAATCCCGTGGTCTCGACGATGATGGCGTCGAACTTGCCCTTGCGCTTCATCAGGCCGTCCAGGATGCGGACGAGGTCGCCGCGCACGGTGCAGCAGACGCAGCCATTGTTCATCTCGAACACTTCTTCGTCGGCGCCGATGATGAGGTCGTTGTCGATGCCGATCTCGCCGAATTCGTTGACGATGACGGCGTATTTCTTGCCGTGGTTTTCCGACAGGATGCGGTTGAGCAGCGTGGTCTTGCCGGCGCCGAGATAGCCCGTCAGCACGGTCACTGGAATTTTTTGGGACGAAGGTTCAGACATAACGGCTCCGGAGCGGAATTGAAGCGCGCGCCGGCAAGCAGGGAGGCCCCTGCCCTATGGGCTCAGCGCGCTGGTCAGGGCCTTTATATTGTGCCTGACCATTGCAATGTAAGTGGGAGAATCGCCCTTTTCGCCGGTCAGGCTGTCCGAATAGAGCGTTCCGCCGACCCTGGCGCCGGTCTCGGCCGATATCCGGCCCATCAGGCGGGGGTCGGCTGATATTTTCCAGAAACACCGCCGGTATTCTGGCGGCCCTGACCTGGGTGATGATCCCTGCGATATCGCGGGCGCTGGCCTCGGATTCGGTCGAGACGCCGAGCGGCGCGATGAATTCGACGCCATAGGCGGCGGCGAAATAGCCGAAGGCATTGTGGGTCGAAATCACCTTGCGGCGGCTTTCCGGAATTTTTGCGATCGCCCTCGCGCACCTCGCGCTCCAGCGCGTCGAGATCGGCCAGATAGGCGCCCGCCCTGCGACTTGAAGCCTTCGGCGTCCGCAGGCGCCGCTGCTGCCAGCGCATCGCGGATATTGGCGACATAGATCTTCGCGTTGGCGACCGATTGCCAGGCGTGCGGATCGGCTTCCGAGCCGAGCTTGAGCGGCGCGATGCCTGTTGTCGCGGTGACGACCGAAGCCTTGCCGCCGGCGGACTTCACCAGCCGCGGCAGCCAACCCTCGAAGCCGAGACCGTTGACGAAGACGAGTTTTGCATCCGCCACCTTTTTCGCATCCGAAGGCGTCGGCGCATAGACATGCGCATCGCTGTCGGGGCCGACCAGCGTGGTGACATCGACGCGATCGCCGCCGACATTGCGGACGAAATCGCCGAGGATCGAGAAGCTGGCGACGACGTTGAGGCGATCCTGCGCCCTGCGCCGGGAGCGATGACCGCGAACATGGCGAGAGCGATGAGCCAGAACCGGATCATGACTACGCCTCGAGATGGCGGCCGGGAAACATCTGCCGCACCAGGCCGCTGACGGGACCGAACAGCAGCGAGCCACATAGAGCCCCGCCGCGACCAGGATGATCGCAGGTCCCGAGGGAATCTTGGTCTGGAACGACAGCACCAGCCCGGCATAGCCCGAGACGATGGCGCTTCGCGACCGCGATGCAGATCATGCCGGTGATGTCGCGCGACCAGAACCGCGCGATGCCGGCGGGCAGGATCATCAGGCCGACGCCGAGCAGCGTGCCGAGCGCGTGAAAGCCGTTGACGAGGTTGATCACGACCAGCGCCAGGAACGCCAGATGCGCGGGCGCGCCGGCGCGCGAGACCGTGCGCAGGAACACCGGATCGACGCATTCGATCACCAGCGGGCGATAGATCACCGCCATCACCAGCAGCGTAACGGTGGCGTTGAAGGCGATGACGAGCAGCGTCTGGTCGTCCATCGCCAGGATGTTGCCGAACAGCACGTGCAGCAGGTCGATATTGGTGCCCTTGACGGAAACGATGGTGACGCCGAGCGCCAGCGACACCAGATAGAAGGTCGCAAGCGAGGCGTCCTCCTTCAGCTCGGTATGGCGCGCGACGAGGCCGGCGAGCAGCGCGACCGTAAAGCCCGCGATCAGGCCGCCGGTCGTCATCGCGAACAGATTGAGCCCGGAGACGAGAAAGCCGATCGCCGCCCCCGGCAGGATCGCATGCGCCATGGCGTCGCCGACCAGGCTCATCCGCCGCAGCATCAAAAATACGCCGATCGGTGCCGCGCCCAGCGCCAGCGCGATCACGGCGGCGAGCGCGCGGCGCATGAACTCGAATTCGGTGAAGGGCGCGATCAGCGCGTCATACAACATCAGGCGGCCCGCGACGGCGCGGCGTCCACGGCGCAGGCGGCCGCCGTGTCGTCGAACGCCTCGCACATCCGCCGCGCCTCAGTGAGGTTTTCGGCCGTCAACACCTGCGCGGTCGGGCCCCACGCCACCGGTCCGCGCGCCAGCAGCAGCGTTTCCGGGAAATGCGCGCGCACCAGATCGAAGTCGTGCAGCGCCGCCAGCACCGTGCGGCCCTCGCCGTGCCAGCGCCGCACCAGCGCCAGCAGGTCGGCCGAGGTTTTGGCGTCGATGGCGTTGAACGGCTCGTCCAGCACGATCAGGCGCGCATCCTGCAGCAGCGCGCGCGCAAACAGCATGCGCTGCATCTGGCCGCCGGACAGCGTGCCGATCGAGCGGTTTTCAAACCCGTTGAGCCCGACCGCGGCGAGCGCCTGCGTGATCTTGTCCCGCGCCGGCTTGCCCATGCCGCCGAAAAAGCCGGTCGTGCGCCACAGGCCGGTGCCGACCAGATCGAACACCGAGATCGGAAAGGTCCGGTCGATGTCGACGCTCTGCGGCAGATAGGCGATGTCGCGGATATCGAGGCCGCCGAGATCGATCGAGCCTGCGAGCGGCTTCAGGATGCCGGCGAGCCCGCGAAACAGCGTCGACTTGCCGGCGCCGTTCGGCCCGACCACCGCCAGCAGCGCGCCCTGCGCGACCTCGCCATTGAGGTGATGCACCGCCGGATGGCGGTCGTAGCCCAGCGTGACGTCGCGGAATGTGATCTGCGCGGCCATGCTCACCTCATCGCCACCAGGACGACGGCCCACAGGCCGGCGCTGACGGCGAGCGCCGCGGCGAGGCGCGCGGTCACAGTCATCCGCAGGATCGACCACGGCGCGGCCTGCGCCGGATGCGGCGTCGCCGGGCCGTGGGAATGGGCATGGCCGTGATGATGGGCGTGATCGTGGGAATGGTCGTGCGGCATGGAGAAATTGTTATATTATAACATTGCGGGAGTCCACGTGTTGGCCCGGCCACAGACCGGCCTTCTCGGACGCCCCCGACCCTGGCTTCGACGCGCCATCACCGCGAGGGACGCCTACGCAGTACGCCGCGGCCTGACCGCGTGGGACCGCACAGCGGTAGACTGATCTACCTAAGAACAAAAAGGGAATATTTTTGCGCGGAATACTGGACCAAGCGCTGGCGTAATTTGCCCGGCACGCAGCACAGGCTTTGGTTGGTCGCCGAGGCAGAGGCCGGACACGCCGCTCGGTGCAGTCGCCGGCTCAGGCGGCCTCAAGTTCGAACGCCGATCGACGAGACCGCCGAACGGACCATTCGCGTGGCCACGTCGGTGCAGCGGGAGCCGCTTCATCGGCGGCTGAACGACAGCGGTGTTGGGCCAGGCCGCCATAACAGCGACCTGACCCCACGTTTCAATAAAATAATTCTACTGACAGACGTACATTATGCTGTCCCCACCCTTGATCGCAGTACCGGGCGTGCAGCCAATGCCATTGCGCGCTGCGTAGTCAGCCCAGCCGGCTGTAGCTGTACCCAGGACCACTCCAGGGGCCACCAAAGTAGTAGGCCCTCACGGCGTACCAGGAGCCGGGCTCGACATAGGCAGCCCTCGCGGCGTAACCACGCGTGATATAGACTCGCTGCTGCGCTTCGGCTTTACCGATCGACAGCGATATGCCGCCTTGATCGGACCAGCCAGGCGAAAACAATGCCGCACATGCGAACGTCGACGCAGCAACGGCCACCGTTCTCATAGTCATTTTCATGCTTTCCTCCATTGCTAACCCCTGCAGCTTCAATCGTGCTTTTGCCGGTGGAGCGCCCTTTGACATAGATCAAGCGTCCTGGGTCGTTCGGTTGGGGCATGAGCCATAGCCGCGGGTGCTGGGAGGTCCTCGACGGTCGCCTCGAGCGGAGGCAACGCTCTTCGCTCACGGCTTCCCGATCAGCCATCGCGATCGCCGCCGCCAGAAACGGAAACGGCAGCGAGACCGCCGCGCGAAACCAGACGAAGCGGGCCGGCATGAACGGGATTTCCCACAGGATCATGCGCTGAAAGGCGAACAGCGCCCAGGCCACGACATAGGCGATCACCTGCGGCGGGCCGCCGCCGACCTTCAACGCGACCGCGCCGATCGAGAAGCCGACCACCGGGCCGCCGGGCGTTGCCGCGCCCGCGATGACCGCGGTCAGCACGCCGAGCCAGCCGCTGTCGGGCCCGAGCCAGCCGGTGATGACTTCCGGCGGGATGACGGCGGCGATGTAGCCCGAGCCGATCACGCCGAGCGCAATGCGCGGCACGATGTTGATGAAATCCATGCTGCCTTCGCGCACCGACGACACCAGCACGACGCGGCCGCGCTGCCAGGCCATGAAGCCGAGGATCAACACCGAGCCCCACAGCGTGACGTCGATGATCAGCGCGGAGATGTTCACGAGGGCTCGCCCTTCGGATACATCCGCACGAAGACGAAGCGGCCGAGCGCGCCGGCCAGCACCGGGATCGGCAGCGAGATCACGATGCGCCACAGCGTGAAGTCGACGCCGAGGATCGGCAATTCCCAGGCGACCGCGCGGCCGTAGCCGATCAGCGTCCAGCTCACCACCATCGCGATGGTGGCGCCGAAATCGGCGCCGACGGTGAGCAGCGCCGCCGCCACCGGATAGGCGGTGAAGGGACCGCCGGGCAGGATCGCGCCGAACGCCGTGCCGATCAGCAATCCCTTCAGCCCGGAGTTCGGCCCCAGCGATCGGGAGACCTTGTCGTGCGGCAGAATTTCCGCGATGAAGCCGCCGAGCAGGCAGCCGGCCAGCACGCGCGGCATGATCTCGCCGAACAGCCAGAGATCATCGGTGAGGATCTTGAGCACGCCGTCGATGCCGTCGCGCCGCCAGACCAGGCCTGCGCAAACCGCGACCAGCACGCCGATGAACGATCATCGACCAGCCCACCGGCTTGCGGGCGCGCCGCGGCTTCGGCTCGGCGTCATCGGCAGGCGCCGGGTCTTTTATCGGATGTTCTGACAAGGGCGATGGGGTTTGGGGGTGATGCGGCTGCTATCCCTGCTTAGTCCCGCCATGGTGGCGACGCAAACGGAAGCTCGCACGTACCCATGCGCATCTCAGGCATGCCCATGCAAGGATGTCACGTAGCCCCGCAGTTACGCGCCAGCCGCTCAGGTGAACTGGCGGACCAGCGCCAGGCCGGCAAACAGCCCGGCAATCGAGAGCACGACCGAGCCGATGACGTAAAGCGCGGCAAGGCCGAGTTCGCCGCGCTCGTAGAGCAGCGCCGCGTCGAGCGAGTAGGCCGAAAAGGTGGTGTAGCCGCCGAGGATGCCGGTCATCAGAAACAGCCGCCAGGGCTGCGACGCCTCGCCCTTGAAAGCGAGATAGCCCGCGATCAGGCCCATCACGGTCGAGCCCGTGATGTTGATGATGAAGGTGCCCCAGGGAAATCCGGTGCCCATGCAGCGGGCGCAGGTGACGTTGATGAAATGGCGCAGACTTGCGCCAAGCCCGCCACCGACAAAGACCAGCAAATAGCTCATCGCAGCATTCCTACATCGGCAAAGCACCAACGAAAAGAGGCGGCAGCCGCAGCCACCGCCCCCGTTCTCTTGTCATTCCGGGGCAGCCCGCAGGGCTGAACCCGGAATGACATCGTAATACTCAGACGCCGGCCTTGCCGTAGAGCTCGTCGACATAATCCCAGTTGATCAGACTATCGCAGAACGCCTTCAGATAGTCGGGACGGCGGTTGCGGTAATCGATGTAGTAGGAGTGCTCCCAGACGTCGCAGCCGAGAATCGGCGTGGCGCCGTGGACCAGCGGGCTCTCGCCGTTCGCGGTCTTGGAGATTTCGAGCTTGCCGTTCTTGACCGACAGCCAGCACCAGCCGGAGCCGAACTGACCGACGCCGGCGGCGGCGAAATCGGTCTTGAACTTGTCGAGACCGCCGAGGTCCTCGGTGATCTTCTTTTCCAGACGGCCGGGCAGCTTGCTGCCGCCGCCGTTCGGCTTCATCCAGTTCCAGAAATGCAGATGGTTGTAGTGCTGGCCGGCATTGTTGAACACGGCCGGATTCTTGCCGAACGAACCCTTGACGATCTCTTCCAGGGACTTGCCTTCGAATTCGGTCCCCTTGATCGCGTTGTTTCCGTTGGTCACGTAAGCCTGGTGATGCTTGTCGTGGTGGTATTCCAGCGTTTCCTTGGACATGTGGGGTGCAAGGGCGTCGTGGGAATAGGGCAGATTGGGCAGCGTGAAGGTCATGGGTGATGTCCGAACTGATGGGAGACGAAGTCTAACGGCACCCCTTATAGAAGGTTCCATGGCGGTTAAACACCGCAATTTGGCAAAACGGGAGGGGTCCTTGGGTAGCGCCCTTCTGCACCCAGCGTATAACGCGACGTCCGCGACGAGGAATGACATGAGTATCGAGATCGACGTCCTGAACGGGGATTCTTCCTGGCCGCGGGCCGAACCGCTGCTGCAGGCGGTCTGGCCGCGCGAGTCGGTCGAGAAATTGCCCTGGGGTCATGTCAAATGGGCCCATGCCGATTTGCGCGTGCTGATCGACGCGCCGGAGGACGCCGCCCAGCCGGGACTTTTGTGCCATGTCGGTATCTATTTTCGTACCGCGACCTGGGACGGGCGCAAGGTCGAGATCGGCGGCATCGGCGGCGTTTCGACGCGGGCAGATTGCCGCGGGCGCGGTTATGCCACGCTGGCGCTGAACGCCGCGATCCGGACGCTGCGGGATCACGAGGCGGTGCGCTTCGCGATGCTGTTCTGCGAGCCGCACAATGAGGCGTTCTACCAGGCGCGGGGCTGGCATCCGTTTCAGGGCGAGGTCTATGCCGAGCAGCCGGAGGAAGAATTCGCTTCGAAGCGATGGCGCCATATGTGTTCGATTTCACCCGCAAGCCGCGCGACGGAATTATCGACCTATGCGGCCTGCCATGGTGACCCCTGCGCGGCGCGCGGGTGGCTTGCGCCGGCGCCGCCGGATAATATGTCAGGCATAATTTATTGGATTTGGATCACCTGCGCCGCATGACCATTGACGCCCCGCTCGACAGCGCGCCGCCGCAGTCCCATCCACCCCGGCCAACGGCCTGCTCAGCGCACCGATCCTGCCGACGCTGCTGAAGCTCGCGCTGCCCAATGCGATCGCCATGGTGGGAACCACGCTGGTCGCCGTGTTCGAGACCTCCTATATCGGCCGGCTCGGCACCGAGCCGCTCGCCGGCATCGCGCTGGTGTTTCCCTTCGTCATGCTGACGCAGATGATGTCGGCGGGGGCGATGGGCGGCGGCGTCTCCTCCGCGATCAGCCGCGCGATCGGCGCCGGCGATCGCGATCGGGCGGCGACGCTGGCGCTGCATGCCGCGATGATCGGCGCCTGCGCCGGAATTTTCTTCACCGCCGTCATGCTGACGTTCGGCCGCGCCTTCTACACGCTGCTCGGCGGGCGCGGCGGCGTGCTCGAACAGGCCATGCAGTATTCGCAGGTGCTGTTCTCCGGCGCGATTTCGATCTGGCTGGTCAACACGCTGGCTTCCGTGGTGCGCGGCACCGGCGACATGCGCATTCCGTCGGTAACGCTGATCGGCACCGCGCTGGTGCAGATCGCGCGTCGGCGGCGCGCTCGGCCTTGGACTGTTCGGTCTGCCGAAACTGGGCATGGGCGGCGTGGCCGCGGGCCAGCTCACCGCCTTCACGCTCGGCGCGCTGTTTCTGGCCTGGTATCTCGTCAGCGGCCGCAGCCGGCTGGCGCTGAAGCTCAAGGGCTTCAAATTCCAGCGCGCCATGTTCTTCGACATCCTCAAGGTCGGCGCGGTGTCGTGCCTGTCGCCGCTGCAGACCGTGCTGACGGTGCTGATCTTCACAAAAATCCTCGCCGGCTACGGCACCGAGATTCTCGCCGGCTACGGCATGGGCTCGCGGCTGGAATTTCTGCTCACGCCGATCTCCTTCGCGTTCGGCGTTGCCTCGGTGCCGATGGTCGGCATGGCGATCGGCGCGGGTCTCGTGACGCGCGCGCGGCAGGTGGCGTGGACGGCCGGGCTCGCCGCCGCCATCACCGTCGGCACCATCGGGCTGATCGTCGCGGCGAAGCCTGCGCTCTGGGTGTCGCTGTTCACCAGCGACCCCGGCGTCACCGCCGCGGCGCATTCCTATTTCACCTGGGCCGGACCGGCGTTCGCATTTTTCGGCCTCGGCGCCTGCCTCTATTTCTCCTCGCAGGGCGCCGCGAAGGTCGGCGGTCCGGTCATGGCCGGCACCGCACGGCTGCTGATCGTCGGTGGCGGCGGCTGGCTGTTGGCGTCGACGGGAGCTCCGGCGTGGCAGATGTTCGCGCTGGTTGGCGTCGCCATGGTCGTCTATGGCCTCGGCACGGCGCTGTCGGTCCGCCTCACCCGCTGGGGCAAATGATCGGCCAAGTTGTACAACGAACTTAATGTGAAGTTGCGCAAATCTGATTTGTTGCTATGCAAGCCTGCTTTTTCGAGGAATGGTTCATGGCTTGCAGAACATCTTTCACTCCGCTTCATCACGCATCGCGGCGGCATGGCTGGCCGCCCCATCGGTTCGTGCGCAGGGCACGGGCGAGCCGACCGGCGTCTGGCTGACGCAGTCCGGCGACGCACGGGTGAAGGTCAGCAAATGCGGCGGCGGCATCTGCGGCACGATCGTCGGCCTCAAGGACCCGATCGATCCGGCCACCGGCAAGCCGCAGGTCGATGACAAGAATCCCAACCCGGCGCTGAAGAAGCGGCCGATGATCGGCCTGTCGCTGTTCAGCGGCATGCAGCCCAGCGGTCCCAACAAATGGTCGGGCCAGATCTACAACGCCGACGACGGCTCGAGCTACGCCAGCAGCGTCTCGGTGGCGGGCCCGGATACGCTGCGGGTCGAAGGCTGCGTCGGCGCGCTCTGCGGCGGCGAGACCTGGACGCGGGTGGGACGGTAGCGCAGAAAGCTTCGTAGGGTGGGCTGAGCGTAGCGAGCCCACCATTTCGAGCAGCGATCTCGGACAGATGGTGGGCACGCTGCGCTTTGCCCACCCTACAAATCACGCCGCCATCGCCTTCAGCGCCGTCGCCGCCGACGCATAGCCGCCGCGGGCGCCGTCGATGAAATGGACGTGATCGCTGCGCATCACCGACGGCGTGAAGCAGGTCATCATCGCCGCGTCCTGCCGGTGCAGGCCGTAGCGGACGATCCGTTCCGACGCCGCCTTCGCCAGCAGTTCCGCCAGCGCTTGCTGCATCTCCTCGGTGCAGTCGAGGATCATCCGCAGGCCGTCGTCATATTTGCGGAAGTCGGAATTCTCCACCACCTGCTGCACGTAGTTCTTCGGCACGAACTTGCCGACCTTGATGCCGAAGCGCATCACGACATAGGCCCACAGCGTCACCGCGAGCACGACTGCGCGCCGCTTCAACAGCGGTCCGCCGCGCGCGGCGCGCGCCTCATAGTCGACGCCGGCCGGCGGCCAGCGCAGCGGCGGCCCGCCCGGCGGCACCGGCCGTCCGGCATCCGGAGATTTTTCCGACCAGGCGGATGATGTCCTCGATCACCTTGCGGAAAGCGATGCGGATCGGCCCCGCTGGCCGGCACCACCAGCACCGACAGGATGTGCCCGCGCGTGGACGGGAATTTCCTCGAACCGGCACGACAGGCCGGACAGGTCGGGCTGCGTGCCGGGTGCTGCCGCCGGCACCGCGAACTCGCCGCGCTTCATCGCGGCATCCGCCCACCCCAAGCCGCCGCCGGAAAACATCGCATAGGACAGATTTGCCGACGGACCGAAGCGGGCCACGCGGACGTCGAGGCCCTGCGCGCGGATATCCCCGACCGGCACCAGCGCCACGCGCATCACGAGGTTGAGACTTTCCTCGACCCAGATCGCGGTCGCCGCCAACGCCTCACGCGCCCGCTCGAGATCGCCGGGCGACACCGCAAAGCTGGCGCCGTCGCCGCCGAACACGAACGGAAACTCGCGCCCCTCAAGCGCGTTGGCGACGGCGGCGATGACGGAGGCGCCGGCCATGTTGACCGCCTTGTAACGCTGGTTCGCGATCGCCTTGGTCGATTCCACGATGTCGGCGACGCCGACGGCCCAGTCATCCGGCAACGGCGAATACATCGCCGGGTCCATCAGGCGGCCAAAGCCGCGAAAGACCGGGATCGCGCCGTAGAAGATGTCGGTGCCTTCGGGCGTCGTCATGGCGATGAGGGCCCACGGTTCCAGCGATGTGACAGATACGGATGGATTTGAAATCCGGTTCAGCGCGCGGCGAAACGTCCTACCCTTTCGCCAGCCCGCGCAGCACCAGCTGGTTCAGCCGGCTGGCGAACGCCGCCGGATCCTCCGGCAACTCGCCGTCGAGGATCTGCGCCTGCTCCAGCAGCAGGAACGACAGGTCCTTGGCTGCCTCCTTGTCGCCGGTGATCGCCGCGACCAGCGGATGACGCATGTTGATCTCCAGGACAGGTTTGGTGGTGGGCGCCTTGTTCTGCATCGCCAAAAGCCGTTCCAGCATGCGGTCATGCGCGCCGCCGCCGGCGACCAGGCATGAGGCGCTCGCGGTCAGCCGCTGCGAGGCACGGACGTCGGAGACGCGCTCGCCGAGCGCGTCCTTGATCAGCGCAATCGTCGTGGCTTCATCAGCGGCGGGCTCGTCCTTCTTGTCGTCGGCCTTGTCGTCCAGCAGCGGGATCAGGGCGAAATCGATATCGCCCTGGCTCAGCGACTTCAGCGGCTTGCCGCCGAAATCGAGCGGCGCGGAGGTCCAGAACGCATCGACCGGATCGGTCAGCAGCAGCACCTCGATGCCGCGCGCGGTGGCGGATTCCAGTTTCGGATTGGCCTTCAGCCGCTCGACGCTCTCGCCGGTCAGATAATAGATGTCGGTCTGGTTCGGCTTGATGTCCTCGACATATTGCTTGAGCGAGCGCTTCTCGCCCTTCGTCGTGGTGAAGCGCGACAACGCCAGCAATTTCTCGCGGCGCTCGAAATCTTCCCAGATGCCTTCCTTGATCACGGGGCCGAACGCGTCCCAGATTTTCGCGAACGCTTCCGGCTCCTTGTCGCCGAGGCTTTCCAGTTCCGATATCACGCGGCCGGTCACGGCCTTGCGGATCTGCGTGAGCTGCGGATTGTTCTGCAGCATCTCTCTGGAGATGTTGAGCGGCAAATCCTCGCTGTCGATCACGCCGCGGATGAAGCGCAGATAGGCCGGCAGGATATCGGCGTCGTCGGCGATGAAGACGCGGCGGACATAGAGCTTGACCTTGCCCTTGCGCGCCTGGTCGAACAGGTCGAACGGTTTGGTCGACGGCGCAAACAACAGCACCGCATAGGACTGCCGGCCCTCGGCGCGATAATGCAGCGTCATCGCCGGTTCGTCGAAGGCGCCGGCGATCTGCTGATAGGCCTGCTTGTAGTCCTCCGCCGAGAGATCCGACTTCGACCGCTGCCACAGCGCGCTGGCCGAATTGATCTGGCGCGGCTCGCCCTCCTCCGGCACCAGCAGAATCGGAAACTGGATATTGTCGGACCAGGCGCGGACGATGCGCTCGATCTCATGCGCTTCCAGATATTTTTGCGCATCCTTTTTCAGGTGCAGAACGATCTCGGTGCCTCGCACGACGCGGGCGGCATCCTCCTCGCTACCTGGCGCGATCTCAAACCCGCTGCCGCCCGAGGACGACCACACCCAGACCTCGTCCGAACCGGCGCGGCGGCTGGTGACGACGATGCGGTCGGCGACCATGAACGCCGCATAGAAGCCGACGCCGAACTGGCCGATCAGGTTGGTGCCGTCCTTGGCCTCGGTCAGGCGGGAGAGAAAGGATTTTGTGCCGGAGCGCGCGATGGTGCCGAGATTGTCGATCAGCTCCTGCCGGTCCATGCCGATGCCGCTGTCGATCACGGAAAGCGTATCGGCCTTCTTGTCCGGCACGATTCGGATGTCGGGAGGCGCGCCGTCAGTGATCAGGTCGGGCGCCGATATCGCCTCATAGCGCAGCTTGTCGCAGGCGTCAGACGCGTTCGAAATCAGCTCGCGCAGGAAGATGTCGGTCTCCGAATAGACCGAGTGCACCATCAGGTTCAGGAGTTCGGCGACCTCGGCCTGGAACGGCTGGGATTCGGGGGCGGTGGTGGTTGTCATCAGGGGCTCGCAGGTAACAGGGCAAAAGCAAAGCCCTGATATAGCGATACTATCTGGAGTGGCAAGATTTAGCCGCCCTGCAACCCTATGCCATCCCCCTCACCGCTCGACGAACGCCCGCTGGAATTGATCCATAATCGGCTTGAGCAGATAGCTCAGCATGGTCCGGCTGCCGGTCTGCATGAACACTTCCGCGGGCATGCCCGAAGCAGAGCTGCAGCCCGGCCAGCCGCCGGCGTTCCTCTTCCGGCAGCATGATCCGGACCGTGAAATAGGACGTGCCGCTCTGCTGGTCCTTCGTGGTGTCGGCCGAGACGTAGGACACCTGACCGATCAACTGCGGCGTCACCCGCTGGTTGAAGGCGGAGAAGCGGACAAAGGCCTGCTGACCCTTGCGCACCTGGTCGATGTCATTCGGCTGCAACTTGGCCTCGATCTGCAGATCGTCGGAATCCGGCACCACCTCCATGACGGCGTCGCCGGCGCGAATCACGCCACCGATGGTGTGCGCGTTCAATTGATGGATCACGCCCGACGTCGGCGCGCGCATCTCGATGCGCTCGAGCATGTCGCGGGCCGCGACGCTTCGTTCGCTGAGTTCGGCTTCCTTGCCCTGCGCCTCGCCGAGATCCTTGACGACTTCCGTGCGCACATCCTGGTCGAGCCTGACCAGTTGCAGCTTCGCCTCGTCGACCTTGGTCTTGGTCTCGGCGATGGTCGAGATCAACTGGCCGCGTTCACCCTCGATTCTGGCGGCCTCGCGCTGCAGGGCCGTGAGCCGCGCGATCGGCACCAGACGCTTGTCGAACAGCTCCTGCACGCCCGTGAGTTCGCCCGTGATCAACTCCAGTTGCTTGGCCTTGGATGCGACCTGCGCCTCGAGGCCCACGATCTCCTCGCCAAGCTGCGATACCTTGCTCTTGAGCAGTTCCTTCTGGCTCTCGCGGGCGGTCGTCCGCGCCCGGAACAGCGACGCCTCCGAAGCCAGCACCGTCTTGACATTGTTGTCGTCCAGCCGCGACGACATTTCCGGCGGGATCGCCGGGCGGGGCAGACCGTCGCGCTCGGCGACCAGCCGCGCGCCCTTCGCCCGCACTTCGTCGAGCTGCTTGCTGACCACCTGGAGGCTGGCCTGCGCCTGCGTCGAATCCAGCCGCAGCAGCAGATCGCCGGCGTTGACCCGCATGCCGTTATGGACCGGGATCTGCGCGACCACGCCGCCGGTCGGATGCTGGATGGTCTTGACGTTGGACTGCACCACCAGATTGCCCGGCACCACCACGGCGCCCGACAGCGGCACCAGCGTCATCCAGCCGCCCGCCACGCCGCCGACAATCGAGCAGCGCCCGCAGGCCGGTGCGCAGTTCGCCCTCGTAGGCGCGGCCTGCGCGCTGCACGATGCTTTCGCCGGGCGCGCCCGCCATATCCCTCGATCCATCGCGATCGGCGAGGAATGCGACGCCGGCGGTCAGGCCGTTGCGGACCACGTTCGTCGACCGAACGGTCGCGCGCGATCGGACCAGCGGGGCTCGGCGGCGCCAGTTGCGGCGCCTCGACGCGCGGCGCGCCGCATCTCGTCGATCGAAAGAACCTCCGGCCGCGACCTCTGGTATGTTCATCAACGACGGATCGTCGGGCGAGATGATCGGACCGCGCGCCTGCCGGCTCGTGCCGGGGCATGCGTGGAGAGGCATCTCCGTGCGGACCGCGCATGCCGCCCGCCGGCGGCGTGCTCATGAACTGCGGGTCGCGCGTGCTGCGTCCGCTGCGCGGCGGCGGCGGTTCCGGATCGAGAACCTCGGACTGCGATCCGAACGGGCCGAGCCATTCCAGCACCCGTCCCATCTTGCTCTTCTTTTTCGACCGCTTTGGCCGGGCCTGCCGCGAACGCCGCGAGCCCGGACGTCCCTCGTCATTCGCCGGCCGGCGAAGCGGCGGCCGCTGGTCCTGCTGATTGTCGAGTTCGAAAGCCTGCCGCAACCGCTGCAGTTCGAGAATCAGCGCCTGGCCCTGCGGTGCCGCGGCGTCCTCATCCGTTCCCTCGAACCGGCGGCGCGAAACTCTTTCATCGGCATGCACGTGATCGAAACCCTTCATGATGGAACGCTTTCGGCGAGCGACGGACGCGGCTCCGCCTTCGCTTGCGGCGCGGACTGCGGCGCTCCCGGTACCCCCTTGCCGCCGGCGTTGCGGACGCGCGCGAACACTTCCGCGCTCGGGCCGAACGCGATCGCCTTGCCTTCATAGAGCACCATCGTCATGTCGAGCGCGGAGAGCGCGCTCGGCCGATGCGAGATGACGACGACGATGGATTTGTTCTGGCGCATGATCCCGATGGCGCGCGTCAAGGCGTTCTCGCCGTCGGCATCCAGATTGGCGTTGGGCTCGTCGAGCACGAGCAGGAAGGGATCGCCGAACACCGCCCGCGCCAGGCCGACCCGCTGCTTCTGCCCGGCCGACAGCGACATGCCGCCCTGCCCGATCCGCGTCGCATAACCCTCCGGCAGGCGCAGGATGATGTCGTGGACGCCGGCGATCTGCGCGGCCTTCAGGATGGCGTCCGAGTTCGCGTTCTCGTCGAAGCGGCAGATGTTTTCCGCCACCGTGCCGTCGAACAGGCCGACATCCTGCGGCAGATAGCCGATGTGCCGGCCGAGATCCTCGTTACGCCACTGATCGAGCGACGCGCCGTCGAGCCGCACGGCGCCGCGATGCGCCGGCCAGATTCCAACCAGCGCCTTCGAGAGCGAGGTCTTGCCCGACGCGCTGGCGCCGAGCAGCGCCAGCCCCGAGCCGGCCTTGAGCGAGAACGTGACGCCGGACACGATCGGCATGTCGAAGCCCGGCGCCGCCACCGCGAGATTCTGCACGGACAATTCGCGGCCGGGCCGCGGCAACTTGACCGGCGGCGCCGGCGGCGGCGCGGTCGCCTTGCAGATGTCGCGCAGCCGCGCGAGGCCCTGGCGGGCGGCGGACAGTTGCTTCCAGGTGCCTAGCGCGATTTCGACCGGCGCGAGCGCGCGCCCCATCAGGATCGAGGACGCGATCATGATGCCGCCCGACGCCTTGTCGGCGACGACGAGATAGGCGCCCATGCCCAGCATTCCCGACTGCAGGATGTAGCGCAGCACCTTCGCGCTCGAGCCGAGATTGGCATAGACGTCGGTGGCGCGGATGTTTTCCTGCAAATAGCGCTCGTTGGCCTGCGCCCAGCGCGCCGTCAGCCGGTCCGTCATGCCGAGCGCGCGGACGATTTCCGCATTGCGCTGCGTCGCGTCCGCCAGCACCTGCCGCTGCGCGTTCAGGTCCGACGCCGCCTTGGTCGCGCCGCGCGAGATCCGCTCGGTCACCAGTGTCATGGCAATGATCGCGGCGGTTCCGAGCAGTGCCGTGAAGCCGATCATCGGGTGAAACAGGAACAGCCCGATCAGGAACACCGGAATCCAGGGCATGTCGAGGAACGCCGTCGGTCCCATGCCCGACATGAAGGTGCGCACCTGGTCGAGATCGCGCAGCGGCTGCTGCATCAGGACCGGCTTCACCCCGCGCAGCGGCAGGGTGGCGAGCGCCGAATGGATCGCCTCCTGCAGGCCGCCATCGAACAGCGTCGCGATCCGGCAAAGCATCCGCGAGCGCATCGCATCGAAATATCCCTGCACGAGATAGGCGATCAGCACCATCAAGGAGAGGCCGAACAGGGTCGCGAGGTTGCGGCTCGGGATCACCCGGTCGTAGACCTGCAACATATAGAGCGAGCCCGACAGCATCAGGATGTTGATGACGCCGCTGAACACCGCGACGCCGATCATGCGGCGCGCGCTGTCGCGAAGCGCGTTCGCGACCGGATCGCCAGCATTCAGCGTCGACAGCAGACCTGAAATCGCGCTGGGCTTCGCCGCTGCCCGCGCCCGGTTCTGTGCCTGCCCCTGAGCGATACTCATTGAACTGCCCTTCGACCCGCTCGAGTGTCGGGTTTCCCTACAGGCCTCCTTGACGGGCGATGCAGACCATTTTTCGACGAGAATGCGACGAATGCCGATCGTTCAAGTTCGCTCGCGGGTAGAAAGGTGGCAGACGCCGCGTTGTCGCCCGCCCCGTGTGGCGTGGCTGAGCAAAATTCCGGCACCGAACGAGTTCGACCTTCCGGATTCGCGCGACAAGCGCCGATAACGGCTGCAATTTCCTTCCCTTGCGCGGGTTTCATTCGCCGTCTTTTCGGCGCGCCGCAGCGTCATGGATTCGTCCGTCTATGACCTTGCTTCGGCGCTCAATGGTCGCCGTCTCGGCCGAATGACGCCACGAAGCTAATCGATCCTTCACTCTGCACACATCCCGCTCCCTGGTGGATGGCGGCGACCACGCTGTCAATAAATTCGACTGGATGACAGGGGACCAAGAATGGCTCGTTTCACTCTTTGGGGAGATCAGCGCCGCGCCGATCTCGAGCAGCCGATCGACGAGGCCCCGAGCCCGCCGGTTGCCCCCGCGCCTCCGTCCGCGACACCGCCGGAGGATGCGCCTCCGCTCATCGACACGCCCTCGCCATCCACCGCTCCGACCTTCTCCGGACTCGGCACGACGTTCAACAACGGCATCCAGGCGCCCGTGAGCAGCCTGCCGCAAACCCCGGTTGACCAAGGCAGTCCAGGGGACTGGCGGCGTCAACAATTCTGCGAACGAACTCACGACGGTGCACAACGGCCTGCTGGCGGAAGTCAGCAAAGGGCAGTTGTCCGGCGCCGCGCTCGGCCATGTTCAGGCCATCCTGTCCGACATCAACACCGCGATATCGACGGCCAACGCCACGGCAAACAGCGCCGCCATGATCGGCAATACAGTCGCCGCAGAGCAATCGCTTCGCGCCAGCAATCTCGACATCGTCAATACCGTCAATACGGTCAAGGCCGACGTCGCGCTGACCAACCTCGCACTTGCGGCGGCGCCGGCGGTCGTGCCTGAACCAGCCGCGCCGCATAATCTCGCGGAGATCGGCGCGCTCTTCAATGAGGTGGCCAACGACATCCTCGGTGGCGTGAATGACGACAACCGGGCCGAGATCACCGAAGACCTCAATACCGTGATCAAGGACCTGCAGACGCTGATCAGCGCCAAGCCGGAAATGTTCGAGGGAGTGACCGGCGAGCATGCCGATGCGGTCGTGCGCCAGCTTCAGCTCGAACTCACCTATATCAACGACCCGAATATCAGCCCCGATGCGGCACGCGCCAGCATCGACAACATCCTCGACATCATCGAAATCGTTCAGAGCGACCCCAAGCTGGCCGAGATGGCGACGCAAGACGGCGTCAGCGGCTTCTCGCCGCTTCCGGGCGCCGAGATTCCAGCTCAAGCGCATCTCGAAAATGATGTGCAGACGGTCTTCACGGCCAATTTCATCGCCCAGTCCAATTCGCTCGGTCAGCAGGCGATCGACCTCGTCGGCAGCGGCGATACCAAGGCCATTGCCGCGCTGATCGACAACCTCAAGGCATTCGAAAAGTTCGTGACCGATTTCGACGCGGCGCAGGGCGGCGACGCATTGCTCAACGCGAGCGGCGCGCTTGGCGCCGAGGTTGCCGCGATCATCAAGGGACTGCAGACCGGCGACGCCACCCTGGTCACGGCGGCCGCGGACCAGATGCACGGCAATGCGGCCGATGTCGGCTCCAGCAACATCCCCGTCACCGGAGGCAACTACAACGCCAATGGCGCGACTGTCACCGAAGTCCTGGGAACGGCGCCGGTGGCCGAACCGCCGGCCGCCGTAGCAGCGACGGAGCCGGCTCCGGCACACGACGCGGCCCCTCCGATCGGCGCCGAGCCGGTGACGCTCGCGGCAGCCGACGTCACCATCGCAGTCGGAGGACCATGGCAATCCGGGCATGTCCGATCTGGCGCATCAACTGCACCATACGTGGGGATAGCGGCGCGCGGCGGTGCCTCCGACGTTCCCGATGCTACGGGAATGCCGGAGGCCGATACAACGAGTGAAGATCGCGTTCGCCGATCCGGCTGGCGCAACGGGCACAGAGAACAGGCATCAGCCGGCCTGCGCCCGCAAGGAACGATCCTTGGAAAGCGATTCTCGGATGATGGCCCCAATGACGGCTGCTTTGGGACCATCATCGGTACGGCGGCGGCATCGGCGGTTGGAGGAATCGGCGCGGTTGCTGTCCGGCAAGTGAATTTAGCGGGGCATCTGCGTGAGGCAGCGTAAGACGGACTATGGGACCATCATTCTGCACTGGACGTTCGTGGCAGCCTTCGCCGTTGCGCTCGTTACCGGTCTACGCATTGCGACCGAAACGCCCGACCGGACCTGGCTCAACTGGTTCGACGCCGTACTGCCGCGCGGCAGCGCATGGGTCGCCCATATGCAGGCCGCGATCGTGCTGGTCTCGGTCGCGATCGGCTACGTCGTCTACATGCTCCGCTCCGGCCTCGGCCGCCGCGTCCAGCTCGACAAGGTTCGGGTGCGCGGACTGTTCCGCCGCGGACAGGTCAGGTTGAGCGCCATGATCGCCCTGATGTACTGGATCTTCTTCGTCACGATGTCGGGGCTGCTGATCAGCGGCGGGCTGCTCTATTTCGGCTTCTACTCCGGCTACGACGTCGCGATGCTGCACTGGGTGGGAACGTGGGTGATCCTCGCCTTTGTCGTGCTGCACGTCCTGACCCAGTACAAGAGCGGCGGCGTTGCGCAACTGCTGCGCATCTTCCGTCCCGCCCCGCTGCCCGCGCCGCCGCCGAAGCTCGATGCGGTCGAACTGCTTGGGCATGCTGGCCGAGCAGTCGGCGCGCGCGTCGGAATCCGAAAATTTCGGCGCACCGCCCGAAGTTCCGTCCCATCCGCTGCAGCCGCGCGCCGAGGCCCGCCACGACCGGACCCGCGAACCGGACCCCGCGACGCGCCCCGGCTCCGGCCCCGCGCGATCGCGAAACCCGACCCTGCAGGCCAATGCGTTCGTGGTCGCGGTCGCCGCCGCGATCACCGGCGGCTCGCTCCTCGTGGCAACCGATCGGCTGTCGGTCGACACTGTGCAGATACGCCGCATCAATCCCGCCGACGCCCCGATGCTCGACGGCGACACATCCGATCGGGCCTGGCGCGGCGTCAAGCCGTTCTCGCTCCTGACCGGCGAAGGCGGAAATTTCGACGGCAAGGGAGAAGCCCGAATAGAGATTCGCGCGGTGCATGACGGCACCTACGCCTATTTCCTCTTCACCTGGCAGGACTCCACGCGCTCGCTGAAGCAGCTGCCGCTCGTCAAGGAAGCCGACGGATGGCACCTGCTTCATTCCGGCTTTCAACTCGGCGACGAGCATCAATATAACGAAGACAAGTTCTCGGTGCTGCTGACCACCATGGATGTCACGCTGGCCGGCGGCCGGACCTTTCATCCGGGGCCGCAGCCGGTCGCCAACGCGCCGGCCACGATGAGCGGCCGCGGACTGCATTACACGGAAGCCGGCTATGCCGATGTCTGGCAGTGGAAGGCGACGAGCAGTTCGGCCGGCTGGATGGATGACGCCCATTTCGGACCGCCGGCTCGATCCGACCCCGATGCAGGTGGCCAACGTCGTGCCCTACAAGGGCGGCTTCGCGACCGACCCGGGAACGGCGAACTACCGGGACAATTTCACCGTCGAGGCCGACACCTCGGGCGGCCCGCGCCGCAGCCGCCTGATCGCCCCGCTGCGCCTGCCCAAGGCCGTCGCCGCCACCACGGACGCGATGGGCGATATCGATCTCGATCCCAATCACGGCGAGAGCGACGGCGCGCGCTGGTACATGACCGATCAGGAGTCGGTGCCCTATTCGACCGATGCCGACGCCCGCATCCCGATCGGCACCGTGATCCCGGGCGTCATCCTGGGCGGCGAATTTTCAGGCGATCGCGCCGACGTTCGATCGGCGGCCCGCTGGGCCTCCGGCCTCTGGGCGCTCGAGGTGAAACGCCGGCTCGACACCACAAGCAAGTTTGACGTGCCCATCCGAAGCGGCGTCTTCATGCGGGTCGCCGCCTTCGACCACAGCCAGATCAGACATACGCGGCACGTGCGGCCCATTCGTATCGAGGTGGAATAAATGTCCAAGATTTGCAAAGTCACGATCAACGACGAGCCGTATCTGGCGAACCGCGGCGAACTGCTGCTCGACTGGGCGTTGATGAGCGGCGTCGATCTTCCGCATGATTGCCGCTCCGGAATCTGCGGCGCCTGCCGCGTGCGCCTGGTCGACGGCCAGGTGTTCGGCGGCCAAAGCCGCGGCGACGACATGATCCATGCCTGCCAGGCCCGGATCGTCTCCGATCTGCAGATCGAGATCGAGGCCGCGCCCGAACCGGTGGCGTTGTCGGCGGAAGTGGCGCAGGTCGTCCCGCTCGCGCCCGACGTGGTGGGCGTCGACATCGAACTGCCGAAGCCGCTCGACTACCTTCCCGGCCAATATTGCAAGCTGCAGTTCCAGGGGATGCCGCCACGCTCCTACAGCCCGACCTTTCCGATGGAAGGCGCGCCGCACGATCACCTGCTGCACTTTCACATCCGCAAAGTGCAGGACGGGCTGGTTTCCTCGGCGCTCGGCCAGGAAATCCGCGCCGGGCACCGCGTCAAGCTGACGGGGCCGTACGGCCGCGCCTTTTTCAGGAAGGACCATCCGGGGCGCGTCGTGCTCGTCGCCAGCGGCACCGGCTTTGCCCCGATGTGGTCGGTCGCGGTCGCCGCGATCATGGAGCAGCCGCAGCGCGAAATGGTCTTCATCGTGCAGGCCCGCAGCATCCGCTCGCTCTACATGCACGCGGCGCTGTGCCGGCTGGCGCTGTTTCCCAACGTCACGCTGATCCCGATGGTGTCGGAGCCGCAGCAGATCTCGCACGCCATTCAGGGCGGAAGGCCGACCGATCATCTTGCCGAACTCACGCCCGACGACGTGGTCTACACCGCGGGCGCCCCGGCGATGACCGATGCGGTGGCGCGGATGGCAAAGGCCGTCGGCGCACGCTGCTACACCGATCCCTTCGTGCAGGAGCCGAGGACCGCGGAACAGACCGGCCTGATGTCGCGTCTCACCGGCTGGCTCAGCGAACCCAAGAGCGGGCCGCCATCGCGCCGCAGCCGGCGCCGATGCCGCGCGGCGTCGCCGCGGCCGGGGTTGGCAACCGCTAGCGGGCGCTTCAGCCGGAGATCGCCGCGATATAGCGCCGGACGGACATCTCGAACGCCGCCTTGGCGTTCTCGGCGATGTTGCGGCCCCACCACGCACCATAGACGCGGTCGAACGCCAGCGGTTCGATCGCCGCCCAGATCCGGCGCACCGCCGGGGCATTGAGCGGAATGTAGTTCGGAAAGCTGTACATGAAGCTGAGCGATCGGCGGTCCATCGCCACCATCGCGACATCGCCGGTGAGCAGCGCGCCGCGGCCCTCCGCGCCCGCACGCCAGTGCATCACCGTGGCGCCGGCGAAATGCCCGCCGGTGCGCACCAGGAGAATATCGTCCGATATCCGATGGCTGTCGCCGGTCCAGGGCACGATGGCGGAGTGCGGCCGCGTGACGAAGGCGCGATCGTCGCCATGCAGATAGACCGGTGCGCCGCCGAACGCCTCGCTCCAGTCCGCGACCGCGCCATAGATAATGCGGGTGCGAGACGGCGATCGCCTTCAGGCCGCCGAGCGAGCGGACATAATCGACCGCTTCGCTTGTGACCAGCGGCACGCAATCCCACATCACGCAGCCATCCGCCTCGGGCACCAGAAGCGCGCGCTGCCCGATCGCAAAAGCCGGCTCGATGGCAATGCCGGAGATGCCGAGATCGTCGCGCCAGACGAGCTTGTGACGTTTCGCCAGTTGCTCGCGCGTGAGCCACGCCTGGCCCTTCCAGTTCACGAACTGCCGCTCGTCCTCGCAGATCAAGCAGGCCTGCGGCGGATCAGCGCTTTCGGGAAACTGGGCCCCACATTGTTCGCATGTCCATAACGGCATGGCGGTTGCTCCTGTTCAGGGCAGGGTAACGCTGAGCGGATCGGAACCGCACTTAACTATGCTGCTCCGCCGGGCGATCAACCGCTTATCACCACGTCTCCTTGAACGGCCGGATCTCCATTTCGAAGGTCCAGGCGCTGCGCGGCTGCTCGTAGAGCCGCCAGTAGGCGTCGGCGACCGACGCCGGCGGCATCAGGGCGTCGGGATCTTTCAGCGCATCCGGGCCGAGCGCTTCGACGCGCCGCTGGCGAACCCATTCGGTGTCGACGCCGGAATCGATGATGAGGTGGCCGACATGGATGTTCTGCGGCCCGAGTTCGCGCGCCATCGCCTGCGCCACCGCGCGCAAGCCGAACTTGGCGCTGGCGAACGCCGCATAGCCGCGTCCGCCGCGCAGGCTGGCGGTCGCGCCGGTGAAGAAGATGTTTCCCTGCTTGCGCGGCAGCATCAGGCGCGCGGCTTCGCGGCCGGCCAGGAAGCCCGAGTAGCAGGCCATCTCCCACACCTTGCGAAACACCCGCTCGGTGGTGTCGAGGATCGGGAAATTGACGTTGGCGCCGACGTTGAAGATGCAGACCTCGAGCGGCGCTTCCCTGTCGGCATCGGCGAGAAATGCCGTGATCTCCTCCTCCTTGCGGGCATCGAGCGAGCGCGCAAAGATCTTGCCGCCGCTCGCCTCGATGTCTTTCACCAGCGGCGCGAGCTTGTCGCCGTTGCGGCGGCCGGCGAACACCGTAAATCCCTCGGCGGCGAATTTCTTGGCAATCTCGGAGCCGATAAAGTCTCCCGCACCGATGATCGCCGCGGTCGCATTTCTCTTGGCCATTGGGTCTCTCCTGTTCGCCGCCTGTGGAAGCTCTCGTGGCGGATAGGCGTTGAAGCCGGAGCGGTTGATGAGCTCGTGGCGCGGCCCTCGATATAGAGAGCGACCTCATTGTTCATCGGGCCAGCCCACTGGCGCGCATCAGCCTCATAGTTCTAAAATAGAACTATCAAATGGAATGCGATCTGTATAGTACTTAGATAGTGGTGAAAATGGCCTATTCTAAGCATTCTGATTTGGAATTTATCGACTATATCCTTGTTTCGATTAATCTTTACCGGAGATCGGGATGCGCTGGGACACCCTCGAAGAAGAGCCATGCTCGCTGGCGCGCACGGTCGCGGTCATCGGCGACCGCTGGAGCCTCCTGATCCTGCGCGAGTGCTTCCTTCGGGTCCGCCGCTTCGAGGCGTTTCAATCGCGGCTCGGCATTACCCGGCACCTGCTGGCGGACCGGCTCAAGAAATTCGTGCGTTACGGCGTGCTGCGACGCGTGCGCTACCAGGAAAGCCCGGCGCGGTACGAATACATCCTGACGCAGCGCGGCCTCGATCTGTATCCGGTGGTGATGTCGATCGTGCACTGGGGCGATACGCACATGGTGGACGAGCGCGGCCGCCCGCTGCTGCACCAGCACAAGAATTGCGGAAAGATGTTCGACCCGGTGATGGTCTGCTCCGAATGCGGCGAGCCGCTTCATGCCAGGGACGTGCATGTGCATAGCGGACCCGGAGCGCCGGCAGCTGCCGCCGCGCCGGGCGAGCGCCGCAAACAGGCTAGTTCATCTTGATCCCTGCCGCCTTTACCGTCTTGGCCCATTTCGCGATATCCTTGACGAGCAACGCGCGAAATTGTTCCGGCGAACTGGTAAGCGGGGCGGCTCCCTGCTTGGAAAGCGTTTCCTGAAAATCAGGCTCCTTCAGGATCTCGGCCACATCGGCATTTATCTTGCCGACGATCGACGGGCTGAGGCCGGCCGGGCCGAAAATTCCCCACCACGGATTGACGTCGAAATCCTTGACCCCGCTCTCGGCGATCGTCGGCGTGTCGGGCGAAATCGCAACGCGTTGCGCGCTGCTGACGGCCAGCGCCCGCACCAATCCCTGTCGAACGGATCCGATGACCGACGGCGCGCTTGCGAATGCCGCGTCCAGATGACCGCCGATCACGTCGGAAATCGCCTGTGGCGCGCCCTTATAGGGCACATGCGCGATACGGACATCGGCCTCCACCTTCAACATCTCGCCCAACAGATGATTGACCGAGCCGTTGCCTGCGGAACCGTAGTTCAGCTTGTCGGGATCGGCCCGCGCCAGGTCGAGAAACTCGCGAAGTGTCTTTGCCTTGTTTTGCGGGCCGACAATAAACAGGAACGGCGTTACCCCGATGGTGGCGACCGGTTCGAAATCCTTGACGGAATCGAATGGCAGCTTTTCGTACAGACTGGGGTTGATCGCCTGCGAGCCTTCGTAGGTGACGAGCAGGGTGTATCCATCCGCCGGGGCCCTTGCGACCGCCTCGGTGCCGATGATGCCGGCAGCACCGGCGCGATTCTCGACAACGACCGGCTGCTTCCAGCGCTCGCTGAGCTTCTGTCCGATCGCGCGTCCAAAAGTGTCCGTGGCGCCGCCGGGGGATTGCGGGACGATGATGCGAACCGGTCGTGCCGGAAAATCTTCCGCCAAGACACATGACGGCCCGGCGGCCAGGGCGACGGCAAGCGCCGCCATTAGCGAACGTACGATGCTCACATTTCTCTCCCGTGGCGGCCGTGTCGAGCCGGCCGCTCTATTGCCGGAGCCGATGTTTCTCGTCTTCCGGAAGGATCGGCCCAATGCCGACGGGACACTATAGGCCCGACTGCGATCGCAGAGAAGTCTGACGGCTCCTGGGAGGAACGACTTTTCGGTGTCAGGTCGCTTGCACCCACGCCCGATTTTTTCGCCGCGGCGGCATGGGTTCGGCATCCTTCGATGGTCCCGCTCAACGGCTCCGAGTTTGCGCCGTGACGGCGTCTCAGAACGCTTCAAGGAGGCCTACAGCGTTACCTCGCCTTCTTCCTCGCCGTCCCAATAGGTGATGCGCGAAGCCTTCACCTTCACCAGCACGATACCAGGCGTGTCGATGCCTTGCTCGAACCAGCGATCCAGGTCGCTCGTCCAATGAGCCTTGAAGGAGGCCTTATCCCTGATCAGTTCGGCATTGCCTTCGACGGTGACGTAAATCGCGTCGGAAAATATTCCGCCTTCGCTGGTGAAACCCAGCGCCACCTTCGGGTTCGCCTGAATGTCGGATACCGTCCGAGACTGTTCGAACGTGAAGTAATAGGACGTGCCGTCGTACTGCACGTCGCCATTGTTGCTCATGGGACGATTGGCGATCTGGCCGTTTTCGGTATGGGTGGAGAGGATCGCAATGTCGATCCCCGCCATTCGCTTCGAAATTTCTTCAATGGATTTATGTTTCATGTCACCGTCCTGAGATTTTCGCACGGTACAACAGGCCTATCTGCAATCGGTTCCGGAGGCGCCGTTTGCGCGACTAATCCGAATCCCTTCAGAAATTCATCATTCCAAACGCGTAGAGAAGCGCGAGCGTGACGAGGGCCGAGATCAGCAATGATCCGGCACACCCGAGACGATTGGAGAAGAAGACAAACATTCTGCCGCAGTACTATTTCATCTTGACGCGTGGCTCGCGGCTCCAGACCCGCAACTGGCCCAGCTTGCCGACGAAGCCGGCGACATCCTTCGATGAGGCCAGCGCAACAACACCCTCGTCGAAGTCCGCCTCGGCTATGCCTGCCTTCTCGAATAGAGGCACGGCCGCGCTCACATGCCCGATGAACTTGCAGTGCGCAAAGGCGTCCGCGATGAAATCGCGCACTGTCGACTCCTGCAACAAATCATCAATCGCATCAGCCGCCGGCAACAGCGCAACGGCGTCGTACAGCACCGATGGGCCGCCGTCGATCATCTGATCGGCCTCGATCCAGCTGCCATCGCTGGCCTCGGCACCGCCCACCTTCGGAGCGATGATCTCGAACGTTGCCCCTTCCTTGGTGAGTGCAGCCTTCAGCGCCTTGAGGACGGCTGCATCGGTGCCATCCGAGACGAGAATGCCCAGCTTGCGTCCCTCGAAGCGCTGCGGCCCGTTTTCGACGATGCTGAGCTTCGGGGACGCGTCGAGATCCTGCCGTGTCGGCATCGCCGCATCCGCTGCCTTGGGCATCTCCTGCAGTCCGAGCCCGGTACCGACCAGATCGGCCAGCGTCTTGTCGATATTGAGGAGATGCGACACCACGCGCTCGCGGATCACCGGCGTCTTCACCTTGCTGAGTTCGAAGGTCAGGGCCGCGGCGATGTGCTGCTGCTCGCCCTCGGTCTGGCTGATGAAGAACTGCCGCGCCTGGCTGTAATGATCCGCAAAGCTCTCCGCGCGCAGCCGGCGCTTGGGGCCGTCTTCAACTTCTGCGAACGGCGTGAACCCGCGCTGAGGCGACTCGCGCGGCCCTTCGCCGAACGAATTGGGCTGGTAATTCACCCGCCCAACCGGATTGCGCATCGCCATGTGGCCGTCCTGCTGGAAATGATGGAACGGGCATTTCGGCGCATTGATCGGGATGTGCGTGAAATTCGGGCCACCGAGCCGTTTCAGTTGGGTGTCGAGATAGGAGAAGTTGCGGCCCTGCAGCAGCGGATCGTTGGAGAAGTCGATCCCGGGCGGCACATTCTGGGTCATGAAAGCGACCTGCTCGGTCTCGGCGAAGAAGTTGTCGGGCATCCGGTCCAGCACCAGTCGGCCAACCGGGATCGGCGGGACCAATCTCTTCCGGAATCAGCTTGGTGGGATCCAGAACATCGAAATCGAAGCTGTCGGCGAATGCCTGATCGAACAATCTGGAACTGCAATTCCCATTCCGGAAAGTTGCCGGTTTGAATGGCGGTCCAGAGATCGCGGCGATGGAAGTCGGGATCGGCGCCATTGAT
Source organism: uncultured Alphaproteobacteria bacterium (assembly GCA_963783115.1). Taxonomy (GTDB): domain Bacteria; phylum Pseudomonadota; class Alphaproteobacteria; order Rhizobiales; family Xanthobacteraceae; genus Bradyrhizobium. Next base: position 207,280 of record CAWAMK010000009.1, on the reverse strand, counting down.
CTTTACGGCCTCGTTCCAGAGCACCGACTGCATGCCAAGCTTCGGCTTCCAGTGAAACTTGACGAAGGTCGATTCGCCCTTCGCATTGACGAGGCGGAAGGTGTGGACGCCAAACCCTTCCATGAAGCGGAACGAGCGCGGGATCGCGCGATCCGACATCACCCACATGATCATGTGCATGCTTTCGGGCGTCAGGCTGATGAAATCCCAGAAATTATCGTGCGCCGATTGGGCCTGCGGAAAAGCGCTGTCGGGCTCCTCCTTGACCGCATGAACCATGTCGGGAAACTTGATGGCGTCCTGGATAAAGAACACCGGAATGTTGTTGCCGACGATGTCCCAGTTGCCTTCCTTGGTATAGAGCTTGACGGCGAAGCCGCGCACGTCGCGCGCGAGATCCGCCGAACCCTTGCTGCCGGCAACCGTGGAAAACCGCACGAAAGCCGGCGTTTTCTCGCCGGCGCGCTGGAACAGATCGGCACGGGTGTATTTCGTCTGGGGCTTGTAGTTTTCGAAGAAGCCGTGTGCGCCATAGCCGCGGGCGTGAACGACCCGCTCCGGGATACGCTCATGGTCGAAATGGAAGATCTTTTCCCGGAAGTGAAAATCCTCGATCAAGGTTGGGCCGCGCGGGCCGATCTTCAGAGAGTTCTGGTCATCCGAGATTGGACCGCCCTGGGCGGTGGTCAGCACTGGGATATCGCCGGTGGCGGTCTGATGAAGTTCGCCGCCCTCGCCCCGGCGCAGCTTCTGATCGTGGATCGTCGCCGATCCGGCTGCCGCCATTGTGCCGGCTGTCTGCTTGGTTGATTTGGCCATGAGCTTTCCTGGTACTTTGAAGCTGAAATGAGAAACGCCAAGCGCGCTTGTAAATTGGTCGCGCTAGTGCCCCGTGGAGGGGCGCCTTGGCAGTCCCTGCTATGTGCGAAAGAAAACCAACCAAACTACCGCCATCGCAACGACGGCGATGCTGACGCTCACCACGAGAAGCAACAGGATCGACGGCCCCGGCTCGGCCTGTCGAGCTTCCGTCGGCGTTTCAATAATGACGCCGTGCTTTTTGATTGCCACAACCGCCCCCTAGATTTTCGGTGCGAGGTCAGCGCGGTCGAACACCGGCACTGTCTCAACATCCTCGGGAGTGGTGCCGGACGGAGTATCTTCCGCAGCATGGCGCAATGCTTCGTTGGTGGCATCCAGGCCATCCGTCGTTTCGTTCGCCCCGCTGCCGGCATCATGACGCCTCGGCGGAACCTGATTGCCTGCATCAACGCCGGCATCTGAATTCGTCTTGTTCATGTTTTCATCCTCTGTGGGAAACCAAACCGCCCGCACTGCGATGGTTCCTGTTGGATGAAGAGAAGCTTCGGCCTGGGAGTTGAGTTTTAACCACGATGATACGGGAAGCTGCCCGCGCCCGGTTCTTTGAGAGACGGCATGAACCAATCAGAATTCAGCGGATTAGCCTCGATTAACGGAGGCGAAATGCCGAATTTCATTGCTTTGGTTGTCGAGGACGACACATTCCAGCGCGAGATCCTCGCCGAACTCCTGAGAGACCATGGCCTTGAAGTGGTCGAGTGCAGCTCGGCGGAAACCGCCGAACTCGTTTTGGCATCCACCGGAACAGAGCTCGTCGCGCTGGTCACCGACGTTAACCTCGGTAGCGGCATGTCCGGTGTGGAGCTTGCCCAATACGCAAAGCGCACGTTCCCTCACGTCAACGTCGTGATGATTTCGGGAAATCGTCCGCCCTACATTCCGCAGGACACTCGCTTTTTTATGAAGCCTTACAACTCGAAAGATCTGTTGGAGGCAGCGCTGCCTTGAAGGCAGCACTCAGTCTTCTGCGCAAACAGTCAGAACGCCGGCGGCGGCGCCCCCTCCGGCATTACAGTTTTCTTTATAGCGATCAATTGGACATTTTCCTGCAACTCACGTGGGCAAAATGCCGAGGTTCCAAAAGCGAAACTTTCCTGGAACTTGCCGCCGCATGGAACGTTACTGCGCGAGGTCCAACGGAGGGTGCGAGATATGTCTCGCGGATTGCCATCGATGACAGCGTTACTGGGTTTGCTCGCAATAGCGGGCTACCAGAACAGGGACAAGCTCGGGGAACTGCTGAAAGGCGCGACTGGGCCTGCGGGGGCAGGCGATCAGCAAAGCCCCCTTGGCGGCCTGCTCGGCAATCTGGGTGGAGCGCTGGCTGGCGGAGGGGCCGGAGGTCTGCTTGGCGGAGGGCTCGGCGAGCTGCTCGAACGGTTCAAGCAGAATGGGCAAGGAGACGCGGCGGAGTCCTGGATCAACAAAGGCCCGAACAAGGAGCTTCCGCCGCCTCAATTGAAGCAAGCCATCGGAGCCGACGTGTTGGCTGCGCTGGAGCAGCAAACGGGCCTATCTCAAGAAGAACTGCTGGCGAGACTTTCGCGCGAGCTTCCTGCCGCGGTGGATCAGTACACGCCTGACGGTCGCCTTCCGAACTGACACATTCAACTCTTTAGGAACACTTTCATGGGTATCATCTGGACGATCATTATTGGCTTCGTTGCCGGCGTCATCGCAAAATTCATCATGCCCGGCGACAATGAGCCCTCGGGCTTCATTCTCACGACCATACTCGGCATCGTCGGCGCGTTCGTGGCGACGTTTCTGGGGCAAGCTCTTGGCTGGTATCAGCCCGGCGAAGGCGCAGGCCTGATCGGTGCCGTGGTGGGCGCGATTGTGGTCTTGTTTGCCTACAGCGCTATCGCAGGGCGGCGCCGGGCTTACTGAGCGGGCAACCTCGCATGGTAATAAGCGCGCAGGGTGCACCGGGTATACATGGTACGACTCCACAAACGCGCTCTGACCAGGAATCTAAAGCCCGGCTCTGATGCAATCAGAGCCGGGCTCTAAACCCAGCGCTTGCGCCGGCGATACGACTTCATGTCGCGAAAACTCTTGCGGCCTTCGGACGACATACCGAGATAGAATTCCTTGACGTCCTTGTTGTCCGCCAACGCCTTGGCCGGGCCGTCCAGCATGATGCGGCCGCTTTCGAGGATGTAGCCGTAGTCGGCGTATTTCAGCGCGACGTTGGTGTTCTGCTCGGCCAGCAGGATGCTGACGCCCTCCTTCTGATTTAGGTCGCGGACGATCTCGAAGATTTCGGCCACGATCTGCGGCGCGAGGCCCATCGAGGGTTCGTCGAGCAGCAGCATGCTCGGCTTCGCCATCATGGCGCGGCCGATTGCGATCATCTGCTGTTCGCCACCCGAGGTATAACCGGCAAGGCTCGAGCGCCGCACCTTCAGCCGCGGGAAGTAGGCGTAGATCCGGTCGAGCTCCTCGCGCAATTGCGCCCGCGCCGATGGAGCGCGCGTAGGCGCCGGTGATCAGGTTTTCCTCGGCGGTCAGATGCCCGAAGCAGTGCCTTCCCTCCATCACCTGCACCAGGCCCATGCCGACCAGTTCGCCCGGCGTCAGCTGGTCGGTGCGCTGTCCGCGGAATTCGATCGATCCCTTGGTCACCGCGCCCCGCTCCGAGCCCAGCAAGGTCGAGATCGATTTCAGCGTCGTGCTCTTGCCGGCGCCGTTGCCGCCGAGCAGCGCGACGATCTTGCCCTGCGGCACTTCGAGCGAAACGCCGCGCAGCACGAGGATCACGTGGTTATAGATCACCTCGATATTCTTGACGGCCAGGACCGGCTGTGCCGCGGCCTGAACCGCCGCGGTGCGATCAACAGCCGGTGCAACAGAAACATTCATGGCAGTCTCTCCTTCCGGTCAAATCCATCCGGGGGATGGGTGTCACCCGATCCCCCGAGCATCGCGCTAGCCGCTTGCGTCATTCATCAGGAGCACGTGCGCGGCGTGATGTTGTTCTCGGCGGCAAACTTCGCCGCCGAATCCTCGATCAGCTTGCGAATGAACGCCGGATCGGGCGCCGCTACCCAGTCCGTCAAGATCTGGAACTTCTTGCCATCCCACTGCATCATCTTGAAGCGCTCGGAGCCGTCATGCTTCGCGCATGACATCTTGAACGGCGCCGACATCCCGAGAATGCCGATCTCCTTGAGCTTCTCGTCGGTGATGTCGAGCGCCTCGTAACCGTCTCGGAACTCGTCGCCGTTGACGGTTTTGCCGACCTTGTTGTGGATTCGCTGGGCGTTCTTGAGGGCTTCGATCCACATCACCGCCGCGCCGACGCCGCGATTGTAATAGACGGTGCCCACCCGATCCGGGTTCTGCATGTTGCCCTTGCCGGCGCCGTAGACAACCTTCTGGATGTCGGCAATCAGCGGGTAGTCCTTGCCGGGTGCGGCGTTGGCGGCGACGTAGGTGCCTTTCGCCGCGTCGCCGGCCGGAATCATGTCTTCCTCGGCGCCGCCGAAGGTGACGTAGACCATCTTCTCGCGGGGGAAGCCGACGCGCGCTGCGGTGGTGATCGCGGTTGAGTTCATGCCGGACGCCGGCGCCCCAGAACGTCACCCAGTCGGCCTTCTCTTTGCGGATCTGCAGCCATTGCGACTGCTGCTCCAGACCCGGAGCAGGTATCGGCGATCTCGATCAGCTTGAAATCCCAGTCCTTGGCGATCTGCCGCATCGCCGGAAGCGGCTCGCGGCCATAGGCGGTGTCGATGTGCAGATGCACGATCGTCTTGCCCTTCATCTTGTCGACGCCGCCTTCCTTCTCGGCGATGAAGTTCATCTTGACCGCGATCTGCCCCCAGTAGTGACCCGCCGCGTTGAACACCCACGGCCAGACGCGGCCGTCGGCAGCGTCGGTTCGCCCGTAGCCGTACTGCGCCAGCACGACGTGGTCTTGCGCCATCCGGCCGATCACGGCATAGGCGCCGGGCGTGCCGAGCGTATCGAACACGACCATCTTCTGGTCGCCCTTGTTGAGCAGGCGCTGGTAGCATTCGACGGTGCGCGCAGCGTTGTATTCGGTCTCGCACTCGTCATAGGTCAGCTTCACGCCGTTGACGCCGCCCTTCGATGTTGACGTAGTTCAGATAGTCGATGATGCCGCCGTAGTAGCCGGTACCCATGGCCGAGTACGGCCCGACGCGGCTGCTTGGAATTCCGAAATACTGTTCCTGGGCCTCCTGCGCCGTCGCCGCCGTCGATGTGGCCGCGATCGCAATGAGGGTGGCGGCAGCCGCGATAGCTGGGACCACACGGCGAAGCATCTTGTCGGTCAACATTTTTTATTCTCCCCTTGCTGCGTTCTCGGACGTACTGGTTTGCTTCAGATGATTTCGCTCAGTGCTTGAACGGCCATAGCCGCAGGCGCTCCTTGGTCAGTTGCCAGAGCCGCGCCAGCCCGAGCGGTTCGAAGATCAGGAACATGATGATCATCACGCCAAAAATGACCTGCTCGAGCGCCGACGTAATGGTGGCGTCGACGGATTTGCCGAACACGGTGTGAAAGAAGATGTTGAGGAAGATCGGCATCAGCAGGATGAAGCCCGCGCCCAGGAACGAACCCATGATGGTGCCGAGACCGCCGATGATGACCATGAAGAGAATTCGGAACGACAGATCGATGCCGAAGGCCGACGGCTCCACGGTCTGCAGATAGGCGAACGCGAACAACGCACCGCCGACACCGCAATAGAACGAGCTGATCGCAAACGCCTGCAGCTTGGTGCGCAGCAGCGAAAAACCCATCACCTCGGCCGCGACATCCATGTCGCGCACCGCCATCCAGCCGCGCCCGACGCTGCCGCGTGCCATGTTCTTGGCGAGCAAACGCCAGCACCGCGACGATCGCAAGCACCACCCAGTACTTTTCGCGGGGCGTTGCGAAATTGTGGCCGAACATAACGATCGGCTGCGCGGTGATCACACCGGCCGGATCGTAGTTCTTGAACCAGCCGAACTTATCCAGCGCCCAGACGATGAAGAACTGCGATGCCAGTGTGGCGACCGCAAGATACAACCCGCGGATACGCAGGCTCGGCAGGCCGAACACGATGCCGACGAGCGCGGCGCAGACGCCGGAAAGAGCGACCGCGACCACGAACGGAATGCCGTCGATGCGCAGGATCAGATTGTAACAGGCGAACGCTCCGACCGCCATGAAACCGGCGGATCCAAGCGACAGCTGGCCGGCATAGCCCATCAGGATGTTCTGCCCGAGCGCCACCAGGGAAAGAACGAGCCATGGAATGAGGATCGCGCTCAGCCAGTAGCTGTTGGCGACGAACGGAAGCATCACCGCCACGATCAGCATGATCGCGATACCGATACGATCCTGACGCAGCGGAAAGATCTGCAAGTCCTGCGCGTAGCTGGTGCGGAACTGTCCGGCTTCTCGGTAGAGCATGAAACGGAATCCTCGGGTTTGCGGGACGTCAGACGCGCCGGATGATCTTTTCGCCGAACAGGCCCTCAGGCCTGATCAGCAGGAAGAGGACGGCGAGCATGTACGGCGCCCAGCCTTCGATGCCGCCGCCGACGAACGGGCCGATGAAGACCTCGCCGAGCTTTTCGAACGCGCCCACGATCAATCCGGCGAGGATGACGCCCGGCACCGAGGTGAAGCCGCCGATGATCAGCACCGGCAGTGCCTTGAGCGCCACCCACACCAGCGCGAACTGAACGCCGCTGCGCGCACCCCACAGCATTCCGGCGACCAGCGCGACGACGCCCGCCGTGGCCCACACCAGCATCCAGATATGCTTCAAGGGAATGCCGATCGACAGCGCCGCGGCATGGTCGTCCGCGACCGCGCGCAAACCACGCCCGACCTTGGTGTGCGAGAACAGCAGCGCCAGTGCCGCCACCATGATGCCGGCGACCGCCGCCGCCGTGACGTCGAGCTGGCTGATGAGCATGCCGGTATTGTCCATCACCCAGTTGATCGGCTCGTCGCGGATGCCGAGATCGAGGCGCCGCACGTCGACGCCCCAGGCCAGCTGCGCCACGCCCTCGATGACGAAGGCGAGGCCGATCGTGGCCATCAGCAGCGTGTCCTCGCTCTGGTTCACCAGCGGGCGCAAGACGAAGCGTTCGGTGCCCATGCCGACCAGGATCATCAGGCCGACGGTGACGGGCAGCGCCGCCCAGAACGGCAGACCCAGCTCCATGAAGCCGACGAACGACAGCACCGCGAAGAACACCATCGCGCCTTGCGCGAAGTTGAACACCGACGAGGCCTTGTAGATCAGCACAAACCCCAGCGCGACCAGCGCGTACATGGTTCCCGACAGCAGGCCGCCGACCAGAACCTCGAGAAAAAACCAAAAGTCCGGCATTGCCTGTCCTCAGTGCGGGACGCCGAGATAGGCGTCGATGACATTCTGGTCCGAGCGCACCTCGTCAGGCGTGCCGTCGCCGATCTTCTTGCCGTAATCCAGCACGACGACGCGGTCGGAGATGTCCATCACCACGCCCATGTCGTGCTCGATCAGCACGATAGTCGTGCCGTAGTGGTCATTGACGTCGAGAATGAAGCGGCACATGTCCTGTTTCTCCTCGATGTTCATGCCGGCCATCGGTTCGTCGAGCAGCAGGACGGTGGGCTCGGCGGCGAGCGCACGGCCGAGTTCGACGCGCTTCTGCAGTCCGTAGGGCAGCCGCGCCACCGGCGTCTTCCGAATGTGCTCGATCTCCAGGAATTCGATGATTTCCTCGACCGCCGCGCGGTTTTCGGTTTCCTCGCGGCGTGCGCGCGGCAACTGCAGCGCCACTTCGAGGAAGCTCGCATGCATATGCAGCTTGCGGCCGGCCATGATGTTGTCGAGCACCGACATGCCCCGGAACAGCGCAATGTTCTGAAACGTGCGGGCGATGCCGAGGCTGGCGGCGTGCGTCGGCTTCATCTCCGACAGGCGCTCGCCGCGAAAGGTGATGCGGCCTTCCTGCGGCACGTAGATGCCGTTGATGACGTTGAGCATCGAACTCTTGCCGGCGCCGTTCGGACCGATGATGGCGCGGATCTCGTGCTCGAGCACGTCAAAGGAAATGTTCGTCAGCGCGTGCACCCCACCAAAGCGTAGCGAGATCGAATCGAGTTCCAGGATTGGCGGACCAAACGGAAACGCCCGCTGCGCCGACTGCAGATTGGAAGACTGTACCGATATCGTCATGTTCAGGCGGCTCTCCGGGTCTGCGCGGATGCAACGACTTTCGCGTCGCGGATTTTCATGTCGGTGACCTGTTCGCCGCTTCCGGCTTCGACACGCACGTCGGTTCGGCCGTCATACATCGCGTCCACCAGCGGCCGGTATCGCTCTGCGATGACGTCGCGGCGCAGCTTGCCGGTGCGCGTGAGCACGCCGTCATCCGCGCTCAACTCCTTGTCCAGGATGGCGAAGCGCTGGATCTGCGCCTGCGCGGGGTCCGACGCGAGCTGCGCGTTCACCGTGGCGATACAATCCGCGATCAGCGCATAGACTTCGTCGCGCGAGGCGAGATCGGCGTGCCCGGTATAGGAAATGTTCTGCCGGTCGGCCCACCGGCTGGTCGCGGCCATTTCAATGTCGATGAGCGCGCAGACCATGTCGCGCCCGTCACCGAACGCCACCGCTTCCCGCACATAAGGCACGAATTTGAGTTTGCTTTCGAGCAGCCGCGGCGCGAATGGCGTGCCGTCCTTCAACGCGCCGACATCGGCCATGCGGCCGACGATCCGCAATTGCCCGTCCGGGCCGAGGTCGCCGACGTCGCCGGTATGAAACCAGCCGTCGGCGTTTATGGCCTGTGCCGTTCGCGCGGCTTCGCCGTGGTATTCCCTGAAAAGTCCGGGCGAGCGCACCAGGATCTCGCGCTGCGGCGTCATCTTGAGTTCGACGCCGTCGACCGGCGATCCGACCGTGTCCGGCTTGATCGCGCCGTCGCGCTGCAACGCCACGAAGAATCCGGTTTCGGTGGAGCCATAAAGCTGCTTCAGGTTGATTCCGAGGGCACGAAAAAACATCAGGAGATCGGGATCGACTGCATCTCCGGCCGTATAGGCCACGCGCACGTTGCTCATGCCCAGCACGTCGCGCAGCGGGCCGCGCATCACAAGATCGCTTGCGATCGACGCCAGCCGATCGCCTACCGAAAGGTGTTCCCCGGCCAGCGTTCGCGCAGCGACCCTCCCCCCGACCGCCATGCAATGGCGATAGAGGCGCTGGTTGAAGCCGCCCGCCTCCTCGATTCGGAGCGATACCTGCTTGGCCAGCGTCTCGAGGACGCGCGGTGTGGCGAGGAAATAGGTCGGACCCATCTCGCGCATATCGGCAAGCATGGTGTCGGAGGATTCGGGGCAGCAGATGCAATAGCCGACGACCATCGGCTGCACGTAGCCGAAGAGGTTCTGACCGATCCATCCCGGCGGAAGATAGGCCATCGCCACGTCGGTATCCTTCAATTCTCCCATCGACGCGGCCACGCGCGCGCGATCGATCAGCGAGGCGTGGGTGAGAACGACACCCTTGGCAGGTCCGGTTGTGCCGGAAGTGAAGAACAGGAAAGCTGAATCCTCGCCGCTACCGCGCGCGATCTCGGCCTGCAGGAATTCACCTTTTTCAGCGGCGAGTTGGCGGCCCTGCTGCAGCAGGGAATCGTAACTGACGAGTTCGCGCTGCGCGTAGTGCCGCATGCCGCGGTCCTTGTCGTAGACGATGCATTGCACCGTCGGGCAGCGCGGCAATATCTCGAGCAGCTTGTCGACCTGCTCCTGGTTCTCGGCAACGACGTGGGTGACGCTCGCGCTCGCGATAAACGACGCGATCTCATCGGCCGCTGCATCCTGATAGAGCGGCACCACGACGGCGCCGAGCATGTGCGCCGCGCACATCGCCGTATACAACCGCGGCCGGTTGTCGCCGAGCAAGGCGACATGCGCGCCGCGCTGCAGGCCTCGCGCCGACAGCGCCGCGGCAAGTGCGACGGCTTCTTCCGCCAGTTCACGCCAGGTTACGGTACGCCAGATGCCGCGGCTCTTTTCGCGGATCGCCGGACGTTCACCCCGCGCCCCGGAGTGATGCATCAGCAGTTTCGGAAAGGTATCGAGCTTCAGATCCCCAGTCGTCATATGCAGCCTTCTCCAAAGCCCCCATGGCCGTCATGGCGCCCGAAACGCGCCCGGCGAAGCCATTCACGGAATGTCGGAATGCAGTGATCCGGTGTGCCGCGAGCGGCGCGCACCAACAGGAAAACTCATGAGCCATTTGCGGCGTCAGCCGATCCGGCGGATGTGGTTTGCGGTCACATCGTCCAGCGCTTGTCCGCGACGATGTCATGCGATCATCGGTGACGGAAATGGAAGCGAATGCAAGCCAGGCCCCGAATTCAGGACCGCCTTGCGCTCCCAGACTCTTTCGCTTCATTTCGACTCGCATGTTTTCCCCTGAGCCGTGCTTACGCACACGCTGCGCCAGCCGGGAGTGGCGCCAACATGCAGCATCAATCGCGCAAAGTCGATTTCAGATTGGATATATTCCAGAAGTGCGTGATCGAATGACGCGATCAAAGGAGGGCATAGGCTAAGCCTATGGGTACAAACTTAAGTCGGCAGCCAAAGCGATTTCCAATCGCACCATCTGAGTAACTGATCGAGCGTCGCACTTTAGTCTGATTCACCTGTCTCAATCTTTTTCAGCTGTCTCAATCATCGGCGCTCTAACGGACCAGACGTCAGGACCGCGACGCCTCGGATGGGTTGTGTCTGATGTGATATAACGATGACGGCCGCAAATTCCGGCGGTCTCCAGCCTCCGAAAGTAGATCGCGTTGCGCACCGCGGCGTGGAAGGCCGCCCGAGGCACACCGCAGCAGACCGGAAGATGCGGCGCGATCGTCTGGGGACTTAGAAAGCTTGGACGCGGCTCTACCCCGTACCCAAAGGGAGGCGTTGCAATTACATGCGTGCCGTGCGACCGGCAGCTGGTGGGTCGGCCTGAACCCCTGTCTCGCGCACATTCCCGCGTTTTGCCACAATGACAAAGTCTTCGCAGACCGCGTCGTACGGCACTTTTTCGTCGCAGTCCGTGCCGTTGGTCGTCCGATGCAGCGATAGCCGAACGTTGAGTCCCCTTGCCATTTCTATTGAGACGGGTATCGTACTGACGTTTCAGGATTTCAATTTCAGACATTTCGCTCACAACCGTCAGGCAAACTTGAAGGCATAAAGCCGGGTAAAACCGGACGCGTAGTCGCGCGCATGCAGGCGTGGCACGATTGTCCACGGCGGCGGTTGCGGCGATGCAGTTGCGGAGGCGTAACATGGCCGCCCCAATCACCTTCGTGGTCCCCGGCGTCCGCACGGACCGGGGCGCTACACGCGGCGCCGGTGGCGCGGCCTCCCCCATCGGGCGCGTGAAGGATTCCATCACCGTAACGGCACAGCGCGCAGCTGGAGAATCGGAGATCCGCACGACCGCGATCCCCGGGGAAGACGTCGTTCTGATCGAAGTTGCCGGAGGGCCCGAGCTGTGGCTCCACCCCGACACCGCACGGGATTTGCTGCAGTCCCAACAGGACCCGCTTCTCGCGCGCGGCGACGGCGGCGCGCCACTCGCAAAAGGCGAGGTGCGTGTTTCTGCCCGGCTGCGGTGGCGCCTCGAGGAAGGCGCACCGGTGCCGGGCGCAACGCGCGGCCTCTTCGGGGACGTGCTGGTCCGGGCGTTCCACGTCCTCACCGGCTTTGCCGAGGACAAGGCGGCCGATTTCGTAGCCTCGAAGGTCGTTCAGGCGTTCGACTCCAAGGTCGATCCTGGTGTGTACAAGCTCGATCGCATTCTGCCCGGGTCGTTCAAGGGACGAACGAAGTCCGCCATCGCTTCGGGCGAAGCGCCATCTCTGGTGCTGATCCACGGGACCTTCAGCGAAACCACCGGCACGTTCGGAAAGCTCTGGAAGGAACATCCGCAGCTCGTCGACGTCCTGTTGGACAGATTTCAGAACCGGGTCTACGCACTCGACCATCCGACGCTCGGGGTAAGCCCGATCGCGAACGCCATTACGCTGGTGGAAGCGGCGCCCGAGGGTGCACGGCTCCATCTGCTCACGCACTCGCGCGGCGGATTGGTCGCCGAAGTGCTGGCACGGGTTTGCAGCGAACCGGTGGCGTCCACCGACCTGTTCGCCAATGACGGGGCGAGTGCAAAGGAGCTGAAGGACCTCGTCGCGCTCGTCGCCCGGAAACGCATTTCGGTCGATCGGGTCGTCCGCGTCGCATGCCCTGCGCGAGGCACCCTGCTCGCCTCCAAGCGCCTCGACGCCTACGTGTCGGTGGTGAAGTGGGCGCTCGAGCTCGCTCAGATTCCGGTCGCGGACGAACTGGTCAAGTTTCTCGGCGAAGTCGCCCGGCGGCGCGCGGACCCGGACATGGTTCCGGGTCTCGCGGCGCAGATTCCCGATTCACCACTGGTCAAGTGGCTGCACGCGACCGACAAGCCGATCAAGGGCGATCTGCGCGTCGTGGCCGGCGATCTCGAAGGCGATTCGGTCGCCAGTTGGGTCAAGACCCTGCTGTCGGACGCCTTCTTCTGGACCGACAACGACCTGGTCGTGCAAACGCGATCGATGTATGGCGGATCTCCCCGGGAAAAGGATTCCACGTTCGTCCTCGACCAGGGCGGCAAGGTCTCGCACTTCAACTATTTCAGCAACCAGCGGACCGCCTCCGCGATCGTGAACGCACTCGCGCTCACCGCCGATCCGCCGGACGAATTCCGCATCATCGGCCCGCTGTCGTGGAGCGGGGAATCGTCGTCGGGCGTTCGGGCGGCGCTGCCCTCACGCAGCGCGGCGGCAGCCGCCGAGTTGCCGGCGCTCTTCATCCTGCCGGGATTGCTCGGCAGCAACCTGAAGGCAGGCAACGATCGCATCTGGCTGGGGTGGCGGCTCGTCAATGGCTTCGACCGGCTTGCCTACGATCCGAAGGGCGACACCATCATGCCCGACGAGCCGATCGGCATTTACTACGACGACCTGACAAAATTCTTCTTCAACGACCACGACGTGAAGCCGTTCGCATTCGACTGGCGGCGTCCGATCGCCGCCGAAGCCAAACGTCTGGCCGACGAGGTCGCCGCAGCGCTCGACGCCCGCAAGACGTCGAAGCAGCCGGTGCGGATCATCGCGCACTCGATGGGCGGCCTGGTTGCGCGAACCATGCAGATCGTCAGCCGCAGCACCTGGGACCGGATGATGGCGGCAGATGGCGCGCGCGTCCTGATGCTGGGAACACCGAACGGCGGCTCCTGGGCGCCGATGCAGGTGCTGTCGGGCGACGATACGTTCGGCAACCTTCTGGTCAGCGTAGGCGCGCCTTTCGGCGGCAACAGGACGCGCCAGCTCATCGCCAACTTCCCCGGGATCCTGCAACTCCAGGCCGGCCTGCTGAACGGCCTCGGCACCGAGGCGGCCTGGAAAGACCTTGCGGCCGCCGATCTCGCGGCGGCGCAAAAGAATAACCCCTGGCATAATCTGAAGCTGCAATTTTCCCAGTTGGAGTGGGGAATTCCTGCGCAGGACGTACTCAACGAAGCGGTCGAACTGCGGCGCGCGCTCGATCGGCAGCGCGACACCGACCTCGCCGCCTTCGCGCACAAGCTGCTGCTGGTCGTCGGCAAGGCGGAGTCCACGCCGGCGGGCTACCAGAAGTCGGACGACGGCGTGATCTATCTGGATGCGCAGGACCAGGGTGACGGCAGGGTGTTGCATGACAGCGCCGTGCTGCCGGGCGTGGCCACCTGGGTCGTGGACGCCGATCACGGATCTCTGCCCCGGCACAAAGAGGCCTTCGATGGATATCGCGAGTTGCTCGGCAGGGGCCGGACGGATCGTCTCCCGACACTGACCGCAGCCCAGGGCACCCGCGGACAGGGCGCTGCGATGGCCAAGCCGCTCGTGAGAAGCCGCCCGTCGCGACAATTGGGCCGTGAAACGCCGCCACAGCGGGAGACCGACGTGTTGAGGCCGCCAGTTGCGGCCCTCATTCTACCCGCCGCATCGCACAACGGCGGCGCTGAATATCACCGTGATGAACGGTGACCTCACCTACGTCGCCGAGCCATTGCTGATCGGCCATTATCGCGCGCTGCGCCTGACCGGCACGGAAGCGGTGATGGACCGCGCAGTCGGCGGCACGATGCAGGCGTCGCTTCAGCGCGGTCTCTATCCCTCAGCTCCCGGGACCCATCAGGTCTTCGTGAACGTCACCGCCAAGCCAGACAATCCCTGGCAACTGCCGCGTCCGGAGGCCGTCATCGTCGCCGGTCTCGGCGCAGAGGGCGAACTGCGCGGAACCGATCTCGTCAACACGGTTCGGCAGGCCGTCATCGGATGGGCGCAGCGTCTGACCGAGCGGCGCTCCGTGCCCGCCGAATTCACGCTCGCGACGACGCTGCTCGGCAGCGGCGGCATAGGCATCACGGCGGGACAGGCCGCGCAACTCATTGCGCAAGGCGTGCGTGAGGCGAACGAACAGCTCGCCCAGGACGGCGCTGCGCCACCGCGTTGGCCGCGCGTCAGCCAGCTCAAGATCATCGAACTGTACCTCGACCGCGCAAGCGAAGCGTGGAACGCGCTTCAGGCGCTCGCAGCGGCGGACAGCGCCCGCTTCACGTCGACCCGATCATCGACGAAGGCATCGGTGCAATGCGTCGGCCCTCGGACGCCGGATACCGTGGCGCCGACTACGATTTCATCAGCGCCACCATGCGAAGACCGAGAACGAGCCCGACTCGATCATCTACACCGTGAATTCCAGGCGCGCACGCAACGACGTGCGTCCCCAGCCGATGCAGAGTCGGGCTCGTTCGAAGCCTCGTGCGTTCGGCCTCCAACGACGCCGACACCGATGACGCGATCGGACACACGCTATTCAGGCTGCTCATCCCGGTCGATCTCGAACCGTTCCTGAGCAGCAGCACGGAGACGGTGCTCGAGCTCGACACGAGCACCGCCGCCATCCCGTGGGAGGCACTCGATCCATCCGAATCGGACGGAAAGTCGAACGCACGACCGCCGTGGTCCATCCGCACCAAGCTGCTGCGCAAGCTGCGGGCGCCGCCGCCCCCCATCGCGCCGTCACGGACGCTTCGGCCGACGATCGATATTCTCGTGATCGGCGACCCCGCATGCAACCGAGCGATCTATCCGCTGCTGATGGGAGCGCGGCGGGAGGCGACGAAGGTCGCGGACTGCCTGGCGGAATTGATCAATCCTCGTCGCGTCCATCGGGTCATCAGCGGGCCCAGGCCCGGAGACGACGAACCCGATCTGGGGACGGTGATCAACGCTTTGATCGAACGGGACTGGCGCATCGTTCATATTGCCGGCCACGGCGAGCCGCCGATCGACGCGCGTCACTCGCGGCGTCGTGCTTGTCCGACGGCGCATTCTTCGGGCCGCAGGAGATCAAAACGCTGCGCGTCATTCCCGAACTCGTCTTCGTCAATTGCTGCCATCTGGCAGACCGATGACCCGAAAGAATCTTCTCGAGCCGATCAACTACAACCGCGCGGAATTCGCCTCGGGCGTGGCGCGTGCGCTGATCGAAGGCGGCGTACGATGCGTGATCGCGGCCGGCTGGGCGGTGGACGACGATGCGGCGAGCACATTTGCCACGAGCTTTTACAAGGCCCTGCTCGGCGGCGACCGCTTCATCGACGCCGTCGCAACAGCGCGGGAAGAGCGCGCGCAGCAACCCGCGGCAACACCTGGGCGGCCTACCAGTGCTACGGCGATCCGGACTGGCGGTTCAGGACGCAGACCGGCGATGCGCAGCAGCTCACTCGCCCGGCCTGTCGAGCCAGGAATTCGCCACCATCGCGTCGGCCCTGGCTTTGATCATCGCGCTCGAGCGGATCGCCGTCGAGAGCGAATACCAGGGCAAGAAGCCCGAGGATCAGGCCGCCCGCCTGCGCTACCTGGAGCAGAAGTTCGCCCAATATTGGGAAGGACGCGGTGACGTCGCGGAAGCATTCGGAAACGCATGGTCGAAAGTCAAGGGGCTTCGAGGAAGCGATCGCGCTGGTATGAACGTGCGAGGCGCGCCCAGGACGGAACGGCGTCTTTCGTGTCGATCGAGCAACTGGCAAATGCCAAGATGCGCCTGGCGTGGGAGCGCGCTGATCGTGACAACGACGCCGCCATCGATCGGCGCGAGACGACATCAAGGATGCGATCGACGCTGCTCGACACCCTGAGTGCGCTTCGCACCGACCGTCGAGCGAGAAAGTCTCAATGGCTCCGGATACAAGCGACTGGCCCTGCTCGAAGCGGCGGCCGCGCGCATGGCCGACAATCCGGATGCAAAGGCGGCCGCCGAGGCCGCCGAAGCAGGCCGCGATCGAGCAGATGTGGACGTATTACGAAGCCGCGGAGACGCTCGCCAAAAATCTCCCGTCCACGACGGCGCAGCCGCTGTTCTATCCTGCGATGAACCGCATTGCCGCACAGCTCTGCGCTCGCCGACGACGCGAAGCGCTCCGGAGGCGATGGATCATGACACGATCGCATTGGTGCGCGACTCGATGCTGCTCCGCTCCGCCGGATTTCTGGTCCGTCGTCGGACAGACCGAACTGGACATGTATGTGTCGATCGCGGCGGGCATCGCTCGCGCGCGATGTCAGTCGCCTGATCGAGGACTTCCGCAATCACCATGGGCGCGTCGCCAATGCCAAGACTTATGGAGCTCTGTCTTCGACAACGCGACGTTCGTTCTGTCCAGGTACCGAACGCGGGCCGCGTCAAGCCGAAGCCGCTGCCGCAGATCAGCTCCTCGCCGCGCTCGCCTCGCTGGCGGGCCAAACGACGCGACCTGCGTCCACGGGACCGCTCGGCGCAGGAAAAGACGCCCCGGCACCAAAGGCGGCCAGAAGTCCGCCGCGAAGACGCGGTCGCCACGCAAGTCCCGTCCATCGAGACGAAGGTCTGCAAAACGAAAGACGTGACGCATCGTAGCCCAGCACCGTCCACTCGGCGGTGCGGGCGATTAACGGAGGATCCAAATGGCGAAGGCGGTATCGATCCATATCGGGCTGAACTCAGTCAATCCGAAGAACTATGCCGGCTGGAGCGGCGACCTCGTGGCGTGCGAGTTCGACGCCAACGACATGGCGGCGATCGCGGCTGCCGCCGGCATGAAATCGACGCTCCTGCTGACCAAGAAGGCGACGCGCGCAGCCGTGTTCGCGGCCGTGAGAGCCGCAGCCAAGTCGCTGAAATCGGGCGACCTGCTGTTCGTCACTTATTCCGGACATGGCGGCCAGATCGACGACGTCAGCGGCGAGGAAGAGGACAAGAAGGACGAGACCTGGTGCCTCTATGATGGCGAGCTGATCGACGACGAAGTGTTTTTGGAGTTGAGCCGCATTGCCGCGGGCGTGCGGGTGCTGGTCCTCTCCGACAGCTGCCACAGCGGCACCGTGATACGCGCGCGCGTTCCGGAGGGCATCACGGCCGGGCGATCAAAGATGATGCCGCCGGCGGTCGCGATGCGAACCTATCTCGCGCATAAGAAGTTCTACGACAAGCTTCAGCTCGACGTCGCCAAGGCCGCGGGAAAGGCGTCGGTGCCGAGCCCCGACAACGCATTGGCGCGCGTCGCCGTCAGCAAGCGGCTGACCGCGATCGCCAACCAGTGCAAGGCGTCCGTGATCCTGATATCGGGCTGCCAGGACAACCAGACGTCCATGGACGGCGATCACAACGGCGCATTCACCGAGCAACTGCTTCGGGTGTGGGATCGCGGCGCATTCAAGGGCAACTACGCCAAATTCCACGCCGCCATCAAGGCAAGGATGCCCCGCACCCAGGTGCCGAACCTCTTCACGCTCGGTCCGGTCGGGAAATTCCTGATCGAGCGGCCGTTCACGCCGTAAGATGCCCGCTTCGCAATGCGCCGCGCAAAGAAAAAGCCGCCTCAAACGGGCGGCTTTTTCATCGGACCAATTCGCCTGGGCTTGAAGCTGACCGATCCGGTGTTCGACGCCTCGACGCTGACGCCAGAACCGGCGCCGGCGCTACAACGATACGTCGGTGGCTCAGGACATCTTCGACGCGATCGTCCAGCAGGCGATCGCCAACGGCCTGGTCGACGGCACGGTGCTCTACACCGACTCGACGCACCTGAAGGCCAACGCCAACAAGAACCAGCTATGATCTCGGCTGTCGTCGCCAAGTCGCGCGCCGACTACTGGGAGGCGACTCGATCGCGGCGATCGAAGACGGACCGCGCCGCCCACGGCCAGAAGCCGTTGAAGGACAAGCCGCGCGAGAACCGGTTCAGAAGGAGACCAAGGTCTCTCGCACCGATCCCGAGAGCGGCTACATGGTGCGCGACGGCAAGCCGAAGGGCTTCTTCTATCTCGATCACCGCACCGTGGATGGCCGGCTCGGCATCATCACCGACACCCATGCGACGCCAGCCAATGTGCATGACTCGCATCGTCTATCTCGGCCGGCTCGACCGCCAGCGCGCAGCGCTTCGGCTTCGATGTCGGTGCCGTCGGGCTGGATGCCGGCTATGCCACGCCCGGCATCGCCAAGGGCCTCGAGGATCGCCGCATTCTCGGCGTCACCGGCTATCGCAAGCCGACCCCGCCGAAGCCCGGCATGATGCGCGAGCAAGGCGTTCGTCTACGAAGCGAGACTCGACGGCTATCGCTGCCCGCAGGGCCAGTTGCTCGGCCTATGCCACCACCGACCGCACCGGCTACCGTCACTACAAGAGCGACCCTTCGATCTGCCGCGACCTGCCCGCTGCTGGCCTCCTGCACGTCCAAGGCCGAACGGCCACCCGCTTGATCACCCGCCATGTCTGGGCGGACGCGCGCGAGCGCACCGACGCCCACCGCCTGACGCCTTGGGGCAAGGCGCATCTACAAACGCCGCAAGGAGACGGTCGAGCGCTCCTTTGCCGACGCCAAGCAGCTTCACGGCCACCGCTATGCACGCTTCCGAGGGCTCGATCGCGCGTTGCCTGCCAATGCTCCAGCGGCGTATTTGGTTGCGGGGATAGGATTTGAACCTATGACCTTCAGGTTATGAGCCTGACGAGCTACCGGGCTGCTCCACCCCGCGTTAAACCGTTGCATTGCCTTCGAAAAGCGGACCGGAAGTGAACCGGGCAACGCCTGTTCGGCGCCGATCGATCCTGTCCGGAGGCTTCCTGAGAAGGCGACCCGGGCCGAAGCCGTCGGGCGCGAGCGGTATGTATCAACGTCCCCGTGCTTTGGAAAGGGGAAAAGGCTCCGCTTTTGAGGATTTTATGACAGCAAAAACGAGGGTTTGAACGGGCAAAACCGTCTCATGGAACCGCTCTTGCCATAATCGCCGCAAAAGCGGAGTTTTGGACCTCAAAGCGCGGCTGGTCGGGCCGCCAGAACAAGAAATCCCGGGGGAGTTGAGCGTGACGGATACCTTCGATTTCGTGGTGGTGGGCGGCGGCTCGGGCGGTTGCACGGTGGCGGGGCGGCTGTCGGAGGATCCCGGGCACGTCGGTGGCGGTGCTGGACGCCGGCGGCAGGAACGACAATTGGGTGGTCACCACGCCGTTCGCGCTGGTGCTGATGGTCGCCGGCAACGTCAACAACTGGGCCTTCAACACCGTGCCGCAAAAGGGCCTCAACGGCCGCATCGGCTATCAGCCGCGCGGCAAGGGGCTCGGCGGCTCGTCCGCCATCAACGCGATGGTCTATATCCGCGGCCACCGCGCCGATTACGACCAATGGGCCTCGCTCGGCAATGCCGGCTGGTCGTTCGCCGACGTGCTGCCCTACTTCAAGCGCGCCGAGAACAACGCCGATTTCGACGGCGAGTATCACGGCAAGGGCGGGCCGCTCGCCGTCAACAAGTCGCGCACCGGCAATCCGGTGCAGCAGATTTTTCTGCAGGCCGCGCAGGAAGCGCAGTTTCGCCTGCGCGAGGATTTCAATGCCGACGAGCACGAAGGCCTCGGCATCTATCAGCTGACGCAGAAGAACGGCGAACGCTGCAGCGCCGCGCGCGCCTATCTCCATCCGCACATGGGCAACCGCGCCAATCTGCGCGTCGAGACCCACGCCCACGCCACCCGCATCCTGTTCGAAGGCAAGCGCGCGGTCGGCGTCGAATACCGCCAGGGCAAGGAGCTGAAGCAAATTCGCGCCCGGCGCGAGGTGATCGTCTCCTCCGGCGCGTTTCAGACGCCGCAGTTGCTGATGCTCTCCGGCGTCGGCGACAGCGCGGTGCTTGGCAAGCACGGCATCGCCACCGTGCATCATCTGCCCGGCGTCGGACAGAACCTGCAGGATCACCCGGATTTCGTGTTCGGCTACATGTCCGACAATCCCAATTTCAACGGCATTTCGCTTAAAGCGCTGCCGCGGCTGCTGCGGGCCATCGGCCAGTATCGCCGCGAACGACAGGGGACCGATGACGTCGAACTTCGCCGAATGCGGCGGCTTCCTGAAAACACGGCCCGATCTCGACATCCCCGATATCCAGCTGCATTTCGGCATGGCGATGGCCGACGACCACGGCCGCAAGCGCCACCGCGGCACCGGCTTCACCTGCCACGTCTGCCTGCTGCGGCCGAAGAGCCGCGGCGAGGTCACGATCGGCAGCGCCGATCCGTTCGCGCCGCCGGTGATCGACCCGAACTTCTTCGGCGATCCCGACGATCTGGAAACCATGGTTGCGGGCTTCAAGACCACGCGGCGGCTGATGGAGACGCCGGCGCTGCGCGCGTTGCAGAAGAAGGAGATGTTCACGGAAGGCGTGCACAGCGACGACGACATCCGCGAACTGCTGCGCGCCCGCGTCGACACCGTCTATCACCCGGTCGGCACCGCCAGGATGGGCGTCAACGATCCCTTGGCCGTGGTCGATCCGAAGCTGAAAGTGTACGGCGTCGAGGGATTGCGCGTGGTCGATGCCTCGATCATGCCGACGCTGATCGGCGGCAACACCAACGCGCCGACCATCATGATCGGCGAGAAGGCCGCCGACATGATCAAGGCGGAGATGCGGGCGGGTTGATTGCTCCGTCATTGCGGGAATCGTAGGGTGGGCAAAGCGAAGCGTGCCCACCAACTCACAGACGTGACGCGGATGGATGGTGGGCACGTCGCTAACGCTCCTTTGCCCACCCTACAGTTCTTGCGAGAGAGCCGTTTTCCGGGATCGCAATATGCATTATCGAAGGGCCTCAACGACTTATCAGCGCCGCTCGACTTGGCTACAGTGGCCGCATCAACTTCAACACATCACCTGACATAACGGGAGTGAAACAGTGGATCTTGGGATCAAAGGCCGTCGCGCCATCGTTTGCGCATCGAGCAAGGGCCTGGGGCGCGCCTGCGCCATGGCGCTGGCCAATGAGGGCGTGCATGTCACGCTGACCGCGCGCGGCGCCGAGGCGCTGAAGCAGACCGCCGATGAAATCCGCAAGGCCAATCCCGGCGTCACCGTCACCGAGATCGTCGGCGACATCACCACGCCGCAGGGCCGCGCGGATGTGCTGAAGGCCTGCCCCGAGCCGGACATCCTGATCAACAATGCCGGCGGCCCGCCGCCCGGCGATTTCCGCAACTGGACCCGCGACGACTGGATCAAGGCGATCGACGCCAACATGCTGACGCCGATCGAGCTGATCAAGGCGACGGTGGACGGCATGATGGCGCGGAAATTCGGCCGCATCGTCAACATCACCTCGGCCGCGGTGAAGTCGCCGATCGAGGTGCTCGGCCTCTCCAACGGCGCCCGCGCCGGCCTCACCGGCTTTGTCGCCGGCATCTCGCGAAAAACCGTGATCAACAACGTCACCATCAACGGCCTGCTGCCGGGCCCGTTCAACACCGACCGCGTGCGCGGACCGGTGGCCAAGGTCGAGGCCGACAGGCGCGGCATCACCGTCGACCAGTTGCTGGCGGAACGCGCAAAACTCAATCCCGCCGGCCGCTTCGGCGATCCCGAGGAATTCGGGCTCGCTTGCGCGTTCCTGTGCGCCGACAAGGCCGGCTTCATCACCGGCCAGAACATCCTGCTCGACGGCGGCGCGTTTCCGGGCACGCTGTGAAGGCGGTCTGGTACGAACGAACGGGGCCAGCGCCGCAGGTGCTGGTCCATGGCGAGATGCCGACGCCAAACGCCGGCCCGGGCGAAGTCCGGGTGCGGCTGGAGGCGTCCGGCGTCAATCCCGCCGATGTCGGCCGCCGCGGCGGCAGCTATCGCGCGATGGAATATCCGCGCGTCATTCCCAACAGCGACGGCGCGGGTATCATCGACCAGGTCGGCGACGGCGTCACGCGGCTGAAGGCCGGCCAACGCGTCTGGCTGTTCAACGGCCAGCGCAACGGCCGCGCGTTCGGTACGGCGGCGGAATACATTTCGCTCGCCGAACATCTGGTGACGCCGCTGCCGGACAATCTCTCGTTTGCGGAAGGCGCGACGCTCGGCATCCCCGCCATGACGGCATGGACCTGCCTTCACTGCGACGGTCCGATCGTGGGACAGACGGTGCTGGTCACCGGCGGCGCCGGCGCCGTCGGGCATTACGCGGTGCAGCTCGCCAAATGGGGCGGCGCCAAGGTGATCGCCACCGTCAGCTCGGCGGCCAAGGGCGAGCAGGCGCGGCTTGCCGGCGCCGACCTCGTCGTCAACTACAAGACCGAGGACGTCGTCGCCAAGGCGATGGCCTTCACCGGCCAGCGCGGCGTCGACCGCGTCGTCGACGTCGATTTCGGCGGCAATATCGCGACCACGCTGAAACTGATGGGCATGAATTCGACGATCGCGGTCTATGCCACGAACGGCAACCGCACGCCCGTCGTGCCGATGCGCGAGCTGATGGAAAAATGCATCGCGCTGCGCGCGACTGGTGCTGTTCGCGCTGCCGCCGCCCCTCCTCGCCGCGGGTCAGGTCGACATTTCAAAGTGGCTGACGGCGGGTCACGCGCATTCACAACGTCGCCGCGCAGTTCGCGCTCTCGGATACCGCGCAGGCGCATCTGGCGGTGGAGAAAGGCGATAAACTCGGCACCGTCATCGTCGATTGCGCGCGATAAAAACCGGAAAACCAAATCGATAACAAAAACACACAGAGGGAAACGCCGGATGCACTGGACCGTGGGTAAGGTCAAGATCACAAAAATCGTCGAACTGGAAACGGTCGGCAGCACCCGTTTCATCCTGCCGCTGGCGACCAACGAGGAAATCCAGAAACTGCCCTGGCTGATTCCGCATTTCGCGACCGAGGAAGGCCGGCTGAAAATGTCGATCCACTCGCTGCTGATCGAAACGCCGTCGCGCCGGATCATCGTCGATACCGGGCTCGGCAACGACAAGCAGGGCCGCAATGTGCCGACCTGGAACAACCGCAAGGATCCGTTTCTCGATACGCTGACGGCGGCGGGCTTCCCGCCCGACAGCATCGACACGGTATTGTGCACGCATCTGCACGTCGATCATGTCGGCTGGAACACCATTTTTGTCGACGGCAAATGGGTGCCGACGTTCGCCAACGCCCGCTACGTGTTCGGCAGGACCGAGTACGAGCACTGGCGCGACCACAGCCATGAGCCCGCGCATGTGGCGGTGTTCGGCAATTCCGTAAAACCGATCGCCGACGCCGGCAAGGCCGATCTCGTCGCCAGCGATGCCCGCCTTGCCGATGAAATCACCCTGATACCGACGCCCGGCCACAGCCCCGGCCATATGAGCATCCACATCAGGTCCGATGGCGAGGAAGGACTGCTGACCGGGGACGTCGCCCACCACCCCTGCCAGATGGCCCATCTCGGCTGGTCGTCGACCGCCGATTCCGATCCGAAACAGTCGGCCGCAACCCGCCGCGAACTGTTTTCCCGCTTTGCCGACACCCCGACGCTGGTGATCGGCGGGCATTTCAATGCCGGCCACATCAAGCGCGAAGGGGATGCGTTCAAGTTCATCGCGCTGGGCTGAGGGCTGGTATGTGGCGGCCCCGGCCAGTCCGCAGTTGAATTTCCGCGCCCGCTGTTCCATGAAGCGTCTGAAGTTACGGAAATTGCCCGGAAATCCCAAGAAAACCCGTTAGAGAAAACCCAGTAGGGGAGTAATAAAATGAAGCTTGTTCGTTACGGCGCCATGGGTGCGGAAAAGCCCGGCCTGATCGATAAATCCGGCCAGTTGCGCGATCTTTCGGCCCACGTCCGCGACCTCGACGGCGAGGCCTATGCGCCGGCATCGCTG
Source organism: uncultured Alphaproteobacteria bacterium (assembly GCA_963783115.1). Lineage (GTDB taxonomy): Bacteria > Pseudomonadota > Alphaproteobacteria > Rhizobiales > Xanthobacteraceae > Bradyrhizobium. Next base: position 183,135 of record CAWAMK010000009.1, on the reverse strand, counting down.
GCCAAGCTCGCCGCGCTGGATACCTCAAAACTCCCGGCCGTCGACGGCAAGCAGCGCCTGGGCGCGCCGGTGACCGGCATCTCGAAATTCGTCGCGATCGGCCTGAACTATGCCGACCACGCCAAGGAAACCGGCTCGCCGATCCCGACCGAGCCGATCTTTTTCATCAAGGCCAACACCGCGCTGAGCGGCCCCAATGACGCGGTCGAAAAGCCGCGCGGCTCGACCAAGCTCGACTGGGAATGCGAAATCGCCGCCATCATCGGCACCCGCGCCAAATATGTCAGCGAAGCCGACGCGCTCAACCATGTCGCCGGCTACACCGTCTGCAACGACGTCTCCGAGCGCAATTTCCAGATCGAACGTCTCGGCCAGTGGACCAAGGGCAAGTCGCACGACACCTTTGGCCCCGTCGGCCCGTGGCTGGTGACCAAGGACGAGATTCCGGACGTGCAAAAACTGTCGATGTGGCTCGACGTCAACGGCCAGCGCCGCCAGACCGGATCGACCTCGACCATGATCTTCTCGATGGCGAAGTGCATTTCCTATGTCTCGCAGTTCATGACGCTGCTGCCCGGCGACATCGTCACGACGGGCACCCCGCCCGGCGTCGGCACCGGCATGAAGCCGCCGCAGTTCCTCAACGTCGGCGACGTCGTCACGCTGGGCATCGAAGGCCTCGGCGAACAGCGCCAGGAAATCATCGCGGCGTGAGTGCCGTGCGAAGTTCACGCTAGCCGTCATGGCCGGCGCTTGCGTCCCGGCCATCCACGTCTTTCTATCGACAGCAAGAGCGTGGATGCCCGGGACAAGCCCGGGCATGACGGCGGAAACACCAGGGAACAACAATAATGAAACTCACCTACTCCCCCGCCTCGCCGTTCGCCCGAAAGGTCCGCATCGCCGCGATCGAGACCGGCCTGATCGACAAGATCGAATTCACCCCTGCCGCCGTCGCGCCGGGCCAGGCCAACGAGGAATATTCGAAGATCACGCCGCTGAAGAAGCTGCCGGTGCTGATCCTCGACAATGGCGACGTCATCCTCGATTCCTACGTCATCGTCGAATATCTCGACGAACTCGCCGGCGGCGGAAAGTTGATCCCGGCCTCCGGCCCCGAGCGCTGGAAGGTCAAGAGCGACCATTCGCTGCTGCAGGGCATGCTCGATTCCATGCTGCTGTGCCGCTACGAAAACATGGTGCGGCCGGAGCCGCTGCGCTGGAAGGCGTGGTCCGACGATCACTGGAACCGGGCCTGGACCGGCATGGCGCGCTTCGAGAACAAGCCCGAGACGCTGTCCGGGCCGTTCAACATCGCACAGATCGGCCTTGTTTGCGTGCTCGGCTACGCCGACTTCCGCTTTGCCGATTGCGGCTGGCGCAAGGCCTATCCGAAGCTCGACGCGTTCTATCAGAAGGCGATGGAGCGGCCGTCGGTGAAGATCTCGGTCCCGCCGCCGGCGTAACGCTAAGGAAAATGGAGAGCGGCATGCGCGAGGGTGGCAAACAATTGCGGCGCCTCGGCCTCGCCGCTCTCGTCATGGTCGCAGCCTCCGCTGCGGCCGCGCAGACCCAGGCATTGGCCACCGGTCAGCGCAATCTCGCCTGCGGAAGTCCCACATCCCTCAACGATGGCTGGCCGACGGCGACACCGGAGAGCGTCGGCCTCGATGGCCCACGCCTGTGCGGCATCGCGGCGAAGCTCGCGGCCACCAACGCCAACGTGCATGCCGTGGTGATCGTGCGCCATGGGAAGCTGGTGTTCGAGCAGTATTTCCCGGGCCATGACGAGCCATGGGGAATGGGCGAAGGGCGACACGATTTCGATGCGACGACCAAGCACGACATGCGCTCGGTTTCGAAGAGCGTGATCTCGCTGCTGGTAGGCATCGCGATCGACCGCGAGTTGATCAAGAGCGCCGACGAGCCCGTCGTCAAATTCTTTCCGGATTATTCGACGCTGAAATCGCCGGGTTGGGACAACATCACCCTTCGCCATCTGCTGACCATGTCGTCGGGCATCCAGTGGGACGAGAATCGCGCCTGGAAAGATCCGCAAAACGACGAACCGCATCTCGGCAACGAGGCCGACCCGTTCCGCTATGTCCTGTCGAAGCCGATCGCGGCACCTCCGGACACCGTCTGGAATTACAATGGCGGCGGGACGGACCTGCTCGGCAACGTCATCGAGCGTGTATCCGGCAAATCGCTGGAGGTCGTTCGCGCGCGAGGCGCTGTTCGCGCCCCTCGGCATCTCCGACTGGGAATGGATGAAGTACCGGAACGAGCATATTGCCCCGGCCGCCGGCCTGCGCTTGCGCCCGCGCGACGCCGCCAAGATCGGCCAGCTCGTACTCAACAAGGGCGCATGGGGCGGCAAGCAGATCGTCTCTGAAAAATGGATCGAGCAATCAGTCACGCCGCGCTTCCAGGCGATCGGCTATTTTGGCGGGCTGTTCTATTACGGCCAGCAATGGTGGATGGGCCGCACCCTGTCCGGCGACAAGGACGTGAAGTGGATTGCGGCCCAGGGCCTCGGCGGCCAGCGCATCTTCATCGTCCCCGAGCTCGACCTTGTGATGGCAACGACCTCTGGGATGTACGGCAACCCGCGCCAAGGAATTGCGGCCCTCGACATCCTCGCCAATTTCATCATTCCTTACGTCAAGGACAGCACGCGATAACAAGCCTGGGAAAAAACATGAGCCTCAAACTTACCGTCGGCGACCTCACGATCCACCGCATCATCGAGCAGGAAACCACCTTCCTGCCCGCGCTCGAAATGTTCCCGAGCCTGACGCCGGAACTGCTGGCGGAGAACCGGGCGTGGCTGCAGAAGGCCGGCGCGCTCGACGACAAGGACGTGCTGATCCTGTGCTTCCAGTCCTACGTGGTGAAGACGCCGCACCACACCATCCTGATCGACAGCTGCATCGGCAACGACAAGTCGCGGCCGCTGCGGCCGAAATGGAACATGAAAACCGACGACACCTACATGAAGGCGCTGGCCGCCGCCGGGTTTTCCGTCAACGATATCGACTACGTCATGTGCACGCATCTGCATGTCGACCATGTCGGCTGGAACACGCGGCTCGACAACGGCCGCTGGGTGCCGACCTTCCCGAAGGCGCGCTACGTGTTCGGCAAGACCGAATTCGACTACTGGACTGAAACGCACGCAAAGGCGCCCGTGCCGCCCTTTGCCGACAGCGTGTTGCCGGTGGTCGAAGCAAAGCTGGCAGAAGTCGTGCGTGACGACTACGCGATCGGCGATCACACGCGTATCCTGCCGACGCCCGGCCATACCCCGGGCCATGTCGCCTTTACCTTCGGCCGCGGCAAGGACGACGCGGTGTTCTCCGGCGACCTGATGCATTCGCCGCTGCAGACGCGCTATCCGGAATTGTCTCCCAAGTTCGACGTCGACCAGGCGCGGGCGGCGGTGACGCGCCGGCAGTTCATGGAGCGCTATTGCGACAGCGATACGCTGTGCTGCACCGCGCATTTCCCCTCGCCGTCGGTCGGAAAGATCAAGCGCAACGGCAACGGCTTTTCCTGCGAGGCGATATGACCACGGATACGCCCGCGTTCGAGACGCTATCGATCGAGCCGGTTGGCGAACACGTCGCGATCGTCAGGCTCAACCGGCCCGACGCCTCCAACGCACTCAACACCCAGATGGGGCGCGACCTCGTGCGCTATTTCGAGGACGCGGCACTCGATCCAAAAAACCTGCGCTGCATCGTCCTGACCGGCGCCGGCGACAAGGCATTCTGCGCCGGCGGCGATTTGAAGGAACGCCGCGGCATGACCGACGAGGCATGGACGCGCCAGCACGTCATCTTCGAGCGGATGGTGCGGGCGCTGATCGACTGCCCGGTCCCGATCATCGGCGCCGTCAATGGCGCAGCCTATGGCGGCGGCTGCGAGATCGCAGGCTGTTGCGATTTCCTCTACGCGGCGGAGAGCGCGCGCTTTGCGCTCACCGAGGTGACGCTCGGCATCATGCCGGGCGGCGGCGGCACGCAGACCCTGCCGCGCGCCGTCGGCGAGCGCCGTGCCAAGGAGCTGATCCTGACCGGCAAGCCGTTCTCAGCCGCCGAAGCGCGCGAATGGGGTCTTGTGAACGAGGTGTTCCCGCTTGCCGGAGCTGCTGCCGGCGGCGCTCGCGACCGCCGCGCGGATCGCCCGCAACGCGCCGATCTCCGTCCGGCAGGCAAAACTGTCGATCCATCGCGGCCTGCAATCGTCGCTGCGCGACGGCCTCGCGCTGGAGATCGAGGCCTATAACCGCATGGTCCCGACCGAGGATCGGCGCGAGGGCGTGCTGGCCTTCAACGAGAAGCGGACGCCGAGACTTCAAGGGGACGGTGAAGTTCTTCTTCACCTTTCCCATGGGGAGAGGTGAAGACGCCCTCAATCGAACAGGCTCGGCGTGTGGTTCACCGGCGCGCCCTCGATCGCCAGCATCTTCAGTTTCGTCACCACGCCGCCATTGGCGGAGAAGCCGCCCGGCTTGTTGCCGGCTGCCAGCACGCGGTGGCACGGCACCACGATCGGACAGGGGTTGCGCCCGAGCGCCTGGCCGACGTCGCGCGACAGCTCGACGCCGCCGAGTTTTTTGGCGATATCGCCATAGGTCATGGTCTTGCCCGGCGGAATGGTGCGCGCGATGTCGTAGACGCCGCGGTTGAATTCGGGAACGCCGTCGAGATCGAGCACGACGTCGGCGAGGTCGTTCGGCTTGCCGTCGAGCAGTTCCACGATGCCGTCGATCGCGGCCTGCACCTTCGGCGGGCGGCGGCGTCTCGATGAGATCGTCATGACGCTGCTGCAGGCGGGCTGCGGGTCTTCTTCTCGTCGCCCATCGGCAGTTGCACCGAGATGATGCCGCGCTCGCCCCAGACGATGCCGCAGCGGCCGATCGCGGTGTCGAATATCGTAAAATGGTGCCCGGTCATGGCTGGCTCCATGGTCTCCTGTTCGATGCCACCCAGCTTGCTCATGGGCCCAAATCTAGGCTTGGAGATTCCTGCTATCCACCCGAAACCTGAGGAAACTTGACGGCATGAACAACTTCCGGTGATCTGGGGATATCACGACGCCATTCAATGCCCCTGCCCTCTCCCACCGCACGAGCCCCATGCAAACCCTTCACGTCAACGGCTACGACATGGCCTATCTCGATGTCGGCCAAAGCGCCGGCAATCGCCCGCCGCTGGTCTGCGTGCATGGTTCGCTGTGCGATTTCCGGATCTGGTCGTCGGTGCTCGGACCGCTGACGCGGAATCACCGTGTGATCGCCCCTTCGTTGCGGCATTTCTTCCCCGAGCATTGGGACGGCGTCGGCGATACCTATTCGATCGCCCAGCATGTCGAGGACGTGATCGGTTTCATCGAGAAGCTCGATACCGGACCACTCGACCTGATGGGCCATTCCCGCGGCGGACACATCTGCTTTCGCGTCGCGCAACGCCGGCCTGATCTGTTGCGCAGGCTGATCCTGGCCGAGCCTGGCGGCGAGCTCGACGCCTCGCTCGATCCCGCCTACAAGCCCGGCCCCTCGCCGCTGGCCGCGCGGATCAGCGGCCTCCGCCGAGGTGATCGCCAAGGGCGACATCGACGGCGGCCTGCAGATCTTCATGGACGCGCTGGAGGGGCCCGGCGCCTGGAAGCGGCTGCCGGCGACGCCAAAACAGCTTCTGCGCGACAATGCCACGACGCTGATCGGCCAGATGCGCGACCAGCGCCCGCCGTTCTCCAAGGCTGATGCGGAGGCGATCAAGACGCCGACATTGTTCATCGGCGGCGCCAACACCAAGGGCACGCTGCCGAAGGTGCTGAATGCGCTGGCTGCGAATGTGAAGGGCTCGCGCACTGCGATGATCCCGGGCGCCACGCATCCGATGTTCGAGCAGGCGCCGCAGGCGTTTTGCAACATCGTGCTGGAGTATCTCGCGGCATAAGCGCGGCTCGGCCGATCACTTCTGATCGAGACGCCACGCGCCGTCCCAATCCGCAGGCGGCGGATTGGCCTGAAAATCCTCGACGCGCTTGACCAGCGCCAGCGACGGCCCGTCGCCGGGGACCGCTTCGAGCGCCGCGCGGAACGCCTGACGTGCCTCGTCCCAGCGTCGCGCGCGATAGGCGCCGAGTCCCTCGGCGTATCGCTCCCGCAGCGCCAGCAGTTTCTCGCCGAGCTCGCCCTTGCGGCCCATGATCTCGAACACGGCTTCGGGTTTGGTCTGTCCGACCACCACCAGCCTGTCGATCTCGCGAACCTCGATGGCATCGCCGGCCGCCGCAATCGCGGGTTCTGAGGCCAGCGAGTGAGTGCCGTAGATCTTGTTGACGTTCTCCAGCCGCGACGCCAGGTTCACCGCGTCGCCCATCACCGTGTAGCTCATCATGAATTCCGAGCCGATGCTGCCGACCAGCACCTCGCCGGTCGCCACGCCGATGCGGACGTCGCAATCGCTCGGCACCGTGCGCACGCCGAGCAGTTCGGGCAATTCGGTCCGCAGTGCCGCGCCGCGATCGGCCATCTCGACGGCGGCGAGGCAGGCCAGCCGCGCCTGCTCGCTATGCTCGGTGAACGGAGGGCCCCAATAGGCCATGATGGCGTCGCCGATATATTTGTCGATGATGCCGCGATGGCTGCGGATCGGCCCCGACATCGTCGACAGATAGTGGTTCATCACCTTGACGAGGCCCTGCGGCGTCATGCCCTCGCTGAGGCTGGTAAAGCCCTTCATGTCGCAGAACAGCACCGTCATCACCCGCCGCTCGCCGTCGGTGGCGGTCAGGGACTGACGCTCCATCAGGCCTTCAACAACGCGCGGGTCGACATAGCGGCCGAAGGTTTCGCGCAGGCGTTCCTTGTGGCGCAACTGTTCGACCATGTTGTTGAACGCCGTCGTGAGCTGGCCGATCTCGTCGCGCGTGGTGACGTCGATCGATCCGTCGAGCCGGCCGGCCTCGACAGCGCGGGTGCCTTCCAGCAGGCGCCGCACCGGGCCGGTTATTCCGGTGCTGATGAAAAGTGAAAATATCAGTCCGAGGATGCCCGCGAGCAGGGTCAGGACCACGGAGATGACAATGGCCGTCTGCTGGTCGCGCATCGTCATCACGGCATCGCCGCGGACCAGCGCGAGCATGTCGGTGCGGATAATTTCGATCCTCTGGTTGAGGTCGTCGCGCAGCGTGTCGGTCCGCGCCACGCTGACCCGGGCCTCCGCGATATTGCCGGCCTCGAGCAGCATCAGCAGCCGCTTGTATTCTTCACCGAGGTAGCGATGGAGATCGCTGATCACGCGCTCGATCCGATCGTCGATCCTGCCAAGCCGGGCATTATCGGACGCCGTCGAGCTGTCGTCGATGATCGCATTGATCAGGGCACGCGCCGCCTGCGCTTCCTGCTCGATTTCCTGGCCCTTCGCCTCATAGATTTTGCGCTGATCCGCCATGGATGGCTCGTCGGGCGGCGACTGCATCCGGCTGATCATCAGCCGGCGCAGCGCCAGCGCCTGCTCCAGCGACCGGATATCCATCCGCGCCAGATGCCCATACGCCTCGACATATTTGGAACTGAACTCGTCGAGCTGGTGGGCAATCCTGCGCGTCATCACCATCGACAGCGCCGACGTGATCGCCATCAGGAAGATCAATCCGAGGGCGATGCCGAGGATGCGCTTTCGGATTGTCGGTTGCAGCATGGAATGGCGCTCTGAGGTCGGCGGACAGGAAGAGATGACGGGAACGCCTGGTCGATCGAGGACAGGCCAAGCCCGTTGCTTAGCGCGCGGCGTCGGATTTGGCACGTTCACCGCGCAAAGACGGTTGACGCGCATCCCGGTCGGGGAGTATTGAATACGGAATTCCGTATTCCGAGCTAGGTTTGCTGGCATGATCCCCTTGGATCCGCTCCCCAACCTGATCGACCAGGTCTATGCCCGGATCCTCGAGGCGATCACCGATCGTTCGCTGCCGCCCGGCCATCGGATCCGGCAGAACGAACTGGCGGAAAAGCTCGGCGTCTCGCGCCAGCCGGTATCCCATGCGCTGCATCTGCTGCACCGGCAGGGACTGGTCGCCGAAAGCGGCCGCCGCGGCTTTGAAGTCACCCGGCTCGATCCCGGAGCGCATCCGCCAGCTCTACGAGGTGCGCGGCGCCATCGACGCGCTGGCCGCCCGGCTCGCGGCCGGACGGGCCAAGTCCGATGCTTCGGGACGCGCGCAGCTCGAGGCCGCGCTGCAGGCGGGACGAACCATCGGCAAGGACACGCCGCTGTCGCGGCTGATCGCGCTCGACGTCGATTTTCACCGCGCGATCTATCGCCTCGCGGGCAATCCCGCGATCGAGGAAATGATCGCGCCGCAATGGCCGCACATGCGCCGCTCGATGGCGACCGTGCTGGCCGAACTCGATTACCGCGAAAGCGCCTGGACCGAGCACGAGGCGATCGCCGCGCAGATTTTTGCGGGCAACGCCAAGGCCGCAGAAGCCGCAGCGCTGGCGCATGCGCAGACGGCGGGACGAATGACTGAGGAGAGACTGAGGGCGACTGACAAGGCGGCTTAGGCACCGAACGCCGTCGATTCCATGGACGAGCGACAAAAACAAAACCACAGGAGAGAACGCCATGAAACTGACGCCAGCAGCAGATCGAATTCTTCAACCGCGAAGGCTGGCTGTTCCTGCCCGAGCTGTTCAGCCCGGAGGAAGTGGATTACCTCGCGCGCGAGGCCGTCAACATCTACGACGCCAACCGGCCCGAGGTGTGGCGCGAGAAGAGCGGCGCGCCGCGCACCGCCTTTGCCGCGCATCTCTATAACGAGGCGTTCGGCGTGCTCGGCGCGCATCCGCGCATGATCGACCCGATCGAGCAGATCTTCGGCGAAAAGCTCTACATGCACCAGTTCAAGATCAACGCCAAAGCCGCCTTCACCGGCGACGTCTGGCAATGGCACCAGGATTACGGCACCTGGAAGCGCGACGACGGCATGCCCGAGCCGCGCGCGATGAACATCGCGATCTTCCTCGACGAGGTGATGCCGATCAACGGCCCCCTGATGCTGGTGCCGAAGAGCCAGCACGCCGGCGACCTCAAGGCCTCGCACGATCTGCGAGACCACGTCCTATCCGCTGTGGACGCTGGACGAGGAGACCGTCACCCGGCTGGTCAAGGAAGGCGGCATCGTCGCCCCGACCGGCAAGGCCGGCGGCATGCTGATGTTCCACGGCAATCTGGTGCACGGCTCGGCCGGCAACATCACGCCCTATCCGCGCAAGATCGTCTATCTGACGCTGAATGCGGTCTCGAACTACATCCGCACGCCGACGCGGCCGGAATATATCGCGCACCGCGATTTCACGCCGATCGAGACGGTGGACGACGACGCGCTGGTGCGGCTGGCGCGTGCGCATCGCCAGGCGGCGGAGTAGCACGCTCTCGTGCCCCGGACGCAGCGCAGCGTCATGCGCGTGCGCTGCTGAGCCGGGGCATCCACGTCTTGCGATCGCGGCAGCATGGGTCCCGGCTCTGCGGAGCAGCGTGAAGAACGCTGCACCGCGTCCGGAGACACGTTTCAACAATCCGGACTGGATACTTCCATGAACCTTCATCGCCTCCTCAACGCCCGCCATGCGGCCGGCAAGCCGGTTCGCGTCGCGCTGATCGGCGCCGGAAAATTCGGCTCGATGTTCTTGTCGCAGGTGCCGCACACGCCGGGACTCGAAGTGTCCGTCATCATCGACCTCGATCGCGACCGCGCCCGCGAAGCCTGCCGCACCGTCGGCTGGGACGCCGAGCGGATCGCGCGAACCGCCTTCACCGATGACGGCGTACGCGCGATTGCCGGCGGCGCGATGGATGTCGTCGTCGAAGCCACCGGCAATCCCGCCGTCGGCATCCGGCATGCCCGCGCGGCGATTGCGGCCGGCAAGCATGTCGTGATGGTCAATGTCGAGGCCGACGTGCTGGCCGGGCCGCTACTGGCCGAGGAAGCGCGCAAAGCCGGCGTGGTCTATTCGCTGGCCTATGGCGACCAGCCGGCGCTGACCGCCGAGATGGTGGACTGGGCGCGCGCGACCGGCTTTCGCGTCGTCGCCGCCGGCAAGGGCACCAAATATCTGCCGGCCTATCACGACGTGACGCCGGATGGCGTCTGGGGCCATTACGGACTGACGGCCGGCGAAGCGCAGTCGGCCGGCATGAACCCGCAGATGTTCAACTCGTTTCTCGACGGCACCAAATCCGCGATCGAAATGGCGGCGATCGCCAACGCCTGCGGGCTCGACGTGCCGTCGGATGGCTTGCTGTTTCCGCCCTGCGGCGTCGACGATCTGCCGCATGTGATGCGGCCGCGCGACAAGGGCGGCGTGCTGGAGAAGGCCGGTCTTGCGGAAGTCGTGTCGTCGCTCGAACGCGACGGCCGTCCCGTCTTCCGCGATCTGCGCTGGGGCGTCTATGTCGTGCTGGAAGCGCCGAACGACTACGCCGCCGACTGCTTCAAGCAATACGGGCTGAAGACCGATGCTTCGGGCCGCTATGCGGCGATGTACAAGCCGTACCATCTGATCGGGCTCGAGCTGAACATCTCGATCCTGTCGGCGGCGCTGCGCAACGAGCCGACCGGGCAGCCGCATGATTTTCGCGGCGACGTCGCCGCAGTGGCAAAGCGCGATCTGCGCGCCGGCGAAATGCTCGACGGCGAAGGCGGCTACACGGTGTGGGGCAAGCTGATGCCGGCCGCGAAGAGCCTCGCTGTCGGCGCACTGCCGATCGGACTTGCCCATCGCGTCAAGCTGAAGAACGACGTCGCCCATGGCGCGGTGGTGCGCTGGAGCGATGTCGAGGTCGACGAGAACAACGACACCATCAAGACGCGCAAGGCGATGGAAGCGGCATTCGCCTCGCCGCGCTAGTTCACGGCAACAGCCGGCTCGCCCGCGCATGGGTGAACCATTTGCGGAACATCGCTTCGGTGTCCATCATCTCGGTAAAGCCGGCCTGGTTGATCTTCACGGTCGAGACGATCGAGGGCGGCCCCGGTTGGGTCTGGCCGTAGCGCATGCTGTAATCGGCATACTGGAACGACAGGCCGACGAACGCTTCCAGCTCCGGCGAAACCAGATCGTGCTTGCGGCGCAGCTCGTTCCACGGCGCGATCCATTTCGGATATTCCTGCGCCAGCGACAACGGCGCCGGCTTGCCGGGCTTCATTTCGAGCGCATCTGCAATCGCCGGCCAGACATTCTCCCAGGTGAAGACGTCGCCATTGGTGACGTTGAACGCTTCGTTGCGCGCGGCCGCGGCCTCGCCGGACCAGGCGATGGCGCGCGCCAGCAGATCGACATCGACCGCCTGCGATACCCGCGCCGCGCCGCCGGGATAATCCAGCGGGCGCCCCTGCTCGCGCAGCATCGCCGCGTAGACGCCGAGCGGCGGGATCAGATCCATCGCGCCGCCCATCGCTTCGCCGACGATCAGCACCGGACGCAGGATGCTCCAGTGCCAGGCCTTGCCCTGCTGCAATTCGCGCAGGAAATTCTCCTGCGCCCAGTAGAAGTTCGGCTGCTCGTACATTTCCGAGCGGCCTTCGCGCGCCGGCACGGTGAGCGGGCGAACGTGGACGCCATACGCCTTCGTGCCCTGCAGCAGCGCGACATGGCGGAGCGTCGGCGCGACCGGTTCGAGCGCCGCCATCAGATTGCGCAGCATCGCATCGTTGGTTCGTATCTGGTCCGGATCGCGCCAGCCGTCGATCAGGTTCGGCGCTTCATAGAGCGCGGCATAGACGAGATGGGTTGTATTCTGCAGCGCGGTTGCGGCCTGCGTGCATTGCGCCGGATCGGTCAGGTCGATCGATACGTGGCGGGCGCCATGGAGCTCGCGCGGCTTGCGGCGCGATAGCGCGACAACTCGCAGCCGCCGGCTCGGCCGAAGTGCCGCAGTGCGGCATTTCCCACCAGCCCGTCGCGCCTGCAATCACCACTTTCTTGTCGGCCATTGACGAACTCCAGCGAGAGAATTGCAGCTTTCACTAGCAGGCGGCGGCAAGCCGCGTCAGCGGCAATCTTAGCCTTTCGTCGTGTAAGCGCGGCTCAGGCGCTCAGTATTCAGGCAGCCCTTCGCAACTGCGGTGGAACCAGAACCCTTGATTATCGATCACCAATTCGTCATCCTGCCCTCAGGTCCATAAAGCCGGGAATTGCTTATCGAAAAACCAAGAGCCTTGGTTTCAGGGCCCACATTGCACAATCAACAGACCAGCACCGGCCATCGGAAAAACCAGCAAGACGGCACAAGACCGTCGTCCGCTTGGTCGGGCAAAAACAGAGGGGAAGCAAAATATGAAGCGTCGTGATTTCTTGAAAGTCGGCGGCGTCGGTCTTGCCGCGAGTGCGGTTGCAGCGCCTGCGATTGCGCAAACGAATCCGGAAATAAAGTGGCGGTTGACGGCGAGCTGGCCGAAGGCGCTCGATACGCTCTACGGCGGCTGCGAATATTTCGTCAAACGCGTTGCCGAAATCACCGACAACAAATTCCAGATTCAGTCATTTGCCGCCGGCGAAATCGTCCCGGGCCTGCAGGTGCTCGACGCCGTCTCGAACGGCACCGTCGAGATGGGCAACACCGCGCTCTACTACTACTGGGGCAAGAATCCCGCCTTCACCTTCGGCACCTCGCTGCCGTTCGGTCTCAACACGCGCTCGCATATCTCCTGGCTGCGTTTCGGCGGCGGCATGGACATGCTCAACGACCTCCTGAAGGAATACAAGTGCATCGGCGTTCCGACCGGGAGCACCGGCGCCCAGATGGGCGGCTGGTTCCGGAAAGAGATCAAGTCGATGGAGGATTTCAAGGGCCTGAAATTCCGCGTCGGCGGTTTCGCGGGCACCATCATCGCCAAGGTCGGCGGCGTGCCGCAGCAGATCGCGGGCGGCGACATCTATCCGGCGCTGGAAAAGGGCACCATCGACGCGGCCGAGTGGGTCGGTCCCTACGACGACGAAAAGCTCGGCTTCGTGAAGGTCGCGAAGTACTACTACTATCCGGGCTGGTGGGAAGGCACCGGCCAGGGCCACAACATCATGAACATGGAGAAGTGGAATCAGCTGCCGAAGCACTAT
>CAWAMK010000009.1:0-165000 GCA_963783115.1 uncultured Alphaproteobacteria bacterium | reverse complement strand
ACGCGATGCGCTCGATCAAAGTGGTGGGCCTGGGAAGACTTGAACTTCCGACCTCACGCTTATCAAGCGCGCGCTCTAACCAACTGAGCTACAAGCCCCTAACACGAGAGGCCGCAATGGCGCGCAGCCGGCTCACGCCAGATGCATCGCACAAGCGCTAAGCCCCTGGCGCGTGTTCGTCCGCGAAGAAAGAGAAACGAAGACGGCGAAATCCCGCCAATGCAGCTCAACAATCCTGACGATCGTTGGCCACTGATGTTTCTAAAACGGTTCGATAGAAGCAAGCTTCTGAAGAACCATCCTTAGAAAGGAGGTGATCCAGCCGCAGGTTCCCCTACGGCTACCTTGTTACGACTTCACCCCAGTCGCTGACCCTACCGTGGCCGGCTGCCTCCCTTGCGGGTTAGCGCACCGTCTTCAGGTAAAACCAACTCCCATGGTGTGACGGGCGGTGTGTACAAGGCCCGGGAACGTATTCACCGTGGCGTGCTGATCCACGATTACTAGCGATTCCAACTTCATGGGCTCGAGTTGCAGAGCCCAATCCGAACTGAGACGGCTTTTTGAGATTTGCGAAGGGTTGCCCCTTAGCGTCCCATTGTCACCGCCATTGTAGCACGTGTGTAGCCCAGCCCGTAAGGGCCATGAGGACTTGACGTCATCCCCACCTTCCTCGCGGCTTATCACCGGCAGTCTCCTTAGAGTGCTCAACTAAATGGTAGCAACTAAGGACGGGGGTTGCGCTCGTTGCGGGACTTAACCCAACATCTCACGACACGAGCTGACGACAGCCATGCAGCACCTGTCTCCGGTCCAGCCGAACTGAAGAACTCCATCTCTGGAGTCCGCGACCGGGATGTCAAGGGCTGGTAAGGTTCTGCGCGTTGCGTCGAATTAAACCACATGCTCCACCGCTTGTGCGGGCCCCCGTCAATTCCTTTGAGTTTTAATCTTGCGACCGTACTCCCCAGGCGGAATGCTTAAAGCGTTAGCTGCGCCACTAGTGAGTAAACCCACTAACGGCTGGCATTCATCGTTTACGGCGTGGACTACCAGGGTATCTAATCCTGTTTGCTCCCCACGCTTTCGTGCCTCAGCGTCAGTATCGGGCCAGTGAGCCGCCTTCGCCACTGGTGTTCTTGCGAATATCTACGAATTTCACCTCTACACTCGCAGTTCCACTCACCTCTCCCGAACTCAAGATCTTCAGTATCAAAGGCAGTTCTGGAGTTGAGCTCCAGGATTTCACCCCTGACTTAAAGACCCGCCTACGCACCCTTTACGCCCAGTGATTCCGAGCAACGCTAGCCCCCTTCGTATTACCGCGGCTGCTGGCACGAAGTTAGCCGGGGCTTATTCTTGCGGTACCGTCATTATCTTCCCGCACAAAAGAGCTTTACAACCCTAGGGCCTTCATCACTCACGCGGCATGGCTGGATCAGGCTTGCGCCCATTGTCCAATATTCCCCACTGCTGCCTCCCGTAGGAGTTTGGGCCGTGTCTCAGTCCCAATGTGGCTGATCATCCTCTCAGACCAGCTACTGATCGTCGCCTTGGTGAGCCGTTACCTCACCAACTAGCTAATCAGACGCGGGCCAATCTTTCGGCGATAAATCTTTCCCCGTAAGGGCTTATCCGGTATTAGCACAAGTTTCCCTGTGTTGTTCCGAACCAAAAGGTATGTTCCCACGCGTTACTCACCCGTCTGCCGCTGACGTATTGCTACGCCCGCTCGACTTGCATGTGTTAAGCCTGCCGCCAGCGTTCGCTCTGAGCCAGGATCAAACTCTCAAGTTGGACTTGAAACTTTAAACCGGCTGATCACAACGTTTGACGAGGTCCCACCATATTTATCGCCCGCGATTCACATCGCTGACGACGATGGTGTAACCTATGTAAACGTGTACCGCCGAAGTCTTTCGTCCAGCCTCGAAAGATGAAAACCGAAGTTTTCAAGTATTCGAGACTACGCAAGGACTCCGCCGTCCACGTTTCTCTTTCTTCATCTTCACTTGTCAAACAGCCCGGGATCGCTGGGATCCCATCCTTCCACTTCTGGAAGGTTCCCGAAGACCTCATCCGACGACAAATAACAACCGATTGTTATCGGCTGTTAAGTCACTCATCGTAATGAGGAGCTTACGGGGCGCGAAAAGATGCCTTGGCCTCGGGGGCCAATGCATCGCCGCGCTCAGTGGCCGGGTTATAGGCCCGCCCGATCGGGGTTGTCAACGCCCATCGTCAACAAATTGTCGCATCGCGTCGAAGAATTTTGAGACGCCAAGAAGTCCCTATGTTTCGGGACTTTGGCCGCACTTGAGCCACAATCCTGCGACGTTCTGACTATAAGGTATGCATTAAATCGCCGGATGCCAGTGGGGGCTGCCGGCGATTCATACTACCCGGGACAGGCGATCTCGATGAACCCGTCGCCTTTCCCATGCGGCCAGGAAACTTCGAGAGATCTGCACACCATTGACGTTCGAGACTCTGGCCGGTCTTCTTCTGGCCTCTGATTCCCGAATTTCCATGCGTGCGGCAACGCCATGCTCCGGAATCGTTCCCTTGAAAGGGCGAAAACGTGGGGTCTGGATCGGGCGAGGGTCTTGTCGAATGTTGATGGAATTTGGGGGGACACAGGGTTGAGCCAGAAGGCGCCACGCGGAAGCGGCTATGGACGCGAGACCGGGATCATCGATCTCGGTCACGAGCCGCCGCTTTCCGTCGATGGCTCCGAGGCCGCGGTGATCGATCGCCGCCGTGTCTCCGTACAATGGTTTAGCGGCACCATCCTGACCGGTCTGTGCGGCGCGGCTCTCATCGGCGGCGCCGTTTTTGCGTCGCTCGACGGCGAAATGACCTTTGCCAAGGTGCCGGAGCGCGTCGAAGGCGCGCTGCGCGGGGCGTTCGGCGCCAACGATCGCACCGCCACCCTGCACAAGAGCGACCGCCTGCCGCCGCCCGGCGAATCCACCGCCTCGCGCAACGTGATGCAGGTATCGACCGTCACCCGCGTCGGCAACCGCGACGTGATGCGGGTGCGGCCGTTCGTCCGCATCTCCGGCAATCTGTCGATGACGACGAGCGATCTCAGCTCCAAGATCCCGCCGTTCAACGCCCAGCGCATGCTGACCGATGTCGGCACCACGACGCAGGCCGCCTCCGAGGATCCGAACAATCCCGAGGCCGTCGAACCCGACGCCGAGGTTTCCTTCGTGACCAAGGACCTCGCGACCGTGCTGCCGAAGGCGAAACTCGCCGCCGTGGTCGCGCTCGACGAAGTCCTGATGCGGGTGCGCGACGCCGCGAACTGGCGCGGCTCGGGCGGCGTCCGCTACACCTCGCTTGCCAATGCCGCAGCCGACGCCAGCGGCGTGCAGTCCGATCTCAAGCTCGCCTATGCCACCGAAGGCAACGTTTCCGATCCCTATGCCGGCTTTGAGACCCGCGTGGTGCCGGAAAACGTCACCCTGCTGCCGAAGACCAAGGACCAGATCACCGGCGGCAACCCGTCCGGCGAGCGCGTTCACGTCGTGAAGAAGGGCGACACGCATCACCTCGATCCTGCGCGACCTGGGCGCGACGCCCGATGAGGCCAGGGCGGTCGCGCTGAACCTCGGCCCCCGCGGCCGCGACGGCGGCCTGAAGGAAGGCCAGAAGGTCCGTATCCTGATGGTGCTCTCGGGGCTCGGCCCCACCGCCCACCCGCAGCCCTATCGCGTGATCGTCGCCAACGAAACCATCGTCGAAGCCGTGGCCGCCCTGTCGGACGTCGGCAAATACGTCGCCGTCGACGTCCAGAGCATGAATACCGTCGCCGAGGCCGCCACCGGCAAGGACGACGACGATGACGATGATGATGACGGCAGCGGCGTCCGGCTCTACCAGAGCATCTACGAGACCGCGATGCGCAACAAGGTGCCGGCCGCCGTCATCGAGGACATGGTTCGCATCTATTCCTACGACGTCGACTTCCAGCGCAAGGTGCAGCCGGGCAACTCCTTCGACGTGCTACTTCGCCGGCGAGGACGAAGGCACCGGCAACAACGAAAAGACCGAAGTGCTGTTCGCCTCTCTCACCGTCGGCGGCGAGACCAAGAAATACTATCGCTTCCAGACCCCGGACAATTCCGTCGTCGATTTTTACGACGAGACCGGCAAGAGCGCGAAGAAGTTCCTGGTGCGCAAGCCCGTCAACAACGCCATCATGCGTTCCGGCTTCGGCGGTCGCCGCCATCCGATCCTGGGCTATACCAAGATGCACACCGGCGTGGACTGGGCGACCCCCTACGGCACGCCGATTTTCGCCTCCGGCAACGGCGTGGTCGAAAAGGTCGGCTGGGAAGGCGGCTACGGCAAATACGTCCGCCTGAAACACAACAACGGCTACGAGACCGCCTACGGCCACATGTCGGCCTTCGCCAAGGGCATGGAGCCCGGCAAGCGCGTGCGCCAGGGCCAGGTGATCGGCTTCGTCGGATCGACGGGCATGTCGACCGGCGCCCACGTCCACTACGAAATCCTGGTCAACGGCCGCTTCGTCGACCCGATGCGCGTCAAGCTGCCGCGCGGCCGCTCGCTCGAAGGCACGGTGATGGCGGGCTTCGAAAAAGAGCGCGATCGCCTCGATATCCAGATGAACAACCGCGGCAACGCGGCCCGCGTCTCCGAAGCCACCGGCGCCACGTCGCAGCCGCGCCAGGTCAGCCGCTGAAAAATCAGCCGCTTGTTTCCATAAAATTCGAGGATAGCGGACACGGCGTCTTGCGCCGCGTGTCGAATGAACGGCAGTCCCCGTATCGGGGCCCATCGGTTTCGTTTGCCAAACCGCCCGCCCCGGCAAATACTACCTTCCATAAAAAAATCCTCGGGAGACTCCGTCATGACGAGCAGGCGTGCACTCGCAACGATGGAGACGGATCCACGCATCATCTCGGGGCGATCAGAGCCTGCGCGATCTTGAAACGCTTGGCGACCTGACCCGGCTTGTCCCTGGGCCTCTCCACTTGGCGTACGAACACATCCACGGCCGTGTGGAGATCCGCAGCCTTTTTAAAGTCGGCAAACCTACGGGCTTCTGCGATGATCCGTTCGGTGTTGAAGGCCGGGTCCATCAGCCGCTCCACACTGTGACCGGTTCCAACGCCACCGTTGCGGTTAAGCTGAAATAGCCCCACGCTATCCTCGCCGCGCGTGGCGTGCGCCCTGGGATTGAGGTTGAACTCGCCGATGGCATTCGCAAGCGCCGCAATCTGCTGGTTTCGCCCATAACCGGCGGCGGCGAAAGCTTTCAAAATGAGACCGGCAAACTGGCTGTTTTCGGCAGCGACGCTTGTCGGCAACGTGATTCCATCAACCGCGACGGCTCCAGCTGCGCCAGGCTGGTCAAGCCATCGTATCCCTGCGATCTGGTCCCTCGGGAACGGCGTCTTGCCCACCTTCTTGCTCTGGTTGCCGCCGAGCAAAAAGACTTTCTTCTTGTCTGGAGAGTATTCGAGAAAGAAGCCGACATGTCCGGTGCCGCCGGTCGTCCCCGGCTTGGGCGAAAGAACGACGACGGCTCCACGCGGGACAGTGGCCGACTGCATTGGAAACTCGGCTCCCCATTTTTTCCAATTGATCGCCGCCGCGGCTCCACTGGGAACACTAGCCTGAACGACCGGGTTGTCGCACCTCTTCATGCAATGCGCCGCGAACGCGCCACACCATGCCGGGGGCGGGTTGGTGTTGGGATTGCCACCAAAATTCGTGTCTGCAAAATACTTGCTGATTACAGCATTGTGCGTACCTTCCTTGACGCCCTCGGCTTCGGCCTGCTCTGCGATGGCCATCCAGGGTGCGCCGCCGGCGGTCACTTCCGGTATCATTTCCGGCCGGTGCTTTTCAATTCTGGCCAAAGCGGCGACAAGCAGCTTCTTGAGCGTATCTTCCGCGACGTCGACAACCGATTTCAGCGTGTTCGGATTGGCTTCTGTGCCGAAGAACACCGTGGGCAAGCCGGAAAGCTTCTCGCGCGCCTTGAACAACGCCGACAGTTCTTCCGCCGTCATGACGCCCTTGACCACGTCCTTGATCGAGGTCTCCGGCGGAGTATTTGCGTTTTGAGCATCGAGAATCGCGAGTGCCGCGGCCGGGCTATTCGTCACATGCGCAAAGAACATGTCGAGGAAGCTTGCAACGAACGGGTCCTCCGCCGTGGCCTTTCCGGCATCGAGGCGAATTTTGCTCATCGCCTTTCCGTGGACGTGCTGGCGATACGCCGCAGCGGGGATCTGAAGCACCGAATGGTCGCGATCGCTGGCACGGGCATCGCTGGCAAGCGCACCGCCATTATCGGTAAAATCCTTCCATTCGGCGACGGTGACCTGGAGTGCACCGACGCCGTCGGAGCCAGGGATATTCTTTCCCAAATTCCTGATGTCCGTTTCGTAAAGCGCCCGCGCGATCAGAAAATCGGCGGAGACCACCCAGGGCCGGATCGTCACCGCGGGCGGCCCTCCCTCCGTGGGCTTCGTCTCATCGTTGAAGAGGAATTGGACGTTGACGCATTCCTGAACGAAGCCAGCCTCATTCACCGGCCGCCTGGCCGCATCGGGCAATTCTTCGCAATCGCTCTTGAGCATCCAACCGTTCAGGGTGGCGTTGATTTCGAAGAAGAGAAAACCGTCGAACTCCCGAACCGGGTCGCCAAGTTCATCTCCCTGCTGCAATGTTTTCTTGATCTTCGACGTCGCGAGCGGCTCCTCCCGCAATCGAGCAACCACATCCTCCTTGACGACGTACACCATCTCGGTTCTCCGGGTTCAGCAGGCCGGCAACGGCGTGGCCGGCTGACCAGCGGCCGGCGCGGGAATAGTGTCACGCTTGTCTGCATAGTCCTGCAATGCTTCCATGAAATCGCGTGTAACTTGACTGGCCATTCCGTTGGGAAGCTTCTTCAATCCCTGGAAGCAATCACGTCTCAGTTGCAAAATTCTGGGGCGAGCTTCCTGCAACGTCGCGACGCGGTTGAATATGCCGCCACCCGCGACACCTCCGGCAGGCGGCGCCGCATCAAGGAGTGCAATCAAGCGCTTCGTGCTTTTCATCGTATCGGTACTGGCATTCATGAACGACTGCCGCTCAAACGCATTCAGTACCTTGTCGGTTGGGCAGGCTGTTAAGCCAAGAAGCACCCGGCGTTCCCGGTCGTCGATCTTTCCATTCGGGGTCGCGTTCCTGAGATCGGTTTGTTCCCAGATCTCCAGCAACGTCTTCGTCACTCCCGTAATCCTGGTCCGCTCGCTCGCTGGCGCACAGAGCGCTGCCAGGATTGTCTCGATGACTTCGGGTGTAAAGGTCAGCCGGTTAGCCGGATATCCGTCAATGATCGCCTCGGCTCCGGGGACAGTGCTGATCTTGCTAACAGGCGGCGCTGGCCTTTCCACAAATTTGTCACGCGGCGTGAACGGCGCGGCAATCGTGGGGAGCACGGGACCGGCGCCGGGGGCGATCCCGGTCTGCTTGAACACGGTCACTGTCGAATTGATGTTCGCCGCAATCGTCATCGGCATGCAGATCGACAGATAGCTGCGCAGCGTGTGAATGGCCGCCGGCTTGTTTTCGATCGACGAGGAAAACCCGAGCAGGTCCCGGCGAAAGGCCTGGCGGTTGCCGACCACGACCGTCTGCACTGTCGTGTGATCGACTTGCAGCAGGAGCGAGTTGAAGTTGTTGACAGTGCTGGTGGCGAGACCGAAGGCTGCTGAAATCGCGGCCAGCCCAACCCCGCTGACCCCTGCTATGTTCGGGTTGGTAAGCGCATCGACTGCGAACCGCACTGCGCTTATTTCCGCGAGGACTGCTGCGTTCTCACGCCTTTTCGCGTCGAGCCACGCCAAATAGGAATCGCAGCGCGCGTCGATATCGTTCAGACCAGCCTGAACTATGATCGGCCAGACGTTCGCCGGAACGACTTGTTGCGCGCAGCTGGGCGCGTCAGCACCGACGATCGGGTTGGATTGGCGGCAGAGGTAATCCAGATAGATGTTCTGCAATTCGGTGGCTGAAGCGGTCTCCGCCGTATAAAGTTGAGTGCCTATACCCTCACGGAAGTAATTCCTCTCGTTTGGATCGCAGCCTGTAACCAGCAGCCCCAACGCAATACAGCCCGCAACGACCCCCGCACGCATTGCACGCTCCCATATCTGCCGCATAAATCCCTTGCGGTTCGCACGTGCGAGTGCCGCGGCAAAAGCAAAAGAGACTGCCGTATGGCGCACGATGGCAATCGGCCCATCGTGACGCAGCACGAGCGACGTCGTGGCCCCGCGGAGCTTTCGCTCGCGGCGGCTGGCTTTTGCTAGTTAGGTGATCGGCTCCGCGCACGCGATATCTCTCAATGCTCTGGTTTTGATGGTTCAAGGTCCAAACGCTCCAGCTCGTCATGCTCGCCTGCCGCTGCATTCAAATTGGAGGCGACAATCGCAAAGGCGCGCTGCACATCGTCGACCACGTCGCGCCGGCGGGTGTTGATGTTGCGGACCACGACCCGCCAACGCGCGTGTTCGCTGGCATCGGCGCTTTCACGCCAGAAGCGCAGAATGAAAACCTGATCGAGCAATGGTCGTTGTAAGTCCATGCGACGACGTTCGCATGGCCCGAACTCGGGACGATCCTGCGATCGTTCGGGAATTGTCGTCGTCCGCTCACGGCCGGTCCGCGATCCGCTACCCGGCGGATCGGCCGCGGATCACGGCAGGATCACGGCGCGCCCAGGACAGCGGCGGGCTTCGCCCAGCCCGGACTTTGTCCAGGGTGTGAGTGCGCGGTCTGCGGGATAAAGCTGTGGCCCTGGAGCCGTGCGGCCAGCGCCTAAACGGCAAAAATCTGCTTCTCGTCGCGGCCTATCAGGCGCGCGCGCAGATGCTGGGCGTTTTCGGCATTATGCAGGTTCCTGATCTCTTCGATGAGGGCACGTGTCGCCGGGAGCGGCGAAATGCCGAGTTCTTTCCGGATCAGGTCGATCCAATGATCGTAGTACCTGATGGCATCGATACGTCTTTCATCGAGCGCCAGCAGGGTCAGCAGGTGCCGCACCAGTTCTTCACGGTAGGGATCGAAGCGCAGCGCATGACGGGCGAGCCGAATCGCATCGTGGTAGTAGTTACAAAGCCCTAGATGACGAACCATGATCATCGCCGAATGGATGAAAAGCGAGTGAAGCCGCTCGCGTTCTTCCAAAATCCATTCGGCATCTTCCCCGTCCAGAAACGGCCCCTCATACCGATACAGAACCGCGAGGACTTCCTTTATTCTCGATGGCTCCTGAGAGGCCTCGGCGCCACTGAGCGCGGTCCGCGCGGCATTGAGCAATGCCCAGGTGTCAACGTCCAGCCACGGCGTCCTTTCGAGTATGGTCTCCGGACCAACGGTCCGCAAACTGTGGCCGTCCTGGTATTCGGGAGACGACGCAAGCAGCTTCCGCAGCCGCCAGACTGCAGAGTTCATGGCGCGACGTCCCCTCTCGGTATCCAGCTCCGGCCAAAACAAGTCGATGAGCCGTTCGCGACGATGCGGGCGATCCGGAAAGGTGAAGAGGAATCCAGCCAATCGCCGCCCGGCTGGACCGAGATCCGACCAAATCTGTTCGTTACGACTGGTAACGCGACTGGCGCCGAACAAACTAACGCTCAACACGGCCTACTCCTCCCCGCGTGAACACAACTAAAAAGCACACTCAAAAATGTCGTTCTGGCTTTCAGCCAAATCCGTGAAAAATTGCAGCCTTAACTGAAATGTAGATTCTCAAAAAACGCGCGAGATCAAGGTTCCCTCGACGGTGCAGCATAGCGCCGGCTCCACGATACCCACGTTACGTATCGCACGCATACTCAGTCCCTGTCGGGGAGTTTGGCGACCGCGCGCCAGGTTGTTCAAGAAGATTCTCGCAATCACAGGAAATGACGCCATGCGTGCGTCTTTTCAACAACACCCTTTCTCCGTGCGGTGACCTCACACATGGTGGGATCGTGGCATCGGCAGATGGCTGCTCTGGGCATCAACGCATTTGTATTTCCAGCCCAATCGCTTCCAATTTTTGTTGGCCGTCACGGAACGGAATGCGGGCGGACTGTTTGATGGGAACCGACAAACCTTCAATGGAGGAATGTCATGGCAAATCTGTCGAGCTTCGAACGCATTGCACGGGACGACGTGATCAAGGCGATCGGCACCGCCGATGACACGACGGTTGCCCAGATTATCGGCACCGGCGCCACCGTCGACGAACTCGCCGAAGCACTCGCCTGGATGGCCAGCGACGAGCCGATGATGAATTCGGCTCGGCCGCTGGCGACGGGGCGGGTGCGCAGGCTTGTGGATATCCTCGCCGAACTCGAGACGGACGATGATGACGACGGCCGCGACGCCGGGATTTCCGCCGGGCCTTACGTCACGCAAGGGTGAGATGCCCCGGCACACGCGCCGGAGCATCTCATTCATGTCAGTTCAGCTTACGCGTCAGTTCAGCTTACGCTTCGGCACCGGCGTTTCGAACTGCGCGATCTCGGCGGTCTGCGGCGCTTGGCCGTTGAAGGTCAGCACGTTGCCTTCGCTCGAGAGCACGACGCGGTCGCCGTCGGCGATCTCGCCGGCGAGGATCATCTCGGCCAGCGGGTCCTGCAGATGGCGCTGGATCACCCGCTTCAGCGGGCGCGCGCCATAGGCGGGATCCCAGCCCTTGGCCGCCAGCCAGTCGCGGGCCGCCGCATCCAGCGTCAGCGTGATCTTGCGATCCTCCAGCAGCTTCTGCAGCCGCAGGAACTGGATCTCGACGATCCGGCCCATCTCGCTCTTCTGCAGGCGGTGGAACAGGATGATCTCGTCGACGCGGTTGAGGAATTCGGGCCGGAAATGCGCCCGCACCATCCCCATCACCTGCTCGCGCACCGCCGACGTATCCTCGCCTTCCGGCTGGTTCACCAAAAACTCCGAACCGAGGTTCGAGGTCATGATGATCAGCGTGTTGCGGAAGTCGACGGTGCGGCCCTGGCCATCGGTCAGGCGGCCGTCGTCGAGCACCTGCAGCAGCACGTTGAAGACATCCGGATGCGCCTTCTCGATCTCGTCGAACAGCACGACCTGATAGGGCCTGCGCCGCACCGCTTCGGTGAGCGCCCCGCCCTCGTCATAGCCGACATAGCCGGGAGGCGCGCCGATCAGCCGCGACACCGAATGCTTCTCCATGTATTCGGACATGTCGAGGCGGACCATCGCGGTCTCGTCGTTGAACAGGTACTCCGCCAGCGCTTTCGTCAGCTCGGTCTTGCCGACGCCGGTGGGGCCCAAGAACATGAACGAGCCCATCGGGCGGTTCGGGTCCTGCAGGCCGGCGCGCGAACGGCGCACCGCGGTTGCCACCGCACGCACGGCTTCGGCCTGGCCGACCACGCGCTTGCCGAGCTGGTTCTCCATCTTGAGGAGCTTGTCCTTTTCGCCTTCCAGCATCTTGTCGACGGGAACGCCGGTCCAGCGCGACACCACCTGCGCGATGTGGTTGGCGGTCACCGCCTCCTCCATCATCTCGCCGGGGCTTTCGTTGGCCTCGATGGATTCGAGCCTCTTCTCCAGTTCCGGAATCGTGCCATAGGCGAGTTCGCCCGCGCGCTGGAATTCACCGCGGCGTTGCGCGTCCGCCAGTTCGATGCGCAAGGCGTCGAGTTCGCTCTTCAGCTTCTGCGCGTCGGAGAGCTTGTTCTTCTCCGCGCTCCAGCGCGACGTCAGCGCCGCCGACTTTTCCTCGAGGTCGGCCAGTTCCTTTTCCAGCGCCTGCAGCCGGCTCTTGGAGCCGATGTCGGTTTCCTTCTTCAGCGCCTCCTGCTCGATCTTCAGCCGGATGATTTCCCGGTCCATCAAATCGAGTTCTTCGGGCTTGGAATCGACCTGCATCTTCAGCCGCGCCGAAGCCTCGTCCATCAGGTCGATCGCCTTGTCGGGCAGGAAGCGGTCGGTGATGTAGCGGTTCGACAGCGTGGTCGCGGCGACCAGCGCGGAATCGGTGATGCGAACGCCGTGGTGCTGCTCGTATTTGTCCTTCAGGCCGCGCAGGATCGAGATCGTGTCCTCGACCGTCGGCTCGGAGACGAACACCGGCTGGAAGCGCCGCGCCAGCGCCGCGTCCTTTTCGACATGCTTGCGGTATTCGTCGAGCGTGGTGGCGCCGATGCAATGCAGTTCGCCGCGCGCCAATGCGGGCTTCAGCAGGTTGGACGCGTCCATCGCGCCGTCGGCCTTGCCGGCGCCGACCAGCGTGTGCATCTCGTCGATGAACAGGATGATCGAGCCTTCGGCCGCGGTGACTTCCTGCAGCACGGCCTTCAGCCGCTCCTCGAACTCGCCGCGGTATTTGGCGCCCGCGATCAGGGCGCCCATGTCGAGCGAGAGCAGCTTCTTGTCCTTCAGGCTTTCCGGCACGTCGCCATTGAGGATGCGCAGCGCCAGGCCCTCGACGATGGCGGTCTTGCCGACGCCGGGCTCGCCGATCAGCACGGGATTGTTCTTGGTGCGGCGGGACAGCACCTGGATGGTGCGGCGGATTTCCTCGTCGCGGCCGATCACGGGGTCGAGCTTGCCGTCGCGCGCGGCCTGCGTCAGGTCGCGGGCATATTTCTTCAGCGCGTCATAGGCATTTTCCGCCGTGGCGCTATCGGCCGTGCGGCCCTTGCGCAGCGCTTCGACCGCCGAATTGAGGTTTTGCGGCGTGACGCCGCCCTTGGCCAGAATGTCGCCGGCCGCACTGTTCTTCTCGAGCGCCAGCCCGAGCAGCAGCCGCTCGACCGTGACAAAGCTGTCGCCGGCCTTCTCGGCGGCCTTTTCCGCGGCATCGAAGGCGCGCGACATATCGGGGGCAAGATAGATCTGCCCGGCGCCGCTTCCCGAAACTTTTGGCAGTTTGTTGAGCGCATCCTCGGTGGCCTTGAGGATGGCGCGGGAGTTGCCGCCGGCGCGGTCGATCAGACCGCCGGCCAGCCCTTCGCTGTCATCCAGCAGAACCTTGAGGACATGCAGCGACGAAAACTGCTGATGCCCGTCGCGCACGGCAAGCGATTGCGCAGACTGGATGAAGCCGCGCGCCCGCTCGGTGTATTTTTCAATATTCATATCGTTTGCTTCCCTCGGCCTGCCGTCCTCACCCCTGAGGCATGATTACGGCATCTTCATTGGGGTATCCGCGGGCCGCATTGATATTTCTCAATCGGCCGCGGGTCGTCGCCCTGTTTTCAGGCTTGACGCAAATGTGGGCATGGCGCGGCAAAACGGAAGAGGCCCGCTCACAAATTCGGGAGCGATGGCGCAGGCGGCGGGAATCCCTTAATAAGCCGCATGGACACGACCTCCCCTGCCCGGATCGCCGGGATCTACCGCTACCCCGTCAAAGGCCTGACCCCGGAACAGCTCAGCCGCGCCGAGCTCAAGCCCGGCCAGACGCTGCTGGCCGACCGCCGCTACGCCATCGAGAACGGCCCCTCCGGCTTCGACCCGGCCGAGCCGAAATGGCTGCCGAAGCCGCACTTCCTGATGCTGATGCGGGACGAATGGCTGGCCGGCCTGCGCACCCGGTTCGACGATGCCACCAACGTCCTCTCGATCAACCACAACGGCCGGATCGTCGCCCAGGGCAATCTCGCAACCGCCCGAGGGCCGGCGGACGATCGAAGACTTCTTCGCCTCGACCTTTCCCGACCTGATCAAGGGACCGCCAAAGGTTCTCGAAAGCCCGGGCCACAGCTTTTCGGATGTCGCCCGCAAGGTCGTCTCCATCATCAATCTCGCCAGCGTCCGCGCCATCGAGACCATGGTGGGCGCGCCGGTCCATCCGCTTGCGCTTCCGCGCCAACCTCTATGTCGAGGGCTGGCCGGCCTGGCACGAATTCGACCTCGCTCGACCGCATGCTGGCGATCGGTGATGTGAGACTGAAGGTGGTGAAACGCATCGTCCGCTGCGCCGCCGTCAATGTCGATCCCGACACCGCCCAGCGCGACCTCGCCATCCCGCAGGCGCTGCAGCGCCGGCTCGGCCACGCCGATTGCGGGATCTATGCGGAAGTGATCGAAGGCGGCACGCATCGCCGACGGCGATACGATCGCGGCGGTTCAGCCGGCGTTGCTGTAAATCGACGGCTCAAGGATCTAGTCGCACGTCATTGCGAGCGGGCGACAAGTGTCGCAGTTCTCATCGCATAAGCCGACACGACTGCGATCGATTCGCATCGATCAGCAATGACGCTGGAATGAAGTCGATATCTTCGCGCATGACGATCGATCATGCGGGCTTCAATCCCGGGAGACACTAAGCTCATCCATGCGTTTCAGGATGTCTTCGTCTGCTCTGGGATGACCTTCGTCGACCGCTCGACTGTTGCGTGCGCGGACTCGCACGAAGCATCTTCACGGTGCCGAAAGAGCTCCAGAGCAGGCTATCCTACATTCGCAAACGGCATTCCGAGTTGTGGCGTGCTTCACACGCAGCGACCGTGCGCGCGATTACAGTTGCCGCCCGTGGTTGACGATCGGCCCGGTCCTTCGCGGAAATTTGCGCACGGAGCAGCAGTCATGGAAAACACCATACAGCTCTACGGCGTGCTGCTGGGCAGCCGCGCGTATCTGCGGTCGCTGACCGAGGGAGCCGCCTTCCTCGCCGCCAGCACCATCGCGATCTTCGCCGCGGTCAGCTATGCCACGGTTCACGCCAGCAATCACGTCACCGATTTCGTGCTGAGCCGCGTCGGCCCCTTCAACGTACGCTTTCTCTTCGTCTACGGGACGTTCACGGCGTTCGTCATTACCGCGGGCCTGCTGGCGTCGCGGCCCAACCGGCTGCCATTCGCCCTCAAGGCCATGGCGCTGTTCCTGCTGGTCCGCGCCGTGTTCGTGGCGCTCACCCACATGGCGCCATCGCCGATCGAACCGCAGCAGCCGGCGCCGTTCTTCAACTCGATCTTCTACGGCGGCGATCTGTTCTTCTCCGGTCACACCGGCCTGCCGTTTCTCGCCGCGCTGGCGTTCTGGCATATCCCGCACTGGCGGATATTCTATCTCGCGCTGACCGCCTTTTTCGGTTCGGTCGTGCTGCTCGGCCACTATCACTATTCGATCGACGTGCTGGCCGCGCTGTTCATCACCCATGGCGTCTTTCAGGTGTCGTGCTGGCTGTTCGCCCGCGACTACACGCTGTTTCGCTCGTCCGAAAACCTGGCGGGGCCACGGCCAAGGCAAGCGAGCCAGAAGACGCTGGCCCCCGCCGATGGACGGCGCCGGCGCACGCCCAGGCCGTTCGTGCTGCACATCGTCGGAGACGAAGCGCCGACGGGCGTCCCATCGAAACCCGAAATCAACCATCCGAACGGATAGCGCCTCCGTAGAATCCCTGACTGTCCCGCAATGAAACGTCCTCTCCGACGGAGCAAGGGCGCACCGCGATGTAGCGTGGATTTGCCGCGCAACGCCGCCAAATCCGTGTCGTCGGCTTCGTCTCATACGATCAAGAGATCGCCGGCACGACGCATCGGCCCGTCGGCTGCGGCCTGCTTCAGGTTTCATTCATCTTAATCGTTAGAGCACGATTCAAATTTTCCACTCATGCTTGTTGCCGCATGGACATTCTCATGTCGATCACATCTCAAACCAGGGCGCGCGTTCAGTCGGAATCATTGGCATGGCCATCGTTGGCGCGGCGCTCCATTCTCGGGATTGTTGTGAAGCACAGGCAAGCGGTCGCGTACCGCCGGCCCGAGATCGCTTGTTCCGAGATTTCTGACCGTCTGCGTCATCCTCTGCTCGTTGTCGTTTGCCGGCTGCGCGCGCAATCCGGCGCAGCACGAAATCACGTCCGGCCCTGCACGAAAGCAAGGCGCCTGCCCTTACGCGCCGCCCCGCGCCCCCGCCGCTCTCCTGAAACGATACGATACGTCCGAGCCGAACATCCGGCGGCCGGACCCGGCGCTACTCGCGCCGCAGCCTGCCCCCGATTGCGAGTTCAAACGATCCGACCTCAAGACCGTCGACCCGGATGAATGGACGCGTTTGAAGGTCGAATATGAACGGCAATGCTATCAGGACGCGGAGAAGGCCGCACGCGAACGTCTCGTCCTGCTGCAGACATCGAGCTGTGTGAAGTCGAACCCGTCCAGCACCGCAAGCCAGCGCCCTGGCATTCCAGGCAAGCGCGACAAGGCAAGTATTAACTAGAACTTTCTGGCAATTAAATCGATATTCGCGCACGCCTTGAGCGCGCAAACCGGGAACTTTATGTAGTCCTGGTTGATAGACACCCATCAAGACTTGTGTTTTCTAGATGGAACCGGGCCAGAAAAGGCCCCAGATTTAGTCCTTGTTTTGCCATTCTACCGCGGTTCCATGTTTTTTAGCTTCGTTTAAATGATGTTTTAAGCGCCAGGGTTCGTTTGACCGCTGATTAATTCAACGAGGTGACAGTGCGGGGGACCGGCGGGAAATCTCGGTATCTAGTGGGCTGCCATGAAGACGCTCTACGATCTACTCGAGGCACTTCCGGACGATGACGCCGACGGCCTGAGGGCCGCGTTCCGCAAGGCAGCCAAGGCCAACCATCCCGATTTCAATCCCGGCAACGCCGAAGCTTCGGAAAGATTTCAGGCGCATCGTTCGTGCCAACGCGATCCTGAGCGATCAACAGCAGCGCGCGGAATATGACCGGCTGCTCGAACTCGCAAAGCGGCAACAGGCCGAGCAAAGCCGGCAATCCAGGCGCCGATCCCGTTTCGGCACGGTCCGCTGGTTGGCCGCAGACGCGCTCTATGAGCGCCGTTGTCTCGCTCATGCTGATCGGGGGCTACTTTGTCTACAGATCCGCCGAAAGATCGCCGCTGTCGTCTGCGGCGCTGGCGGTTGAAATGACCAAGGCAGAACCGGCGCAGGCTGTGGTCGTCAGGCCAACCGATATCACCGAAGCATCCTCCCAGGCCATACAATACGCCGAGCCCCCAGTTCCAGGCCTCGAAGCGAACAACCCGGAGCCCGACATCGACCAGCAGGCGGCCAGCAAACCGGCAAGCCCGGAAGCTCCCGCGCTGGTTACCGATGGCGCCGCCGCAATCGCCTTTGCTCCCCCGCCCGGCGACAACGGGGCCAAAGACATCGCGTTTTATCGCGAACGCGGCATGCGGGCATATCGCAGCGGAGAGCTCTATCTGGCGCTGGCGAATTTCGGCGTCGCGATCGACCTCGATCCCGGCTCGCCGGATTCCTACGTCGATCGCGGCATTGTCTTCCATCGCCTGGGCGACCTGAAGCGCGCCCTGTCTGACGTCGCCGAGGCCAAGCGCCTCGATGATCTGAATCGAAAGCAGTCCGCGCCGCGGATTGGCGCGCCCTGAAGCAAGCCTTCGTCGCGGCCACTCGTACTGCCAACGTACAAACCATCGATCCGGCCGAGCCTGAGCCGAACCTCCCTCCGTCGCGATGTTCGGACGGGGAGAGGCTCCGCAAACCGATCTCAGCTCGTCGGCATGACGTAAGCGTAGATCCGGCCGCGCGACACCGGCGCCTCGCGGACGCGGTTGCCGTTGTTGCCGGAGATCATGATCGGATTGCCGGACGCATCGATGCCGGTGATGATGCCGACATGGCCGCCGCGGCGGCCGCGCGACATCACCGCGATGGCGCCGACCTGCGGACCGGAAACGCGCTGGCCGTATCTCGCGAACGAACTCGCCATATCCGAGCCGGTGCCGCGATAGCCGGAGTGCTGCAGAACCATGTTCGCAAAGCGCGCGCACCACAGGCTGCCGCGTCCCGTCGGGTTGCCGCCGATATACTTGCGCGCTTCGGCGACGACGTTCGATGAGGAGAAGCCGGAGGCCGCCGCATCGCCGGACGGCGTCACGGTTGCGTTCGGCCCGACGCTGGCGTTGGCATTGGCAAGGCCGCGCGCCTGCATTTGCGCAACCCCGCGCTCCCAGCCGGAATCCTCCGCGGCATGGCGGAGCCGGGCACGGTGGCTACGGTCGACGCGCGGCGTCGCGGCGGCGTTGGACGCCCCGAAGCCGCCGGGCGCGGCCATCTCGGGACCGCTCACCATGTAGCTCGGGTTGGTCTCGGCAAAGCCGCCGGCCTGCATCTGCTGCGCGCCGCGCTCCCAGCGCGACATCCGCCCTGCGTGGCGATGGTGGCGATAGGCGTGATGATGCTTGACGTGATGGCCTGCGTGCGCGTGCCGCCCTGCACCATGATGAGGCCGTGCCGAAGCCGGAGAGACAAATGCGACGATGGACACCGAACACAATGCCAGCGCGACGAAACGAAGCGACCGGCGAAACGCAAACGACTGACGCATACTTGATCCTCTGCTGCACCCCCGCACCCAAACTTCCCCCGTGCGTTCGCATACCAACGAACACGGACGGCGTTTTGCGTCCGGGTGTGGCCAGAGCAAGATTTCATGTGACGGCGAGGAAACGATTCCGGGGCGATTCCGCGATTTTTAGATGGCGAAAATGAAGCCAGATTGCCGTATTGCAGCCGCGAGAATTAACTGCAATTTTGCGAGCCAAGCGCGCAAGGATGTTGCGTGAAAACAAGAAAATGGAAAGGAATTGGAAATGCCCTACGCCGTCGCCAAGGATAACGTCCGCCTGCACTACGAGGAGGCCGGGAGCGGCACGCCGATCATCTTCCTGCACGAGTTCGCGGCCGACCACACCAACTGGGAGCCGCAGATGCGCTATTTTTCGCGCGGCCACCGCTGCATCGCCTATTCGGCGCGCGGCTATACGCCATCGGACGTGCCGCCCGACGCCGGCGTCTACACCTACAAGCATTTCTATACCGACGCGCTCGCCGTGCTCGATCACCTCGGCATCGCCAAGGCGCATTTCATCGGCC
The DNA here is from genome assembly GCA_963783115.1 of uncultured Alphaproteobacteria bacterium. Lineage (GTDB taxonomy): Bacteria > Pseudomonadota > Alphaproteobacteria > Rhizobiales > Xanthobacteraceae > Bradyrhizobium. The sequence continues at coordinate 146,100 of CAWAMK010000009.1, read as the reverse complement.
TGTCGATGGGCTCCTATTCGTCGCTGCAGGTCGGCCTCAACGCTCCGGAGCGGGCGCTGTCGATGACGCTGGCCGCCGTCGGCTCGGGATCGGGCCTGGAAAACCTCGACGCCTTCCGCGCGCAATGCCGGGCCAATGCCGAACAGTATGAGACGATCGGCTCGGCCGAAGTCGCAAAGCTGACGCGCGAGGCGCCGAGCCGGATTCCGTTCCTGCTGAAGGATCCGCGCGGCCATGCCGATTTCTACGCCGCGCTGGCGCGGCACGACGCCAAGGGCTCGGCCAACACCATGCGCAGCTTTCAGGGTGGGCGTCCGTCGATCTACACCATGACGGAAGCGATCCGAAAAGTGCCGACGCCGGCGCTGATCCTGTGCGGCGACGAGGACGACAATTGCGTCGGGCCGAGCCTGTTCCTGAAGCAGCATCTGCCGGCGGCGGGGCTCTCGTTCTTTCCGAAGTCCGGCCACGTGCTCAACCTGGAAGAGCCGGCGCTGTTCAACGAAATGGTCGAGCGCTTCATCACGCTGGTCGAAGCCGGGCGATGGCCGGTGCGCGATCCGAGGTCGATGGTGAAGGCGGCGGTATGAATATCAATTGATCGGTGCGCGGAAGGCAGCCCGGTAGTGCGCCGGGCTGGTGCCGAGCCGCTGCCGGAAATGATGCCGCATGGCGTCGGCGGAGCCAAAGCCGGTCTCGGTCGCGACGCCCTCGATCGGAATCCGCGTGGCTTCCAGCAACTCGCGTGCCTTCGCGACGCGCGTCTGCACCACCCATTCGCCGGGCGACATTCCCGTTGCATCCTCAAAGCGGCGGATGAAGGTGCGCCGGCTCATCCGCGCCTTGGCGGCAAGACTCGAAATCGTCAGGTCGCGGTCGAGATGGCGCTGCGCCCAGTCGAATACGGTGGCGAGCGCATCGCCTTCGACCGGCGGGACCGGCTGACGGATGTATTGCGCCTGCCCGCCTTCGCGATGCGGCGCGATGACCAGCCGCCGCGCCACCTGGTTGGCGATATCAGTGCCATGATCGCTGCGCACGATGTGCAGGCAGAGGTCGAGCCCCGCCGCGCGGCCGGCCGCGGTCATGATGTCGCCGTCGTCGACATAGAGCACGTTGGCATCGACCTGCACGCGCGGATAGCGGCGTGAAAGTTCGTCCGTATGCGCCCAGTGCGTGGTGGCGCGCCGGCCGTCGAGCAGGCCGGCGGCGGCGAGGATGAAGGCGCCCGCGCAGATCGAGGCCACGCGCGCGCCGCGCCGGTGCGCCCGCCGCAGCGCGTCGAGCAGCGCAGGCGACGACCTCCACGATGTCGCGCGATCCCGGCACGATGATCGTATCGGCGCGGGCTAATACGCCCAATCCGGCGTCGGCGATCACCTTGAGGCCGTTGTTGGCAGCCAGCGGCTGCCCTGGCCGTTCGGAGCACACGACGACGCGATACCAGTCCGGACCCATCCTCGAAAGACCGAATACCTCCAGCGTCAGGCCGAGTTCGAAGGCGCTGACACCGTCATAGGCCACCACCGCGACGACGCGTTGCGCGCCTGCCGCGCGGGATTTGCCGCGACGTGATCGGGTCGACGAAATTGGCTTGATGTCACTTGGCATGATCTTCACGATATACGGCATCCGTGCCACTGGCAAGATAGCACTGCGCGGTTCACGTTCGCTCCGTCAAGGAGACGAGCATGACTTTTCTGGTGGCGACCTGCGAATTCCCCGACCTGGCCGATCAGGCCGACGCGATGTGGCAGCGCCTCGCCGCCGAGTTCGAAAAATCCCCGGTCGATCTGCTCGTCCTGCCCGAACTCGCCGGCGTCGACAGTTTCTGGACCAGCCCCACCTTCGATGAAGCGGTCTGGCGTCAGGCCGTCGCGATGCATGCGAAGCTCGAGGAGCACCTGCGGCCGATCCCTGCGAAGCGCATCGTGGGTACGCGCGCCGTCGCCGATGGCGCAAAGCGATGGAACGAGACGTTTCTATTTACGCCGGAGCGCGGCCTGGTTCGCGGTCGCGCCAAGGCGCTGCTGCCGCAGCAGGAGGGCGGCTGGGAAGAAACCTGGTTCGACCGTGGCGCGCGATACCCCGAAGCCGTGCGCGACGGCGACCTCTGCTTCAGCGAAATGGTGTGCACCGAACTCATGGTGAGCACGGCCGCGCGCGGCCTCGGACAGTCGGGCGTACAGCTGATCGCCGCGCCGCGCGCCACCGGTGGCCACCCGCGCTGGGAAGTCGCCTCGCGCATGGCGGCCATCGCGTCGGGCGCGTTCGTGGTGACGGCCAACCGCCGTGGCGCGCGGCTGGCGGGCGGCAGCTGGATCGTCGGCCCCGACGGCGACATCCTCGCGCGAACCAACCTGAATGCCCCGATCGTCAGTCTCGAAATCGATCTCGCTCTGACCGCGAGCGCGCGACTGACCTATCCACGCAATGTGAGGGATTGAGAGCCGGATATCTGAAGGTTGGGCGAACGAGCCGTCCTGTTTGATTGCACTGTTGGCAAGGCGCGGATCGAGGGGACCGCACGGAAATAATCTTCATTGCAAATAATCTTTATTGCGAGGGCAGGACGATGAAACTGCGGCTATTGCGCAACGCCACGCTGAAGCTGGAAATCCGGGGCCGGATCGTCGCTGATCGATCCATTCTTTGCCCCAAAGGGATCGCGGCCGTCCTTTACCGGGCGCGCGCCCAACCCGCTGGTCGAACTGCCGGCAACCCCGGAAGAAATCCTCGACGGCGTCGAACTCGTCGTGGTCTCGCATCTGCATGCCGACCATTTCGATCCGGTGGCGCAGTCCCTGGTGCCAAAACATCTTCCGCTGATCTGCCAGCCGGGCGACGAGGACAAGATCCGGTCGTACGGCTTCAATGACGTGATGCCGCTCGCCAAGGTCATCGACTGGAACGGCATTCGCCTGCAGCGCCGCGAGGGCAGTCATGGCCTCGGACCGGTCGTGCAGAAAATGGGACCGGTGATGGGTTTCAGCATCGCGGCAAAGGACGAACCGACGGTCTACTGGACCGGCGACACCGTGCTCTATCCGGCCGTCGAAACCATCATCGCGGACACCAAGCCCGAGATCATCATCATCCATGCCTGCGGTGCGCGGTGGGACGGCGATCTGATCGTGATGGATGCCGCGGAGGCCGTCGCGACCTGCCGGCTGGCGCCGGACGCCACCGTGATCGCGACCCACATGGAATCGCTCGACCACGCCACCGTCTCCCGCGACGAACTGCGGCGGTATGCGACCGCGCAAGGCATCTCGGCGGAGCAATTGTTGATACCGCTGGATGGCGAGATGCTGCAGTTGATATTCGCGGCACGGTGGATGACCGTCATTCCGGGACGCGCGCAGCGCGAACCGGAATGACGGCGACAGCTATCTCCCCGCCCCGCCCCGGCTGAGCAGAAACACGCCCTGCTCGCCGAACATGTTCCAGACCCACCATGGCAGGGTCAGCGGCACCGGGCGGCCGTAGAGATCGAGCGCGACCGCGCGCTCCATCTTGACGTTGATCTCGTCGCAGAGCTGCACGAAATCCTTGATCGTGCAGAAATGGATGTTCGGCGTGTCGTACCAGGTGGCCGGCAGATTCTCGGTGCGCGGCATGTGGCCGCCGACCAGCAATTGCAGCCGCATCTTCCAGAAGCCGAAATTCGGGAACGACACGATGGCGCGCCGGCCGATGCGCAGCAGGTTTTCCAGCACGACCTTCGGCTGCCGCGTCGCCTGCAGCGTCTGCGACAGGATCACGTAATCGAAGGCGTCGTCCGGATAGTTGACGAGATCGGTGTCGGCATCGCCCTGCACCACGGCGAGCCCCCTGGCGACGCCGCGGTTGACGCCCTCGCGCGACAGCTCGATGCCGCGGCCGTCGATGCCGCGGCTTTCCAGCAGTTGCAGCAGCTCGCCGTCGCCGCAGCCGACGTCGAGCACTTTTGAGCCGGCCGGAATCATTTCCGCGACCAAGAGATGATCGGTGCGATACTTGCCGGTGCGATCGGGCGCGACGCCGCCGAGCGGCAAGGTCTGTTCCTGAAGCGCCATCTCAACCACCCTTGCCGCTGTCGAGGCCGCGCGCCTTGGCGGCGGACTCCAGGAACGCGCGCGAAATGTCGAAGAACTCCGGCACGTCGAGGAGGAAGGCGTCATGGCCGCGATCGGTCTCGATCTCGGCGAACGACACCCGCGCGCTCGAAGCGTTCAGCGCATGCACCAGCACGCGCGATTCCGAGGTCGGGAACAGCCAGTCCGAAGTGAACGACACCACGCAGAAGCGCGTTTTGATGCCGCGGAACGCCTGCGCCAGCACGCCGTCATGGTCGGCGGCGATATCGAAATAGTCCATCGCGCGCGTCAGATAGAGATAGCTGTTGGCATCGAAGCGCTCGACAAAGGACGAGCCTTGGTAACGCAGATAGCTTTCGACCTGGAAATCCGCGTCGAACGAAAACGTCGGCAGCTCGCGGTCCTGCATCCGGCGGCCGAACTTGCGATGCAGCGCGGCGTCCGAGAGATAGGTGATGTGCCCGGCCATCCGCGCCACCGCCGAGCCCGCGATGTGGATGGGTGTTGAGTTCGAAATAGCGCCCGTGGTGCCAATCGGGATCGGCCATCACCGCCTGCCGGCCGAGCTCGTGAAACGCGATGTTCTGCGCCGAATGGCGCGTCGCGCAGGCGGACGGCATCGCCGAGAACACGCGCTCCGGATAGGCCGCCGTCCATTGCAGCACCTGCATGCCGCCCATCGAGCCGCCGACCACGCACAGCAATGTCTCGATCTCCAGCCGATCGAGCAGCATAGCCTGCGCACGCACCATGTCGGGGATAGTGATGACGGGAAAATCCAGCCCCCACGCCTTGCCGGTGGCCGGATTGGTCGAGGCCGGGCCGGTCGAGCCCATGCAGCCGCCGATCACGTTCGAGCAGATGATGAAGTACTTTTCGGTATCGAGCGGCCGGCCGGGACCGACCATGATTTCCCACCAGCCGGCTTTGCCGGTCAACGGATGCGGATTGGCGACGTGCTGATCGAGCGTCAGCGCGTGGCAGATCAAGATCACGTTGGAGCGATCGGCGTTCAGTTCGCCATAGGTCTGATAGGCGATCTGGAACGGCGCGAGATCGATGCCGCAATCGAGCTTCAGCGGCTGATCGATGCCGAACTTCGCCACCGTCGAGGTTGGATGATCGGCCTCGTGGGCACGATCCTCGCTATGAATTGACGGACTGGATATCGACGTCACGTTGGTCATTTCGGCACCGACCTCCTTGCGGAGGCCCTACGGACAGAAATCAGGCCATAAAAAACCCGGCCTGAACAAAGGTTCGGCCGGGATCAACTCTGTCCCCGGCCTGTTTAGCGAGTTGTTTAACGTGGCTGCAAGCCGGCCGGCTCAAATGACCACGGAATGGCTTAAAATTAGCCGCAAGCGGGCTTTTCGTCAAGGCAGGGGCGTGGTTAACCGGCACGGTACAACCCTCATGGCGAGGAGGCGCTTGCGCCGTCTCGAACCATGGGGGAGAGATGTGGATCACGACCGCCGAGTTCAACATGTCCAACCTACCCCCGGCCCCGCCTTCCCTGCAGGAACTGCGCAAGGAGATCGATGCGATCGACGAGCAGGTCCATCGCCTGCTGATGGCGCGCGGCGACATCATCGACCGGCTGATCCGGGTGAAGCAGACCCAGGAAGTCGGCTCCGCATTCCGCCCGGCGCGCGAGGCCAGCATGATGCGCGAGCTCGTCAAGCGCCATCGCGGCATCCTGCCGCTCGACACCATCGAGGGCATCTGGCGCGTCATCATCTCGACGTTCACCTATGTGCAGGCGCCGTTCGCGGTGCATGCCGACGTCTCGGTCGGCGAATCCGCGATGCGGGATTCGGCGCGGTTTCACTTCGGCTTCGTCGTGCCCTATGTCGGCCATTTCAGCGCGCAGGCTGCCGTCGAAGCGGTAGCGAAATCGAGGGGCGATCTGGCGCTGGTGTCGGCGATCTCCAGCCGCACGCCGTGGTGGCTCGCGCTGGAAGCGGACGGCGCGCCAAAGATCATCGCCCGCCTGCCGTTCCTCGAACGCGCCGATCATCCGGCCGCGTTGCCCGTGTTCCTGATTTCGCGCGTGGCCGACGACGCCATGGTGACGGAAGTGCAGACCTGGAGCGTGCGGGTCTCGGGCTGGAACGCCGACATCGCCCGCGCGGTGGCGCCGCTGGCCGAAATCGTGGCCGTCCCGGATACCGCCTTCGACGGCGCGGCGCTCTTGGTGTCGGATGCCGGCACCGGCTTCGAGAAGATCAAGCTGGCCTTGATCAAGGCCGGCGCCTCGGTGCGCTCGTCGGCCCTCGTCGGCGGCCACGCAACGCGCTATACGGTGCCCCCGAACGGGTCGGCCAAACCTTAAGGCCGCGCCCCTAGATTCCGGAGTTGAAGATGTCCCGCCCCGTGCCGAATCCCGGCATCCTCGATATTGCGCCCTACACGCCCGGCAAGACGCCGGTGCCGGAGCCGGGCCGCAAGGTGTTCAAGCTGTCGGCCAACGAGACCCCGTTCGGGCCGTCGCCGAAGGCGAAGGAAGTCTACAAGGAAGCGGCGTCGCATCTCGAGGACTATCCGGAAGGCACCTCGCGGGTGCTGCGCGAGGCGATCGGCCGTGCCTACGGGCTCGATCCCAACCGCATCATCTGCGGCGCCGGCTCGGATGAAATCCTCAATCTCTTGGCGCACACCTATCTGAAGCAGGGCGACGAGGCGATCTCCACCGCGCACGGTTTTCTGGTGTACCCGATCGCCACGATGGCGAACGGCGCCAAGAACGTCGTCGCACCCGAAACCAACTTCACCGCCGACATCGACGCCATCCTTGCGCGGGTGACGCCGCGCACAAAACTGGTGTGGCTGGCCAACCCGAACAACCCGACCGGCACCTACGTGCCGTTCGACGAGGTCAAGCGTCTGCGCGCGGGCCTGCCCGCCACATGTGCTGCTGGTGCTCGACGCGGCCTATTCCGACTACGTGTCGCGCAACGATTACGAACTCGGCCTCGAGCTGGTGGCGACCACGGACAACACCGTGATGACGCATACCTTCTCAAAAATCCACGGGCTGGCGGCGTTGCGCATCGGCTGGATGTTCGGCCCCGCCAACATCATCGACGCCGTCAATCGAATTCGCGGGCCGTTCAACGTCTCGACGCCGGCGATGCTGGCGGCGGTGGCCGCGATCGAGGACACCGCGCATGTCGAGATGTCGAAGGCGTTCACCGAACAGTGGCGCAACTGGCTGACCGAAGAGATCACCAAACTCGGACTGAAGGTGACGCCGAGCGTGGCGAATTTCGTGCTGATCCATTTTCCCGAGAAGGGCAAGACCTCGGCGGAAGCGGATGCATTCCTCACCCGGCGCGGCCTGGTGCTGCGGGCGCTGAACAATTACGGCCTGCCCCATTCGCTGCGCATGACCATCGGCACCGAGGAGGCCAACCGCCTCGTCGTCGACGGCCTGCGCGACTTCATGGCGGCCAAATGAATACGACACCGATCTTCCGACGCGTCGCGCTGATCGGCTTCGGCCTGATCGGCGGCTCGATCGCGCGCGCCGCGCGGGCGCAAGGCCTCGCCAGCGAAATCGTCACCACCGCGCGCTCGGAAAAAACGCGCGCGCGAGTCGTCGAACTCGGCATCGTCGATCAGGTGCTTGCGACCAACGCGGAAGCGGTGAAGGACGCCGACCTCGTGATCCTCTGTATCCCGGTCGGCGCCTGCGGGCCGGTCGCGCAGGAGATTGCGCCGCACCTCAAGGCCGGCGCGATCGTCTCCGACGTCGGCTCGGTCAAGGGCGCGATCGTCCGCGAGATGGCGCCGCATCTGCCTTCGAGCGTTCATTTCGTCCCGGCCCATCCGGTCGCCGGCACCGAACATTCCGGCCCCGATTCCGGCTTCGCCGAACTGTTCATCGGCCGCTGGTGCATTCTCACGCCGCCCGACGGCACCGATCCGACGGCGATCGAAGCCCTGCGCGCGTTCTGGGCCGGCATGGGCGCCAAGGTCGAGACCATGACGCCCGATCACCACGATCTGGTGCTGGCGATCACCAGCCATCTGCCGCATCTGATCGCCTACACCATCGTCGGCACGGCGGATGAACTCGCGCAGGTGACGTCGTCGGAAGTGATCAAGTTCTCCGCCGGCGGTTTTCGCGACTTCACCCGCATCGCGGCGTCCGACCCCACGATGTGGCGCGACGTGTTCCTCAACAACAAGGAGGCCGTGCTGGAAATGCTCGGCACCTTCAACGAGGATCTCTCAAAGCTCACCCGCGCGATCCGCCGCAACGATGGCGAGGCGCTGTTCGAGCATTTCACCCGCACCCGCGCCATCCGCCGCGGCATCGTCGAGATCGGCCAGGATTCGGCCGCGCCCGATTTCGGCCGGCAGCATCCGCCGCTGGCGAAGAAGTAGTTGCGAAGCTACTTCCGCATCTTCATGCGATGATGCATCGGCATCGCGTGCCGCATCACGAGGCGCGGCGCCATCGCCTGGGCGTCGAGCGGCGACCGCGGCGATCCGATGCCGAGATCGCCAGTGGGATGGTAGAACGCATACATCCCCGGCTCGTCGATCATGTGCTGCGCCGAGGCCGGCGAAGCGATCAGCACGGACAGTAACGCGGCGGCACCGAAAAAACGGGTCTTGCTCATCTTGCTCTCCTCATCATCGACCCATCAACATGGGCCGTCGGAGAGCATGACTGGCGTTCAGGTCACGGCATTCCCGGTCGGGATCGAGGCGCCGATCACGCTTTGGCGATGGTGGCCGAAACACAAAACATCGAAAACAACCCCATGCAAAGTAGCCGGTAAATTTGATTTTAGCTGATTTATCAATAGCTTGCATGAATTAGAAAAGCGGCGGCACTTGCCCCACTTTCAGCGGACCCAGAAACACCGCGCCGTCGGCAAAACGCAGCGGGAAGGCGCGGGCCTTGCGGCCTTCGAGCTCGGCTTCCTTGCCGAGCGCGTTGATGCCGGCGGCGACGCCGGTGGTGGCGTTCTGCTTGACGACCTTGCCGAGCCCCGGGATCGCGCGGTCGAGCGCGCCGAACAGATTGTTGAGGTCCTGCGTCTTGACGCCCGGCGCGACGCGATCGAGCGTGGCCTGCGGCACGCCCTCCTCCAGCATCTTTTCAATACCGAGCGCCGGAATCACCTTCTCGATTCCCGCCACCGTCATCTGCAATTCGCCGTCGATCCGCCCCTGCGCGTTGAGGCTGAGCGTGCCCGCCGCCACCGAGACCAGATCGCCCTGCTGAACCCGCGAGCGCACGATCTCGACATGGCCGCCCGCGGCCTGGATTTCCCTGAAACGTTCCGGCCACGGTTTTGGCGCGAAATCCTTCAGGCCGGTCAGCCTCGTCTGAACGTCGACGTCGAACGGCGCCGCCAGCAGCGGATGCACTTCCTGCACGCTGCCGGCCGCAATCTTCATGACGGTCTCGATGATCGGATTATCCCGCGCCGAGCCTTCGGCGATGCGGCCGTGCAGTTCGACATGGTTGGCCTTCGCGAGCGGGGTCGCGACCGGTCCGTTGACGCGCTCGATCGAGGGGTTGTTGAACTCGATGGAAGCGCGCTGCGGAACGTCCGGTAGCCCGTACACGCTGCTCTGGCCCAAGGCTCCAGTTCACCTTCAGCGACGGCGGCTGGCCGCGATCGGAAATCGTCGCCGGCGCCTTGAATTCGGCGATCAGCAATTTCGGCTGGTAGATCTGCGCAATCACCAGGATTTCGCTGAGCCGCGCGTTGAACAGCGCTTTTGCGTCCGCCGTCTGCGAGAACAGCGACACACTGGCGTCGTTGCAGCTGACTTCGAAGCGGAACGGGAAACCCGCCACCTCGCGCTTGCCGCAGGCATAGACCCGGCCGGCTTTCGCCTCCTGCGCCGCCCATGCGTCGGCGCGGACGCCGACCTCGGACGCGGCATAGAACCAGAACGCGCTCCATGCCGACGGCGGCGACGACGACGAGGGCGGGCATGATGAAAAGGCGCCACAGCGGGCGCCGGCGCGGCGCGGGGGTCATGTCAGGCATGCGGCGTCCTTTGGCTTTCGATTTTGTCGAATATAAGCATCCGCCTCCGCAACAAAAGACATTGATTTCACTTCGCTTTCTGGTAGCGGTGCAAGGGCATGTCCGCCATTACGCTGAACGAAACGGAATTCCCGACAGGCGACCTCTGGGTGTTCGGCTACGGCTCCCTGATGTGGCGCCCCGGCTTCGAATTCATCGAACGGGTTCCGGCCCGGCTGATTGGCGAACACCGCGCGCTCTGCGTCTATTCCTTTGTCCATCGCGGCACGCCGGAGAAGCCCGGCCTCGTGCTCGGGCTCGACCGCGGCGGCGCCTGCCGCGGCATCGCGTTCCGTGTCGCGGAGAAGAACGCCACGGCGACCATCGCATACCTGCGCGAACGCGAACAGGTCACGTCGGTGTACCGCGAAGTGAAACGCTCGGTGTGGCTGGAGAACGAGGCCCGCGAGCGGGTCAGCGCGCTCGTCTACGTGGTCGACCGCGGCCACGTGCAATATGCCGGGCGGCTGTCGCCGGCCGAGCAGCTGCGCCACGTGCTGCAGGGCCACGGCCAGTCCGGCATCAACCGCGATTATGTGCTGGCGACCGTGAAGGCGATCGAGGCGGAAGGCTTTCGCGATCAGCAATTGCACCGGCTGGCGGCGATGCTGCACGACCAGCATCGTCCGGCCCTTCCTGCGGAGAATAGTGACCGCTGAACTGGTTTGCGTGTCCGCAACGCGCCAGCCGCGTGGCGTGGCGCTTACCGATGCCGGAAGAGTTTTTCTCGATCACGCGCGGCTGGCGCTGTCGCAAGTCGAAGCGGCGACAGATGGTGCGCGGCGGACTGCACAGCCTCAAAAGCCTGCACTTTCCATGGGGTTCATGGTCGGGCTGGAGGTGATGTGGCTCCCCCACTTATTGCGTATCCTCCGCGAGGAGGAACCGGAGGTCGAAGTCACCCTGTGTAGTCAGTCCTCGCCAGAACTTGCCCTCGCATTAGCGCGCGGGAAGCTGGACATTGCCTTTCTCCGCCCTGAAAAACAGAACGGAGGCGTGACTTTCAAGTTGTTGGCCAGGGAGCCCTTGATCGCAGTGCTGCCGGCAGACCATCGCCTGGCCGCGCGCAAAAGGATTCGCCCACAGGATCTTGTCCGCGAGATCTATGTCAGCTCGGCGAGAACGTCTCCGGTATTGCACGCTGTGATACAGGATTATGCGTCGAAGGTCGGGATCGTGCTCAAGGCAAAATATGAAGGCGAGAACATATCGTCGGCCATGTCGCTGGTCGCATCCACGGGCGGCGTGACCCTCGTTCCGCTCTATGCGCAGAATATGCTGGCGCCAAACGTTGTTGCCAGAGCGCTCGAGGGCGTCCCACCAACCGTCGATCTCACTCTCGGCTACAACCAGGCAAACCCCTCTCCTTTGCTGTGCCGGCTTTTGTCCCGTGCGGATGAATTGGTTGCAAGCGTTCAAAATCAGAGCATCATTCGCTACGTTGAAGCTGACTAGTGGGCGAACGGGCGTGAAATCCGGCATCCGGCTGGGTTGCGCGATCCGCACTCCCGTGCAAGAAACGCCTTACGGGTGTTCGCTGCTCATCGCAGCGACAGGTCAAGCGATGGTCGGGCCGCCACGCGGAAAGCGTGCGCCCGATGAACGCCCCAACGGTAGTTGACGACCTCCCGCGAGCCCAGCGCCTTGCCGAACAGGCGCTCGCGACCCTTCAACGTTTTCTTCGTGTCGAAGCCGCCAGCGGCGCCGTGCTTGTGTTTTCGGCCGCCGCCGCGCTGATGTGGGCGAACTCTCCGTTCGCTCACGGCTATCACGCCTTCTGGAACCTGCCGATCACGATCGGACTGGGCGAATACGTCTTCTCGAAGCCGCTGCATTTCTGGGTCAACGACGCGCTGATGACCCTGTTCTTCCTGGTCGTCGGCATGGAAATCCGGCGCGAGATCCACGAAGGCGCGCTGAGCAGGATCGACCAGGCCATGCTGCCCCTGATCGCGGCATGCGGCGGCGTCATCGTCCCTGCCCTGATCTACCTGGGCTTCAACGGCGATCCGGTTCGAGGCCGCGGCTGGGCGGTACCGACCGCAACGGACATCGCCTTTGCCGTCGGCATCCTTGCGCTGTTGGGGCGACGAATTCCCGTCAATGTGCGCGTGTTCCTGCTGGCGCTCGCCATCATCGACGACGTCATCGCGGTACTGATCATCGCCGCATTCTATTCCGATGGCATTCAAGTGGCCGGCTTCGCCGTCGCCGGCGTCGGTGTTCTCGGCGTCCTTGCCTTCCAACGGATGGGGGTCGGCTCCGCGCCCGCCTATGCCGTGCCGGGCTTGCCTCGTCTGGATGGGATTTCTGATGACCGGTGTCCATCCAACCCTTGCAGGCGTCGTCCTTGGACTGATGACCCCGGCACGGCCAATTGCCATGCGCGAACATCCGCTGGAAGCGGCTTCACGCGCACTCCGGCAGTTGAGAAGCAGCGATGCGCTCGAGAGCAAGGATACGCACCGGCTGCACAAGCCTCTGCAGGAGCTTCGCGTCGCCCATCGCGAATTGCTGCCCCCCGTATCGCGGGTGCAGATGGCGCTGCATCCATGGGTGGCGTTCGTCATCATGCCGATTTTCGCGCTGGCGAATGCCGGCGTCAACCTGACGGGCGCCGATCTTTCGAACTCCGCCCATTTCGTCATGCTGGGCACGGCTACGGCGCTGGTCATTGGGAAGCCGCTCGGCATCATCGGCGCGACCTGGATTGCCGTGCGGCTTGGCTTGTGCCGCCTCGCGCCCGGCGTTTCCTGGGGCGGTGTGTGCCTCGTCGGCCTGCTGGCCGGGATCGGCTTCACGATGTCCATCTTCATCGCCATGCTCGCCTTCACCGATGAAGGGTTGTTGAACGCGGCCAAACTGGGTGTGTTGCTGGGTTCAGTCGTGGCGGCGATGCTCGGCCTCGGTTGGGGCGCCATCTACGTTCGAAGCCTGCGCTGAAATCAAAGTCCGATGCCTGGGCGACATGGCAGGGATCGACGGCTTGTCCGGCTCTTCCCGTACCGAACAGCGACCGCTAAGCTTGGGATAGCGCCGCGAGGCATCAAGGCGACGGCGCATTCGGAGTGAAGGAGAGCGGCAATGGAATTAAAGGGCGCGGTCGCACTGGTGACGGGCGGCAACGGCGGGCTCGGGCAGCGCATCTGCCACGCGCTGGCGCAAGGAGGGCGCGCATATCGCCGTCATGTATGCGCAGAGCCGCGACCAGGCGGAGGGCGTCGCCCGCGAGCTGGCGTCGCGCTATCAGATCAACGCAGCGGCGTTCGCCTGCGACATCACCGACGGCGCGGCCGTGGATCGGCTGATCGGCGACGTGACCAAGCGCCTTCGGTCGCCTCGATATTCTCGTCAACGACGCCGCCTACAACAAGTCGATCCCCTTCAGCGATCTCGACAGTCTGACGCTGGAGGTGTGGGACAAGATCATGGCCGTCAACCTGACGGGGCCGATGCGCCTCACCAAGGCGGTGGCGCCCGTCATGAAGGCCCAGGGGCGAGGCCGCATCGTCAACATCGCGTCGGTCGCGGGGCTCGGCCCGACCGGCTCCTCCATCGCCTATGCCGTGTCGAAGGCGGGGCTCATTCATCTGACGCGCTGCATGGCGGTGGCGCTGGCGCCCGAGACGCTCGTCAACTGCGTGGCGCCGGGCCTGCTGGAGGGCACGCGCGCGACAGCCAATCTCCGGTCCGAGCAGATCGAGCGCTCCGCATCGAGCTCGCTGCTGAAGAAGGCCGCCGACAAGGACGACTGCGCCGACATGGTGGTCACCATGTGCCGCACCGAGACCATGACCGGCCAGACCGTCGTCATCGACGCCGGACGCGTCTTCCACTGAGATTCCACCGGGACCGGCTTGCCCCGGCGGCTTCGCACGGCACTCACCGGTTGCTTGCATCCGCGTCCGGAGCCGCTTTATCTGGTGCGGGATCGGGCCTCCATTCGACGCCGCCCGGCTTTCCGGAATATCCGAGGTTTGATCGATGGTCGTCTGGTCTCCTTTCAGGTTCAACTGCGGGCAAGAGATTTCCAATCGATTTGTCATCGCGCCGCTGACAACCGATGCTTCCCATGAAGACGGGACGGCTGCAGACGACGAACTCGAATTCGTCCGGCGGCGTTCTGCCGGCGGATTCGGCGCCACCATTTCTTCCGCCGCTTACGTCGCACAGGACGGACGCTCCTGGCAGGGCATAGGCGCGGCACATGAGGGGCACCTGCCCAGCCTGCACCGGCTCGCCGAAGCCATGCGTGCGGCGGGAGGTCTCGCCATCCTCCAGATCTATGACGGCGGCCGCATCGCAAGGCCCGATCTGATCGGCGAGCAAGCGCTGCGCGCGCCGTCTGCCGTCGCCTCGCTTGCGTCCCGGCGCAAAGACGCCGAGGGCGATGACGGCCGATGAGGTCGAAGGTTTGATTGCGAGCTTTCGACAGGCGGCCTCGCTGGCCCGACAAGCCGGTTTCGACGGCGTCGAGGTTCACGGCGCCAACCATTATGCGGTTCACCAGTTCTTTTCGCCCCGGGCCAATCAGCGCACCGACAGATGGGGCGGCACGCTTGCAAAGCGCATGAACTTTCCGCTCGCGGTCGCAGAGGCCGTTCGCGACGCGCTCGGTCCAAAGCTGATCGCGGGGTTTCGCGTGACGCCGTTCGAGGCCGAGTCGGATGGTTATACGCTTGAAGACAGCAAGCTGCTTTGCGGCGAGCTGGCAAAACTCAATCTCGATTACATCTCCGTTTCGCTGGATGATTATCGGAAGAGCCAGCCGGTGGGAGAGACGCGTGTTTACAATGGCCCGGTCGCGAAGATCGACACGCCGGCGGAGAGCCCCATCACGGCATTTGCCCGAATCATAGCCGGCCGCAGTGCGGTCATGGCCAGCGGCGGCATCAAGACGTGCCTGGATGCCGAAGGCGCGGCCAGGCTGGGAGCCGATCTCGTTGCAGTGGGACGCGCCGTGGTGGTCGATCCGGAGTGGCTATCCAAGGTCCGAAGCAAGCAAGAAGCATCGATCCTTGCCGGACTGCCGAAGGATGAGCGCGAGATCGCCGGCGCCTTGAGCATTCCGCCGCGCATGGTCGAATATCTGTTGAGCCGTCCGGGCTGGATTCCGCGGCTTTAGATCGGCCAAAGCCTGCCACATTGCTCGATTGAACGCGGTCAGAGCCAGTCGTAGTGCTTGAAGCGGGAGTACAGCACACCGCAGCTGATGGCGATGAGGCCGAGCACGAGATAGTAGCCGTATTGCCACTTCAACTCCGGCATGTGTTCGAAGTTCATGCCGTAAATTCCGGCGATCGCGGTCGGAACGGCGAGTATTGCGGCCCACGCCGCCAGCTTGCGGGTGATCGCGGTCTGCTGCGACTGTCCCGCCATCATGCTGGCTTCGAAGACGAAGGCCAGGATTTCGCGCAGCGAGTCGATATCCTCCTCGGCCCGCTTGGCGTGGTCGAGAACGTCACGAAACAGCGGCCTCATCTCATTGTCCATCGCGATCAAGTCGGCATGCTCCAGCCGTTTGCAAACGTTGACCACCGGCCCGATTGCCCGGCGCAGACTCAGCAGATCGCGCCTTAGCCGATACAGGCGATCAAACTCACGAGGGACACGCGCTTTCTGCAGTACTTCCTCTTCGAACGCGTCCACTTCGGCCTGAACGCACTCGATGACGGGGCCGTAATTGTCGACGATAAAATCCAGGATGGCATAGAGAATGTAATCCTCGCCCTGTGAAAGCGAGGTGGGGCAGGATTCGCAGCGAGCCCGCACGGCCTGGTACGATGTCGATGCGCCGTGCCGGACCGACACGACATAGCCTTTCCCGACAAAAATATGCGTCTCGCCGAACGCAATCTGATCGTCGACGATCTGCGCCGTGCGTGCGACCACAAACAACGCATCGCCGTACTGTTCGACTTTCGGCTGCTGATGTGCTTTCGAAGCGTCTTCGATTGCCAGGGGGTGCAGGTCGAGTTGAGCGGCAACACGCTCGAGCAGTGCCTTGTCAGGCTCGTGCAATCCAATCCAGACAACATGATGCGGCTTCTTCGACCAGACACCGGCGTCCTCAATCGAAATGTCCGAGATACGCCGGCCATTGGTGTACACACTCGCGGCCACCACGCCTGGATCATTCGTGGAAACACGTTCGGGCGGTGCATTATCGTCGACAGGATGAAGGCGAGCCCGTTGCCGCAAGGCCGTCACTCCCAAGGATCGATGGCTGTCGTGTCAACCTTGCGCAACGGACATGGTTCCCGTGTCGCAGCCATCATTGCGCGGGCTTTCGTTCGCGTAAACGATCGAGCGCCAGGCCGAACAGGCAGGCAACCACTCCGACATGCTTGTCGGGCACCGATGGTCGCTCATCCGGATCGAACGCGAGCCCAACGACAGCCCCCTCACCTTCCGCTGTACGGACGGGCCAGAAATCGAACCGGGAGGCGAGATGGGGATAGACGCCCCCGCGCAGAGTGGTTCCCGTGGCGAGCGACGAACGGGCGGCTTCGAATTCGACCTCTCCCGGCTCCGGGTCCGTGGCTCGCTTGACGCAGACCAATTCTCCTTCCCTGGCCACCATCACGACGGCGGGCACGCGGAACAGCGAATTGAGAGCCCGAGAAGTGATCGAGGCGATGGAGGCTTCGTCTTTTGCCGCGATGACATCTCTGCTGTAGTTTTCAAGGACCGTCGCCTGCCGCCGCAGCAGTGCCGCCTCTTCTGCTCTGCGGCGGGACGTGAACGCAACGCCGCTTACGATAATTCCGACCACGAACAACAACGCGATAGCCCAGACGTTCGAAGGGTCGTCCACCGCCAGCGAGTAGCGGGGCTCGGTGAGAAAGAAATTGAAAGCCAACGCACCAAGGACCGCCGAACAGAGCGACGGACCGATGCCGGAGCTCACGCCCGCGACAATCACTGGAATCACAAAAACCAGAGACAGATTGGGGATGTTTATCTTGCTGTCGACAGCGATGGCGAAAACCGTCGCAAGGGCCGTCATGGCGATCGAGGCGAGGTAGCTTACCCAGCGAGACGCCAGGGGATCGGCTTCGGCTACCTCGACGAGGTCAGGCTGCAGATTCGTTTCGACATTGGTCATGTTACGGCTCCCGCTTGGTATTCGACGGTTGCTAAGGCGATCGGCGTCAGCATCATGGCGCGCTGCCGGCGGCGACGATGATCATCGCGTTGACCGCGATGCTGATCGTCAGGAGAATCCCCAGCAGTACGGTCAGGCGCCGGGACTTGCTCGACATCCAATGCGCCGGGACAGCACGCCTTCCTTCAATGACCTGTGCACTCATGGCTCAATCTCACTATGCGGTTTGGTCGACTTTGCAAAAGAGATTGGGCGGCGGACATATAAAATCGATGAGGGACGACAGCCGGATATATAGAAATGTCATAAAGGCCGATGATGGGCCCCGCACGCCCGCGGCCACCGTTACCCGACCGTCGCTCAGCTTCGGCGATGTTAGGTTCGTCACGACGCATGTCGACCGGTAGCGCCGACATGGGCCGACGCACCACGCGGATCAAAACGCAAATATCCTAATTGACCTGCGCGGTCGCCGGTCCGCGAAGGATAAACACGATATGCCGACGCGTCGAGCATTCCGCCACGAATGGTCGAATATTTGTTGAGCCGTCCAGGCTGGTTCCCCCGGCTTAGCCAGACTTGCCCGCGCTGTCCGCTTGTCCATTATCCGACATGACGGCGTTTCGCGCATAGGGCGGTTCGCTTGTTGCTTGTTCTAGCGGCCAAGTCGAACGCGTATCATCTGGCCGCGCAGCGGAAACGCCGGTCAGAAGCGAACATCCGCCATGCGCCAATTACTATATAATGAGGAACGTCCAAAGCATGAAACGTCGTGAATTTATCAAGCTTGCCGGGGCAAGTACGGTCGGAGCCGCTGTTGCCTCGCCGGCCATTGCGCAATCAATGCCGGAGCTGAAGTGGCGATTGACATCAAGTTTCCCGAAATCGCTGGATACTCTCTTTGCCGGCGCTGAACTCTTCGCCAAACAGGTGGGAGAGATGACCGACGGACGGTTTCAGATTCAGCCATTTGCCGCCGGCGAAATCGTTCCCGGCCTGCAGGCGCTCGACGCCGCTTCGAACGGGACCGTCGAGATCGCGCATACGTCCGCCTACTACTATGTCGGCAAAGATCCGACGTTCGCGATCTACACGTCGGTGCCGTTTGGCCTCAATACGCGAATGCAGAATTCCTGGTGGTATCAGGGCGGCGGCGAACAATTGGGAAATGAATTCTTCAAGAAGTACGGCGTGATCGCTCACGCTGCCGGCAATACAGGCACCCAGATGGGAGGCTGGTTCCGCAAAGAGATCAAGACCACGGCCGATTTGGCCGGCCTGAAGTTTCGGATCGCGGGCATCACAGGTCAAATTCTTCAGAAGATCGGCGTGGTCCCGCAACAACTCGCAGGCGGCGATGTCTACCCGGCCCTCGAGAAAGGCACCATCGATGCCGCCGAATGGGTTGGTCCTTACGACGATGAAAAGCTCGGTCTGCAGAAGGTCGCGAAGTTTTACTACTACCCCGGCTTCTGGGAGGCCGGTCCGATGCTCCACGTGATGACCAATCTCGAAAAGTGGAATTCGCTTCCGAAGCACTATCAAACCGTGCTGGCCAATGCGGCTGCCCATGCAAACATCTGGATGAGTGCCCGGTACGATCTGGTGAACCCGGCAGCTTTGAAGCGTCTCGTTGCGACCGGCACTCAGCTTCGCCCATTCAGCAATGAGATCATGGAGGCCTGCCTGAAAGCGACCAACGAACTCTGGGCAGAAATTTCAGCCAAGAATGCTGATTTCAAAAAATCCATTGAAGCGATGCAGGCTTATCGAAACGACCAGTATCTCTGGTGGCAGGTGGCCGAATTCACCAACGACGGCTTCATGATTCGGTCTCGTTCAAAGAGTTGAACGCACTCCCGATATTCGGCCGGCTGCCTCCGGGCAGCCGGTCTCGATCAAAGCCGTACGCCGGCAGCCTTGGCGCCATCGCGAGGCGCATGATGGCTTTCATCCACGAGCAGTGGGTAACTCACGTATCGGGCGAGGCGCTTCTCGATTGCAACACCACGCCATCTGCCAATGGCGGAAAGCAGGGTTGCCAGCGTACCGAGCGCAACCAGTCCAAGCATGATGTACTCGGCAAAAAGCGCGAATGCGAAGAACATAGCGACGCCCAAAAGGTAGCTGCCGGGACGGGTCTTGGCATCAGCCACTATCGCGTGGAAACCATCGCGGGCGGCAGCGATGGTAAACCCACAATCGCCAAAAGCCTTGAACAGCACTTTGATGCGATTCAGGAACATCAACATAATCGCGATCAGCCCGCACAACGCGGCGAGGACTATCACGCAAGCTCCAACAACTATGACCGCCGACAGCATTTACCTGGCTCAATACAATCGTTCTGAAAAACGAAATCTCGTTGCCCTTGAATTGGGCTCTTTCCCGCCGCAAGCCAAGGGGCGCAGCGCTGAACTTTCCGTTAACGCTACTTAACCAATTTGCTTCAGGTTTGGCCGATAACGGCGAGTGCCCCCAAGCGAGATGTCCGCTCTAGATGATTAATGTCGGCATGCGGTCGAACGCAGCATAACCATTCTATGAATCTCCGTCTCAGTTCGCCTGCGCCGTCGCCGGCCGGCGCGGCGGCGGGGTGGTCTGGTCGGAGGCTTCCGGCATCACCTCGATGCCGATGTCGGCCAGCCGCACGCGGACCTCGACGGCGACGTATTTGGCGTATTCCGACAGCAACAGGCGCAGCGTCGTGCCGCTGGTCCACCACGGCTCGTCGCGCCAGCGATCGCCGACCACTGCGAACGGAATCAGCGTCACATCGGGCATCGCATGCGACAGTTCCACGATCGCCCGCGGCATGTGGTAGTTCGACGTCACCACGATCAGCGACTTGAAGCCGCGCTCGCGGGCCCAGCGCCGGGTCTCCGCGGCGTTGCTGCGCGTGTTGACGGCGGAGCGGTCGAGATCGACGCAGCAGCCGAGCAGCGACTGGTTGTCGGGCAGCGAGCGCGAAATGTCGCTGGCGGCATTGGTCGGATGCACGCCCGAAATCAACAGCCGCTTGCCATAGCCGCCGGCCAGCAATTCCATCGCGTCCGACACCCGCGACGAACCGCCGGTCAACACCACGATCCCGTCGGCGTTGCGCGCCGGCTTGATCTCGACGCCGCGCAATTGCGAGAGGAAGCCGACGAAGCCCACCGCCGCGCCGACGAACAGGATCGCCATGCTGCCGACGACGACCGCGCGCAGCCATCCGCGCGGCCGCGCGGCCGGCGTCTTCGGCGTGCTGTCGTCGTGCGGCAAACTCATGTCGGTCCGGCGATCCTCTTTCGATTTCGAAAACGCTTCGGCTCAATTTTAGAAGTTTTTCACGCGAAGTGGAGTCCCACTCCCGTGTCGCGTCCGTGACCTGCTTCACGGCAAAACAGCGCCAGCCCCCTCAATCGATGTCGTCAAGCGTGGCAAACAGCGTGCGCCGCGAGGCCCAGCCGGTGATGGCGGCGATCGCCACCGCCTGCACCGCAAGCGCCAGATAGCCGGACGGCGGCAGCGAAAACGTGCCTAGCAGCGCGGCGAACTGATCGCCGACGGGGGTGCCCGAGAACCAGGCGGCGATCGATTCGGAGAAGCCGAAGAACAGCATGGCGGCGCCGCCGCCGATCACCCCGCCCTCCAGGCCGAGCCGGAGAAAATGCCGCAAAAAGTGGTTGGCGATATAGCGGTCGCCGGCGCCGACGAAGTGCAGCACCTCGACGATCGGGCGGTTCGCCGCCATCGCGCCGCGGGTCGCGAACGACACCGAAATGATCGTCGCCGCGATCACCAGCACGAGGATGCCGATGCCGGCAAATACCGTCGCCCCGGTCATCGAGCGCATCCGCTCGATCCAGGCGCGGTGATCGTCGACGCTCGCCGACGGCGCCACCTGCGTCACCGCCTTGCGCAGGCCTGCAAGGTCGAGCGTGGTGCCGGGCTGCACCCGCGCGACGATGACGCGCGGCACCGGCAACTGATCGATCGACAGCCCGCTGCCGAGCCACGGCTCCAGCAATTTTGCCAATTCGTCCTTGCTGAACGGCTTGACCTGGACGATGCCGGGCTGCGCCCGCATCGCCTCTGCGGCCGCGGTCACGTCGCGCTCGAGATCGCGGCCGGCCTGCGGCCGCACCTGCATGGTGATTTCGCTGGCGACTTCCGACTGCCATTCCGCGGCCGATGCGCTGACCAGCAGCACGGTGCCGGTGGTGATCGAGGCGAGGAACGTCATGATGGCGACGACGGCGACCAGCGCGCGGCCGGAGATCGACGCCCGCGGCACGATCGGCGACATGTTGCGCGCGCGCGCCGGGACCTGCGGGCGCTCGGTCCCGAGGTCCACCAGCGGCCCGTGCTCGTCACTTGCCCTACTCATAGATGTGCAGCCGTCCCTGATGCAGCACCATCCGCCGCGCCTCGTACTGGTCCATCAGCGTGATGTCGTGGGTCGCGATGATGACGGCGGTGCCGAGCCGGTTCAGTTCGATGAACAGCCGCAGCAGGCGGCGGCCGAGCGTCGGATCGACGCTGCCGGTCGGCTCGTCCGCCAGCAGCAATTGCGGCCGCGAGATCACCGCGCGCGCGATCGCCGCGCGCTGCTTTTCACCGCCCGACAGGATCGGCGGCAGCGCATCCATGCGCTCGCCGAGGCCGACCCATTTCAACAGGTCGATCACCTCGCGGCGGTAGCTGGATTCCTCGCGGCCCATCACGCGGAACGGCAGCGCCACGTTCTCATAGGTCGTCATGTGGTCGAGCAGGCGAAAATCCTGCAGCACGATGCCGATCTTCTGGCGCATGTTCGCGATCTGATCCTTGCCGAGCAGCGAGACGTCCTGGCTGAAAATATTGACGAGGCCGCGCGTCGGCCGGATCGACAGGAACAGCAGCCGCAGCAGCGAGGTCTTGCCGGCGCCCGAGGGGCCGGTGAGAAACTGGAAGGAATGCGCCGGAATCAGGAAGGTAAGGTCGCGCAGAATCTCCGGGCCGAGCCCGTACCGCAAACCAACATTTTCGAACCGAACCAAGCTCAGCTCCGCTCGACTTGAGCCGCGGCCAAAAACCCCGGACGTGAACCCGAATCCGGGCGTTGGGCGCGTGGCGCGCCGGTTTGGGAACCAACCGGACAAAACGGTTTTGCGACCGTTATGGTTTCCGATTCGTTAACGGTCGACATGTAGCATTCCGGCAAAGACACGTTAGAGACGGCCATGCATATCATTTGCCCTCATTGTACAACATCTTACGCCATCAATCCGGCTACCCTGGGGGCCGCCGGGCGCACCGTCCGCTGCTCGCGCTGCAAGGAAACCTGGCTGGCGCGGCCCGAGGACGCGATCGAGATGGCCGAAGCCATGCCGGCCGCCATGCCTGATGCCACGCAACAGGCCCCTTCCGCAAACGATGCCGCGGACGACTGGGAGGCGCTGGCGCGCGAGGAAGAGGGCCAGGATACCCCTGTGGTCGACAGCCCCTCGATTTCGACCGGCTGGCCCGCCGAGGGCGAAGGCGCGCAGGCCGGCGGCGAGAACGACTGGACCTCGGCCGCCCGGCAGGATGCTGATAATGACGAGGAAACTCCGGTCACCACGCACCGCCAGCGGCTGGGCCGCCTGTTCCGGCTGCCATCCCTGCCCCGCATCCCCTTCATGCCGTCCTTTGGCCTGCCGACCGCCTGCACCGCGATGGGCGCGCTGATCCTGGCGCTGATGATCTGGCGCACCGACGTGGTGCGGCTGCTGCCGCAGACCGCGACGTTCTACAAGATGGTCGGGCTGGAAGTGAACCTGCGCGGACTGGCGTTCAAGGACATCAAGATCACCAACGAGACCGTGGACGGCAAGCCGGTCCTGGTCATCGAAGGCACGATCGTCGGCCAGAGCAGAAACCCGGTCGAATTGCCGCGGCTGCGCTTTTCGGTGCGCGATGCGCAAGGCGCGGAGATCTACGCCTGGAACGCGGTGCTGGAGCAGCCGGTGCTCAATCCCGGCGAGCGCGCCTATTTCAAGTCGCGGCTGGCGTCGCCGCCGGCGGAAGGTCGTAATATTGACGTACGCTTTTTCAACAAGCGGGATCTGGCCGGCCACGCCTGAACCGAAGGCCGCCGGGGCGAGAGAGACGAGTTCATGCCGCGCGTGCTGATTGCCGATGACGAGGATTCCATGCGCGTGCTGGTGGCGCGCGCCATCGCCATGGACGGCCACGAGACGGTCACCGCCGAGGACGGCGCCGAGGCGCTGGATATCCTGACCCGCGAACACGGCGCGTTCGACCTGCTGCTGACCGACATCCAGATGCCGGTCATGGACGGCATCGCGCTGGCGCTGGCGGCGGCGCGCGATTTCCCCAAGCTGAAGATCCTGCTGATGACGGGCTTCGCCGCCCAGCGCGAACGCGCCTCCGGGCTCAATGCGATCGTGCACGACGTGGTGACGAAGCCGTTCTCGGTGCATGACATCCGCACGGCGGTGGCGGACGCGCTGGCGGCGGGGAAGAACTAGCGAGGATTCGTAGGGTGGGCAGAGCGAAGCGTGCCCACCATCTCGCATCTCGCTCGTTGATAGATGGTGGGCACGTCGCTTGCGCTCCTTTGCCCACCCTACGCGATCCGCAAAACCCTCAATAATCCTTCAGCAGCCGCTCGATGTAATCGAGCTCGATCTGCGGACGGGCCGGATCGGCGAGACGGCGGCGCAGTTCTTCGAGAATCCGGCGCACGCGCTGCACGTCGATCTCGCCGGGGATCTTCACCGTGTAGTCGTCGGTGAATTCGTTGTTGCGCATCGGCCGTCCGAGCGGATCGGTGGAGTTCTGCGCGCCCTGCTGGCGGCCTCTGGGATTGCCGGGGCCGTCGCCCGGCTGGTCGCCGTCGCCCTGCTGCATGGCTTCCGCGAGGCTCTGGGCGCCCTTGCGCAGTGCCTCCAGCGCCTTGCCTTGCGAATCCACCGCGCCGTCGGCATTGCCGTCGCCGAGCCGGCCGGTGGCATCGCCCATCGCGTTGTCGGCCTGATCGAGCCCGTCCTCGCCGTCGCCCGGGTCGCCGCCCTGACCTTGCTGACCCTGGCCCTGCTGCATGCCCTGCTCGCCGCGCTGGCCTTGCTGCCCTTGCTGGCCGCGCTGGCCCGGTCCCATGCCGCGCTTGGCGAGTTCTTCCTGCAATTTCTTCAGCCGGTCGCGCAGGCCCTGCTGGTCCTGCTGCAGGTCGCCCATGCTCTGGTCGCCCTGCTTGCCGCGCTGGCGGTCGCGCCGGGAATCCTGGCCCTGCTTGTAGGTCTTGTCGCGCAATTGCTGCTGCTTGCGGATCATGTCGCCGAGTTCGTTCAGCGCCTGCTCCATGTCGTCGCCGCCCTGGCCGGGCTGCGCCATCTGCAGGTTTTCCAGCATCTGCTGCAGCTGTTCCAATAGCTGCTTGGCGGCTTCCTTGTCGCCGGAGCGCGACATCCGCTCCAGCCGGTCCAGCATGCTCTTGAGATCCTGCTGGCTCAGCGTCTTGGTGTTGGGATCGAGCGGGCGGGCCAGTTGCTGCGGATTGTTTTTCAGCTGCTCGGCGAGCTGGCGCAGGTAATTGTCCAGCGCGGCGCGCAGATTGTCGGTGAGCTTCTTGATCTCCTCGTCGGTGGCGCCGCGTTCCAGCGCCTGCTTGAGCGCCTCCTGCGCCGCGCGCAGCGCCTTGTCGACATCGCTGATATTGCCGTCCTCGATGGTGACGGCGAGCGCCCACAGGCTGGCGACGACCTCGCGCAGCGCATCGTCGGTGCGCGCCGCCTCGAGCTGCCGCGACACGCTGAAGAGGCCGAGATAATGGCCGGTCTCCGGCGTGAACAATTCCGGCGCGATCATCAGCGCATCGAGTGCGGTGAAGACCTGCGCATTCTGGTTGGCGTCGAGCGCCAGCACGCGGCGCTGCTCGATCAGGGCGCGCGCCAGCGGCTTGGTGAACAGCCGCTCCGGCAGCCGCATGTTGAAGGGCTCGCTCCTGCCCTCGTTGCCGGCCTCGTCCTTGGCGGTGAGCGTCAGCGTCACGTCGGCGCCGGCATAGGGATCTTCGCTGAGATCCTTGACGGTCTGGCCGACGCCGTTGCGGGTGCGCGCGTTCGGCAGCACCAGCGGAAACTGCGGCGACTCGAACAGCGGCCGCGGCGCGGCCTTGCCCGCTTCCTTGCCGTCCTTGTTGGCTTCCTTGTTTACTTCTTTGGCCGCATCCGCATTGCGGGCGGCGAATTGCGCGCGCGCTTCGGTGACGCCGTAATCGTCCTCGAGCTTGTAGGACATCTGCAGCGAACCGCGGGCCTGGCGTTCCGGGTCCTTGGCCAGCGTAATGGTCGGCGCGCGGTCGGGCGTCGCCGCGAAGCGCCACACCGGCTGGCCGGCCGGCGCGCGGACATGCGCGGTGCCGTCGCCCGCGATCTTGAAATGCCGTTCGTTGGTGCCCTTCGGCGCCTGCTCGCTCGGCGCCACTTCGGTCACGCCGCCGCCGACCACGACGTCGATGGTGCCGCCGCTGGAGCGCACCAGCAGCATGCTGCCCGCGGGCACCGGCAACGGCGCGCCGCTGTCGAGCGACGCCGCATCGCGGTTGGAGACAGGATCACCGGCGGCTTGCCGGTATAGTTCGGCGGCGTCACCCAGGCGTCGACCCGGACGTTGGCCGGCGCCAGCACGCCGTTCCAGTCGAACGCCGCGGCAATCCGCAAGCTGCGCTCGTCGCCGGCGGCGAAATAGGCGGCCACCAGCATCACCATGACCAGCGCGCGCAGCGCCCAGGGATCATGGATCGGCAGCCGCGGCGACGGCAGGCCGGCACGGATCCGCTTGATCGAGGCCAGCGTGCGCTCGCGCTGCTCGCGCCACAGCGCCTGTGCGATCGGGTCCTGGGTCTGGAGCGTATCGGTCAGCGCGGTCGCCGGGCGGTGGCGGATGCCGGTGCCGCGGTCGAGCCGGCTCAAGGCCTCTTCGCGGGTCGGCCAGCGAAAACGGGCAAACGGATAGAACGCCGCCAGCGCCGCGAGCGACGAACAGGCCGATGCCGATCGCGCGCCCCACGAACGGCAGCGCCAGCCACAAGCCGGCCCACGACGCCACCAGAAACAGCCCGACGACGCTCAAAATCCGCGCCAGAGCCGGCCAGGCGCGCTCCCACGCGATGGCGTATTGCGCCCGCTGCAGCGCCTGCGTCAGTTGAAGCCGCGCGACAGCATCCGGCTCGCGCGCGGGCTGGGAGGGGTCAGGTGAGGCGCCGCTCAATAAACTCTCCGGGTTGCCGACAAATCAGCCTAGCACAGCGGCGGCAATGAGGCACCCGCTTGAAGCGGGTTCCCACACCCGGAATTACGCATAACACGAAGGCGTGACTGCGGGGCTGCCACGCCGTAACGTCCGCGCCGAACCGTAGAACTACAGGGAACGCGACAGACGTCGCGTAAGGAAACAACACCATGGAAATCGGATTTATCGGCCTCGGAAAGATGGGTTTTCCGATGGCGCGCCGCCTGATCGAGGCCAAACACCAGCTCACCGTGTTCGATACGCGCAAAGAAGTCGTCGACCAGCTGGTGGCACTCGGCG
Organism: uncultured Alphaproteobacteria bacterium; assembly: GCA_963783115.1. Classification (GTDB taxonomy): domain Bacteria; phylum Pseudomonadota; class Alphaproteobacteria; order Rhizobiales; family Xanthobacteraceae; genus Bradyrhizobium. Next base: position 119,293 of record CAWAMK010000009.1, on the reverse strand, counting down.
CGCAGGCGGCCTCCTCGCCGAAGGACATCGCCGACCGCTGCGAGACCGTGCTGGCGAGCCTGCCCTCGCTGCAGGCCTCGCTCGACGTTGCGACCGGCCCGGGCGGCGTGATCGAGGGCAAAAAGGTCAAACGCTTCGTCGATCTCTCCACCGTCGGCTCGCAGATGGCGACCAAAATTCACGGCCTGCTGGCGGCGAAGAACATCGTGCAGATCGACAGCCCCGTCAGCGGCGGCGTCGGCGGCGCCGAGAAGGGAACGCTGGCCGTGATGGTCTCCGGCCCGCGCGCCGACTGCGAGACGGTGAAGCCCGCGCTCGACGTGATCGGAAAAGTGTTCTTCATCGGCGAAAAGCCCGGTGCGGCGCAGACCATGAAGCTCGCCAACAATTTCCTGTCGGCCACCGCCATGGTGGCGACGTCGGAAGCGGTGGTGATGGGCGTCAAGGCGGGGCTCGATCCGGCCGTGATGGTCGACGTCATCAATGCCGGTTCCGGCATGAACACCGCGAGCCGCGACAAATTTCCGCGCGCGGTGCTGCCGCGCAGCTTTCGATTTCGGCTTTGCCACGGGGCTGATGGTGAAGGACGTGCGGCTCGCGCTGGAAGAGATGAAATCGCTGGGGCTGTCGATGGAAGTCGCCGAGGCGGTCGGGCGGCTGTGGGAAGTCATCATCCGCGACGAGGGCGCGGAGTTCGGATTTCACCGCGGCGATCAAGCCGATCGAAAAGGCGGCGGGCGTCGTGGTCGGCGGCGCGAAGGGCGGCGGCCACGCGGCAAAGTAGCCGGCGCGGCCGACGCGGCGCAGTTCCAGGTTGGCAAATCCAGCCGAACAGCGTTACGTTCCACATGGGCTCGAGGGGGGTGACCCGATCGTTCAGTTGGAACGCGTATGACGTCGCGTGGCGTAAATCCGGAGTACCGGCGAAAGCGGCTGCGGCCCGTATCGCTTGCGGTTGCAGCGCTCGCCGTGCTGGTCGCGGCCGGCAGCGATGCGCGTGCCAGAGGCGGCCGGAGCGAACGCCCGATCGAGCAGATCCAGTCGCGCAGCGCCGGCGAGCCGGTCATGGCCATCGTCTCGCTGCGCAGCCAGCGCATCACCGTCTACGACGCCAAGGGATGGATTTTGCGCGCGCCGGTGTCGAGCGGCTCGAAGGGGCGCGAGACGCCCGCCGGCATCTTCAGCGTGATCCAGAAGGTCGAGGAGCACTACTCGAACCTGTATGACGACGCCTTCATGCCGCACATGCAGCGCATCACCTGGTCGGGCATCGCGCTGCATGGCGGCGTCCTGCCGGGACGTCCGGCGTCCCATGGCTGCATCCGCCTGCCCTTCGACTTCGCCGCACAATTGTTCGACGCGACCAAGATGGGCATCCGGATCATCATCGCGCCGGACGATGTGACGCCGCTGGAGATCGCCCACCCGCTGCTGTTGCAGCCAAAACCCGGCGCGGCCGCGCTGGCCGCCGCCCGCGCGACGGAAGCGCAGGAGGCGACGCGGAAGGCCGCCGAGGCGCGAAGCGGCCGCAGCGGCAGCGCAGCGGGAGGCGACACAGGCCAAGGCGCCGGTTCGCGCGGCGGAAAACCTCAAGCGCAGGGCCGAGGCCAAATTGGCGTCGGTCGAGAGCAAGCTGGACTCCGACATCTCGGCGGAAGCGAAAGAGCAGGCCGAGGACGCCAAGACGCAGGCGGTCGCCAAAGTCGCCGAGCTGCAACTGCAACGGGACGTCGCCAATGCGGATCTGCAGCTGCAAGCTCGATGCCGCCACGTCCGCGCGTGACGCAGCGGCCGCGGCCGAAACGGCGCGGCTCGTGGCGGCCGAAGCGGCCCGCCAGGTCGCAAGCGAACTGCAGCCGGTATCGGTGCTGATCAGCCGCAAGACGCCAGCGGCTTTACGTCCGTCAGGCATTCAAGCCGCGTGCTCGATAGTCCGGTGACGATCGCGGACCCCGATCGTCCCATCGGCACGCATGTCTTCACCGCCGCCGAGCGCACCGACGACGATGCCAAATTGCGCTGGAACGTGGTGTCACTGCGCGGCGATAGCGGTAACGCGTCTCCGGCGCCAAAGGACGCGGAGAGCGCCAAGGCCGCACTCGACCGCATCACCATTCCGCAGGACGTGCTCGGCAGCATCGCCGGCACCGTGCCGCGATCCTCCCTGATCGTCACCGACGAGCCGCCGAGTTCGGAAACCGGCAACGGAACGGAGTTCGTGGTGCTGTTGAGCGGCGAGCCGCAGGGCGGCATCAAGAAGCGACGGCGCAGCCACGGGCATCCGCGCACGTTCTGGCACTCGCCGTTCGGAAGTCCGTTCGGCTGGTGAGCCTCCGCTCGTCACGCGCGCCAGTCCCGATAAACGGGCGGCCGCGCGGGATGGCTGAATGTGTTACCCCATAGGGCGGGTAGCGACGATAGAACCAGCGCTTCACGCCCTCGGCGATCGCCAGGTAACAAACCACCATCGCGCAAAGCGCCGCCAAGAACGCAAGCGGCAGCGGGACGAAACCGAACCAGCGGCCGATCGCGGTATAGGGCAACCCTACTCCCACTGCCACGACGGCGAGCGAGGTTGCCGCGAGAACAGGATTGGGCCGGCTGCGCAACGGATTGCCGTTGGTGCGGATCACGAAGATGACGAGCACCTGGGTCGCGAGCGACTCCATGAACCAGCCCGTCTGGAACAATGCTTCGGTCGCATTGAAGCCCCACAACAACAAGCCGAACGTCAGAAAGTCGAAGATCGAGCTCACCGATCCGAGCACCAGCATGAAATTGCGGATGAATTCGATATCCCAATGGCGGGGCTGTGCCAGCAGTCTCGTCGTCGACCTCATCCATCGGGATCGGCACCTCCGACAGGTCGTAGAGCAGGTTGTTGAGCAGCACCTGGATCGGCAGCATCGGCAGGAACGGCAGCATCAGCGAGGCGCCGGCCATCGAGAACATGTTGCCGAAATTCGAGCTGGTCCCCATCATGATGTACTTCATGATGTTGCCGAAGGTGCGACGGCCTTCGCGCACGCCGCGTTCGACGACGCCCAGGTCCTGATCGAGCAGGATGATGTCCGCCGCGTCCTTGGCGATGTCGACCGCGCCGTCCACCGACATGCCGACATCGGCGGTGTGCAGCGATGGCGCGTCGTTGATGCCGTCGCCGAGATAGCCCGACCACATGGCCGCGACGCTTCAGCGCCAGAATGATCCGGTTCTTTTGCGAGGGCGTGACCCGGCAAAACAGATTGGTCGTCTTCGATGCGCGCGCTCGAGCGCGTCTTCGCTGAGCGAGGAAAGCTCCGTCCCGGTCAGCAATCCTTCGATCGGAATTCCGAGCTGACCGCAAACGTACCGGGTCACGCGCTCATTGTCGCCGGTGAGAATCTTGACGCCGATCCCGCTGCGCTTCAGCGCTGCGATCGCCGCGCCCGCGCTGGCCTTCGGCGGATCCAGAAATGCGGCGTAGCCGGCGAATACGAAATCCTGTTCGTCGCGTATCGCGACATGGCTCTGCGTGGCAGGCTCTTCGCGCCAGGCGATGCCGAGCGCGCGAAAGCCTTCTTCGCCAAGCGCCTGGAATTGCGCCGTGGCACGCGCCATCGCGGCGGCAATCGAGCGGGTGGGTGTCGTTTTCGCCGGCAAGTTCATAGCGGCTCGATAGTTTCAAGACGTCTTCCGGCGCGCCCTTGACGACGAGAATCCGGCGGCCCGCGCGCTCGATCAGAACCGAAACGCGGCGGCGCTCGAAATCGAACGGCACTTCATCGATCTTCGTCCAGTCAGAACGCGGCATGCGGCGCGTGCTCCAGAATCGCGGTGTCGAGCGGGCTGCGCAGGCCGCTCTCGAAATGGCTGTTGAGCCAGGCCAGTTCGAGCACGCGCTCGCTGTCGGCGCCCGACAGCGTGATGTGCCGGATGAGCGCAATCTTCGCCTCGGTGAGCGTCCCGGTCTTGTCGGTGCACAGCACGTCCATGCTGCCGAGGTCGTGGATCGCGGCGAGCCGCTTCACGATCACCTTCTGCCGGGCCATGCGTATCGCGCCGCGCGCCAGCGTCACCGAGACGATCATCGGCAACAGTTCAGGCGTCAGGCCGACCGCGAGCGCGATGGCGAACAGAAAGCTCTCCAGCAGCGGGCGGTGGGATAACGTGTTCACCAGCAGAACGAACAGAACGAGCAGTATCGGTCAGCCGCACGATCAGAATGCCGAACTCGTAGACGCCCTTCTCCAGCGCCGCAGGAGGCGGCGCATGACGCAGCGTGGCGCTGATCTCGCCGAGTTGCGTCCGGTCTCCGGTGGCGCAGAGCAAAAGCCTGGCCGAGCCGCTGACCACCGAGGTGCCCATGAAGGCGGCGTTGGCGGCCTGCGCGACGCTGACGTCGGCGATCCCATCGGGCACGGCGCGCTTTTCGACCGGATAGGACTTCGCCGGTCAGCAGGCCTTCATTGACGAAGAAATCGCGCGCCTCGATGACCCTGCCGTCCGCCGGCACCAGGTCGCCGGCGGCAAGCACGACGACGTCGCCCGGAACCAGTTGATCGGCGCGAACGGTGATCTCCCGGCCATCGCGCAGAGCCTGCTCTTTCAGCGCCACCGAGATCTTGAGCTGATCGGCCGCCTGTTCGGCCCGGTACTCCTGCACGCTGTCGAGCACGAACGCTGAACAGCACCATGATCGCAATGATCACCAGGCTGGCGATATCGCCGGTAAAGGCGGAGACTGTGGCCGCAGCCAGCAGTATCAGCACCAGCGGGTTGCGGAAGCGGCTCAAAATCTTGCGCAGCAATGAGAAGCGGCGCTGGCTCTCCAGCCTGTTGGCGCCATAGCGCTGCAGGCGTGCCGCCGCTTCGGCCGAGGTCAATCCATTGAGATCGGCGCCAAGCTGCCGCCTGAGCTCGGCCAGCGGCGTTTGCCAAAAGGGGACCTCGGGTCCGGTATTCCAGTCATCATTGGCCCCTCTTCCGGCATCGCGGCCTCTTCTGCTATGATGGTTGCCGGAGGGGGAGCATGAGGCGCCGCAAATTCATTTGTGTTCTCGGCCGTGTCGCTTCGGGATTTTGGTCTCGCCGCCGCATCATCATCATCGTCTCGGCCGCGATGGTGTTGATGCCGATCAAAGTCAGCCACGCCGCCTGGCTGTCCGATCTCTTCAAGGGCTCGTCAAAACAAGGCAAATCGTCAAGACAAGCCAAGCCGGCAAAGCAAGCAGCGTCACACAAGCCGGTCGCCGCGGCGAAGCATGCCGCCTCGCCGAAGCGCCAGAACGTAAAACTCGCCGCGATGGGCCCTGTGCAATTGAACCCTGCCGCCTGAAGTCGACCGCCAACCGGTGCGATCCCGCGAAATTCCGCATCGTTCTGGATGTCGGACATACCGCCGAATCCGAAGGCGCGATCAGCGCGCGCAACGTCTCCGAATTTTCCTACAATCTTGCGCCTTGCGAGACGGATCGAGGAGAAGCTGAAGGCGGAAGGCTTTACCGAAACCAAATTGCTGCTGACCGAGGGCAAGGCCAAACGCAGCCTTTTCAGACGCGTCGCCACTGCCAGCGATCTGCGCGCGGACCTGCTGCTGTCGATCCATCATGATTCGGTGCCGAACAAATTTCTCGAGGAGTGGGAGTTCGAGGGCAAGAAGAGCCGCTACAGCGACCGCTTCAGCGGCTATTCCGTGTTCGTCTCCCGCAGCAATCCGGACTTCAGGACCAGCCTCGCGTTCGCCGAGCTGATCGGCAAGGAGATGAAGGCGCAGGGCCTCGACTATGCGAAGCAATATTCGCAGCCGATCATGGGCCGCTACCAGCGTGAACTCCTGAACAAGGAGACCGGCGTCTACCGCTACGACGAACTCATCGTGCTGCGAAAGACCCAGATGGCGGCCGTGCTGCTGGAAGCGGGCTCGATCATCAACCGGGACGAAGAACTCCAGATGGGTTCGCAGGAGCGGCGGAACATCATCAGCAGCGGCGTTGCGTCGGCGATGAAGGAATATTGCGAGCCGCGATGGGCGATGCTCGGTCCGCTCTGATCGGAACCCAGGCGCGCCAGCGTCAGCCTTTTCGCCTGCTTCCTGATCTCATCGTACCGCGCGAGCGCGCGTTCGAACTTTTCGTTGAACAGCCACATCGCATCGAGGATTTCGCGGAACGTCGCCGACGTTTTGGCCCTGTCGGCCTGTCCGAAGGTGAACATGCTGTTGTTGCGCAGATAGAACATGATCTTCGGATCAGAAATCCGGTAACCTACGAGGTCGCGCGAGGCCATCGCCGACCGGGTCGGGCTCGGAATGATCTGGATCAGTTCGAACAGCTTCATCTGGTCGATCGGATCCGGCAGCGTCTTCACGATCGCCGGCACTTGCGGAAAGATATCCGCGTGTGCGTTCATCAGGCCGTCCCGCACGGCGGTCCAGTGGTTGTAGCGATGATCGAGATTGCCGGCCCGCGCCTCTTCCCGGTCGTCGCGGGCGATCAGCGCGGGATCGAAGGCTGCAATGGACTTCCTGATCGCGGCCCACTTCCGTTGCCCGTTCTGGTCCTCGGGCACGCCGGTCTGCAGACTGCCCTTGTATTTGTTCGAGCGCGCATTGCCGATGTTCTGGTTGCCGTTGGTCTCGGCAAAGAACAGCCCGAGGCTGATGCGGCCCGCCGCCTCGGCGCTGGCGGCATCGAGGCCTTTTGCACGCGCGATGGCCGTGCCGAGATCGACGACGTCCTTGAACGGCGTATCCGAAGGTTGCGCGTTGGCGGGCGGCGCCTGCATCAGGTCGAACAGCCGCCGGTACTCATCGAGCAGCGGCTCGTTGTCGGCGCTGAAATACGCCGGAGGGATGCCGTATTTGTTGGGGCCGCCAATTCTGGACGGAAGCGCGTCGGTGAGGTCCTTGTAGGCGCTCATCATGTTGTTGCGGGCGAGGTAGAGCGCCTGTCCCGGCAGGTTGGGTAACCCCTGCTTCGAATCGATCTGGACCCGCCGCTGGCGCAGCACTTGTTCGAACTGCGCGCGTGAAGTGTTGTAGGCGTCGACCGCGTCGGATTGTTTCTTCGTCAGCGGCTCGGCCATGGCAGACCAAGCGCACAGGAGCCCAATCGCAAGAGCAGCAAGTGTGGCAATACGGCTTCTTGCGCGCACGTCAGCATTCCCCGCTTAAGGCTTTTCAGTTTGTTCACCCTAGACAGTTGACGGCAATTCCTTGACCAGCACGCGCATGTTCTCGCTGTAGTCGACGGGCACGACGACGAGATGCACGCCGCCCTCGCTGAAAGCAGCTTCCAGCATGGTCGATAGCTCCGAGGCGTTGCCGACGCGCGAGCCCTTGGCGCCATATGACTTCGCATAGGCCACGAAATCAGGATTGCCGAACTCGAGGCCGAAGTCCGGAAACGTATCGACTTCCTGTTTCCAGCGGATCATGCCGTAGGCGTGATCCTCGAGCACGAGCACCACGAGGTTCAGCTTGAGCCGCACGGCCGTTTCCAGCTCCTGCGAATTCATCATGAAGCCGCCGTCGCCGCAGACGGCGAGCACGCGCCGGTCGGGGTGAATCAGCGCCGCTGCGATCGCCGACGGAAGACCCGCCCCCATGGTCGCGAGCGCGTTGTCGAGCAGCAGCGTGTTGGCAACGCTGGTGCGATAGTTGCGGGCGAACCAGATCTTGTACATGCCGTTGTCGAGCGCAACGATGCCGTCCGGCGGGATGACCTGGCGGACGTCGTGCACGATACGCTGCGGCGTCAGCGGAAACCGGTCCTCCGTCGACCGCTCGGCGAGGCGGGCAAGGATGCCTTCCCGCAAACCCAGCAATGCCTGGCCATGCGGAAGCTTGCCTTCCAGGCGATCGGCGAGCGCGGCAAGGCCCGCGCCGACGTCGCCGATGATCTCCGCCTGCGGGAAGTAAACCTGTTCCACCGTCGCCGGCGTGGCGCCGACATGGATCACCTGCGGTCCGTCATGGCCCATCAGGAAAGGCGGCTTCTCGACGGTGTCGTGGCCGATCGAAATGATCAGATCGGCCTGATCGATCGCCTCGTGAACCCAATCCCGCTCCGACAGCGCGGCCGTGCCCATATAGAGATTGGAGCCGGCATTGACCGCGCCCTTCCCCATCTGGGTGTTGAAGAACGGAATCCCGCATCGCCGCACGAACGCCGACAGTGGCTCGGCAAGGCGCGGGCGGCTCGCCGCGGCGCCCAGCATGACGAGCGGCCTGTGGGCCGCCATGATCATGGCTGCGGCGCGATCGATGGCTGCTGCAGGCGCGACCGGAAGCTCGACGACATGCGGAGGGAATGATGTCGGCCGCGGCTTCGTCGGCCGCGATATCCTCGGGCAGTTCGAGATGCACGGGGCCCGGCCGCTCCTGCTGCGCGACCCGGAAGGCGTCGCGAACCAGGGTCGGAACGCTCTGCGCGGCGACGATCTGCGTCGCCATCTTGGTGAGCGGCCGCATGGTCGCGACGATGTCGACGATCTGGAAGCGGGCCTGGCGGCTGCTCCGGATCGCCTTCTGTCCGGTGATCATGACCATCGGCATCGCGCCCAGATGCGCATAGGCCGCGGCCGTCGTCAGATTGAGCGCACCGGGACCGAGCGTCGTCAGGCAGACGCCCGCACGCCCGGTGAGCCGCCCGTAGGTGGCCGCCATGAAGCCGGCGGCCTGCTCGTGCCGCGTCAGCACCAGCTTGATCTTCGAGCGGCGCAGCGAGTCCAGCACGTCGAGATTCTCCTCGCCGGGAATGGCGAAGATATATTCGACGCCCTCGTTCTCGAGGGCGGCCACCAGCAGATCGGAGGCTTTGGTCACGCGGCTGAAACTCCGCTCGCGCCTGCTGCGGCTTTCTCGGCGCGATGCGGCAAGGTCCATTCCGGCCGGATGAAGTGGCAGGTGTAGCCGTCAGGATATTTTTCCAGGTAGTCCTGATGCTCGGGCTCGGCCTCCCAGAACGGACCGGCGGGAGCCACCTCGGTGACGACCTTGCCCGGCCAAATGCCGGAAGCATCGACATCGGCGATGGTGTCTTCCGCGATCCGCTTCTGCGCGTCGCTGGTATAGAAGATGGCCGACCGATAGCTCGCGCCGCGGTCGTTGCCCTGGCGGTTCAGCGTCGACGGATCGTGGATCTGGAAAAAGAACTCCAGCAGCTTGCGAAAGCTGATGGTTTTGGGATCGAAGATGATCTCGATGCCTTCGGCGTGATTGCCGTGGTTGCGATAGGTCGCGTTCGGCACCTCGCCGCCGGTGTAGCCGACCCGGGTCGAAATCACGCCGGGATAGCGGCGCAGCAGATCCTGCACGCCCCAGAAGCAGCCGCCGGCAAGGACTGCGCGTTCCGTCGAAACTGTCATGGCTGTTCTCCCTGGTTCGCTGCGGACATTCGGTCCCGGTCAACGGCATATATGTGGGTCAACGATGCCAAAGCGCAATGAACGTCGGGGTTACTGCCGATGGCAGACCGCTTATCGGTCACAGCCAGGGCGCGGGCCTGTCCATCGCGATCAGGTCCTCGACCTCGATGCGCGGGCGCACCACGGCGTATTGATCGTCCTTGACCAGGACTTCCGGCACCAGCGGGCGCGTGTTGTAGAAGCCGGACTGCACCGCGCCGTAGGCGCCGGCGGTCATGATCGCGATGAGATCGCCGGCCTTGGGCTCGGGCAGATTGCGGTCGAGCGCGAGATAGTCGCCGGTTTCGCAGACCGGGCCGACGACGTCGGCCATGATGGTGCGCGCGCCCTTGGCCGGCTCGCGCACGGGGACGATGTCGTGGTGGGCTTCGTACAGCGTCGGGCGGATCAGATCGTTCATCGCGGCGTCGATGATGACGAAATTCTTGGCCTCGCCGGGTTTCACATAGATGACGCGGGAAACGAGAATGCCGGCATTGCCGACGATCATCCGCCCCGGCTCGAACATCAGCGTGCAGCCGAGATTATGCGTCACCCGCTTGACCATCGCGGCGTAGGCCGACGGCAATGGCGGCGCTTCGCGGTCGGCGTGATAGGGGATGCCGAGGCCGCCGCCGAAATCGATATGCTCGATGGCGTGGCCGTCGGCGCGCAGCGTCTGCACGAAATCGGACAGAATCCGGAACGCGGTTTCCATCTTGGAGAGATCGGTGATCTGGCTGCCGATATGCATGTCGGTGCCGGTCACCACGATGCCCGGCAGTTTAGCCGCGCGGGCATAGACCTCGCGCGCCCGCGCAATCGGAACGCCGAACTTGTTCTCGGACTTGCCGGTGGCGATCTTGGCATGGGTGCCGGCATCGACGTCCGGATTGACCCGCACCGAAATCCGCGCGGTCTTGCCGGCCTCGACCGCGAGCTTCGACAGCAACTCGAGTTCGGGTTCGGATTCGACGTTGATGCAGAGGATGTCGGCCGCCAGCGCCGCGCGCAGCTCGGTCTCGGTCTTGCCGACGCCGGAGAACAGGATCTTGCTCGGTGGAATGCCGGCCGCCAGCGCGCGCTTCAATTCGCCGCCCGACACCACGTCGGCCCCGGCGCCAAGCTTGGCCAGCGTGCGCAGCACCGACTGGTTGGAATTCGCCTTCATGGCGTAGCAGACCAGCGTCTTCTCGCCGGCAAAGGCCTCGGTGAAGACGCGGTAGTGGCGCTCCAGCGTCGCCGTCGAATAGCAATAGAACGGCGTGCCGACGGCATCCGCCAGTTCGGACAGGTTGACGGCTTCGGCGTGCAGCACGCCGTCGCGATAGTCGAAGTGATTCATGGCGCCGGCTCTATTTCAGTCGAGCAGCGGATCGAGAACGAATTTCTTCTTGCCGCCCTTGGGGGCGGTGGGGCCGGCGTCCGCTCCGTAGGTCGGATTGAACACGCCCGGCTGCGCCGCGCGCTCGGCCTCGCTATCCGTCGACGTGGCCTGGGCCTGCGGCACGGCTGCGGTCGGCGGCAGATCGAGCCCGGCCTTGCGTCCACAGCCCCCGAGCGCGAGCGCAGTCACGCTCAGCAGAATGATGGCCCATCCAGACGATGACGGGCGGTAGTTACTGATCACAACGGAATCCCCAATGCGCGCCGCACCATACAAAGATTGCCTCGGTCTGGCGAGTGCCGAGGAGCCACGGAAACCCAAGAAATGGCAGCGAAATCTTTTCCTCAGCCCGATTTTTGCTCTTTTTCGAGCCGTTTCAGCCAGGCTTTGGCCTGCGACAGCACGTTCTTCGGCGCGGTGCCGCCATAGCTGGTCCGGCTCTTGACCGAGGCCTCCACCGACAGCACCCGCAGGGCGTCGGCCGTAATCTTCGGCTCGACCTCCTGCATCGCCTTCAGCGGCAGTTCGTGCAGCGCCACGCCCTGCTTCGAGGCGAGGCCGACGATTCGCCCGGTGACATGGTGGGCGTCGCGGAACGGCATTTTCAGCGTCCGCACCAGCCAGTCGGCCAGGTCGGTGGCGGTGGCGTAGCCCTCGCCGGCCGCGGCCTTCATCCTGCCCTCGTCGGGGACGAGATCGAGCACCATGCCGGTCATCGCGCGGATCGCCAGCGACAGCGCGGAAAACGCCTCCATCGCGCCCTGCTTGTCCTCCTGCATGTCCTTTTGATAGGCGAGCGGCAGGCCCTTCATCACGATCAGGAGACCGGTGAGCGCGCCGATCACCCGTCCGGTCTTGGCGCGCACCAGTTCGGCCGCATCCGGATTGCGCTTCTGCGGCATGATCGAGGAGCCGGTGGTGAACTTGTCGCGAGAGCCGCACCAGGCCGACCAGCGGCGAGGTCCAGATCACGATCTCCTCGGCAAAACGCGACATGTGGATGGCCGCGATCGACGCCGCCGACAGCGTCTCCAGCACGAAGTCGCGATCCGACACCGCGTCCAGCGAATTGGCCATCGGCCGGTCGAAGCCGAGCGCCTTGGCGGTGGCATGGCGGTCGATCGGGAACGAGGTTCCGGCCAGCGCGGCGGCGCCGAGCGGCGATTCGTTCAGCCGCTTGCGGGCATCGGCAAACCGGCCGCGGTCGCGCGCGGCCATCTCGACATAGGCCAGCAGATGATGGCCGAACGTCACCGGCTGCGCGGTCTGCAGATGGGTAAATCCCGGCATCACGGTCGCGGCATGTTCCAGCGCGCGGGTAGCCAGCGCATGCTGGAAGGCGGCCAGCGCCGCATCGGTCTCGTCGATGGTGTCGCGGACATAGAGCCGGAAATCGGTCGCGACCTGGTCGTTGCGCGAGCGTGCGGTGTGCAGCCGTCCCGCGGCCGGACCGATCAGTTCGGTGAGCCGGCTCTCGACGTTCATATGGATGTCTTCGAGCGCGCGCTTGAACTCGAACGACCCCTTGCCGATTTCTGACAAAATCGTGTCTAGACCCTTGCCGATATTTTTCGCATCAGCGGCGGTGATAATGCCCTGCGCGGCCAGCATCGCGGCGTGGGCCTTGGATGCGGCGATGTCCTGGGCATAGAGGTGACGGTCGACGTCGATCGAGACGTTGATTTCCTCCATGATCGCGTCGGGACGCTCGGTGAACCGGCCGCCCCACATCTTGTTGCTCATGACTTCTCAGGCCTTACTTCTCAAGTTCTTGCCATTTATATCGTCGAATTCGTGCGAAACGTCGTGCCGGTTTCGGCCGTAACTCGACCGTAATCTTGAGCCCTGCATAGCCGTATCTGATACAGGATGACAAACGATATGCCCGAAATGCCCCCTGCCCGCCCGGCCCCAACCCGCCGGATCCCGCTCGCCATCGGTGCGGTGGTGGCCGCGGGCGTGATCGGAGTGGGCGCGTTTTACGGATTTGGCGGCTTCAAGCGGGCCGGCGGCGATCCCTCCTGCGGCAAGGCGGTCGAACTGGCCCGCAAGATCGCGCCGCTGGCGCATGGCGAGGTGGCCGCGCTGACCATGGCGACCGCCCCCCTGCGGCTGCCCGACCTCACCTTCGAGGATGCCGAGGGCAAGCCCCGAAAACTGTCGGACTGGCGCGGCAAAACCGTGCTGGTGAACCTGTGGGCCACCTGGTGCGTGCCGTGTCGCAAAGAGATGCCGGCGCTCGACAATCTGCAGGCCAAGCTCGGCGGCAAGGATTTTGAGGTGGTCGCCGTCAACATCGACACCCGCGACCCCGAAAAGCCGAAAAACTTCCTCAAAGAGGCCAACCTGACCAGGCTCGGCTACTTCGCCGATTCAAAAGCCAAGGTTTTTCAGGATCTTAAGAGCATCGGCAAGGCGCTGGGCATGCCGACCTCGGTGCTGGTCGACAGCCAGGGCTGCGAGATCGCCAACCTGGCCGGTCCGGCCGAATGGGCCAGCGACGACGCGATCAAGCTGATCAAGGCCGCGATGGAGCCGGCAAAGGCGGGGTTTTAGTCATCAATCGTCATGGTGAGGAGGCGCAATCGTCGTCCCGGCCTTGAGCCGGACCATACGCCGCGGCTCCTCGGTTTGGCACGGCTCAGATGCCGTCTTAGCCAACAACCGCCGCGGAGTATGGGTCCCGGCAGCCGGGACGACAGCCGAGAGTCCTGTGGCCAGGATGCGCGCAGTTCCTTCGAGACGCGCAAAGATGCGCTCCTTCGAGATGACGTCTGACAGGTCTGGCTTAGGCTAGATTTAGGCCGCGATATTGAGGTTGCCGCCGACGCCGGCGCCAAGATTGGCGGTGCCCAGCAGGGTCTGGACGGCGGCCTTTTCGGCATCCGCGTTCTGCTTGATGATGGAAGTCTGAATCTGCTGCTGCGTGCCGCCGGCCTGCATCGCCAGCATGCTCGTAACCATTGCCATCATGTCCATACGCAGCACTCCTCAGAACGTGAGGACACGCTACCTCGGCACCGGTTAACGAATGCTTTTGGGATGGAATCAGGAGGCCGGAAAAGGCGCCGGCTTCGTAGGGTGGGCAGAGGAGCGACGCGACGTGCCCACCATCTCTCAGCGAATTCGGTGATGGATGGTGGGCACGCTGCGCTTTGCCCACCCTACGGCATCGAGACTGGAGCTCTACCGCGTCGGAACCGGCTTTTCGCCGCGGTAGTCGTAGAAACCGCGCTGCGTCTTGCGGCCGAGCCAGCCGGCCTCGACATATTTCACCAGCAGCGGGCACGGCCGGTATTTCGAATCCGCCAGCCCCTCATGCAGCACCTGCATGATCGAAAGACAGGTATCGAGACCGATGAAATCGGCGAGTTCCAGCGGCCCCATCGGGTGATGCGCGCCGAGCTTCATGGCGGCGTCGATCGCCTCGACGTTTCCGACGCCCTCATAGAGCGTGTAGATCGCCTCGTTGATCATCGGCAGCAGGATGCGGTTGACGATGAAGGCCGGAAAATCCTCCGACACCGCGATCTGCTTGCCGAGCTTGGCGACGAATTCCTTGGCCGTCTCGAAGGTCGAATCGTCGGTGGCGATGCCGCGGATCAGTTCGACCAGCTCCATCGCCGGCACCGGATTCATGAAATGAATGCCGATGAAGCGCTCGGGACGATCGGTCGACGCGGCGAGCCGCGTGATCGAGATCGAGGACGAATTGGTGGCGACGATCGCTTCCGGCTTCAGCGACGCGCACAGCTCGTGAAAGATCTTGCGCTTGATCTCTTCCTTTTCGACCGCGGTCTCGATCACGAGGTCGCAATCCGCCAGACCTTCCAGCGTCTCGGTCGAAGTGATCCGCGCCAGCGCGTTCTTGCGCACATCCTCGGCAATGGTCTGCTTGGAAACCTGGCGCGACAGATGGCCGTTGATGGTTGCCATCGCCGATTTCAGCCGCTCGTCGGACAGGTCGTTGAGCACGACGTCGAGACCGGCGAGCGCAGCCACCTGCGCGATGCCGTGGCCCATCTGGCCCGAGCCGATCACGCCGACCTTCTTGATTGTCACCGCCATCTTGTCATCCACCGGAACGGCGCGCACATCGCGCCTGTTCATCTTTCGAACCTAAATACGGTATCATCGGAATCGAGGTTTCAATCCCATCTTTGGCACGTTTTCATCAGGCGAAGCCGGAAAACCTCGATGAAACCGCTTTTAACGTAAACACCGGCCGGACGTCCCGCATCCGGCCGGCGATCAATTTTACTTGCCGAGCTTGGCCAGCGCTTCCGTCAGTTCGGGGACCGCCTGATAGAGGTCCGCCACCAGACCGTAATCGGCGACCTGGAAGATCGGCGCGTCCTCATCCTTGTTGATCGCAACGATCACCTTGGAATCCTTCATGCCGGCGAGATGCTGGATCGCGCCGGAGATACCGATCGCGACATATAGTTCGGGGGCGACCACCTTGCCGGTCTGGCCGACCTGCCAGTCGTTGGGCGCATAGCCCGCATCGACCGCGGCGCGCGAGGCGCCGACGCCGGCGCCGAGCTTGTCGGCGAGCGGCTCGATATATTTGGCGAAGTTCTCGCGGCTCTGCATCGCGCGGCCGCCGGAGACGATGATCTTGGCCGACGTCAGTTCCGGACGGTCGCTTTTTGCGACTTCCTCGCCGACGAAGCTGGACAGCGCCGGATCGGCCGCAGCTGCGGCGTTCTCCACCGTCGCGCTGCCGCCCTCGCCGGCCGCGGCAAAGGTCGAGGTCCGCACCGTGATGACCTTCTTGGCGTCCTTCGACTTCACGGTCTGGATCGCGTTGCCGGCATAGATCGGCCGTTCGAAGGTGTCCGGCGAAACCACCTTGATGATCTCGGACACCTGCATCACGTCGAGCAGTGCGGCGACGCGCGGCATCACGTTCTTGAAGCGCGAGGTCGCGGGCGCGACGAAGGCGTCGTAGGACGGCGCCAGCGACACGATCAGCGCGGCCAGCGGCTCGGCGAGATCGTGGGCGTAGGGCTCGCCCTCGGCAAGCAGCACTTTGGTGACGCCGGCGAGCTTCGCCGCCGCCTCGGCCGCGGCCTTGGTGCCCTGGCCGCCGCCGGCGACCAGCACGTGAACCTCGCCGCCGAGCTGGGTGGCCGCGGTCAGCGCCTTGTTGGTGGAGTCCTTGAGGGCCTCGTGATCGTGTTCGGCAATCAACAGCGTCGTCATCAGAGAACCCCGGCTTCGGTCTTGAGTTTCGAGATCAGCTCGGCGACGTCCTTGACCTTGACGCCTCCCTTGCGGCCGGGCGGCTCCGACGTCTTGAGCACTTCGAGACGCGGCGTGAGATCGACGCTGTAATCGGCCGCGCTCTTGTCGGCGATCGGCTTCTTCTTCGCCTTCATGATGTTGGGCAGCGACGCATAGCGCGGCTCGTTCAGGCGCAGATCGGTGGTGACGATCGCCGGCCCCTTCAGCTTCACGGTCTGCAGGCCGCCGTCGACCTCGCGCGTGACCTTGAAGTCGCTGCCATCGACTTCGAGCTTGGAGGCGAAGGTCGCCTGCGACCATCCGAGCAGCGCGGCCAGCATCTGGCCGGTCTGGTTGGAATCGTCGTCGATCGCCTGCTTGCCGAGAATGACCAGACCCGGCTTCTCTTCGTCGACGATGGCCTTCAGAATCTTGGCCACCGCCAGCGGCTCGACATTGCCGTCGGCCTTGACGAGGATGCCGCGGTCGGCGCCCATCGCAAGACCGGTCCGGATCGTCTCGGAGGCCTGCGCCGGGCCGATCGACACCACGACCACTTCGGTCGCCTTGCCGGCTTCCTTCAGGCGCAGTGCTTCCTCGACGGCGATTTCGTCGAACGGATTCATCGACATCTTGACGTTGGCCAGTTCGACGCCGGTTCCGTCGCTCTTGACGCGGACCTTGACGTTGTAATCGACCACCCGCTTGACCGGCACAAGAACCTTCATCGATCCTCTTTCGCTTGAATTCTGGGTTTAATGGCTTGCAATCAGCTAGCTATCGGCTTGGGCGCGGAACCTAATGGCCCCGCTATCGGCGGTCAACGCGCGAAAGCCAAAAAACGGCCCCCGGACGATGGGTACCTTAACGGTTCTGGCCCGGTACCCATAACACGTCCCCGGCCCCATTGTCGTTGAGGTGGCGGCTGGCGACGAACAGAAAATCCGACAGGCGGTTCATATACTGGATGGCGGCCCCGCTGACCGGCTCCTCGGGGTTGGCGGCGAGTTCCACCATGATCCGTTCCGCCCTGCGGCATATGGTGCGGGCGACATGCAGGTATGCCGCGCCGGGGGTGCCGCCGGGCAGGACGAACGAGGTCAGCGGCGCCAGCCGCTCGTTCAGGCCGTCGATATCGCGCTCGAGCCGCTCGACCTGGCTTGCCAGCATCCGCAAGCGCTCGGCCTTGCCGTCGCGCTGGGGCACCGCCAGATCGGCGCCGAGATCGAACAGATCGTTCTGGATCCGCCCCAGCATGGCATCGAGTTCGCGCGCCTCGGCCAGATGCAGCCGCACCACGCCGATGGCCGCGTTGGTCTCGTCGACCGTGCCGTAGGCCGAGATGCGCAGATCGTATTTCGGACGGCGCTCGCCGCTGCCGAGCGCCGTGGTGCCGTCGTCGCCGGTCCTGGTGTAGATGCGGTTGAGTACGACCATTGGCGTCCCTTTATCTTGCCCTATTTGCCCATCACCCAGACCGTGAACATCACGATGACGACGACGATGAATTGCAGCAGTACCCGAAGCCGCATCAGGTTCTGCGAGCGGCTCGGCGAACCGCCCCGCATCATGTTGACGAGGCCGAGCAACAGCACGATGGCCACGGCCGCGACGCCGATGGGAAGAACGATCGAACTCAGAAAGGATACCATCGGCGCTACATAACACCGGCAAGCGCCGACTTCCACACACCCCTCGCGCATCCCGCGCGCAACCAATCGACGATCTGGCCCTTAATCCAGTAATATCCGATTCAGGTCCGGATTTCGGGACCAGCCGCCATACCCGGTCGAGGTGAGATGTGAGGTTCGTTCGCTACGTCTATCTCGTCGTGATGGAGGCGTTCTACACGTTCCTGGCCGATGACGGCTGGGCGATCGCCAGCCATATCGCGCTGTCGACGCTGATGGCGCTGTTCCCGTTCCTGATCGTGCTGACGTCGCTGGCCGGCTTTTTCGGCTCCAAGGAACTCGCCGACCAGGCCGCGCAGCTGCTGCTGGAGATCTGGCCGCAACAGGTGGCGGACGCGCTGTCCAGCGAAATCCACGACGTGCTGACCACGACACGCGGCGACATCCTGACCGTCGGCGCGGTGCTCGCGGTCTACTTTGCGTCGAACGGCGTCGAGGCGCTGCGGGTCGCGCTCAACCGCGCCTATTCGGTGGTCGAGCCGCGGGCGTGGTACTGGCTGCGGCTGGAATCGATCGGCTACACGCTGGTCGCCGCGGTCACCTCGCTCCTGATGTCGTTCCTGATCGTGCTGGGTCCGCTGATCCTGGAGACCGCGCGGCGGCATATTCCGTTCTTCGTCGAGAGCAACGAGAGGGTGCTGTTTTTCGCCCGCTACGGCATCACGATCACGGCGATGATCGTGGCGCTGTTCGTGCTGCATGCCTGGCTGCCCTGCGGAAGGCGGAAATTCCTGCAGATCGTTCCGGGCATCGTGTTCACGATGGTGGCCTCCCTGATCTCGGGCATCGTGTTCGGCCAGTATCTGGCGCGCTTCGCCAGCAACTACGTGACGATGTATGCGGGGCTTGCCTCGGTCATCATCGCGCTGGTGTTTCTGTATTTCATCGCCGCGATTTTCGTCTACGGCGGCGAACTGAATGCGGCGATCATGAAGTCGCAACCGCCGAAGGAGAAGTCGCTTCGTGCAGCGCCGTCGCCAAAGCGCGCGGAGACACAGGCTTGATCAGAAAGGTATCGGCGCCGGCGGCGCGCGATGCTGCCTCGTCCTCGCCGCGGCCGGATATGCCGATGATCGGAATGCGCCCGAGCGGCGGCTGAAGCGCGCGAATGCGGCTGATCGCTTCGACGCCGTCGATCCCTGGCAGCACCATGTCCATCAGCACCGCGTCGTATGCGCCGTGCGCGAGCCGCGCGGGCGCCGCCTCGCCCTGTCCGATGAACTCGGCCTGGTGACCGAGTTCGGTCAGGATCGCATTGAGGACGACGCGGCCGAACGGGTTGTCCTCGACGCTGAGCAGACGCAACGGCCGCGCCGAGCCGAGCGATGCCTCGCCATCGGCGCCGAATGCCGCCGTCGGCGCGTCCTTTGCCGCTTCCATCACGACGTTGAACGTAAAGGTGGTGCCGCCGCCGCGGCGTTGCGACACGGTGACGTCGCCGCCCATGGCACGCGCCAGTTGCCTGACCGACGACAATCCGAGGCCGGCGCCACCAAAGCGCGAAGCAATGGAGACATTGGCCTGCGAAAACGGCCGGAACAGCCGTTTGACTTCGCTGAGCTTGACGCCGATCCCGCTGTCGGAGACCTCGAAGGCGACACCGACCGTGCCTTTCGGGCTGCGCAGCGGCTTGACCCCGAGGGCGACGCTGCCCTGTTCGGTGAATTTCACGGCATTGTCGATCAGGTTCTCCACCGCGGCGCGCAGGCGGACGGGATCGCCGATGGCAAACGCCGGCAGCTTGTCGGAGATGACCACCGAAGACTGCAGGCCTCTGGCCGCCGCGCGGCCGGTGAGCGAATCGCCGGCGTTGCGGGCGAGCGTGCGCAGGTCGAAAAAGTCCTCCCGCACGGCAAGCCCGGGGCCGTTGCTGCGCGCGGCATCGACGAACAGCGTCGCAAGGCTCGCCAGATGTTCCGCGCCCGCCTTGATGGTGTCGACCCAGCGCCGTTCGCGCTCGTCGAGTTCGGAAGTCGCCAGCAGATTGCTGATCGCCAGAATGCCCGTGAGCGGCGTCCGGACCTCATGCGCGAAAGCCGCCAGCGCCGTCTCGACCATGCCCGAACCGGTGGCGGCGGATTTGCGGACAGCGCGCACGCTCGCTGCGGCGCTGGACACACGCTTTTTTACACTTCGCTTCTTTACTGACCGCGTGGTGCGCCGGGAGCGCCGTTTGGCCGCCATGGTCCCACTTCCTGTACCGTCAATAGCATGACACGCGATGGCAGCCGATGTCACGGAGACGTTTTCAACAACCGCCAGTAGTAGTACGGGAGTCGTCGGGTAATCCGACGAGACGGCGAACCTCCGCAGGCGTGACACCTTGCCGGCGCAATTCGCGCAGCGCTGTCGCTTGCGTTGATTTCGAAAGCTTATGGCCCGAGGCATCCTCGACGAGCCGGTGATGCCGATAGGCCGGCTGTGGGATACCAAGCAACTGCTGCAACAGCAGGTGCACGCTGGTCGACCAGAACAGGTCGCGGCCCCGCACCACATCGGTCACGCCCTGCAAGGCATCGTCGATCACGACGGACAAATGATAGCTCGTCGGCGTCTCCTTGCGCGCCAGGATGACGTCGCCCCAGGCTTGCGGCGACGCGTTCACGAACCCGTGTTCGCCGCCGGGCCCCGCGCCATCCTCACGCCAGGCCAACTCTCGCGTGCGCGCGAGCGCCGCCTCCATGTCGAGCCGCAGCGCGTAAGGCGCGCCTTGCCGCGATCAGCTGCTGCCGTTGCTCCGGCGACAACGATTTCGCGGCGCCCGGATAGAGCGGCGCCCCGTCCGGATCGCGCGGCCATGGCGCGGCGGCCTCGCGCTGCGCGACCAGCCGGGCGATCTCGGCGCGGCTCTCAAAACTCGGATAGATCAGGCCTTGCGCCGCCAATCCCTCGACCGCCTCCCGGTAGCGCGCAAAATGTTCCGATTGCCGGCGCACCGGCGTTTCCCAGGAGATCCCGAGCCAGGCGAGGTCTTCGTAGATCGCGGCCTCGAATTCGGGCCGGCATCTCATCGCGTCGATGTCCTCGATCCGCAGCAGAAACCTTCCCCCCGCACGGCGCGCAAGGTCGAAGTTCAGCAACGCCGAGTAGGCGTGGCCGAGATGGAGGTAGCCGTTCGGACTCGGCGCAAATCGGAAAATGGGTGGCGGCATTGATTGTGACACTGTCATTGCCGGGCTTGACCCGGCAATCCATCCTTCAAACAATCTTTTACGATATAAGATGGATGCGCGGGTCAAGCCCGCGCATGACGAGCCGGGCCAGCCGAAAGTAGCAATGACCATCCACCTCAACAGCCAGTCCGACCTCGAAGACGCCATCCACGCGCTGGTCAGGCAGGATGGGCGGCTGAAGCCGATTTTCGAGCTGACGGGCATGCCGGCGCTGCGGCAGCGCGAGCCGGGCTTTGCCGGCCTCGCCGCAATCGTCACCGGCCAGCAGCTTTCCACCGCGAGCGCCTCGGCGATCTGGGGACGCCTCACGGCGGCGTTCGATCCGTTCGATCATGAGGTCATCCGCAAGACCCGCGCCGATCGACTCGGCCGGCTCGGCCTTTCCGCCGCCAAGATCAAGACGCTGAAAAACATTGCGCGCGAACTGGCCGCCGAGCGGCTGAACCTCGACGTGCTGGCCGAAGAGGACGCCGACGCCGCGCACAATACGCTGACGGCGCTGCATGGCATCGGCCCGTGGACCGCCGACGTCTATCTGCTGTTCTGCCTCGGCCATGGCGACGCCTGGCCGGCCGGCGATATCGCGATCCAGGAAGCGATCAAGGTCGGCCTCGGCCTGCCGGCGCGCCCGACCGCCAAGCAGATGGCGCCGCTGGCCGAGCCGTGGCGCCCGCTGCGCGGCGCGGCGGCGCATCTGTGGTGGAGCTATTATCACGTGCTGAAGGGGCGCGCGGGCGTGCTGGCCGATAAAGTCACCCCCGCAGCCGCACCCGGTCCTCGCGCGCGCAAGCCGTGACGAAATCGATCACGGCGCGCACCGCGGGAAGATCGACCAGATCGGGATGCGCCAGCAGCCAGAGATCAGCCACGCTGGCGAGCTTCTGCGGCGCGACGCGGACGAGATCCGGATAGGCTGTTGCGACGAAACAGGACAGCGTCGAGATGCCGAGGCCGGCGCGCGCCGCCGCCAGCATGTCGCCCTGCGAGGAGCAGCGCATCACCATCGCGCCCTGCCGCGTGATCGCGTCGCTCCAGCGCGCCAGCCGTTCGTTCGACAGCCGGTCGGCGAAGCCGATGACGCTGTGGCCCTTCCATTCGTCGCGCCGCTCGGGCAGCCGACGCCGCGCCGCATAGTCGCGCGAGGCGTAGAAGCCGGTGCCGAGCCGGCCGATCTTGCGCCCGATCAGATTCTCCTCGCCGCTGTCGACCGGACGCAGCACGACGTCGGCCTCGCGCCGGCGCACGCTGGCCGGATAGGGATGGGTGATGATCTCGAGCTGGATATGATCGTGCCCGCGCAGGAACGGGCCGAGTTTCGGCATCAGCCAGTGCGAGGCGAGCGTCGAGCCGATCGACAGCTTGACGACGCCGCGCGCCTGCGCGCCGGTCGCCGACACCGCGGCTTCCGCCCGCAGCGCCGCCGCCGCCATCGCCTCGACATGTTCGCGAAACTTGCGGCCCTGCGCGGTCAGCGAAAGGCCCTCGGTGGAACGCGCGAACAGGGGGATGCCGAGCTGGCCTTCCAGCTCGGCGATCTTGCGGCCGACCGTCGGGTGGCTGGAGCGCAGCCGCCGCGCCGCGGCGGCGAAGCTGCCGGTCTCGGCGACGGCGACGAAGGTCTTGCACAGGTCCCAGTCCATCGGCGCTTCCGATGTTCATTCTTCGATGAGTTACCTGTTCAATATTGAACGGCGCGGCGTGCCGCGTCCAGCCCTATAATGACCGCAACAGTAGTGCCCGGCCGGCGGTTCGCGCGGCCCGGCGATAGCAAATCAAGACATCAGACGCGTCCGGGCCTGTCGGCCGACGCGATTCGAAGGGAGAGACCGAATGCCGTTGCCCGCTTCGCTTGCCAATTCGCTCGAACTGCCGGTGCGTCGGATCGCCGCTGTTCATCGTCTCCGGGCCCGAACTCGTGATCGCCCAGTGCAAGGCCGGCATCGTCGGCTCGTTCCCGGCGCTGAACGCGCGCCCGGTCGAGAAGCTCGACGAATGGCTGACGCGCATCGAGAACGAGCTCGGCGAGTACAAGGCGCAGAATCCGGGCAAGAAGGTCGCGCCCTACGCGGTCAACCAGATCTGCCACGCCTCGAACGACCGCCTGATGAAGGACATGGAAATCTGCGTGAAGCACAAGGTGCCGATCATCATCACCTCGCTGCGGCCGCCGATCGAAATCGTCGAGGCCGCGCATTCCTATGGCGGCGTGGTGTTTCACGACGTGATCAACGTCAAGCATGCGCGCAAGGCGGCCGAGAAGGGCGTCGACGGCCTCATCCTGGTGTGCGCCGGCGCCGGCGGCCATGCCGGCACGCTGTCGCCGTTCGCGCTGGTGCGCGAGGTCAAGCAGTGGTTCAAGGGCACGATCCTGCTGTCGGGCGCGATCGCCGACGGCTGGGGCATTGCGTCGGCGCTCGCGCTCGGCGCCGACCTCGCCTACATCGGCACGCGCTTCATCGCGACCGCGGAAGCCAATGCCGATCCGGCCTACAAGCAGGCGCTGGTCGACGCACGCCGCGAACGACATCGTCTATTCCAACCTGTTCACCGGCGTGCACGGCAACTATCTCGGCCCCTCGATCGCCGCCGCCGGGCTCGATCCCGCCAATCTGCCCGAAGCCGACAAGTCGAAGATGAACTTCGGCTCCGGCGGCAACATGAAGACGAAGGCCTGGCGCGACATCTGGGGCTCCGGCCAGGGCATCGGCCAGATCGCGGACGCGCCGCCGGTCGCCGAACTGGTCGAGCGGCTGAAGGCCGAGTTCGCCGAAGCCAGCGGCGACTTCCTGAAGCGGGCGCGCGCCTGAACGGCGCGACGCTCTGCATCGACGACAAACAAAATAAAACAGAGGGATTGAAACGATGAGGCTGTCGCGACCGGTATTGACGATCGCATTCGCGTTGCTCGGAAGTGCCGCGGCTGTCGGCGACGACAGCAAGGACGAAATCCGCATCGGGCAGACGCTGCCCTATAGCGGCCCGGCTGTCCGGCTTCGGCATCATCGGCCGGGCGCAGGAGGCGTATTTCGAGAAGGTCAACGCCGAGGGCGGCATCAACGGCCGCAAGATCAAGTTCATCAGCCTGGACGACGCCTACTCGCCGCCCAAGACGGTCGAGCAGACCCGCAAGCTGGTCGAACAGGACGAAGTGCTGCTGATGTTCGGCTCGCTCGGCACCGCCACCAACAACGCCGTGCATCGCTATCTCAACGGCAAGAAGGTGCCGCAGCTGTTCGTGCTGAGCGGCGCGACCAAATGGGCCGACCCGAAGAACGTGCCGTGGACCATGCCGGGCATGGCGACCTACCAGTCCGAAGGCGTGATCTACGCCAAACACATCCTGCAGACCAAGCCTGACGCCAAGATCGCCATCCTCGCCCAGAACGACGATTTCGGCCGCGACTATGTCGCCGGCTTCAAGCGCGGGCTCGGCGACAAGGCCGCCAGCATGATCGTGTCGGAGGCCAGCTACGAGACATCAGCGCCGACCATCAGTTCGCAACTCGCGACGCTGAAGGCTTCCGGCGCCAACGTGATGTTCGGCGTCGTGCTCGGAAAATTCACCTCGCAGATGATCAAGGGCGTCGCGGAGATCAACTGGAAGCCGGACATGCTGTTCGTGCCGACCTCGGCCTCCTCGATCTCGTTCCTGGAGCCGGCCGGCCTCGACAATGCCGTCGGCCTGATCTCGTCCAGCAACCAGAAGGACACGCTGGATGCGCAATGGGCCAACGACGAGGGCGTGAAGGAATATTTCGCCTTCATGAAGCAGCATCTGCCCAACGCCGACCTCGCCAATTCGAACTACGCGGCCGGCTTTCAGTATGCGACGCTGATGGTGAAGGTGCTGAAGGCCTGCAACGGCGACTACAGCCGGGCCAACATCATGAAACAGGCAGCGTCGCTCAAGGACGTGCCGCTGCCGCTATTGCTGCCGGGCATCACGGTATCGACCGATTCCGAGGATTACCTGCCGTTCCAGCAGTTGCGGCTGCGCCGTTTCGACGGCAAGAGCTGGGTGGCTTTTGGCGAGATTCTGGACGACCGCTAGGGTTTTCTGCCGCGGCTTTGAGGACGAGAGCTGGGAGGAAGATTGACATCGATCATCAGCGGCGAACGCCGGATCAGCTATCCCGATATCCACGCCCGCATCGCGCGGGCGGCGGCGGGCTTCAGGGCGATCGGCCTCGGTGGCGGCACGCCCGTCGGCATGATGCTGCGCAATGACTTTGCGTTCTTCGAAGTCTCTGCCGGCGCAGCGGCGCTGGGCAGCCCGGTGGTGCCGATCAACTGGCATCTGAAGGCCGAGGAAGTCGCCTACATCCTGGCCGACAGCGGCGCCAAGATCCTGGTCTGCCATGCCGATCTGCTGCCGCAGATCAGCGACGGCCTGCCCGCCGACGTGCGGCTGCTGGTGGTGACGACGCCGCCGGAGATCGCGGCGGCGTTCAACGTGGCGCCCGCGCTGACGAAGGTGCCCGAAGGCATGACCGACTGGGACAGCTGGCGCGACGCGCACGCGCCGTCGCAGGACGCCCCGATCGGCAGCGCGGCGATGTTCTACACCTCCGGCACGACCGGCCTGCCCAAGGGCGTGCGCCGCAAGCCGATGCAGCCGGAACAGGCTGCGGCCGCGGCGCGGGTCGGCGGCATCGCCTATGGCGTCAAGCCGAACGAGGATCAGGTCATCCTGATGAACGGCCCGATGTACCACTCGGCGCCGAACTCCTACGGCATGCTGGCGTTCCGCAGCGGCTGCACCATCGTGCTCGAGCCGCGCTTCGACCCTGAAGACATGCTGCAACTGATCGAACGCCATCGCATCACCCACCAGCACATGGTGCCGACGATGTTCGTCCGCCTGCTGCGGCTGCCGGATGACATCAAGCGCCGATACGATACGTCGTCGCTGCGCTTCATCGTGCACGGCGCGGCGCCCTGCCCGCCGCAGGTCAAGCGCGCCATGATCGAGTGGTGGGGACCGCGTCATCAACGAATATTTCGGCTCGACCGAAACCGGCATCCCGGTATGGCATTCCGCCGAAGAGGCGCTGGCAAAACCCGGCACCGTCGGCCGCGCCATCGAAGGCGGCATCGTGAAAATCTTCCGGCCTGACGGCTCGCTGTGCGACGTCGACGAGCCCGGCGAAATCTTCATGCGGCAGGTTTCCGTTCCGGATTTCGACTATCACGGCAAGGCCGAGGCGCGCGCCGAAGCCGGCCGCGACGGCCTCGTCAGCGTCGGCGACGTCGGCTATCTCGACAAGGACGGCTATCTGTTCCTGTGCGACCGCAAGCGCGACATGGTGATCTCGGGCGGCGTCAACATCTATCCGGCGGAGATCGAGAACGCGCTGATCGGCATGGACGGCGTGCGCGACTGCGCCGTGTTCGGCGTCCCCGACGACGAGTTCGGCGAGCGGCTGTTCGCCTGCATCGAGCCGGAAGCGGATGCGGCGCTGTCGCCGGCCGCCGTGCAGGAATTTCTGCGCGGCAAGCTCGCCAATTTCAAGGTGCCAAAGGACATCCAGTTCCTCGACGCGATGCCGCGCGAAGCCACCGGCAAGATTTTCAAGCGCAAGCTGCGCGATCTGTACGCCGAGGGGAAGCTGCGGGCGACGGCGTAAGCTGCCGCTATCGGCTCATGCGGCATAGGTCAGACGCGCCTCGTCGCCTTGCCATACTTGTGCCCGAGTCGTGATGCCGTCAAGCCGCAGCGGAATAAGGGCGAGACGCTTGCGGCGTCTCGGAATCATGGCGGCATCCGCATCTCCCGCACCTTTCTGAGGCCTCCCGAATGGGTATAGGCTTTCGCTGAGGAACTGCCGCGAAGACGGCGGTCGAAGGGAAGCGCGCTATGCTCGACAAGACGGACGACATTTCGGTGGCCGCCGACAATTGGCTCGGCCAGTTCGAGGAGGCGCTGGCGAAGCCGGACGACGGCGCGCTGAAGGACCTGTTCCATCCCGACAGCTACTGGCGCGACGTGCTGGCGCTGAGCTGGAAGATCCAGACGCTGAACGGCAGCAGACGCGATCCTGAAGGCGCTGCCGCCGCTGGCGCGCAGCATGGCGCCGAGCGGTTTTGCCGTCGACCCCGATCGCGCCGCGCCGCGCAAGGTGATGCGCGCGGGCACCGATGCGATCGAGGCCATCTTCAAGTTCGAGACAAACGTCGGGCGCGGCAGCGGCATCATCCGCCTGATCCCGGATGACAGCCGACGGCAACCGCCTGAAGGCCTGGACGCTGCTGACCGAGCTCGGCGAGCTGAAGGGCTTTGAGGAACAACTCGGCGTCGCACCGCCCGCGCGGCAACGCCTATTCGCGCGATTTCCGCGGGCCGAACTGGCTCGACCTGCGCAAGGCATCCGCAGGCTATGCCGACCGCGATCCCGACGGTGCTCGTGATCGGCGGCGGCCAATCCGGGCTTTCGATCGCCGCGCGGCTGAAGCAGCTCAACGTCGACACGCTGATCGTCGATCGCGAAAAACGCATCGGCGACAACTGGCGCAAGCGCTATCACGCGCTGACGCTGCATAACCAGGTGCAGGTCAATCACCTGCCCTACATGCTGTTCCCGCCGAACTGGCCGACCTACATCCCGAAGGACAAGCTCGCCAACTGGTTCGAAGCCTATGTCGAGGCCATGGAGCTGAACTTCTGGACCGAGACCGAGTTCGAGGGCGGCAGCTACGACGAGAAGGAAGGCCGCTGGACCGTGACGCTGCGCCGCGCCGACGGCACCAAGCGCACCATGCATCCGCGCCATGTGGTGCTGGCGACCGGCGTCAGCGGCATTCCGAGCGTGCCTGAGATCGCCGGCCTGAAGGATTTTGCCGGCAAGGTGATGCATTCCAGCCAGTATGACGACGGCGAGAGCTGGAAGGGCAAGCGCGCCATCGTGATCGGCACCGGCAACAGCGGCCACGACATCGCGCAGGATCTGCATTCCAGCGGCGCCGACGTCACCATGTTCCAGCGCTCCTCCACGCTGGTGGTCAGCATCGAGCCGTCGGCGCAACTGGTCTACGCGCCCTATAACGAGGGCACGCTCGACGATAACGACCTGATCGCGACCTCGATGCCGCTGCAAGCTCGCGCGCAAGAGCCATCGGCTGACCGGCGAAAAATCCAAGGCGCTGGACAAGGAACTGCTCGACGGCCTGGCGCGCGCCGGCTTCAAGCTCGATTACGGCGAGGACAATACCGGCTGGCAGTTCAAATACCTCACCCGCGGCGGCGGCTATTATTTCAACGTCGGCTGCTCCGACCTGATCGTGAAGGGCGATATCGCGCTGAAGCAATTCGCCGATCTCGACACGTTCACGGCCGATGGCGCGAAGATGAAGGACGGCGAGATCATCGCGGCCGACCTCGTCGTGCTCGCGACCGGCTACAAGAAGCAGGAAGAGCTGGTGCGAAAGCTGTTCGGCGAGACCGTCGAAAAGCGCGTCGGCACCATCTGGGGCTTTGGCGAGGAGCAGGAACTGCGCAACATGTATACCCGCACCGGCCAGCCCGGCCTGTGGCTGATCGCCGGCGGCCTCGCGCAATGCCGGATCGGCTCAAAGCACCTCGCGCTGCAGATCAAGGCGATCGAGGAAGGGCTGCTGCCGCGCTGACGCCACGCGGCGTTATTGCCCGTTCCAGCAGACGCCGCTGGATCAACCAGCGCGCGCCACGGCTCCATGCCACGTTGGCGCCCATGCGCAGGTCGGTCTGCTGGACGTCGACCAGCCCTCCGGATCGGGCATCGCGAATTTTGTAGGTCACGGCGTATTCCGTTCGCGTGATCCGCGTGACGATCCCGATCATGGACTGATCCGCCGCAAGCCCGGCGGCGATCGCCGGCTTCGCATCCCTCGCAGTCGCGCAATGGTACCGCCTTCGCGATTTGCTCGTTGACGGTGCCGGTATCGACCAGTTGGTAGCGTCCGGATTCCACGATCAGCTTTTGCGCTTCTTCGGTCGAAAGCCGCAATTGCTCGCGATCGATCTCGTCGGCGGGGACGTAGGGAGCCGCGGCGCTGAAATCCACCAGTTCGAACGGAAACACCGCAATTTTGACCGGCGACGGCGCGGCGGTTTCGGCGGCGCCGGCAACAGCACTGCTGGCAAGGAGCATCGCCGGAGCGAGGATAGACGTCATGCTGCGCATTGATCCGTACCTCCGTGGAGATGGCGTGGTTCAAGCGGTAACGCGTCGAAGGTCATTTTCGATCGGAGACGAGCACTCCGCCCGCGCGGATCTGCCAGCTACCTTACGCCGCGACGGCAGATCCGCAATGGCTCATGGCGGCCCCGCGCAAAATCCACTCGCGGTCCGAAGCGGCCTCTGCGACACTCGACCAACGAAAATTGCATCGGGGAGAAACACCATATGCCGGCTATTCTGGGCTCGGGCGAGCACCGTTACCGCGTCGTCGAAAACTGGGCGAAACTGCCCGACGGCTGGAGCCTGACCGATGCGGCTTCCGTCGCGGTCGACAGCAAGGACCGCATCTACGTCTTCAACCGCGGCGAACATCCGATGGTGGTGCTGGACCGCGAGGGGAATTTTCTCAGGAGCTGGGGCGAAGGCCTGTTCAACCGCGCGCACGGCCTGCACATCGATGCCGACGACAATCTCTATTGCACCGACGACGGCGACCACACCGTGCGCAAATGCACCACCGACGGCAAGGTGCTGCTGACCATCGGCATCCCGAACAAGCCGGCGCCGTTCATGAGCGGCGAGCCGTTTCACCGCTGCACCCACACCGCGCTGTCGCCGAAGGGCGAGATCTATGTTTCCGACGGCTACGGCAATGCCTGCGTCCACAAATATTCGCCGGACGGCAAGCTGCTGAAGACCTGGGGCGAGCCCGGCACCGATCCCGGCCAGTTCAACATCGTGCACAATATCGCGACCGATGACGACGGCTGGGTCTATGTCGCCGACCGCGAGAACCACCGCGTGCAGGTGTTCGACGGCAACGGCAAATACGAGACGCAGTGGAACAATCTGCACCGGCCCTGCGCGCTGTGCCGCTGCGGCGGCGGCAAGCAGCCGACCTTCATCATCGGCGAACTCGGCCCGGGCCTCGCGGTCAACCGCAAGGTGCCCAATCTCGGCCCGCGGCTCTCGATCGTCGACGCCAAGGGCAACCGCATCGCCCGGCTCGGCGGCGAGAACGGCCCGGGGCTGGAGGCCGGCAAATTCCTCGCGCCGCACGGCATCGCGATGGATTCGAAGGGCGACATCTATATCGGCGAAGTCGGCGTCACCGACTGGAAGACCAGTTTTCCGGACACGCCGATGCCGCCGGAGCTTCGGATAAGCCGCTGCCTGCAGAAGCTGGAGAAGATTCCGCGTAGGAGCGTCAGAGGACCGAGAGCGGCGAAGCCATCCAACTCTCGCCGCGCTCAAACCTCGCCGATCGCCTCCCGCCGGCGTTTGTCGGATTCTTCCGCGTAGCGCCGCATGGCGTGGGCTTCGGTGAGAATCCCGACCGGCCGGCGTTCGCCGTCGGTTTCGACGACCACCAGCGATTCCGCTTCGGCGGCGTCGAACACCGCGATGGCTTCCTGAATGTTCATGACCGGATGCAGCACGACCTCGCGATGATGCAGGATGCTGATGAGGCCGCGCGCCGCATCGATATCCGGCGCATGCGCTTCGGCCACCACCGCGAGCCCGACATAGCGCCCGGTGGCATCGACCGCGACGACCTGCGTCTTCGACCCCAGCGGGAATTTCACCCGGAACTCCTCGATCCCGATACCGGCGTCGACCGTGGCGAGATCCGGCCGCATCAGGCGGCGGACCGTGAGATCGCGGATCCAGCCGACATCGGCGGCGCTGCGGATGGTTTCGCCGCGCAGATGCAGGCGCCAGGTCGCAAACGAGTAGCCGAACAATTCGCGGGTGATCTGGGTGGAGATCATGACCGCCACCAGCACCACCGTGGTGAGCCAGAGATTGCCGGTCGATTCCAGCGCGATGAACGACATCGTCAGGGGACCGCCGATCACCGACGCCGACAGCGCGCTCATCCCGATCACGGCATAGACATTGGGATCGAGGCAGAGACCCGGCCAGACCAGATCGACGCCGGCGGCGTACAGGCGGCCGCCGAGCGCGCCCATGAACAGCGTGGCGAAGAACAATCCGCCGCGAAAGCCGCGAGCCGAGCGAGACGATCGAGGCCAGCGCCTTCAGAACGAAGACGCCGGCGATCACCTGCAACGGCATCGAGACGAGGCCGGAAAAATGCAGCGCGCCATGCCCCGACGACATCACCTGCGGCGTCAGCAGCGCCAGCAGACCGACCCCGAGGCCGCCGAGCGCCGGGCGCAGCGGCGGCCAGAGACGGGTCTTCGCAAGCCCCGTCTCGCACAACGCCACGCCGCGCATGATGAGGATGCCGAACAGCGCCGCCAGCACCCCGAGCAGCGCGGCGATGGCGAGATCGCGCCCGATCACGTCGCCGACCGGACCGACGCTGATGCCGAGCGACAGCGCCTCGAATCCGTGGGTGACGAGATAGCCCGCCACCGCGGCGACGCCGACCGGCGTCAGGCTGGCCGACGTATAGCCCCCGATTACCAGTTCGAACGCATAGAAGGCGCCGGCGAGCGGCGCGCCGAACGCGCCCGAGATCGCTGCCGCCGCGCCGCAGCCGACCATGATGCGCTGGTCGGCGCGGCGCAGGTGAAATCCACGGCCGAGCGACGCGGCAAGGCCGCTCGCAAGCTGGGTATATCCCGCTTCCAGGCCGACCGACGCCCCGACCCCGCTGGACCAGGTGGTCTGCAACGCCACGATGACGCTGCCGCGAAACGACATCCGCCCGCCATGCAGCGCGTTGGCCTCGATCGGATCGATCTCGCGCGCCGGCCGCCAGCGCAGCAGCACCAGCAAGGCCACGCCCAGCAGCAGGCCGCCGAGGCTTGGAACCAGCACGGCCCGCAACGTCTCGATGCTCGGCTGGCTGGAAAGCCGCTCCGTGATGCTGATGTTGAACAGCACGGCATGGAGGGCTGCGACCGCCACGCTCATCGCCAGCACCACGAGGCCGCCAACGGTTCCGATCATCGCCGCCAGAACCACCAGGCTGGTTTCATGGGCGCGAACGAACGCCCGCAGCCGGCGCGGTGCCTCAAGATAATTTGAAGGGGTAGCCATTCCTGGGGTCCGAAAGCGGCCAAGCCATGCCTCTTCAGACCGGTTTAGCGGTCTTCACGGCCCGGATGCAACTCGGGGCAGAATGATGGCATCAGCGGATAAGCCCCGGAACGCTCTTCACAATCCCGTCACGCTGCCTGTAGTATGCAGGGCACATGCTGCTTCGCAGCTAACATGGGGGTCAGGAGCGTTACTTGAACGCACATGTCTCGCAAGGCGGTTGGCCGGTATTGGTGCTGAACGCGGATTTCCGGCCGCTGAGTTATTACCCGCTGTCTCTCTGGTCGTGGCAGGACGCGATCAAGGCGGTGTTCCTCGATCGCGTCAACATCGTCGAGCACTACGACCGCGCGGTGCATAGTCCGAGCTTCGAGATCCAGCTTCCGAGCGTGGTGTCGCTGAAGTCGTTCGTCAAGCCGACCACGCATCCCGCCTTCACCCGGTTCAACGTCTTCCTGCGCGACCGCTTCGTCTGCCAGTATTGCCACGCGCATGACGACCTGACCTTCGATCACATCATCCCGCGCAGCAAGGGCGGCCAGACCACCTGGGAAAACGTCGTCGCGGCCTGCTCGCCGTGCAATCTGCGCAAGGGCAATATGACGCCGCAGCAGGCGCGGATGTTTCCGCGGCAGGCGCCGTTCGCGCCGACGGTGCACCAGCTGCACCGCAACGGGCGATTGTTTCCGCCGAACTATCTGCACGATAGCTGGCTGGATTATCTTTATTGGGACACCGAGCTCGATCCGTAAGGCATTCTTGCTACTCGCTCGACAGCAACCGCCGTCCGATGGTTCTCCCCAAACCACCGGCTTTTCATTTGTTCTCGCACTAACGAGCGGCCATGCCAGACGCGAGAACCGATGCAGACGGTCAGGGACAGCCCACCCCTCCACAACTGATCAGATCGCTTACGCTGACGCACGCCGTGCTCTACGGGCTCGGCGTGACGATCGGCGCCGGAATCTACGTGCTCGTCGGGGCCGCGGCCGGACGGAGCGGCATGCACGCGCCGTTGGCGTTCATTGCCGCCGCATTCGTCATGGGAATAACCGCGGCGTCATTTGCCGAGTTGGGCACACGCATGCCGGTCGCGGCGAGCGAGGCCGCTTACATCCAGGCCGCATTCAATCGGAAATGGCTCAGCGGTGCGGTGGGATTGCTCGTCGTCGGCGCCGCCGCCATTTCCGGAGCGACCATCACCGTGGGGAGCGCCGGATACCTCGGCGTATTCCTTCCGCTTCCAGCGCCCTGGATCATCGCCGCCGTCGTGGTGACGATGGGCGCCATTGCGTGCCTCTCCGCCGTGCAGTCGATCAGTTTCGCGGGACTGATGACGGTGGTTGAAATCGGCGGGCTGCTGCTCATCGTCGCGGCAGCTCTGTTGGACAGCGGTCCCCTGATCTCGCGACTGCCGGAACTTTGGCCTGCCGTCGACGATCTGACGGCCTGGACCGGCGTCGCGCAAACGACCCTGCTTGCCGTGTTTGCGTTCATCGGCTTCGAGCATCTGGTGAACATTTCCGAGGAGATGAAAGATCCCCGACGCACGCTGCCCTGGGCTCTGTTCATCACACTCGCGGTCACCGCGATACTCTATGCCGCGGTGGCCTGGATCGCCGTCACCGCCGTGCCGCCGGCGGAGCTGGCGAGATCGTCAGCCCCTCTCGCGCTGGTCTTTCAGCGCCTGACCGGACTTCCCCTGCAGGTGCTGAGCGCGATCGCCATCGTCGCGACCGTCAACGGAATCATCGTCCATATGATCATGATCGGCCGCGTGCTCTATGGCCTCGCCGGTCAGGGAAATCTTCCTTCGTTCCTTGCGACGGTCAATCGCAGGAACGGCGCTCCGGTTATCGCGACCAGCTTCGGTATTGCGGCCATCCTGATCCTGGCACTCGGCGTGCCTCTGACGGGACTGGCCGAATGGACGTCGCGGCTGACGCTCGGAATCTTTGCGTTCGTAAATCTCGCGCTCATACGCATCAAGGCCATGGAGGCGACGCCCGCGTCGGGTGTGTTCGTCGTACCGATATGGGTTCCGGTCGTGGGATTGGCGACCAGCATCTTGCTGATCCTCGTCGACCTCCATGTGTAGCTCTGCCGGCATTCGAAGACCGCCTCCTCACCCACCGCGCCTGGGAAATCGTCACTGAGCAGCTGTCGTCCGGACGGCAGCATCCGCGCGCGGGCAAGCTGTCTCTTCACTCCATCACCCAATTCTGTCACGATAGTTTCGAGGCGGATGCCTCCGCAGAACCACAAGAGCGACATCAACGCCCGCCAACGGAAACGCCCCATGCTCATTCCCATCGCCGACGTGCCGCGCTGGTATGCCGAACGAAAGCCGAAGGACACCATCGCGATCAGTCACGGCGCTGACGCCATCACCTGGGAGCAGCTCGAGCGCAACGCCAATCGCCGTGCGCGGGCCTTTGCCGCCAAGGGCGTCAAGCCCGGCGACTTCGTCGCCATCGGGCTGCCCAACAGCAACCTGTTTTTCGAGACGACCTTTGCGGTGTGGAAATGCGGCGCGACGCCGACGTCGCTGACCTGGCGGCTTGCCGCGCGGCGAGGCCGCCGCCGTGCTCGACATTCTCAAGCCGTCGCTGGTGGTCGGTGGCCAGCCCGACTGGAATGCGCCGAATTCACTGCCCGCCGATTTCGTGCCCGAGGGCATGTCGGACGAACCGGTGAGCAACCCGTGGCGCGCTACTGGAAGGCGATGACCAGCGGCGGCTCGACCGGGCGGCCCAAGGTGATCCTCGATCACATGCCCGCCGTGGTCGATACCGCAGTTCCCGCGGCGCTCGGCATGCCGCTCGGCGGCTCGCTGCTCAATCCCGGCCCGCTCTATCACAACGCGCCGTTCATCGTTTCGCACACCGCGCTGTTCCACGGCGGACGCGTCACCGGCCTCGTCAAGTTCGATGCCGAGGAATGCCTGCGCCTGATCGAGGCCAACCGGGTGCAATGGGTCAATTTCGTACCGACCATGATGCACCGGATCTGGGCGCTGCCGGAAGAAGTGCGCAACCGCTACGACCTCTCGAGCCTGCAGATCGTGTTTCACATGGCAGCACCGATGCCGCCCTGGCTGAAGGAGAAGTGGATCGAGTGGCTCGGGCCCGAGCGCATCTACGAACTCTATGGCGGCACCGAAGCGCCAGGGCGCCACGATCATATCCGGCGTCGAATGGCTCGAGCACCGCGGCTCGGTCGGCAAGATCGGCGACACCTCACGCCTGCGCATCATCGGCGCAGACGGTAACGAGGTGCCAACGGGCGAGACCGGCGAGATCTATTTCCTGCCCAACGACGGCGCCGGCTCGACCTATCACTATCTCGGCGCCGAACCGAAGCGCCGCGCCGACGGCTGGGAATTGCTCGGCGACATCGGAAGACTGGATGCCGACGGCTATCTCTATCTCGGCGACCGCCTCGCCGACATGATCTTGCGCGGCGGCGCAAATATCTACCCGGCGGAAGTCGAGGCCGCGGTAACGGAGCATCCAGACGTGCGCTCCTGCGTCGTCGTCGGCCTGCCCGATCCGGAATTCGGACAGCGCGTGCACGCCATTCTCGAACTCGATGCAAGTACCGACGTGCAAGCCGTCGCCGACGGCATGGCTGCATTCCTCGCCGACCGGCTCAGCCGCTACAAGCACCCCGAAAGTTTTGAGTCCGTGAGCGTCGGCCTGCGCGACGATTCCGGAAAAGTCCGCCGCACCTTGCTGCGCGACGAACGCGCGGACTGGTTGAAAAATAACCGCGATTTCCGGATTATCCCGGCCCGGGCGCGGGCAAGCGCGGAATGACCGGAAAATAGCGACCGATCCGAAAATGGCTGCGGAACACTTGTGAATCTGTCCTCTTATGGGTCGCGCTGCGGCCCATTTTAGGGGACACTTTCAACACGGCCGTTTGCATCATAGATTGTCAGGAAATTCCCGTGCGCGCCTGCCCCAAGGTGTGCCGGCTCGCAGGAGACCATTGATGGCCGCTTTGACCGAATGGAAAGTACCGTCCGCAAACCAGCCGCGTGCGGGCGACTACGCGTTCGACCTCGACAAGGTGCTGTCGTCGGTGGTCGGGCTGCATTCGATCATCCCGGCGGATGCCCACAGCGCCGAGACGCTCGGCACCGAACGCGCCGGCAATGGCGTCGTGATCGATGACGGGCTGGTGCTGACGATCGGCTATCTCATCACCGAGGCCGAGACCGTCTGGCTGCATCGCGGCGACGGCCGCGTCGTGGAAGGCCACGCGCTCGGCTTCGATTTCGAGTCCGGCTTCGGCCTGGTGCAGGCGCTCGGCGACCTCGATCTCGCGCCGCTGCCGCTCGGCTCTTCCGCTGCCGCAGAGGTCGGAGACCGCGTGGTGGTCGGCGGCGCCGGCGGGCGCACCCGTTCGGTCGCCAGCAAGATCGCCGCCAAACAGGAATTCGCCGGCTATTGGGAATATCTGCTGGACGAGGCGATCTTCACCCATCCCGCGCATCCCAACTGGGGCGGCGCCGGCCTGATCTCGAACCGCGGCGAACTGAT
This sequence comes from uncultured Alphaproteobacteria bacterium, assembly GCA_963783115.1. GTDB lineage: Bacteria > Pseudomonadota > Alphaproteobacteria > Rhizobiales > Xanthobacteraceae > Bradyrhizobium. The sequence continues at coordinate 82,711 of CAWAMK010000009.1, read as the reverse complement.
CGGCATCGGATCGCTGCAGCTCGAACGCGAGCGCGAGGGCAAGGCCGAGCACGTCAACATGATCGTGCCGATCGATCTTCTCAAGCCGGTACTCGACGACCTCAGGAAATTCGGCCGCGTCAACAAGCCGGCGCGGCCGTGGCTCGGCATGTACACCACCGAAATGGACAACCGCCTCGTGGTGGTCGGCATCGCCAGCAAGGGACCGGCCGCGCGCGCCGAACTGAAGACCGGCGACGTCATCCTTGCGCTCAACGGCGACAAGGTTACCAATCAAACCGACTTCTACCGAAGACTATGGTCGCTCGGCACCGCCGGCGTCGACGTGCCGCTCACCGTTCACCACGAGGGCGTCACCTTCGACGTGGTGCTGAGCTCGACCGACCGCACCAAGCTGTTGAAGGCGCCAAGACTTCACTGAACGAGACTTCACTGAGCGAGACTGCACTGAAGCTTACGCCGAAGCGAGGGTCGCGGCTTCGTTGAGCAGGCCCGATTGAAAGTAGAGTATGCCCGATGAGTGAGGCCGTGGTGGACGACATCGTGGCGGTGCTGCCGCCGCTGCTGCAGTCGCTGGAATTGCTCGGCTTCATCGCGCGCTACCTCAACCCGCCGGATTTCGACCGCGTGATGCAGACGGCAGGCGACGCCGGACACCGACTTGCGCGCCATCCGGCCGCGGCTCGCGCAATGGCCCGCGGATTTCGACCACATCAGGACGCCGCTGGAGACGGCAAGCGACGCCGTGCTCACCGCCTTCGAAGGCCTGCGCGCCGTGCAAAACGGCCGCGGCGATTTCGCCAGCCTGTTTCGCGCGCTGCGCTACGTCCCGCGCGCGCTGGAAGCGCTCTATGCGCTGTCGTCAAGGTTGCCGCCGGTCAACCAGTTCTTCGTCGATCCCGCACTCCACGAAGACGCCGATCTCACCGCGCGGCTGGCGGCGCCGGCCAACGAAAACACCGGCGTGTTCCACAATCACAACGAGCCCGGCAGCCGCGGCGGCTTCTCGCTCTATGTGCCGGAATACTACACGCCCGAACGCGCATGGCCGCTGGTGATGGCGCTGCACGGCGGCAGCGGCAACGGCCGCGGCTTCCTCTGGAGCTGGCTGCGCGACGCCCGCAGCCGCGGTGCGATCCTGGTGGCGCCGACCGCCATCGGGAGCACCTGGGCCTTGATGGGCGACGACACCGATACGCCGAACCTGATGAGCATTCTGGAAGCGGTGCGGGCGCGCTGGAATGTCGATCCGGACAAAATGCTGCTGACCGGCATGAGCGATGGCGGCACGTTCTGCTACGTCTCGGGTTTCGACAGCGCTTCGCCGTTCACGCATCTCGCGCCGGTCGCGGCGACGTTCCATCCGCTGATGGCTGAAATGGCCGATGCCGACCGGCTGCGCGGCCTGCCCGTCCATATCATCCACGGCCAGCTCGACTGGATGTTCCCGGTGCAGGTGGCGCGGCAGACCAGCGAGGCGCTGTCGGCGGCGGGCGCCAAGGTGACCTATCGGGAACTCGACGACCTCAGCCACACCTATCCGCGCGAGATGAACGCGGAAATCCTGCAGTGGCTCGCGGGGGAACCCGGCGGATCCGCTTGACACAATCCCGTCCGAATTTATCCCTACGCGTTGAGCGACTTAGCAAGCAACGTGGGGGCGTTGATCAGAACGGTTCATTGAACCGGGACAGGATACGTCATGCCCTCGAACACCAGCCCTGCCGCTGCGGCGGCCACCGCGCGGGCCTCCAATTCGCTGCTGCTTTCGAAAGGCGTTGCCCGCCTTGAAGCCACGCTGAAGCTGACGACCGCGATCCTCGCGCTCGCCGCCGGCGTCTACACCTATCTCGGCGTTCGCGAGTTGCTCAACGGCAGTCCGACCACGGTGTTCTTCGCCGCCGTGATCTATTCGGTCGCCGTGTCGGTCGGCATCTATGCCTTCTGGGTGTTCCTGATGCAGTTCATGCCGCATGTGGTCGGCCGCACCGGGCGCGCGCTGATGTTCGGCTGCATGCTGCTGGGCTCGCTGATGATCGTGGCGATGTCGTCATGGCTCAACGCCTCGGCGCTCGCCGGCGCGGCCGCGATCCAGCAGCATCTCGCGATCACGGTGCAGAACTACACCCGCGATCTCGACACCGCCAACAGCAACGCCGTCGCCGCGCAGGGGTTGTTGCCGGATATCCAGCTCGCCTCCTCGCGATTTTCCAGGCTGGCCGACGCCGAGCGCGCTGGTTCGCTGACCGGCACCGCCGGATCCGGCACGGTGGTGCAGCTCCTGACGCAGATGTCCGGGCAACTCGACAGCCTCGGTCAGGAAGTCCAGGCGTCGGGCAAGCGCGTTTCGGCCTTGTTCGAACAGGGCGGCAAGCATCTGGCGAAGATGCGCGAGCTGATTTCCGACCGTGGGCCGATCTCGACGCGCAGCGACGCCTTTGCCACGGAATTGCTGGCCCTCAGCGGCGTGATCACCAACCTGCAGCAGACCTCGGTGGCTCCCGCCGTCAAGCGTGCGGCGACATCGCTGTCGTCGGGCTTCATCGCGCCGGCCGCAGGCGGCCGCACCACCGACCTCGCGGACCGGCAAAGCGCTGTTGTCGGCAAGGTCGAGAACTCGATCACAGCGCAGGCGACTTCGCTTGCCGAAGCCGCGGATAAAATCCTGGCATTGCCGCGCGTCGAACCGGCCCGGTTCCAGGCGATGTCGCCCGCCGAAGCCGTGTTGCGCTACGCCGGCGATTTCATTCCAAGCTGGGCCGGGGCGATCTCGATCGACCTGATGCCGGCCGTGCTGGTGCTGATCCTGTGCGTGGTCCACGCCGCGATCCGGCGCGAAGGAATGCCCGTCTTCAACGCATCCGACATGACGGCGGGCGAGCTCGTTGCCGCCCTGCAGATGGCGCGAGAGGTCGAAGAGGCGCGCCGTGTGCCGCCGACCGAATCCGTCGAGCCTCCTGCGGAAGCGACGGGCGAGACTGCAAGCGCGGCCGACGAGAATGTTACGCCGCTGTCCTCTGCACGGCACACCAAGTAGGCCGCTCCATGCAGCTATCGTCGGCAATTCAACATCGCGTTCACGCCTTTCTCACCGGTAATCCGGACGAAGCCGTTTTGCGCTGGATCTTTCGCAGCGTCGTCATGGTCACGGCCGTCGTGCTGGCAGCCGACCTTGCCGGCATGAACGGCTGGATAGGCACGTCCGATCCGGCGGCCGAGGTCCGGCGTGATGCGCCACCACCAGACCTGCCGAGCCTGCTGCCCTCGCATCCCGTTTCCCGCAGTCCCGGATGGCGACAAACGCCTGACGCCGCGGCCGCAGGCCGACGGCGCGATGGCGAAGCCGATGACCTTCGAACTGGTGGGCGGCGGCAAGCTGATGGCGACCGGCACCATCACGCCGGGGATTTCCGAAGCATTCGCCGCCGAGATCGCCAAGCGTGGCGACTACATCAAGACGGTGGTGCTGAACTCGCCGGGCGGATCGGTGACCGACGCTTTGGCGATGGGGCGGCTGATCCGCGACAGGAATTTCGCCACCGAGATCGAGCCCGGAAAATACTGCGCCTCCTCCTGCCCGCTGGTGTTTGCCGGTGGCGTGGAGCGTCGCGTCGGCGACAAGGCGATCCTCGGCGTCCATCAGGTGGCGGCCGTCGGCCAGGCCGGCGCCCTGCCCCGCGACGAGATGAATGTCGCGCAAAACATTTCGGCACGGTGCCAGCGCTATCTCGGCGACATGGGCATCAACCTGCAGGTCTGGGTGCACGCGATGGAAACGCCGCACGACAAGCTGTTCGTATTCAAGCCGGACGAGTTGAAATCGCTCAATCTGGCGACGACGGCGACCGTTCCTCCCGCAACCGCCCCTCGCCCGGTGCCGGGCAAGGTGCGATCGTAGGCCGCGGAACCAACCTCCGGATACCGCGTTATCAGGCACAACGGAGGGATTGTCATGCAGACGTTTGTCGGAATGATCTTGGGTGCGCTGCTGCTGATTTGCGGCGTTTATGTTTACGATTCCATGCAGACGTCGAGCGTCGCGAACGGCCAGGTCGCCCAGGCCAACCGCACGATCGTCAATTGGGACGTCGCGGCGGCCGACTGGGCCAAGCTGAAGAACGCGCGCCCATGACGACTGGGTCAAGATTTCGTCGAAGTAATTCAGACGAACAGCAACGCGTAATTGACGCCGCCGTGTTTCACGGCGGCGTTGTGCTGTCCGCTAGTTGCTCTTCTTCGCCTTGCGTGCGTCGGCGATCACCATCTCGAATTCCGCCATGGTGAGGATTCCCGGAACGCGGAACTTGCCGACGATGAAGGACGGCGTTCCCTTGAATCCGAATGCCACCGCCTGAGCGTGGTTGCGGGCGGTGATGGCGTCGATCGCGCTGGCGTTCGCCGTGGCGTCGCGGTTGAGGCGGTCCATGTCGATGCCGGCGCCGGCCAGCAATTCGCGGACGCGCGGTTCGGTCAGCTTCGAGCTGACGCCGATCATCGCCTCATGCGCGGCCATGTATTTGTCCTGATACTTCGCCGCCAGCGCCATCCGCGCCGCGAACTTCGAGACGTCGCCGAGGATCGGCCAGTCCTTCAGCACCAGGCGAACCTTGCCGTCGTCCTGCACCACCTGCTGGATCTCCGGCGCGATCTTGCGGCAATACGGGCAATTGTAGTCGAACCATTCGACGATGTTGATATCGCCATCGGGATTGCCGGTCGCGGGCACATCGGGATCGCGCAGCACCAGCGCTTCGTTCAGCACGTCGTCGCTGCGTTGCGCGAAGCGCCGGCTGCGATACCGCGCCGAGCAGCGCGCCGCCGCCGAGCAAACCGAGCGCACCGCGCCGTGTGTATCCCGGGTCGGTCCCGGCCGGATTGTTCGATCGCTTCATCTGGGTCTCGCGAAAGGACTGCATCCCCTGTCTACGCCGGAAACAAGGATATGTTACGTGCCAGCATATAGAGCGCCACCGCAATAATGACCACGGCGAACACGATATTGAGCGCGCCGCGGCGCTCGGCCAGATGCCGCGCCGAACGCGTGCCGGCCAATCCGCCGGCGATGCCGCCCGCCACGAACAGCCCCGCCAGCGCCCACGACACCAGCCCGGACCAGGCGTAGCTCGCGGCCGTCGTCATGCCGAACGCGGTGACCGCGACCAGCGAGGAGGACACCGCGTTCATGATCGGCATGCCGGTCGCCAGCATCAGCGACGGGACGATCAGGAATCCGCCGCCGATGCCGAAAAAGCCGGACATCGTCCCGGTTGCAAGGACCGAGGCCGACGATCGCCGGCATGTTCGACATCGAGACTTTGACGTCGGGCAGGCCGACCCGTGAACGCGTCTTCAGCATCAGCAGCGCGATGACGATCATCACCAGCGCAAACAGCGCCAGCAGTTTTTGGCCATCGACCATCTTGCCGAGGATCGAGCCGCCGAACGCGCCGGCGATGCCGGCGGCAGCGAAGATCAGTGCGACGGACCATACCACCGTGCCGCCGCGCGCATGGTTCGACAGGTTGATCGCGGCGTTCGCGGCCACCGCGATCGCGCTGGTGCCGATCGCCATATGAGGCTCGGGCACGCCGACGACATAGACCATCAGCGGCACCGCGAGGATCGAACCGCCGCCGCCGACGAGGCCGAGCGAAAACCCGACCAGCGCCCCCGACGCCAGTCCCAGCACGCCTTGCGTGGCCGATATGATCAAGTTGGAAGACTCAGCTGCACGGCGCGACCATAGAAGGATTTTTCACATCCTGCCATGCCGGCAGCATAAATATGCACTGCAACAGGGTCAGGCCGGCATGAGCGTGCTGTCCTTCGCGCGGTCGCGGGACGCCAAGGCCATCAGTGTGCCGCTCATGGTCGCGATCAGCGTCTCGGCCCCGTCATGCATGGCATAGGCATGGGCCTCGCACACCGTCAGCGTGCGGCCGGGTTTTACCACCCTCGCACGGAAGGCGAACCGCTCGCCACGCGCCGGCGCCAAGAGATTGGTCTTGAATTCGACGGTAAGAATGCCGGTCGACGCCGGCATCAGCGTGAAAGCCGCGATGCCGCAGGCATTGTCGAGGCCCGCGGTGATGATCCCGGCATGGATGAAGCCGTGCTGCTGGGTGAATTCGGCGGAATAATCCATCGCCAGATCGACCTCGCCCGGCTCCAGCCGCGCGATCGAGATGCCGAGCGTCTTCATCGCCCGCTGCTGCTCGAACGTGTGGATCGCGGTCGCACGGTAATCCGGGTTCTTGGGTTGGAAGTTCTTGGGCTCGAAGCGCGACATCGGTTCACGCCATCGCCGGTTCGAGATGCGCCTCGGCCGCGCTGCGGATCGCGGGCGCGAACGGCACGGATTTCCGCGCCTGCCGGTCCATGTGGACGCCGACGAATTCGCAGGTCGCGGCGATCTCGCCGGTTTCGCCATTGCGCATCTCGTGCATGAAGCGGATCGACTTGTCGCGGATTTCCAGGAGCCGGCTTTTGACCTCGACGATGTCGCCGGCCAACAGCTCGCGCTTGTAGGCGATGGTCTGCTGCACGGCGGCCATGCCGCGGCCGGCTTCGCGCAGATAGGACGGCGTCAGCCCGAGCCTGGCGAACAGATTCCAGTTCGCTTCGTCGAACTTACCCACATACCACATGATGTTCATGTGCCCGACGTGATCGCACTGCCACGGATAGACCGTGCCGCGATAGGTCGCGTCCGTCTGCATCGTTCGCTCCCGCTTTTTGATCTTGATACGGTAGCGTATCACACCTCGTTCGGGTTAGCAATACGGCGCCGTATCGATACGCGCCGGGGCTGCACCATGAACGACGCCAAAATTGACGCCAAGAGGGACGCTAAGACCGACGCCCGAGCCGGCGAAGTGCGCAGCGAGCGCTGGATCGAGGCGGGGCTGGAAGAGATTGCCCGCACCGGCGTCGAGGGCGTGCGGGTGGAGGTGCTGGCGAAAAGCCTCGGCGTCACCAAGGGCGGCTTCTACCGCCGCTTCCGCGACCGTGCGGCGCTGCTGGAGGCCATGCTGCAGAACTGGCGTGACGGACGGATCGCCGCGATCCAACGGCACACCAGCCTCGACGGCGCCTCCGCGCGTGAGCGGCTGCGGGCGTTGACCGCGCTTTATTCCGAGCGAATGAATACCGAGGGCATGGCGGTCGAGCTGGCGATCCGGCAATGGGCCCGCTCCGATGAGCTTGCCGCCAACGCGGTGGCGAGCGTGGACGTGGCGCGGCTGAAGAATGTCGGACTGCTCTACCGCGCCACCGGCCTGCCGGCGGAAGAAGCCGACGCGCAGGCGTTCCTGTTCTACTGCTTCGTGTTCGGCCAGAGCCTGCTGTTTCTCGAACGCGGCCCGCGCAAGCGCGCGCAACTGGTGGCGAAGTCGGCCGAGACGTTGCTCCGCGACTTGTAGGCGCGGCCGAAATTTCCGGCCGCGCCCTTGCGGGTTGCTGTCTAGGCTGCGCCTTTCAGCTTCTTGGAGCATTCGCTGTAATAGCCGCCGCCCTTCTGGATCCACTTCATGCCGCCATTGCCGTTGGTGGCCTTGTTGGCGTTGTACTGATCCACGCAGGTGTGCATGCGGGCCTTGCCGGCGGTCTCCTTGGAATATTTGGAATCGACGGCATTCGGATAGACCGCGGGGCCTGACGGTGCCGCGGGCGCCGTAGCTTCCTTGGCTTCCTTCTTGGCGGCTTCCTTGGGCGCGGCAGCCGGAGCTGCAGCGGGTGCAGCCGCCGGAGCAGTGGCGGCGGCAGCCGGCGTAGCATCCGCGCCGCACTGGGCTTTCCGGAAGTCATTCCACTTCTGGTCGCCGAGCGTGCCGGCGGTTTTGGCGGCCTGGTATTTGGCGCTGCATTCCTGCGCGGTCAGCGCGCTGGCCTGCGAAGTCATCGCCAACGCAGCCAAACCCGACACCGCAATCGCGCCCAGTATTCTTGCTTGAATAGTCATCCCTGGTCTCCTTGGGGAAGTCATCTGCACCTCCCATCCTAGCGCAACCTCAACTTGCGGCAACGCGCGGAGCGTTCGCCCCGGTAAAATATTTGTGGCGCCGGGATGTGCGGCCTGCCTTCGTATTCAGCCCGCATTCAGCCAGGGCGGCCGGCGGTTTGTGCAGGCCTTGTGCAGGCGCTGGAGCCTTTTCCCGTTCCGACCGGAACGGGGCTCCAGATTTTGTTTTGACGCGTTTTCTTGACGCGAACCGGTATCCGCTTCGCTGGAAAACGCTCTGTCCCTGCATTGCTGCAATCGCGAGACGCATTTGTACGGCGATGACGGATTTGCCATAAGGCGGCGTGAGCCTGATCCCCGCCTCGATGTCCGCCGCCATCGCCGACCGCGCCAAGATGCTCGGCACGATCGAGACGCTCGCGATCGGCGCGGCCGGCGGCCTGCTGTTTCTGTGGCTAAATTTGCCAGGCGGGCTGATTTCCGGCGCGATGGCGACCGTCGGTATCGCCGCACTGGCCGGACGCCCGGTCGTCATGCCGCCGATCCTGACGCAGACCGTGCTGCTGCTGCTCGGCATCACGCTGGGCTCGCTGGTGTCGCGGCAACTGATCCAGCACATGAGCGCCTATCCGCTGACCATCGGCTTGCTGGCGCTCGCGACCTTCTGCTCGACCTTCGGCTCCAGCATCTATCTGCAGCGCGTGCACGGCTGGGACCCGACCTCGGCGCTGCTCGCCGGCAGCCCCGGCGCGCTGTCGCAGATCACGATTCTCGCCGCCGAAAAGGGCGCCGACGTCGCCGCGATCGCCGTGGTGCAGACCATGCGCGTGATCATCCTGACCGCCGCGCTGCCGCTGGTGGTGGCCGCGACCGGCATCGCGCCGACGGCGCCGCTGGCGGTGGCCAGCCTGATCGCCTCGCCGCTCGAACTCGCGGTGCTGACGGCTGCCGCCGTCGCGGTCGCGCTGCTGCTTCGGCTGGCGCAGTTTCCGGCAAGCTGGATGTTCGGCGCGATGCTGGCATCCGCCGTGCTGCACGGCACCGGCCTGATCGAGGGCGGCCTGCCGCCCTGGATGCGCAACGTGGCGCTGGTCGGCATTGGCGCGGTGATCGGCACGCGCTTTGCCCGGATCAGCAAGGCGACGCTGCTCAGCCACATCAATGCCGGGCTGGGCTCGTTCGCGGTGGCCATCACCATCTCGGCCGTTTTCGTCACGATCATCGTGCTCGCCACCAATGTGCGCTTCGCCGACGTCGTGGTGGCATTTGCGCCCGGCGCGATGGACGCCATGCTGGCGCTGGCGCTCACGCTGCATATCGATCCGATTTTCGTCGGCGCCCATCATCTGTCGCGCTTCGTGTTCGTCTCGATCACGACGCCGGGCATCGTTCACCTGTTCGGCACGGCCGCAGGAGGATGTCGACGATTGAGCGGTAGGCGCTGCTCTCGCGACTCTACGCGGCCCGCTTCGCCGCCACGATGCCCCACAGGGCCAGCAACGCCATCAGCAGCGAGATCAGCACGTTGTAGCCGGCGAGCGAGAGGCCGAGGAAGCGCCACTGCACCTCGTCGCAGCGGATCACCTTGACGGTGTCGAGCCGCTGCAGCAGCGTGCCGGCGCTGCCGAGATCGACCACCGGGCCGGAGCAATCGGTCGGGCCCGGCCAGAACTTCCACTCCACGCCGGCGTGATAGCCGCCGAGCCAGGCATTGGCCAGCGCCGCGAGCAGAAGCGCCGCAAATCCGGCCAGCAGTAGCGGCCTTGGCGCCCCGCGGATGGCTGCGAACGCCACCACAAGGGCGAGCGGCACGGCCAGATAATAGGCGTAGCGCTGTTCGAGGCAGAGCGGACAAGGCCGGATATCCAGCACCAGCTGGAAGAACCAGGCGCCCGCCAGCGTCGCGGCGGCTATGACCGCAATCGCAAGCGCCGCGGCGGTCGCCGGATCGGCGGCAAGGCGGGTCGGCGGGGAATGGGCAGCGGCTGACGTCACAGATAGTCTCCGGAGCACAATTCATGCTCAAACAGGCACCAGCGTCCTATCCCGCCGCTGCGGACGTGTCGAGACGCGCCAAATCACATCCGCGCGGGTTGACCCGCGCAAGCCGCCCGCTATATTCCGCCCGCTTCGCCGCACCGGGCACCCGCCCCGCGACCGAAGGCCCCTGTGGCGGAACTGGTAGACGCGCTCGAACTCAAAATCGAGTTCCGCAAGGAGTGCTGGTTCGATTCCGGCCAGGGGCACCAGCCTTCGCTGCTGTGCAGCTACGGCTCGGCGGGCCACCGCGTTTCGACCGGCGCTACTCTCACCTCAACTCCTCACCCCAGGCCGTCCATCACTTTCGCTGGTGGAAAGGCCCGGAGCCTTCAACGTATCCGTACGCCAAACAAGATGTGCCGGCACTTCGCCGTGCGCACTCATTTCGCCCGAGGATTCGCCGCAACATGACGGCTGTCCACCCGCAAAAAAGCCACTCGCTTTTTCGTGGCGGGCATGCATTCTAAAATAGAACTAACAGCCTTACCTCAAACGGCGCAGCTCGAAATGAACACATCGGCACCAAGGCGATCCGGGATGTCGGCGGAGAGCTGCTTTCAAAAACCGTCGTGGAAGCAGGCTGCGCGCGGATCGAAACGATCCGGCGGAAGATCACCGGCGATATGGGCTGGCATTTTCGGCAGCCGCAGCCGGTGCTGTTTCTGGTACCGGCGCGGGGCCGCGCGGCGGCTCAGAGGCTCGCTTGACGGGCGGCGCATCGACCATGCGTTTGCCGGAAATCTTGCGCTGTTTCCTGCGGACATGGAAATCGACGGCGAATTCAAGCTCAACGTTTCGGCTGTGGAGTATACGGTGGTTTTCTTCCAGACGCCCTTTGTCGAAACCCGCGGTGGGAATTGTCTCGATCGCGCGCAGCTCGGCTTCAAGCACCCCTCGATCGCACGCGGGCTGGAAGAGCTCTGCCAGGAAGCGCAGGATCCCGATGCAACGTTCGACATGCTGGCGGAGGGATGGGCCATTCAGACCATGGCTCATCTCCACCGCATGGCCGGTGCACGGCCGGATGAGCCCGCGAAGGGCGGGCTGTCCGCCAGTTCGTTACGGCGGCTGAATGAGTACGTGGCTGACAACCTCGATCGACCGATCAGCCTTGCCGATCTTTCGAGCGTGACCGGTTTGAGCAAGCGGCATTTCATCCGCGCGTTTGCGGAGAGCGCCGGTCAAACGCCGCACCGATACCTGGTCTCGCAACGGATCGAGAGGGCGAAACAGTTGCTCGCTAGACTCGTCCCGCTCCATCACCGAGATCGGCCTGGCCGTCGGCTTCAGCCATGCCCAGCACTTCTCGAACAAGTTCAAGGCGTTTACCGGCCTGACGCCGTCCAAATATCGCGAGCTGAGGCTCAGCTGACGGCGTTCGCCTTGAGCGCGGCTTGATAGCCGGGGCGCGCGACGATGCGCTCGAGATAGGGGACGGCGCTGTCGCAAATACCGACGCCGTAATCGGTGGCCCAGGTCAGGCACGTGGTCAGCAGCATGTCCGCGGTGGTGAACTGGTCGCCCATCAAATACGTCCGCCCGTCGGACAGCGCGGCGTCGACAAAGTTGAGCTGTTGCCTGAAATATTCGCCGGCTTTCTCCACGACCTCGGGCGCGCTGCCGTAGATGTGCGCAAGTCCCTCGTTTGGTGCCATGCCGCCGCATCACGTAAAGGCTCGTCGAATCCAGCTCGGTCACGATGAAGAAGCACCACTCCAGCCACTTCGCCTGCTGCTCGGCCTGTGCCGGAAGCAGGCCGCGTTCCGGCGTCGAATATTTTCTGCGCAAGGTAGGCGGTGATCGCGGCGCTCTCGCCGATCGTCAATGCCGCATCCTGCAGCAATGGAATTTTTTGACGCGGATTGAGCGCGGTGAATTCCGGCGTCTTGGTCTCGCCCGACCGCGCGAGGATCGGCCGCTTGACGTAGGGAAGATCCAGTTCGTGCAGCGCCCAGTGCGCGCGGATGGTTCGGCTGGTGCCGACACCCCACAAGGTGAGCTGCGGCTCCATCACCATTTCTCCACGGATGGACGCAGGTCGAGCTCGTGGGTCCAGCCGTCCCGCGACTGCTGGTGCGCGAACCAGTAGGCCTCGGCGATCGAAGCCGTTTTGGTCAGGCTGTCCTGCGGAATGTTTTCGGGATCGACTCCCCGCGCCTTCATCCGCGCATGGATCGCCGGACTATCGACGCCGGCATCGATCAAGAGATGGACGACGTGGATATTTTTGGGGCCCAGTTCGCGCGCCATGGACTGCGCGACGGCCCGAAGGCCGAATTTTGCGGAGGCGAACGCCGCAAAGCCGGAGCTGCCGCGAACGCTCGCGGTCGCGCCGGTGAACAAGATAGTGCCCGCGCCACGCTCCAGCATGTATCTGGCAGCCTCGCGGCCGACCAGAAACCCCGCATAACAGGCGAGCTCCCACGCCTTGAAGAACAGATTGCCGGTGGTTTCCGTCACCGGCTTGCTGACGTTCGAGCCGGCGTTGAAGAGGCATACGCTGACGGGACCGATGTCCCGCTCGACGGCTGGCGAAGAGCCGCTGCACCTCCTCTTCCTTCCGCGCATCGACCGAGAACGTATGGACCTGTTGTCCGTCCGCCGCCAATTCTTCCGCCAGCGCTTTCGACTTTTCGCCGTCGCGCCGCGCGATACAGACGATGTATCCGCCCTTTGCAAACCGGCGCGCCACCGCGGCGCCGATCGCATCGCCGGCGCCGACCAGCAGGGCAACTTCACGTGCTTTCGACATGGGCTTGCTCCGGCTCGCTATTCGGCGGCACGAACGGACTTGCTTGCAATCATCTCGTCGATGTGCGCCGTCCGCGTAGCCGAGATCGCGGAGTATCTGCCTGGAGTGCTCGCCGATGCGCGGCGCCGGTCCGCCGATGCGCGCGGCATTGGTCTGGAAGCGCGCGGCGGGCTTGGGCTGCCGAATACGCCCGACGGAAGGCTGATCGAGTTCCTCGATGATCTGCCGCGCGACCACCTGTTCGTTGCTGATGATCTCGTTGCGGCGCAGGATCGGCGCGCAGGGCACGTCCGCCTCGTCCAGACGCGCCAGCCACTCCGCCGTCGTGCGCTGGCCGATGTATTCCTGCATCTTGTGTATTCGCGCCGTCGCATTGACCGACTCGCTTGGCCGGCGTCGCGAAGCGCTCGTCCGCGGCAAGCGCCGGGTCGCCCGTCGCCCGGCAAAATCCCTGCCATTCGGAATCGGAGATGGTGCCGCAGGTGATGTAGCCGTCCTGCGTCTTGAACACGAGGTCGGGCCGATCGTTCGGATCCGGCGCCTTCCCATCGTCGTCGATGACGGTGTATTGCGACATTCCTTCCGGCCACAGATAGGACAGCATCGCATCCAGCATCGCGACCCGGATATGATCGCCGCGCCCGGTCTTTTCGCGCGCATACAGCGCCGATGAGACCGCCTGCGCGGTGACGATCGCCGTGGTCTTGTCGGCGACGATGGTGCGGATCATCTGCGGCCGGTTGGTCACCGGTTGCGCCTGGATATCCGCGAACCCCGACAGGCCCTGCACGATCGGATCGTAGACCCGCTTCCTGGCATATGGCCCCGTCTCGCCGACGCCGCTGATCGAGACGTAGATCAGCCGCGGCTGCTGCGCGAGCAGTTCGTCGGGACCCAGGCCCAGCCGCTCCATCGTTCCCGGCCGGAAATTCTGCACGAGCACATCGGCCTGTCCGACGAGCTTCTTGAGCACCTCGACGCCTGCCTTGCTCTTGATGTCGATGGCCAGCGACCGCTTGCCGCGGTTGGATGAAATGAACAGCGCCGAGAACTCGCCGCCCTTGTCGATGGGCGCGCGGCTGCGGCGCGTGATGTCGCCGGAGATCGGCTCGATCTTGATGACGTCGGCACCCTGGTCCGCCAAAAACATCGTCGCGAACGGGCCTGACACGACGCCCGTCAAATCCAGAACGCGTACACCTGCCAGAGGTCCGGGCATCGTCTCGATCCTTTTTGCTTTTGCGGCGCGCCCCGACCATACCGTCCGCCAGTTCCCGCACGGCTTGCACAAAAGTGACCTGATGACGCAGGAGTGCCATGCCGGACCGGCCATGAGGATCGGCCTATCCATTCCCCGCCAATTCTGCGTCCCTTATGCTGCGCGGAACGATCGACGAGCTCACGCAGCGCGACAATGTGGTGGACAGTTCTGCAGAGATTGGTGGGTCGCGGAATGTCAGAATCGGAGCGCCTACCCTGTCAGCGCGGCCTGCTCCGCAGACACTTCCGGAACGACCGGAAGGCTCGCACCGGCGCGCATGCTTCGGCGTGTACCATAAAACTCGAGCACGCGTTTTGCCGTTCGGGTTTCGAGCTGCTCGAAGCTTTCGCGCGCGCGATCCAGATCCTCGCCGGACATTCTGCGGTCCGCGGCCTCGATCAGCAGAATGAGCTTGACCGTTGCCCAGGAGCAGCCGGCGGCTTTTGCGAGAACCAGCGCGACGCCGGGATTCTCATGGAGTACCGCACGTTCGGCCATCTCGATGGGACAGCCTGCAAGAACCGACAACGCCATCACCATCTGCTCGAAGTTTTGCGCACGAGCAGCCGCGTGGACATTGGTTTCCCTGAGCTGGTGCGACCGTGTGAGCAGCTTGACCTTTCGCCTCGCCTTGGCATGACCAACCGAACGATCACGAACCTGCAGGTTGATATCATCGACCACTCCCGTCACCGCATCCTGCACGGCATCGGCGAATTGAGGATTTGCCGCGACGATCTTGCTGCATACGGAAGCGGAGGCTGTTTCGAGCAATTTCAGGAGTTGATGCCGGGGAATATCATGCCGCCCTCCGACGCGGAGCGCGAGCTCGACGTCGGCGGCGGATCGCGCGACAAGTTCGCAAAAACTGCCGTCTGAAATCCGGGCACCGGGATTCCCGGCGACGGCATGGACGACCTTGGGCTCTCCGCGGTGGATCAGTATTTCGGTGATGGCTTCGCTGATCGTCTTGACGTTGGGCGATCGCGAAAAGATGACCCTGGCTCTGGGTGCTGGCGCTGACGGCAAGGTCGGCCTCGCTGAGGACCATCGACTGACTGAGAACCGGAGCGGCCACAGCGATGGCTTCGTCGAAAGCAAATGCTCGAACCAGCGCCGCCGGTGCATCCGGACTGGTCGCGAGATGACGGGCGAGCTTAACCCGGGTCTTCAGCTCAATGACGGCAACAAGCGTTTTGAACACTTCGCCGAATAGTTCGACCTGTTGCCCCGAGTAATGGCTGGACCCGGCCGCGAACAGATCGGTAATGCGCGTGAGCGCCCTGAGTTGCTTTTTGATCGAACCGGACGTCGTATGGTCCTGAATTTCATCGATCAGCTTGTGAAACGTCGTGACGGCGGCTGTTTCGTCGAGCATTTTCCTGCTCAGCATTGAAGGTTAAGAGAGTGATAACCGCATGCTATCGGACACACCATGAAAATACCGGACTACCGTTGCATCAGAGATGAATAAAATTGCTGCATTTTTCCGGGCGGATTTCCTCCGGTAACAAAGCGCTCCGTTCGAATAGCGCGACTCAGCGACCGCGCTCCGCCAACATGAGCGTCGCTATTCTACCGCAATATACCGGGCCTCCCGCTGCACCCTGCCCTCACGTCTCCCGGTACCAGCTCGCAAGCTGCCACAGATCGTTGTCCCAGCCCGAGATATGCGCGGTCAGTTTACCGCCGAGCGCGGCGACACGGGTGCGGGAGATGATGGGCTGGATGTAGTTGTCCGACACGACGAGGTCGTTGAGCTTGATGAACAGCGCGGCGCGCTTCACCGCGTCGAGTTCCTGCTCGACCTGCTTGTAGATCTCGTCATATTCCTTGTTTTGCCAGCGCGAGACATTGCGGCCCTGCCACTTGTTGTCCTTGTTCGCCACCTGCCACGACACATACTGGTTCATGAAGAGCTGCGGATCGGCCTGCGGCATGGTGGTGTTGTACATCTGCGCGTCGCAATAGAAATGCGGGTAGGTGTCGGGATTGGCGGCGTCGGAAGAGAAGAACACCGATCCCACCACCGACTTCAGTTCGACGTCGATGCCCGCCTTCTGGCACGCCTGCTTGACGATGGCCTGGGTCTTCTGCCGGGGCGCGTTGATCGAGGTCTGGAACACGAACTTCAGCGGCTTGCCGTCCTTGGCGCGAATGCCGTCGCTGCCCTTTTTCCACCCCGCTGCCTCGAGGATCTGGTTGGCCTTCTCGATGTTGAATTCGAATTTGGTGTTCTTCGAGCGGAAGTGCGGCGGGTTGTTGAGGAAGTTCGCGGTGGCCAGCGCCGTGCGGCCATAGATGAATTTCTCGATCGAGGCGCGATCGATCAGCAGATTGATGGCCTGGCGCACGGCCGGATCGCTGAACAGCGGATGTTTGGTCTTGATGCTGGCGCGCTCGCCATCGACCTCGACCGCGGGATCGGTCGAATTGAGCTGCATGAATTCGACATTGCCTGACGGCGTGATGTTGATCCTGCCCTTGCCGAGGGCTTCCATCTTCAGCAGGATCTCGTCTTCGACCTGCATGTTCCAGGCATAGTCATATTCGCCGGACTGCAGCACCGCGCGCGCCGCCGACACCGCGTCGCCGCCGCCCTTGACCTCCACCTCGTCGAAATGCGGCCGGTTGGCGACGTGGTAGTTGGGATTGATTTTTGCGCGGAGCATGTCGCCCGGCTTGAAATCCACGAACATGATAGGGGCCGGTGCCGACCGGCTTCAGATTGTTCGGCGCCTCGCGCGATTTGGCGCCGACGTAATCCTTGAACAGATGTTTCGGGATGATCATGCCATAGGCGCTGACAAAGGCATCGGCCCAGAATGGCGTCGGCTTGGCAAAAATGATGCGGACGGTGAAGTCGTCGATCTTCTCGACCGTGATATCCTTGTAGCTGCCGATCGAGACCGACGCCGTCTCCGGCGTTCTGGCATATTCCCAGTTGAAGACGACATCGTCGGCCGTGAACGGCATGCCGTCATGCCATTTGACGCCGCGCTTCAGCTTCCAGATCACCGAGCGGCCGTCCTCGGCCAATCCGTCATTCTCCTTGCTCGGAATTTCGGCCGCGAGGATCGGCACCAGATTGCCGTCATTGTCCCATCCGGCCAGCGGCTCGTAAAAGATCCGGGAGCCTTCCTGGTCCTTGGTGCCGACGGCGAAATGCGGATTGAGCAGCGTCACGGCCTGCCAGTACATCAGCTTCAGCACGCCGCCGCCGCCGGCCTTGGTCGGCTTGTACGTCATCGCGGGCGCGGCCATCGCGACGCCGGACTGGCTCAGCATCATCCCGGCGATCGGCGCCGAAAGGCCTACGGCGATCATCTCGCTGGACAAAGGCCCGCCGCGACAGCTGGCCGGTCTTGACGTCTGCAATCAGGTCTCGAAGTTCCCGTTCTTCCATGGGGCCTGCTCCTCAAACTGGTGCTGGATGTCTCGTCACGCTCGACGCGGGAAATGGATCAGGTCAGCGCGAACCTGTCAAAGCAGGATCCGGGCCATCCGGTCGTGCCAAGCCCAACCGAGACAAGGTGACGCGGCGTTAGCCGGCGATGGGAATGACGGTGGTGGTGCGCCTGATTTACACGTCACGTCGTCGCGCGGCACGGGCAAGCGCCACACATCGGTTTCACCGTTCAACTCGCGAAGCTCGATTTGCCGATCGCCTGGAGCGGCGGATTACGCCTTCGGCTTCAATCCGCCCTACGCTCTACGCCCCAGCTCAGCCGGTTGCCGCGAAGGTCCTCTCGCCGCCAATCGCGCGGTCCAGCGCGTCGATCAGGATCTGAATCTCGATGAACTTGTTGCGGGCCCGTTCGGCCTTGTCGCGGTCAAAGGGCGCGGCCAGCACCTTCGCATGCATGTCCCTGTCCTCGAGCATGCGCGCACGGGCCTTATTCAGCGTTTCAAGTCGCTCGCTCATTTTGGGTTTCTTTCATCGGAGGAATTGGCGCCACGCTGCCGGCGCGAGCGTCATGCGTACACCGATCCGGCCGCAGGCGCCATCGATCAATGGCGTGGCGTCGGCTGCGGGACAGTTATAGCTCTTGTTATCGATCCGTCGTCAGACGAAAGAAGCCCGCGATGCTCGCGGGCTTCCTGTCTCCTCAACCTGTCCTGTTACCAGCCGCGATAGCCGCCGCTGCCGAAGCTGAAGGTTACGCCGGGGCCACCGCCGTAGTAGCGGGGACCGCCGTAATAGCCGTGCGAACGCGGCGCGTAGTAGCCATAGCTGTTGTAGTACGGCCGGTAGTGACGATGGCCCCAGTGGCGATGGTGGTGGTGATGGCCGCGCCAATGGCCATGGCGGTGGCGCGAACTGATGTCAGTCGGGGATTGCGTAGCAGTCCGCGATTGCGTGGCATCAGCGAAGATCTCGCCTTCGCCGAATTGTCAGCGGCGTTGGCGACGGAACTTCCCATCAGCGCCGCCGTACCGACGGCCAGGATGATTGCTAGCTTCTTCATTATCGAACTCCAGTTAACGTGTAGATGCTAATCGCTGGACTGGCGTCACGTTCCGGAGTGCGACATTAAGGCCCGCTCGCTGCCTTAACGAATGTTCACGAACGATGAACGGCGGCATACACCGCGGGCGACACAAAATATCGAAAACAACCCCATGCAAAGTAGAACGAGCCGCGGCTTGCTGCGCTCAGGCCGCTCGACCTGATTTCACTCTATTGCACCGGACCGATCGTAATCGCGATCGTATCCCCCGCCACGCCGCTGACCTGCAGCACGACCGGGCTCGCATCGAGATCGAGCCGCACGCTCTTGCGCACGCCGGGGCAATCGCTGCGGCCGGTGCTGCCGACCGAGCGGGCGTAGCGGCCGTTCTGGATCACGTCGATCCAGGCGTCGTCGGACAGCGTGATCTGGTAGATGCCGGACTTTGCCAGCGCGGGCAAGCGTACCATGCCGCCATGCCATTGCTCCGTTCGCGGCTTGCGCTCCGGCGGCATTTCGAAAGAGGCCTGCGCGCCCGGCTGCAGGCGGATGACCAGCGCGCCCGCCGGCAGCGCCGTCAGCGTCTCGCCCGCGGCAATCGTCGTCTTGTCGGGCGCAGCAAACGCCGCGCGTTCGCGCGCGAGCGACCATGCGAATTTCTCGCAGCCATCTTCGGCCCGCAGCCGGCGCGAGCGAGGCGATCAGGGCGGCGACGATGAGACCGGCACGAAGCATCCCAAAACTCCTATTGCGGCAGAGCCGGCGCGGCAAAGCCGTGCTTGGCGAGCGTGCGCTGGCCTTCCGCCGAGAGAATGAACAGCGCGAATTGATACGCCGGCGCCGAAGCGCCGTTCATCACGGTCAGGCCGTAGTCGGCGCCGACCGCCAGCGTGTCGGGCAGTTGCACGATCTGTTGCGCCGGATTTTCCCGCTGCGCGGCGAGCGCATTGGTGCAATAGGTCAGGAAGATATCGGCGGCGCCCTGCGCGATGAGATCGCCATAGATCGAGCGGCCCTGCGGCGCGGGCGGGCTGGAGGGCCCGCCGGTGAGCTGCAGCGCTTTCTTCTCCAGGATCGCCGAAGCGCCCGGGCTTGAGCTTCTCGGCCTTGCGAAAAACCTCCCAGGCGTAATCGCCCGACGGATCGGCCTTCGGCGTCGAGGTGCCGAGTTTGACTTGCGGGTCGAGCATGCGGTCGAGCAGCGCGGCCGGCGTGACCTCGAGGCCGGGCCGCGCCAGCGCGCACAGCCGGTTGCGCGCGAACAGCGCCACGGGGCCGCTGCGCTTCTCCGCGGCCAGCGCCAGCGGATGCTCCATGTTGGCGGACGCGAACACCTCTGCCTTCGCGCCAGCCGGCGATCTCGTCCTTCAGCAGGCCGGATGCGCCGAACTTTGCCTGCACCTTGCCGAGACCTGCGGCCTCGAACGCCTTTGCCACGTCCGTCAGCGCAGCGCGCAGGCTGCCGGCGGCGTGGAGCAAGACCGTTTCCTCTGCCATCGCCGGCGCCATCATGATCGCGAGAGCCGCGAGAGCTATCGAAAGCCGCGCCGCCATCACGCGCCGGAATCGTTGGCGTTGGGATAGAACAACTGCTCGCCGTTGATCTTGTAGTCGGCGATCGCCTTCTGCCCCTCCGCCGACACCAGCCAGTCGATCAGCTGCTGGCCGAGATCCTTCTTGACGCTCGGATGCTTTTCCGGATTCACCAGCATGACGCCGTACTGGTTGAACAGCCGCTTGTCGCCTTCGACCGCGATGACGAGATCGCCGCGGTTCTTGAACGACAGCCAGGTGCCGCGATCGGCGAGCACATAGGCATTCGACGCCGACGCGGTGTTCAGCGCCGCGCCCATGCCCTGCCCGATCTCCTTGTACCAGGGCCCCTTGTCCTTGCCGATGTCGACGCCGGCGACCTTCCAGAGATTGATCTCGGCCTGGTGCGTGCCGGACTTGTCGCCGCGCGAGATGAAGTCGGCGCCCTTGGCCTTGATCGCGCCGAGCGCCGCAACGATGTCCTTTGAGCCCTTGATGCCGGCCGGATCGGCCTTCGGGCCGATCAGGACGAAGTCGTTGTACATCACGGGATAGCGCTTGACGCCAAAGCCTTCGGACAGAAATTTTTCTTCCGCAGGTTTTGCGTGGACGAACACGACGTCGGCATCGCCGCGGCGCGCGGTATCGAGCGCCTGCCCGGTGCCTTGCGCGACCACCTTCACGTCGATTCCGGTTTTGGCCTTGAACATCGGCAGGATGTGGCCGAACAGGCCGGAATCCTGCGTCGAGGTGGTCGAGGCGACGACGATCGATTTGTCCTGCGCGGCGGCGTGGCCGGCGAATGCGAGGCTGGCGGTCGCCGCAATCAGCAAACGGCGTGTAAGCATGTTCATGGGTTTTCTCCTGCTCAAACGAGTAATTCGCCCGCGAGGAACGTTCTGGCCTCGGCGGTTTGCGGCGTATCGAAGAACGAAGCGGCGGCGCCCGTTTCCACGATGCGGCCGCGGTGAAGCATGACGACGTCGCCGGCGAGCCTGCGCGCTTCGCCGAGATCATGGGTCGCCATCACGACCTTGATGTTGCGTTCGCTGACGGCGCGGATGATGTCTTCCACCGCCTTGGTGGCGGTGGGATCGAGGCTCGCGGTCGGCTCGTCGAGAAACAGCACGGCCGGATCGCGCGCCAGCGCCCGCGCCAGCGCCAGCCGCTGCTGCTCGCCGCCGGACAATTTTCGCGCGGCACGATCCGCGAGATGACCGAGGCCGACCAGTTCGAGCAGCTCAGCTGTGCGGCGCGCCTGTTCCGCGCGCGCGATGCCGGCGGCGCGCAGCGCGAAGCGGATGTTGGCGGCGGCGCTGCGGCGGAGCATCGCCGGGCGCTGAAACACGATCGCGCGCTTCAGCGGCGGGACATTTTCCAGGCCGCCCCAGGTGATGCGACCGCGCGACGGCGCGAGCAGCCCCATCGCCACCCGCAGCAGCGTGGATTTGCCCGAGCCGTTGGGGCCGATCAGCACCGTCGGCGCGCCCGGCGCCAGCGTCAGCGCGACGCGATCGAGGATCGTGACGGGACCTGCCGTCACCGTGACGCCATCGAATTCAATCGGCAGTTCGCTCGAAGGCGCGCGCATGGTCACCCTGCCAGTCGTTCGCCGGCGCGGCGCGCGGTCCAGGCCAGCGCGTTGACGGCGATCACGATCGCGATCAGCACGAGGCCGAGGCCGACCGCCAGCGGCAGGTCGCCCTTGGAGGTTTCCAGCGCAATCGCCGTCGTCATGGTGCGGGTAAAGCCTTCGATATTGCCGCCGACGATGATGATGGCGCCGACCTCCGCCGCCGCGCGCCCGAAGCCGGCGAGCAGCGCGGTGACCAGGCTGAAGCGCGCATCCCAGATCAGCGCCGTGACGCGGCCGAAGGGACCGAGATTCATCGCGGTGAGTTCGTCGCGGTATTCGATCCAGAGATCCTCGATGGTCTGCCGCGTCAGCGCGGCGATGATCGGCGTGACCAGCACGGTCTGCGCGACGATCATCGCGCCCGGCGTGAACAGCAGGCCGAACGCGCCGAGCGGCCCGGAGCGCGACAGCATCAGATAGACCGCGAGGCCGACGACGACCGGCGGCAGGCCCATCAGGGCGTTGAGCAGGACGATGACGCCCTGGCGTCCCGGGAATTTCGTCAGCGCGATCCAGGCGCCCAGGGGAATGCCGATCAGCGCGGCCAGCACCACGGCGCAGAGGCTCACATAGAGCGACAGCCGCACGATCGCGAACAGCGCGGGGTCGCCGCTGAGCACGAGTTGAAGGGCGGTGGCGTCGGTAGGCATGGGAAATTCCGTTCGGCAGAACATCTTGCGCAGACGGTACCGGCATGGTCAATTTGCGGAAATGCTGCAGCCAGGTGCATATTAATGCCTATGCGAGAACTCCTGACGACCGACGAAGCCGCCGACTATCTCCGGCTATCGGAACGCAAGCTTTACGAGCTGGTGGCGGACCGCGCCGTGCCCTGCAGCAAGGTGACCGGCCGCTGGCTGTTTTCGCGCGCAGCCCTCGACCGCTGGGTTTCCGCCGGGCTGATCGCGCCCGCCGGCCTGGCGCAGGTGTCGGCGCCGCCGATCGTCGGCGGCAGTCACGATCCGCTGCTGGAATGGGCGCTGCGCGAAAGCAATTCCGGCCTCGCCAGCCTGCCTGAAGGCAGCGAGGAAGGCCTGCGGCGGCTGACCCGAGGCGAGGTGATGATCGCCGCCATCCATCTGCACCGGCTGGATGGCGATGACGAAACCGCCAATCCCGAAGCCGTCGCCGATGCGGCGGGATTGCACGATGCCGTGGTCATCGCGCTTTGCGCGGCGCGAGCAAGGCATTGTGGTTGCGCCCGGCAATCCGCTCGGCCTGAGCGACATGGCCTCGATCGCGACATCGCGCGCGCGGATGGCGCAACGCCCGGCCGGCGCCGGCGCGCAATTGCTGCTGCTCGCGCTATTGGCGCGCGCCGGCATCGCGCTCGACGATCTGAAGCTGGCAAAGCCCGCCTTTCCGACCGGCCCCGACATCGCCCAGGCGATCCGCGCCGGCCGCATCGATTGCGGAATCGCGACGCGAAGCGTGGCGAAATCGGCCGGGCTCGATTTCCTGCCGCTGGCCTGGGAGCGCTTCGACCTCGTGATGCGGCAGCGCGACTATTTTATGAAGGGACCGCAGGCGCTGTTCGGCTTCATGCGCGGCGCAGGCTTTCCCGAGCGCGCCGCCGAACTCGGCGGCTATGACGTCAGCGACGCCGGCGCGGTGCGGCTGGTGAATTGAACGCATTCGCGTTCTACGAACACGCGCTGATCTTCGAACGCCGGCCGGCTGTCGAACCGCAAGCACTCTTCCGCCCGTTCGACAAATCATCGAGAATCACGCAATCGGATCCGGCACCGCCTGCGCAGGATGCGTCGCAATCCGTGACGAACGCCGCGATGCTGCGCTCCAGCGCCTTCAATTCCGCAAGCTTCGCGCGCACGGCGATCAAATGCTCCTGTGCGAGGTCGCGCGCCTGCACGCAGGACTGGCGGGATCTTGCACCAGCGCCACCAGCGAACGCACCTGATCGATCGAGAACCCGAACTCGCGGCAGCGGCGGATGAACGTCAGGCGCTTCACGTCGGCATCGCCATAGACGCGCTGATTGCCGGCCTGACGGCCCGCCGATCGAAGCAGGCCGATTTCCTCGTAATACCGGATCGTCGGCGCATTGGTGCCGGTCTGCCTGGCCAGCGCGCCGATCTTGAGAGTGCGTCATCTATCTGATTTTCCGTGATTTCTTTCCGCTTGAACCTCAAGTTACTTGAGGATGTAGCGTCAAGGCAAGCTACCCCCACGAGGAGATTGCCATGACGATTGTCGAACCATCGCCCATTGCCTGCACGCTGACGCCCGGCGCGTACAAGGACCGGCTTGCCTGGATAGCCGCCCTGAACAAGGACGCGCTCCGGAAACTACGCGCGCCGCGATCTCGTATTGGAATTGAGCTACGCGCCGGAAGCGCGCGAGCGTGTGCGCGAGATGGTCCGCAACGAACAGGCATGCTGCGCATTCCTTGGCTTCGAGCTTCACGAGGCCGGAAACGAAATCCGCCTCACCGTCACGGCACCCGAAACGGCCCGCGAAGCTGCGGACGCCTTGTTCGAGCAGTTTGTCGCCAACGCGCCCGCGCCATCGTCATGCGCGTGTGCGACTTCGGCCTCCGCCGTGAAGACCCCTTCGAAGGAGCCGCCGGGTTCGAAAGCCGCAGGCGTCACGGCCATGACGCTGTCGACCGGTGCGGTTGCCTGCGGCGTGTGTTGCGTCTTGCCGTTTGCCCTGCCGGCGACGGTCCTCGCCAGTACCGGATCCTTGTTGGCGTGGTTCGTCAAACTGCATGTGTGGGTCACCATCCTCGCCATCCTCTCGGTCGTGGGTGCATGGGGCTGGATCGCGTGGCAGACGCGCCGCACGCGGCGCAAGCCGGCCACATCAACGCTCTTCATGATGGGCGCGGCGTCAGTGTTGTTGACGATCGCCGTGCTATGGCCGCTGCTTGAGAAGCCGCTTATTCGAATGCTGCGGGCCTGACGCCGCGACGATTCGATCCGCTGCCTTGAACGGCAGCGGACGCCGTGGGAAGCTCGACCTATGAAGACCGCTATCGTCTATGTTGGCGCCGCTGTCGCCGAAATCGCCGGCTGCTTTGCGTTCTGGGGCTGGTTGCGCCTCGGCAAGCCGATCTGGTGGCTGCTTCCAGGCGTATTCTCGCTCATCGTGTTTGCGTACCTGTTGACGCTCGTCGAGACCGAGGCGGCGGGACGCGCCTATGCCACCTATGGCGGCATCTACATCGTCGCGTCGCTGCTCTGGCTCTGGATGGTCGAGGGTGCGCGACCCGATCGCTGGGACATCACGGGTGCTTCCATCTGCCTGATCGGCGCCGCCGTCATTCTCTGGGGACCGCGCGGCTAACGCTATGCCTACCCTGGCGCGCGGCGGGATCGCGCGGGTCGGCGGGGCTCGATTTCCTGCCGCTCGCCTAGAGCATTTCGACCTCTTGTAACCGGAAACCTCGGAGCCTGCCCCGGATCGCCACCGCCACGTCACCAAATCGCCCAACCGGCACGCAGTCAAATACGGACAATCCGCATGTTCGAGATTACCATGCGGGCGAATAGACGACGGCATTGCCGCTCGATCTAATCCGACCCTGCCAAGCCCGGTCGATGTTGAGCTCGCAATGCTCCGCGCACCAGCGCACGAGTCGATCGGGCAATCTCCTATCCTTGATCCACGTCAAGAGCCGGAGAACTCCCGGCCTTAGGCTTTCGAAAAAATATGCGAACAACAGGGAGAAAAAATGTCCACCAGGCGCGATGTCATCAAGGCGATACCCGCAGCAGGTGCGGCCTTCGCGGTAGCCGGAAATCTGATCCTGGATGAAAGCCCGGCGCGCGCTCAGGGAGCCGCGCCGCTCAAGGGTCATTTTCATCCCAAGGGCAAGGCGCCTTCAAAATTCACGATGGAAGCTTTGCAGAAGGCGCGTGCGACTTTGCCATTCGCGGACACGCGCGACTTCGACGAGAACAAGCGCGGTCTCATCGCCCCGATGCCTGACATGAAAATCATGGCGGATGCCGGCCACGTCGCATGGGACATGGAGCGATTCAAGTTTCTCGACCAGCAGGAAGAATTCGACAGCATTCATCCTTCGCTGCACCGGATTTCGAGGCTGAACAACAATTACGGGCTCTACGAGGTCATCCCGGGCATCTATCAGATGCGCGGGTTCGACCTGTCGCAGATCAGCTTCGTCCGCGGACGAACCGGCTGGATCGTCTTCGACGTGGCGGTCACCGGTGAGGTGGCCCGCGCCGCCTGGCAATTGTTCCAGAAGCATCGGGGTGAAGGGCTGCCGATCACGGCCGTGATCTACTCGCACAATCATGGCGACCATTGGGGCGGCATCCGCGGCATCGTGAGCGAGGCGGACGTGCGTTCGGGCAAGATTCCGATCATCGCGCCGCGCGATTTCCTGCGACACACGGTCGAGGAGAATGTCTACGCCGGCAACGCGATGAACCGGCGGCTGTTCTTCCAGTACGGGTTGCTGCTCCCGGCCGCCCCGCATGGCTATGTCGGTCAGGGTCTCGGACAGGGCATTTCCGCTGGAGCCATGGGGCTCATCGCGCCCACCCGCATCGTGGAGCGGGACATCGAGGAGTTCGAGGTCGATGGCGTGCCGATGGTGTTTCAGAACACGCCCAACACCGAAGCGCCATCCGAGATGAACACCTGGATTCCGGGCATGAAGGCGCTGTGGATGGCGGAGAACGTCAACGCCACGCTGCACAACATCTACACGCTCCGCGGCGCCCCGGTGCGCGACCCGCTGCGCTGGTCGAAATACATCGGTGAGGCGCTATATCGCTTCGGCCTTCAGGCCGACGTCATGTTCGCCTCGCACCACTGGCCGCGCTGGGGCAACGACCGCATCCAGGAGGTTCTGCGCGGGCAACGCGACATCTATGCCAACATGAACAACCAGGTGCTGCATCTCGCAAACCAGGGCGTGACCATCAACGAGGTTCACAACGTCTATACCGTGCCAAAGGGACTGCAGGACAAATGGTACTGCCGCGGCTATCACGGCTCCCCCGAACACAACAGCCGCGGCGTGGTGCAGCGCTTCCTGGGCTTCTGGGATTGCAACCCGACAACGCTTATCCCGCTTTCGCCGTCGGAATCCGCGCCGCTCTATGTCGAGATGATGGGCGGGGCCGCGCGCATCATGGCGCGTGCCCAGCAACTGCACGATGAAGGACAGTACAAGCTGGCAACGGAAATCCTGAACAAGCTGGTGCAGGCCGAGCCGCAGAACCAGCCGGCGAAAGAGCTGCTTGCCGATGTCTTCGAGCAGCTTGGCTATCAGCAGGAGAACCCCGGCCTGCGCAACAGTTTCCTCGCCGGCGCCTACGAGCTGCGAACCGGCATCCCGCAGGGCGAAGCGGTCAGTTCCAGCAGCCCCGACGTGATCCGGGCGATGACCACGGAACTGTTCCTGAATTTCCTCGGCATCCGGATGGACAGCCGAAAGGCGGAGGGGCTGCGCTTCACCATCAATCTCGTCACGCCCGACAACGGGGAAAAGTTCGTCGTCGAGATGGCGAACGCCACGCTGACCAATATCCAGGGCTTCCAGGCTCCCAAGCCGGACCTGACGCTGACCATCAACCGCTCCGATCTGGAGCAGGTCATGGCCGGCCAGAAGACGCTGGAGGCGCAGATTGCGGCCGGCGTCGCACGCGTACAGGGTGATGCAAGCCTGTTGCAGAAGCTCGCGGCCACCATGGTGGACTTCGACCCTCGCTTTGAAATCATGCCGGGAACCAAGCAACAGGGAACCACCGTGGCACATGCCGACGCGTACCAGGCCGTGCCACGGCAGACCGTTGCGGAGTAGAGGACGCGATAAGAGCCCTCACCGCCGCCCCGGCAGCCACGCGGTAAAGCCGGCCTCGCCGAGCCGCTTCATCACGTCGTCGAGATGCGCGCGGTCGCGCGTTTCGATCACGACTTCGAGCAGCGTGCCCTTGGCGGGCAGGTCGGAAAACGTCCGCTGGTGCGAGACCTCGATGATGTTGGCGCCGACTTCGGCGAGCAGCGCCGAGACGGCGGCGAGCTGGCCCGGGCGGTCGACGATGTCGATGGCGATCTGCGTCAGCCGTCCCTCGCGCGCGAGTTCGCGGGTCAGCACGGAGGCGATCAGCCGCGTATCGATGTTGCCGCCGGTCAGCACGAGGCCGACATTGCGCCCGGCAAAACGCTCCGGCGCCGCCAGCACCGCGGCAAGGCCCGCCGCGCCGGCGCCCTCGACCACGGTCTTTTCGATCGCAATCAGCATCGCCACCGCGCGCTCGATCTCGTCCTCGGTGACGAGCACGATGTCGTCGACCAGACGGCGGATGATGTCGGTGGTGATGGCGCCCGGCGCCTTGACGGCGATGCCTTCGGCGAGCGTGTCGCCGCGCATCGGCAAGCTGGCGCCCTTGATCGCGTTGTACATCGAGGGATAGAGCTGCGCCTGCACGCCGACGATCTGCAATTCCGGATTCAACGATTTGGCTGCGACCGCGATGCCGGAAATCAGCCCGCCGCCGCCGATCGGGACCACCAGCGTATCGAGCTGCGGCACCGCGGCGAGCATTTCGAGCGCGATGGTGCCCTGCCCCGCGATGATCAGGGGATCGTCATAGGGATGGATCATGACGAGGTTCTGCGCCTTGCCATGCGTGCGCGCGAACCCGGCGGCTTCCTCGAGCGTCTTGCCGGAAATGATCGTCTCGGCGCCGTGACGCCGCGTGTTCTCGATCTTCACCATCGGCGTGCCCTCGGGCATCACGATGCTGGCGGGGATGCCGAGCCGGCGGGCGTGATAGGCCACGCCCTGCGCATGGTTGCCGGCTGACATGGCGATGACGCCGCGCCGCCGCTCGTCCGGCGACAGCGCCATCAGGCGATTGAGCGCGCCGCGCTCCTTGAAGGTCGAGGTGAATTGCAGGTTCTCGAATTTGAGCCAGAGCTCGCAGCCGCAGATCTCGCTCAGCGTCCGGCTCCGGTCGCATTCGGTGACGATCACCGAGCCGGCGATGGCATCGGCCGCGGCTTTGACGTCGTCGGGCGTGACGGGAAGGCTCCCTTGTGTTGAGTGAGCGCCCGGCGGGAGGTTTTTGGGGGATTTCGGCATTTCGGCGGCCTCGTTGGAAGGCAATCGTATAAGCCTTTTCCGCTGCACGTGCCTCTTCGAATTGCGTAAAAACCCCGCCCCATGAACATGGGTGTCGTAAAATGCAACTGTGGCGCTACACTTGGACAGGTTCGCGGGGGACAGCGGCCGGAGCTTTTCAGATGAATTCATTGAACGACGAGCCGAAGGTGGAGGCCATCACCGTCGTGCTGCTCGAGGACGACGCGCCGACGCTTTGGCGGCTGCAGGACGCGCTGACCAAGGCCGGATATCAGGTCAAGGCCGCCGGCACGCTCGCCGAGGCGCGTGCCTGTCTCGCACAGGGCGCGCCAAAAGTGCTGCTGACCGACCTGCAACTGCCCGACGGCCACGGCGTCGACCTGATCCGCGAAACGCGGCAGCGCTTTCCGGACACCGAGATCATGGTGATCTCGATCCTCGGCGACGAGGAAAGCGTGATCTCGGCGATCACCGTCGGCGCGACCGGCTATCTGCTCAAGGATGCCTTCCCGACCGACATCGCCGCCACCGTGCGCGACCTCGTCGCCGGGCATTCGCCGATCTCGGCCTCGATCGCGCGCTTCATCGTGCGGCGGACCCAGAACACGCCCGAGCCGCCGCCCGGCCCGGCGCTCAACACCGCAAAGCTGACGCCGCGCGAGATCGACATCCTCTGGGGCATCGCCAAGGGTTTCAGCTACGCCGAGATCGCGAGCCATCTCGGCCTGTCGCGGCAGACCGTGCCCGGGCATATCAAGAACATCTATCGCAAGCTCGAGGTGCATACCCGCGGCGAGGCGGTGTTCGAGGCGGTCCAGCAAGGCCTGATCCGGTTGTGAACGATCGCGGCGAGGACGCGATGGCGCAACGATTGCCGGCCCGCGAATGGCGGCGGCTGCGGACGTCGCGCCTCGTCCAGTATTTGTTGCTGCAGGCGGTGATTGCCGGCCTCTGTGTGCTGGCGCTCATGCAATCGCTCCCCGGCCCTCCCGCGCAGTATCAGGTCACGGCGTTCAACCTCACCGAGGCCGGCGCCGAGCGCGCGGTGACGCTGCCGTATTTCTCGCCGTTGCGAAACGCGATGAACGATCCGCCGCGCTTCAGCGGGCAATTCGTTCGCCCCGCCGATGAGGCCGGACGCGCCTGGTCGGTGTTCCTGCCGCGCTTCACCAACGGCGTCGAGGTCACCGTCAACGGCGTCGCGATCCTCGACAGCCGGCGCGATCCCGCCGCCAACCGGCCGGACCGCAACACGCCGGCGATCGCCGTGATCCCACCGTCGTTGCTGCACGACGGCGACAACGCGATCTCGATCCGGCTGTTCATCTGGGGGCCGGTTACGGGCTTTCTCGACCGCATCTGGGTCGGCCCCGACGAACTGCTGCGCCCGAGCTACAATCTGCGGACGCTGATCTTCGTCACCCTGCCGGTGGTGTTCTCGTCCTGGCAGGCGATCCTGGCGGTCATTCTCGGCATCATGTGGGTGATGCGGCGCCATGAGCCGGCCTATGGCGTGCTGGCCGCGGCGATGGCCGTCGGCGTCGCGCAGGCCTTCCTGCAGACGCCGATGGGCAACGAGACGCCGTTCTCCCGGCTCAACGTGGTCCTGATCGCCTCCGCGCCGATCGAATGCGCGCTGGTGCTGACGTTTGCGCTGCTGTTCTCGGGCATGAAATGGCCGCGCTACGGCTGGGTGCTGTTCCTTCCCGGCGGGCTGCTGGCGCTGGCCGGATTGTTCGGAAACCAGGCGCTGGTTCGCGGACTGTTTCTCGTCCTCGCCGTTCCGATGGTCGGCGTCTCGCTCGTCCTCATGGCCGTCATCACCGCCCATTCGGCGCTGAAGCGGCGGAACGTCGCCAGTTTTCTGCTCGGCTGCGCGGTCACGATCATGCTGACGTGCTGGATCACCGACATGCTCGCGGTGTTCCAGGCGGTGCCGAACCGCATCTTCGTCTCGCGGCTGTCCTATTCGGCGATGCTGGTGGCGATCGGCGCCGGCCTGACCTGGCGGTTCGCCCGCGCGCTGAACGAGGTCGACAGCTTTGCCGGCCGCCTCGTCGCGCAGGTGCGCGTGGCCGAGGAAAAGCTGAAAGCCAGTTTTGCCCGCGAGGAGGAGCGCGCCCGCGCCGCCGCACTCGCGCGCGAGCGCACGCGGCTGATGCGCGACCTGCATGACGGGCTCGGCGGCCAGCTCGTCAGCATCGTGGCCCTGAGCGAACGCGGCAACGGCAGCGCCGATATCGGCGATGCCGCGCGCGCCGCGCTGAAGGATCTGCGGCTCGTCATCGATTCCATGGACGACATCGGCGGCGACCTGATGCTGGCGCTCGGCTCCTGGCGCGAGCGCGCCATGGCGCAACTGCGTCCGCACGGCATCGCGCTCGACTGGCGCGCGGGCACGGCGCAGGGCCTGCCGGTGCACCCCGAACTACGGCCGTGGCACGTCATCCAGATCGTGCGGCTGCTCGATGAAGCCGTGACCAACGCCGTCAAGCATGCCGATGCAAAACGTATCACGGTGAGAATCGAGACGCTGGCCGGCGCCGATGGCCTGGAGCGCGGCTGCATCACCGTCGAGGATGACGGCAGGGGTTTTGAGATCACGCCGGAGGGGACGGCGGCGGGCGCGATCAAGGCGGCGCGCGGCTTGCGCAACATGCGAAGCCGCGCGGCACGCTGCGGCGCGGAGCTGGAATTGAGCTCCTGCGCCCAAGAGGACCATCAAAGACACGTTCAAGGCACACGGGTGAGGCTGACATTGCCGCACCGCTTTCCCGACAGCGACGGCGCCGCCGGTTAATAAGTTCTCTAGCGGCGGCCGACGCGATTGACCGGGCCACCGCGGTTCATCGGCGTGCCGGCACGAACACCGACACCGGGAGCGCCGACGCCGACCGCGCCGACGCCAACGACCGGCGTGGCAACAGCAGCTGCCGCAACCGGCGTCGGCCGCGCCACGCAGCCCTTCGGCACGCCGACGGTCTTGCAGTACACCACCGCGGCCTGGGCCGGCCCACGCCGCCCACCGCAAACGAAGCGGCCGAGACCGCCGCAAGCGTCAGACCAGCGCTCAGCCAATTTGTGTTCTTCAACATCTCGCATCTCTCCCGAATTGGGCGTGCAGCTCTTTGCGATGTGCCGATCGGTCACCGCAGCCGACGCGAGACGTACATGATGCATCGGGCGTCGCCGCGACATCCCATGAAAATGGCGGGCGCATGCACGCGGGGATTGCAGGTCAGATTTCCGCCGCCATGAACATGGCATGGACCCGAAGTGCGACGTCGACGAGTTTTCGCCCGCTTCAACCTTGCCACTTCCGTCGAAAGGTCATTCATGAAGAAGACGATCTACATCCAGGCCACAGTGCTGGTCCTGTCGCTGGCCACAGGCTCGCTCGCTCACGCGCAATCCGGCCCCTCGCCGCAGGAGCAGATGGCCTGCCGGTCGGATGCCGGAAAACTCTGTTCCGAACACATCGGCAAGCCGCCGCAGATGAACGCCTGCCTGAAGGCGAACAAGGAGAAGCTGTCGGATAGCTGCCGCAAGGTGGTGGAATCGCGCGGCGGCTAAGCGCTTATCCAAGAGCACACGTCTGATTTCTCAGACGGCACTCCAGATAAAGCTAAAGCGCGCTGACGTTTTGATGTCAGCGCGCTCAGGGAATGTAGTGGCAATCGCCGTACGGAAAATCAGTCTTCGCGATCGAACAGCCTGATGCGGGGCATATCACCTCTCACCGGTTCAGCGAACATCTCTCGCGGCTCGCTTTCTTCGCGGATCCGGATTCGCCGCGGCTCGGTGACTTCCCGGACCCTCTCCTCAACCGCCTCGAGTTCCTCACGCGGCGACTGGACGCGGCGTCGTTCGGCCCAGGCCTGGCGGCGTTCGGCGCGCCGCTTTTCCGCATCCGCGCGTTTGACGTCGGCTTCGCGCGCCTTTGCAAAGGCGTCGCGCGGCGTGGCAAAGGCGTCGCGCGGCGCGGCGACCTTTTCGCCGGCCTGTTCAACTGATTTCGTTTCGATCGATTTGGCCGGTTGCGGCGCCGGCTGTGCGGCTGGTACGGCCGCCACAGTGTTGACGGCTACATTGTTGTTGGCGGGCTTTTCTTCCACGCGGACATTGGTGCTGGATGGCGCGGCGGTGCTGGAAGGAACCGCGTTATCCGACGGCGCCGAGGCATCCTTTTGCCACTCCGGCTGTGATTGTGGCTGTTCCTGAGTTGACCCTGCAGTGGGGCTCGTCGCGACCGCACGCGGCACCGGCTGCGCGGGCGCCGCTGCTACGGATATCGGCTCCGCCGACATCCTGCGTTCCAGCTTCGAAACTCCGGAGGGCGGGTTGGCGATATTCGCGGCAAGATAACCTCCACCGAGACCCGCGGCGACTGCCACGATCACGGTTCCTACGCCTGCAAAATAAGCCGTCGATGTCCGCATGTTTCGGCTCCATCCATCCACGCGGCCAACGCGTGGCATGGGCCGATCGTTCCGGCACGGTTGGGTGAGGAATTCCGGAACCGGTAGCGCAGCAATCGCAGCGCTGCACGCTCAGATCATCGAGGCGACTTTTTCCAGGCCGATGACGCGCGCGAGCGTACGGACTTCGTTCTTCTGGTCTTCACGCAGTTGGAACAGAAGCGGCATCGCCGCCGATTTCAACTGCTGGACTTCCGCGGAGTCGGGATCGATCGGCATGCCCGCTGCGTTCGGGTTGGCCTGACGGCCGGCGTGGATCTTGCGGGCGACGGCGCGCAACGCGGTTTCAACCGCCGGCCAATATGATTCCTGCGAGGCGGACAGTTTCAGGCGATCCTTGATCCCGGCGATCTGGACGTCGCTCAGCAGCGCATAGTTCTTTTGCGGCTGCGGCGGCTTCGCGACGACGACCTTGGGCTTCGCAGGCGCTGAGGGCAACGATGCGGCGGGCGCCATCGGCGCAGGAGGCGCCACTTCCTTCGGCAGCCCGATATCGGCGGGTGCGGCAGAGGCATAGGCCTGACGCAGCGGCTCGCTCAGCGCCGCGGTGGTCTGCGGCGGCTCATAGGCGGCCAGCGCATAGCTCACGACGGCCAGACGATCCTTCTTGGATTCCTTGTTCGACACGGGCGGCTTGGCAGCAGCGATAGCCTGCTCGGACGGCGCAGCCGGTATGAAATCCCGGCCGATAACAGCCGTGGCGGCAGCGCCAACCACGAGAAAGCCGAGCAGCGCAACAATCGTCATCGATTTGGTCAAAAAGGTCTCCATTCCCGCCGACGTTTGGCCCTTTTGCCCAGAACTGAACGACAATTGAGGCGTTACGATGCCGATTTGCACCGTAATACCATCAAAAATCGGGGGAAATCGCCCCGAAACAGGCCCAAATCAGGCCGCCGCGGCCAATTCGTAGGCTTCCTGGATATCGGCAACGATATCGGACGCTTCCCACAGGGCGTCGGGCTCGATCGCCTGCAGGGTGACGGTCCAGTTGTTTGTGCGGTTGCGGGGCATGCTGACGACGTCGAATTCGATGCCGCGGCACAGCGGATGCCGATCGAGCGCGAACATCACCCGCCGCCGGATTTCATCGAGAGTGGCGGAGGTTTTGCCAAAATACCGGTCCAGATCCATGTCGAGCCCCCAGATTTGCCCGGCCGGCCATGGCGGCCAGCCATCCTCTGCGGCTATTGTTGGGGCTGATATGGTTAACGGCGCGTTAAGCCTCGTATTGGCACGGGCCGGGAACCCGGGCGGCGGAGCGGAACAGCCGGCATGGCCTCAGCGATATCTCAGGCGGCAACGGCCGCGACCGGGCCGTCGGTCCGCAGGCCCCTGGCGGCGGCCATCGCGGTTTCAGCCGTCACGCTGGCGGCGGCAATCTTCGAGCTGGCGCTGGCGGACTGGCCATCCGGCTTCGTCCTGCTCGCGGTCGTGCCGCTGATGGCGCTGGTGTTCTTCTGCTGCATGGTGTGGTCGGCAACGCTGCTGCTGAAGGTCCGCTCTGACGGCACCAGGTTCGCCCTCCCGTTCCTGATCAGCGCGGCGACGCTCGCCATCCTCGCCTACGCCCCGCTGCACGAGATCGCGCTGCAGCAGAATTTCCGCTGGCACCGGGAAAGCCGCGAACGGATCGTGACGCAGGTCGAAGCCGGCGAACTGAAGCCCAACGTCGCCTATAACAAGAACCTGATCGCGCTTGGCGACACCGCGCCGAACGTTTCCGCCGGGGGTAACGACATCGTCGTCGACGACACCGACGAAGGCGCCTACGTGCTGTTTCTGACCTCGCGCGGCCTGAAACACACTTTCACCGGCTTCCTGCGCGTGCCGCCCGAAGGCGATCCCAAAAAATTCTTCGAGTTCGAGGCCAAGCCGCCGAGCCAGATCGTGCGCTACGACCAGGACTGGTATTTCGTGGCGAACTAAAAGCGTTTTCCAGCGAAGTGGAAACCGGTTCGCGTTAAGAAAACGCGTCAAAATAAGAATCTAGAGCTCCGTTCCGATTTCATCGGAGCGGAGCTCTAGGCTGCCTTCGCGCGCAACGATCCGCTGACAGTCCCGAGCGCGATACCGCCGATGATCAGCGTCATCGCAAGGAATAGCGAAGGCTCCAGCGGCTCGCCTAGAATCAACGTGGCGCAGAAGATTCCCAGCACCGGCGTGGCGAGCAGGCACAACGACGTGGTGACTGCCGGCAAGCTGCGGTTGACCATCGTCATTGCCCAGTTGGCGAACGCCGTGCAGACGGTGCCGCTGAACAGCAGCAGCGTTAAAAGACGGACGTTCCACGCGATGTGCGGCGGTCCTTCCACGATCAACGCGGTGACCGAGAGCAGCACGGCGGCCAGCAGCACCTGCCAGAACACCAGTTGAAACGGCGTCGAGATCCACCGGTGCGCCCGGACATAGACGATGTTGCCGGCCCAGCAGAACGCCGCCACCAGGATCAGCGCGCTGCCGTACAGCACGTTGCCGTCGCGCCAGTTCAGCGTCAGGGGATTGAAGATCACGGCAAGGCCCGCGAGGCCGAAGACGATCCCGAGCGCCCGCCGCCGCGTGATCTGTTCCGAGAGAAACAGCGCAGCACCAATCGCGACCCAGACCGGCGTCGTGTAGCCGAGCACGATCGCCCTGCCCGCCGGCACGAATTGCAGGCCGGCCGCAATCAGCGCGGAAAATGCCGTGAGGTGCAGGACGGCCGTGCAGAACACGACCGGCAGGTCGCCCCGGCGCGGCACGATGAACGCGCCCTGCATCCAGAGCATCGGCGCCAGCGTGGCGGACGCGATCATGCAGCGGATGGCGGTGGCCCATAGCGGCGGCACGTCCTGCACGATCAGTTTTGTCACCGGCCAATTCGTGCCCCATGCGAGCACGACACCGGCGAGCAGCGCCGCCGCGCTGCGGGTTGAAAGTCCGTTTGCCATGCATTTGCCTAGCCCCTCAACTGGCCCTAAAGAAAGAACCAGCATTGACAAATTGATAGGTCCAGTTGTGGATGACCTGCTCCCCGGCATGCTGCATCTGGCCCGCGACGGCAGCGAAACGCTGACGCGGCAGCTGACCGACCAGTTGCGGCGTCTCATCACGGAAGGACGCCTGGCGCCCGGCCAGCGCCTGCCGTCGAGCCGTCAGCTTGCGCAATCGCTTGGCCTGTCGCGCAACACCGCCTCGTTCGCGATCGAACAATTGGCGGCGGAAGGCTACGTCGCCCTTTCCGCCGGACGTCGGCCCGTCGTGGCCGAGGGCCTGTCGCTCGACCGGCGCAAGCTGTCGGCCCGAGGCAGAAGCGGCGGAAGCGTAAAGATCAAGCTGTCGGCTTGGGCGAACGGCCTGCCGCGATCGGTCTGGCCGCCGATCCACAAGGAGCGGCCCCGGCCGTTTCAGCCGGGGTTGGCGGATGAGCGCGAATTTCCGCACGACGAATGGAGCCGCTGCCTGCGGCGCGCGGCGCGAAACGCGCCGCTACGCCGAGACCGCCCGATCAACCATCCGCCGTTGCAGGAAGCCTTGCTCGGGCATCTCGCGGTTCATCGCGGCATCAAGGCCACGGCGAGACAGATCCTGTTCGTGCCCACCGCGCAGGCCGGCCTGACGCTGATCGCCAACGCCTTGCTTGAACCAGGCGACCGCGCCTGGATCGAAAGTCCGGGCTATGGTGGCGCCGACGTCGCCTTCCGGGCCGCCGGCGCCAGCGTCTCCGCGATCCCGCTCGACGCGCACGGCATGGCGATTTCCCCGCACAAGGAAACGCCGCGCCTGATCTTCGTCACGCCGTCGCATCAATACCCGACCGGACGGCTGATGCCGATCGGCCGCCGCCTCGAACTCTTGCGGTTCGCCGAAGCCGCGGGCGCCTGCATCATCGAGGACGACTATGACGGCGAATTCCATTACGAGGCGCGGCCGGTGGCCGCCCTGCA
Source organism: uncultured Alphaproteobacteria bacterium (assembly GCA_963783115.1). Taxonomy (GTDB): domain Bacteria; phylum Pseudomonadota; class Alphaproteobacteria; order Rhizobiales; family Xanthobacteraceae; genus Bradyrhizobium. Next base: position 45,593 of record CAWAMK010000009.1, on the reverse strand, counting down.
GGGCCTCGCACCGTCGCCGCGCGTGCTCTATCTCGGGACGTTTTCGAAGGCGACCTATTCCGACATCCGCATCGGCTATGTCGTGGTGCCGGAAGCGCTGATCGACGTCTTTGAACTCGCGCAGCGGCATATGGGCATTTTGACGTCGATCACGGTCCAGGACGCGCTGGCCGACTTCATCAGTTCGGGCGTCTATCTCGGTCACATCAGGCGGATGACGCGCCTCTATCAAACGCGTCGCGATCGCCTGGTGCAGGCGCTTGCCGCCGAAGCCGGCGATCACCTCGCGGTCGAAACACCCGATGGCGGCATGCAGTTACTGGCGAGGTGCCGGCCCCACAGCCGACGACCAGCAACTGGCGGCGCGGCTGCTCGAGGCCGGCGTCGTCAGCCGGGCGCTGACGAGGATGCTGTATCACAGGAGCACGGAACGCGGCCTGTTCCTCGGCTTCGCTGCGTGGAATGAAAAGGAGATCGACCGCGCGGCACACATTCTTGGCCGGGTCATCCGGCGGACATCCTAGCCAAGCCGTATGCGCGCGCAGGCCTCGCGATATTCCGCCGACGTACGCGCGACGAGTTCATCGACCGCAAGCACTTCCGTCACACCCGAGGTGGAATGTCCCGCGCTCCAGATATCCTTCCAGCGTTTGGGACGGTTCTCGCGGGCGCCAACGTCGATGTCCTTGCCGATGTCGATCGCGCCGCGCACGGGCAGATCGTCCGGATCGAGTCCGGCGGCTTCGATCGACGGCCGCAGCATGTTGGTCTGCAGGCCCGTGAAGGCGGTGGTCAACAGAATGTCGTCGGCGCTGCTTTTGACCAGCAGTTCCTTGTACCTGGGATCTGCCATGCTCTCGCGCGTGGCGATGAATTTCGTGCCCATATAGGCGAGGTCGCAGCCGAGCGCCTGCTGCGGCGCGCAACGCGTGGCCATCGGCGATGCCGCCCGCCAGCACCAGCGGTCCATCGAAAAACGCCCGCACCGCGCGCACGAATACGAAGGGATTGAGCCAGCCGGTCTGGCCACCCGCTCCGGCCGTCAGCAGCACGAGGCCGTCGGCGCCCGCGGCAACCGCGCGCTCGGCATGGCGGATCGAGGCGACATCGGCAAACACCAGCGCGCCGGCCTCGTGCAGCGGTGCGATCACCGGCGCCGGCGATCCGACCGAGGTGATCACCATTTCGGGTTTGTGCCGCAGCAGGACCTGTAAATCCTGCGCCAGCCGTGCATTGGAGCGATGCACGATCAGGTTGGCGCAGACCGGCGCGGCGCGTTTGCCGCTTGCATCAGAATGCTGCTGCAATCGGCCCTCGATCTCGCCGAGCCACTGGTCGAGTTGCTCGGGACTACGGCAATTCACCGTCGGGAACGAGCCGATCACCCCGTTGCGGCATGCAGCTACCACGAGTTCGACACCCGACACCAGAAACATCGGCGCCGCGATCAGCGGCAAGCTCAGGCGCTCATTGAAGCGCGAAAGAAGATCGTCAGGTTGCGTCATGGCGACTTGAGCCGCTTCCTCGTTATGCTAGCGTTGACTCACATTGGCACGGGCGAAGGCCAATTACAAAACTTGCGGGGAGAAGAGAAGATGAGCAATCCGCTCTACGCGTTTCCGGCGTCATGCGAACAGACCTTGCGCGCGCTGGCGCGCTACCCGGAGCGCACCGCGTTCAGCTGGCCGGGCGGATCGATCACCTACCAGGGCACGACCGACATGATCGGGCGCATGCAGGCCGTGTTCACGCAGTTCGGCTTTCAACCCGGCACCCGCGTCGCCTTTCTCACCGCCAACCGCGCCGACACCTGGTGCGCCGGCGTCGCCGCGCAATTGTCGCGGCTGGCGATCACCTGGCTGCATCCGCTGGGTTCGCTCGACGACCAGCTGTTTCAGCTGGAAGATTCCGAAGCGCCAGATGCTGGTTGTCGACGGCGTCACGTTCCGCGATCGCGGCGGCGAACTCGCCGCCAGGGCGTCACGGGCCTGAAAACCGTCTTCACGCTCGGTCCAGCCGATTACGGCGCCGATCTGCTGCAGGCGATCGAAGCGCAGGCAGCGCCACCGCGCGCAACTTCGCCGGCCCGGACGATATCGCCACGCTGAACTACACCGGGGGCACCACCGGTAAATCCAAGGGCGCATTGCGCCATCACCGCCAGCAGAGCGGTTTCGCCACCGCGATCCTGGCCGATTTCGAAATTCCGCAGACGCCGAGCTACCTGACGGTGGCGCCGATCAGCCACGTCGCCGGCACCAAAGTGCTGCCGACGCTGATGCGCGGCGGCACCGTGCACATGCTGAAGGGTTTTGATCCCGAGGCGGTGTTCAAGACCATCGAGCGCGAGCGCATCAATTTCACGCTGTTCGTGCCGACCATGATCTACGTGATGCTGGATCACCCCGCGCTCGACAAGACCGATCTCTCCTCGCTCGAACTGCTGCTGTATGGCGCTTCCGCGATGTCGCCGAGCCGGCTGGTCGAAGGCATCGAGCGGATCGGGCCGGTGTTCTCGCAGCTCTACGGCCAGACCGAATGCTACCCGGTGTCGGTGCTGCGCAAGAAGGACCACGATCCCAAGACGCCCGAGCTGTTCTTGTCCTGCGGCTTCCCGATCGCCGCCTGTCAGGTCAAGATTCTCGACAATGACGACCAGGAAGTCGCCACCGGCGAGGCCGGCGAAATCTGCGTTCGCGCCGGCCATGTGATGGCCGAATACTGGAAGCGGCCGGATATCACCGCCGAGACGCTCAGGAGCGGCTGGCTGCACACCGGCGACATCGCGCGCAAGGACGAGCGCGGCTACATGTTCATTCTCGACCGCAAGAAGGACATGATCGTCTCCGGCGGCTTCAACATCTTCCCGCGCGAGGTCGAGGACGTGCTGTCGCAGCACGCCGATGTCGCGATGGTCGCCGTGGTCGGCGTGCCCGACGACAAATGGGGCGAGGCCGTCACCGCGGTGATCGTGGCGCGCGAAGGCGCAAAGCCGAATGCGGACGAGTTGATCAATCTGGTGAAGACGAAGAAAGGCTCGGCACATGCGCCCAAGCACATCAAGTTCGTCACTGAATTGCCGATGACCGGCGTCGGCAAGGTCGACAAGAAGGTGCTGAAGGCCGGCTTCTGGACCGGTCGCGACCGGATGGTGGGGTAAGGGCTTTTGGTTTGACGCGTTTTCTTAACGCGAACCGGTCTCCACTTCGCTGGAAAACGCTACGCAGTCACGCCAGCAATTGATCGAGCTGATCGCGCAACTGGTCCTGATGATAGGGCTTTGCCAGGCGCGGCAGGTCGAGCTGCGCCCCTTCGGGCAATTCGGCATAGCCGGTCGCCAGCAGCACCGGCAGCGACGGGCGCACCTTGCGCGACGCGGCGGCCAGTTCGAGGCCCGGTCATGCCCGGCATCATGTGGTCGGTCACCATCAGGTCGAGCGGTTGTTCGCTCTTGAGGATATCCAGCGCATGCTGGCCGGAATTGGCGCCGATCACCCGGTGGCCGAGATCTTCCAGCATTTCCGTGGTCGACATCGCGATCAGCGGATCGTCGTCGACAAACAGGATGACCGCCTTGCGCTTGACCTTTTCCGCTGGCAGCGCACGGCACTTTCCGTTTCCGGCGCAGCGGTCGCGATCGGCAGCACCAGCGTCGCGCTGGTGCCTTTCCCGACGGTGCTCGTCAGTTGCAGCGCGCCGCCAAGCTGCACCGCAAGCCCGTGCACCATGGATAATCCAAGGCCGGTGCCCTTGCCGACCTGCTTTGTCGAAAAGAACGGCTCGATCGCCCGCTTCAGTATTTCCGGTGACATCCCGCTCCCGGTATCGGCGACCGAGAGCTTGAGATAGCGGCCTGGACCCAGCGCCACCTCGCCCTTCGTCTGATATTCCGCCACCGAGATATAGATCCTGCCGCCGTCGGGCATCGCGTCACGGGCGTTGATGGCGAGATTGAGAATCGCAAGCTCGAGCTGGTTGGCGTCGATCCGCGCCGGCGGCAGGCCCCGGGGGATATCGAGCCGCAACTCGACACGGGGGCCGAGGGAGCGTTGGAGCAGGTCGACCATCCCCTCGATCAAGGCGCGGAGATCGACCGACACCGCGCGCAAATCCTGCTGGCGGGCGAACGCGAGCAGCCGCTGCGTCAACGATGCGCCGCGCTCGGCGCCTTGAATCGCGCCGTCAACCAGCCGGTGCAGGCGCGGATCGTCGGGCATTCGCTTGCGCAGCAGATCGAGATTGCCCATCACCGCCATCAGCAGATTGTTGAAATCGTGCGCGACGCCGCCGGTGAGCTGGCCGATGGTTTCCATCTTCTGCGCCTGACGCAGTTGCTCCTGCGCCTTCTCGCGCGCGGTCACCGCCTTGATCAGGTCGGCGGTTCGCTGCTCGACGCGCTGCTCCAGCGTCGCGGTCAACTCCGCCAGCGCGGTGCGTTCGGCGGCGAGTTGGGCGAGCAGATTCTCCCGCTCGATTTCGGCGGTCTTGCGCGCGGTGATGTCGGAGCAGACGCCGACGAGCGACTTGATGCTACCGTCGGGGCGATAGACCGGCCGACCGCGCACGTCGGCCCAGTGCAGCGAACCGTCGGGCCAGATATTGCGGAATTCGATGTTGTAATCGATCCCCTGCTCGAGCGTGCGCGTGACGCTTGCATCGCGGCGCGCGCGATCGTCGGGATGGACCGCGCGCTCCAGGTCCCGATACGTGAACGGCAGCTCCACATCGCGTCCAAACGCGGATTTGCAGGCTGCCGAGGCTTCGAAAACAAGCTCGGGCAGATGCAGCTCCCACGCGCCGAGTTGCCCGGCCGTGAGCGCGGTTTGCAGCAGCTTGCCGCTCTCGGTCAGATCGGCAAGAATCGCACGCGCCTCGTATTGCCGGCGCCTTCCGCGCACCGCCGAACCGACGATGCTGACGAGCGTGGTCGGGTGAAACGGCCGCTCCAGGAACGTCACGTTGCCGAGCGCCTGCCCGATCCGCGCCGCGTCGGGATTGCGCTCGGGGCCGCCGCCCTGATGCGTCAGCAATACGATCGGGAAATCCGACCATGGCGGTTGATCGTTGAGCCAGCTCACGAGACTGCGCAGATCCGCGGTCTTGATCGCCTCGTCGGCGATCACGGCAAGGCCCGCGCCGTCCTCGATCTCGCTCAGCAGTGCCGGGAGGTCGCTGCAGGATTGCGCGTGAAAGCCGGCCTCCTGGATCAAGGCAGACGCGACCGCGGCGTCGCGGCCCTTGGGCGCAAGAATAACGGCCCGCTCGGATGACGGACCGGCTTTCACAGCTGCTGGTCCTCCAGCAGGGGTTTACCCTCGCCGACATAGACCGGAACGCCCCGCAGCACGCCCTGGAATCCGACGAGCGGTCCACCGACGGTCAGGCCGCGGTTGTCGATGCGATATTCGCGGATCGTGGATTCGTGCGCCCCCGTACGTTTCTTGATGACCGACAACGCGCGGCGCACGCTGCCGATTGCCTCGAAATAACGGAGCAAGATAACGGTATCCGCAAGATACGTGACGTCGACCGGCGCCTTCATGTCGCCGACCAATCCGTGTTGCGCGACCGTCATGAAGGTCGCCGCTCCCTGGCGGTTGAGATACTGCAGCAGTTCATGCACGTGCAGGATCAACGAATTCTCCTCCGGCATCGCGGCCTGATAACCGTTGAGGCTGTCGATCAACACGGTCTTGACGTTGCTCTCGTCCACGCGCTTGCGGACACGATGGGCGAATTCGCCGGGCGACAGTTCGGCAGCATCGACCTGCTCGATGAAGAGATTGCCGGTGCGCTGCATGGCTTCGAGATCGATGCCGAGGCCTTTCATGCGCTCGAACAGCAGGCCCAGTTCTTCATCGAAAACGAAGAAGGCCGCTTTCTCGCCGCGCGCGACCGCGGCAGCGAGAAAGACGATGGCGAGGAGAGATTTGCCGGTGCCTGCCGGCCCCAGGATCAGCGTGCTCGATCCGCTCTCGATACCGTTGCCGAGGAGCTGGTCCAGTTCGGCGATGCCGCTCGAGAGCGTGTGCCGCTTGTAGCTCGTCCGATGTTCCGAGGCCACCAGCCGGGGAAACACGTTGAGCCCGCCCGTGGCGATGGTGACGTCATGATAGCCACCGCGGAATTTGACGCCTCGGTATTTGATGACACGCGTGCGACGCCGCTCTGCGCCATATGCCGGCGCCAGTTCCTCCAGCCGCAGCACGCCGTGCGCCACGCTGTGGATGGTCTTGTCGCCGAGGTCGGAGGACATGTCGTCGAGCAGCAGCACGGTCGCGCCGAAATTCGAGAAGTAGTGCTTGATCGCCAGAATCTGGCGGCGATAGCGCAGCGAACTCTGCGCCAGCAGCCTGATCTCGGAAAGGCTGTCCAGCACCACCCGTTGCGGCTGCGCGCGATCGACGGCCGCGAAAATCTGCTTGGTGGTCTCGCCCAGTTCGAGATCGGAGGAATAGAGCAGGCTCTGCTGCTGCTCGGAATCGAGCAGGCTCTCCGGCGGCAGCAACTCGAATACTTCGATACGCTTCGTCGAGCGTCCAGCCATGGGAGGCGGCGCCAAGCCGCAATTCCCGCTCGGTTTCGGACAACGTGATGTAGAGGCATTTTTCGCCCTTCCGGGCTCCCTCCATCAGGAACTCGAGGGCAATCGTGGTCTTCCCGGTTCCGGGCGCTCCCTCGATCAGAAACATGTGCTCCCGGGTGAACCCGCCGGCCAGGATATCATCCAGTCCCCAGATACCGCTCTTTGCCTTACCCGCAATCGACTCGACCACAATCTGCCTCCCAAACCATGACCAATTCCCAACCGCATCAGGAGGTTCCCAAGCCACGGAACTTATCTTTGGCGGCATTCGAGAAGGCGTTGGAAGGTCGGCTCGACGGGCAGCAACGAAAGCGGCGCGATCTCGTAACGGATCGCGCCGCACCGGCAGCCAACGGTCATCGGAAGAACGTTACGGCGATTTCACGGGCGCGATGCGCCGCGTCAGCCGGCCATGCGTCTCTCGGAAACCTTCTTGTCGAAATTGTTCGGCACTTCGATGTCGACCTCCAGCGTCGATACCGTCTTGCCGCGATCGAGCTTGACGATCACCTTGTCGGGATCGAGCTGGATGTGTTTCGACACCACTGCGAGAATTTCCTCGCGCAGCGTGACCAGCAGGTCGGACTGACCGAGCAGCCCGCGCTCGTGCGACAGCAGAATCTGCAGCCGCTCCCGCGCAACCGGGGCGGTCGCTTCGCGGCCGCCGAACAGCCGCAGCAGCCTCATGCTCATGCAGCCCTCCGACCCAGCAGCCGATCCATGAAGCCCTTGCGCTCGGTCGGCACGACCATGGCGACTTCCTCGCCCATCAGGCGGCGCGAGGCGTCGGTATAGGCGCGGGCCGGCGCGCTGTCGGCATTGTTGAGCGTCACCGGCGTGCCGACGTTGGATGCCTTCAGCACATCCTGGCTCTCGGGGATGATGCCGAGCAGAGGGTGTCGCGAGGATTTCCAGGATGTCGTCGATATTGAGCATCTCGCCGCGCGCCGCGCGCGCCGGATCGTAGCGGGTGATCAGGATGTGCTTTTCCACCCGCTCGCCGCGCTCCGCCCGCACCGTCTTCGAATCGAGCATGCCGATGATGCGGTCGGAATCGCGCACCGAGGAAACCTCGGGATTGGTGACGATGATCGCCTCGTCGGCAAAGCGCATGGCGAGCGTGGCGCCGCGCTCGATGCCGGCCGGGCTGTCGCACAGGATCCAGTCGAACCGGCTCCTGAGTTCGTCGATGACGCGGCCGACGCCCTCGTCGGTCAGCGCATCCTTGTCGCGGGTCTGCGAGGCCGGCAGCAGCCAGAGATTTTCCAGCCGCTTGTCGCGGATCAGGGCCTGCGGCAGCTTGGCGACGCCCTGAACCACGTTGATGAGATCGAACACCACGCGGCGTTCGGCGCCCATCACCAGATCGAGGTTGCGCAAGCCGACGTCGAAATCGACCACCACGACATTTTGCCCGCCCTGGGCAAGTGCTGCGCCAAGCGCCGCAGTTGTGGTTGTCTTTCCAACGCCTCCCTTGCCCGAAGTAACGACCAGAACCTTGGCCATACGCAATCTCCTTAACCGGTTAATTCAGCGGTGTGATTTTCATGGTGTCGCCCTCCAGCCGGGCTTGCGCCGGGCGGTTACGGAGTGAGACGTCGATTTCTTCTGCAGTCTGGTAGTAGCCGTCGATCGCGAGCAGTTCCGCCTCGATCCTCTGGCAGTAGATCCGCGCGCTGGAATTGCCGTTGACGCCCGCCATCGCGCGGCCGCGCAGCGTGCCGTAGATGTGGATCGATCCGCCGGCGACGATCTCCGCGCCGGAGCCGACCGAACCCAGCACGGTGACGTCGCCTTCCATGAAGACGATCGACTGGCCCGACCGCACCGGGCTGTCGAGCAGGAGCGACGTCGGCTTCGGCTTGGCTTCGGGCTCCGCCTTCTGCGCCGGTTCGTTGCGCGTGATGACGCAGGCGCGACCGCCGGTCAGCAAGGGCGGCATGCTCGCGCCAAGGCGCTCTTCCTCCACGCCCTCGATGCCGAGGACGCGGATGTTGCGCTCGTTGAGGCTGCCGACGAGGTGGCCGATGGCGGCGCTGGAGAGGTCGACGGCCGCAAGGTCGAGCACGATCGGCTTGCCGACGAAATAGCCCGGCGAGCGCGCCAGCGTGGCGTCAATCTCGGCGAGCCATTCAACGATCGGCACGACGGGGCTGAACACGAACGCGACATAGGATCGGCCGCGCAGCCGAACCAATTGACGCGTGGGATCCGCTCGGACGTCCATGATGTTCGAACTCGCCTTTCTTATTGAAAGGTTAAGAATCGACCAGTTTGGTTAACGAGTAATTAATGCTCCGACCCGCGCCGCGCGCGGAAAGCGGTGCAATTCGCAGGGAATCCGGCGCATTTGTGGCCGATTCGTGCTGTCGCAACCGGGCCACGTACGGCAAAGCCTTGTAAACAAGAGTATTGCGAGTTGTAGTTAAGAAGAGCTCAACTTACTTTTGTCACGTTTCCGACCTAAATTAGTCCTTGCGCGGTTCCAAAAAAGTTATGTGTGCTGACAGGCTTTTGGCTGGCAGCTCATTCCGTCGGGCAGACGGACATTGCCGGCAGGGGATTGAGGCCGTGGGAGCCGTGGGGAAGGTGTGGTCGCGAGACCTGATCTCGCAGGCGGGTGGCGTCGAGCAAAAAGACGACTCGCACCAATTTGATTCAAATCTTCCAGCCCAACTTAGCGGCGACGGAGGACCGGACGTGGATTCTTCCGCCCGCCTGCTCCGCGAACTGGAACTGCTGTCCGATGCGCGCCGCGAGCCGTTTCGCCGTCAACCGATCCGCCGGTGCTCCCACCAGCGACAATCCGCCCAGCGTCAATCCGTCAAGTGCCAATCCGCCGAGTGCCGACCCGCCCGTCGCCAATCCGCCAAGTGCCATGAGGAGTAAGCGTATGAGTAGTGTGAGTGAGCAGGATCATCTCAATCCCCGCGATCCCCTGTACTACGCGCCGCGCTCCCTGCGGGAAAAGTCGGCATCGCGCGGCGGCGGCCTGGAGGTGCCATATACGACGGCGTCGTTCGATTCCCAGCTCGAAAGCGCGGTATCCGATGCGCTACGCCATCCGCTCGATCCCGAGCTGATGCATGAACCCACCCAGGAATTGAAGAGGGCAATGTGGACCGTCGCGGCGCGTTTCGCCGCCGCCGTCGGCGTCGCCGCCCTCGTCGCCCTGTTCTTCGTCGTCGGCATACCCGGATCACGCCAGAGCGACGGCGAACAGGCGTCGACATTCGCCAACTTTGCACAGTCGGTCAGGAACGCGCTGCCTCAACCCGGAGACGCCGCGCAAAAGCCCGCCATCAATGAATTCCAGGCCCTTCTCGCCGCCACGCCGGCGAGCGCTCCGCCGGCGACCGAGCCGTCCGGACAATTGCTCCAGCAGTTCATACAGTGGCGCGAGAAGCCGGATCCGGCCGCGCCACAACGCACCACCCCCTGATCCAGACGGAGGGCTGACCATGCCCGAGAACCGACGTGCGGCGATCTCGTTCTCAAAGGAATTTGCCATGACTTCCCATCGTCTCACCCTGCTGGTCGGCGCCATGCTGCTCGGTCTCGCAACCAGCGCACAGGCCGCCGCCGACATCACGATCGTCCGCGACCTTGCCAGCCGCGTCGGCCCGGTGATCGGTTCGGCGCAGGCGTGCCGCGACATCGCGCGTCCGCGCATCCAGACCATTGTCGACAAGTTTTCCCAGGTGATCCGCGAGGCCTCGTCGAACGAGGCGGAGCGTTCCGACCTCACCCAGGCGTTCGATCGCACCGTGGCCGAAGGGCGCACCGCCGTGACCTCGGGCAAGGTCGACTGCATCCGCGCCGACCGCCAGCTCGCCGATCTCGAACGCTCGATCTCCGGACCGAGCCTGTCGAGCGTCATCGGTCCGTCGCCGGCCGCGGCCGCTACCGCCGCAAACGCGGCGACCGCGCCGACCGCTGCCGTCCCCACCGGACCGCTGCCGCGCGGCATCAGCGAAAAGGAAATCCGCTTCGGCATCGCAGCGCCCTTCTCCGGTTCGGCCCGCGAGCTCGGACGCCAGATGAAGCTCGGCATCGAAACCGCCTTCAACCGGATCAACGAATCCGGCGGCGTTGACGGCCGGATGCTCAAACTGTTCGCCGCCGACGACGGCTACGAGCCCGGGCGCACGCTCGACGCCATGAAGCAGCTCTATGAAAAGGACCAGGTGTTCGGCGTGGTCGGCAATGTCGGCACCCCGACCGCGGCGGTGGCGATCCCCTACGCACTCGAGCGTCGGATGCTGTTCTTCGGGGCCTTCACCGGATCCAACATCCTGCGCAACGATCCGCCGGACCGCTATGTCTTCAACTATCGCGCCAGCTACGTACAGGAGACCGACGCGGTCGTTCGTTACCTCGTCAAGATACGACGGCTGCAACCGCGGCAGATCGCGGTCTTTGCGCAGCAGGACTCCTATGGCGATTCCGGATTCGCGGGCGTCGCAAAAGCGTTTCGCACCATGGGCGTCAACGACAGCGCGATCCTTCGGCTGAACTATGCGCGAAACACCGTCGACGTCGACGACGCGGTCAACCAATTGAAGTTGCAGAAGCCACCGATCAAGGCAGTGGTCATGGTCGCGACCTACCGGGCGGCAGCGCGGTTCATCGAGAAGACCAAGGATGCCTATCCCGGCCTGATCTACTCCAACGTATCGTTCGTCGGCTCGACCGCGCTTGCCGAAGAACTGAAGCTGTTGGGGCCGCGTTACACCAACGGCATCATCGTGACCCAGGTGGTCCCGGCGGTGTCGGGCTATTCGTCGGCCGTGCTCGAATACAAGAATGCGCTCGCCAAATATTTCCCGGGCGAAGCGGCCGACTACGTTTCGTTCGAGGGCTACGTCGCCGCCAACGTCCTCATCTCCGGCATCAAGCGGGCCGGACCGCAAGTCGACACCGAGAAGCTGATCGACACGCTGGAGACCATGCGCAATCTCGACCTCGGTCTCGGCACCCAGCTCTCGTTCGGCCGCTCCGAGCACCAGGCCTCCAACAAGGTCTGGGGCACCGCACTCGATGAGAACGGGCGCTATCAACCGCTCGAACTCGAATGATAAAAAAAGCACCGGCAATGTCGCATCGTCAGGGCAATTTTTGCGCCCTCGATGCGGCGTGCCGGAATTTCAGTAAACATCAAACTCAAGAGTTTTGTAGTGCGTATTTCGGTAACCCTGCGTTGGACTTCGTTTCTCGTTAGTTCCCTTTTCATCACGACCGCGCAAGCGGCTCCCGGAGACAAGATAGAGTTGGTGCGCGATCTCGCCGGCCGTGTCGGCCCGGTGATCGGTTCGGCGCTGGCCTGCCCGGACGTCACGCGGCCTCGCGTCCAGTCGGTGATCGAGAAATTCGCGGCGGTGATCCGCGATGCCGCCAGCAACGAGGCCCAGCGCTCCGACCTCGCGCAACAGTTCGATCGCAGCGTCGCGGATGGCCGCAACGCCGTTTCGACGGGACGGATGGATTGCATCCAGGCGGAACGCCGGCTCGCCGACCTTGAACAGTCGCTGTCTCCATCCGCGCCCGCTCCGGCCGTCGCCATCCCCTCCGCTCGCCCCGCCCGCTTTCGCCGCGGCGCCGCCGACGCTGCCCGTCCCTGCGGCCAGCCTCGGAAATCCAGCCACGGCCGTCCGCGGCGTATCGGATAACGAAATCCGGTTCGGCATCACCGCCGCCTTCACCGGTCCGGTGCGGGAGCGCGGCCGCCAGATGAAGCTCGGCATCGAGACCGCCTTCAACCAGGTCAACGACGCCGGCGGCATCGCAGGTCGAAAGCTGCGGATCATCGCGGCCGACGACGGCAACGAGCCGACGCGGACGCTCCAGGCCGTGCGGCAGCTCTACGAGAAGGACCAGATCTTCGGCCTGATCGGCAGCATCGGCACCGCCACCGCGGCGGTCGCGGTGCCATACGCGCTCGAACGGCGGATGCTGTTCTTCGGGGCCTATACCGGCGGCAATGTCGTGCGCCGCGATCCTCCCGATCGCTATGTGTTCAACTACCGTCCGAGCTACGCCGAGGAAGCCGACGCGTCGGTGCGCTATCTCGTGAAGATACGCAAGATCCCGATCCGACAGATCGCCGTATTCGCCCAGACCGACGATCTCGGCGATGCCGGGTACGCGGGCGTCGCCAAGGCCTATCGCGCGATGGGTCTGAACGACAGCGCCATCCTGCGGCTCAACTACCCGCGCAACACCATCGAAGTCGACGAGGCCGTCAACACGTTGCGGGTGCAGAAGGTGCCGGTCCGGGCGATCATCATGTCCGCATCCTACCGCGCCGCCGCCAAGTTCATCGAAAAGACGCGCGCCCTCTATCCCGACTTGATCTTCACGAGCATCTCGGGCGTCGGCGGCTCGTCGCTCGCCGAGGAGCTGAAGCTGCTGGGGCCGCGCTACATGACCGGCGTGCTCGTGACCCAGGTGGTGCCGGCGGTGTCGGGATATTCGAGCGCGGTGCTGGAATACAAGAATGCGCTCGCAAAGTATTTTGCCGGCGAAGCGCCCGACTACGCCTCGCTGGAAGGTTTTGTGGCCGCCAACATCCTGATCGACGCGCTGAAGCGCGTTGGGCCGCAGCTCGATACCGAAAAGCTGGTCGATACGCTGGAGAACACCCGTAATCTCGATCTGGGCCTCGGCGTGTCGCTCAATTTCGGCCGCTCCGAACACACCGCCTCGAAAAAGATCTGGGGCACGGCGCTCGACGAGAGCGGCCGTTTCCAGGCGGTCGACCTGGAATAGCCTGCGGCCATTTTGTTTGAGCATGATCTTTTCGGAAAACCGGTTCCCACTTTTCCGGATCATGCTTCAGCGCTTTTCGATGACCAGGGTCTGGATGGCGCGGCCGAAATAGCCGCTGATATCGGCGAGCCTCGCCATGGCGAGGCCCGCGCCGTCGGGGCCGATCCAGGTCTCGGCATCGACCAGGATCCAGTCGCCGGCCGGCTCGCGCGAAAAATTCACGGTGAGGTCGGCGTTGAGAAAGGTCCAGTCGCGGAAATCCAGCACGGATGAAGTGCCGTTGCAGAAATCCGCCGCCGCCATCGTCCGCATCGCCTGAGAGACGGCTGCGCCCTCCACGATCGGCCGGTCGACGCGATACCAGATCGCGCCCGGCCCTACCCGGCCGAAGTGACCGCGGGCGGCGCGCAGCGACATCCCCGTCACGAACGGGCTCGATGAGAAATCGACATGCTCGACACGCGACTGCTCCGGCCCCGGCAACGTGACCTGCTCGATCACCGCTTCCGGCGGCAGTTCGTCGGCCTGCACCCTGATCTTCAGCACGGTCGCGCTGACGACCACCACGCCCTTCGCAAGCAGCCTGACCGCGCAGAGCTGGATCTTGCGCCCCTCGCGCACCACGTCGCTCTCGATCGTCAGCGGCGCCACCGGCACCGGGCGCATCAGGTCGACCGTCACGCGGGCCACCCGCATCGGCGCCGCCGTCGGAATCCGCTCCGCCGCCCAGACGACCAACGATGCGGGAGGCGAGCCGTGCTGCATGCCCGGATCCCACGGACCCGCCGCATAGGGGCTGGTGACGACGTCGTTGCCGTCAACACGAAAGATCGCTTCCATTGATGAGAGCCCTGCAGGATGGAGAAGAAAGCTTCTTGCCCGGTCTGCCCGACGAAGTCGAGACGGCGCGCAGCAGGCCCCTTGCGCGCTATTCGCGCACGGCTGCGGCCGACATCAAATGAACGCCATGCCGCCGTTGAGGATGATGGTCTGCCCGGTCATGTACGCGTTGCCGAGCACCATCGCGACGGCCTGCGCCACTTCCTCCGGCTGGCCCATGCGGCCGAGCGGAATGTTGCGGGCCAGATCAGTTCGGCCCTTCATCATGTCGGTCTCGATCAGCGACGGCGCCACGTTGTTGACGGTGATCCCCTCTTTGACCAGCCTTGCGGCATAGCCTCGGGTAAGACCCTCCATGCCGGCCTTCGAGGCGTTGTAATGCGGGCCGATGGCGCCGGCGCCGCGCGCGGCGCCTGACGTGATGTTGACGATACGGCCCCATTTGCGTGCCCGCATCGCCGGCAGGACGGCCTGCGTGCACAGGAACGCCGATTTCAAATTGACCATGATGGTGCGGTCGAAATCGTCTTCGGTGAGATCGTCGACGCCGCGCACGATCGCGACGCCGGCATTGTTGACGAGGATGTCGATCGGGCCGAGTTCGCGCGCGACCTGTTCGACCATCTTGGCGACGGAAGCGGCCTGCGAGACATCTGCAGCAACCGCGATGGCGCGACCGCCGGAAGCTGTGATCTTTGCAACGACCGCCTCCGCGGCGTCCGCACGCTCGCGATAATTGACCGCGACGGCGGCGCCGGCCTCGGCCAGCATCAGCGCGACCGCCGCACCGATGCCGCGGGATGCGCCCGTTACCAGCGCGACATGCGCGCTCAGATCCTGTCCGGCCGCCATCGATCCTCCGTCGCGTTCACGACGGCCCGCGCCCAGCCTTACAAGGCAGGGTCGACCGCCTCGTCATATTCCTTCTTGAACCGTGCGATCAGTTCCGCCGCCGGCAACACCTTGCCGATGCCGCCGATGCCCTGGCCGGAGCCCCAGATTTCCTTCCACGCCTTCGGCTTGCTGCGCTCGCCGGAGGCATCGGTGCCAAAGCTCATCTTGGACGGGATCGGAGGTCGGCAGCTCGTCGGGATTGAGACCGGCCTTGACGATGGACGGCTTGAGATAGTTGCCGTGCACGCCGGTGAACAGGTTCGAATAGACGATGTCTTCGGCCGACGAAGAGGTGATCATCTCCTTGTAGCCTTCGACCGCGTTGGCTTCCTCGGTCGCGATGAAGGCCGAGCCGATATAGGCGAAGTCGGCGCCGAGAACGCGCGCGGCGCGGATCGCGCGGCCGTTGGCGATGGCGCCCGACAGCGCGATCGGTCCGTCGAACCACGCGCGCGTTTCCTCGACGAAAGCGAGCGGCGAGATCGTGCCGGCATGACCGCCGGCGCCGGCCGCGACCAGGATCAGGCCGTCGGCGCCCTTCTCGACCGCCTTGTGCGCGAATTTCTGGTTGATCACGTCGTGAAAGACGATGCCGCCCCAGCCGTGCGCGGCCTGGTTCAGTTCCTCGCGCGCGCCGAGCGAAGTGATCATCATCGGCACCTTGTACTTCTCGCACATCGCCAGATCATGATCGAGCCGGTTGTTGGACTTGTGGACGATCTGGTTGACCGCAAACGGCGCCGACGGCCGTTCCGGATGCGCCTTGTCGTACGCCGCCAGCTCTTCCGTGATCCGCGCCAGCCACTCGTCGAGCAGCGCGGCGGGCCGCGCGTTCAGCGCCGGAAACGAGCCGACCACGCCGGCCTTGCACTGCGCGATCACCAGATCGGGCACGGAGATGATGAACAGCGGCGACCCGATCACGGGTATCGACAGGCGGCCCTTGAACAGCGCGGGCATGGACATTCGAAGCGATCCTTTGGTTATTCAGGCGAACGACGCTACTCTAGAGATGCCAGACGTCATACCAACCATCAAGGCAATCTTTCCAGTGTCAAGTATTGCGTTTTGACGCTGGCGGCGATGCGTTTGGGCATGACCTCGCCAGCGTATGAGATGCGCTACTGGCACAGCGCCCGCGTCACGAAATTTTCGGTCTTGCAGTCGCCCGGCTGGCGCTTGTAGCCCGGCATGTACACTTTCGGCGAGCATTTCTCGGCCGCATCGGTGTCGAGGCTCTTGCCTTCCTTGTAGCCGTTGCTCTGGCACAGCCTGTCGGCGCCCGCCTTGCAGTCCGGCGCGCCGTTGGCCGCCACCAGGCACGCCGCGCGGCCCTTCACCATGGTCGAGGGCTTTGCGATGTTCGACAGGCTCTGGCCCGCATCCTTGGTGCGCGCATTGAGATCGTCGATGGTCTCGCTCGGGCTCTTCAGCGGCGGCAGCAGCGATTTTGATTTTTCGAACAATTTTCCGATTTCGTTGATCAGGCCTGGATTCTCGTCGTCGCGCGGCGCCGAAGGCTCAGCCGGCGCGGACGCGGGAGCCGGCGACTGCAGACCGAGCGTCGGCGGCGGCGCGGCCTGCGTCCAGGCAGTTTCAGGCGCCCCAGCCAGCAAGGATGCCGCGAGGCCGCCGATCGCAAGTTGCGTGCCGAATGGTTTGAACATGGCACGAACCTAGCCTGAAGCCGGGATGCCGGCAAAGCGTCGGATCAGCGCGATCCGACAGATCAGCTTGAAGCGATCTAGATCAGCTTGAACGCGATGACGAAACCGAGCACCAGCACGACGGCGCCGATGGCGACCCACAGGCCGAGCCGCTTTTCCAGTTCGCTCCGGATCAGGTCGCCGTAGCGGTTGAGCAGGACGGCGACGATGAAAAAGCGCCCGCCGCGCGCCACGATGGAGCACAGGATGAACAGCCAGATATTGTAGCCCGCAAAGCCCGAGGTGATGGTCACGAGCTTGTAGGGGATCGGCGTCAGCCCCTTCAGCAGGATGATCACCGCGCCCCATTCGGCATAGGAGGCGCGGAAGGTCTCGACCTTGTCGCCGAGACCGTAGAGGGTGATGAGCCAGTGCCCGATCGAATTGTAGAGCAGCGCGCCGATCGCGTATCCGAGCACGCCGCCGGCGACGGAAGCGATCGTGCACACGGTCGCGAACCACCACGCCTTCTTCGGCCGCGCCAGCGACATCGGCAGCAGCATGATATCGGGGGGAATCGGGAAGAACGAGCTTTCCGCGAAGGCGACCGCCGCCAGAATCCAGAGCGCGTAGGGCTTGTCAGCGGCGTCGATGCACCAGTCGTAGGTCCGTTTCAGCATGGCCGCATGAACCATCATGCGGCGGATTTGTCCATGCCGGAAAGGACGGAATTCGAGAGGAATTAGTGCCGTTTACGCAACGAGCGGCCTTCCAGCGCGACAATTCGCCGCCGGACCGCAGGCGACGCCGTCGCCTTGGTCAGCTCCTTAGGCAACGCCTTGTCGGCTACCGCCTTGCTTGCAATGGCCTTGGCCGCAAGCGCTTTGGGCATCTTGACCGCCGACTTCGGCAGCTTCTCGGCGATGCCGAGCATATCCTCGCGCCGCTCCATTTCGCGCCAGACGTCCTCCGGCTTCACGCCGGCCGAAGCCCACAGGACGGTCAGGTTATAGAGCAGATCGGCGCTCTCGCGGACCACCGCGTCGGTCTTGCCGTTGACGGCGTCGATGACGACTTCGATGGCTTCCTCGGCGAGCTTCTTGGCCATCCTGGAGGGGCCGCGCTGAAACAGCCGGGCCGTTCGCGACGTGGCCGGATCGAGATCCTTGGCCGCGAGCACAGCCTGATAAAGCCGTTCGAGCGAATCACTCATTCTCCAAACCTAATCCAAAGCCGTGGCAAGCGTGTTAACGACTTGGCCCTGCAACCATAAAAAAATCCACCGGCCGGGGCGGCCGGTGGATTCATCTTTAACGGTTGCGATTTTAGCGGTCGCGTTTACCAGCCGCGATAGTAGTGGCCGCGGCCATAGTAGGACCGCGTGCGCGCGTAATAGGGGTCGGGTTGCCGTAATAGGCCGGGCCGCCATAGTAGCCATCGTCATAGTAGTGACGCGCGGTTCTGGGTGGCCGCGATCGCAATACCCGTGCCGACGATGCCGGCAAAGGCCGCCGCTGCCGCGGCACCACCGCCGCCACCGCGATAGTACCTGCGGCGCGCGCTGATATCGGTCGCATCGCTGGTCCCGCGGTCGCCGTGACGCCCTTGCCTGGGCGTCGCGGAGCCGGCGAAGGCCATCGACGGCTGGACGGCCGTCAGCGCCACCGCCACAACCGTCGCCACCGCGCCGGCGCGGCCAATCGATGAAAACAAACCCTTTCGCGCAAACATCTCGACATCCTCCGTGGGAGCTGGCCTGAGAACAGGCCTCCGATAGCTAACCACTGAGCGGATATTAGGTTCCCCAATCCGAACGGCAGCTGAACGATCCCTGGCAAAATCGTGGCAGTCATCGACCGTTCAGGTTAGATGCTGCAGAATGGCTCGCCCAAGCGGATTCCAAGGGCGATTCATGCCGTTCGCGATGTCACGAAACAGTCATCGCCGGCGCGGCAACTTGTCCCACCTCGTGCTGATGTAACCTCGATGCGTGCTGTCAGGACCAACGCCATCCGCTCTCGCCTGAGCGCTCTTTCGAGGGTTCTCCTGGCTTCCCTTGCCGGGCTGTGCGCGATTGCGGGCCTGATGGCGGGCAATGTCCTGGCCGCGGACGAGCCCCGGCCGCCGCTCCCGATCCAGTTTTCGCTCGATCGTCCGATCGATGCCGCGGCCGCCCCGTTCGTGATGGCCTCCGCCGGCGGCCTGTTCAGCGCCGAAGCGCTGGCGGTCACGACCAACATCGCCAGCGGATCGTCGGACGCGATTGCGCGCGTCGCGGCGGGCACCAGCGATTTTGCCGTCGTCGACATCAACGCGCTGATGCGGTTTCGCGACAAGGACAAGCAGGGCGGCCCCAGGATCAAGGCGGTGTTCGTGCTGTTCAACAAGGCGCCCTATTCCATCATCGCCCGCAAGAGCCGCGGCGTCCGCGCGCTGACCGACATCGAGGGCAAGACGCTCGGCGTCGCCGAAGGCGACCTGTCGGTCCGGCTGTGGCCGGCGGTGGCCAATCTGAACGGCATCAAGCTCAAGAGCGTGAAGCAGAGCAGCATCAGCGCCGCGGTGCGCGAGCCGATGCTGTCGGCGGGCCAGATCGATGCCGTGACCGGATTCTCCTATCTGTCGGCGATCAATCTCAGGGATCGCGGCGTGCCGGCCGACGATCTGGCGGTGCTGAAATTCGCCGACTATGGCTGCGAGGCCTATGGTTTCGCCGTCATCGTCAATCCGGCGCTGGCGGCCGCCAAGCCCGAGGCGGTGAAGGGATTCGTGCGGGCCGTGATCGGCGGCCTCAATCTGACCATCAAGGATCCCGCAGACGCGGCGGCCGAAGTCGCCAACCGCATGGACGGCGGCTCAAAGGACCTCGAACTCGAACGCCTGCAGAGCATTCTGCGCGACAACATCCTGACCAGCGAAGTGAAACGCAACGGCATCGGCGCGATCGATCCGGCGCGCTTCGAACGCTCGATCGACCAGGTCGGGGAAGACTTCAAGTTTCAGAAGCGGCCGCAGGCCTCCGACATTTTCGACGACCAGTTTTTGCCGCCGCTGAACGGGCGCTTGATCAATTAGGCCGGGACATACCGCAGGCCAAAATACGAAATATCGAAAACAACCCCATGCAAGGTAGAATGGACAGGCTCGCAGCCGTCCAGACGCCGGTGGCTTGCACACCGGTAAAGCCGAACGGAACAAAATTCATCCCGCTCTGGTTCTCCACCGCGATCCCTGATTAGAATGCATCCACACGCCGATCACGCTCCGCCTGCTTGCGAGTCCTCATCCGAATGTCCATGCTGCGCCTTTACACCCGCGTCCTCCAGTTGCTCGGCAAGGAGGCGCGGCTGGGCTGGATTCTCGCCTTTGCCAATCTGCTGCTGGCCGGCGCGCAATTCGCCGAGCCGGTGCTGTTCGGCAAGATCGTCGACGTGCTCTCCGGCAAGCCGCAGACCGGGCCGCTGGCCGCGAATTCGGCGTGGCCGCTGCTGGGGGCCTGGGTGGCGTTCGGCCTGTTCACCATCGCCTGCAGCGCGCTGGTCGCGCTCCATGCCGACAGGCTGGCGCACCGCCAGCGCCAGGCGGTGCTGACCGATTATTTCGAGCACATCATGCAACTGCCGCTGACCTTCCACACCGGCACCCATTCCGGGCGGCTGATGAAGGTGATGCTGAACGGCACCGACGCGCTGTGGCGGCTCTGGCTCGGATTCTTCCGCGAGCATTTCGCCGCGATCCTGTCGCTGGTGGTGCTGCTGCCGCTGGCGTTCTACATCAACTGGCGGCTGGCGATCCTGCTGTTCGGGCTGTGCGTGGTATTCACCATCCTGACCACGCTGGTGGTGCGCAAGACCTACGGCATGCAGAGCGAGGTCGAGGCGCACTACAGCGATCTGTCGGCGCGCGCCTCCGATGCGCTCGGCAACGTCGCGCTGGTGCAGAGTTTCGTGCGGATCGACGCCGAAGTTCAGGGCCTGCGCTTCGTCGCCGACAAGCTGCTCGCCGTGCAGATGCCGGTATTGGGCTGGTGGGCGCTGGTCACCGTCATCACCCGTGCCTCCACCACCATCACCGTGCTCGCGATCTTTTCCGTCGGCATCTACCTGCACGGCCGGGGAGAGACCACGGTCGGCGAGATCGTGATGTTCGTGAGTTTTGCGACCATGCTGATCCAGAAGCTCGAACAGGTGGTCAGCTTCATCAACAACGTGTTCATGGAAGCGCCGCGCCTGCAGGAATTCTTCGACGTGCTGGACGCGGTGCCCGCGGTGCGCGACCGGCCCAACGCCACGGACACCGGACGGCTCTCCGGCCTCGTCGAATTCAACGACGTCTCGTTTTCCTATGACGGCAAGCGGCCGGCGGTCGAGGACGTTTCGTTTACCGCCCTGCCCGGCCAGACCATCGCGCTGGTCGGCCCGACCGGCGCCGGCAAGTCGACCGCGATCGCGCTGCTGCACCGCGCCTTCGACCCGCAATCCGGCATCATCAAGATCGACGGCATGGACATCCGCGGCCTGAAGCTGACCGCGCTGCGGCGGAACATCGGCGTGGTGTTCCAGGAGGCGCTGCTGTTCAACCGCTCGCTCGCCGACAATCTGCGGGTCGGCAAGCCGGACGCCACCGACGAGGAAATGCGCATCGCTGCCAGCCGCGCGCAGGCGCTGGAATTCATCGAGCGCAGCGACAAGAAATTCGAGACCCATGCCGGCGAGCGCGGCCGCATGCTGTCCGGCGGCGAGCGGCAACGGCTGTCGATCGCGCGCGCGCTGCTGAAAGACCCGCCGATCCTGATCCTCGACGAGGCGACCAGCGCGCTCGACGCCGTCACCGAGGCCAAGGTCAACGCCGCGCTCGACGAGGTGATGAAGGGCCGCACCACCTTCGTGATCGCGCACCGGCTTTCGACCATTCGCAACGCCACCCGTATCCTGGTGTTCGACAATGGGCGCGTGATCGAAAGCGGAACGTTCGATGAACTGGTGGCCAAGGGCGGACGCTTTGCGGAACTCGCAAAGGCCCAGTTCATGGTGCAGGAGAATGCGCGCGCCGCGATCGAGGCCAAATAGGCCTGCGTGAGCGCGATCACGGTTTTGGCATCGCCGAATTTGCGATGATTTCGTCCACGATTTAATCGCCCGGCCTCTGTTCTGGCCCGCCAAGCCGGTATAGGTTTGCGCTGCCGCAAAGCGACGGCGCCGGACACGCTTGAAACCCGAACGTCAGATCTCCAAGGACCTCCTTTTTCAAGGCGGGTCTCAAAGGACCGGAACGGAAAAGTGCACCTTCTTCGCCTGCTGCCTCGCCATTCGTTGAACTGGATTTTCCTCGTGGCGGCGCTTGCCGTCGTGACGCCGCGCGCCGTGCACGCCGAGGCGCTGCTGGTCGTCGAAGCCGATACCGGCAAGGTGCTGCAGGCCGACAACGCCACCATGCCCTGGTATCCCGCCTCGGTGACCAAGATCATGACGGCTTACGTCACGCTGAAGGCCGTCAAGGAAGGACGTCTGTCGCTCGACACGCTGCTGACGGTGTCGCCGGTCGCCGCCTCGCAGTCGCCGTCCAAGATGGGTTTCCCTGCGGGCACCCAGGTCACCATCGACAACGCGCTCAAGATGATGATGGTGAAGTCGGCCAACGACATGGCCGTGGTGCTCGCCGAAGGCGTCGGCGGATCGATCGACGGCTTCTCGGCGATGATGAACCAGACCGCGCAAAAGCTCGGCATGACGCAGACGAGCTACGTCAATCCGAACGGCCTGCCGGCGGACGGACAGATCACTTCCGCGCGCGATCTCGCGATTCTGGCGCGCGCCGTCATTCGCGACCTGCCGGAATACGAATACTTCATGCACATCCCCTCGATCCGCTACGGGCGCAGGGTGACGCAGAACTTCAACAAGCTGATCGGACGCTATCCGGGCGCCGACGGCTTCAAGACCGGCTTCATCTGCGCCTCCGGCTACAATCTGGTCGCCTCCGCGACGCGCAACGGCAAGCGGCTGATCGCCGTCGTGCTCGGCGCATCCTCAGGACACGCGCGCGCTGTTCGCGCGGCGCAATTGCTGGAGCGCGGCTTCGGCGGCGGGCTGGGCTGGCTGAAGCCCGCGCTCGGCACCGTCGACAGTCTGGTTCCGATCGATGCGACGCCGCCGAACCTGCGCGAGGAGATGTGCAGCGGCAAGCGCAAGCGGCCGGCCACCGACGAGGACGCCGACGTCGTCGCCGCCAACGGCAGCGCCTCGACCGGCGAGACCCCGGTGACGTTCTTCACCGCCGGGCTGCAGCCGCCGACCGGCAAGCCGTCGGACCTGATCGCTGCCGCGCCCGAGCCGTCCGAGCCCATCCCGGTCTATACCGGCCCGACCAAGACCGGCACGGCGCTGATCGCGGCCGTGGCGGCGGACACCGAGAAGCAGACGCCCAAGCGCGGCAAGAAATCGAAGATCGCAGCGAAGAAGCCCGACGCTGCGAAGCCCAAGGCTGAGGCCGGTGCCAAGCCTGCCGGCGGTCAGGCATGCGAGCGCCAAACCGGAAGCTGCCGCCAAGCCGGCCGCCTCGGCCGAAAAGAAGCCGGCCGCCAAGCCCGCCGCCGCAGACAAGCCCGCGCCGAAGCCGGCCAAGCCGAACGCCGCCGCCAAGACCCAAGGGCGAAAACAAGCCGGCTGGTTAACGGACCGCGAAGCCGCGTAATTAGGCAGTTTTCCTGCCGTTCGTCCGAACTATTCCAGATCGCCGCAATGCGTCGATAGCGCGCAGCCGCTTGCCATCGGCGGCGGCATTCACAATACTGCCCCAAAACAAGGCGTGCCCGGCCAGCAAACAGGGACACTCAAACAAAAATTGAGCACGGATCTGACGCACATCGGAGCCGGGTTCGGAACCAGAGGGGAACTACCATGGAGCGGATCTGGCTCAAGCAATATCCGGCCGGCGTGCCCGCCGATATCGACGTCACCCAGTACTCATCGCTGGTCGAGCTGCTGGAAGAAAGCTTTGCGAAGTTCGCCGACCGCAAGGCGTTCATCTGCATGGACAAGTCGATCAGCTACCGCGACCTCGACGAAATGTCGGCAGCGCTCGGCGCCTACCTGCAGAGCAAGGGCCTGCAAAAGGGCGCCCGCGTCGCGCTGATGATGCCGAACGTGCTGCAATACCCGGTCGCGACCGCCGCCGTGCTGCGCGCCGGCTATGCGGTGGTGAACGTCAACCCGCTCTACACCCCGCGCGAGCTCGAGCATCAGCTCAAGGATTCCGGCGCGGAAGCGATCGTCGTTCTGGAGAATTTCGCCACCACCGTTCAGCAGGTCATCGCCAAGACCGCGGTCAAGCACGTGATCGTCGGCAGCATGGGCGACCTGCTCGGCTTCAAGGGCGTGATCGTCAACCTCGTCGTTCGCAAGGTGAAGAAGATGGTGCCGGCCTGGTCGATCCCGGGCGCGGTCACGTTCAACGAGGCGCTCGCCGCCGGCCGCGGCCTGAAGCTCAACAAGCCGAAGCTCACGCTCGATGACGTCGCCTTCCTGCAATATACCGGCGGCACCACCGGCGTCTCCAAGGGCGCCACGCTGCTGCACAGGAACATCCTCGCCAACGTGCTGCAGAACGACGCCTGGCTGCAGCCCGCGCTGAAGAAGCCGCCGCATGTCGAGCAGCTCTTCATCGTCTGCGCGCTGCCGCTCTATCACATCTTCGCGCTGACGGCGTGCTTCCTGCTGGCGATGCGCGCCGGCGGCGTCAACCTCCTGATCCCGAACCCGCGCGATATGCAGGGCTTCATCAAGGAGCTGATGAAATACCAGGTCAACAGCTTCCCGGCGGTCAACACGCTCTACAACGGCCTGCTGAATTCGCCCGGCTTCGACAAGGTCGATTTCTCCAAGCTGAAGACCTCGTTCGGCGGCGGCATGGCGACGCAAAAGCCCGTCGCCGAGAAGTGGCTGAAGGTGACCGGCTGCGCGCTGTCGGAAGGCTACGGCCTGTCCGAGACCTCGCCGACGCTGACCTGCAACCCGGCCGACACCGACCAGTTCTCCGGCTCGATCGGCATTCCCGTGCCGTCGACCTATCTCTCGATCCGCGACGACGACGGCAAGGAAGTGCCGCTCGGCCAGGCCGGCGAGATCTGCGCCAAGGGCCCGCAGGTGATGTCCGGCTACTGGAACCGGCCGGAAGAGACCGCCAACGTGATGACCGCGGACGGCTTCTTCCGCACCGGCGACATCGGCGTGATGGACGAGACGCGGCTACACCAAGATCGTCGACCGCAAGAAGGACATGATCCTGGTCTCGGGCTTCAACGTCTATCCGAACGAGATCGAGGAAGTGATCGCGAGCCATCCGGGCGTGCTGGAATGCGCCGTGATCGGCGTTCCGGATTCGAAATCGGGCGAGGCGGTGAAGGCGTTCATCGTCAAGAAGGACCCAAACCTTTCGGTCGACGAAATCATCAAGTACTGCGGCACGCAGCTCACCGCCTACAAGGTGCCCAAGCAGATCGAGTTCAGGAACGACCTGCCCAAGACCAACGTCGGCAAGATCCTGCGCCGCGAACTGCGCGACGAGAAGAAGGCCGCGGCCTAGCCGAACTTCCCGTCGATGGTTGAAGCTTCCGTCACGCCGGCCGAAATTCTGTCGTTCTGGCGTGACGCCGGCCCCGACCGCTGGTACCGGCGCGACGACGCGTTCGACGCCGAGGTGTGCCAGCGCTTTCCTCGGCCTGTGGCAATGCGCGGCAGCCGGCGAATTATCGGCATGGGAAGCGAGCGATGACGGCGCGCTGGCGCTCGTCATCGTGCTCGACCAGTTTCCGCGCAACCTGTTCCGCGACGACGGCAGGACCTATGCCAGCGACGCCCTCGCGCGCGAGGTGGCGCAACGCGCGATCGAACACGGCGTGGACGCGCGCATCGATCCTGTCTTGCGCGAATTCCTCTATCTGCCGTTCATGCATTCGGAGCATCTGCCCGACCAGTTGCGCTGCATCGAGCTGTCGCGCGCGGCCGGCCATGCCGAGAACCTGAAATGGGCCGAGCACCACGCCGATATCATCCGGCGGTTCGGGCGCTTTCCCCATCGCAACCGCCTGCTGGGCCGTCCGACCACGCCGGAGGAGCAGGCCTTCCTGGACGAAGGGGGCTTTTCGCCCTGATGACGGAAGCGTGAAGCGGGCGCTACCGTTGCCGTTTCGGCGCCTGACCAATATTGTGCCCGCCACCTGCCGGGGTCTAAGACACCAGCGCTCATTGAGGGAGAATTGAAGATGACGATCCAAGTCGGCGACAAGCTGCCGGAAGCCAAGTTTCGCGTGATGACGGCGGAAGGTCCGCAGGTCAAGACCACCGACGATATTTTCAAGGGCAAGAAGGTGGCGCTGTTCGCGGTGCCCGGCGCCTATACCGGCACCTGCCACAAGATGCATCTGCCGAGCATCTTCCTCAACGCCTATGCCATCAAGGACAAGGGCGTGAACACCATCGCCATCGTCTCCGTCAACGACGCCTTCGTCATGAACGCCTGGAAGCGCGACACCGACCAGCGCGACGAAGCCATCTTCCTCGCCGACGGCAATGCCGATTTCACCAAGGCGATCGGCATGGAGCTCGACGCCTCCGGCAACGGCCTCGGCATCCGCTCCAAGCGCTACTCGATGCTGATCGAAGACGGCGTGGTCAAGAAGCTCAACCTCGAGCCGGCGCCCGGCAAGGTCGAGGTTTCCGGCGGCGATACGCTGCTGGGGCAGCTGTAAGAAAGCTCCGCGCGGCGTACTTCCTTCTCCCCTTGTGGGAGAAGGTGGCGCGAAGCGCCGGATGAGGGGTTGTCTCCGCATCGAACGGTCTGTGTTTGCGGAGAGAACCCCTCACCCGTCTCGAATCGAGCTTCGCTCATTCGATCCACCCTCTCCCACAAGGGGAGAGGGGAAGAGCGTAGCGACTACTTCAACCTCGCCATCGCCACGCCCTCGCGCGCCAATTGATCGGCGCGCTCGTTTTCGGCGTGGCCGGCGTGGCCCTTGATCCAGTGCCAGCGCACCTGATGCGGCTTCAGCGCGGCGTCGAGCCGCTGCCATAGCTCGACGTTCTTGACCGGCTTCTTGTCTGACGTCCGCCAGCCGTTCTTCTTCCAGCCGTGAATCCAGCCGGTGATGCCCTGGCGGACGTACTGGCTGTCGGTGGTGAGGTCGACCGTGCAGGGCTTCTTCAGCGCTTCCAGCGCCGAGATCGCCGCCATCAATTCCATGCGGTTGTTGGTGGTGTGCGCCTCGCCGCCCTTCAGCTCTTTCTCCTTGTCGCCGAACCGCAGGATCGCGCCCCAGCCGCCGGGGCCGGGATTGCCCGAGCAGGCGCCGTCGGTGAAAACAATGACGTGAGGGAGTTCGCTCAAGCCACGCATCCCGGCTGGATCAGGCCGTAATCGCGCACGCTGGCGACGCTCTGGTGGAAGCGCAGCTTGCGGACATATTCGAGCGGGTCCTTTGGCTTCACCAGCGCGCCCGGCGGCACGTTGAGGAAATCGACCAGCCGCGTCAGCAGGAAGCGCAGCGAAGCGCCGCGCGCCAGCAGCGGCAGCGCCTCCTGCTCGGCTTCCGACAATGGCCGCGCGCGGCCGTAGGCGTTGAGCAGTGCGCGCGCCTTGGTGACGTTGAAGGAATGATCCGGCTCGAAACACCACGCGTTCAGGCAGATCGCGACGTCGTAGGCCAGCATGTCGTTGCAGGAAAACGGGAAGTCGATCAGCCCCGACAATTTGTCGCCGAGGAAGAACACGTTGTCCGGAAACAGGTCGGCATGGATGACACCCGGCGGCAGATCCTTCGGCCAGCACGCTTCGAGGTGATCCAGCTCGCGCGCGATGAAGTCATGCAGGCCGGGCGCGACGCTGTCGGCCCGTGGCGCGGCGAGATCGAACAACGGCCGCCAGCCCTCCACCGAAAGCGGGTTCTTGCGGAACATCGGGAAGTCGCGCCCCGCCAGATGCATTTTGGCGAGCGCCTCGCCGACACCGGTGCAATGCGCGGCGTTGGGCCGCCGCGGCCACACGCCTTCGAGAAAGTTGATGATCGCCGCGGGACGCCCGGCCAGTTCGCTGTAGACCTCGCCCTCGCGATTCCGTGCCGGCTGCGGGCAACGCACGCCGTGCTCGGCCAGATGCGCCATCAGCGACAGGAAGTACGGCAGATCATCCACCGCCACGCGCTTTTCATAGAGCGTGAGGATGAACGCGCCCTTGCTGGTGTGCAGCAGGAAGTTGGAATTCTCGACGCCCTCGGCGATGCCCTTGTAGGAGAGCAACTCGCCGATGTCGTAGCCTTTGAGGAATTCCGCGAGGTCTTCGGCGGCGACGTCGGTGTAAACCGCCATGAAGAACCTCAGGCAGCGTCGGGTCGCAGCGAACGCGGCAGCGGGAAGAACTCGTTCTCTTCCGCGGCCGAGACCGTCTCCACATGCAAGCTGATAACGTTCAGCGAAGGCGCCCATGATTTCCTCGACGATCACTTCCGGCGCGGACGCGCCAGCCGTGATGCCGAGGCTCTTGATGCCTTCGAAGCGCGCCCAGTCGAGATCCGAGGCGCGCTGCGCCAGCACCGACACCGGACAGCCCTCGCGCTCGGCGACTTCACGCAGCCGCTGCGAGTTCGACGAGTTCGGCGCGCCGACCACGATCAGCGCATCGACCACCGGCGCCACCTTCTTGACCGCGAGCTGGCGGTTGGTGGTGGCGTAGCAGATGTCTTCCTTGTGCGGCCCGTTGATGTTCGGGAAACGCGCCTTCAGCAGTGCGACGATCTCGGCGGTGTCGTCGATCGACAGCGTCGTCTGGGTCACGAAAGCGAGGTTGTCCGGGTTCTTCGGCGTGAACGTCTTGGCGTCTTCCGCGGTCTCGATCAGCGTCACCGCGCCGACCGGCAACTGGCCGAGCGTGCCGACCACCTCGGGGTGATGGGAATGCCCGATCAGCAGGATTTCGCGGCCGCGCTTGAAGTGGATCGCGGCCTCGCGGTGCACTTTCGTGACCAGCGGGCAGGTCGCATCCAGCGAGAAGAAATTGCGGGCGCGGGCATCCGCCGGAACCGATTTGGGAACCCCGTGGGCCGAGAACACCACCGGGGCGTTGGTATTATCGGGGATTTCGGCGAGTTCCTCGACGAAGATCGCGCCCTTGGTCTTCAGGCTGTCGACCACGTAGCGGTTATGCACGATCTCGTGGCGGACATAGACGGGGGCGCCATAGATGGCGAGCGCCCGTTCGACGGTATCGATGGCCCGTACCACCCCGGCGCAGAAGCCACGGGGAGAACAAAGCACGATTCTGAGGTCTGGTTTGGCTGGCATCAGGGCTATCTCGGGACCGAATCACCCCTCGCCGGCGGGCAGGGAACGGCCAGTTTGAATAAGGACTTGGGGCTGCTTTTGGGCCCTGTCAAGGCACTATAGCAGACCATTGCGCCAATACCCCGGGAAGGCGTATATAGCGCCCTAATTCCCGTCATCACCGATGACCACAGACTTCGCCTCCAAAAGAGGTGGGCGAGGCACAAAGGAGATTTGCCATGAGCAACGCACCGCTGATGCCAAAAGCGACTGCCGTGTGGCTGGTTGACAATACCGCGCTGACCTTCGACCAGGTGGCCGATTTCACCAAAATGCACCCCCTCGAGGTCCGCGCCATCGCCGACGGCGACGCCGCCCAGGGCATCAAGGGCATGGACCCGATTTCGACCGGGCAATTGAGCCGCGACGAGATCGAAAGGGGCGAAAAGGACCCGAACTACCGCCTCAAGCTCGGCGAGAGCAAGGTTGTGCTGCCGCCGGCCGCCAAGAAGAAGGGCCCGCGCTATACCCCGGTGTCGCGCCGCCACGAGCGGCCGAGCGCGATCCTCTGGCTGGTCCGCAACCACCCCGAGCTGAAGGACGCGCAGATCATGCGCCTGGTCGGCACCACCAAGACCACCATCGCGAGCGTCCGCGACCGCACCCACTGGAACGCCTCGACGCTGACCCCGATGGACCCGGTGACGCTCGGCCTGTGCTCGCAGATCGAACTCGATTTCGAGGTGCAGCGCGCGGCCAAGGAAAAGCCGGTGCCCGCAGCCTACGGCGGCGCCACGCTGCTGCCGGCCTCCGAGACCACCAAGAAGGAGCCGGAATTCGAGACGAGCGAGAAGAGCGAAGACGACCTCAACGTCGACGCCGTGTTCGCCAAGCTGAAGACGATCGGCGGCAAGAAGCAGGACGACGAGGAAGAGTAGGGTTTTCGGCTACGGCTGAGGTTGAACGCGGCGGGGCAACCTGCCGCGTTTTCCGCGGATCCTGCATCCCGGCCCATACGCAATCCCTACCCAGCCGGGCTGGTTGGATTGCCGGAAGTCGATCCCTGGTAGAGCCGTGTAACGTGCTGTAGCAGTTCGTCCGCCGAGAACGGCTTGATCAGGACAGAAATGCCCTGTCCAGCAATCGAGTCCACAATTTCCGAGCGAATGTCACCAGTCATGACAATGGCCGGGATGTTCCAGGCTAGTGCCGCGCGCAGCGCATTGACAGTGTCGACGCCGTTTGCCGATCCGCGAAGATTGTAATCACACAACAGCAAGTCGGGCCGAATTTCCTGCCGGCTGACTCGAGCTAGCGCGTCATTCGCCGTAGCGACCACGATTGCCTCTACGCCTCTCGTTTTCAGCATGCGGCTTAGCGAGGTGCGGACGCTTGCCTCGTCTTCAACCACAAGAATAACGCCGGGGAAGTCGCCCTTCTTATATGTCGGCGCCTGCGCACTTTCAGCGGCATCGCCGTTTGAATCTCCGCGCGGAACCTCAATCGAAAACACGGTGCCCTTGCCGGGTGTGGAGCGCACACCGATGCTGTGGTCCAGCACCTCCCCTATCCGCCTGACGATAGCCAGACCTAATCCGAAGCCGCCGCGCTCAGCGCCGTCCGCGCCCTGGTAGTACTCCTGAAATATTTGAGGCAGCTGATCCTGCGAAATACCGATGCCGCTATCCCAGACTTCGATCCGAACTTTATCGCCCACGCGCCGACAGCCCAGCAGGATTTTCCCGCGATCCGTATATCGTGTCGCGTTCGACAGCAGATTGCGCAGCATTGTTCCGAGCATTCTCTTGTCGCTACGAACTTCGAGTCCTGAACGGACCAAGCGCCACCGCAACCCTTTGTCGGCAACGGAATCGGCAAAATCGGCTGTCAGGGAATCAAATACTTCATTGATCGCGAAGTCGCTCTTCGACGGACGCAGACTCCCGGCCTCCAGGCGATTGACGTCGAGCAGGCTCGACAGAATGCTGGACATCGTGTCGAGAGATCTCGCAATTCCGCTGACCAGGCGGCGTCCCTCACCATCCAATAGGTGCGGCTCAAGCGACGCCTGCAGGAACCTGAGGGTTTGCAATGGCTGCCGCAGGTCATGGCTGGCGGCTGAAAGGAAGCTGGATTTTGCCCGATCGGCCAATTCCGCCGACCTCCAGGCTCGGGAAACCTCTTCTTCAAATCGCTTCCGCTCCGTGACGTCGCTCGTCAGCCCATTGATGCGCGTGGGCTTCCCCTTAGAGTCAAAGTGCGTAACTGCAACCTGCTCCAGCCACACTTCGCCGCGGCCATCAGGCCGCAAAAATCGGAACGTCATCGAATGTGGGTGCTCGTGCGGACCAGCGGTACTCGCGCGGGCTGTGACCGACGGGCGATCGTCGGGGTGGATTTGTCTTGTCCATTCCTCGCTGCTGAGAGATTCTCTCGGACCCAGGCCCAGGATTTCGGCCGCATTCTGGCTCAGCCGTACCAGCCCGGCGCGTAGGTCCCAATCAAAGGTTATGACGTCGCCGGCCCGAAGCGCTTCTTCCAGCCGCTGCTCTCGTTCGAGGATCGCGAGCTCGTGTGTCCGCCGCTCGCTGAACAGAGCCGCCAGAACAAGCGCACCGAACGACGTGGCCAGAATGATCGCTTGAGCAGACAGGACCCGCTCCTCGAGCGGCAAACGCGCGTCACCGAAAAGGCCAACGCCAAATATTGTTGTCCACACAATCGTGATCGCGCACATGAACGTTGCGACAGCCGTAAAGGCAGGGCGAACACGGGCAGCGATCCACACGAACAGCGGACAGAACGAGGCAATCGCCAGTTCGAGCGTCCATGGCGCATTCGGCAGAATGACCAGGAGCAAACATAGCGTGGCCACGACGGCGAGCGCGAAGATGCCCTCCACAATTTCCCGCCTTGGCGGGGCGTTGCGCAAGAATGAAGCGAGCCCGATCAAAAGTGGCGCGACTGTAATGCTACCCAGCGTCTCGGTAACGACCCAGTGACGCCATATCGTCGTGACGGACGAGGCTGAGGGATGAAAGAACGAAAATCCAACCGCGCCCACGAAGCCGCAGACAATGGCTGCAATTATCGCGGCGCCGAACAGTCCAAAGACACGGCGCAGCTCATTGAGTTCAAATGGTGAGCCATAGAATCGCCGGATGAGCCCTGCAGCAATGACAGGACTACCGGCATTGGCCACGGCAAAAGCCGTAGAGCTGGCAAGATTACGATCGCCGAGCAGATTGGCCGCGAGAGTGGCAGCTACCACGCCAATTACGACCGGCCACCGTGCGGTCGAACCGAACGCTACCAGGAATCCGGTAGCTACGCCCGCGGCCGGCCAGAACACCGCGATGCCGTCGGTCTTGTCGAGCAAAGCGAGGCTAAGGCGCGCTGCGAGAAAAAAAACGATTCCGACAGCGATCGTAACGGCCCACGACGGCCACCGAATAGAGGCGCGCGCCGGGGAGGCTTCAGTTGCGGCCAGCTCCAGACTCATGGTGCACCCGCTGAATAGCTATTCAGTTAAACTGCCGGAGCTCTACTGGTCTATCTTGTATGAAATTTCTCGTCCTCATCAGTATTTAATGTCCGAGGTTACCTGACAAGGGAAACCCGATCCTTCGTGCAGTGCACCGCAGCACGTCCGGAACGCTGATAAGCTTGGCCTGTTCGCGCCTACCCGAGTTCGATCTCGTCGTCGATCTCATGCGAGAGGCTGACGCCGCCGATGGTCAGAACCATCTTTGCCGGCAGCTTTTCATTGCCCTTGAGCTTGCCGGACGCGACGGCGTCGCGCACGGCCTTTTCGATTTCGCGCTGCGAGGTGATGCCGACCTTCTTGAGGAATCCGCGCAGGCTGGTGTTGAAGACGTCTTCGTTCATGAGAGCCTCCTGATCACGGCCGGACCGGATTGTTCAGCATCTGCTCGGCCATATTGCGCTGGGCGCGGTCGGCGCGGGCGTTGGTATTGCCGCGCTGCACGTCGCGGTTCTTGCGGCAGTTGACATAATCGTTCGAGCCGACCGCGACATTGTTGGCGCGGCAGAATGCGTCGTCATCGGCGCTGGTGTCGACCATGGTCGGCTGGCCGCGTTCGAGGCAACCGGTGAGCAAGGGCGCTGCCAGCAGCAGCGCGATGAAGTGCTTTGCGGGTCCCAGTTTCATTGGAGGCCTTCCGTTTTTCCATCTCGTCATCGCCGGGCGCCTCCCCGACCCGATCGGGGATGATCCTGCAATCCATCGAAAAGATGGCAGCCTGCTTTGACGCCGTCGGGATGTCAGGGTCAAGCCTGCGTCGGCCCCGGGCGGAACCTTATGCCGTCAATCCACGAACGTCACGGTATCGGCGACACTCGCCCGCGAGGTGCGGTAGCTGTTCACCTTGGCCGCGTTGTCGGCAAAGCCGAACGAAATGCCGCAAACCACCTTGCGATCGTCGGCCAGCTTGAAGTGCCGCCGGATCAGCCCGGAATGCCGCGCCAGCGCGGCCTGCGGAATGGTGCCGAGGCCGAGCGCCTGCGCCGCCAGCATGAAATTGCCGACATAGGCGCCGCAATCGACCGCGCCGTAGATGCCGAGCGGCTCGTCGGTGTGGATGATGGCGACATGCGGCGCGCCGAAGAAATTGTAGTTCTCCAGCGCCTGCTTCGCGTACGCCATCTTGTCGCCGCGCGCGATCCCGAGCGTGTTGTAGAGCTGAAAGCCGCTCTCGC
Organism: uncultured Alphaproteobacteria bacterium; assembly: GCA_963783115.1. Taxonomy (GTDB): domain Bacteria; phylum Pseudomonadota; class Alphaproteobacteria; order Rhizobiales; family Xanthobacteraceae; genus Bradyrhizobium. The sequence goes on along the minus strand of CAWAMK010000009.1, from coordinate 11,829 downwards.
GGCGGCGTTCGAGATAGACGCCGAGATATTCGCGCGGCGGCGTGAAGTCATGATCGTCGCTCGGCGCCGGACGCGGCCTCGGCATAGATCGCCTTGCGAAACGTCTCCTTGGCCTGCGCCGCTCGCGATCAGCACCTGCCATGGCTGGCTGTTGCACCATGACGCCGTGCGTTGCGAGACGCTCAGAATGTGCTCGATGGTCTCGCGCGGCACCTCCTGCGGCAGGAAGGCGCGCACGGAATAGCGTTCGTTCAGCAGCTCTTCGAGCACGCCGATACGATCTTCCGACGCGTAACGCGCCTTTGCCGCAACATCCATGATCAGCGCCCCTTGGTCGGGATCTTGTTGAACGGCACGTCCTTGTCGACGCGGATATCGCCGGGCAGGCCGAGCACGCGCTCGGCGATGATGTTGCGCAGGATTTCATCGGTGCCGCCGGCGATGCGCATCGAGGGCGACGACAGCAGCATCTGCTGGAACTGGCCGCTCGCCACCTCCTCATCGGCGCCGGTGAGTGCGCCCGCCGCGCCCTCCAGATCCATCGCATAGGTCGCGATGTCCTGCAGCATCGAGCCCGAGACCAGCTTGCCGATGGAATTTTCCGGACCCGGACGCTCGCCCTTCGACAGCGACGAGATCGCGCGGTAGCTGGTGTATTTCAGCCCGCTCGCCTTCACCGCCCAGCTCGCGAGCTTCGAGCGCGTCGCGCGATCGTCGATCGCGAGCCCATCGTCCGTCATCAGGTTCGAGCAGAACTCGAACATTTCGGGGAAGCCGGTCGCGAGCCGCGAACCGATCGACATGCGCTCGTTCATCAGCGTGGTCAGCGACACGTTCCAGCCGTCGCCGACCGCGCCGAGGCGCTGATGATCGGGGATCACCACGTCGGTGAAATAGACCTCGTTGAATTCCTGCATGCCGTTGGCCTGCTTGATCGGCCGCACCTCGACGCCCTTGCTCTTCATGTCGAGGAAGAACATCGTCAGGCCCTTGTGCTTGGGCACATTGGGATCGGTGCGCGTGATCAGAAGGCCGTAATCGGAATAGTGCGCGCCCGAGGTCCAGATCTTCTGGCCGTTGACGATCCAGTTGTCGCCCTTCTTTTCCGCGCGCGTGCGCAGGCCCGCGACGTCGGAGCCGCCGGCCGGCTCGGAGAACAGCTGGCACCAGATATGTTCGCCGGAAGCGAGTTTCGGCAGATAGTGCCGCTTGTGCTCCTCGCTGCCGAACGCCATCACGGTCGGGCCGCACATGCCCTCGCCGATCTGGAACGGCTGCGTCAGCTTGCCGTAGACGCCCTCTTCCTGCTGCCAGATCACCTTCTCGATCGGCGTGGCGCCGCGGCCGCCATATTCCTTCGGCCAGTGCAGGCAGGCCCAGCCGCCTTCGGCCTTCTTCTTCTGCCAGGCCTTGCCGACATCGACGATCTCTTCCTTCTCCAGCCGGATGCGGCCGAGCGAGGATTTTGACAGCTCCGCCTCATATTTCTTCGGCGCGTTGGCGGCGACCCATTTGCGGGCGATGGCTACGGAATTCGGCTTCCTGCGGGGTATCGTCGAAGTTCATGGCGGACCTCTTTTTCTTCGTAGGGTGGGTTAGCCGAAGGCGTAACCCACCAGTTCTATCGAGCTTCGTTGCTGGCAATGGTGGGTTACGCTTCGCTAACCCACCCTACGAATTCCTGTTACGCTCTTCCCTTGGTCGGGATCTTGTTGAACGGCACGTCCTTGTCGACCCGGATATCGCCGGGCAGACCAAGCACGCGCTCGGCGATGATGTTGCGCATGATCTCGTCGGTGCCGCCCTCGACGCGGGTGCCCGGCGCACGCAGCAGCATCGCCTGGAATTTGCCGGCGACTTCGGCATCTTCCGGCCCGCTGAGCACGCCGGCGGCGCCCTGCAGGTCGAGCGCGTACATCGCGACTTCCTGGACCATCGAGCCCGCCACCAGCTTGCCGATGGAATTTTCCGGTCCCGGACGATCGCCCTTCGACAGCGCCGAGATCGCGCGCATGCTGGTGTATCGCAGCCCGCTGGCCTTCACCGCATAGTTCGCAAGCCTTGAGCGAACGCTGCGGTCCTCGATCGCGGGACCATCTTCCAGCATCAGGCTGTTGCAGAAGTCGAACAATTCGGGGAAGCCGGTCGCGACGCCGGCGCCGATCGACATGCGCTCGTTCATCAGCGTGGTCAGCGACACGTTCCAGCCGTCATTGACCGCGCCGAGCCGCTGCGAGTCCGGGATCTTCACATCGGTGAAGTAGACCTCGTTGAAGTCGGAATGGCCGCTGGCCTGCTTGATCGGCCGCACCTCGACGCCCGGGCTCTTCATGTCCAGGAAGAACATGGTGAGGCCCTTGTGCTTGGCGACATTGGGATCGGTGCGCGTCAGCAGGATGCCGTAATCCGAATAGTGCGCGCCCGAGGTCCAGATCTTCTGGCCGTTGATGATCCAGTCGTCGCCCTTCTTCTCGGCGCGGGTGCGCAGGCCGGCGACGTCGGAACCGCCGGCGGGTTCGGAGAACAACTGACACCAGACCTTTTCGCCCGAGGCCAGCGGCGGCAGGTATTGCCGCTTCTGCTCTTCGCCCGCGAACGCCATCATGGTCGGGCCGCACATGCCGTGGCCGATGATGAACATGCCGGAGAGCCTGCCGAACGGGCCCTCTTCCTGCTGCCAGATCACGCGCTCGATCGGCGACGAGCCGCGGCCGCCATATTCCTTCGGCCAGTGCAGGCAGGCCCAGCCGGCGTCGGCCTTCTTCTTCTGCCAGGCTTTTGCGACCTCGAGCATGTTGGCGTTCTTCAGCCCGGTGCGGCCGAGCGAGACCTTGCGCAGCTCGTCCTCATACTGCTTCGGCGCGTTGGCGGAAATCCACGCCTTGGCCTCGGCGCGGAACGCGGCTTCCTGCGGGGTGTCGTCGAAGTTCATGAGCGTGGTCCTCTGCTGTCTGCTGTCGTCGGTGCGGTTAGCGCGAAGGCGTAACCACCGGCCTACAATTTAATCCGAGCTCTCGCTCGTCATGCAATCGAAAGTTCACGCTGTCCCCGCGTAACCGGCGACGCCTACGGTGCGATGCCTTAAGCCGCGTTCTTCTTGCGCATGCGGTCGATCAACTGATCTTCCCAATACGACAGGCTGCCGAGCGTCAGCGCGGTGGCGTTGGCGCGGCGGTAGTACATGTGGCAGTCGAACTCCCAGGTGAAACCCATGCCGCCATGAACCTGGATGTTGTTCTTGGAGCAGTGCTGGAACGCCTGCGTCGCGCTGATGCGCGCGGCGGCGGCGGCTTCCGGCAGTTCCGACGGCGTTGGTCGAGAGCGCCCAGGCGCCGTAATAGCAATTCGAGCGCGCCAGCGTCGCCGAGACGTACATGTCGGCGAGGATGTGCTTCACCGCCTGGAACGAGCCGATCGGCCGGCCGAAGGCGATACGGTCGAGCGCATAGTCGCGGCCCATTTCCAGCGCGCGGTCGGAACCGCCGACCTGTTCGAACGCCAGCAGCACGGCGGCGCGGTCGAGCACCTGAGTGAGGATGCTCCAGCCGTCACCGGCGGCACCGAGCGGCTCGGCCTTGGCGTTCTTGAAGGTGAGTTCGGCCTGGCCGCGGGTCGGATCGACATTGGTCAGCGACTTCGCTTCGACGCCGCCGGCCTTGAGGTCGACCAGAAACAGCGAGATGTCGGCATCGCGGCCGGTGGAGCCGGTGCGCGCGGCGACGACGGCGAAATCGGCGATCGCGCCATCCGGCACCGGCTTCTTCACGCCGTTGAGCGTGCCGCCGGAGGCCTGCAGCTTGATCGCCTTCGGCGACGGATTGCCCTTGCCTTCGAACAGCGCCAGCGTGCCGATCGCCTCGCCGCTCGCGATCTTCGGCAGCCACTTCTGCTTCTGCGCGTCGGAGCCGGCCAGCAGCAGCGCCTCGGCGGCGAGATAGACGGTCGAAGAGAACGGCACCGGCGCATTCGCGCGGCCCATTTCCTCCGCGATCACGCAGAGTTCGAGATGGCCGGCGCCCGCGCCGCCGAATTCCTCGGGGATCGCGACGCCGAGAAAACCCATCTCGGCGAGACCCTGCCACAGCGCCTTGTCGTAGGTCGCCTTGCCGTCGAGCACTTCGCGCACGGCCTTCGGCGGGCACTTTTCGGTGAGGAATTTCCTCGCCGCGTCGCGCATTTGTTTTTGGTCGTCGGAGAAATCGAAGTTCATGGCGTGTTACTCGCGTTGTGAGGTGTATTTCTTTAGTTCGTCGTCCCGGCGAACGCGGGACCCATAACCACCGGCGTTTGTGTTTTATCCGGTATTGGCTCCAACCTTACATCGATAGGTCCCGGCGTATGGGTCCCCGCCTTCGCCGGGACGACGTTGGTGAGTTAGCGTCATTGCAGCACAATCACATCTTCGCCGGGCTTGTCGGCGTAAAGCTTCTCCACCAGCGCGGCGCGGCGTTCGAGGCCGGCGCGCTGGTTGATGTAGCCCTTGTCGGTGAGTTCGTTGCCGTCGATCGAGGGCGGCTCGGCCATCAGCATGGCCCGCGCGATCCGCATGCTGCTGCCGGTGGCGGAGGCATTATGCGCTTCCAGCCCGCGCTTCAGGCAGGCGATCACCTCGGGATGCTTGATCACATCCTCGAACGTCGCATCGGGATTGCCGACCATCTGCCGGCAGGCGTGCAGATTGGGCCAGGCCAGCAGCCCGATGAATTCGCGGTCCTGCCCGGCCACCAGCGCGTCGTGCACGACAGGCGTGGCGGCGGCGATGGCATCCGTGCGCAGCGAGCCGACATGGACGAAGGTGCCGGTCGTGAGCTTGAAGTCCTCGACCACGCGGCCGGCGAAGATGATGCCCTGCAGCGGATCGCTTTCATCGACGAATATGCCGGCGTCGCCGATGCAATAAAAGCCTTCCTCGTCGAACATCTTCTTCGTCAGATTCAGGCTGGCCGAAATAGCCCGGCGTGACGTTGATGCCGCGCAGGCGCAGTTCGTATTTCGAGCCGCACGGCACCAGCTTCAGTTCGACGCCGGGGAACGGCAGGCCGATCAGGCCGACGCGCTCGGTGTCCCAATAGGTGCCGGTCGAGGTCGGCGCGGTCTCGGTCGAGCCCCAGCCGGTATAGAACACGATGCGCTCGCCGGTGGTCTTCACCGCCAGCGCCTGCATGCGGTCGTAGAGATCGTCAGGCAGCCGCGCACCGCCATAGGCCATGATGGAGAGGTTCTTGAAGAAGCTGCGGCACAGCGCGTCGTCCTTCTCCATCGCCGCCGCCAGCGCCGCGTAACCGGCGGGCACGTTGGCATAATAGGTCGGCGACACCTCGCGCAGGTTACGGATGGTCTCTTCGAGCTGGCCGGGCATCGGCCGGCCGTCGTCGATATAGAGCGTGCCGCCATCGACCAGGATCGGATGGAACGCGGCATTGCCGCCCATGGTGTGATTCCACGGCATCCAGTCCAGCACGGTCGAGACCGGCGCGTTCGCGTCGCGCGGGCGCACCTGCATCATCATCGCCGCATTGGCGCACATCATCTCCTGCGTGTTGATGACGGCCTTGGGCATGCCGGTCGAGCCCGACGTGAACAGCAGCTTGCCGACGGTATCGGGCGTAATCTTCGCAATCGACTCCTCGACCGCGTCAGTCACCGGCGTGGCGGCGAGATCGGCAAACGACACGCTCTTGATGCCTTCGCAGGGCCGCAGGACATGCACGACGGTGACGCCGGTGAGATCGAGCGCTTTCAACGCCTTCTCGAAGGTCGGCCCGTCCTGCACCATCACGACCGCAGGCTTCACCAGGTTGAACAGATATTTGAGCTTGAGATGATCCTGGCTCATCAGCGAATAGGCCGGCGACACCGGTGCTGCCGGCAGGCGCGCCTGCATCGCTGCCTGCGTCATCAGCGCGTGTTCGATCGAGTTGCCGGAAAGGATCGTGACCGGACGTCCTTCGGCTACGCCAAGATTGAGCAGGCCCTGCGTCAGCCCGTCGACGGTGCGCTTGGCTTCGCCGTAGGAGACCTTTCGCCATTGCCGGTCAGCACCGCCGCGCTGCGCCAGCCAGATGCGATCGGGCGCTTCCCTCGCCCATTTCGCCAGCGACGCCGGAATATGCTTCTCGTAAGGCTGCAGCGGAATGCGCGACTTCAGGATGATGACGCCATCCGGACGACGTTCGACCGCGATGTCGCGCGCCAGCCATTCGATCTTGCGAAAGGCCGGTTTTGTCAGCACTGCGGCTGCACTCCCACTCATATTGCGTCTCCCGGAATTCAGTCCTTTGCGGATCTTGTCGTCATCGCTTGATATAGACAGGCTTTCGCTTTTCGAGAAAGGCCCTGATGCCTTCGTTGAATTCTTCCGAGCGGCTGCACAACACCTGATTGCGGTCTTCCATCGCGATCACGGCTTCGATCGAGCCGGCATCGACGCTCATGTTGAGGCATTCCTTGGACAGCCTCAAACCCACCGGCGAGGCCGTCATCATCGCATCGACATAAGGCTCGACGGCTGCATCCAGCCCGCCTTCCTCGACGACTTCGGAAACGAGGCCGACCGCGAGCGCACGTTCGGCGCCGATGAAGCGGCCGGTGAGGATCAGTTCGGATGCGACCGAGACGCCGACCAGCCGCGGCAGGAAATAGGACTGGTGCCGATGTCGCAGCCGCCGAGGCCGAGCTTGATGAAGGCGCAGTTCATCCGCGCCGATTTGGTGGCGATGCGGATATCGGCGGCGAGCGCCAGCGCAAAACCACCGCCGGCCGCGGCGCCCTGAACCAGCGCGATGATCGGCTGCGGGCAGCGCCGCATCAGCATCACGATGTCGGCAATGCGGCGCTGCGAATCCAGCGACTCGGTCACGCCGGGCGGCTCCTGCTGCCCGGCGCGGCGCTTCATCGCATGCTTGAGATCGAGGCCGGCGCAGAACGACGCGCCGGCGCCCTTCAGCACCACGACGCGGGTCGAGCGGTTGCGCTGCAGGCCTTCGAAATAGGCGTTGAGCGCGTCGATCATGTCGAGGGATTGAGCGCGTTGAGGCTGTCCGGGCGATTGAGCGTGACCCAATCGACCCCGTCATGATGTTCGATCAGCAGCGGTTGAGTCACGCGGGTCTCCCATCCATCGTCGTCCCGGCCTTGAGCCGGGACCCATACGCCGTGTCGTATCGATGAGGCATGGTGGCAGAGACCTTCTGCAACAAGAACCGCCGCGGAGTATGGGTCCCGCGTTCACGGCCGGGACGACGATAGTGATGAGCGCAACTACCGCGGCGCCATGCGGATGGCGCCGTCGAGACGGATGGTCTCGCCGTTCAGCATCGGGTTCTCGACGATGTGAACCGCGAGGTTGCCGTACTCGCGAGGCATCGCCGAGGCGGGCCGGATGCGGCACCTGGGCGCCGAGGCTCTTGCGGGCCTCTTCGTTCAGGCCCATCAGCAGCGGCGTCAGGAACAGGCCGGGCGCGATGGTGTTGACGCGGATCTTGAGGCTGGCGAGATCGCGCGCGGCCGGCAGCGTCATGCCGACGATCCCGCCCTTCGACGCCGAATAGGCGATCTGGCCGATCTGGCCTTCATAGGCCGCAACCGACGCCGTGTTGATGGCGACGCCGCGCTCTTCGCCGATCGGCGGCGCGGTGGCGAGCCGTTCGGCAAACAGCCGCAGCACGTTGAAGCTGCCGATCAGGTTGACGTTGATGATGCGGACGAACTTCGCCAGCGGATAGACGCCGTCCTTGCCGACGGTGCGCTGCGAGCCGCCGATGCCGGCGCAGTTCATCAGGACGCGCGCGATGCCGTGCGCGGCTTCGGCTTTCGCGATCGCCGCCTTGATCGCCTCTTCGTCGGTAACGTCGGCGTGGAGGGCAACGCCCTTCACTTCGGCGGCGACCTTTTCGGCGTTTTCCTTGTTCTGGTCGATCACGCCGATTTTGGCGCCCTTGGCGGCCATGGCGCGGGCGGTGGCGGCGCCGAGGCCGGAGCCACCGCCGGTGATGAGAACGGCTACGTCTTGCAACTGCATTGTTAAACTACCTTTCCTTGGGCGTTTCTTCTCTGGACTTCTAGATTAGTGAAGTGACGCGACCGTCATCCGGCGGCCGCGGCACCTTTTTCGTTCTGGTTCAGCATACCGCCGCAGATCAGCGCTTCCATATGCTTGATATATTCGCGGCAGACGTCGTCGGTGACCGGACCGACGCCGGTCGCCCGCGACATCGCGTGACGGCCGAAGAACAGATGATCGCAGGCGCCGATCAGGCTGGTGTAGAACAGCACCGGATCGATGTTGCGGAACTCGCCGGCCTTGACGCCTTCGGCGAGCAGCCGGCGATGAAATTCCAGCAAGGGCGCGACAAAGAACTTCGATACCTCGTCGGCGGCTTCCGCGCTGCTCTCGTGCAGGAGGTAATGGATCAGCCGGTTCATATAGGGGAACTGGTGATAGGCGCGGATGATGCCGCCGATATGCAGGCGCAACTTCGCGGTCGGCGAAATCGGCTGGCTGATCAGATATTCGAGCTGCGACACCTCGGTCGCGGCGTCGCGCTCCAGCAGCGACAGCAACAGCCCGTCCTTGTTGCCGAAATGGTATTTCACCAGGGCCGCGTTGACGCCCGACTTCTGCGCGATATCGGACAGCGACACCTCGATCGAGGCGCGCTCGATCATCAGCTCGCTCGCCGCGACAAGCAGCTTTTCGGCGGTGCTGTTTTTGCCGCCCGCAAGCCTGGTCGGTACGTTGGTATTCAACGGTGATCCCATCCTGCCGGAAATCCGGGCCGCACATAAGCGCATGCCGCGCCTGCACTCAAGAGTTAATTGATTGATTGACTAAATCCCACCGCGCCCCTTAAATCCGGCCCAACTTTCCAACACCCACCAACAAACAATCCAAGGGAGAACAGACATGGCCGAGGCCTATATCGTCGCCGCTGCACGCACCGCAGGCGGCCGCAAGGGGGGACGTCTCGCAGGCTGGCATCCGGCCGATCTCGCCGCTTCCGTGCTGAACTCGCTGGTCGATCGCACCAAGGTCGATCCCGCGCAGATCGAAGACGTCATCATGGGCTGCGTGATGCAGGCCGGCGAGCAGTCCAACAACATCGCCCGCAACGCCGTCATGGCCTCCAAACTGCCCGAAAGCGTGCCCGCGACCTCGGTCGACCGGCAGTGCGGCTCGTCGCAGCAGGCGCTGCATTTCGCGGCGCAGGCGGTGATGTCGGGCGCGATGGACGTCGTGATCGCCGCCGGCGTGGAATCGATGACGCGCGTGCCGATGGGCCTGGCCTCGTCGCTGCCGGCCAAGAACGGCTTTGGCCACTACAAGAGCCCGGGCATCGAGAAGAAATATCCCAACATCATGTTCAGCCAGTTCACCGGCGCGGAAATGATGGCGGAGAAATACGGGCTCTCCAAGGAACAGCTCGACACCTATTCCTATGAGAGCCATCAGCGCGCGATTGCCGCGACCCAGGCCGGCAAGTTCAAGGACGAGATCGTTTCGCTGCAGATCACCCGCGCCGACAACTCGACCGACACCCACCATATCGACGAGGGCATCCGCTTCGACGCCAGCCTCGACGGCATCAAGGGCGTCAAGCTGATCGCCGAGAACGGCAAGCATACGGCGGCCAGCGCCAGCCAGATCTGCGACGGCGCTTCCGGCGTCATGGTCGTCAATGAAAAGGGCCTGAAGTCGCTCGGCGTCAAGCCGCTGGCGCGCATCCATCACATGACCATGATGGGCGGCGATCCCGTGATCATGCTGGACGCGCCGCTGCACGCCACCAAGCGGGCGCTGGAGAAGGCCGGCATGTCGATCAACGACATCGACCTGTTCGAGGTCAACGAAGCCTTTGCCGCCGTGCCGGTGGGTTGGCTGAAGACGACCGGCGCCGATCCGGCGCGGCTCAACATCAACGGCGGCGCGATCGCGCTCGGCCATCCGCTCGGCGGCTCCGGCACCAAGCTGATGACCACGCTGGTCAACGCGCTGAAGCAGAACAACAAGCGTTACGGCCTGCAGACCATGTGCGAAGGCGGCGGCATGGCGAATGTGACGATTGTCGAGCGGCTGTAAGAGACGCGAAGGCACGCATCTGCGATAACAAACGGTGTCGTCCCGGCGAGCCGGGACCCATAACCACAGGTGTTCGTGGTTAGGCCACGCTGGAGCTCCATCCGGCTCAAACAATAAAATCGGTGGTTATGGGTCCCTGCGTTCGCAGGGACGACCACTTTGATGCTTCCAGGAAACACCCATGACCCACCCGTCCATCCACGCCCGCACCTACCCGAACAAGATCGCCTACCAGATGGCCGGGACCGGCAAGGCGATCACCTATCGCGAGCTCGACGAGCTTTCGAACCAGGGCGCGCAGCTGTTTCGTTCGCTCGGCCTGAAGGCCGGCGACCACATCGCGCTGTTGATGGAAAACCGCCTCGCCTTCATGGAAATCTGCTGGGCGGCGCAGCGCGCGGGCCTCTATTACACCGCGATCAGCCGCTACCTGACGCAGGACGAAATCGCCTACATCGTGAAAGACTGCGGCGCAAAGCTCTTCATCACCACGCCGAAATGCGCCGAACAGGTCAGGGGCCTGGTCGGCCAGGTCGGCGGACCGCTGCTCTACATGATGGACGAGCCCGAGCCGGGCTTCCGTTCCTTCGACAAGGAGGCCGCCGAGCAGCCGGCCATGCCGATACCGGATGAGGTGGCGGGCTACGACATGCTGTATTCGTCCGGCACCACCGGGCGGCCGAAGGGCATCAAGAAGGATTTCGAAGGCAACCCGATCGACGTGCCGAATGCGTTTCTCAAGATCCTCTGCGCCGACATGTGCGGCATGTCGTCCGACAGCATCTATCTGTCGCCGGCGCCGCTCTATCACGCGGCTCCGCTCCGCTTCAACATGATGGCGACCATGCTCGGCGGCACCTCCGTCATCATGGAGCATTTCGACGCCGAGGAATTTCTGAAGCTGGTCGAGAAATACGAAGTCACGCAGTCGCAGCTGGTGCCGACCATGTTCGTGCGCATGCTGAAGCTGCCGGACGAGGTGCGCAAGCGCTACGACGTCTCGACGCTGAAAGGCGCCATCCACGCCGCGGCGCCCTGCCCGGTCGACGTGAAGGCAAAGATGATCGAATGGTGGGGGCCGATCCTGATCGAGTATTACGCCGGCTCCGAAGGCAACGGCGTCACCGTTTCGACCTCGCAGCAATGGCTGACCCATCGCGGCACCGTCGGCCGCGCCGTGGTCGGCAAGGTGAAAATTCTGGACGAGAACGACGAGGAGCGGCCGATCGGCGAGATCGGCACGGTCTATTTCGCCGACGCGCCTGTTTTCACCTATCACAACGATCCCGAGAAGACGAAGAAGGCCTACAACGACAAGGGCTGGTCGACGCTCGGCGACGTCGGCTATCTCGACGCCGAAGGCTTTCTCTATCTCACCGACCGCAAGAGCTACATGATCATCTCCGGCGGCGTGAACATCTACCCGCAGGAGACCGAGGACGTGCTGATCACCCATCCCGCCGTCTCCGACGTCGCGGTGTTCGGCGTGCCGAACGAGGAAATGGGCGAAGAGGTCAAGGCCGTGGTGCAGCCGCACGACATGTCAAAGGCCGGCAAAGAACTCGAGGCCGAACTGATCGTGTTCTGCCGCAAGCATCTGTCGCCGATCAAATGCCCGAAGAGCATCGACTTCGAAGCCGAGCTGCCGCGCACGCCGACGGGCAAGCTGGTGAAGCGGCATTTGCGCGACAAATACTGGCCGAAGGCGGCGGTGAAGGCGTAGCTGCGCATCCTCCCCTGGAGGGGGACGA
>CAWAMK010000008.1:0-115687 GCA_963783115.1 uncultured Alphaproteobacteria bacterium | reverse complement strand
GGTTGGGATTCAGAGCGTCGCGCCGACCTTGCGCAGCTCCGCGAGGACGGGAGCCTTGGGCAGCCAGATCTTGTCGAACTCGGCGATGACGGCCTCGGTATCCTCGGCGTCGACCTGACGGATCGGGATCGGCGCGTTCTTGAAATTCTCGATCAGCTTGGGCTCGTTGCCGGCGAGCTCGTCGATCTGGGCATCGAGCGTCGATTTGACCGGTCTTGGTGATCAGCTCGCGGTCGGCCGCCGGCAACGACTGCCAGACGCGGCCGGACACGACCGCCGCCATCGGCATGAAGACCGCGTTCATCTGCAGGATCACCTTGGAAACCCTGTCGAAACGCTGGTTCCAGGAAAACTCGATGTCCGCCTCCAGGCCGTCGACCTGGCCGTTGGACATGGCGTCGAACACCTGCGGCGTCGGAATCGGCGTTGGTGCTGCGCCCAGCGCGTAGAAGTCGCGATACACCGGCGTCGGGTTGATGCGCAGCTTCATGCCCTTGATGTCGGTCGGCGTCGAGAGGTTCTTGGTCGAGAACACGACGCGCATGCCGGTGATGCCCCAGCCGAGGCCGATCGTGCCGGTTTCGCGCGGCAGCACCTCGAGCAGCTTGAGCGCCGCCGGGATGGCGGACGAATTTGGCGACCGCAGGCGTCGAGCGCACGATGTAAGGCGCGTTGATCGCCGCGACATGCGGCACGCGCGAGCCGAGCTCGGCGGCCTGGATCAAGCCCATGTCGAGCGCGCCGGACTGCAATTGCTGCATCATGGCCGACTCGTTGCCGAGCTGGCCGGAGTGGAACACGGTCATGGTCAGGCGGCCGTCGGTGGCCGTCTTGAGCGTCTCGCCGAGCTTCAGCGCGGCCTTGTTCCAGGAATGGCCGTTCGGCGTGATCAGGCCGAGCCGGAACTCCTTGGCTTGCGCCAGCGCCAGCGACGGCGCGAACAGCGGCACGGCCGCGCTGGCGGCAACGAAGCGGCGACGGGAAAGGGACATGGCGGGGCTCCTGAAGGGTTGGGGAGGCTACTTGATGAGGACGAGGGAGAGCGACGGATAGAGCGACAGCAGCACCAGCACGACGCAGCTGATGACGAAGAACGGCAGCGTCACCATGAACATCTTGCCGGGCTTGGCGCCGGTGACGGCGGCCGCGACGAAGAAGCAGAGACCGACCGGCGGCGACAGCAATCCGAGCACCAGGTTGATCACCACGACCACGCCGAAATGGCGCGGATCGATGTGGTAGATCTCGGTCGCGACCGGCAGCAGGATCGGCACCGTCATGATCAGGCCGGGAATGCCGTCGATGACCGTGCCGATGACCAGCAGGATCACGTTGCAGATCAGCATGAAGCTGATCGGGTCCTTGGCGACCGTCTGGATCCACGCCGCCGTCTCCTGCGGGACTTTTCCGAAGATGAGGACCCACGAGAACACGGCGGCGGCGGCGACCAGGAACAGCACGATGGCCGAGTAGATGCCGGCGCGCAGCATCATCTGCGGCAGCTGCGAGAACTCGAACTCCCTGGTCCAGTATTTGCCGACCAGCGCCGCCGCCACCGCGCCGACGGCCGCGGACTCCGTGGCGTTGGCCAAGCCCGCCGAGGATGCTGCCGACGATCACGATGGGGATCAGCAGCGTCGGCGATGTCCGCAGGATCGTCGCCAGCCGCTGCCGCGGGGTCTGATAATCGCGCCTTGGGATAGTTGTAGACGTAGCCCATCAGCGCGATCACGACGCAGAACATCGCCGTCAGGATCACGCCCGGCACGATGCCGGCGATCAGCATGTCGCTGACGGACACCTGCGCCAGCACGCTGTAGACCACGAACATCACCGAGGGCGGGATGATCGGGCCGAGCATGCCGCCATAGGCGGTGAGTCCGGCCGCAAAGGTCTTGTCGTAGCCCTTCTTTTCCATCTCGGGGACCATGATCTGCGCCATGATCGCGACCTGCGCGGTCGCCGATCCCAGAATGGAGGAGATGAACATGTTGGCGAGGATGTTGACGTAGGCGAGGCCGCCTTTCAGCGAGCCGACAAAGGCCATCGCCATGTCGACGATGCGCCGGGTGATGCCGCCGCCGTTCATGATCTCGCCGATCAGGATGAAGAGCGGAATGGCGATCAGGCCGTAGCTGTCGACGCCGCCGAACAGCTGCAGCGGATAGGACTGGAACAGGACGGGATTGCCGGACGCAATGATGTAGACGAAGCCGGCGAGGCACAGACAAAGCCCGATCGGCACGCCGACCAGCATGATCGCGATGAAGGCGGCCGAGGTGATCATCAGTTGACCCCGTCGAGCTCGGAGAGCTGAAAGCCCTTTGGCGGCGTGCGCGGGACCAGTTCGAGATCCTCCAGCAGGTTGGCGAGGCCGTGGACGGTCATGCGAGACCGCGAAGATCGGCAGCGATCAGGTAGACCACCCAGGTCGGCCAGTTCAGCGTCTGCGTGCGCTCGGTGTAGAGGAAGTTGAAGGTCTCGGCGGCGAGCTTGCGCCCGTCAAAGCCGGCGCGGGCGAGGCCGACCGGGTCCATCCAGAGCACGCAGGTGGCGATCAGGGACGCGCCGAACAGGACGACCATGCCGGTGGCGATGATCTTGGCCGCCTTCTGGCCGCGCGCCGACAGGCGTTCGGTCATCATGGTGACCGCGAAATCGAGCCGCAGCCGCGTCATCGCGGAAGCGCCGATGAAGGTCAGCCAGACCACGCAATAGACCGCGGATTCATCGATCCAGTAGATCGGAAAATGCGAGTAGCGCGTGACGACGTTGACCAGGATCAGCGCCGTCAGCAGATACATCAGCCCCATCAAGGCGAGGCGCTCGAATGCCAGCAGCGCGCTGGAGGCGCCGACGACGATCCGTCGGGCGCTGAAGGCCGGCGCGTCCGGAATCGTCTGCTCGATCATTGAAAGACCCCCGCTGCCCCTGAGATTTAGCGTGCGTTTTAGAAATGTATAATTTATACAATCGTGTCAAACGCAAATTCTGGGCAAAATCCGCATCAGGCTGCTTTTGTCAGGGCAGGCGCTCCTTCGACGTGCAAAACTTGCTCTCTTCGCCTGGAGCCGCGTGAGATGACGGAAGCTGGAATGAAAGTCCCTCTCAAGCACCGGACCTTGTCGGCGGCGATCGTCGACCAGCTCAGGCAGTCGATCCTCGACGGGACCTATCCGGCCGGGTCGCAGTTGCGGCAGGACGCGCTGGGCGAGGCCTATGGCGTCAGCCGCATTCCGGTGCGCGAGGCGCTGTTTCAGCTCGAGGCCGAAGGGCTGGTGCGCATCGTTCCGCAGAAGGGCGCCATCGTCTCGGAACTGTCGCTCGACGAAATCAACGATGTGTTCGATCTGCGCGGGATTCTGGAGCCGCGGCTGCTGGCGCAATCGGCGCCCGCCTTTACCGCGAAGGATATCGAAGGGCTCGACGATATCCAGAAGCGCTTTGAGAAGGCGATCAAGGCGCGCAACGTCAGCGAATGGGGTCAGCTCAACGCCGACTTTCACATGGCGCTGTACGCCCATGCCCGCCAGCCGCGCACGAGGGCGATCGTCGTGGCGCTGCTGCAGACCAGCGACCGCTACACCCGCCTGCAGCTATCCAACACCAAGGCGATGGGGATCGCCGAAAAGGAACACGCCCATCTAATCGCATTGTGCCGGGCGAAGAAGATCGACGAGGCCTGCCGGTATCTCGAACGGCATATTGAGGCGGTGAGGGCGGATTTGTTGAAGGTGGTGGGCGGTGGATCGATGGCGCCGCGTTCCTCGACGAAATAGCGAATGGCGAATAGAGGCTTCCATTCGCCATTCGCTACTCACCATTCGCCCGTCTCACCGTCCCCCGTCAGGCCCCATCACGAGATCCGGCAGCCCGGTCGAAATCCCCGGGAAGAAGCACAGCAGCAGCACCGCCACCATCATCAAGAGCACGAACGGCAGCGTGCCCCAGATCACCTCGCTGAGCGGAATATCCGGCGCGACGTTGCGGATGACGAAGATGTTGAGGCCGACCGGCGGGTGGATCAGGCCCATCTCCATCACGATGGTCATGACGACGCCGAACCAGATGATGTCGAAATTGGCGGCGCGCAGCGGCGGCAGGATGATCGGCGCGGTCATCAGGATGATCGACACCGGCGGCAGGAAGAAGCCGAGCACGACCACCATCAGCAGGATCGCGGCCAGCAGTTCCCAGCGCGGCAGGTGCATGGCGACGACGGCTTCGGCCGCCGATTGCGAGATGTGCAGATAGCTCATCACGTAGGAATAGAGCAGCGACATGCCGATGATCATCATCAGCATGGTGGATTCGCGGATGGTGGATTTCAGGATCGGCGACAGGTCGCTCGGCCGCCACACGCTGTAGATCACCGCGATCAGCACCAGCGCCAGCAGTCCGCCGAGGCCTGCGGTCTCCGACGGCGTGGCGTAGCCGCCGTAGAGCGCGACCATCACGCCGGTCAGCAGCAGCACGAACGGGATGACGCGCGGCAGCATGGTGAAGCGTTCGGCCATGGTGAAATCGTCGCGCTGCAGGATCGCGGATTCCGTGCCGTTCTTCTCGTAGAGCGCCTTGGCCGTCGCATATTCCTTGCGGAAGCGGATCACGGCGTAGATGCCGAACAGCGTCACCAGCAGCAGGCCGGGCCCGATGCCGGCGAGGAACAGCCGGCCGAGCGATTTCTCCGCGGCGACCGCGAACAGGATCATGGTGATCGACGGCGGCAGCAGGATGCCGAGCGTGCCGCCGGCGGCGATGATGCCTGCGGCAAAGCCGCCGGAATAGCCGCGCTTGCGCATCTCCGGGATGCCGGCCGAGCCGATCGCCGAACAGGTCGCGGGCGAGGAGCCGGCCATTGCGGCGAACAGCGCGCAGGCGAAGACGTTGGCGACGCCGAGCCCGCCGGGTACGCGGTGCAGCCAGGCATGCAGCGCCGAATAGAGATCCTGCCCGGCGCGGGATTTGCCGATCGCCGCGCCCTTGAGGATGAACAGCGGGATCGACAGCAGCGTGATCGAGGCCATTTCCTCGTAGACGTTCTGCGTCACCGTATCGAGCGAGGCCGTCGGCATGAAGATCGCCATGAAGACGACGGCGACGGCGCCGAGCGCGAACGCGATCGGCATGCCGGAAAACATCGCGACGAGCGTCGCGACGCCGTAACTGATGCCGATTCCAAGAACGCTCATCGACGTGAAGCACCAGCCAGGGGAATAATGATCTGCAACAGGATTTGCAGGCACAGCAGCGTCATGCCCAAAGCCATCAGCACATAGGGGATCGCCAGCGGCGGCGACCACATCGAGTTCGACACCTGGCCGTCGACCCAGGCTTCATGCGCCAGCGTCCAGGATTTCCAGGCGAAGAAGGCGCAGAACGCGAGGCTCGCGACGTCGACCAGCCACAGCCGGATGCGGTTGGCGAGCGGCGACAGCAATCCGACAAAGGCCTCGATGCCGATATGGCCGCGCTGGCTCTGCACATAGGCCGCGGTCATGAAGGTGGCGCCGACCAGCAGGAACACCGCCGCTTCGTCCTGCCAGTAATTGGCGCTGTGGAACAGCGCGCGGCCGAGCACGCTGTAACTGAGGATCACGCAGGCCGCGATCAGCGCCAGCGCGGCGAAGACCACGATGACGGTGTTGCACAGCGCCAGCGCCTGGCCGAGCGCCGCCACGAGCGGATTGCCCGTGGCGGCCTCGGTACGGTCTGGCTCGATCCGGAAGCGGACCATGCATCATGCGGCGACGTCGCTTGCGAGCTTCAAGAGATTGGCCGACGTCGCGGTCTTGGCGCTGTAGTCCTTCCACGCGGTGTCGCGCGCGATGTCCCGCCACTTGTTGACGGTTGCGACATCGAGCTGCGCTGACCTTGGCGCCGGCCTTCTCATAGACCTTGGCGACCTCGACGTCGTCGTCCTGCGCGCCCTTGCGGCCGAACGCTTCGAGTTCGCTGCCGACCGACAGGATGATGTCCTGCTGGTTCTTGGGCAGCTTGTCGAAGATCGCTTTCGACATCATCAGCGGCTCCAGCATGAACCAGTAGGATGCGCCGGCGCCAGAAGTCAGTGATTTGGCGACCTCTTCGAGGCGGAACGAGATCAGGCTGGTGGAGGAGGTGATGCCGGCGTCGCAGGCGCCGGTCTGCATCGCAGCATAGATTTCGTTCGACGGCACCGACAGCACGGCAGCGCCCGCGGTCTGCAGCACCATGTCCATCTCGCGGGAGCCGCCGCGCACCTTCAAGCCCTTGGCATCTTCGGGGGCGACGATCGGCCTGGAGCGGCTGGCGACGCCGCCGGCCTGCCAGACCCAGGTCAGGAGAATGATGCCCTTGTCGGCGAGGAAATCAGTCAGCGCCTTGCCGACCGGCTCCTTCTTCCATTTCAGGCCCTGGTCGTAGGTCGCGACCAGGCCCGGCATCAGGCCGATATTGGTCTCCGGCACTTCGCCGCCGGCATAGGGCATCGGATAGAGGCTGATATCGAGCGCGCCTTTGCGCATCGCCGAGAATTGCGCGTTGGTCTTGATCAGCGAGGAGTTCGGATAGATTTCGGCTGCAATCTCGCCGCCCGAGCGCTTGGCGACTTCGGCGGCGAACATGCGGCAGAGGCGATCGCGGAAATCGCCCTTGTCGATGGTGCCGCCGGGAAACTGGTGCGAAATTTTGAGCGTCGTGGCGGCGTGGGCGGTGCCGGTGCCGAAGCGAAGGATCGCGGGAGCGGCAACGGCGGATGCGATGAGGTGGCGGCGTGTGAGCATGGTTTGTCCCTGCTGTAATTGTTGGATCCGGACCGGCTTCAGCCCATGTTGGCCGGTCGTCGTCCGAGGTTGGCTGGTCTGACAGTTCGCGGCCGTGTGATAGGTCGGGGCGGCACGTGACGGCAAGCCCAGATTGCGGCCCTGAGACCAAAGCCGGATATCGCTGCAGCGCACTGCCGGGAACAGCGGTTCGCAGAAGACTCCGACAATAATGCGTTCGAGGCGAGCACTCGCGGAGCGTTAACCGCCATCAATTTGCCCGCTTCAACTATCCGTGAGCGGAGAAGACCGTTGGGGTGAGGCCGGTAACAAAGCCGGTCGACGCAACGTCATTGGATGGAGCGGCAGATGTCGCTTTTTGAGAAACCAACCAGAGGACCACCCCATGACCACCACGACCCGTATCGGCCTCAGCCTGTCCGCCGCGCTCGTTTCGCTCGGCCTCGCGTTCGCCCCAGCCGCTTTCGCTCAGGACAAGATGGGCAAGGACGACGGCATGAAGAAGGAAACGATGTCCAAGGATGCGATGAAGAAAGAAGACGGGATGAAGAAGGACGGCATGAAGCAGGATGGCATGATGAAGGACGGCATGAAGGATGGCTCGAAGGACGGCATGAAGAAGAACTGAGCCGCGTCGTCACTTCAAATAGAGATGCACCCGCGGTCTGGCGCGTGACGCCAGACCGGAATTGCTCGAAGGTTTGAAGGCGGAAGGCTGAAATCTGCCGCTGGCAACAGACGTGCGGTGGCTGCGTTGACCGCACGGCTCTTGCCTACTTCTTCTTGCCTTTGCCCTTGCGCGCAGCGTAACGGGCGTCGCGCTTGGCCTTTTGCTCGGCCTCCAGCGCGGCCAGCCTTGCTGTCTCTTCTTCTTTTTCGCGCGTAATCCTCGCGGCCTCGGCCGCGGCGGCTTCGGCCTCGAGACGCTTCTGTTCGGCCTTGGCCGCTTCCTTGGCTTCTCTCGCCTTGGCGCGGGCGGCGGCCTGGGCTTCACGCTCGGCCTGGCGGCGCTGCACCTCGGGGTCGTCGGCCCCCGGCTTGGCGCGAAACTTGTTCAGGATGTCCTGCCGCGCCTGCATCGCGGCCTTCTGGCGATCCGCAAAGCTCGGTTCCTTGAATCCGCTCATAAAAAAGGCCTTGTCACTTTCGTTTTAGGGGTTGGACGCGCCACACGCGCAGAACCGGGCCTAAGTAAGTGAACCCGGGGGAAAATGCCAGCGCGGAAATGAGGCCGCGCGAGCAGGGGAGGCTTGCGTGGACGGCAAACGGCCCAAACGGACGATGACGAGCCATGCGCCAGCCGGCCTGGGCGGCTCGCGGGCGGAACTGCTTCGGGAGGGATGTCCTGCCCTAGAACCGGTCGCTACGGCTGCCTGGGCCGAGAACGCGCGCCACCGTCATCACCGTCATCGCGATCCGGTCCGCGGCACGCTGCGCCTCCAGCCTGTCGCGGGCATTTTCCCTGATCATGATCTCGATCAGTTCGAGCCGACTGGCCTCGTCGACGGCTTCCGCCAGCAATTGCTTGTATCTGACGTAATCATAGCCCGTTTCCTGCTCGTCCATCGCACGCCCCGCCCACGCGCTCCACCGCGAACGCGCAGTGTCAGGTAAGAGATTCGTGCCCGCAATGGAATTGGGCGAGTTATACCCGTTTCCGTATTCCGGCCTGGGGCGCGCACAACTCCGTGTAGTGTGAACCTGTTCATAGGGATCGATATAGGGCCTTCCTATTGTGTCGTCGTCTCAACTGGAGCGACCGCCATGCCCCACAATTGGTGGACCCGCAAAAACCTCATGCTCGTCGCCGCGGTCATCGCGCTGGCTTTCTCGGGGTTCTTCATGATCGGCGTGTCCCATCCCGAGCCGGCCGCCAGTGCCGCACTCGGTCCCGATTGGCACTGCAGCCGGCTTGCCTTCGTCTTCACGACCTGCAGCCGGGTCAGGGACAGCCAGCTCGTGGCCGTTCGTCTCGCCAAAATCCCGGTGTGCGGGCGGCTGCGGACGTAATAGGATCGGCCGGTAACGGAGTTTTACCGGAGTTTTTGATGCAGAAATTGTCTCGTCTGGTCGCCGCCGCTTCGGCGGCGGCTTTTCTCGTCGTGCCGTCCGGCGTTGCACTGGCGCAGGGCGCGCCCGCGCCAGTGCCGCGCCCGCCCGCAGCGAGTTCCACCGCCGCACCGGAAGCCAAAGCCCCTGAAAACGCCCCTGCTGAAAACACAGCCCCTCAAAAGAAGGCCGCGGCCAAGAAAAAGAAGCCGGCCAGGATGACCCGGCAGCAGGAGATCGACCATTCGGTCGACAGTGGCACGGTGCCCGCGCGTTACCGGAACTCAGTGCCGAAGCAGTATCATCAGTATATTCCGTTCGATAAGCAGTAGAGCGCGGCGGTCAGCGCGGTTCGGCGTGCGCTCCGTGAAGGCGTGCGGGACACACGCAAGGAATTTGCACAACATTATCGTACCGTACTCGTACGGATTGGCTGTGCGCGAACGGCGCTTCTATAACGACGGCGCTTGCAGCGGGGGGCAGGGCGTTCGTTCATCACGACGAATGCTACCACTGGAGGCCACGAGGCCCGGAACTCCTAGGCACTCCGGGCCTCGTCTATTCCTCATCGCAGCGGCGAGCTGCTTGCAGGTCAATCACGTCGGCAAAATGCAAACACGGCACTCGCTCGTCGGATCGGCGTGCCGCGCCTGTTACCGCAACCCGCGAGATTTTTGACCCGTCTAACGCCCTTTCGGGACCTCTTATGCGGGGATGTCGGTGCCTGCTGCCGCAGCGCAGCAATAAAAATCGTTAGGCTCCAACAGCTTTTTAAATTCCCTTTAAGTTAAAAATGAGTTCCTGTTCGTGCCGCACCGCCGCGCGGCCCGAATAGCCGGGCGCCGTCCCTTCACCTACCCCAGGGAGACGCGCGCTCGGCTATTGTGGGGCGGCTCTGTTCAACCTGCCGTGCTACTCGTAGCCGGCACGGCGTACGGTGACGCGGCACAAGCCGTCGCAGCCGATCTGGCGCGCGGCGCCGAGCGAGAAGTCGAGAACCCGGCCGCGTGCGAAAGGGACCGCGATCCTGCACCGGGCAACCGATCTTTTTGCCGTTTTCCAGATTGGTGACGACGAAGATGGTGCCGAACGCTTCGGTGCGGTGCGCGCAGGAGACCTCGTTGGCCTTGAAGCGCTTGCCGCGCGCATCCCACTTGTCCTCCCAGTAGACGGAGGCTTCCTGATCGTCCGCCGGCGGCCGGGCGATCCGTCCCATCCATTTTTCCTGGAAGGTGTCGGCGTATGCGTGCGACGACGTCAGCGCGAGCGCCAGCGCTGCAAACCGCAGTCTTCGATGCACCGCGGTTATTGCGGCGGCGATACTCTGCCATGAACGACAACATTCTGTTGCTGGACAGGCTCGCGCCCGGCCGGAACTTTCGCACGCAAAGTTCCGACCCGACTTTGGCGTTGGCGTGGCGGAGATGTGGCGAGATTGAGTTGAGCGGGACGCCGCCGTGGTTGTTCGCGCGCGGCGGCCGCGAGCGGCAGCTACATTAGGAAAGCGTCAAGCACAGACTCGTAGTTTCAGATCGCTGCTCGAGTTGCGATGTGCGCCGGACCAATCTATCACTGGTTGTGCAGTGTGATTCTTCAAGAGAGTTTCGCTGCCGTTGCATTATCTGAGGCTCACATCTGAACGGAACCTTGCAACTTGGGGAACCTTACTTTCGAGCGGCGGTTATTGTTGGAACATCTACGGCCGGAAAGAGATGTTTGATTGGCCTATTCTGCCGATGCTTGCTGCGAACATCGCTTCAACCAATCTTGCTTGGGGACGATCGTGAACCGGAATGACTTCAAATCGATGTCCACCGACGAGCTCTGGACACTCGCACGAGGAAATCGCATCCCGGCTCGCCGCCGCGCTGCTCGCTGAAAAGCGCGTGCTCGAAAATCGGCTGAAGCAGCTCAAGGGTGGCGTCGAGGAGCGCGAGACTTCGCCGACGGGTCGGCGCCCGTATCCTGCCGTCGTTCCAAAATTCCGCAATCCCGACCGGCCGTCCGAAACCTGGGCAGGACGCGGTAAGACGCCGCGCTGGCTTGCCGCCAAGTTGAAATCCGGCAAGCAGATCGATGACTTCCGGATCAGGCAGGTCGCATAAGCGGAGCGGTTAGACCGGCGGCCGGTTGCGGTCCTGAGCGTCCGTTCCGTTCGCTCAGAGGCTGACGTCAGGCTCGTGCTTCAATTCCTGACCTGAGCGCTGGCGCGCGGGGTTGAGCGCGCCCGAGGCATGCGCTTCGAGGGCCCTGACAATTCCCATATGGGCAAACAGCATGGGTCCACGGTCTTCGGCGGCATCGATCAACATCTGCACGGCAAGCCGCCATTCCTGACAATCGCGTTCCAGCGGGGGAAGCGTCCTGATGTAGCCGGCGGCGTCGCGCAGGGTCTGTGCGGGCGGTCCTTCCGGAAGAGGGACAGGCTGAGGGAACGGACGATCCCAGGACATTACCGAACTCCCGTCATGGACCTCCAAACGAGCCCCACGCAAAGGGACGCGACCGAACAGTCAAATGCATGAAACGTCTTCCAGCGGGCCGGAAGCGCAGGGATTCGACGCATTGTCAGGATATTGGTTCCAAAACCTGCACATTAACTGTTCAAGGCAGATTGGTCCCTGAGCGTTAAAGACGGAAGAGCCGATCTGCAGACCGATCAGTTTTGAAACGCGACGCCGACGAAATCGCCTTGCCGCCAGACCACGCGGCATTCGCGAATGGTGTGAAAATTGTCGAAACTCAGTTCGAAATCCAGCGGCAGCAAATTCAGGCTGTGGAGTTCGATTCCAGCCCCCACATTCGTCACGTCCTGAACGCGGCAGGTGAAGACGCCGCGCTGCTCGTCAAAGAACAGCAGCGCGTCTTTCGATATCGTCGTCCTCGTGATCGTTCGGCGGTCTAATTCAATCGGTGTTTTCATCAAATCGTGCCACGCCGTGGCAAACAGGGGTATCGAAGGGCGCCCGGCTGGCGGTCAGGTTCGGCCATTTTCGTAAACAATCAATTTTAACGATCGCAGAAAGTCACGTGCCGGAAGTAACCTCTGTGGCGGGACAGGGCCGTTGCGGCCTGGGCACAGCCACGGATGTTTCGCGCCCGGAACCGACAATCGGGCTTGATGCACCGGTGAAAGCCGGTGTCCTCTCGATGCAGAGGGGAATCACATGGACTTACGTTGGGTGTGTGCGCGTTCGGCGTGTGTGCTGGCGCTGTGTCTGGGAATGCCGGGCGCCGGCTTTGCGGGCGAACAGTCCGGGGTGTTGCGTCGGATCTCATGTCCCGTCGTGCGCTACTATGTGGCAAAATACAGCGCGTCCGCCGCCGAGCATTGGGCCCGCAGCAAGGGGGCGAGCGACGCCGAGATCGAGGCTGCGCGGCGCTGCCTGGGGACCGACACGACGCAAACCGCGAAGGGACCATCCAGGGCGCCATCGCGGCCGCTCGCGCTCGGCACTTATGGCTGGTGAGCGGCGCACACTAGGCCGGCCGGAGGGCCTGCCCCTTAAATCAAGCGGCCTTCGATATTTAATCGCGCGGAGCGATACTAATAACGCGGAGGCCGTTTTTGCCGTTTGCCGCGCCCGGCATTCGGCCCGCCATAATAAGGGTTGACCACGCATTGCGCCGAGCGACCGGAGGCCGACGCCGCGCATTGCGCCATGGTCCGGTAATGGCACTCGAAATAAAAATCCGCGATGCCCTGATAAACCTGCAGGCAAACCGGGTAGCTCGGATCGTAGGTCTGCGCCCGCGCCGGCGCGGGCAGGGCGATTGCCGCGGCCAGAACGATCGGCGCCGTCGCGCCGGAAAATACGTGCGGCAGCTTCATGGCGATCTCCTTCCGACTTTTCCCGATGCACAATGCGTTGCGCGCAGCGCCCCGGTTTCAGACTTCGCGATCCTCAAATCCGTACTCTCGATAGATCATGGCGCGATCGTCGTGGGGGTTCAGCCGGCATTTTGCCTGGGCGAGATGCAGATTCATGGTGCCTGGCTGGCACTTGGCGGCCAGCAATTTTTTGATGTCGTCCATCTGCTGGCGCGATTGCTGGGTCGG
Source organism: uncultured Alphaproteobacteria bacterium (assembly GCA_963783115.1). Taxonomy (GTDB): domain Bacteria; phylum Pseudomonadota; class Alphaproteobacteria; order Rhizobiales; family Xanthobacteraceae; genus Bradyrhizobium. Next base: position 102,814 of record CAWAMK010000008.1, on the reverse strand, counting down.
TTCGAGTTGTTCGAGCGCGATCAGCGCCGTCGCCAGCGCTTCGGTGACGACCCATTCGTCGTGACCGGTAATTCCTTTTCTCGGCATGACGGTCCGCATCCTTTGTCAGGGCAACGGATCAATTTGTTGGCGGTATTATAAGCCCAAATTAAGCCCGAGCCGCAACTCGTTGCGTGCTAGCCCGAGCTTTCTTCGAGCATTGATGGACGTCGCGTTCTACGCGCACGGAGCGCTGCAATATCCGGTTGATTGCGTGGACGGCAGATTAAATCGGCAATCTGATCATGTGCGCTTGAATGAAAAATCTGATTTAAGACAACAAGTGTCTTGAATTGGCCTTGTTATGCTCATGTTTTATTTCGACGATGGTCTCACGATAAATCACATCATGATTTGGGACCGTCATGAATCAAAATGACTTCAAGTCGATGTCGACCGACGAATTATGGGCGCTCCATGAGGAAGTTGCCAAGCGGCTTGCCGCGGCGTTGACCGCGGAAAAGAGCCTGCTTGAAAGCCGCCTGAAGCTGCTCCAGCGCGGCATCGAAATTACGCCTGCCGCTCCTGCCGGCAAATCGCCTGTTGCCAAGTTTTCTGGCCGCAAGCGACTGGCTGGCAGGTCCTCGGGTGCCAAAAATTCCGGCGCCAAGTCGCGATCCAAATCAAGTGTGCGGCGCCCCTATCCCGTGGTCGTGCCAAAATTCCGGAATCCGGAGCGACCGTCAGAGACCTGGGCAGGGCGTGGCAAGACGCCCCGTTGGCTGACTGCCCAATTGAAGTCGGGCAGGCGGATCGACGATTTCCGGATCAGGTACGCCGCGTAGATAGATCAGCAGGCCCGGCTGGCTTCGGCTTGCTGGACGAGCTTTCGCAGTGCCTGAACCTCGGCGAGCCGCCGGGCCAGCTTTGCGGCCGGGATCGGCGGCTTTCTTGGGGCTGAAGGAATTCGCTTGGCTTTGCTACGCGCTACTCTGGCCGTCATGATGGCTGTCCCTGCCTGAATCTCCCCCGCAGCTACCATGCTCGTATGGCGGGTCGCGGGCTAGTGTCCCTGCGACACAGGACGCGAAGATCGACCGCAGCGCGGCAGAAGACGCGGGCCGTGCCTTTCGCGCAACATGAAAGCTTCACCGTCTTCGAACGGAGCAGCCCACCTTGTGCGTTGGCGCAAGGCTGGCGATCCCAGCATTCCCCCAACTATGCCTGTAACCATCGGAAATCTTGGCGCTTTCGCTGAGCGATTCAGGTCTGGGGATTGAGCGCGGGTTTTGGCTATCCCCGCTGGGTTTAATGCAAGGATAAAAGTCGTATGAGCGCCTTTCCCAGCTGAAAAAAGGCGGCTGGTCCGCAACGCGCGGCTTAAGACATGCAAACTTTGAAAGTGATCCCAGCACACGCCAAGATGATCTCGCCGCTTCTCGCGGCGGTTCTGAGCGCTCCGGAGGTCTTAGCCGTGCAGAGGTGTCGCAGGTCTTTGGGGCTGCGAAAACTTCAGACCTTTTCTGAGTCAGGCGCGACTTTTTGATTTGTGTTGGCGTCATGGTGAGGGCTGGCTTCCTCGCCCAGCGGCGGCGCTTCGTGCTGGGGAGAGTCGTGATGCGGCAGCTCGGCCGCGGCAGACGGGGCCAGAGGTGGCTCTGCTTTGGCCATCCTGTCGGCCTGAGACCGGTCGCGCGGCGCTTCGGCTACCGCCTGCTTCCTGGCGGCGGCAATCTGGTTCGCGGTCAGCTGACGCGCCACGAAGGGGCCTAGCACGAGCGCGGCCAGCGCAACGACAAGCGCAAGGCCTGGCGATATGCTGGATACATTCTGCCGATCCTCGTCGATGTTCTTCTTGACGTCGTCGATGTCCTTTTTCATCGCATCAACGCGTTGCGCCAGGGCTTCGGAGCTTGCGGTGTTTGCCTTTAGCGTATCGCTGACCTGAGCGACAAGCTTGGCCTGCGAAGCCGCGAACTCTTGCCGAAGCGCCTGCGCCGCCTTGTCGTTGCTCTCTTTGGCGTCCTGCAGGACTTTGGCCTGGTCGGAGCGCAGCGCGTCGATCTGCTCGACCATACTCTGCGTAGTCTTATCGCTGCTCGACTTGGAATCTTGCAGGTCGGCGCGAAGCGCGGCGGCCTGGGCGATCTTGTCGCTGTTCGCCTTGGTATCGTCGGACAGCCGCTTCAGCTCGGCGCTGACGCTGTCGATCGTCTTGGTAAGCTGCTGCACCCGATCTGGCTCGGCGGCGACAGTTTTTTCGGCGACGGGTTGCTGGGTCGCTTCCTCGCGCGGGGCGGCGACGTCAGAGGGCTCATCGGGCGGTTGGGATGTGATGGAAAAATAGAAAAGGCCAAATATGAGGAGTGCGAGTGCAGGCAACGCAAACTTGGTCACGGCGAAGTCCTCCCATTAAGCGAGCATTTTTGTCTCCTTGCAGCCGCAGTTGGACAGCATCGCCATCAACTTCGGCGTCTCGCATTGTAAGGATATCCTGACATCATGCAGCATTGACGTCAAATCGCAAGGTTTGGCTGGTGCGTCGCACGGCGGGCTCGAGAGGTCGAGCCCGCGTTTCCGGTAATTGGCCAACGGTCGAGGCGAGGAGATCGACGTCGTCATGGCTCGCCGGCATCGCTCCTATTTGAGCCCGTACTTCCAGCAGCGCACGCCTGATCCACGTCTTTATGGTGTTGACCGGAACGCCATACAGTTCGGAAAGCCGGTGCCGGCTTTCTCCATGGATGTAGGCTGCAACAACCAGTTGACGCCTTGAGGGCTCCAAGGCCTGCAAGGCGGAGAAGATGCTGTCCCGTAGTCTGATCGTCTCGTTTTCGCTCTCGCGAATCTCGATGTTTTCGAGCGCTGTCGGGATCTCAGCGGGAAAGTTCAGCATCACTGCATGGTCGGAATAGACTTCCAATGTCGGCTTTCGTGCGACATCGATCGCAAGGTTTCTGGCGATTGTTATCATCCACATCATGGGCGAGCCCATGGTTGAACGGTACATAGCCGCGTTCAGCCAGATGCGGACATACGCTTCCTGCAGGATTTCCTCGGCCAGATGCCTGCGCTTGACCACTAACAGTACAGTCGAGAACAGCTTTCGTTTAGTGGCCGCGTACAGCGCTTCAAAAGCCGCTTCGTCCTTCCGGGACATTCGCAGCAGAAGCCGTTCGAGTTCATTCGAATTGGACAGTGCTGCGGTGCCGCCCATTCGTCCTCGCCGTCGTTATCTGAAGTCGCGCCGCGAAGGCGTCGCTGGACTTCCAGATCGCTAGGCTCGCTGAACTTCGCAAATATGTCAACTAAAGTTTACATATAGCGAATGTAATCACGAAGCGAATCTTCGTGCCTGTCACGCAGTAACCATTTATATATCAATGACTTAGATCGATTTTCAGATCGCCTCCCGAGATCGGGCCTGGTAAGCGTTAGGAACAAACGCGAAGCGTTCCAGCTTGTCATGAGAGTTTTACAACTGGAGGCTCCGATGCAAGGCGACAATCCAATCAGCTGGCTGATGTTCTTCACGCTGGCGGCCACGACGTTCATCATAGCCGGCTCATTCATCTACTTCCTCCGATCTCGAACCAATCGAGAAATCGCTTCCGAAGCCTTGGAAGGCAACGGCTCGCGCGTCGGCGCGACCCCGAATGGCGCCGGTCCGGAACTGATCGGATTTGCGGTCATCGGTCTCGCTGTGATGGGTCTGTTGGCGGCTGGCTATGCCAGCAAGTCGCGCATCGAGACGGCTGCCGTAACGACGCCGGTGGGGCAGACGACAGGCATGTCGCAGGGCATGGCGCAGCCAGCGGGTTCATCCAATCAGCCGAAGATCTATCAGCCGGCGAACCCTGCGCCGGACACGCGCGCCGCGCCGACGTCATCCGATACCGGTATTGGCAGTGAGAATGGCTCGACCGGTCAGCCGAAATAGGACCTAAACGGCGAAGACACAGATTTCACTTCACGATCCGGATCGGGAGCTGCCTCGGCTCCCGATCATTCTCGGTCCAACTGGGCAGCGCGCTCACCGTCTCGCCGCCCCAGGTCGAATGCCATAAGGCTCGACCAGCGCCCATACGTGCGCGGGCACCATGTTCTTCACGCGCTGCGGATATTGTCGGCGCAAGTGCAGTACCGTTTCAACAGCCTTCATCTCGACGCGGGCGCGCGCGAATTCGAGGCCGCGCGGTCCGACCCTCGGCATCAGCCAGCCCATGATCGGCCTGCAGCCAGTTCGGCATGCTGCGCACCGGAAGTCCGCCGGCGGCGAGCTCAACGTTCTTCAGAAAGCCTTTGACCGGTCCGGCGCGTTTGCCGGCGCTGCCGGGTTCGGAGATGCGGACTTCGTCTTCCCAGCAGGTCGAGCAGTTCCTCGCCGCGCGGATTGCGCACCAGCAACCATTGTTCGCCCTGGCCGCCCATGTAGCCGACGGTGATATCGGCGAGCACATTGGTGTAATCCACGCAGGTGCGGCAGGTCATCGGAAAGAAATCCGGCGGGAGTTTGGATATCGGAAGCTTCAGGAAGGGAATTTCCTTTACCCGGCCGTCGCTGAAGCGCAGCTCGACATGATAATCCGCGCGAAACTCGAGATAGGTGATCGTGTCGGGCTGGTCGGACAGCAGTTCGAGGAAGGTATGGAAGTTGGCCGTGGTGGTGTTGTCGGAGCAGGGCGTGCCCACGACATAGATCTTCTCGAAGCCGAGCTTGGCCTCCAGCGACCGCAGCGCATAGACCTGACAGGGGATTCCGATGACCGCGATGCGTTTGAAGCCGCGCGCCCGTGCCGGCTCCAGCAATGCCAGCAGCGGCGCGTATCCCATCCGCATGCCGCGGCATTGCGCCATGCCTTCCGCCGACGTCACCAGCACCGGCACCGGTTTCCACTTGTCGTTCGGGATCCGGCGCCATCGTCAGCACGGCGTCGACGGCGCCGCTTTCCAGCAGGCGTTCGCCGATCCGGGTTGCGATGCCTGTCCACTGCGCACCCTCGCGCGGAGGCGCAAGCGAAGCGCGGACCATGCGACGGAACGGCCCGAAGAAGATTTCGTCGGTTCGCTGCGGATCCCGGGTGCGGCCGTGCACGCGGGCTTCCAGCGCCGGATAGTCCGGCTTGATGAACTGGCAGGCCTGACCGCACTGCTTGGGATCGCTCGAACGCGAAATGCCGCAATCGGTGCAGAGATCGCGCGGCGCCGCGGCGCCGACAGCCGGAGCCCATACCGCGGAAGCGGGATCGCCGCGATCTACCATCCGCGCGTTCCAGCGCCGCCCTTGAACGGGCCAACGATGCGCGAGGTGATCCAGCCGCCGTAGAAATCGCCTTCCTGCGCCTGCACGCGCTCGTCATCCACCCAGCATTGATCGACGCGGGAGGCATAGAACGCCAGATAGCCCGCGATCTCGACGAATGCGGCCGATGGCGACGGGTAGCTCCACGCCGCATTCTCGGCGGTCCGGCCATTGACATCAAGCGACCAGTATTTCGCGTGCCCCTTGAACTCGCACCAGGAACTGCCCGATGCGCAAGCAGATATTGCTGTGCGACATCGTCGGGCGGAATGTAGTAAACCGGCGGGTGGCTGGTCTCCAGCACACGATAGCCGGACGTCGTATCGGCAATCGTTTGACCGTTGAAGATCACACGCAGGCGCGCGCCGGCTCTTTTCCAGTCGCGGCGGGCGCGGGTAGTCCCAGACCGATTCCTGTCCGGCCGATGGTTCCGTGCGCTTGGGTGGGAACATCTCTACAAAGCTCCGTTTTCTCATCGCACGATCATCGGAAACGTTACGGCAATGCCCCATGCGAATACGGCGGCGTTGGCGAGCGCGCCCGGCAGCGGATGACGCGTCGACGCGTAGCTCCAGCGGCTGATCAGTCCGAACGCCAGGAACAGCAGCAGGATCGCCGGCACGATGATGGCCAGGAAAAACAGCTTCATCGGGTTGAGCGCCACGGCAATCGCGAGCGACAGCAGGAAGCAGAATTTTGTCAGGGCATAAGCGCCGCGCCTGGTATCCGGGCCTCGGGTCAGCCATTCGTCGGCGATGAAGTAGGGCAGCGTTCCGCAAGCAATCGCGGCGATCAGTGGAAGCCGCGCGGGAATCGGCAGGAACGAGAATACGTAGGTGTCGATGGGCAGACCGAAGGCGACGATGTTGTAGGCGGCGACAGCGGCTGTCGCGATCGCGATGTTCTTCCACGAGACTGGCATCGCAGCATCCGGAGATGAGCACCTTGCGCAGATACAGCATGGCCATGTGCCGTCAGTGCGCCATACAGCAGAAAGTGCAGCGTCAGGTAGTCGCCGAGCAGGATCGGCAGAAAGTCCGTCGGCATTTTCCAGAGGATCAGCGGCGTCAACAGCGCCGGCGTGAAGGCCGCGATCAGGAGCGGCTTCCAGCCGAGATGCATCCCCGACGGTGTCTCGCTCGCGACCGGCAAAAGCGACGACAATGGCCAAGCCAGCGCGACGATGCCGAGGAAGACCAGCGCCAGCCAGCGGCCGCGGCTATCGATGAAGTCAGTCGTTTTGCTTGTCGAATGCAGCGTTAAACCAGCGCAGTGCTTCCGTCATGCTGTCCTGGCTGTAGAGCACGCCGATATGTTCGACGCCGCGCGCCAGCGACAATTTGCGGGCGGTGCCATCCGAAAAATGGCCATATGTCTCGCCGGCGACCGCCGAGTCCGCCGGCGGTGAGATTGACGATGCGGAGGCCCTCATTGCGGAGCATCGCACGGTTCGAGCGCGCCGACGATCACGAGCAGATTGCGTGGACTGGTCGCGGTGACGACGGGCGAGAACACCGACACGGCGACGGTTGCCTCGACATCCGGCGTGGCCTGCGCAAACCGCACCACGATGTCGGAAGCCATCGAATGCCCGAGCACCGCAAGCCGGCCGTCGCTGCCTGGCAGCTTGCGCGCCCATGCCGCGACGTCGGTCAGTTCTGCCAGCAACGCCGCGGTGATCGCCTTGCCCTCGGTGATGTCGCCACGCATCGGCGCCGGGTTACGGCCGTGCCCGAGGAAATCGAAGGTCACCGCGATATAGCCGTTGCGCGCCAGCGTTTCCGCGAAGGGCTGCATCAATTGCTGAGAGCCCGCAAAGCCGTGGGCAATCACGACGACCGGGGCGGAGGCGGAGGATTGCTGCCGGAAGATCGTGACCGGCGTTTCGCCGACGGTGGTGTTGGCGATGCCTAGACCTTCGCTGCCCCGATGAAGCTGAAACAGCCCGATCGAGATGGCCGCCATTGCAACAAATCCGATGATGAGCTTGAACAATATTGTTTCCCGAGGTCGGGGTACGAGTATCATTCCGCCGAGCCCTGCAGAAGGCCGAAACGAACAGGGGCAGATGAAACAAAAAGTTCGACGGGCGGTGAAACGTTCTGAACTTCGCGCGTATTTAAGGTGCCGTGGTCTGTCCCAACGGTGATGTTTGCACCGCACGCGTGACCTTCGTTTGCATTCCGGCTGGCGGCTGGCTTTAATCTCTCTCGGCACCGCGGACCGAAGCGCGGTTGCGGAATGGAGTTTGGCTGGGGTGCGCATTGACCACTGCAATTCGCCGATTGCCGGATATTCGACCATTAGTGGATCCGCGATGTCCCTGACCGCTTCCGTACTGGACGAAGCGCGGCGGCGGCCATGAAGGCGTAAGATGGCAGCAGCATTCCCTTTTTCAGCGATCGTCGGCCAGGACGAAATGAAGCTCGCGCTGCTGATCGCGGCGGTCGACCCCAAGGTCGGCGGCGTGCTTGCGTTTGGCGATCGCGGCTCGGGAAAGTCCACGGCGGTGCGCGCGCTGGCGGCGTTGTTGCCCAAGATGAAAGTCATCGCCGGTTGCCGCTATAATTGCGATCCGGACCGGCCGGCGTGAATTCTGCGACGAGTGCCGTGCTCGCGCGACCAAGGGCGCCCTGAAATCCGCGCAAGTGCCGGTTCCGGTCGTCGACCTGCCGCTCGGCGCCACCGAAGACCGCGTCGTCGGCGCGCTCGATCTGGAACGGGCATTGGCGCGCGGGGAAAAGGCTTTTGAGCCGGGATTGCTGGCGCGGGCGCATCGCGGGTTCCTGTACATCGATGAAGCCAATCTGCTGGAGGATCATCTGGTGGATCTTCTGCTGGATGTGGCCGCATCCGGCGAAAATGTCGTCGAGCGTGAAGGTCTGAGCATCCGGCATCCCGCGCGGTTTGTACTGGTCGGCACCGGCAACCCCGAGGAGGGCGAGTTGCGTCCGCAATTGCTGGACCGGTTCGGCATGTCGGTCGAGGTAAAGACGCCGGGCGACCTTCTCAGCCGCATCGAGGTGGTGCGCCGTCGTGACGATTTCGAAAGCGACAGCGCGGCGTTTACCGCGACGTGGGCCAAGGAAGAGGCGAAGCTGCGCAAGAAGATCATTTCGGCGCGCGAGCGTCTGCCGTCGGTGTCGGTGTCCGACACCACGCTGGAACGCGCTGCAAAGCTTTGCATGGCGCTCGGTACCGATGGTTTGCGCGGGGAGTTGACGCTGATGCGTGCGGCGCGGGCGCTGGCCGCGCTCGAGGCTGCCAAAACCGTCGGCGACGAACATCTTCGCCGCGTGGCACCGTCGGCGTTGCGTCACCGGCTGCGACGCAACCCGCTCGATGACGCCGGCTCCAGCGTGCGGGTCGACCGTGCCATTGTGGAAGTATTGGGATGACGGCCGCGCTCGCCTGGTCCGATGCGGCGACTGCGGCGCAATTGTTCGCGGTCGATCCGGTCGGCACCGGTGGCGTTCTGGTCCGGTCGCGCGCCGGCCCGGTTCGAGAGCGCTGGCTGACGATGCTGCGTGCGGCATTGCCGAGTTCTCAACCGCTGAAACATCTGCCGCTGCATATTGCCGATGGGCGCCTGCTCGGCGGGCTCGACCTCAACGCCACGCTGCTCGCCGGCCGTCCTGTGGCGGAACGCGGCCTGCTGGCGGAAACTGATGGCGGGGTGCTCTTGGTGGCGATGGCGGAGCGGCTGCCGTCCGCGACGTCTGTACATATCACCGCCGCGATCGATGCGCGCGAGACGATCGTCGAGCGAGACGGGCTTTCGTTGCGGATGCCGGCCCGGTTCGGCGTGATCGCGCTGGACGAAGGGCTGGAGGATGAGTTGGCGCCGATATCGATCCGCGATCGTCTCGGATTTCATGTCGACCTGAATGAGATACCGATCCGGGCGGCCGATGAGTTTACGATAGATCGTGAAGAAATCATCGCGGCGCGCGAGCGACTGCCGGCCCTCAAGGCCAGCGCTGAACAAGTCTCAGCCATGTGCAACGCGGCCGCCGCGCTCGGGATCGTGTCGCTCCGTGCGCCGATACTGGCACTGCGCGTGGCCTGCGCCAGTGCCGCGCTCTCCGCGCATGACGCTGTGGATCAAGATGATATCGCGGTTGCTGCGCGGCTGGTGCTGGCGCCCCGAACGCTGGTTTTTCCGCAAGAAGAATCGGAACCATCGCAGCAGCCGCAGGAGCAGCCACCGCCGGAATCCGCCGAAGAGGACAAGGCCGATACGGGCAATCCCAATATCGATCGCCCCCTCGATGAAGTCATCCTTGCCGCGGTTCAAGCCGCCCTTCCGGCCGACGTGTTGGCGGCACTGCGAATGTCATCGACGCGACCACGCGGGCGTTCACAAGGCAAAGCTGGCGCTTTGCAAAAATCCAACAAGCGTGGCCGGCCGGCGGGTGCGGTTCGCGGCGATTTGCGCGCCGGCGCCAGGCTCAACGTGATCGAGACCTTGCGTGCGGCGGCGCCATGGCAGCCATTGCGGCGACGCGAAGCTGCTGCATCCGGCGAGACATCCCGGCCGCGCATCCTGATCCGGAAGGATGATTTTCGGATCTCGCGGTTCAAGCAGCGCACGGAAACCACCACGATTTTCGTGGTCGACGCGTCAGGCTCGGCGGCGTTGCACCGGCTGGCGGAAGCCAAGGGGGCAGTCGAATTGCTGCTGGCGGATTGCTACATCAGGCGCGATCAGGTGGCGTTGATTGCGTTTCGCGGCAGCGCGGCCGAATTGCTGTTGCCGCCGACCCGCTCGCTGGCACGCGCCAAGCGCAGCCTTGCCGGATTGCCGGGCGGCGGCGGCACGCCGCTCGCGGCCGGACTGGATGCGGCCTTTGCGCTGTCGGATTCAATCCGCCGCAAAGGACAAACGCCGACGGTCATCGTCCTGACCGACGGGCGCGCGAATATCGCGCGCGACGGCGGGCAGGGGCGTCCACGTGCCGAGGAAGATGCGATGAATGCGGCACGGCAACTGGGTGCTGCCGGCATCAACGCTGTGCTGGTCGATACGTCGCCCCGGCCGGGCGCATCGGGAGAAACCGTCGCCAGGGAAATGGGAGCGCGCTATCTGCCGCTGCCGCATGCCGATGCCGCGATGTTATCGAAAGCGGTGCTGGCAAGTCAGCGTTAGCGCCCCTGATACGCCCGCACCCGTTTCACCATCTGTTCGACATGCGCGATCGGGGTTTCCGGCTGGATGCCGTGGCCGAGGTTGAAGATCAGCCGGCCGGCGGCGAAATTCGACAGCACGTCGTCGATCGCGCGATCCAGCGCAGCGCCGCCCGCGATCAGCACCAGCGGGTCGAGATTGCCCTGCACCGCGACGCGGCTTTGAACCTGGTTGCGGATCAGTGACGGTTCGGCAGCCCAATCGATGCTGACGGCATCGACGCCGGTTGCCTCCACATATCCGGGCAGCAGCGCGCCAGCCCCCCTGGGGAAACCGATGATCTTCGCGTCCGGCACCTGCCTGCGGACGCCCTCGACGATGCGTTTCGTGGGCTCGACCGACCAGCGCTGAAATTCGCGCGGCGGCAGCACGCCGGCCCAGGTATCGAAGATCTGCAGCACGTCGGCGCCGGCCTTGAGCTGGCCAAGCAGATATTGAATCGAGTTCTCGACAATGGTGTCGATGATCTTCGCAAACGCCTCGGGGTGACGATACGCCATCATCCGCGCCGGCGCCTGATCCGGCGTGCCGTGGCCTGCGACCATGTAGGTCGCAACCGTCCATGGCGCGCCGCAGAAGCCGATCAGCGCGATTTTCGGATCGAGTTCGCGGCGCACGCGGCGCAGCGCTTCGTACACCGGTTCGAGTTTGCTGAAGTCGCCAGTCGTCGCCAGCGTGCCGACCTTGTCGGGTGTGTCGAGCGGATCGAGCCGCGGGCCTTCGCCGACTTCGAAACGCACATCGCGGCCGAGCGCGTAGGGAATGACGAGGATATCGGAGAAGATGATGGCGGCGTCGAAGTTGAAGCGGCGGATCGGTTGCAGCGTTACTTCGGCGGCGAAGTCGGGCGTGAAGCACAGGTCGAGAAAGCCGCCGGCTTTGGCGCGGACTTCACGGTATTCCGGCAGATAGCGGCCGGCCTGGCGCATCATCCAAAGCGGCGGCACGGCTTGCCGGCGGCCGGAAAGGACTTCGAGGAAAGGCTTGACGGGCAGGGATTGTGTCAACTGACGTTTCCGTTGCTGAACGACAACATTGATTGTCAGTTCTGATACACTGCTGATACGATCTTGGCCACGGCGAGATGCGGTCTGGTCCGAAAAAGGAGACGTACGATGAACGCAGCCGCCCCAGCCCTCAATCCCGTCGCGCTGCGCGGCGCGGAGGAATTGCCCGCGCCGGTATCCGGCCAGCGTCACGAGATCGGCAGTACGGTCGGCCGGCTAACCTATTATTCGGCCGGTCCGGAAATCCCGGGCAAATTTCCGCCGTTGCTGCTGATCCACAGCATCAATGCCGCCGGCTCGGCCTACGAGATCAAGCCGCTGTACGAACATTATCGCCAAAGCCGCAGAGTCTACGCGCTGGAACTGCCCGGTTTCGGACATTCGCAGCGGGGCGCGCGCGAATATACCGTGCGGATGATGACCGATGCGATCCTGATTGCGATCCGCGAAATCCAGAACGACCATGGCCGCGGCCCGATCGACGCCCTGGCGGTGTCGCTGTCGTCGGAGTTTCTCGCGCGGGCGGTGACCGAGGCGCCGCTTGCATTTCGCAGCGCGGCGCTGGTCAGCCCCACCGGTTTCAGAAGCCGGGACAAAAATACAAAATGGCGAAACGGCACCCGGGAGATGCCGGGACTGCGCGCATTTTTCGAGTTTCCGTTGTGGAGCCAAGGCTTCTTTCGGCTGCTCACGAGCCGCGCCGGTATTCGCTTTTTCCTGAACAAGACCTGGGGCTCGCGCGCGATCGACGAAGGCCTGCTGGAATACGATTATCTGACCACGCGCCAGCCCGGCGCGCAGCATGCGCCGTATTATTTCGTGTCCGGCTTTCTGTTCAGCGAGGATATTACCCGCATCTATCATTCACTGACCTTGCCGGTATGGATGAGCCATGGCGTACGCGGCGATTTCGTCGATTACACCGGCAAGACGCAGGTCGAAGGCCGTGCCAACTGGACCATTCGGGTGTTCGAAACCGGCGCGATGCCGCACTTCGAAGCCAAGACCGAGTTCATTGCGGCCTACGATGCCTTCCTTGCCGGCATGCCGTCGGCGACGCCGGCATAACGTGCCGACGTGCAGGGCCTCGTCTGGGACAGGGACGGCGCAGACTGGCCCAACCGGGATTCCAGCAGTTTTGTCGAGGCTGCCGGATTGCGTTGGCACGTTCAGCGAATGGGCGAAGGGCCGCCGCTGCTTTTGATTCACGGCACCGGCGCCGCAACGCATTCGTGGCGCGAGCTGTTGCCGCTGCTCGCGCAACATTTCTCGGTGATCGCGCCGGACTTGCCCGGACACGGCTTCACCCAGACACCGCCGGCGCATCGGTTGTCGCTGCCGGGCATGGCGGCGGATCTCGGTGCGCTGCTTCGCAAACTCGAAGCGAGGCCGGAGGTTGCGGTCGGTCATTCCGCAGGGGCGGCGATCGTGGCGCGCATGTGCCTGGCGGGCCGCATGACGCCGCGGCTATTGGTGGCCTTGAACGGCGCTTTCATGCCGTTCGGCGGCGTCGCCAACCATTTGTTCTCGCCGTTGGCGAAACTGATGGTGCTCAGTCCATTGGTGCCGCGCGTGTTCGCCTGGCAGGCTTCACATGCCGGCGCGGTCGAGCGGTTGATCGGCAATACCGGTTCGACGATCGATCAAGCGGGTATCGCGCTCTATCGCAAGCTTGTGCGCAATCCCGCCCACGTTGCCGCCGCGCTGCGGATGATGGCGAATTGGAAGCTCGAACCGCTGCTGCACGATCTGCCGAGGCTGACGACAGCGTTGGTGATGGTGGTTGCCGCAAACGATCGATCGATATCGCCCGAGGTCGCGCAGCAGGTTCGCGAAATTCTGCCCCACGCCGTGATCGAACGATTGCCCGGCCTCGGTCATCTCGCGCATGAAGAGCAACCGCAACTGATCGCGCATCTCATCGAGAGATACGCGCGCACAACAGCTGCCGAGCAAGCGGCGCGAAAAATGTAAATCGGAATGTACAACTCCAGACTAGGCAAGTGTCAAGAAATAATTACAGTGGCCTCATGCTGGACACCACATCCGCTCGACCGACGCCGCAAATCCCTTCGCATCGCCAGCCGCATGCGGTGGTGATCGGCAGCGGCTTTGGCGGGTTGGCGGCAGCAGTGCGGCTTGGCGCCAAAGGCTATCGCGTCACTGTCCTCGAAAAACTCGATGCACCGGGCGGCCGCGCCTACGTCTACCGTCAGGATGGCTTCACCTTCGATGCAGGGCCGACCATCGTCACCGCGCCGTTTCTGTTCGAGGAGTTGTGGAAGCTGTGCGGACGAAAAATGTCCGACGACGTGACGCTGGTGCCGGTGTCGCCGTTCTATCGCATCCGCTTTCAGGACGGTTCGCACTTCGATTATTCCGGCGACGCCGACGCGATGCGCCGCGAGATCGCGCGGTTTTCGCCCGGCGATGTCGATGGCTACGACGCCTACATGAAGGCCAGCGAGGCGATATTCAAGGTCGGCTTCGAGCGGCTGGGCGACGTGCCTTTCAGCCGCTGGACCGACATGGCCAAAATCGCGCCTGAGATGATCAAGCTGTCGAGCTATCGCAGCGTCTTCAGCCTGGTGTCGAAATTCTTCCGCGATGAGCGCTTGCGTGTCGTGTTCAGCTTCCATCCGCTCCTGATCGGCGGCAATCCCTTCACGGCGAGTTCGATCTATTGCCTGATCGCCTTCCTGGAACGTCGCTGGGGCGTGCATTTTGCGCTTGGTGGCACCGGCCGGCTGGTCGAAGGCCTGGTCAGGCTGATCGAGGGGCAGGGTGGCACGCTCCGCTGCAACGCGGAGGTTCGCGAGATCGTCGTGAGGAACGGCGCGGCGTGCGGCGTGCGCCTCGCCTCCGGCGAAACGATCGATGCCGAGATTGTGGTGTCCAACGCGGACTCCGCATGGACCTACCGGCATCTGCTGCCGTCGTCCGCCCGTTCACGCTGGACCGACCGGCGCATCGAGCGTGCGCGCTATTCCATGAGCCTGTTCGTCTGGTATTTCGGCACGCGCCGCAAATACGATGATGTTCCGCATCACACCATCCTGCTCGGGCCGCGCTACAAGGAGCTGCTGACCGACATCTTCGAACGCAAGGTCCTGGCTGACGATTTCAGCCTGTATTTGCATCGCCCCACGGCAACGGACAGCTCGCTCGCTCCCGACGGCTGCGACGCGTTCTACGTGCTCTCGCCGGTGCCGCATCTGCAGAGCGGCACGGACTGGGGCGTGATGGCCGAAAAATACCGCCGCGCGATTGCGCGCGAGCTCGGCAACACCATGCTGCCCGACCTGGAAAATCAGATCGTCAGCTCGCATATGCTGACGCCACAGGATTTTAGGGATCGCCTGTCGTCGTTCCGCGGTGCCGCCTTCGGGCTGGAGCCGATCCTGACGCAGAGCGCGTGGTTCCGCCCGCACAACAAGAGCGAAGAGGTCGCCAACCTCTATCTGGTCGGCGCCGGCACCCATCCCGGCGCGGGACTGCCCGGCGTGCTGTCTTCGGCCCGTGTTCTCGATTCCCTCATCCCCGACGCGCAAGCTATCACGCGCCCAGATCCGGTGACTGCATGACCAATTCGCTCGATCCTGCCGACATGGATGCCTGCCGTGCCTTGCTCAAGGGCGGCTCCCGGACGTTTCACGCGGCCTCGAAGGTGCTGCCGCGAAAGGTGAGCGATCCCGCCATCGCGCTGTACGCGTTCTGCCGGCTGGCCGACGACGCGGTCGACCTCGGAGACAATCGCGCCGCCGCCGTCGAGCGACTGAAGGAACGGCTCGATCGCGCCTACCGTGGCCAGCCGATGGACCAGGCCGCCGATCGCGCCTTCGCGGATGTGGTCGCGCGATTTTCGATCCCGCGCGAAGTACCCGAAGCGCTTCTGGAAGGACTGGCATGGGACGCCGAGGGACGCCGTTACGAGACGTTACCTGAGCTATACGCCTACGCCGCGCGGGTCGCCGGCACGGTCGGCGCCATGATGACGCTGGTGATGGGGCAGCGGACGCCCGAGATCGTCGCACGAGCCTGCGACCTCGGCGTTGCGATGCAACTGACCAATATCGCCCGCGATGTCGGCGAGGATGCGCGCGCCGGCCGGCTTTATCTGCCGCAGTCATGGCTGCGCGACGCCGGGATCGACCCTGATGCCTGGCTGGCAAAGCCGGAATTCACACGCGAGATCGCGGACATCGTGCAGCGTTTGCTTGATGCTGCCGACGGCCTTTACGGCCGCGCTACGCTCGGCATCAGGAACTTGCCGCTGGGCTGCCGGCCCGGCATCTATGCCGCGCGCGCGCTCTATGCCGAGATTGGCCGTGAGCTGGAGCGCGGCGGGCTCGATTCGATTTCCCGGCGCGCCGTGGTCTCGACCGATCGCAAGCTCAAGGTGCTGGCGCGGACGCTTTTCTCGCTAAGAACCGAATGGGCGCCGGCAAGGAAGCTTGCGCCGATCGCCCAACTCGATGAAACTCGTTTCCTGATCGAGGCCGTGGCGACAACGCCGATGCGCCATGGCGCGCCGGAAGTCAGATCGAAGCCGATCGAGGATCGGGTGGTTTGGGTCATCGATCTTTTCTCCCGGCTGGAGCAGCGTGACCGGTTGCAGCGTGCGGCGTCCGTTCGATAGGTGACGATGGCGATGTCCGATCCGTCAGCGATCGACGATGACAACAATGCCCTCGCGGAAAGTCACCGCGCGCAGGCCAAGATCTGGTTCGAGTCCCTGCGTGACAGGATCTGTGCCGAGGTCGAGGCGCTGGAACGTGAGGCACCCTCTGAACTGTTCCCGGGGGCGCCCGCGACCTTCACCTACAAGCCGTGGAAGCGCGCGACCGGCAGCGGCGGCGGCACCGGCGGCTTTCTCAGCGAAGGCAGGCTGTTCGAGAAGATCGGCATCCACACGTCGTCGGCTAACGGCAAGTTGACGCCTGAGATGGCAAAGACGCTGCCCGGCGACGGCGTGCAGCTCGACTATGTCTCCACCAGCATCAGCCTGATCATGCATCCGCGCAGCCCGCGCGTGCCGACCGTGCACATGAACACGCGGTTTCTGTCGACAGCGCAGGGCTGGTTCGGCGGCGGTGCCGATCTCACGCCGATGCTGCCGGAGCAGCGCACCGAGGATGCGCCGGACGCCGTGACGTTTCACGCGGCCATGAAGCGCGCCTGCGACGCGCACGATCCGACTTACTATGACAAGTTCAAGCCGTGGGCGGATACGTATTTCTTCCTGCCGCATCGCGGCCAGGCGCGCGGCGTCGGCGGCATCTTCTACGATCATCTCAACACCGGCGATTTCGAGAAGGATTTTGCTTTCACCCGCGATGTCGGTCTGGCCTTGCTGGATGTCTATCCGCGGATCGTCCGGAAGCGGATGATGGAGCCGTGGACCGAAGCCGAGCGGGCGCAGCAACTCGCCTGCCGCGGGCTCTATGTCGAGTTCAATCTGCTTTACGACCGCGGAACGATGTTCGGGCTTCAGACCGGCGGCAACATCGAGACCATCCTGAGTTCGATGCCGCCACTGGTGAGCTGGGCATAGTATTCCAGGGGCGAGGAGGGGCACGCCATGGACGACTATCTCGGATTTATCGAGTTCTTCGTCGTGGCCATGTTCGTCATGGCGTGGGGTGTGCTTGAACTGGTCGGAAAGCGGCTCGATAAAAAGAAGGAAGCCGAACGGGCAAAGCAGGAGAACGCGAGCCCGCCATCCTAGATGGCGCGTTGCTATCGCCGCGCCCGCGGCATCCGGAACGGCAGCATCGCCTGCACGATCGGCATCCTGAAGCGATCCAGCGACAGGCTTTCGTGCATCAATGTCACGGGTTCATCCAGCAGTTTGGCTGAGATCACCGACCGCGCATAGAACGGCGCGTCTTCCAGTGTTTTCAGGACACGCGGGGCGTCCTCGCTGCGGACCTCGCGTCCAACCCGCCAACCCGTGCGCTTGAGCGCATGAAGCGCCGGCGGCTCAAACCTCTGCATGCGACCTTGCGGATCGAAGGTCATCGCGAGATCGACACGGCTGCCGTCGCGCCGTAGCGCCTCGTACAGGATGATGGCGCCGTCACGCGTTGCGCCGCGTGACCATTGCCAATCGGAAAAGCCGCTTTCAAGCGGTGCGTCGCCCCGGTTCATGTCGAAATAGCCGTCGCCTTGCCAGCGCAGATGCGGCGCGGTCGAGTGCGACCTGCACCCGCGCGCAGGGCGCAATCGGCCACCAGCGATGATTGCCGCTCTCGTTCAGCGTGAATACTTGCTGCGTGATGGCGGTGGGAACGACGCGTATGGTGCCGCGCAGACGGCGGGGGATCGGGACCGTAATCTCGTCGATGTGAATGACGAGCGAATGGCCGTCCCACGCAAGATGGCTCGGACCCACGGCGAACTGATTTGGAGTGCGGCGGACGGCGTCACGCGGCCGCTCGGTCATCGCCCATCGGTTGCTTCCCTTGGTGTAGACAGCGACATTGATGGCGCAATGGTTCAGCGGATCGGCCGGGCCGTTGCGCCGCGCAAAAGCATAATAGGGCGAGAACACGCTGCCGATGAAAGCAATGATGGTGATGCCGTGTTGCCCGTCGTCGCTCAGCGCGTCGACATACCACCACGCATAACCGTTTGGCGGAACGATTTTGGAGAAGTCAGGTCCGCGAGCAGGCTGGCTGCCGCCGATCGGCCCGCCAGCGCCGCCATCGGCACTCCCGGACCGGGATGCGTGCTGCCCCCCGCCAGATAAAGCCCCGGGATTTTCGTCCGGGCTCCCGGCCGCTGAAAGGAGGCCGTCCATCCGTGTGAGCTGCGGCCGTAAAGCGCGCCGCCCGTCGCCGGAAACATCCGGTTGAAATCCGCAGGCGTCGTCACCTGCATCGCATCCGTCTGTCGCTGGATCTGCAGCCCGCGCCGCCTCAGCACGCCGAATGTCCGCTGCGCGCATTGTTCCACCTCCGCTGCATCGTAGGAATGCCGGTCGCCATTGGCAGGCGCGTTGACGAGGACAAGAAGCCGTTCCGGCCCTGATCTGACGGTGCCGCTGTCGTCGCGATCCTGCGCGCAGACATAGACCGTCGGTTCGTCGGGCACGGTGTCGCGTGTAAAGATGTCGTCGAATTCGGCGGCATAATTGGCCGAGAAGAACACGTTGTGGCGGTGCAGCGGGAACCCATCGGTTTTCGCGACGGCACTCCATGTCATGGCCGAGAGCGAGCGCGCACGATCCGGTATAGCCGTGGCGCCGCGGCGGGCAGGGATGCCGAAAAGTCCATTGGCAACGGCGCCGACATCCGCGTTCACAATGACGGCGTCAGCCGGAATGCGTTCGCCGCTCGCCAACTCTGACGCCGGCGGCGCGACCGCAGGAGATGAGAACTTCGCTCACCTCCTGGCCGCAGCGAATCGTCGCGCCAAAGGACCTCGCGCCGTCCGCCAGCGCGGTGGCCAGGGCCTGCATGCCGCCGTCGATACTCCAGACGCCCTCACGCTCCACATGCGCCACCAGCATCAAGGTCGCCGGCGCAAGATAGGGCGACGACCCGCAATAGGTGGCATAGCGTCCGAACAGTTGCTGCAGCCGTGGATCGGCAAAGTAACGCCCGAGCGCCGACCACATCGAGGAGAACGGCTTGATCTGCGGCAGCCGCATCAGCCCGCGAAGGCCGTCGGCGCCGATCAGTCCGCCCATGCTGGGCTGCGAAGCGCGCAGGAACGGCTTTTCGAGAATGTCATAGATGCGCTTGGTATCCCGGCAGAAGGTGCGATAGCCGTCGGCTTCCGCAGCGCCCGCAAAATCCCCGATCGCGTCGATCGTTCGTTCTTCATCGGCAAACAGATCGAGGCGCGCGTGCTCGTCCCAGGCGTGCCTGGCCAGAATTTCGAGCGGGCGAAGGCGAACATGATCGGCGAAATTCTTGCCGGCTGCCGCAAACAGTTCCTCGAACACCCCGCGCATCGTGAACACGGTCGGACCGCTGTCGATCAACGCCGGACCGATCGCGACCTGCCGCATCTTGCCGCCAACCGACGTGCTGCGCTCGAGAACGGTGACATCCAGTCCGCGTGCTGCGAGTGCGAACGCGGAAACCAGACCGGCCACGCCTGCACCGACGATAACAACACGATCTCTGGGCATGTTCGCGCAGGCTCCGCGTTGCGATTGACATGTGTCAATATTTATTTACATTCTTGTCGACAAGTCAAATTGACATTCCTTATGTCAAGCATGGGAGCCTGCCAATGGACGTCACCAACCGGATCGAGCGGGCCCTCAATGATGCGATCGGCCGGGCAGAGGTTCCAGGGTGTCCCCCGCGGCTCGCGGCGGCGATGCGGTATGCGGTATTTCCCCGCGGCGCGCGGGTGCGGCCGAGGCTCTGTCACAGCGTCGCGGCGGCTTGCGGTGAGGATCATCCGGCGGCGACGGAGGCCGCGGGTGCCGCGCTTGAACTGCTGCATTGCGCCTCGCTGGTGCATGACGATCTGCCGTGCTTCGACGCGGCCGACACGCGGCGCGGTCGTCCGTCGGTTCACAAGGCTTTCGGCGAGCCGCTGGCGGTTCTCACCGGCGATGCGCTGATCGTGCTCGCGTTCCAGACACTGGCGCGTCTGCAATGCGCGCCGGAGCGGCTCGCGCCACTGACGCTGACGATCGCTCAATCGGTCGGCGTGCCCTTTGGCATCGTCGCGGGCCAGGCCTGGGAGTGCGAATCGCAGATCGATCTCGCGCATTATCACCGCTCCAAGACCGGCGCATTGTTCGCCGCGGCGACCGTTGCCGGAGCTGCGTCTGCCGGTGCGGATGCCGAGCCGTGGCGGATGGTCGGCGAGAAACTCGGCGAGGCCTATCAGGTCGCCGACGATATCCGCGACGCCGCTTCGGATGAAGAGGAGATCGGCAAGCCGGTCGGCCGCGATCTCGCGCTGGGTCGTCCGAGTGCGGTGATTGAACTCGGCCTCGATGGCGCGCTCTACCGGCTGCATGAGCTGGTGCGTGGCGCCATCGATGCGATGCCGCCGTGCCCCAATGGCGCCGAGCTGCGTTCGCTGATGCTCTCGGAGGCCAAGCGCCTGGTGCCTGCCAAGCTCGCGCAGTTTGCTGCGTAGCCGGCATGGCCACGATCGCGCATCGCAGCGTCGCGGGTGAAGATCCCGGCGCGCGGGGCGGCGAGGAGGCCGATCGGCCGCCTGCATCGGAAGCACAAACTGTTCCGCGACTGTCCTTGCACGACCGGCTGCTCGGTCTGCGCGACAGGATTCTCGCCGATCCAGGTTTCCAGCGATTTGCAGGCACTTTTGCACTCACAAGGCCCATCGCGCGGCGGCGGGCGAGCAAGCTCTTCGATCTATGCGCCGGTTTCGTCTACTCGCAGATCTTGCTCGCCTGCGTCCGCCTGAAACTGTTCGATCAACTGACGGGCGGGCCGTTAAGCGCTGCGGAATTATCGTCGCGGCTGCCGCTGCCTGCCGACGCCACCGTGCTGCTGCTTGACGCTGCGGTGTCGCTGCAACTGCTGCAGCGCCGCAGCGACGGACGTTACGGGCTCGGCTCGCTTGGCGCGGCCTTGCTGGGCAATCCCGGCGTCATCGCGATGATCGAACATCATGCGATGCTGTACAGCGACCTGAAGGATCCCATTGCGTTACTGCGCGGCGACGTGGGGGCAGGCCAGCTCGCGGCCTACTGGCCCTATGCGGGCAATCGCACGGCGGCCAATCTTTCGCATGAAGCGATCGCGCCTTACACCGCGCTGATGGCGGCGTCGCAGCCGATGATTTCGCAGCAGGTGCTGTCGGCCTATTCGTTCCGCGGGCATCGCTGTCTGCTCGATATCGGCGGCGGCGACGGTTCCTTCATTGCGGAGATTGCCGCGCAAAGCCCGACACTGCGCTGCGTGTTGTTCGATTTGCCCGCGGTCGCCGACCAGGCGAGCGAACGGTTTCGTTCCGTCGGGCTGTCCTCGCGCGCGGTGGCGATCGGCGGCAGTTTCCTGACCGATCGGCTGCCTGAGGGCGCCGATATCGTCTCGCTGGTGCGGGTTATCCACGACCATTGCGATGCCGACGTCATGACCTTGCTGCGCGCCATCCGCCGAGCGCTGCCGGCCGATGGAACCCTGCTGATTGCCGAGCCGATATCGGGCGTGCGCGGCGCCGAGCCGATCGGAGACGCCTATTTCGCATTCTATTTGCTGGCGATGGGCAGCGGCCGGCCGCGGACCTTCGCGCGGCTCGAAGGAAATGCTCGGCGAGGCGGGCTTCATCGATATCGCATTGCGGCCGGCCGCGATGCCGATGCTGGCAAGCGTCCTCACGGCACGAACAGGATAAGTATTCTGTTAATCTATCTTGACAGTACGAGATACGTCAGGTTAGCATTACACAGTCGCGGAATTCCTTCCGCGCCCCGTCGAAGATCGGAGTGGCGATGGATACCATCGCGGTGGTCCTCAGGCAGCCGGAGCAGATCGAGCTCGATCGGCTTGCCTTGACTCCCCCGACCCCCGACGACGTCGTCGTCGATGTCGATTGGAGCGGCGTCAGCACCGGCACCGAACGGTTGCTGTGGTCGGGACGGATGCCGCCGTTTCCGGGAATGGGATATCCGCTGGTGCCCGGCTATGAGTCGGTCGGCCGCGTGGTCGAAGCGGGATCCGACACCGACTTGCTTCCCGGCCAGCAGGTCTTCGTTCCCGGCGCGAAATGTTTTGGCGAAGTCCGCGGCCTGTTCGGTGCATCCGCCTCGCGCCTCGTGGTGCCGGCAAAGCGCGTCGTGCCGCTCGATCGGAATCTCGGCGAGCGTGGAATCCTGCTGGCGCTGGCCGCGACGGCCTATCACGCCATCGCGGCGCGCGGCGCGTCGGCGCCGGACTGCATCGTCGGTCACGGCGTGCTGGGGCGGCTGCTGGCCCGCATCTCCATCGCGCTTCGCAACGATCCGCCCACCGTGTGGGAGAAGAACCCGGCGCGCGCCGGTGGCGCCATCGATTACGGCGTCATCGATCCCGAGCACGACGTGCGGCGCGACTACAAGAGCATCTACGACGTCAGCGGCGACGCCAGCCTGCTCGATTCGCTGATCGGCCGCATCGCACCGGGCGGCGAGATCGTGCTGGCCGGATTCTACAGCGAGCGGCTGTCCTTTGCGTTTCCGCCCGCGTTCATGCGCGAGGCCCGGCTTCGCGTTGCCGCCGAATGGCAACCGTCCGATCTCGTCGCGATCACGGCGTTGATCGAGTTCCGGACGGCTTTCTCTCGACGGGCTGATTACCCACCACCACGACGCCCGGGATGCCTCGAACGCCTATCGCATCGCGTTCGAGGATTCGGCGTGCCTGAAAATGGTCCTGAACTGGAGTTCGCTCTCATGAATGCCGTGCCTCAGATCAACATGAAGGACGCGTCTGCGGGCCGAAGCCGCGATCGAACCGAATGCACCGGTGACGACGCCGGTCACCAAGGAAACCCAGATCATCGCGATCTACGGCAAGGGCGGCATCGGCAAGAGTTTTACGCTGGCCAACCTGTCCTACATGATGGCGCAGCAGGGCAAGAAGGTGCTGCTGATCGGCTGCGATCCAAAGAGCGACACCACCTCGCTGCTGTTTGGCGGCCGCGCGTGCCCGACCATCATCGAAACGTCCTCCAAGAAGAAGCTCGCCGGCGAGGAAGTGAAGATCGGCGACGTCTGCTTCAAGCGCGACGGCGTCTTCGCGATGGAACTCGGCGGTCCCGAGGTCGGGCGAGGCTGCGGCGGTCGCGGCATCATTCACGGCTTCGAATTGCTGGAGAAGCTCGGCTTCCACGAATGGGGTTTCGACTACGTCCTGCTCGACTTCCTGGGCGACGTCGTCTGCGGCGGCTTCGGCCTGCCGATCGCGCGCGACATGTGCCAGAAGGTCATCGTCGTCGGTTCGAACGACCTGCAGTCGCTCTACGTCGCCAACAATGTCTGCTCGGCGGTGGAGTATTTCCGCAAGCTCGGCGGCAATGTCGGCGTGGCCGGCATGGTCATCAACAAGGACGACGGCACCGGGGAGGCGGCAGCGTTCGCGCAGACCGTCGGTATTCCCGTCCTCGCTGCGATCCCGGCCGACGATGACATCCGCAAGAAGAGCGCGAACTACGAGATCATCGGCCTGCCGGGCGGGCAGTGGAGCTCTCTGTTCGAGGAACTCGCAAAGAACGTCGGCCTGGCGCCGCCGGTTCGCCCCACGCCGCTGACGCAGGACGGTCTGCTCGGCCTGTTCAAGGGCGAGGTCGTCGGCCGTGGCGTCGTGCTGGATCCCGCGACCATGGAGGACATGTGCGGCAAATCGGTCGTCAACAAGCCGTCCCTCGAAGTCGTTTACGACGCAGCGTGAGAGCCGGCATGATGCGGTGCGCGACATGAACGTCATCCTGCCCCGGTACGCCGGCGCGATCGCTGAGTCGGTCGTCAACGAACCTGTTGAGGTCGATGTTGACGTGGATACCGCTGCGACGGATGCCGCTGTCGCGCCTCCCGCGATCAACGCCGCGGCGGCGAAGAGCGACGGGCTGGGCTGTCACGCCGGTGCCGCGGAACTGAAGGCCGCCGCCAGCGCCGCAGGCAAGAGCGAAATTCTCGATCGCTATGCGGCGGATTATCCCAAGGGACCGCATGACCAGCCGCAGAGCATGTGCCCGGCGTTCGGGTCGCTGCGGGTCGGGTTGCGGATGCGGCGCACCGCGACGATTCTGTCGGGCTCCGCCTGCTGTGTGTACGGCCTGACGTTCACCTCGCATTTCTACGGTGCGCGACGCACCGTCGGTTACGTGCCCTTCAATTCGGAGACGCTGGTCACCGGCAAGCTGTTCGAGGACATTCGCGAAGCCGTCTTCAAGCTGGCCGACCCCGCGCTCTACGACACCATCATCATCACCAATCTCTGCGTGCCGACCGCCTCGGGCGTGCCGCTCGATCTGCTGCCGAATGAGATCAACGGCGTGCGGATCATCGGCATCGATGTGCCGGGCTTCGGCGTTCCAACCCATGCCGAAGCCAAGGACGTGCTTGCGGCAGCGATGCTCGAATATGCCCGCAAGGAAGTCGAGCAGGGGCCGGTGCAGGCCCCCCGCGGCGGCAAGAGCGAGCGGCCGACGGTGACGCTCGTGGGCGAGATGTTCCCGGCCGATCCCGTCGGTATCGGCATGATGCTGGAGCCGCTGGGGCTCGCGGCAGGACCTGTCGTGCCGACCCGCGAGTGGCGCGAATTGTATGCCGCGCTCGATTGTTCTGTCGTCGCCGCGATCCATCCGTTCTATACCGCGAGCTTCCGGCAGTTCGATCTCGCCGGCCGCAAGATCGTCGGCTCCGCGCCGGTCGGCCACGACGGCACGGAGGCCTGGCTCGAATCGATCGGGACGGCGTGTAACGTCGCCCGCGACAAGATCGATGCCGCCAAGAACCGCTTCCTGCCGATGATCAAGGCGGCATTGGCGGCGAAACCGGTCAATGCCCGCATCACGGTCTCCGGATACGAAGGCTCCGAGCTGCTGGTTGCGCGGCTGCTGATCGAAAGCGGCGCTCACGTGCCGTATGTCGGCACGGCATGCCCGAGAACGCAATGGTCAGACCCGGATCGGGAATGGCTGGAGGCTAAGGGCACGCGCGTCCAGTACCGCGCGTCGCTGGAGATGGATCTGGCTGCCGTCGGCGAGTTCAAGCCGGATCTTGCGATCGGCACCACGCCCGTCGTGCAGAAAGCAAAGCAGCTCGCGATTCCCTCGCTCTATTTCACCAATCTGATTTCGGCGCGGCCGCTGTTCGGCGTCGCCGGCGCAGGATCGCTGGCGCAGGTCGTCAACGCCGCGCTCGCCAATCAAAGCCGCTTCGACGAGATGAGGGAGTTCTTCGGCGACGTTGGCGAAGGTCACGCCGCGGGTGTCTGGGAAGATACGCCAAAGGAGAACGTCGCGTTCCGGGAGAAATACAGGAAGCAGATCGAAGCCCAGGCCAAGAAGCGCAAAGCCGAGGAGATGATCTGATGCTCGTCCTCGACCACGATCGCGCGGGTGGCTATTGGGGGGCGGTCTATGCCTTCACCGCCGTCAAGGGCATGCAGGTCATCATCGACGGCCCGGTCGGCTGCGAGAATCTGCCGGTCACCTCGGTGCTGCATTATACCGACGCGCTGCCGCCGCATGAACTGCCGATCGTGGTCACCGGTCTCGGCGAGGAAGAACTCGGCCAGACCGGCACCGAAGGCGCCATGAAGCGCGCGCACCGCGTGCTCGATCCGTATCTGCCGGCGGTCGTGGTCACCGGCTCGATCGCCGAGATGATCGGCGGCGGCGTCACGCCCGAGGGGACCAATATCAAGCGCTTCCTGCCGCGCACCATCGACGAGGACCAATGGCAGACCGCGGATCGCGCCATCGTCTGGCTCTGGAAAGAATACGGCGTCAAGAAAATCCCGGAGCGCAAGCCGCGCGCCGAAGGCGTCAAGCCGCGGGTCAACATCATCGGGCCGATCTACGGCACCTTCAACATGCCGTCCGACCTTGCCGAAATTCGCCGGCTGATCGAGGGCATCGGCGCCGAAGTCAACATGGTGTTTCCGCTTGGCAGCCACCTCGCGGATATCCCAAAGCTCATCAACGCCGACGTCAACGTCTGCATGTACCGGGAATTCGGCCGGATGCTGTGCGAGGCGCTGGAGCGGCCGTATCTGCAGGCGCCGATCGGCCTGCACTCGACCACCAAATTCCTGCGCAAGCTCGGCGAACTGCTGGGCATCGACCCCGAGCCGTTCATCGAGCGCGAGAAGCACACCACCATCAAGCCGCTGTGGGACCTCTGGCGTTCGGTCACCCAGGACTTCTTCGGCACCGCGAGCTTCGCCATCGTCGCCAACGAGACCTATGCGCGCGGGGTGAGGAATTTCCTCGAAACCGAGATGGGGCTGCCATGCACGTTCTCCTTTGCGCGCAAGGCCGGCGTCAAGCCGGACAATGACGCGGTGCGATCGGCGGTGCGCGAGAAGCCGCCGCTCATTCTGTTCGGCAGCTACAACGAGCGGATGTATCTGGCTGAGGCCGGCGGGCGCGCCGTCTACGTGCCGGCGTCATTTCCAGGCGCGGTCATCCGCCGCCACACCGGCACGCCGTTCATGGGTTACTCCGGCGCCACCTATCTGGTGCAGGAAGTCTGCAACGCGCTGTTTGATGCGCTGTTCAACATCCTGCCGCTGGCGGCCGACCTCGATCGCGTCGATCCGACGCCGGCGCGCCTGCACGAGGAAATTCTATGGAGCGACGAAGCCAAGGCACTGCTCGACGAGGTGCTCGAGGCGCATCCCGTGCTGGTGCGCATTTCGGCGGCCAAGCGCCTGCGCGATGCCGCCGAGCGTGGCGCGCGCCAGGCCGGGGAAGGGCGCGTCACCACGGACCTGGTCGCGAAAGCCCGTGCGGCACTGATGGATGGGCAACCCGCATGAGAATGACCGAAGCCAGTCTTTATCCGGTGATCCCTTATTTGCATGTGCAACACAATTGGGAGGTGACGTCGATGTCCGATTATGCCCATGGCGGCCGTCGTTCAAAAACGTTGGTCGAGCACCGGACCATTGAGTACCGGTTGATGTTCGGCGCCTGCTATTTGCTGTCGCTTGCGAGCGCAATCGTCGCGCGGCTGACGCCCTGGCGAAAGACCACCGGTCAGCCGCGCGTTCGGCAATCGATTTTCAGGGAAGCCAGCAGCGCTGCGGGGGTCTGGGTGGCTTCGTCGTTCATGGGCTTGTAGACGGAATTTCGTCCGGCCTCTGGCCGGGCGGATAATGCCGCGTCGAAAGATCCGGCATTCGCTGTCGCCCACGCTCGGGCGGCGAACGGCCGCAAGGCCATCACTAGGAGGATACCAAATGAAGGACGGTTCCTTATCGGGGCTATCCGAAGCTGAAGCCAAGGAATTCCACTCGATATTCATGACGAGCTTCTTTCTCTTCACGGCTATCGCGGTGGTTGCCCACATCCTCGCCTGGATGTGGCGTCCCTGGCTGCCGGGCCCCGGCGGCTACAAGACGGCGTTGGATAGCATCCAGCACTTCGCCCAAGTTTCCATCTCCTATTTGACCTGACGGGAGGCAACAAACATGTGGCGAATTTGGCTTCTGTTCGACCCGCGGCGGGCGTTGATCATGCTCTTCACGTTCCTGTTCGGACTGGCGATCGTGATCCACTTCATCCTGCTCTCGACCGACCGGTTCAACTGGCTGGACGGTCCCCGCAAGACAAAGACGGGAGAGATCACTCTGCCGTACACACCACCAAGCATGCCGTCCTGATGGCATGAAGATCTGCGTACCGGAACGGACGAGGCAGGAACGAGCGGCCGGTCTCGTTCGCTTCCGGTAGCTACCCGACGTTTGACGACAACAATGACGATGACTTCGCACGCGGAGGAACGAACGATGGCAATGCTCAGCTTTGAAAGAAAATATCGCGTTCGCGGCGGAACGCTCATCGGCGGCGACCTGTTCGATTTCTGGGTCGGCCCATTTTTCGTCGGCTTCTTCGGGATAACGACGATGTTCTTCGCGCTGGTCGGGATCGCGATGATCCTGTGGAGCGCGGCGCTTGGCCCCACCTGGAACATCTGGCAGATCAGCGTCAATCCGCCCGATGCCTCATACGGCCTGTCATTTGCGCCGCTGCAGGAGGGTGGAATCTGGCAGATCGTGACGGTATGTGCGCTCGGCGCCTTTGTTTCCTGGGCGCTTCGCGAGGTTGAGATCTGCAGAAAGCTCGGCATTGGCTACCACGTGCCGTTTGCGTTCGGCTTCGCCATCTTCGCCTATTTCACGCTGGTCGTGATCCGGCCGGTGCTGATGGGATCATGGAGCTATGGTTTCCCCTACGGCATCATCACCCATCTCGATTGGGTATCGAACACCGGCTACCAATACGGCAACTTCCACTACAATCCCGCGCATATGATCGCCATCACGTTCTTCTTCACGACGTGTCTGGCGCTGGCGTTGCACGGCGGCCTGATCCTGTCGTCGACCAATCCCGACCGCGGTGAGCCGGTGAAGTCGCCGGAGCATGAGAACACGATCTTTCGCGACCTGATCGGCTACTCGGTCGGCACCATCGGCATCCATCGGCTCGGCCTGTTCGTGGCGTTGTCCGCCGTGTTCTTCAGCGCCGTCTGCATCGTGATCAGCGGGCCGTTGTGGTCGGAAGGCGAAGCATGGTCCGAATGGTGGAACTGGTGGCGCAATCTTCCGATCTGGTCCTCCAACTAATTCCGGTCATCAGAAAAAGTCCTTAGCCATGGCCCAGTATCAGAACTTCTTCACACAAGTGCAGGTGCGCAGCACCATTTATCCGGGCATTCCCCTGCAACCCGGGACGTGGGTTCGTACCGGAGAGGGCCGGTTCAACTACTGGCTCGGAAAGCTCGGCGACGCCCAGGTCGGCCCGATCTATCTTGGTTACCTCGGTGTGGTATCGATCGCGTTCGGTATCGTCGCGATCGAGATCATCGGCCTCAATATGATGGCGTCGGTGAACTGGAGCCCGATCGAGTTCTTCCGGCAATTGCCCTGGTTGTCGCTCGATCCGCCGAAGCCTGAATATGGCATCAGCTTTCCGCCGCTGCAGGAAGGCGGCTGGTGGCTGATGGCCGGGTTCTTCCTGACCACCTCGATCCTGCTGTGGTGGGGGCGGACGTACCGGAGGGCGCGTGCCCTTGGCATGGGGACGCATGTGTCATGGGCGTTTGCTTCGGCGATCTGGCTCTATCTGGTGCTGGGCTTCATCCGCCCGCTGCTGATGGGGCACTTCAGCGAAGCCGTTCCGTTCGGGATTTTTCCGCATCTCGACTGGACCAACAACTTCTCCATCACCCACGGCAATCTGTTCTACAACCCGTTCCACATGCTCTCGATTGCATTCCTGTATGGCTCGGCATTGCTGTTCGCGATGCACGGCGCCACGATCCTGGCCGTCAGCCGCTATGGCGGCGAGCGCGAGATCGAGCAGATCGTCGATCGCGGAACGGCACTGGAGCGGGCCGCCTTGTTCTGGCGCTGGACCATGGGTTTCAACGCCACGGCGGAATCGATCCATCGCTGGGCCTGGTGGTTTGCTGTCCTATGCCCGCTGACCGGCGGCATCGGGATCCTTCTCTCCGGTACCGTCGTCGACAACTGGTTCGACTGGGGCGTCAAGCACGGCCTGGCGATGCCGCGATAACGCAACATACGAATTTCCAGCGCGCGCCGTGAATTGCACAATGCGAGCCCGGCGCGCGTAAGCTTCCATCGTCTTTCCGGCTCAGCAAACCTATTTCTGTCTGAAATGAAGCGGCGGTGGGTAGGCATGTCAGAAGTTCGCGTGCCAGGCATCCGCTAACAAGAAAAGCCGGGTTGGAGGATCGCTGGGGTGAAGGATCACTGGTTGGTGGAGGATATTTGCCCTGGTGCAGATGTTCAAATCTCCGAAGGAGTCGCTGGGCGATCTCGGCGCACTGCCGGCCGCGGATTTGATTGCGGCTGCGACCGACGTCGCCGTCATCGTCGACGGACAGGGATTCATTCGCGATGTTGCGTTCAACAAGGAAGAGCTTTCGCTCGAACTGGACGCGCAGGGCAGGTGGATGGGCTCAAAACTCTCGGAGACCGTGACTTCAGAGACGCGCGCCAAGATCGGAGAGCTGTTGCACGATGCAGCGATAAGGAAAGCGTCGAGCTGGCGCCAGGTCAATCATCCGTCGGCCGGCGGCGAGGATATCCCGGTGCTCTATTCGGCCATCAATATCGGCCGGGAGGATCGCTTCGTGGTGGTTGGTCGGGATTTGCGCCCGATGGCCGCGATGCAGCAGCGACTGATCAATGCCCAGCAGTCGATGGAGCGCGACTATGCCAAGCTGCGGCATGCCGAAACCCGGTATCGCTTGCTGTTCCAGGTTTCGTCGGAAGCGGTCATGATCGTTGACGCCGCCAGCAGCACGATCGTCGATGCCAACCCGGCAGCGCTTGCGCTACTCGACGAAAGCGCACCCCAGGTTCTGAAATCGCGCTTTGCCGGCCATTTCGACGCAACAAGTGCGCAGCAGGTTCAAACCCTTCTCGGAGACGTCCGCGCTACGGGTCGCGACGGCAACATCCGCGCTCAGCTCGCCAAGGGGAACCGGGAGTGCAATGTCGCGGCATCACTATTTCGACAGGAAAACGCGTCGCTGTTTCTGGTCCGCCTGTCGTCGGGTGTGACGCTGCCGGAAGGCAGCGCGCTGAAGGCAACATCGACATTGCTGCAGTATTTCGATGCCGCCCCCGACGGATTGGTCATTACGGAGTTCGATGGCCGCATCGTCAAGGCGAACCCGGCCTTTATCGAGATGGCGCAGCTTGGCAGTGCGGAGCAAGCACGCGGTGAGCTGCTGGATCGATGGCTTGGCCGTGCCGGCGTGGATTTCGATGTCGCGTTGGCCAATCTGCGTCAGAGCGGTTCGATCAAATTGTTTTCGACCGCGCTGCGTGGTGAGCATGGCGCGACAGCGGATGTCGAAGTCTCCGCGGTGTCACTCGCCGACGGCTTCCAGAAGCAAGGCTTCGGCTTTGCCATCAGGAACGTCGAGAAGCGGCTGTCGGCGTCGTCGTCTTCGGCGCGGGAGCTGCCGCGTTCGGTCGCGCAACTCACCGAGCTGATCGGCCGGGTTCCGCTGCGCGATCTCGTGCGCGAAGCCACCGACGTGATCGAGAAGCTGTCGATCGAAGCAGCGCTGGAACTGACCGGTGACAATCGCGCGTCGGCGGCAGAAATGCTCGGTCTCAGCCGGCAGAGCCTTTATGTCAAACTGCGCCGGTTCGGCCTCGCCGAACATGCCGCTGACGAGGAGGGCGAGGATGAATAGCGCCGTCGCCGAGCGTCCGTCGCCTCTGGTTGTTCTGGAGCTTTTGAAGCCGATCACCTGGTTTCCGCCGATGTGGGCGTTGGGGTGCGGCATCGTTTCATCCGGCATTTCGCCGGGACAGCGCTGGCCGCTGATCGCAGCCGGCGTGCTGCTTGCGGGACCGATGGTGTGCGGGACCAGCCAGGCCGTGAACGACTGGTACGATCGGCATGTCGATGCCATCAACGAGCCGAACCGGCCAATTCCCTCGGGACGCATTCCCGGGCGCTGGGGTCTTTATATCGCAATCGTCTGGACGGGGCTGTCGTTGCTGCTGGCGACGGCGCTCGGCACCTGGGGATTCGTCGCTGCCATCGTCGGCCTGGTACTGGCATGGGCCTACAGCGCGCCGCCGATCCGCCTGAAGCAGAACGGCTGGTGGGGCAATGCCGCTTGCGGGCTCTGTTATGAGGGCCTGCCGTGGTTCACCGGCGCCGCCGTGATGAGCGGCGGCGCTGCCGGACTGGCGCATTGTCGTGATCGCGCTGCTCTATAGCGTCGGCGCCCACGGCATCATGACGCTGAACGATTTCAAGTCGGTCGAAGGCGACAAGCGGATGGGGATCGATTCGCTGCCGGTGCTGCTCGGTGTCGGTAATGCCGCGCGCTTTGCCTGCCTGGTGATGGCGGTGCCGCAGGTTGCGGTCGTCGGGCTGCTCCTGGCATGGCAGCTGCCGTTCTATGCGGCGGCGGTCGGCGCATTGCTGATCGGACAATTGTTCCTGATGGCTCATTTCCTGAAAAGCCCGCGGGAGCGGGCGCCCTGGTACAACGGCACCGGGATCAGTTGTTACGTGGTCGGCATGCTCATCAGCGCGTTTGCGCTGGCGGCGATCCAGGTGGGCTGAGCATGAACAATCCCGTTCTCTCCTGGTTTGGTATCGTCCGTCTCGGCCTCGTTCAGACCGGCCTTGGCGCCATCGTCGTTCTTACCACTTCGACGCTGAACCGGGTGATGGTGGTCGAACTCGCGATGCCCGCGATCCTGCCGGGCGCGCTGGTCGCCATTCACTACGCGCTTCAGGTGTTCCGGCCGGCGTGGGGCCATGGCTCCGATCTCGGCGCGCGGCGGACGCCATGGATCGTCGGCGGCATGGCCGTTCTCGCCACCGGCGGCTTGATGGCGTCGGTGGCGACGGCGTGGATGACGACGCATCCGCTGTTCGGGATCGCGCTTGCGGTGGCCGCATTCGGTCTGATCGGTGTCGGTGTCGGGGCGGCGGGCACGTCGCTGCTGGTGCTGCTCGCCAAGCGCACCGATGACAACCGCCGCGCGGCGGCGGCGACCATCGTCTGGGTCATGATGATCGCCGGCTTCATCGTGACCACCGGCGTTGCCGGTCATCTGCTCGATCCGTTCTCGCCTGCGAGGCTCGATCGTCGTGTCCGGGTCGGTATCTGTCGCGGCGATGGTTCTCACGCTGGTTGGTGTCTGGGGCGTCGAAGGAAAGTCGGTAGCCGCGGTTCCGCCTGCGATTGAAGGAGCCGCAGCGCCAGTCGTCATTCCGCGAAGCGTTTATCGAAGTCTGGACCGAACCGAAGTCGCGGCGGTTTGCGATCTTTGTCTTTGTCTCGATGCTGGCCTACAGCGCGCAGGACCTCATCCTCGAGCCGTTCGCCGGTGCGGTATTTGGCTTCACGCCGGGCGAGACGACGAAACTTTCGGGCATTCAGCATGGCGGAACGCTGATCGGCATGGCGCTGGTGCCGTTGGTCGGCGCGATTTATCCGCGCGCGCGCGGAAATCTGCAGATCTGGACCGTCGGCGGCTGTATTGCCTCGGCGATCGCGCTGCTGGGCCTCGCCGCGGCGGCCTTTGTCGGGCCGGCATGGCCGCTGCGCGAGACTGTCTTCATGCTCGGCGTCACCAACGGTGCCTACGCGGTGGCGGCGATCGGCTCGATGATGGCGCTGGTGGGAGCGGGCGGCGAGAAGCGCGAAGGCGTGCGCATGGGCCTTTGGGGCGCGGCACAGGCCTTTGCGTTCGGCATCGGCGGCTTCCTCGGGACGCTCGCCAGCGACATCGCGCGCTATCTGCTGACGTCACCGGCACTGTCCTACTCCGTTGTCTTTGCATCTGAAGCCGGGCTGTTCGTCGTTTCTGCATGCATGGCGGTCTGGGTTCATCGTGCGTCGGCAAGAAGCGTGATGCGACAGGGTTCGCCAGGCGATATGCGCGCAGCCGCCGTCGCGGGAGGAGCGAGATCATGAGTATTTCGGAGATCTTCGATGTGGTGGTGGTGGGCGGCGGGCCGTCCGGCGCGACCGCGGCGCACGACCTTGCCAATCTCGGACGTACCGTCCTGCTGCTCGACCGCGCCGGTCGCATCAAGCCGTGCGGCGGGGCGATTCCGCCGCGACTGATCCGCGATTTCGACATTCCCGACCATCTGCTGGTCGCCCGCGTCAATTCGGCGCGAATGGTTTCGCCGTCGGACAAGCAGGTGGACATGCCGATCGACGGCGGCTTTGTCGGCATGGTCGACCGCGATGAATTCGACGAGTGGCTGCGCGAGCGTGCCGCGGCGGCTGGCGCGAAGCGGCGAACCGGTACTGTTCAAGCGCTTCGAACGCGACGAAGCCGGCAAGACCATCGTCTATTACGAGGAACGTGCGGGCGACGGCTCGACGGTCGAAAAAGCCGTTCGTGCCCGCGCGTTGATTGGCGCGGACGGAGCCTTGTCGGCCGTGGCGCGCCAATGCCTGCCCGGCGCCGATCGGCTGCCTTACGTCTTTGCCTATCACGAGATCGTTCGGTCGCCGCCGACAGGATCCAGCTTCGACGGCACGCGTTGCGACGTCTATTACCGCGGCTCGGTATCGCCGGATTTCTATGGCTGGGTATTCCCGCACGGCGACACCGTCAGCGTCGGTACCGGTTCCGCGCGCAAGGGATTTTCGCTGCGCGATTCCGTCGGCGGTTTGCGGGATGCCGCGGGGCTTGGAAACTCCGAGACCATCCGCCGCGAGGGCGCGCCGATCCCGCTGCATCCGTTGCCGCGGTGGGACGACGGTCACAGCGTCTTGCTGGCCGGCGATGCCGCAGGTGTCGTGGCGCCGGCGTCGGGCGAGGGGATCTACTACGCCATGATCGGCGGGCGGTTGTCGGCGGAAGCGGTCGATCAGTTCCTGGAAACCGGCGACGCGAGGGCGCTTGCGTACCGCGCGCAAGCGTTTCATGAGGATGCACGGTTTGGTGTTCTGGATTCTCGGCGTGATGCAGTGGTATTGGTATTCCAACGACCGCCGCCGCGAGCGCTTTGTCAGCATTTGTCGCGACCGCGATGTGCAGAAGCTGACCTGGGATGCCTACATGAACAAGGAACTGGTCCGCGCCAAACCGGTCGCGCATGTCAGGATCTTCTTCAAGAACCTTGCCCATATGGCCGGGCTGGCCTCGGCCTGATGGTCCCGCGCGGCAGTTTCTGGAAGCCTGTGCTGATCGCAGCCTCGGTTGCGATCTTCATCGGTGTGCTCGGCGGAACGCTGACAGACACCGGGCCCTGGTATCAAAACCTCCGCAAACCCTCGTGGCAGCCGCCGGACTGGCTGTTCGGTCCGGCATGGACACTGATTTTTGCGCTGGCGACGGCGTCGGCGGTCTATGCCTGGCGCAACGCGGATAGCCGCTCGCAACGCGAATGGGTGATCGCGCTGTTTGCGCTGAATGGGTTTCTCAACGTGCTGTGGAGCACGTTGTTCTTTGCGCTGAAACGCCCGGACTGGGCGCTGATCGAGGTCGCGTTTCTCTGGCTGTCGATCCTGCTGCCGATGATCGTGTTCTGGCGCTTTGCCAGGCCTGCGAGCCTTTATCTGCTGCCGTATCTGCTGTGGGTATCGTTCGCCGCGTTCCTCAACCTGACGGTCGTTCGTCTCAATGCGCCGTTCGCTTGAGGGCGGGTTGCCTGGAACAGGTGGCCATGTGATCTTGCGGCATGGCTGACCTGTTTGCGAGCGGACGCCTCGTTGATTTCATTCTGGTCGTGGTCGTGCTCGAAGCCGCGGCCCTGCTATTGTATTGGGCCCGCGCCCGGCGGGGCATCGCTCCACTCGACCTGTTACCTAATCTATGCGCGGGCGCGTTTCTTCTGCTCGCGCTGCGCGCGACCCTCGCCGGTAGCGGCTGGATGATCGCCAGCCTTTGCCTTTCGGCTGCAGGACTGGCGCATCTGACCGACGTCTACCGGCGGTGGCGCAGATAGCCGATCGGCCAGCCGCGTGTCGCAGCTATTTCTTGTCGGAGAATTTGTTGATGTAGGCGATCACGTCCTTGCGCTGCTGCTCGTCGGCGAGCTTGAACGCCATCTTGGTCGAGCCGGTCGCCAGGTCGGTCTTACCCTTCTCGGTCAGGAATTTCTTCAGGAAGGCGTTGGGATCGGGCAGGTATTGCATGATCAGATCGTCGGTCCAGACCAGTCCGTTCTCACCCGCCGCCTTGTTGAGCGTGGAATAGGCGAACCCGGGTGCTGTGCCGGATTGTCGGCCGATGACCCCGGTCAGGACAGGTCCGACCAGATTCTTGGCATCCGGACCGATGCGATGACAGGTCATGCACTGCTTGAAGACCTGCTCGCCCTTGGTCGCGTCCTGTGCGGACGCCGCGCCGGCTGGAAGTGGCCACGGCTGCCGCAACCAGAGCTAAGACTGTAAGTTTGACCTGCACGTTATCTCTCCTTGGACCTTGGTTCTGATGTCGTCCCAATTGTTAAGATATATTGACAGTTAAAAGTATCAAATACTGTTGTCGATTTTGACGGTCTATTTGAGCGAAATCAAACGGTGTCCCAGCGCGATGTGTCTAGATTTGGTATGATATAACCGCCGAATTGCGGGTACGGGTTCCGCGTATGGTGTAAAGGATATTTGACAACTAAAACCTTCAAAACTAAGGTGTTTCTTGACTTGACGGGTGGATTCTGCGCATCCCTAGAGACACAGAGAGCTTAGTTCCGCGCGCCGAGTGTCAGGCAGCATTGGCACATTACGTGCTTTGGTTTGATTGTCGTTGTTTCGACCGCTTCACGAACCCGCTTCGTAGAAAATGATCGGCAGATAAAAGAATGGCTGCATTACCGACCGTACAGCCCGACATCACGCTCCTTCTGGACATGGAAGGCGTGATCCGCGAGGCGACGCTGTCTCCTTCGATGAGCAGCGAGAGCGTCGATGGCTGGCTGGGCCGTCCGTGGGTCGAAGTCGCCGGCGAAATGGGCGGCGACAAGGTCAAGCGCATGGTCGACGACGCCCGCGTCAGCGGGATCTCGGCGTTTCGCCAGATCAACCAGCGCTTTCCGAGCGGTCTCGAAATTCCGATGGAATACACGACGGTGCTGCTGGGCGGTCGTGCCGGCATGCTCGCGATCGGAAAGAATTTGCAGGCGGTCGCCGAATTGCAGTCGCGCTTGATCGCGGCACAGCAGACGATGGAGCGCGACTACTGGAAGCTCCGCGAAATCGAGACGCGTTATCGGCTGGTGTTCGATGCCTCCAACGAAGCCGTCATGATCGTATCCGCGGCCAATCTGCGGATCGTCGAAGCCAACCGCACCGCCGTCGAGGCGCTGAATTCCTCGCGCCGCCGCAATGAAGATCTGGCCGGCCGCGAACTGCTCCATGACGTGGCGGCGGAGGACCGCGACGCGGTTCGCGAGATGCTGGCGCGCATCCGCGAACGCGGCAAGGCATTGAGCATTCTCGTGCATCTCGGGGCCGAAGCAAGGCCATGGATGCTGCGCGGATCGCTGATGACCGCGGAGCCGGGCCACGTATTTCTGCTGCAATTTACCCCGGCGACCGGCCCGTCGGCACCGCTGGAGAAGAGTGAGCATTCGACCGTCGAGCAGTTGATCGATCATCTGCCCGACGGTTTCGTGGCGCTCGATGAGGCCGGCATTATTCGTCACGCCAACCAGGCGTTTCTCGATCTGGTGCAGCTCGGCTCAAAGGGATCTGCGATCGGGGAATCGCTCGGACGCTGGCTCTGGCAACCGGGCGCGGATCTGAACGCGCTGCTCGCCAATATCCAGCGGCACAAGACCGTACGGCTGTTCACGACGTCGATCCGCGGAGAGCTCGGGACAGAGACCGAAGTCGAGATTTCGGCCGGGACCGGAGAAGAACAGGGCGAGATCGGTGTGCTGCTTCGCAACGTCTCCCGTCGCCTGCCGTCCGGCAACGAGAGCGACTTCCTGCGCACGGCGCTGGGTTCGATGAGCGAGCAGATCGGAAAATCGTCGCTGCGCAACCTGGTCAAGAACACCGTCAGTATCGTCGAGCAGCACTATGTGAAGCAGGCGCTGGAGCTCGCGGGCGGGAACCGGACGGCGACGGCTGAACTACTGGGATTGAGCCGGCAGAGCCTTTATGCCAAGCTCAATCGTTACGGCCTCGAAGACAAGGGGTCGGACGCCGAGGAAACCCCAGAGGCCTGAATTGGCGCTGCATTCGCTCGCTACCCCCGCGTTCGGAAAAGCCGATCTTTCGAACTGCGAACGCGAAGAGATTCATCTCGCGGGCTCGATTCAGCCCCACGGCGCCTTGTTGGTCGTCAGCGAACCCGATCATCGCGTCATCCAGGCCAGCGCCAACGCCGCCGAATTCCTCAATCTGAAGCAGGTCATCGGCATGGCGCTCGCCGATCTCGATGGCGATCTGCTGGTTCGCATCCTTCCCCATCTCGACCCGACGGCGCAGGGAATGCCGATCGCCGTGCGCTGCCGGATCGGAAGTCCCAGTGCGGAGTTCGATGGCTTGCTGCATCGGCCGCCTGCCGGTGGTCTGGTCATCGAACTGGAGCGCGCGGGGCCATCGGTCGATCTGTCCCGGCACATCGCGAACGCGCTTGAAAAGATCCGCACGGCATCTTCGCTTCGTGCGCTGTGCGAGGAAGCCGCGACGCTGTTTCAGGATCGCACCAGCTACGACCGCGTGATGATCTACCGGTTCGATGACGAAGGGCATGGCGAAGTGTTCTCGGAACGCCGCAGGCCCGAGCTCGAAGCCTATCTGGGCAATCGCTACCCTGCGACCGATATTCCGCAAATGGCGCGGCGCCTCTATGAGCGTACGCGGGTGCGCGTGCTGGTCGATGTGAACTACGAACCCGTTCCGCTGCGGCCGCGGCTGTCTCCGATAACGGGGCAGGATCTGGACATGTCGCTGTGTTTCCTGCGCAGCATGTCGCCAATTCATCTTCAGTACCTGAAGAATATGGGCGTCGGCGCCACCCTGGTGATCTCGCTTGTGGTCGGCGGCAAATTGTGGGGCCTCGTCGCCTGCCACCATTACGAACCGCGCTTTATCCATTTCGAATTGCGGGCGGTTTGCGAGCTGCTTGCGGAAGCGATCGCGACGCGCATCGCGGCGCTCGAAAGTTTTGCGCAGAGTCAGTCCGAAATCTTTGTGCAGCGGCTCGAACAGCGAATGATCGAGGCGATGTCGCGCGAAGGCGACTGGCGGGGGGCGATCTTCGATAGCTCGCAATCGATTCTTCAGCCGCTGGGGGCGAGCGGAAGCGCCTTGATCTACGAGGGCCAGATCATCTCGACCGGAGAGGTTCCGGGAACGCAGGAGATCAGGGAAATCGGGGCGTGGCTGGACACGCACCGCGATCTGTCCGTGGTGGCGACGGCGTCGCTCGGACTGGATCTTCCCCAGTTCGCGGGAATCATAAAGGTGGCAAGCGGGATCGCGGTGACGCCGATTTCCAGCAATCCCGGCGAGTACCTGATCTGGTTTCGCCCGGAGCGCATCCGCACCGTGACCTGGGGCGGCGATCCGCTCAAGCCGTTCGTGATCGGTGACAATCCTTCCGATCTGTCGCCGCGCCGGTCGTTCGCGCAGTGGCATCAGCAGGTGGAGGGCACGTCCGAGCCGTGGACGCCGGCCGATATTGCCGCGGCTCGCCTGATCGGCCAGTCGGTGGCGGATATCGTGCTGCAATTCCGGGCGGTACGCACGCTGATCGCCCAGGATCAGCTCGAACAGTTCAGCCGCCATGTGCGCGTGTCCGAGCAACCGGTGATCATCGCCGATATCGACGGCAAGATTCTGCTGATGAACGAGGCGTTCAAGGCGCTGCTGCCGCAGGATCATGCCGGGGTCGGCCGGCTGCATGAACTGGCTGGCGCATTTCAGCAATCGGAACGCTTTCTCGAGAACGTGGCGGACCTGATCGGTCATCATCGCGCATGGCGCGGCGAATTGCTGTTGCGCAGTGAAGGCAACCGGGAAAAGCCGCTGATGGTAAGGGCCGATCCGGTGCAGCCGTCGCGGGACCGGGTGCTCGGATTTGTGCTGATCTTTTCCGACATCACCGATCGCAAGGCCGCCGAGATCGCGCGCAGCCGTTTTCAGGAAGGCATCATCCAGAGCAATCGCATCAACAGCGTCCGCCTCGATTCCAAGACCGATCTCGTCTACCAGAACCTGCTGTCATCGGTGATCGAGAATGCCCAGCTCGCGGCGCTCGAAATCACCTACGGCGTGGAAACCAGCCGTATTGCCGAGATGCTGGAGAGCGTCCGCAATTCGACACTGCGTACCGCGGAGGTGCTGGAGCATTTGATCTGGCATGCGTCGCGTACATCGGGTGGCGAACAAGCCGGATAGATAGCCGCCAGCTGCTCAAGGCGCCTTATTGTTCTGCGACTGCCGCGATCGGGCCAGACGACAACATGGCCTTTACGGCGCACGACAAATCGATGTTGAGCGAGAATGCGATCGCGCCTTCCTCGATCACCATCTGCGGGTCGGCGGCCAGGGTTCCGGCGCTGATCGAGCGCCTGACGATAGTCCGCCTTGAGTGCGTCAAGGTCCGGAAATCGCGAAAAATCGTAGAACGACAGTTCCGAAGGCTGAAGGTCCAGCGATCGGGCCAGCAACCGTTGCAAAATCTGGCCGCCACTGAGGTCGCCGAGATAGCGGGTGTAGGCATGCGCGATCAGCCGCGTGCCGTCGCCTTCGGCCGCCTTGGCGATCCTTCTGGCATAAAAATCTCCTGCGGCGAGCAGGGGAATGCCTCGGCTCCAATGCGCGCCGCACAGCGCCACCAGGTCGGCTTCGATCGCCGGTGCGCGATCCAGCCTGTAGTCGACGAGCCTGCCGAGGGCAGGGGAACCGCGATGACGCGCGAGTCCTTGCTCCATCGCCTGATAGGCGGGAAGCAGATTGCGCAGCAGGAGAACGTACCCCTCGCGGGTGGCTTCACCCCGCAGCAGGTCGCGGATGATGCCGGTGCGCTCGGCTTCGACATGGAGTGTCTTGGTACGGAGATAAAGCGCGGTGACGATGGGCGGCGCGGGAACGTCCGCCGTCGCAGCTGTCATTCCCTTGGTCCCCACAGTCGCTTTCGAAGGAAAGCTTCGTCGCATCAACTTGCGCCGCCCTTGCATGCCAAGGTCAGTCACTTCCGGCACTTCATCTGTTCGATCAGGCCATGCGCCTGTTGCGGCGCCGTAGTCGCATCGGCTGACATCATATCCGCTCCCATCGAAGCTACAAGGTCGGGCTGGGCGATCACCATGGGACCCCCGATGATGATGCCGACGTGCCTGTTGCGTGAGTCGCGCCTGATGTCGTGGATGTCCTTCTTCAGTTCATCGAGCCGGCGGTCGCTGCTGACGGAGAAGCCAACGATGTCGAACCAGTGGTTATGCACAAGAGATGTAAGTTCCTGATGCGACGAGAAGGGGCCGGTACACAAATTCCAGCCGGCGCGCCGGAAGAACTCGGCCACCATCGATAATCCGAAGCTGTGCTGTTCGCCCGGAATGATCGTCAGCAGCACCGATTCGCCGGCGTGAAACGCGTTTGTTTCGTCGGTGAAGCGGTCGCTGAGACGGCGCATGATGAGCTGAAGACGGCCGACGCCCAGCGTCACGTTGGCAAAATCTGCCGCGTCCGATTCCCAGAGCGTGCCGAGTTGCCGCGCCGCGGGCGCCAGCAGATCGAGAAAGATCGATTCGACCGTGCTGCCTCTGGCCAACAGATCGTCGACATAGGCAAACGCGGCGTCATCGTCGTTTCCGAGGGTCAGCGCTGCGAATTGCTCGACCTCGGTCGGCAATTGTTCGGTGGCTTCTGCAATCTTTGGCTGCCGGCGCGCGACGAAGCGCGAGCACGATCTTTGGAACGAGCTGGGCTTTTATGGTTCGAACCACCTGGATCGGCTGCAGCGCCGGTCGAAACCGCCAGATCGGCGCCGGGATTCGTTGTCGAAGTGATTTGGAATGACGCGCCGGGGCGGTGTCGGTGGCGCTGCCGGCTGAGAAGGATTGCTCGTTCACATCGGTCATTTTTCACTCCCCGCAACATTAAGTCCTCGGTTCTCAAAACCGTCAAGTTTAATTTACGTATAGTGTGATTGACAGTTCTCGGAACGAAGTTTAGCCTTCTCGTCATCAAGCCCGCACATAGGGAGTGGCGCGGTGCAGCTTCGAGCAGCTTCAAGTCCGGAATTTCCCCAATACGGCGATCAATCGCCGGCAGATGCTCGTCTTCCCCAGTCGGTATCGCACCACCGAGACGAAAGACTGTCAAACAATCTTTACAGTTTGGTTCATGAATCCGTCGCTGCGCCTGCGAACGGAATTTCAAAATCCGGCGATGCGAATCTCTCAGACCGATCGTCCGCCCAACCACTTAAGCTGCTGTACACGCCCGAACAGCGCATTCGCCGCGACGCAACAAAATGGACGCTGGTGCAGGGCATCCTCGCGCCGGTCCAGTTCGCGGTCTTCCTGGTCAGCCTCGCGCTCGTGCTCCGTTATCTCGCCACGGGCGAGGGATTTGGCGTCGCGACGGCGTCGGTCGTGATCAAGACGCTGCTGCTTTACGCGATCATGATCACCGGCTCGATCTGGGAGCGGGAAGTCTTTGGCTGCTATCTGTTTGCGCCGGCGTTCTTCTGGGAAGACGTCTTCAGCTTCCTGGTACTGGCGCTGCACACTGCATATTTGGTGGCGCTGTTCGCCGGGATCGGCGATTCGCGCCAGCAGATGCTGCTCGCGCTGGCGGCCTACGCCTCCTACTTCGTCAATGCCACGCAATTCGTATTGAAGCTGCGCGCCGCGCGCCGCGATGAGCGCCTGATGCTGGCTGAAGCTCCCTCCATTTCCGGGAGCCGGGCATGAATGCGCATGTGCAGGGATGTACGGCCGGCGGCGAGATCGCGCCCAAGGCCGTCCGCCGCGAGAGCGGCCAGCGCGAAGTGTTCTGCGGGCTGACCGGCATCGTCTGGCTGCATCGAAAGATCCAGGACGCATTCTTCCTCGTGGTGGGCTCGCGCACCTGTGCGCATCTGATCCAGTCCGCAGCCGGCGTGATGATCTTCGCCGAACCGCGCTTTGCGACCGCGATCATGGAAGAAAAGGATCTTGCCGGGCTCACCGACGCCAATGATGAACTGGACCGGATCGTAACCCAGTTGATTGCGCGGCGGCCCGATATCCGTCTGCTGTTTCTGGTCGGCTCGTGTCCGTCCGAAGTGATCAAGCTCGATCTGTCGCGCGCCGCGCTGCGGTTGTCGCAGAAATTTTCGCCGGCGGTGCGCATTCTCAATTACTCAGGCAGTGGAATCGAGACGACATTCACGCAAGGCGAGGATGCATGTCTCGCCTCGCTCGTTCCGGCGCTCCCCCCGAGCGGAACGGGCGAGGACCAGCTGCTCATCGTGGGATCGTTGGCCGATGTGGTCGAGGATCAGTTCGTCCGGATGTTCGCGGCGCTGGGTCTCGGCGAGGTGCAGTTTCTGCCGCCGCGCAACTCCACCGAACTTCCTGCCGTGGGGCCGAATACCAAATTCCTCCTGGCGCAACCGTTCCTTGCCGATACGGCGCGCGCGCTGGAAAACCGTGGCGCCAGCCGATTGGCGGCGCCGTTTCCGTTAGGGGTCGAGGGGACCACCGCATGGCTTTGCGCAGCGGCTGATGCCTTCGACGTCGATCCGGTGCTGTTCGAGACCGTGACGCATCCCTATCGCGCGCGGGCGGAACGGGCGCTGGTGCGCTATCGCGATCAATTGGGCGGACGTCGCATTTTCCTGTTTCCGGATTCCCAGCTCGAAATTCCGCTGGCGCGATTCCTGTCACGCGAATTGTCGATGGAGTTGGTCGAAGTGGGAACACCCTATCTGCATCGCGAGCATCTTGCCGAAGAACTCAAGCTGCTGCCGGCAGGCGTCGCGCTGACGGAAGGACAAGACGTCGACCTGCAGCTCGATCGGTGTCGTGCGGCGCGGCCCGATCTGGTGGTGTGCGGCCTCGGGCTCGCCAATCCGCTGGAAGCCGAGGGCATGACCACCAAATGGTCGATCGAACTCGTGTTCACGCCGATCCAGGGCTACGAGCAGGCCGCTGATCTCGCCGAACTGTTTGCACGCCCGCTCGTGCGTCGCGCGAAACTGGTGGCCTGACCATGCAGCTCACGGTGTGGACATATGAAGGACCTCCCCATGTCGGCGCGATGCGCGTCGCGACGGGCATGGAAGGCCTGCATTATGTCCTGCACGCGCCGCAGGGCGACACCTATGCCGATCTGCTGTTCACCATGATCGAGCGCCGCGATCGCCGTCCGCCCGTGACCTACACGACATTTTCCGCGCGCGACCTCGGCGGCGATACC
Organism: uncultured Alphaproteobacteria bacterium; assembly: GCA_963783115.1. GTDB lineage: Bacteria > Pseudomonadota > Alphaproteobacteria > Rhizobiales > Xanthobacteraceae > Bradyrhizobium. Next base: position 58,793 of record CAWAMK010000008.1, on the reverse strand, counting down.
GCTGAATTGTTCAAGATTGCGACCCGGAACGCCTATGACCGGTTCCAGCCGCAGGCGATGATCGTCGGCGCTTCCTGCACGGGATCGCTGATCCAGGACGATCCCGGCGGTCTGGCGCGTGCGCTCGATCTTCCCATCCCGGTCGTGACCGTCGATCTGCCGGCGTATCAGCGCAAGGAGAACTGGGGCGCGGCCGAGACGTTCTATCAGCTCGTGCGCGCGCTGGCCGGGCCTTCGGCGCCGGCCCCAGGCACCACGCGCGCCGAGCGTGCCACGGGCGCACGGCCACGCTGCAATTTATTGGGTCCCACGGCGCTCGGTTTCCGCCACCGCGACGATATCACCGAGATCACCTCGCTGCTGACGAAACTCGGCATCGACGTCAACGTCACCGCGCCCATGGGGGCGACGCCGGCGGATATCGCAAGGCTTGGCGACGCCGACTTCAATGTGGTGCTCTATCCCGAGATTGCCGGGCAGGCGGCCTCCTGGCTGCAGCGCACGTTCGGTCAGCCGTTTACCAGAACGATCCCGATTGGCGTGTCGGCGACCCGCGAGTTCGTCGACGAGGTGGCAAAGCTCGCCGGGGTCGATGCATCGGGTGTGCTGGCGGCTTGCTCGACGCGGCTGCCGTGGTACTCGCGCTCGGTCGATTTCGACCTATCTCACCGGCAAGCGCGTCTTCATCTTTGGCGACGCCACCCATGCCGTGGCCGCCGCCCGCATCGCGTCCGACGAACTTGGCTTCAAAGTCGTCGGGCTCGGCACCTACAGCCGCGAATTCGGCCGTGAAATCCGCGAGGCCGCGAAACGCTACGATGTCGAGCCGCTGATCACGGATGATTACCTCGAGGTCGAGGCCAAGGTCGCGGAGCTGCAGCCCGAACTGGTGCTGGGCACGCAGATGGAACGACACATCGCAAAACGCCTCGGGGTACCCTGCGCGGTGATCTCGGCGCCGGTGCATGTGCAGGATTTTCCGGCCCGCTACGCCCCGCAAATGGGTTTCGAGGGCGCCAACGTGATCTTCGACACCTGGGTGCATCCGCTGATGATGGGCCTGGAAGAGCATCTGCTGGCGATGTTCAAGGATGATTTTGAATTCGCGGATGGCGCGGTGCCGTCGCATCTGGGTGCGGGGCACGCGGAGCCTGCGAATGAGGCGCAAGCCGCGCCCGTCGCAGCTGCCGCAATGGTGTCCGACATCGCCGTGATCTGGGCGGCGGACGCAGAGAAAGAACTTCGCAAAATTCCATTCTTCGTTCGCGGCAAGGCGCGCCGCAACACCGAACGCTTCGCCAATGAAAACGGTGTGGCCACCATAACCATCGAGACACTTTACGATGCCAAAGCGCATTACGCCCGCTGACGCGACCCCGATCAGGGTCGTCATCGTGACCATGGATGGTCACCTGTCCCGCGCGGCGTCGCGGGCGCAAGCGCACTTGAGGGGCAATTTCCCGGGCTTGTCACTCGCCGTCCACTCCGCGGACGAATGGGGCACCGACGACGTGGCGCTCGAGCGCTGCAAGGCCGATATCGCCCGCGGCGACATCGTGATCGCCACGATGCTGTTCCTCGACGATCACGTCCGCGCCGTGATGCCGGCGCTGGCCGCCCGCCGTAACGACTGCGACGCCATGGTCTGCTGCATGTCGGCGGCCGAGGTCGTGAAGCTGACGCGGGTCGGCAAGTTCGACATGAGCGGCGAGGCGCTGGGCGCCATCGCCTGGCTGAAGAAGCTGCGCGGTAATCGCAAGGGTTCAGCCCCGGCGGCAAGGGCGAAATGAAGATGCTGCGGCAGTTGCCAAAACTGCTGCGCTTCATTCCCGGCACCGCGCAGGACATGCGGGCCTACTTCCTGACCTTGCAATACTGGCTGGCGGGGTCCGAGCAAAACATCGCCAACATGATCCGCCTGCTGGTGGACCGATACGCCGATGGCCCGCGCCGCCGCCTGCGCGGGGTCGTCAAGGCCGAGCCGCCGGTCGACTACGCCGATATCGGCGTCTACCACCCGCGCCTCAAGGGCCGCATCGCCGAGACGGCCGAACGCCTGCCGGAATTGTCGGGCGAACGCGGCACCGTCGGTATCCTCCTGCTGCGTTCGTATCTGCTGGCCGGAAATTCCGGTCATTATGACGGCGTCATCGCGGCGTTCGAGGCGAAAGGGCTGCGGGTGATCCCGGCTTTCGCCAGCGGTCTCGATCAGCGGCCGGCGATCGAACGCTTTTTCATGAAGGACGGCCGCAGCGCGGTCGATGCGGTGGTCTCGCTGACCGGCTTCTCGCTGGTCGGTGGCCCCGCCTACAACGACTCCAAGGCGGCCGAGGAAATTCTCGCCACGCTGGATGTGCCCTATCTCTCGGCGCACCCCGTGGAATTCCAGACGCTCGAACAATGGGGCGCATCGGATCGCGGCCTGATGCCGGTGGAGAGCACCATCATGGTGGCGATCCCGGAACTCGATGGCGCTGCGGGTCCGATGGTCTATGGCGGTCGCTCCGATGGGGCAGGGATGCCGTGCACGGGGTGCGAACGTTCGTGCACCTTCTCCCGCTCCGACGTCGCCGGCGAAATGCAGGTCTGCAGCGAGCGCGCGGAGATGCTGGCGTCGCGCACCGCGCGCCTGGTAGCCATGCGCCGCGCCGAGCGGCGGGATCGCAAGGTCGCGATCGTTCTGTTCAATTTTCCGCCGAATGCCGGCAATACCGGCACCGCGGCCTTTCTATCGGTGTTCGAATCCCTGCATCGCACGCTCGCCGCCATGAAGCGCGAGGGCTATCAGGTCGATCTGCCCGCCGATGTCGACGCGCTGCGCGAGCGGATCGTGGTGGGCAACGCGGCCCGCTTCGGCGCCGATGCCAATGTCCACACCCGAATCCCGGCCGGCGATCATGTTCGCAGCGAAAAATGGCTGCGCCAGATCGAGGCGCAATGGGGCCCGGCGCCGGGCAAGCAACAGAGCGACGGCAGCTCGATCTTCGTGCTCGGTGAGCGCTTCGGCAACGTTTTCGTCGGCGTCCAGCCCGCCTTTGGCTACGAGGGCGATCCGATGCGGCTGCTGTTCGAGAAGGGCTTTGCGCCGACGCATGCCTTCTCGGCCTTCTATCGCTGGCTGCGCGAGGATTTCGGCGCCAGCGCGGTACTGCATTTCGGCACCCATGGCGCCCTTGAATTCATGCCCGGCAAGCAGACCGGACTGTCCGGCGCGTGCTGGCCCGACCGCATGATCGGCGATCTGCCAAATCTCTATCTGTATGCCTCGAACAATCCCTCCGAAGGCACGATTGCAAAACGGCGGTCGGCGGCGACGTTGATCAGCTATCTCACCCCGCCGGTCGCCCATGCCGGGCTCTACAAGGGCCTGGTCGAGCTGAAAGCATCGATCGAGCGCTGGCGCGGCCTGCCGCCGGACGGCGATGCCGAACGCGTCGGCCTGGCGACGCTCATTCAGGCTCAGGCCAGCACGCTGGAATTGACGGCGGCGGAACCCGCCTGGACCGATCCGGAGCAAGCAGTCCGAAAACTGTCGGCGGCGGTGCTCGAGCTCGAATACACGCTGATCCCGCATGGCCTCCACGTGGTCGGCGAGACCCCGTCGGCGGAGCAACGCGTCGAGATGTTGCAGGCGGTTGCGGACGCATCGCACGGCGCTCGTCCCGACAAATCGATCCTTGAGGCGTTGGTAAGGGGCGAAACGCCCGAAGCGTTGGCCGCCAAGGATGAAACATCCCTTGCACTCTACAAGGAACTGACGGGTATCGACCGTATGCTGCAGCAGGATCACGAGATCCCGAGCATCCTGCATGCACTCGACGGCAAGTTCGTCCGTCCCGCGCCGGGTGGGGATCTCTTGCGCACGCCGGCGATCCTGCCGACGGGCCGCAATCTCCATGGCTTCGATCCGTTCCGCATTCCCAGCGTCTTTGCGGTTCAGGACGGCGCGCAGCAGGCGCAGCGGCTGATCGACAAGCACGTCGGCGAAGGACACGGGATACCCGAGTTGGTGGCGATCGTGCTGTGGGGCACCGACAATCTCAAGAACGAGGGCGCGCCGATCGGGCAGGCGCTTGCGCTGCTCGGCGCAAAACCCCGCTTCGACGGCTACGGCCGTTTGACCGGCGCGGAACTGCTGCCGCTCGATCAGCTCAACCGGCCGCGGATCGACGTGATCGTCACCATGTCCGGCATCTTCCGCGACCTGCTGCCGCTTCAGATCAAGCTGCTGGCCGAAGCCTGCTTCCTGGCGGCCTCCGCGGATGAACCTGTTGAACGGAACTTCGTTCGCAAGCACGCGCTGGCCTTCCAGGCGGCGAACAATTGCGACCTTGAAACCGCATCGCTTGCGTGTGTTTGGCAACGCCGACGGTGCCTACGGCTCGAACGTCAACCATCTGGTCGAGAACGGCCGTTGGGAAGACGAGGACGAACTCGCGGAGACCTATACGCGCCGCAAGAGCTTTGCCTACGGCATCAAGGGACAGCCGGTGCAGCAGACCGCGCTGCTGAAGAACGCGCTCGCCACCGTCGATCTCGCCTACCAGAACCTCGACTTCGGTCGAACTCGGCGTCACCACCGTCGATCATTATTTCGATACGCTCGGCGGCATCAGCCGCGCCGTTCGCATGGCCAAGGGCGGCCAGTCGGCGCCGGTCTATATCGGCGATCAGACCCGCGGCACCGGCACCGTCCGCACCTTGTCGGAGCAGGTGTCGCTGGAGACCCGTACCCGGATGCTCAATCCGAAATGGTACGAGGGCATGCTCAAGCACGGCTACGAGGGCGTTCGCCAGATCGAAGAGCACGTCACCAACACCATGGGCTGGTCGGCGACCACGGGCGAGGTGGCGCCCTGGGTGTACCGGCAGCTCACCGAGACCTTCATGCTCGATCCGGCGATGCGCGAGCGGCTGGCGTCGCTCAATCCGGTGGCCTCCGCAAAAGTCGCAAACCGCCTGATCGAGGCGCATGAACGCAAATACTGGTCACCCGATCCGGAGATGCTCGATGTCCTGCGCAGGGCAGGCGAAGAGCTCGAAGACCGCCTTGAAGGCGTGGGAGTTGCCGCATGAACATCCAGAGTCCTCCATCTGCGCTCGAAGGACATTTGAAGCTGAAAAGTCTCTCGCGTTGCGGCGACGGCGAAGGCAGCGTTCAGGTCCAGCTCGATCCCAAGGTCAAGATCGGCACCGCAAAAGTGTTTTCGGTCTACGGCAAGGGTGGCATCGGCAAGAGCACGACGTCGTCGAACCTGTCGGTCGCCTTCTCGAAGCTCGGCAAGCGCGTGCTGCAGATCGGCTGCGATCCCAAGCACGACTCGACCTTCACGCTGACCAAGCGGCTGGTCCCGACCGTCATCGACGTGCTGGAATCCGTGAACTTCCATGCCGAGGAGCTGCGGCCGGAAGATTTCGTGTTCGAGGGCTACAACGGCGTGATGTGCCTCGAGGCCGGGGGCCCGCCGGCCGGAACCGGCTGCGGCGGCTACGTCGTCGGCCAGACCGTGAAGCTGCTGAAGGAGCATCATCTGCTCGAAGACACCGACGTCGTGATCTTCGATGTGCTCGGCGACGTCGTGTGCGGCGGCTTTGCTGCCCCCTTGCAGCATTCGGACCGGGCGCTTGATCGTCGCGGCCAATGATTTCGACTCGATCTTCGCGATGAACCGCATCGTCGCGGCGATCGAAGCCAAATCGAAGAATTACGGCGTCCGGCTCGGCGGCGTGATCGCCAACCGCAGCAAGGATACCGACCAGATCGACCGTTACAACGAACAGGCCGGGCTGAAGCGGGTCGCGCATTTCCCGGATCTCGACGTCATCCGCAAGAGCCGCCTGAAGAAATCGACGCTGTTCGAGATGGACGAGACGCCGGAATTGAAGGCGGTGACGGACGAATACATGCGGCTCGCCGCCGAGCTGTGGGCAGGGACGATCGAGCCCCTGCCGGGAAAATCGCTGAAGGATCGCGAAATCTTCGATCTGCTGGGGTTCGACTGATGTCTATCGCAACCTATCTCGAACGGCGCGGCGAGCTTAAAACCTATTTCGACCGTACGGCGGTCGATGCCTGGGCCAAGCTGACGTCGGACGCGCCGGTCGGTCGCATCAGGGCCACGGTCCGCGCCGGCCGCGACGAGATGCGCAACACGCTGCTGTCGTGGCTGCCCCAGAACATGAGCGGCGCGCGGTTGCTCGATGCCGGTTGCGGCACCGGCGCGCTTTCGATCGAAGCGGCGCGGCGCGGTGCGCGCGTGGTCGCGATCGACCTGTCGCCGACGCTGGTTTCGGTCGCGCGGGAACGCCTTCCGTCGGATCTGGATGCCTCGACGATCGAGTTCAAGTCCGGCGACATGCTCGATCCAAAGTTGGGAAAATTCGATTTCGTGGTGGCGATGGACTCGCTGATCCATTACCGGCCGGCGGATACCTGCCGGATCATGGCGGATCTGGCCGCGCGCACCAATGATGCGCTGCTGATGACGTTTGCCCCGAAAACTCCGGCCCTGGCTCTCATGCACGCCGTCGGCCGGCTTTTTCCGCGCGGCGACCGTGCGCCCGCGATCGAGCCGGTAGCCGAGCAGAAATTGCGGCGGCTGCTGATGGCGGATGAGGGGCTGGAGCGCTGGCAGATCGGCCGCAGCCATCGCGTCGCCAGTGGCTTCTACAAGTCGCAGGCATTGGAGATGATTCGCCGATGACCCGGATTTCAACGACATTGGCAAAGGGCTGGATGCGTCTTGGAACGCGTTTCCTTCCCTTTGCGGACGCTGCCACCAAAGAGCTTCCGCTCGGACGGTTGCTGCGGCTGTCGCTGTTCCAGGTCTCGACCGGCATCTCCATTGTGCTGCTGAACGGTACGCTCAACCGCGTGATGATCGTCGAACTCGGCGTCTCGACCTTGCTGGTTTCGCTGATGGTGTCGATCCCGCTGGTGTTCGCGCCGTTCCGCGTGCTGATCGGATTCAAGTCCGACAATCACCGTTCGGTGCTCGGCTGGCGGCGCGTCCCCTATATCTGGATGGGCACGCTGTGCAGTTCGGCGGCTTCGCGATCCTGCCGTTCGCGCTGCTGGTGCTGTCCGGCACCGGCGAATATCCGGCCGTCTACGGACAATTCGGCGCGGCGCTGGCGTTCCTGCTGGTCGGCGCGGGCATGCACACGACCCAGACCGCCGGTCTGGCGCTGGCCACCGATATTGCGCCGGAAGATGCGCGGCCGCGCGTGGTCGCGTTCCTCTATGTGATGCTGCTGATCGGGATGGTCGGCAGTGCGCTGATCTTCAGCGAGCTGTTGCGCAATTTCGACGAGATCCGCCTGATACAGATCATCCAGGGCGTGGCCGTCACGCAGATGCTGCTGAACATCGCGGCGCTCTGGAAGCAGGAAGCGCGCAATCCCTCGCTGACCTCGGCGGCGCGCGAGCGGCCGCAGTTCCAGCAATCCTGGGCCAGGTTCCGCAAGTCCGGCGGCTCCGTCCGTGTCCTTGTCGCACTCGCGCTGGGGACTTCGGCGTTCTCGATGCAGGATATTCTGCTGGAGCCGTATGGCGCCGAAATCCTGAAACTCAGCGTCGGCCAGACCACCGCGCTCACCGCCTTCTTTGCGCTCGGCACGCTCGCAGGATTTGGGCTGGCTGCAAGGACGCTGGGACGCAACGCCGATCCGTATCGCATCGCGGGCTTCGGCGCGGTGGCCGGCATCTTTGCTTTCGCGGCGGTGATCTTCGCCGCGCCCTTGAGTTCGGTGCTGCTGTTCCGGATCGGCACCGGCCTGATCGGATTTGGCGGCGGGCTGTTCGCGGCGGGCACGCTGACCGCGGCGATGGCGCTGGCGCGCGACGGCGAGAGTGGATTGGCGCTGGGCACATGGGGCGCCGTGCAGGCGACCGCGGCCGGCGGAGGGATTGCGCTGGGCGGCGGCATTCGTGACGCGGTGTCGTCGATGGCGTCGAGCGGCGCGCTCGGCCGCGCGCTGACCGATCCGTCGACGGGATACAGCGTCGTCTACCACATCGAAATTGCGTTGCTGTTCGCCACTCTGGTTGCGATCGGCCCGCTCGTGCGCACGGCACGAACGCGCTTCTCGCAGCCGTCAACAAAGTTCGGCCTCGCCGAATTTCCTGGTTAGTCAACGAGAGGGAGGTCTCTCATGCAATCCGGCGCTTACATGGACCTGGCACAGGTCACGCTCTACGTCTTCTGGATCTTCTTTGCCTGCCTGATCTTCTACCTTCGCCGCGAAGACAAGCGCGAGGGCTATCCGCTGGATTCCACCGCGAGCGGCGGCGGCGTGGTTCACGGCTTCCCGAGGATGCCCGACCCCAAGAACTATCTGCTGCGGACCGGGCACATCGCCACGCTGCCGAACCACAAGAACGACCGCCGCGACGTCGCGGTGGCGCCGATCGCGGTGTGGCCGGGCGCGCCGATGGAGCCGACCGGCAATCCGATGCTCGACGGCGTCGGGCCCGGTTCCTACGCCGACCGTGAGGATGTTCCCGAACTCACCATGGAGGACATCCCCTGCATCGTTCCGCTGCGGCTGGCCGAAGGCACCTATCTGGAAGCGCGCGATCCCGATCCGCGCGGCATGCGCGTGATGGGCGCGGACAGTGAAGTCGGCGGCGTGGTGACCGACGTCTGGGTCGATCGCGCCGAAGCCCTGATCCGCTATCTCGAAGTGGAGGTCACGACAGCTGAAGGCGCCCGGCGCGTGCTGCTGCCGCTGCCGTTCGCCAAGATCAATCGCTATCGCCAATGGGTCTGGGTGGACGCCATTCTCGGCAGCCAGTTCGCCGACGTGCCGGCCACCAAGAGCCTCGATCAGGTGACCAAGCTCGAGGAAGACAAGATCGTCGGCTATTACGGCGCCGGCACGCTCTACGCGACGCCGGCACGACAGGAGCCGCTGCTGTGAAACAGGATCATCAACAGTTCAAGAATTTGCAGTTCAAGGAGCTGCCGGCGCCCTTGCCGGTCGGCGAGCGCGTGATCTGGCAGGGCAAGCCCACGTTCAAGGGACTGGCGCTGCGTTCGTTCCACATCCGCGAGGTCGCGATCTATTTCGGCCTGCTGCTGGTGTGGCGGCTGTGGTCGAACTGGTCGCACGGTGTGCCGCCGGCGGACGCCGCGATCTCCGCGCTGTGGCTGATCGTTCCGGCCACGAGTGCCATCGCGGTGCTTGCCGCTCTGGCGTGGCTGTTCCGGCGCGCGGCCTGCTACACCATCACCAGCAAGCGGGTGCTGTTCCAGTTCGGCGTCGCGCTGCCGATGACGATGAACATTCCGCTCTCCAGGATCGCGAACGCGGCCCTGAAAACCTATCGCGACGGCAGCGGCGATATCCCGCTGCGGGTCTCGGACAGCAAGCGCGTCTCGTACCTGCTGCTCTGGCCGCACATCCGCCCGTGGGGGCTGCGGGCACCGGAGCCGATGCTGAGTTCGATACCGGATGCGGCAGCGGTCGCGGCGAAGCTGGCGGAAGCGCTGGCGGGACAACCGGGCCCGTCCGCGATCTCGCTGGTGCAATCCGGCGCATCCGATTTCGTGCCCAATACCATCCCGCATTCACCAAACACCGTGGCAGCCTGAAACGGAGACAACGCATGAGCCAGGCCATTCACGAGCCGGTCGTTCCCAAAGGTGGCGTGTTCGCCGCGGCGGCGCTGATCCTGTTTGCGCTCGCGTCCGTCACGACCGTCCGGTTGAGCGGCGTCGGCGAAGTCCGCATGACGCTGCCGGCGGCCGTGGAAAGCCGCGACTTCCGGTTCGAGGACGGCAAGAACGGCGCGGTGCTGGTGTACGACGCCAGTAACCAGCAACTGGTCGACACGCTGGCGCCGGGCAGCAACGGCTTCATCCGCGTGGTGCTGCGCGGGCTGGCGCGGGAACGCAAGCTCGGCGACATCGGCTCGCAGCCGCCGTTCCGGCTGACCCGCTTCGTCAACGGCCAGATCACGCTGACCGACACCTCGAGCGGCAAGCAGATCGATCTCGATGCCTTCGGATCGGCCAATACCGAGGCCTTTGCGCGGTTGATGAAACTGCGGGGAGGCGCGGCATGACCATGACCTGGACCGGTTCGCGAAAGTCGTTCGACGTGCCCTGCACGGTCGAGATCGAGCAGACCTCGGAGACCTTGCACGCCCATGTCGTTCTCGATGGCGACATCGACATCAAGCCGGGCGATCAAGTCAGGGTGCATGACGCGCCGACCGGCGTCGAATTCGGCCAGCGCCTCGTCGTGCGCCGCACCGCTACGGTCGTCCGCGGCGGTCCGCTCGACCGCCTGCGTGCGCGGATCGAAGGCTATCTCGAATTGACCGAACTCTACGAAGTCAGCTTCTCGGATGGGAGGGCATCATGATCCCCATGGAAGGCGGCACCCAAGGCAGCCTGCAGACGCGACCCGGCATCAAGGGCAGCGCCGAAAGCCTCGACATGGCGCGCGAGGACACGATCCTCAGCCCGCGCTTCTACACCACCGATTTCGAGGCGATGGACCGCCTCGATGTCAGCCTGGTGCGCTCCGAATGGAACGCGGTCATCAGGGAGCTGCGCGCCGATCACAACAAGGCGCATTTCGTCAAGACCGACGAATTCAAGAACGATCTGGAATCGCTGCCGCCCGAGCTGCGCAAGGAGTTCAAGGATTTCCTGGTCAGCTCGCTCACCGCCGAATTCTCCGGCTGCGTGCTCTATGCGGAGATCAAGAAGCGGATCAAGAACAAGGATATCCAGGAGCTGTTCAGCTTCATGAGCCGCGACGAGGCCCGCCATGCCGGCTTCATCAACGAGATCCTGAAGGATCACGGCATCGGCGTCGATCTGAGCTTTCTGACGAAGGTGAAGAAGTACACCTACTTCCGGCCGAAGTTCATTTTCTACGCGACCTATCTGTCGGAGAAGATCGGCTACGCCCGCTACATCACCATCTACCGGCAGATGGAGCGGCATCCCGAGCGCCAGTTCCATCCGATCTTCCGCTGGTTCGAACTGTGGTGCAACGACGAGTTCCGCCACGGCGAGGCCTTTGCGCTGTTGATGCGTGCCGATCCCTCGCTGCTGCGCGGCGTCAACAAGCTCTGGATCCGGTTCTTCCTGCTCGCGGTGTTCGCCACCATGTATGTGCGCGATCACATGCGGCCGGCGTTCCACGAGGCGCTGGGGATGCACCCGACCGATTACGATATGCGGGTATTCCGCATCACCTCGGAAATTTCCAAGCAGGTATTTCCGGTCACGCTGGATCTCGACGATCCGCGCTTCCTCGCCGGTCTCGAGCGCCTGCGGCTGATTTCCGAGGCGATCGCCGACGCGCGCGAGAAGGGCGGCCTGCTGTCGAAGGTGAAGCGCGCCGGCGCTGGCGGGCAGGGCGGCGCTGACATTCGCGCGGCTGTTCCTGCTGCCGGTGAAGCCGAATGCGCTGCCGCGCGAAATCTGCATGCAACCGGCATGGTGAGGAGAGGGCGTTGATAGCGTCATACACGGTCCCACCCATCTACGCAGCGTTTGTATGGTGGTTCAGCACCGGGGCCGTGCTGTTGCTGGTGGGGCGTTCGGGACGCTTTGAAGGGCTGCGGGCGTTGATGGCAGGCGTGCTGCTCGCCGGATCGCTTGGCGGCCTGGCGCTTACGGCCGGCGATACCAGCGTTGGCGGCGCCTACACCGCCTTCACCTGCACCATCCTGCTATGGGGCGCGCAGGAGATCGCCTTTCTCGCGGGCTGGCTGACGGGACCGCGACCGCTGCCCTGTCCGGTTGGCGTGACCGGCTGGAAGCGCCTGAGCTACGCCTTGCAGGCCATCCTCTATCATGAGTTCGCGCTGCTGGCCTGCGGTGCCGCGGTCGTCGCGCTGACCTGGAACGGGCCCAACCAGGTCGGGCTCTGGACCTTCGCGGCGCTCTGGGTGCTGCGGCAGAGCGCCAAGATCAACCTCTTCCTCGGCGTTCCCGTCACCAATGACGAGCTGATGCCGGATGCCGTGCGGTTCCTGAAGAGCTTCTTCGCCCGCAAGCCGGTCAGCGCCTTCTTTCCGGCTTCGGTCACGCTTGCGACCGCCGTCCTCGTCATCCTGATCCAGCGTATCGTCGAAGTGGCGGTCACGCCGTTCGATATCGTCGGACTGACGCTGGTTTCCACCCTGTTTGCGCTCGGCGTTGTCGAGCATTGGTTCATGCTGCTGCCGCTGCCGGCGATCACGCTGTGGGGCTGGGGCATACGCTCAGGTTTGCCGCCGGAGGACACCACCATGGAACAGGAACGCGACACCAAGATCACCAATGCTCCGCCCAATCTCGTCGTGCTTGCGAACGTGCGCCCCGAAGCGGCGCCTCCGAGACCGGCGCAAGCGGCCTGCGCACGGCAGCGGCTCGAAGACCAGTTCCGTCAGAGTTTCCGCGAGCAACACGCAAGGGATGGCCTGACGACGGCTCTCAACATCAGTACCGAGCCGGCGGCAACGATCAATGGGAGGACGTCATGAACTACGAAGCTTATTTTCGCCGGCAACTTGAAGGTCTTCATCGCGAAGGACGCTATCGCGTATTTGCCGATCTGGAGCGCAAGGCGGGCGCGTTTCCCCGTGCCAGGCATCACCACCCCGATGGCGCCGGCGAGGTCACCGTGTGGTGCTCCAACGACTATCTCGGCATGGGCCAGCACCCGCAGGTGCTGAAGGCGATGCACGAGGCGCTCGACAGTTGCGGCGCCGGCGCCGGCGGCACCCGCAACATCGCCGGGACCAATCATTATCACGTGCTGCTGGAGCAGGAACTCGCCAGTCTGCACGGCAAGGAAGCCGCGCTGCTGTTCACCTCGGGCTATGTCTCCAACATGGCCGCGATCAGCACGCTGGCGTCGCGGATGCCGGGCTGCACGATCCTGTCGGACGAACTCAACCATGCCTCGATGATCGAAGGCATCCGGCACAGCCGCAGCCCGACGCGCATCTTCGCCCATAACGATCCGCGCGACCTCGAGCGAAAGCTGAGCGATCTCGATCCGCACGCCCCGAAGCTGGTGGCATTCGAGTCCGTCTACTCGATGGATGGCGACATCGCGCCGATTGCCGAACTCTGCGACGTCGCGGACGCCCACAACGCCATGACCTATCTCGACGAAGTGCATGGCGTCGGTCTCTATGGCCCGAACGGCGGCGGCATTGCCGACCGGGAGGGCGTGAGCCATCGCCTGACCGTGATCGAAGGCACGCTGGCGAAGGCGTTCGGGGTGATCGGCGGCTATGTTGCGGCATCGAGCACGATCTGCGATTTCATCCGCAGCTTTGCCTCCGGCTTCATCTTCACCACCTCGCTGCCGCCGGCGGTCGCCGCCGGTGCGCTGACCAGCATCCGGCATCTGAAGGTCGAGCTCCGCGGAACGCGAACGGCACCAGGATCGCGTGGCGCGGCTGCGACGGCGGCTCGACGAGACCGGCGTCGCGCATCTCGATAACCCCAGCCATATCGTGCCGGTCATGGTCTGCGATCCCGTGCTGTGCAAGCAGATCAGCGACGTGCTGATCGACCGCTACGGCATCTATGTGCAGCCGATCAACTATCCGACCGTGCCGCGCGGCACCGAGCGGCTGCGGATCACCCCGTCGCCGCATCACACCGATGCCGACATCGAGCACCTGGTGCAGGCCCTGGCGGAAATCTGGGCCGAGGTCGGATTGGCCAAAGCGGCTTGAGCCGAGGCTGCGCGGCAGCGCCTTCAGCGCTTGCCGCGCGCCGATGGGCGGGTGAGCCGAAGCCTGCCGCGGGTTCGCGGCAGGAATTGCGCGCCGCGTGCGCTGAGGAACTCCAGCATCGCGCGCGCCGGTGGCAGCAGGATCTTGTCCTTGCGGGAAAGGACGAACCATTGCCGGACCACGGGAAGCCCGACCACATCGAGCGTCACCAGCCGCCGCTCGTCGAGTTCGGTGGCCACCGTATGCGCGGAAATGAACGCGATGCCGAGGCCGGCGATCACCGCCTGCTTGATGGTCTCGTTGCTGCTCATCGCCATGCCGATTTTGGGGCGAACACGTGCGGTTTCGAACAATTGCTCCATCAGCCCGCGCGTGCCCGAGCCCGGCTCGCGCATCAGGAAGGTCTCGCTCGGCGAGGTCGGCGAGCGCAATGCGGGATTTTCGCGCCAGCCGATGGCCGGTCGGCGCGATGATGACGTGGGGATGATCGCCGATCAGGTGAACGTCCATATCGATGTCCGCCGGTGGACGGCCCATGATCGCGAAATCGAGATCGTATCCGCGCAGCGCCGTGCCGATCTCCTGCCGGTTGCCGATCGAGAGCGTGACATCGACATTCGGGTGGAGCCTGGAAAATCCGGAGATCATGAACGGCACGAAGTATTTTGCGGTGCTGACGGCGCCGATCGAGATGCGGCCGGCGGTCTTGCCCGCCATCATCTCCAGCGAGGTTTCGCAGTCCGCGATCGCCGCCTCGATGCGTTCGGAAAGCGCCAGCACCTCGCGCCCGGCATCGGTCAGAAGCATTCCGTCGCCGGTGCGCTGAATCAGCGGCAGGCCCGCCAGCGTCTGCAAATTGCGAATCTGCAGCGTGACGGCCGGCTGGGTCAGATGCAGCCGTTTGGCGGCCGCGGTCACCGATCGATCGCTGTGAACGGCTGCCAGCGCGCGAAGCTGGCGAATGGTCAATTCCCGCAGAAACCGGCTTGCCATCGGCGTCACCTTTATAAGGAAAACTTTGCCTGAGCCAAAGATAAGAAAATTTCCCTAATTTGGCAAATTGCGATGTTGTGAGGCGCGGACTGCCGACCGGCAAGACGCTTTGGAATGGCCCCGCAGAGGGCGCGGACAGGGGAACGGCCATGGACGAACGCGTGACCTTGCGTTCGCATCTCGATCGCTCGGTGCAGGACGCGCCGAACGGGCCTGCGGTCGCCGCCGTGATCGAGGCGCTTGCGGTGGCATCGATCAATCTCGCCGACCTGATTGCCGATGGCCCATTGGCCGGCATTACCGGACGGCATAGCGGCGTCAATTCCGATGGCGATCTGCAGAAGGATATCGACGTCGCCGCCGACGAGATGATGCGCCAGGCGCTGCGCGGAACGCCGGTTGCAGCCATTCTGTCCGAAGAGGCGGAACTGCCTGAAATTCTCGATGCCGGCGGCACCGCTCTGCGTCGCGATCGATCCGCTCGATGGATCGGCCAATCTCGAAAACAATATTTCGGTCGGAACGATCTTTTCGATTCGTCCGCGTGGCAACGACATCGTCTCCACCTTCTTCGAGCCCGGCACGGCGCAGTGCGCCGCGGGCTTTGTGGTCTACGGCCCGCAGACCACGCTGGTGCTGGCGCTCAACGGGCGCGTCGACATCTTCATTCTCGACAGGCGCGCCCGCGAATTCCTGCTGACCGCGCACGGCTGTCAAGATTGCGCCCAGCACGCCGGAATTCGCGATCAACGCATCGAACCGGCGGCACTGGCACGGTCCGGTTCGCGCCTATATCGACGAGTGCCTGGCCGGCACCAACGGCAATGGCGGCGCCGATTTCAACATGCGCTGGATCGGCTCGCTGGTGGCTGAATCGCTTCGCATCCTCGTCCGCGGCGGCGTGTTCCTTTACCCCGCCGATGCCCGCCCCGGATATCGCGAGGGACGGCTGCGGCTGTTGTACGAAGCCCATCCGATGGCGCTGGTGATGGAGTGGGCGGGCGGCTCGGCGACCACCGGACGCCGGCGCATTCTGGAAATGTCGGCGAGAACGCCGCACCAGCGCGTGCCGCTTGATCATGGGGTCGGTCCGCGGCGTCCGCGACGTCGCCGCGATTCACGAAGGCATCGAGCCGATGTTCGACAATAGCGACGCGCCGCTGTTTGCGCGTCGCGGCCTGTTTCGCTGAGGGGACAGGGACCGATGTCGCGCAGCTATCCCATCATATCGATCACGGGTTCATCCGGCGCCGGCACGACGTCGGTGAAGAAGACCTTCGAGAACATCTTCCGCCGCGAAAAGGTCGCCGCGGCCTATATCGAGGGCGACGCCTTCCATCGCTACAATCGCGTCGAGATGCGCACGAAAATGGCTGAGGAGGCCGAGCGCGGCAACAAGCACTTCAGCCACTTCAGCCCGGAAACCAATCTGTTCGAAGAGCTGGAGAAGGTGTTTCGCGACTACGGCGAATCCGGCACCGGAACCACGCGTCACTACGTCCACGACGACGAGGAAGCCAAGCTGTACGGCGCAGATCCCGGCACTTTCACCGAATGGGGCCCGTTGCCGGAAAAGTCGGATCTGCTGTTCTACGAGGGCCTGCACGGCGCCGTCGTGACCGACAAGGTCAATATCGCCCAGCATGCCGATCTCAAGATCGGCGTCGTTCCCGTCATCAATCTGGAGTGGATCCAGAAGCTGCACCGCGACCGCAGCGACCGCGGCTACACCGCGGAAGCCGTCACCGACACCATCCTGCGGCGGATGCCGGATTACGTGCACTACATCTGCCCGCAATTCGCCGAGACCGACATCAACTTCCAGCGCGTGCCGACGGTCGATACGTCGAACCCGTTCATTGCGCGATGGATCCCGACGCCGGACGAATCGATGGTGGTGATCCGGCTCAAGAATCCGCGCGGGATCGATTTTCCCTATCTGCTGTCGATGATCCCGAACAGCTTCATGTCGCGCGCCAATTCGATCGTGATCCACGGATCGAAGCTCGATCTGGCGATGCAGCTCATCCTCACCCCGCTGATCCTGCAACTGATGGAACGCAAGAGGCGCACGGTATGACCGCTCCAGCTCTCGCCTGCATTGCCGGCCGCACAGAAGTGTCGCATGCGGAAATGGCCAACGCGATCCGCTTCCTGGCGATCGACGCCGTCGAGAAAGCCAAATCCGGACATCCGGGAATGCCGATGGGCATGGCCGATGTCGCGACCGTGCTGTTCTCGCGCTTCCTCAAATTCGATCCCGCCGATCCGGCGTGGCCCGATCGCGACCGCTTTGTGCTTTCGGCCGGCCACGGCTCGATGCTGCTCTACGCGTTGCTGCATCTGACCGGCTACGAGGGCGTCACCACGGACCAGCTCAAGGCGTTCAGGCAGTGGGGCTCGAAGACCCCGGGGCATCCCGAATACGGCCATACGCCGGGCGTCGAGACGACCACAGGACCATTGGGGCAGGGGATCGCCACGGCCGTCGGCATGGCGCTGGCCGAGCGCCTGATGAATGCGCGGTTCGGCGATGACTTCGTCGATCACTACACCTATGTGATCGCGGGCGACGGCTGCCTGATGGAGGGCCTCAGCCACGAGGCGATCTCGCTGGCCGGACATCTCGGGCTCAACCGCCTGATCGTGCTGTTCGACGATAACGAAATCTCGATCGATGGCGCGACGTCGCTGTCATGTTCGGACGACCAACTGGCGCGCTTCAAGGCCTCGGGCTGGTCGGCGAGCCGGATTGACGGCCATGATCCGGAGGCGATCGCGGCCGCGATCGAGCAGGCGCGGCGCAGCGACCGGCCATCCCTGATCGCCTGCCGCACCGTGATCGGTTTCGGCGCCCCGAACCGTCAGGGCAGCGAAAAGGCGCACGGCGCGCCGCTCGGCGCCGAAGAAGTGGCAAAGACCCGCGCCGCGCTGGAATGGCCATACGAGCCGTTCCAGGTTCCGGATCACGTTCTCAAGCAATGGCGCAAGATCGGCGAGCACGGCCATGCCGCCCGCCGAAGCTGGATCGAGCGAACCAGGAGATCCAACCCGGCCGCGCGCTCGCCGTTCCACGATGCGCTGAACCGAAACCTGCCCTACGGATATGCCGAGGCGATGACCGATATCCGCGATCGCTTCGCGGCCGACAGACCAGACATCGCGACGCGGCAGGCGTCGCAACTCGTGATCGACGCGATCGCCGAAGCGCTTGCCGAATTTGCTGGGCGGCTCGGCCGACCTTACCCATTCCAACCTGACGCGCGCCAAGAGTCACCGGCCGGTGAATGCGACCGCGTTTGACGGCAGCTATATTCACTATGGCGTTCGGGAGCACGCCATGGCGTCCGCGATGAACGGCATCGCGCTGCACGGCGGCCTTATCCCATATGGCGGCACGTTTCTCACCTTCGCCGACTACAGCCGCCCTGCGATCAGGCTGGCGGCGCTGATGGGCATCCGCGTCATCCATGTGATGACGCATGACTCCATCGGATTGGGCGAAGACGGCCCGACGCATCAGCCGGTCGAGCATCTGGCGTCGCTACGGGCCATTCCCAATCTGCTGGTATTCCGGCCCGGCGACGCCGTCGAGACCGCCGAGGCCTGGGATTGCGCGCTGCGGGCGCAGACGAGCCCGTCGGTACTATGCCTGTCGCGACAGGCGATGCCGACGTTTCGTGAGCTTGGCGGCGTCGTCAATCTGGTAGCGCTGGGCGCCTATGTGATCGTCGAGCCGGAAGGCGGCCGCGACGTCACCCTGATTGCCACGGGTTCGGAAGTATCGATCGCGCTGACAGCGGCCAAGCTGCTCGCGAGCGACAACGTGCGCGCCGCGGTCGTTTCGGCGCCTTGCTTCGATCTGTTTCGCCAGCAATCGCGCGAATACCGCGCCGAGGTGCTCGGAAGCGTTCCGCGAATTGGCGTCGAGGCGGCGGTCGAAGGCGACTGGGCGCGCTGGCTCGGCGACAGCGGCGAATTCGTCGGCATGACCGGCTTCGGCGCCTCCGCGCCGGCCGAAGTGCTGTATCGCGAATTCGGAATCACCGCGGAGGCGGTCGCTGCGGCAGCGAAACGTCGCCTGGCGCGATCGAAGGTCGCGACGATCCATCCATGACATCCCCGCGGGCTTGAAAGGAACTGCGATGGCACGAATTACGCTGAGGCAATTGCTGGACCACGCCGCCGAGCATGGCTACGGCGTGCCGGCCTTCAACATCAACAATATGGAGCAGGGGCTCGCGATCATGGAGGCCGCGGCAGCCGTCGATGCGCCGGTCATCATCCAGGCCTCGCGCGGCGCGCGATCCTACGCCAACGACATCATGCTGGCGAAGATGATCGACGCGCTGGAAGCGATGTATCCGCAGATACCGCTCTGCATGCATCAGGATCACGGCAACGAGGAATCGACCTGCGCCACCGCGCTCCAGCACGGCTTTACCTCCGTCATGATGGACGGCTCGCTCAAGGCCGACGCCAAGACCGCGGCGGACTATGACTACAACGTCGACATCACCCGGCGCGTGGTCGAGATGGCGCACTGGATCGGCGCATCGGTCGAGGGCGAACTCGGCGTACTCGGCTCGCTCGAGCACGGCGGCGGCGAACAGGAGGACGGTCATGGCGTCGAAGGCAAGGTCAGCCACGACCAGCTGCTGACCGATCCGGACCAGGCGGTCGATTTCGTCCGCGCCACCAAGGTCGATGCGCTGGCGATCGCGATGGGGACGTCGCATGGCGCCTACAAGTTCTCGCGCAAGCCGGACGGCGACATCCTGGCCATGAACGTGGTCGAGGAAATCCATCGCCGGCTGCCGAACACGCATCTGGTGATGCATGGCTCCTCCTCGGTGCCGCAGCCGCTGCAGGACATGTTCAACCAGTTCGGCGGCGAGATGCCGCAGACCTGGGGCGTGCCGGTCGAGGAGATCGCGCGCGGCATCCGGCATGGCGTCCGCAAGGTGAATATCGACACCGACTGCCGGCTGGCGATGACCGCGGCGTTCCGGAAGGTCGCAAGCCAGACCAAAAGCGAATTCGATCCGCGCAAATTCCTCAAGCCCGCGATGGACGCGATGCGCGAGCTCTGCCGCGAGCGCTTCGAGCAATTCGGCACCGCGGGCAATGCCGCGAAGATCAAGGTGCTCCCGCTGTCGGAAATGGCCAAGCGCTATCGCGCAGGCTCGCTCGATCCGCGTATCGGCGGCATGGCCGTCGCAGCCGAATAACCAACGCCCACCTTGCCGGACAGGCCGGTCAGAACCCCTGAGGAGATTGCCATGAATGAACAATCGATGACCGTCCGCGGCAAGGATCGCTACAAGTCCGGCGTGATGGAATACAAGAAGATGGGCTATTGGGAGCCGGATTACGACGCCCAAGGATACCGACATCATCGCGCTGTTCCGGGTCACGCCGCAGGACGGCGTCGATCCGATCGAGGCGTCGGCGGCGGTCGCCGGCGAATCCTCGACCGCGACCTGGACGGTGGTGTGGACCGATCGGCTGACGGCCGCGGAAAAATACCGCGCCAAATGCTTTCGCGTCGATCCCGTGCCGAACTCGCCCGGGCAGTATTTCGCCTACATCGCCTACGACCTCGACCTGTTCGAACCGGGCTCGATCGCCAACCTCACGGCCTCGATCATCGGCAACGTGTTCGGCTTCAAGCCGCTGAAGGCGCTGCGGCTGGAGGACATGCGGCTTCCCGTCGCCTATGTGAAGACGTTCCAGGGCCCGGCGACCGGCATCGTGGTCGAGCGCGAACGGCTCGACAAGTTCGGCCGGCCGCTGCTCGGCGCCACCGTGAAGCCGAAGCTCGGCCTGTCCGGCCGCAACTATGGCCGCGTGGTCTACGAGGCGCTGAAGGGTGGCCTCGATTTCTGCAAGGACGACGAAAACATCAACTCGCAGCCCTTCATGCACTGGCGCGATCGCTTTCTCTACTGCATGGAGGCGGTCAACCGCGCGCAGGCGGCGACCGGCGAGGTCAAGGGCACCTATCTCAACGTCACCGCCGCGACGATGGAGGACATGTACGAGCGCGCCGATTTCGCCAGGGAGCTCGGCTCGGTCATCATCATGATCGATCTGGTGATCGGCTACACCGCGATCCAGTCGATGGCGAAGTGGGCGCGCCGCAACGACATGATCCTGCATCTGCATCGCGCAGGGCATTCGACGTATACGCGGCAGCGGCTGCACGGCGTCTCGTTCCGCGTCATCGCCAAGTGGATGCGCCTCGCCGGCGTCGACCACATCCATGCCGGGACCGTCGTCGGCAAGCTCGAAGGCGATCCGGCGACGACGCGCGGCTATTACGATATCTGCCGTCAGGACTTCAATCCGATGAAGCTCGAGCACGGCGTGTTCTTCGACCAGAACTGGGCGAGCCTCAACCAGATGATGCCGGTGGCGTCGGGCGGCATTCACGCCGGTCAGATGCATCAACTGCTCGACCATCTCGGCGAGGACGTCGTGCTGCAATTCGGCGGCGGGACCATCGGTCATCCCAAGGGCATCCAGGCCGGGGCGACCGCAAACCGCGTCGCGCTCGAGGCGATGATCCTCGCGCGCAACGAGGGCCGCGACTACGTCCACGAGGGTCCGGAAATTCTCGCCAAGGCCGCCCAGACCTGCACGCCGCTGCGCGATGCGCTGGAGGTCTGGAAGGACATCACCTTCAACTACGAGTCCACGGACTCGCCCGATTACGTTCCGACCGCCACGCCGGCGATGTGAGGAGAAGCAATCATGCGAGTGACCCAGGGATGTTTTTCGTTTCTGCCCGATCTCACCGACGAGCAGATCACGGCGCAGGTGCAGTACTGCCTCGACAATGGCTGGGCCGTGAACATCGAGTTCACCGACGATCCTCACCCGCGAAACACCTATTGGGAGATGTGGGGACTGCCGATGTTCGATCTCCGCGATGCCGCAGGCGTGCTGATGGAGCTGAACGAGTGCCGCAAGGTGTATGGCGACCGCTACATCAGGATGTCCGCGTTCGATTCCAGCCATGGCTGGGAGTCGGTTCGGCTGTCCTTCATCGTCAACCGGCCGAAGGACGAGCCCGGCTTCCGGCTCGAACGGCATGAGGTCGCCGGCCGCAACATCCGCTACACCACGAAATCCTACGCCGTCGATCGTCCCGAGGGCGGACGCTACGGTGGCAAATGAGCGCGGTAGCGGTATCGCCAGCGGCGGCTGAGACGCCGCCGCCGGAACAGGTGGACCTGCGCCGCGAATTCAACGAGGTCGGCATCGGCGACGTGCTCGATCAGCTCGATCGTGAGCTGATCGGGCTGAAGCCGGTCAAGACCCGCATCCGCGAGATTGCCTCGCTGCTGCTGATCGAGCGCATTCGCAAGCGCATGAACCTGACCTCCGATGTTCCGACGTTGCATATGTCCTTCACCGGCAATCCCGGGACCGGCAAGACCACTGTCGCGTTGCGGATGGCCAACATCCTCCACAAGCTCGGCTTCGTGCGCCGCGGCCATGTGGTGTCGGTCACCCGTGACGAACTGGTCGGGCAGTATATCGGTCACACCGCGCCGAAGACGAAAGAGATCCTGAAGAAGGCGATGGGCGGCGTGCTTTTCATCGATGAGGCCTATTACCTGTATCGGCCGGATAACGAGCGCGACTACGGCCAGGAGGCGATCGAGATCCTGCTGCAGGTGATGGAATCGCAGCGCGAGGATCTGGTGGTGATCCTCGCCGGCTACGGCGACCGCATGGACAAGTTCTTCAGCAGCAATCCGGGCTTCCGTTCGCGCATCGCCCACCACATCGACTTCCCCGATTATGCCGATGACGAGTTGCTCGCGATCGCCGAACTGATGCTGCGGGACATGAACTACCAGGTTCAGCGCCGAAGCGCGCAAGCCTTCATCCGCTACATCGAACTGCGCAAGACCCAGCCGCTGTTCTCCAACGCACGCTCGATCCGCAACGCGCTCGACCGCATGCGGCTGCGTCAGGCCAACCGCCTCGTCGCCGATCTCGATCGCGTGCTGACCGCGGACGACATCATGTCGCTGGAGGCGTCGGACGTGCTGGCGAGCAGGGTGTTCTCGAAGTAGCGCAAAGGCGGAGAACACCGAGTAATACCTTGATCGGAGTCAATGGATTGCCGTGCGAC
Organism: uncultured Alphaproteobacteria bacterium; assembly: GCA_963783115.1. Classification (GTDB taxonomy): domain Bacteria; phylum Pseudomonadota; class Alphaproteobacteria; order Rhizobiales; family Xanthobacteraceae; genus Bradyrhizobium. Next base: position 35,952 of record CAWAMK010000008.1, on the reverse strand, counting down.
GGGTAATGAAATTCATGCATACGCTGGGTGCCATCGGACAAATCGGCGCGATGGCTTGTCTGCTCGTGTTGCTGAGCTACGCCCCGGCGCCGACATCTCAATCCGAATATGCACTGATGCGTGGCGCGATGGGTGGCATTGCGACATGGATATTTCTCCCTTCGCTCGGGCTTGTGTTGATCAGCGGCTTGCTGGCGATGGCCCTCAATCGTGCCTATCAAAATGCCGGCTGGGCCTGGGCCAAGCTGCTTACGGGCATCTTGATATTCGAGTGGGGTTTCGCAGCCATTCAAGGACCGATGCAGCAGGAAGCGGAACTGAGCGCCCGCGCGTTGGCCAACGAGGTCGACCCGGCCACTCTCGCGGTAACGCTGAACGCCGAATGGAAATCGCTTTGGGTATTGCTTGCGGTGGCGACGGCGAATGTAATCCTTGGTATATGGCGCCCGCGTCTGACGAGGCTTCCTGACTGATTTCGTGGATTGGATTTGAACACTCTTGATCCCAATACGGCCGATCAGCGGATCATAACGACGATAGCGCCGACGACCGGCGATCATGGCGAGCGCCGCCGCGACTTGCTTCAGTCATCGGCCAAAGTCTTTGATTTCCTTGGCTTTTCAGCTTGCAATCTTGGCGATCCCAGCAGGATTCGAACCTGCAACCCACGGAGTAGAAATCCGTTACTCTATCCAGTTGAGCTATGGGACCGTCCGGGCGGTACCGCGCCCTGAGTATCCGCCTTATAGGCTTTCCTTATCTAGCATTGCCAATATGAAAAATCCGCCTTTCCGCCAAGACGGTCGAACCGATTTCTTTGACTTTGCGACGAAGGCAGACGGCGGGCCATCGTCTGTGGTCCGCCTTTGAGATAAAGCCAGCCGCCGGCGCCCCGCCGGTTGAGGCGGGGCCGGGACCGTTTGGACTTCCAGCGCCATGCATGCGACCGTTTCGCAAGCCAAAATCACTGTCATCAGTCCGTCACTTTTTCGCGCACTTTTCGACGTTACGCGGCCGATGTCCGCGGCAAGGAGCCCATCATGATCGGTCTGGTTCGCGCCACAGTGATTTGCGCCACGCTGGCGCTTGGCCTGACGGCGGCCGGCGCCGCCGACAAGGCGTTCAAGCGCGACGAGCTGGCCAATTCGGCGGTGAAACTGGAGGCTCAGATCAAGAGCGAGGCGGGGCCGGTGGCCAAATCCTCCACCACGCTCCGCAACGACGCCGACGCCGCCTTCCGGCGGTCCGATTTCCGGGTCGGCCTGCAGATCCTTGGCCAGATCGCCGCGACCACGCCCGAGGACAGCGCCAACTGGCTGAAACTTGCCAAAACCATCTTCCAGATCCGCTCCGCCAGTTCCAGCGAACAGACCTTCCTGTACGAGCGCGCCTCGACCGCGGCCTATATCGCCTATCAGCGCGCCGGCAACCAGGCTGAGGAGGCCGACGCGCTGGCCGTGCTGGGCCGGGCGATGTCCGAGCGCAAGCTGTGGCGTCCGGCGCTCGATGCATTGCGGCTGTCGCTCGACATGCGCGAGGTCGCCGAGGTCCGCGGCCAGTACGAGAAGATGCGCGACCAGCACGGTTTCCGGCTGCTGGATTACACCGTGGATTCCGACGGGGCCTCGCCGCGCGCCTGCTTCCAGTTCTCGGAAGACCTCGCCAAGCGGGTCGATTTCGCGCCGTTCCTGGCGCTGGCCGGCACCGACAAGCCGGCGCTGACTAGCGAAGGCAAGCAACTCTGCGTCGACGGGCTCAAGCATGGCGAGCGCTACAACATCAATTTGCGCGCCGGGCTGCCGTCCACGGTCAAGGAGTCCTTGCCGAAGTCGGCCGAGTTCAACATTTATGTCCGCGACCGCAAACCGTTCGTGCGCTTCACCGGCCGCGCCTACGTGCTGCCGCGCACCGGCCAGCGTGGCATTCCGCTGGTCAGCGTCAACACGCCGTCGGTGAACGTCAACGTGTTCCGGATCGGCGACCGCAACCTGATCAACACGGTGGTCGACAGCGATTTCCAGAAGACGCTTTCCAGCTACCAGCTCTCGAGCCTGGGCGACGAGCGCGGCGTCAAGGTGTGGACCGGCGAATTGGCGACCGCGAGCACGCTGAACCAGGACGTCGTGACGGCGTTCCCGGTCGACCAGGCGCTCGGCGATCTGCAGCCCGGCGTCTATGTGATGACGGCCTCCGCAAAGGGCCCCGGCAGCGGCGGCGATGACGACGGCTCGCTGGCGACGCAATGGTTCATCGTGTCAGACATGGGGCTATCGGCGTTTTCCGGCAATGACGGCATCCATGTGTTCGTCAATTCGCTGGCCTCGACGGGAGCCGTTGCGAAAGCCGAGGTGCGGCTGGTCGCGCGCAACAACGAGATCCTTGCCACGCGCAAGACCGACGATGCCGGCCACGTGCTGTTCGAGGCGGGGCTGGCGCGCGGCGAGGGCGGGCTGTCGCCTGCACTGCTGACGGTCATGAGCGACAAGGCGGACTACGCCTTCCTCAGCCTGAAGACCAATGCCTTCGATCTCACCGACCGCGGCGTGTCGGGCCGTGTGGTGCCGGCCGGTGCCGACGCCTTCGTCTATGCCGAGCGCGGCGTCTACCGCTCCAGCGAAACCGTCTATCTGACCGCGCTGCTACGCGACGGGCAGGGCAACGCGATGGCCGGCGGACCGCTGACGCTGGTGATCGAGCGGCCCGACGGCGTCGAGTTCCGCCGCGCCCAGCTTCCCGACCAGGGCGCGGGCGGCCGCTCCATGGTCGTTCCGCTCAATTCGGCGGTCCCGACCGGGACCTGGCGGGTGCGCGCCTTCACCGACCCCAAGGGCTCGTCGGTCGGCGAGACCACCTTCATGGTCGAGGACTACATCCCCGAGCGGATCGAGTTCGACATCTCGGCCAAGGAGAAGTCGATCAAGGCCGAGGTTCCCGTGGAGCTCAAGGTCGCCGGCAAGTTCCTTTACGGCGCGCCGGCCTCGGGCCTGCAGCTCGAAGGCGACATGCTGGTGGCGCCGGCGGCCTCCGGGCGGCCGGGCTATCCCGGCTACCAGTTCGGCGTGGCGGACGAAGAGACCGCCTCCAACGAGCGCACCCCGATCGAGAACCTGCCGGAGGCCGACGCCAATGGCGTGGCGAATTTCCCGGTGTCGCTGGCCAAGGCGCCGACATCCACCCGTCCGCAGGAGGCGCAGATCTTCATCCGCATGGTGGAGACCGGCGGCCGCGCGGTCGAACGCAAGCTGGTGCTCCCCGTCGCGCCGCAGGTGGCGCTGATCGGCGTCAAGCCGTTGTTCGGCGACAAGAGCGTGGCCGAAGGCGATAAGGCCGAGTTCGACGTCATCTTCGTCGGCGCCGACGGCAAGCAACTGCCGCGTGACGGTCTGCGCTACGAACTCCTGAAGATGGAGTCGCGCTATCAATGGTATCGGCAGAACTCCTCGTGGGAATATGAGCCGGTCAAATCGACCAAGCGCGTTTCCGATGGCGACCTGACGCTGACAGCGGACAAGGCCGCGCGGGTATCGGTTTCGCCGGAGCCCGGCCGCTATCGCCTCGACGTCAAATCGGTTGAAGCGGACGGCCCGGTCACGTCGGTGCAGTTCGACGTCGGCTGGTACTCCGACGGCAGCGCCGACACGCCGGACCTGCTGGAGACCTCGGTCGACAAGCCGGAATACGCGTCCGGCGACAGCATGGTGGTGTCGGTCAACGCCCGCACCGCCGGCAAGCTCACCATCAACGTGCTCGGCGACCGCCTGCTGACCACGCAAACCGTTGATGTCAAGGAGGGCACGCAACAGGTCAAGCTGACGGTCGGCAAGGACTGGGGCACCGGCGCCTATGTGCTGGCGACGCTGCGGCGGCCGCTCGATGCGGCGGCGCTGCGGATGCCGGGACGGGCGATCGGGCTGAAATGGTTCGGCATCGACAAGAAGACGCGCACGCTTGCCGGTCGCGCTGTCGCCGCCGCCGCTGGTGCGGCCCGGCACCAGCCTGAAGATCCCGGTCAAGCTCGGCGGGCTCAATCCCGGCGAAGACGCCAAGATCGTGGTGGCCGCGGTCGATGTCGGCATTCTCAATTTGACCAATTACAAGCCGCCGGCGCCGGACGATTACTATCTCGGCCAGCGCCGTCTCACCGCCGAAGTGCGCGATCTCTACGGGCAGCTGATCGACGGCATGCAGGGCACGCGCGGCCAGATCCGGACCGGTGGCGATTCCGCCGGCGCCGAACTGCAGGGCTCGCCGCCCACGCAAAAGCCGCTGGCGCTCTATTCGGGGATCGTCACGGTGGGCGCCGACGGCACCGCCGAGGTCAGTTTTGATATTCCGGAATTCGCCGGCACCGCGCGGGTGATGGCGGTGGCGTGGACGGCGACCAAGCTCGGCCGGGCGACTGTCGATGTCACCGTGCGTGATCCCGTGGTGCTGACCGCGACACTGCCGCGCTTCCTGCTCAATGGCGACAAGGGCACGATGAGTTTCGATCTCGACAATGTCGAGGGCGCGCCCGGCGATTACAGCATCAGCGTGAAAACGTCGGGGCCGGTGAAGGTGACGGGCAATCCGACGACGACAGTGAAACTCGCCGCCAAGCAGCGGACGTCGATGGCGCTGGCACTCGACGCCGCCGGCGCGGGCACCGCCAATCTCGACGTCGACATCAAGGGCCCGAACGGGCTGACGCTGGCGCGGCACTATGCGCTCGACGTCAAGGCGGCGACGCAGGTGCTGGCGCGGCGTTCGATCCGGACATTGGCAAAAGGCGAGAGCCTGACGCTGACCCCGGACATGTTCTCCGACCTGGTGCCGGGCACCGGCGGCGTATCGCTGTCGGTCGGCCTTTCCACCGCGCTCGATGCGGCGACCATTCTGAAGGCGCTGGATCGTTATCCGTACGGCTGTTCCGAGCAGATCACCAGCCGCGCCATGCCGCTGCTCTATGTCAACGATCTCGCGGCCGGCGCGCATCTGGCGATGGATACGGCGGTCGACCAGCGCATCAAGGATGCGATCGAACGGCTGCTGGCCCGCCAGGGATCGAACGGCTCGTTCGGCCTGTGGTCGGCCGGCGGCGACAATTCCTGGCTCGATGCCTACGTGACCGACTTCCTGACCCGGGCCCGTGAAAAGGGATTTGCGGTTCCGGACGTGCTGTTCAAGAGCGCGCTCGACCGCATCCGTAACGCCGTGGTCAATGCCAACGAGCCGGAAAAGGACGGCGGGCGCGACCTTGCCTACGGCCTCTACGTGCTCGCCCGCAACGGCGCAGCCCCGATCGGCGATCTGCGTTATCTCGCCGATACCAAGCTCTCCAACATCGCCACGCCGATTGCGAAGTCGCAGCTCGCGGCCGCGCTGGCCTTGGTCGGCGACAAGGCGAGGGCGGAGCGGGTCTATGGCGCGGCGCTGGATGCGCTGGCGCCAAAGCCCGTGCTCGAGTTCGGCCGCACTGACTACGGCTCGGCGCTACGCGATGCGGCGGCGCTGGTCTCGCTTGCCAGCGAAGGCAACGCGCCGCGGGCGACGCTGACGCAGGCCGTGCAGCGGGTCGAAGTGGCGAGGGGGCTTTCGCCCTACACGTCAACGCAGGAAAATGCGTGGCTGGTGCTGGCAGCGCGCGCGCTGTCGAAGGAAACGCTGTCCCTCGACATCGATGGCACCGCGGCCAAGGCCGCCGTGTACCGCAGCTACAAGGCCGAGGCGTTGGCCGGCAAGCCGGTCAAGCTCACCAACACCGGCGATGCGCCGCTGCAGGCGGTGGTCTCGGTCTCGGGTTCGCCGGTGACGCCGGAGCCGGCGGCCTCCAACGGCTTCAAGATCGAGCGCAGTTTCTTCACGCTCGACGGCAAGCCGGCCGATGTCAGCAAGGCCAAGCAGAACGATCGCTTCGCGGTGGTGCTGAAGATCACCGAGGCCAAGCCGGAATACGGGCACATCATGGTGGCCGATTATCTGCCGGCCGGCCTCGAGATCGACAACCCGCATCTGGTGTCGTCGGGCGATAGCGGCACGCTGGACTGGATCGAGGACGGCGAGGAGCCGGAGCATACCGAGTTCCGCGACGACCGCTTTACGGCGGCGATCGACCGCGCCAGCGACGACAAGTCGGTGTTCACGGTGGCCTACATCGTGCGCGCGGTATCGCCGGGCAAATACGTGCTGCCGCAGGCCTATGTCGAGGACATGTACAACCCCTCGCGCTACGGCCGCACCGGAACGGGCACGGTGGAGGTGCGCGCGGCGAAATGAGCGAAGAAGTGCGCCAGCGACAAAACGACGTAGATGGCCGGGTCAAGCCCGGCCATGACGCCGGTGGTGGCGTTGGGCGCCGCCGCTTTTTCCGGATCGCGCTGTCGCTCGCCTTTGTTCTCATCGTCGATGACCACAGCCTTCGCCGGCTGGGTCGCCTCGCTCGGGCCGTTGCCGCTGGAACAGTCGCGAAAAGTCTCCACCTCGATCGTCGATCGCAACGGAAAACTGCTGCGCGCCTATGCGATGGCGGACGGACGCTGGCGGCTGCCGGTCGATGCGAAGACATCAGTCGATCCCACCTACCTGAAATTGCTGCTGGCGTATGAAGATCGCCGGTTCTGGTCGCATGGCGGCGTCGATCCGCTGGCGCTCGGGCGCGCGGCGCTGCAGTTCGGAACGCGCGGCCACATCGTCTCCGGCGGCTCGACCATTACGATGCAACTGGCGCGGCTGATGGAGCCGCGGCGCGAGCGCTCGCTCTCGGCAAAGCTGCGGCAGATGGTGCGCGCGGTCCAGATCGAGCGGCAACTGAATAAGGACGAGATCCTCGATCTGTATCTGGCGCTGGCGCCGTTCGGCGGCAATCTCGAAGGCCTCCGCGCCGCCTCGATCGGCTATTTCGGCAAGGAGCCGAAGCGGCTGTCGCTGGCCGAGGCGGCCTTGCTGGTCGCGCTGCCGCAATCGCCGGAGCGCCGCCGGCTCGACCGTCATCCGGAAGCGGCCCACGCCGCGCGCGACCGCGTGCTGGCGCGGATGGTCGAAGATGGCGTGGTGTCAAAAGAGGACGCGGCGCAGGCCGAAGGCGGTCGCGGTGCCCCGGCTGCGCAAGCCGATGCCGATTCTCGCGCCGCATTCCTCCGATGCCGCGATGGCGACGGTGAAGGATGCGCCCGTCATCAAGCTCGCGCTGGATTCGAGCCTGCAGAAGACGCTGGAGGCGCTGGCGCGCGACCGCGCGGTGGCGCAGGGGCCGAACATTTCGGTCGCCATCATCGCCGTCGACAATGAGAGCGGCGACGTGCTGGCGCGCGTTGGCTCGTCCGACTATTTTGACGAGCGCCGTGCCGGGCAGGTCGACATGACGCGCGCGGTGCGCTCGCCGGGCTCGACGCTGAAACCGTTCATCTACGGCCTCGCCTTCGAGGACGGCTTTGTGCACCCGGAAAGCCTGATCGACGACCGGCCCATCCGTTTCGGCTCCTACGCGCCGGAAAATTTCGACATGACGTTCCAAGGCACGGTGCCGGTGCGCAAGGCGCTGCAACTTTCCTTGAATGTGCCGGCGATCGCGCTGCTCGACCGCGTCGGCTCCAGCCGGCTGTCGTCGCGGCTGAAGCAGGCCGGCGGCAACCTCGTGCTGCCGAAGGACGAAGCGCCCGGCCTTGCGATGGGCCTTGGCGGCGTCGGCATCACCTTGCAGGATCTGGCGCAGCTCTATGCGGGACTGGCGCGGCTCGGCGCGGCGAAGCCGTTGCGCGAGATCATGCTGGCAACAGACGATCGCGAACCGATGCGGCTGATGGATCAGGCCGCCGCCTGGCAGGTCGGCAATGTGCTGCTCGGCACGCCGCCGCCGGAAAACGGCGTGCACAACAAAATAGCGTTCAAGACCGGCACCAGCTACGGCTATCGCGACGCGTGGTCGGTCGGGTTCGACGGCCGCATCACGATCGGCGTGTGGGTCGGGCGTCCCGACGGCGCGCCGGTGCCGGGCCTGGTCGGCCGCACCGCCGCGGCGCCGATCCTGTTCGACGCGTTCGCGCGCACCGGAAAAATTCCGGCGGCGCTGCCGAAGCCGCCGAAGGGCGCGCTGATATCAGCCAATGCCAAGCTGCCGTTGCCGCTCAAGCGCTTCCGTCCGGTCGGCGAACTGATCCGCGTCGGTAGCGATCAGATGCCGCGCATCCAGTTTCCGCTGAACGGCTCGCGGATCGATGTCGACCGCACCAATGGCGGGCAGGCCGCGCCGATGCCGGTCAAGGTCGCGGGCGGCGTGCTGCCGCTGACCGTGATGCTGAACGGGACTTCCGTGGGCGAAATCGACAGCCGGCGTCAGCGGCTGGTCGACCCGCCCGGGCCGGGTTTTGCCCGGCTGACCGTGATCGATGCGACCGGGGCGGCCGATACCGTTGTGATCCGGGTACAGTAAGAAAAAAGCGACCGCGGGCAGTCGGATAAGGCGGAATTGTGGTGTTGTTTGCAGTGCGGTTTCGGCGTATGCGAGCAAGATGGTTGAAACCTACCAACCCCCACGCTTTGGAGCGGGCCAACAGCCTGTAAAACCTGCGCATTCCAGCCGCAGGCTGGCCATGGCGTTCGACTTCGCGACAGCAAACCATTTTCGCGCCGTCGTATTCCTGGTGCTCTGCGGCATCGTTTTGTTCGCGCCCGGTCCTCAATATTCCGGCGATCGACCGCGACGAGGCGCGGTTCGCGCAGGCAACCAAGCAGATGGTCGAGAGCGGCGATTTCGTCGACATCCGCTTCCAGGACGACGTCCGCTACAAGAAGCCGGTTGGCATCTATTGGATGCAGGCGGCGGTGGTGGAAACCGCCTCGGCGCTCGGCCTGCCGCGGGCGCAATTGCGGATTTGGCTCTATCGAATTCCCTCGCTGATCGGCGCCATCGGCGCGGTGCTGCTCACCTACTGGACGGCGCTTGCCTTCGTCACACGGCGCGGGGCCGCGCTGGCGGCGTTGATGATGTGCAGTTCCGTCCTGCTCGGCGCCGAAGCCCGGCCTCGCCAAGACGGACGCAATGCTGCTGCTGGCGGTCGTCGCCGCGATGGGGGCGATGGCGCGGATCTGATCCTGTCCTGGCAACGCGGCGAAGATCCGGAGCGCCCGTCCTGGACGGTGCCGGCGGTGTTCTGGACGGCGCTCGCCGGCGGCATCCTGCTCAAGGGCCCGCTGATCCTGATGTTCGTTGGCGTTACGATCATGGCGCTCGCAACTCCTCGACCGTTCGGCGGCATGGCTGTGGCGGCTGCGCCCGGTCTGGGGCCTGATATGGACGCTGGTGCTGGTGCTGCCGTGGTTCGTCGCGATCTTCTGGCGCGCCGGCGAGGCGTTCTTTTCCAATTCGCTCGGCGGCGACATGCTGAGCAAGCTCGGCGCGCAGGAATCCCACGGCGCGCCGCCCGGCCTCTATCTGCTGCTGTTCTGGATCACGTTCTGGCCCGGCGCGGCCCTGGCGGGAATGGCGGCGCCGGCGGTATGGCGCGCGCGGCGCGAGCCCGGCGCGCAATATCTGCTGGCGCGGCCGATTCCGTCATGGATCGTGTTCGAGGCCGTGATGACCAAGCTGCCGCATTATGTGATGCCGCTGTATCCGGCGATTGCGATCCTGACCGCCGGCGCGCTGGAGCGCCGCGTGCTGTCGCGCTCCTGGCTGACGCGCGGCGCGGCCTGGTGGTTCGTCGTTCCCGCAGGCGCGGCCGTGATCGCCGTGATCGGCGCCATCAAGCTGACGCATTACCCGGCGTTTCCCGCCTGGCCGTTCCTGGCGGCAGCGATGATTTTTCGGCCTGATCGCCTGGTGGATGTTCGAGGACAGCCGCGCCGAGCGCTCGCTCTTGAATGCGGTGGTCGCGGCGATGTTCCTGGCGGTTGCGGTCTATGGCATCGTGCTGCCGTCGCTGACGTCAGTGTTTCCGAGCGCCGAGGTCGCGCGCGCGCTTCGCAACGTCGTCTGCGTCGGGCCGAAAGCCGCGGCCGCCGGTTTTCATGAACCGAGCCTCGTCTTCATGACCGGAACCGACGCGCGGCTGACCGACGGATCAGGTGCGGCCGATTTCCTCGGGCAGGGGAGTTGCCGTTTCGCGCTGGTGGAATCGCGCACCGAGCGCGCCTTCGTTCAGCGCGCCGAGGCGATCGGGTTGCGCTACGACGTGGCCAAGCGGATCGAAGGCTATAATATCTCGCAAGGGAAGACGATTTCGATCGCCATCTTCCGCTCGGAAGGCACGGAATAAGATGGCCGCGAGCCCTTCTGTGGTCGATTCCAGGAACTATGTTTCGCGTTTCGCAACGCTGGCGTGGTTGTCGCTGGCTCAGCTCGTGCGCTCGCCGTCGCATTCGCGGCGCGCCGAGGCGGCACGCCGCGCGGCGCGGCATGCGTTGTGGCTGTCGGCTGCTCTCGGTGTCGCCATCATCGTGCTGATGTTTGCGATCGATGCCTGGGAAATCGCCCAGATGCCCAAGCGCGGCTCGCCCTCGCTGTGGTGGCTGCGGATCGTCACCGATTTCGGCAAGGACGAATATGTGCTGGCGGCGCTTGCCGTGATGCTGATCGCGATTGCGATCGTCTCGCCTGCGTTGCGCGGCGTCCAGCGCTCGCTGCTGCTCGGCCTCGGCACGCGTCTGCAGTTCATCTTCTGCGCGGTCGTTTTTTCCAATCTGGTCACCGAAGTGCTGAAATATTGCATCGGCCGCGGCCGGCCATTTGTCGGCGGCGAGGCCAACCCCTTCCACTTCTCGCACTTTGCCGGCAACCCGGCCTATTACAGCTTTCCGTCGGGCCATGCCACGACCGCCTTTGCGCTCGCGATGGCGGTGTCGGCCGTGTGGCCGCAGGCGCGTGTCGCGATGGCCATCTATGCGCTGATCATTGCGGTGAGCCGGCTGGTGCTGCTGGCCCATCATCCGAGCGACGTCGTGGCGGGTGCGATGGTCGGGATCGTCGGTGCGGTGTTCGTGCGCTATTGGTTTGCGGCCCGGAACTCGAATTCGCGATCCAGCGCGACGGCAGCATTGTGTCCCTTGTCGGGCCATCCCCGGGGCGTCTCAAAAGGGTTGCCCGGGGGGCTTTCGCCCATAAAAGCGGACGCCGCCTGCTGGCCGGAAAGGCCGGGTTCCAGGTGCCTCCGAACCAACCGGGCACCGATTTGCCACCTCCGACACAGATGCGGTCGCCGTTTCCATCGTTGTGCCGGTGCGCAACGAAGCGGATAACGTCGCGCTGGTGGCGGAAATTACCGGCGCGCTCGATGGGCGCTGGGTCTACGAGATCATCTACGTCAATGACGGCTCGACGGACGCGACCGCCGAGCGGCTGGCCGATCTGATGAAGCAGCACCGCCAGCTCCGACAGCTGAAGCACGCGATTTCATCCGGTCAATCGGCCGCCGTGCGAAGTGGCGTGCGCGCCGCGCGCGGGGCAATCGTGGCGACGCTGGACGGCGACGGCCAGAACAACCCGGTGTTCCTGCCGGACCTGATCGCGGCAGATCGAAAAGGGCGGCGGGCGCGTCGGCCTCGTGGCGGGCCAGCGGGTCGGACGCAAGGACACCGGTTTCAAGAAACTGCAGTCTCGCATTGCAAACGGCGTGCGCAAGACCATTCTGAGCGACGGCACCCGCGATACCGGTTGCGGCCTGAAGGCGTTCCCGCGCGAAGTGTTCCTGTCGATGCCCTATTTCGACGGGCTGCATCGCTTCCTGCCGGCGCTGGTCCGCCGCGAAGGTCTCGAAATCGCCTATGTCGACGTGATCGACCGCCCGCGCCGCGCCGGCGAGTCCAACTATGGCATCTGGGACCGCCTATGGGTCGGCATCCTCGATCTGTTCGGCGCGTGGTGGCTCATCCGCCGCAAGACGCCGACGCCCGCTGAAATTACCGGAGGTAAATCCGAATGCTCGTCCAGATCGGTCGCAGTGCGCTCGGCGAGCTATCTCCACGACGTCTTCGTAGCTCAATGTGCGACTTCTGGCTGGCGTCTGCTGGCCTCGATCGCGCAGGCGCTGTTCACCGCTGCGCTTCCTGGTGCAGATGGATTTCGCAGTCTGAGCGCGCCGGCCGCAGCGTGATCCCGATTGCGTTCTGGTTCTTCTCGATGGGCGGAGGTCTGATGACGCTGGTTTACGGTGTCGCCAAACGCGAACCGGTGATCATCGTCGGCCAGGCGATGGCTACGATCATCTACATCAGAAACATCATGCTGATCGTGAAGCATCGCGGGCAAGGCGTCGAAGACGATGGATCGCTGATCTAGCTGCGGCTGGCCACCGGCGCCGTCAACGCCACCAGATCGTGCTCCGTCGAACGATAAGCCGCCAGTTCGCCCGCGGCATCCAGCACCGGATAGGCGACCGAGCAGATGTGCGAGTGGATGCGCCGGAGGTCGCGCAGCACGTCGAGATGCAGCGAGGTGGTCTCGATGGTTTCGGGCCGGCCTTCGCGCAGGCGGTCGAGATGCCGTTCGGTCGCGGCCAGTTCGGCATTGCGCAGCGCGGACTTCTCGGCCAGCAGCTTTCGCGCCTCGTTGACGTCGCCGGACATGAAGACGCCGAACGCGATCCGGAGCGAATCCATGGTGCGCTTGTGGAAGGCGGACAGTTCCTCGGCGCCCTCGGGTGAGAACTGGAAGCGGCGCTTGATCTTCTTGGTGGCGAGCTCGCTCAAATTCTTGTCGATGATGTCGCCGATATGCTCGAGGTTGATGGCGAAGGAGACGATTTCCATCAGCCCGCTGCGCCTCGCGCTCGTCGAGGCTGCCGCGGGTGAGTTTCGTGACATAGAGCTTGATCGCCTCGTCGAGACTGTCGACGGCATTATCCATCTGCGAGACCTGGTCGACCAGCGCCCGGTCGTCGGTCATGCAGGTCGCCGCCATCACCTTGCGCAGCATGATCTCGACATGATCGCCCATATGCAGCGTCTCGCGGGCGGCGTCGGCCGGCGCGAGCGACGGCGTTTCCAGCGCGCTCTCGTCGAGATAGCGCGGGCCTGATGCATCCGCTTCCTTGACGCGCTCGGGCAGCAGCCGCTTCAGCATCCGCGCCATGCCGTCGAGCAGGCCGATGAAGATCGCCGCGGTCACCACGTTGAAGGCGATGTGGAACAGCGCGGTCGCCTTGGCGACATCCGGCTGCCACGCGATCAGCAGATCGGCGATCGGTTGCAGCAACGGCAGCACCAGCAGGATGCCGGCCACGCGGTTGACGAGGTTGCCGAGCGGCAGGCGGTAGCTGGCCGGATCGTCGCGCCGCGCGCCCTCGAGCAGCGGGTTGATGGCGGTGCCGAGATTGGCGCCGAGCACCAGCGCGAACGCGGCCTCGGGCGTGACACGCGCATTGGCCAGCGACATGATCAGCAGCACGCATGGCGACGCTGGAATGCGCCAGCCCAGGTCGACGACCGCGGCGAACAGGATGCAGAGCACGGGCTCGCCGGTGATGGCGCCCGAACACAGCGCACGCTCGGCGCGTCCTCGAACGGCGCCAGCGTGTCGAGCAGGATATGCAGCGACAGCAGCATCAGGCCGAGCCCGATGGCGACGCGGCCGATATCGCGTGCGCGCGAGCGCGCCCGCTGCGGAAGGCGATCAGCGCCGATCATGAACAGCGCCGGTGCCACGGCGGCGACGTCGAACGACAGCACCTGCACGATCAGCGTGGTGCCGACATTGGCGCCGAGCATGACGGCCAGCGCCGGGACCAGGCGACGAGCCCGCCGGAGGCGAACGACCGTGGTCATCAGCGCCGGTCGCGGTGCTGCTCTGCAGGAGCGCGGTGACGCCGAGGCCGGCGCAGAACGCCGTCAAGCGGTTGCTCAGCGCCGTCGCCAGCACCCGGCGCAGATCGGCGCCGAACGCGCGCTGGATGCCGGTCTGAACCATGTGCAGGCCCCACAGCAGCAGCGCGACGCCACCCATAGGTCGAGAAGAACGAGGACTCCCATGCGCTTTTCCGTTCCGCCAAATCAAGTCGAGGGGTCAGGCTCTCGCCTCACGGGGGGATCAACCCTTTAATTTAGTGAAAATTGTGCAGCGAGGCGCCGCTTTGGGCGGCTGTCGGCCACCCAAAGCGGCGGTGCTCAGCCCGCGGCGGCGGGTTCGGTAAATGGAGTTCAAATCCAACCGCTACATTGCAAACCGCCGCGCTAGGCAAATTCCAATAATTCCCCGTTAGGTTGATCGGCAACAGGGTGACTAACATCAGAGGGTCCAGGTTTGTCCATATATGCCAACCGCCGAAAAAGCGGAACGCCCGGGCGTGCAGAAGCTTCGCAAAAATACCAGTTTGCAACCGGCGGCCTGCCGCCGCGATTGCATGATCTCCGACGTGTCGGACGGCGGCGTGAAGATCATCGCCGAATATCCAGAAATTCCTTCGGAATTTACGGTGATCTTTTCGGAAGGCCGGCCGCGCCAGTGCCGTCTGGCCTGGCGGATCGGCTGCGAACTCGGCGCGCAATTCCTCGATTAGCCGCCAGTTGTTCGGGCGGATCGAGGGCTCGGGCAAGTCGTACGCGTCCGGAGGTTGCGTGGCGTCCTGCAAAGGTCATCGAATACCGCAGAGCAGCGCGAATTTAACCTGAACTTAGGGTTAAGCTGTGAGTGTTCCTGGACCGTTACCGCCGTGAAGTCCAGCTACATGCGACAGAAGTTGCTCTATTCGTTCCGCGTTACGCGACTTCTTGCGTGCACGTCGACCCTGATCCTGGCGTTGGGGCTTGGTAGCTGCCAAACGTCGACGCTGGCGGACATCACCGGCTCGATTGGCGAAAAGGCTGATGTCGGCCGCGCTAGCGATCCGCGCCGCGACGCCGAGGCCTACCAGGAGCGCTATCGCGCCAATCCGAAGGATGCCGACGCCGCGCTGAAATACGGCACGGCTCTGCGCGCCTCAGGCCAGCGCGCGCAGGCGGTTGCGGTGCTCGAACAGGGCACCATCGGCCATCCCGGCAACAGGCTGCTGCTGGCCGCCTACGGTCGTGCGCTGGCCGACAACGGTAACTTCCAGCAGGCCTTCGAGGTGCTCGGCCGCGCCCATACTCCCGACGATCCGGATTGGCGGCTGCTGTCGGCGCAGGGCGCGACGCTGGACCAGCTCGGTCGCTACGAGGAAGCGCGGCAGTATTATTCGAGCGCGCTGAAGATCGTGCCGGAGCATCCGTCGGTGCTGACCAATCTCGGATTGTCCTACGTGCTTTCGAAGGAACTGCCGCGGGCCGAGGAGACGCTGCGCCGCGCCAATGCACAGGCGCCGGCCGATCCGCGCGTGCGCGCCAATCTGGCGCTGGCGATCGGCCTGCAGGGCCGCATCGCCGAGGCCGAAAAAATCGTGCGGGCCGACCTGCCGCCCGCCGAGGCCGCCGCCAATGTCACGCAGCTCAAGCAGCTCCTGACGCGCAAAGAGGCCGCGCGGGCCGAAAACGGCGGGAAGCTGCCGATCGCGTCCGCCGGACGCGCCGACTAGTCCGCCGACGAGGTCCTGTTGCTCAGGCCCTGCGGGCCTTGGTGCCCTGCAGCTTCTTGATGAGCGGCTCCAGGAACGGCATCCGCGACCGCTTGGTCACCGCGTGGCCGGTCAGGCGCTGCGCCATCTGCAGGAACATCTGCGTGGTGCGGTGCTTGGCCGAGATCTGCGCGATCATCTGGCCGTTATTGGCGGCGGTGCCGAACAGTTTTGAATTCGAACGGGATCGCCGCGATCGGCTGGCTTTCGATCGCCTTGGCGAATTCGCGCGCCGAAATCTCCGGGCGCTTGTGCATGCCGACCTGGTTGAGGCAATAGAGCGGCGGACGATCGTTGGGCCGCGCGGCCTTCAGCACGTTCAGCATGTTCTTGGCGTTGCGCATGTTGGCCAGATCGGGCTCGGCGACGATCAGGATGTCGTCGGCCCCGACCAGCGTGCGCTTGGTCCACGCCGACCATTGATGGGGGACGTCGAGCACGATGCAGGGCGTCGTCATGCGCAGCGTATCGAAGATCGCGTCGAAAGCGTCGGCGCCGAAATCATAGACCTGGTCCAGGCTGGCGGGCGCCGCCAGCAAATCGAGGTGGTCGGTGCACTTCGCCAGCAGCCGCTCCATGAAGGCGGAGTCCGGCCGTTCCGGCTGAAACACCGCATTGGCGATGCCCTGGACCGGGTCCTGGTTGAAATCGAGGCTGGCGGTGCCGAAGGCGAGGTCGAGATCGATCACGACGGAATCGAGCGCGAGATCGCGCGCGATCGCCCAGGCCACGTTGTGCGCGACGGTGGAGGCGCCGACGCCGCCCTTGGCGCCGACCACGGCGACGATCCGCCCGACTGCCACGGCCTCGGAGGCCGCGTAAAGCCCGCAGATCGTGCGCACGACGTCGATCGGTTGTACCGGACCGGTGACGTAGTCGCTGATGCCGCGGCGCACCAGCTCACGATAGGGCGTGCCGTCGTTGGCGCTGCCGATCACGACGACGCGGGTTCCGGCGTCGCAGACGGTTGCGAGTTCGTCGAGCCCTTCGAGGATATTGCGCGCCGGACTCGGTCTCGAGCAGGATCACGTTGGGCGTCGGCGACGTGTGATAGGCCTCGATCGCCGCGGCGATGCCGCCCATGTGGACCGAAAGATGGGCCTTGCCGAGCCGGCGGTCTTCGCTCGCCGCCCGCACCGCGGTGGCGACCGCGACGCTGGCGCAATAGGCCTGCACAGACACGCGCGGCGCCGGGGAGATGTATTCCTCGGGCTGCGCCGGCGTGTCGTCGACTTGATCGTCTGAGTTCTGGAAGACGCGGCTGATCATTTGCCTGTATCGCTGAGTTTGGCTTTGTCGGACTCGGGATGAATGGTCGCCGTCGGAGCGCCCTTGCGGTATTTTTCGAAGGTGCTGTCGCGTCGTGGCGCGTAGGCGGGGCTTTCCGGGCGCGGCTGTTCGAGATCGGCGGGATTGTCGATCATCGCGGCAAGGTTGCGCTGGGTGGCGCAGCCGAAATTGTGGTACTGCTGGTTTTCACTGTAGGCGACGTTGTCGATATTCGGTCCGAGGTCTTGCGGCCACAGCCCGCAAGGTCCGGCGACCGCCGTGATCTTCGGATAGCTGAGCCGGATCGTCGGCAGCGTACGGAGATCGTCGGGCCGGTAGTGACGCAGCGTGATGGCGCGCGCGGGCACGCCGCCCGCCATCAGCACCGACTGGATTTCCCGGAACGAGGCCGCCGCCGCACGCGCATTCGCCGTATCGATCGGGACTTCGGCGAGGATGGCGCCGGTGCCCTCACGCTGCCAGGTCTGCGCCAGTCCGATCACGTCGGTGCGCTGAGGACCGGAGAGGCCGCCGCGGGCATGCCCGACGAACACCACGATCGAGCGATCGGCTTCGGTCACCGCGATCGGATGACGCTGACGGTAGTCGACACCGGCGGTCGTCGTAACTTCCGTGGCGTGCGGTATGCAGGCGCCGAGCGCGGCCGAAAGGCCGAGCAGGGCGCCAAGCGTGCCCAACGTCCTGGCGCGACGGAGCGGAATTCTTGTTGTCATCGTTCTGTCCTCGTCCCCACTCGGTGAACAGCGCTGCGTCATCAATCGATGATGAAACCGAAATTGCCCTGCATCCCGCCGACGGGATCGACGCGAGCGGCGACGCCGTAGATCCGGTTGATGCGGCCGAGCAGGGCGGATTGCGAATCGGAGGCCGGCGCAAAGCCGTCATCGGGCCGCGACAATTCCTTCTGCGCCACCGCGCGGACGACATAGGGCGTCACGATGACCATCAGTTCGGTCTGATGATTGACGAAGTCCTGGCTGCGGAACAGCCCGCCGAGGATCGGGATCTGGTCGGCGCCGGGCAATCCGTTGACGGCCTGCTTGGTCTGTTCCTGGATCAGGCCCGCCATCGCGACCGAGCCGCCGGAGGGAATTTCCAGCGTGGTTTCCGCGCGGCGTGTCTTGACCGACGGAATCGTCGTTCCGCCGGCACCGCCCTGCAAAGAATTTTCGGTCGAGACTTCCGACACTTCGGTCATCACCCTCAGGCTGATCCGTCCCTCGGTCAGCACGACTGGCGTGAAGTTGAGCGAGATACCGAACTTCTTGAAACTGACCGTCTGGACGCATTGTCCGATCGCGCCTGCCGTCGTCGTTTGGCAGGAAACGCCGGTCGGAATGGGAAATTCGCCGCCTGAAATGAATGTCGCGGACTCGCCGGAGATCGCCGTCAGATTCGGCTCCGCCAGCGTTTTCACCACGCCCGCGCTCTCCATCGCGCGCAGCGTTGCGGTGACCGACGGCATACCAGCTTTGTTCAAGGCTGCCCCGACCAATCCGTTCTCGGGGACGAGCGGAGCACTGTTGGCGGTGAACGGATTGTTGTTTTTGAAAACGACTGCCGCGGTGCCGTAATTCATGCTGGCGCTGAGATCGACACCCAATTGCTTGACAATGTCCCGCCGCACTTCCGCGACGGTAACCTTGAGCATCACCTGGTCGCGGCCGCGCACCACGATCGAGTTGACGACCTTCTCGGCGCCGCCGACCAGCCGCGCTGCGATCTCGGCGGCCTGCTGGGCTTCGACCGGAGAGGATACCGAGCCGGTCAGGACGACGCTGTCGCCGATGCCCTCGATCTGGATGCCGGGCAGGGACTGCTTCAGCGCGGCGCGCACGCCGTTGAGGTCGCGCTTGACCGCGATGTCGTAGGAGGCGACCTGCTGGCCGTCGGCATCGAAGAACACGACGTTGGTCTGGCCGACGGCGCCACCGATGATATAGGCGCGTTGGGCAGAACGAACGACGGCATTGGCGATCTTCGGGTCGGCGACCAGGACGTCCTTGACGTCACGCGGCAGGTCGACGACCACGGACTTGCCGATGCCGAGCGACAGGAAGCGCATCTTGGACGGGCTGATCGCGGATGTCGTGACCGGATCCTTATCCTTTTCGGCTTCGGCTGCGACGACGGGCAGCAGCGGAGCCAGCGTCAGCGCGGCGGCGGCCGACAACAACAGGGCGCGCGCCGCTACGGTTCGCATCGCCGACCGATTTCCCCCAAACTTCATCTCGAACTTCCTTTCGGTCACTTCTGTGCCGTCGTTTGATTGGCGACCCCGTAGCGGACCACGTTGACGCTCTCGCTTCGTCGTTTGACTTGTTCCTCGGACTGGCCGTCGGCCGCCGCGTTATCGGTGATGCTGCGCAGCGCGAGCGCGAGCGTGCCGCTCTGTCGCGCGCGCACCAGCGTCTCGGCCTGCTCGGGCTTCAATTCGAGCGTGGTGGTGCGGCCGACGAGGGTGTTGCTGCCCTCTTTTTCTTTCGGCGCCTGATCGATCGCCAGCACGCGGACGTTGGAGAGGATGACTTCGGTCTGGACGGCATCGCCGCCATTGCGCTCCGGATTGCTGTTGCGCTTGGACAGGATGACGTCGACGCGGTCGTTGGGCAGGATGAAGCCGCCGGCGCCGGTTTCCGGCGATATCTCGGTCGAGATCGCCCGCATGCCGGTCGGCAGGATCGCCGCCATGAAGCCGGAGCCGTTGGCCTTGACCAGCTTCTGCTCACGGATCGGCTCGCTCGCGAAGATCGGCGCGCGTGCGATGGAACCGGCGATTTCCTGAATGGCTTCCGCGCGGCCGGCGCGGCTGATCAGATTATTGCCGGTTGACGCCGGCCAGGCCTGCCATTGCAGATCCTCGGGCTTGACCGTCTGGCCGAGCCCGATATCGGACTTTGCGACCAGAACTTCCACCGTCGGCAACTGCGCCACCGGTTCGGCCGCCGGGCGCGGTTTTTCATCGGTGCCGCGGGCGAGATAGGCGGCGACACCGCCGGCACTCAAGGCGATGATCAGAACGACGAAACGTGCGATATTCATACGCTTTTACTACTCTTACGCAGGGACGTCCCAACTTCACGGCAACCACCGTCATCCCCACAGGCATGACTAGGCATGAATGGTATAAGGGAACTTGAGAGGTGTATTTTTTGGTTGATCGGATGGGGGGATTCAACGTCATGGTGAACGGGTGGTTAGCGTCCCGAACAACCTGTCCGCAAAAGGCCGCTGAGAACCGCGCGCGTCGTTGAAGGCCCAAAGGGACGGGTCGGCAGCGGGTGCCCCGGATGGAAGGGCGGGGCGGATGGTTGAGCGGCAGGTGATCGTCTTCAGCGCGGGTCGGACGGGCCGCCGTTCCAGGAACTGATGCGTTTGCATCGTCCAAGACGTTATGCCGCAGCCACAACTTGATCGCGAAAACACCGCAGGACAGCGGCGCTGGACCTCGGCAAATTGGTAACAGGACGCAGAAGACGTCAGTCAACCCCTTGACCCGGCACGCCAGTCGTTCTGAGATGCGCGCCAACTAACAGTCGCTGCAAGTTGAGGGGCCTGCTGCGATACCGGATCCACTATCGACCGGACTGCAGCTCAAACTGCATGGCCGGAAGGACGCTTTTCAGCGAGGGATCAGCGGGTTGGCCCCACAACGTCAGGCGTTGCCTAAAAAACGATCTTCGCACGACCTCCTTGAAAGGCCCAGCCCCATGAAACGCGTATCTCTGGTTGTTACCCTCGCTTTGGCCGCCGGCTTCACCGCCCAGGCCGCCTCGGCGCAAACCCTCAAGACGGTCAAGGACCGAGGCCAGCTTTCCTGCGGCGTCAGCCAGGGCCTGCCGGGCTTCTCGACCCCGGACGACAAGGGTAACTGGACCGGGCTCGACGTCGACATCTGCCGGGCGATTGCGGCGGCGATCTTCAACGACGCGACCAAGATCAAGTTCGTGCCGCTCTCGGCCAAGGACCGCTTCACCGCGCTGCAGTCCGGCGAGATCGACGTGCTGTCGCGCAACACCACCTGGACGTTGTCGCGCGATACCTCGCTCGGCGCCAATTTCACCGGCGTCACCTATTATGACGGCCAGGGTTTTCTGGTGAAGAAGTCGCTGAAGGTGAATTCGGCGCTGGAGCTGAACAGCGCCTCCGTCTGCGTGCAGACCGGCACCACGACCGAGCAGAACCTCGCCGACTACTTCAAGGGCAACAACATGAAGTACGAAGTGATCGCGTTCGCGTCCGCCGACGAAACCGTCAAGGCCTACGAATCCGGCCGCTGCGACGTCTTCACTTCCGACGTCTCACAGCTCTACGCCGAGCGCCTCAAGCTCGCCAACCCGGCCGACCATGTGGTGCTGCCCGAGGTGATCTCCAAGGAGCCGCTCGGACCGATGGTTCGCCATGGCGACGATCAGTGGTTCGACATCGTCAAGTGGACGCTGTTCGCGATGGTCGGCGCCGAAGAACTCGGCATGACCCAGAAGAACATCGACGAGATCGCCAAGTCCGACAAGCCCGAGATCAAGCGCGCCGTCGGCACCGACGGCAATCTGGGCGAGCAGCTCGGCCTGACCAAGGACTGGCTGGTGCGGATCGTGAAGGCGGTCGGCAATTACGGCGAGTCCTTTGAGCGCAACGTCGGCTCCGGCTCCAAGCTCGCCATCGCCCGTGGCCTCAACAACCTCTGGAGCAAGGGCGGTATTCAATACGCGCCGCCGATCCGCTAAGCGCCGGCGCGAGGGGCTGCGGCGATGGCCATCGAACCCCGAGAACCACCGTCGCAGTTCATTCCCAGACTGCAGCGGACGCTGGGCGGCCGGGCAGGCTGGAGCGGTTTTGTGCTCCAGCTCGCTGTTCGTCGCAGCGCTCGCCTGGATCTCCTACGAGATCGTCGCCAATGCCCGCGCCAATCTGCAGGCGCAGCGGATCACCGCGGGCTTTGGCTTCCTCGCCAACAATGCGGGCTTTGACGTCAGCCAGAGCCTGATTCCGTATTCGGGATCCGATCCCTACACGCGCGTGTTCCTGGTCGGACTGCTCAACACGCTGCTGGTGTCGGTGATCGGCATCTTCTTCGCCACCCTGATCGGATTCATCGTCGCGCTCGGCCGGCTGTCGCCGAACTGGCTGCTGTCGCGGATTTCGGGCGGCTATGTCGAACTGATCCGCAACCTGCCGGTATTGTTCCAGATCCTGTTCTGGTATCTGGCGGTGCTCGCCGCACTGCCCAATCCCCGGCAGAGCATCTCGATCTTCGACAGTTTCTTTCTCAGCAATCGCGGATTGGTCGTACCCAAGCCGATCGGCGAGCCCGGTTTCGAGCCGTTCGTGTTGGCGTTGCTGATCGCGATCGTCGTCGCGATCGCGCTGTGGCGGTATTCCCGGCGGCTATTGTTCGATAGCGGCAAGGTGATCAAGGTTTGGCCATATGCGCTGGGCCTGCTGATCGGCCTTCCGCTGCTCGCGACGCTGATCTTCGGCGCGCCCGTCAAGTTTGAAATTCCGGCACTGAAGGGCTTCAACTTCGCCGGCGGCTCGCGCGTCATTCCGGAGTTCGTGGCGCTGACGCTGGCGCTGTCGACCTATACCGCGTCCTTCATCGCCGAGATCGTGCGCGCGGGCATTCTCTCGGTGCACAAGGGCCAGATGGAAGCCGGCTCCTCGCTCGGCCTGCAGCGCGGCTCGGTGCTGCGGCTGATCGTGATCCCGCAGGCGATGCGCGTGATCCTGCCGCCGCTGACCAACCAGTATCTCAATCTGACCAAGAACTCCTCGCTGGCGGTCGCCATCGGCTATCCCGACCTGGTCTCGGTGTTCGCCGGAACCACGCTGAGCCAGACCGGGCAGGCGATTGAAATCATCGGCATCACCATGGGCGTCTATCTCCTGATCTCGCTCGTCACCAGCGCGATCATGAGCTTCTATGGATGGCGGATCAGCCGGAGCATGGGCGGATGAGCGACACGACTTCATCCTTTTCGTCCGCCAGGATCTCGTGCCCGAGCGGCCCGCGCCGGTGAAGACCACCGGCTTCATCGGCTTCCTGCGCACGCGTCTGTTCAATTCGCCGACCAACATCCTGATCACCATCGTCAGCGCGCTGCTGCTGTGGTTCATCGCTGGTGCCGGCACTGAAATTTGTGCTGGTCGACGCGGTCTGGACCGGCACGGACCGCACCGCCTGCTTGCCGAAAAGTCCCGGCGACGTGGTCGGCGCGTGCTGGCCTTTCATCCAGGCGAAGCTTCCGCAGTTCATCTACGGTTTCTATCCGGAGCCGGAGCGCTGGCGGGTCAATCTGGTCTTCGCTGCTTGCCGCGATCCTGCTGATCCCGCTGCTGATTCCGCGGCTGCCGGGCAAGGGGCCGAACGCCCTCCTGTTCTTCGTGGCGTTCCCCGTCGTTGCCTTCTTCCTGCTGCGCGGCGGCGGGCTCGGCGGCTTCGGCGTGAGCTGGACGGCCGGGCTTCTTGCGGGCTTCAACGACAGTATCGGCGACGGCGGCAGGAAACTCGTAGCCTCCGGCGAGACGACGGCCGTCATCGGACCGCTGCTGTGGCTCATTGGCAAGCTGATCGTGCTGATGAGCACGGTCGGTTGGCTGGATACTGCTGCCGCTGACCTGGCTGCGCGACCAGATCCAGGCTTCCGGCCGTCCGGTCTGGGCCGACCTCGTCGCGACTGCCGTGATCGTGTCGGCGCTGCTGTTCTGGCTGGGCGGCGGTACGCGCGCCGGTTGGCGTCCGCTGATCCGTGCCTGGCGATCTTTGCCGGCATCGGCATCGTGATCGCGGTGATGGGGCTCGACCGCGGCGGGCTTCCGGAGGTGGACACGCGGCTGTGGGGCGGCCTGCTGGTCACGCTGGTGGTGGCGGTCACCGGCATCGTCGCCTCGATGCCGGTCGGCATTGCGCTCGCGCTCGGCCGGCGCTCGTCGATTCCGCTGATCCGGATTTTCTCGATCGCCTTCATCGAGTTCTGGCGCGGTGTGCCGCTGATCACCGTGCTGTTCTTCGCAACCTATATGTTGCCGCTGTTCGTTCCGGCCGGCTTCACCATCGACGGATTGGTGCGTGCCCTGATCGGCATCGCGCTGTTTACCGGCGCCTACCAGGCCGAAAACATCCGCGGCGGCCTGCAGGCGATCCCGCGCGGGCAGGGCGAGGCGGCGAGCGCGCTCGGCCTGTCCTGGAGCAAGACCACGGCGCTGATCGTGATGCCGCAGGCGTTGCGCTACGTCATCCCGAACCTGGTCAACAGCTTCATCAGCCTGTTCAAGGACACCTCGCTGGTCTCGATCGTCGCGCTGTTCGACCTGCTCGGACAGTTGCGCGCTTCCTTCTCCGATCCGGTCTGGTCGACGCCGACCACGCTGTTCACCGGCTTTGCCTTCACCGGGATGATCTATTTCGTCTTCTGCTTCGGGATGTCGCGTTACTCGCTGTTCGTCGAGAACCGGCTGAACGCCCATCGTCGCAACTGAGTACAGGACCATGACCGCAAACTCGATCGTCGGCATCAACGCGCTCAACAAATGGTACGGCGACTTTCACGTGCTGCGCGACATCAACCTCGATGTCGCCAAGGGCGAGCGCATCGTGATCTGCGGCCCCTCGGGCTCGGGCAAGTCGACCTTGATCCGCTGCATCAACGCGCTGGAGGAGTTTCAGGAAGGCCAGATCGTCGTCGAGGGCATCGAGCTTGGGCCGAACCTGCGGCGGGTCGACGAGGTCCGCCGCGAGGTCGGCATGGTGTTCCAGAGCTTCAATCTGTTTCCGCATCTGACCGTGCTGGAGAACTGCACGCTGGCGCCGATCTGGGTGCGCAACATCCCGAAAAAGGACGCCGAAGCGAGCGCGATGAAATTCCTGGAGCGGGTCAAGATCCCGCATCAGGCCAACAAATATCCGGGCCAGATGTCCGGCGGCCAGCAGCAGCGCGTGGCGATTGCCCGCGCGCTCACCATGAACCCGAAGGTGATGCTGTTCGACGAGCCGACCTCGGCGCTCGACCCCGAGATGGTCAAGGAAGTGCTCGACACCATGGTCGATCTCGCCAGGGAAGGCATGACCATGCTGGTCGTCACCCACGAAATGGGATTTGCCCGCGAAGTCGCCAACCGCGTCGTGTTCATGGATGCGGGGCAGGTGATCGAGTCGAACACGCCGCAGGAATTCTTCGCCAATCCGCAGCACGCGCGGACGAAGCTGTTCTTGAGCCAGATCCTGCGGCATTGACGGCTGCCGTAGGGTGGGCAAAGCGCAGCGTGCCCACCATCTGACAGCGCAATCGGCGAGAGATGGTGGGCACGTCGCTTGCGCTCCTTTGCCCACCCTACGAAGCTACGATGCAGCCCTCACACCTTCTCGAACGGCACGTCGATCTTCGGGCGCCGCTCCAGCCATTCCGGCACCGGCAGGTTCTTCGCGCGCATGAATGCCGGATTGTACAGCTTTGACTGATAGCGGTTGCCGGCATCGCACAGGATGGTGACGATGGTCTTGCCCGGTCCGAGCTGCTTGGCGAGCTTGATGGCGCCGGCGATGTTGATGCCGCTCGAGCCGCCGAGGCACAGGCCCTCGTGCTGGACCAGATCGAAGAGCACATTGACGGCTTCCTCGTCCGAAACCAGGAAGGCGTCGTCGACCTTCGCGGTCTCGATGATCGGGGTGACGCGGCCGAGCCCGATGCCTTCGGTGATCGAGTCGCCCGGCGTCGATTTGGCGGCGCCGTGCTTGAACAGGTTGTACATCGCAAAGCCATGCGGATCGGCGCAGGCGTTGACGATGCCCGGGTGCTTTTCCTTCAGGTAGCGGCTGGTGCCGGCCAGCGTGCCGCCGCTGCCGACCGCGCAGATGAAGCCGTCGATCTTGCCGCCGGTCTGCTCCCAGATCTCCGGCCCGGTCGACTCGTAATGCGCCTTGGCGTTGTCGAGGTTGTTCCACTGGTCGGCGAACAACACGCCGTTCGGCTCGGTCTTGCGAAGCTGTGCGGCGAGCCGCCGCCCGACATGCTGGTAGTTGTTCGGATTGGCATAGGGCAGCTGCGGCACCTCGAGCAGCTCGGCGCCGCACAGCCGCAGCATGTCCTTCTTTTCCTGGCTCTGGGTTTCCGGGATCAGGATCAGCGTGCGATAGCCGCGCGCGCTGGCGACGACCGCGAGCCCGATGCCGGTATTGCCGGCGGTCGATTCCACCACGAGGCCGCCGGGCTTGAGGTCACCGCGCTTCTCGGCCTCCAAAATCATCCATTTGCCCGCGCGGTCCTTGACCGACTGGCCGGGGTTCATGAATTCGGCCTTGCCGAGAATGGTGCAGCCGGTTTCTTCGGAAGCGCGCTTGAGTTTGATCAGCGGGGTATTGCCGATCGCTTCGATGACGTCTTTGTTGAAGGCCATGGTTTGAAAATGCCAGTTTGTTGCCCAATCGTTGGGCGACCCTAAAGGACCGCCGCGGGGCATACAAGCCAGCGCTGGAACCCGGCCGGTCAGCCCGATTTGGCGAACACGACCTGACGCACGTCGATATTTCCGGACAGGAACCCGGCCTCGCAATAGGCGAGGTAATACTCCCAAAGCCGCCGGAAACGGTCGTCGAAGCCCGACGGCATCAGATGGGGCCAGGCCGCGCGGAAATTGCTTCGCCAGATCGCAAGCGTCCTGGCATAATCTTGCCCGAAAATGCGCTCGCGGATGACGGGAACGCCGAAGCGCTCGCCGAGCGCTTTCAGGATCTGCGGCGAGGGCAGCATGCCGCCGGGAAAGACGTAGCGCTGGATGAAGTCGACCTCACGGCGATAGGTCTGGAACAGGCTATCCTGAATGGTGATGGCCTGGATGCCGGCGAGCCCGCCGGGCAGCAGGCGGTCGCGCAACTGTGAAAAATAATTCGGCCAGAACTGCTCGCCGACCGCCTCGATCATTTCGATCGAGGCGATGCGGTCGTAGCGGTCGCGCTCGTCGCGATAGTCCTGCAGCCTGATCTCCACGTGATCGCTGAGGCCCGCACTGTGAATGCGCGCGCGTGCGAAATCGCGCTGCTCCTTGCTGATGGTGAGGCCGACGACCTTGGCGCCGTACGTCTTGGCGGCGTATTCGGCAAAGCCGCCCCATCCGCAGCCGATCTCCAGAAGTTTTTGGCCGGGCCGCAGATCGATGGCCTCGGCGAGCCGGCGATATTTGTTGTGCTGGGCTGCGGTCGAGGTCGGCCGTGTCGTCCTCGAACAGCGCGGATGAATAGGTCATGCTGGGATCGAGCCAGGCCGAATAGAACGCGTTGCCGATGTCGTAATGCGCATAGATGTTGCGGCGCGCCTGCCGCCTGGTATTGCGATTGAGCCAGTGCCGGACGGCCTGGAAGGTGCGCGTCAGCGGGTTGCCGACCAGCATGGTCTGCATCCAGTCCTGATTGACGCAGAACAGATAGAGGAATTGCGTGAGGTCGGGCGTGTCCCATTCGCCGCGCAGATAGGCTTCGGCGATACCGATGTCGCCGCCGCGCAGCAGCCGCGAGGCAAAACCGTAATCGTAGATCTTCATCACGGCGGCCGGGCCCGGCCCGTTGCCGCCAAGGCGGACCGTGCGGCCGTCGGCAAGGATCACGTCGAGCGTGCCATGCTGCAATTGTGAGCAGAAACCCAACGCCAGCCGGACCAGGCGGGGCAACTCTGGAAACAACGCGTCTACGGTTTCCGATGTGACCGAAATCAACTCGGACATGTGCGATCCATCGAACGGAGGTCTACCCGGCCTCGCATGGTCGATCGACCCTGCTTCAATTCCTGGCACGGGTGGACAACGCTCCCGGAGTATAATCGTTGCCTTTCCTGCTCGCCAAGCCGGTATTGTGGGCTGTGTCGTTCCGCGGCACCAGCCGCGCGCCTTTCAGCCAGAGCCGCAGCGCCTCCCAATGGATCGCCGCCATGATCTTGAGGGTGACCAGCGGCAGCGCGAAGAACGCGCGCAGCAACTCCTTGGTGTTGAGCGCGCGACGGCTGCCATTGAAGGTTGCAGCGAGCAGGGGGCCTTCGCGGTCGGTTTCCAGAATTCGCAACTGCACGCGCGCGTCCGGCGGCCGGACGCGAAAATGGTAGCGCATCGCCATCTCGATGAAGGGCGAGACGTAGAACAGCTTGTCCTGCTGCTGCCGCACGCCGGCGTCGCTGATATTGGCCGATGTCACCGGCAGGACGTAGGGGTGGATATCGCCAAAGGTGTTGCGCACTTCGTAGATCAGCAGCGCCAGTTCGCCGTCGGCGCGATAGCAGAAATAGACCGACAGCGGATTGAAGGTGTAGCCGAGCAGGCGGGGATAGCAGAGCAGCAGCACCCGCCCGTCCGTGAGGTCGATGCCGCGCTCGGTCGCGCAAGTTTGCACATAGGCGCGCAAGGACGATCCGTCCCGCCCGCCATGATCGGCCTCGTGGAAACTGTAGAGCGCCGCACGATTGACGCCGAACAGCGGCGATTGCCGGTCGGCCTCCGCCAGCCGGTCGAGGTCGATGAGGAGGCTCATCACCCGATAGCTGAAGCGATGGCCCATCGGCTTCAGCCGCGCATGCATGACGTCGCCGATGTAAAGCGCGGCGGCGTCGGCAGGCTGTGTCGACTCTGGCGTGCATGGCTACTCCGCGGCTTCGGCCAGTGCCGGCAACGGCTGCCGCCAGGGCGCCACTGCACCGAGCGCCTCGGCGACCGCAAGGCCCGATCGCAAGCCGTCCTCGTGGAAACCGTAACCGGTCCATGCGCCGCAGAACCAGGTGTGTCGTTTGCCCTGAATCTCGGGCAGGCGCTTCTGGGCGGCAAAGGCGGCGGCGTTATATTGCGGATGTTCGCACAGGTACTTGCCGAAGGTCAGCGCGGGATCGGGCGCGACCGGCGGGTTGAGGCTGACGAACAGCGGCTTGTCGCGATCGATGCCCTGCAGTTCGTTCATCCAGTAGGTCACGGACACGTCGTTATCGAAGGTTTCCTGGCGCGGCCAGCGCAGGAAATTCCACGACGCCCAGGCGCGCCGGCGTTTCGGCATCAGCGCGGGATCGCGGTGCAGATAGACCGTGTTGAGGGAATAGCCGATCGCGCCCAGGATGGCGCGCTCGCGCGCGTCGGCGTCCGGCAGCATCGCCAGCGCCTGGTCGCTGTGGGAGGCGATCACGACGTGATCGTAGCTGTCGGCTTTGCCGTGGCTGTCATGAACGACGACGCCATGCGGCGTGCGCTCGATGGCGGTGACGGCGCAGCCGAGCCTGATCCGGTCGCGGAAGGAGGCCGTGAGCTTTTCGACATAGTTCCGGCTGCCGCCCTTCACGGTGCGCCAGACCGGGCGGTCATATTGCAGCAGGCGATGGTTGGCGAAGAAGGCGACGAAATTCTCGGCCGGAAAATCCAGCATTTCGCGCGACGGCGCCGACCAGATCGCGGCGCCCATCGGCGCCAGATAGTCGGTCAGCAGCCGCGGCGCGAAGTGGCGCTTGCGGAAATATTCGCCGAGCGTCAGCCCGGCCAGCTTTCCGGCTGCGTAATCGGCGATGCTCTGCTGGTTGAAGGTGAGGATGTCGCGCAGCATCCAGAGATAGGAGGGCGACAACAGATTGCGCGGTTGCGCGAACAATCCGAGCGCGGTCTCGAACCAGTTGTTGCCGCCGCCTCGCCATTCGAAGCGGCCGGTATCCGCCGTCACCGCAAAGCTCATGCGGCTATCGACGGTCTCGACGCCGAGATGGGCGAACAGCGCCGTCAGGTCCGGATAGTTCAGTTCGTTGTAGACGATGAAGCCGATGTCGACCGCGATTTGCGCGCCGTCATAGTCGATGCTGACGGTGTGGCTGTGGCCGCCGGGCCGGAGTTCGCGGTCGTAGACGGTGACCTGATGTTGATTCGACAGGGCCCAGGCCGCGGCGTTACCGCTGATTCCCGTCCCGACCACCGCAACCCGCATTTTTGGCCCTCCACAGCACATGACAAGATACGGCAGGCAGTTCCCGGGGTTTCAAACCGGCGACAGGCGCGGCATGGCTGGGTAGCAGGACCGATTCGGGACGTCAGAACAGGGGAAAAGCCTCATGAAATCTTCGTAAGATTTCAGCGCGCATACGACGTTCCTCGGTGGTTCCAAAGCCTGTGAAACAAGAGGTATAGGGCACTTTTTCGGTTGTTTTCGCGGCCCGGACGGACCATCTGTCGGAGGCCGCGCGGGGCTGTCCGCGTCCCGGCCGCACGGCTAGTATCCGGCCCGGTCCAGCGGAAGCATCACCTCGTGAACGTGTCGCAAGCCATCAGGAAAAGCGTTCGTCGTGCGCCGGGCCGGGATTTGCCCGGTGGAGAACGGGTGTGACCGATCGGATTGCCATGGCGGCGTTTGGAGGGTGGTCGGTACGCATTTCCGGCGGCTGCGCGGCTGGCGCGGCTGCTTGCCGTGCTCGGCCTCGTCGCCAGTTCCGCGGGCTGCATCCTGACCAAGGATCTGCCCGATCCCGCGCTCGACATTCCCGAAGGCTACAAGGCGGCGGCCACGGGCTTCGAAGGCTGCCGACGCGCCGCCGACGCTCGACTGGTGGCGCGGCTTCCGTTCGCGCGAGCTGACCGTGCTGATGGAGGAGGCGCAGACCGTCAATCTCGACATCGCCGCCGCCACCGCGCGGTTCAGGCAGGCCGATGCGCAGGCGCGGATCACCGGCGCGGCGCTGCTGCCGAGCCTCAGCGGCACCGGTCAG
This sequence comes from uncultured Alphaproteobacteria bacterium, assembly GCA_963783115.1. Classification (GTDB taxonomy): domain Bacteria; phylum Pseudomonadota; class Alphaproteobacteria; order Rhizobiales; family Xanthobacteraceae; genus Bradyrhizobium. The sequence goes on along the minus strand of CAWAMK010000008.1, from coordinate 5,459 downwards.
GAGACCTATTCCCGCACCTCCGGCTCCAGCTCCAGCGGCCTGACCAATGGCGGCCGCGAGGTGGTCAATTACTCGTCCTCGCTGAGCGCCAGCTACGAGCTCGATTTCTGGGGCAAGAACCGCGACGCCGCGCAGGCGGCGGAAGAGACCGCGGTCGCCAACCGCTTCGATCGCGACGTCGTCGCGCTGACGACGCTGACGACGGTCGCCAACGCCTATTTCCAGGTGCTGGCCGCGCAGGACCGGATTCGCACCGCGCAGCGCAACATCGCCAGCGCCGAGCGCATCCTCGACGCCATCAAGGAGCGCCTGGCCGCCGGCACCGGCAACGATCTCGACGTCGCGCAGCAGGAGAGCGTGCTCGCCAACCAGCGCGCGCTGGTGCCGCCGCTGCGGCAGACGCTCGACCAGAACATCAACGCGCTGGCGACGCTGGTGTCGCGGCCGCCGGAAGCGGTGCGGGTCGATCGGCGGCTCGCTCAACCAGATCGCCTCGCCGCGCGTCACGCCGGGCCTGCCGTCGGAACTGCTGACGCAGCGTCCGGATATCAGGCGCCAGGAAGCGCAGCTGGCCTCGGCGACCGCCAATGTCGGCAACGCCCGCGCGCAGTTCTTTCCGAGCATTCAACTGACCGGGCAGGGCGGCTACCAGAGCTCGGCGCTGACGTCGCTGTTCCAGCCGCACGCCGCGTTCTTCAGCATGGTCGGCAGCCTGACCCAGCCGATCTTCGACGGCGGCAGGATCCTCGGCAATTTCGAACTGACCAAGGCGCGGCAGGACGAATTGCTGCAGACCTATCGCAAGACGGTGGTGCAGGCCTTCGCCGATGTCGACAACGCGCTGTATGTCGATCCGCCAGACCACCGAGAAGCTGCGGCTGCAGCGCGAGGTGGTGGCGGCGTCGCGGCGGGCGTTTCAATTGTCCGAGCAGCAGCTGCGGGCCGGAACGGCCGACATCGTAACTGTGCTAAATACGCAACTGACGTTATTCCAGGCGGAGGATGCGCTGTCGCAGGCCCAACTGGCCCGGCTGCTGGCGATCGTCAGCCTCTATCAGGCGCTGGGGGGCGGCTGGGAGCCCAGGATGGAAAGGCCGGTCGATGCTCTTTAAGCCGGAAGCGAGACGACGCGAAGACGGCGGGCAAGCGCGTCGCGCGCGGCATTGGCCGGCGGATGGTGTCGCTGACGATCACGCTGCTGATCCTCGGCGGCCTCGGCTATCTCGGCTGGAACGCGTTTCAGCAGAAGCAGGCCGGCCGTGGCGGGCCCGGCGCACGCCCCGATCTGCCGGTGCCGGTGCTGGCGGCGACGCCGCGGATGCAGGACGTGCCGGTCTATCTCGACGGCGTCGGCTCGGTTCGCGCGCTGAACAACGTGACGGTGCGCGCCCAGGTCGACGGCAAGCTGATCACGGTGAATTTCGTCGAAGGCCAGGACGTCAAGAAGGGCGACGTGCTCGGCGAGATCGATCCGGTGATCTACCAGGCGCAGTACGATCAGGCGGTGGCCAAGAAGGCGCAGGACGAGGCGCTGCTCGCCAACCAGAAGCTCGACCTGGCGCGCTATCAGCAGCTCGCCGCGTCCAACGCCGGCTCCAAGCAGCAGGCCGATACGCAGCGCGCGGTGGTGGCGCAGCAGGAAGCGCTGGTCAATGCCGACCAGGCCGCGATCGACAACGCCCAGGCGACGCTCGGCTATACCAAGATCATCGCGCCGCTGTCGGGCCGCGCCGGCCTGCGTCAGGTCGACCAGGGCAACATCATCCGCGCGTCCGACGCGACCGGCCTCGTCATCATCACCCAGTTGCAGCCGATCGCGGTGCAGTTCAGCCTGCCGCAGCAGCAGATCGTGCGGGTCAACGCCGCCGCCGCCAAGGGCGTGCTGGCGGTCGACGTGTTCGGCAATGACGGCGTCACCGTGGTCGATACCGGCACGCTGAAGGGCATCGACAACCAGGTCGATCCGACCACCGGCACGCTGAAGCTGAAGGCCGAATTTCCCAATGCCAAATTCCAGCTCTGGCCGGGACAATTCGTCAATGTGCGGCTGAAGGTCGAAACGCTCGACAAGGCGATCGTGGTGCCGACCTCGGCGGTGCAGCGCGGTCCGGCCGGCACGTTCAGCTACGTGATCGGCGACGACAATGTCGCGACCGCCAAGCCGGTCGTGGTGACGCAGCAGAACGAAAACGACGCCGTGATCGCCAGCGGCCTCTCGACCTCCGACCGCGTGGTGACGACGGGCTTTGCCAATCTGTCCGACGGCGCCAAGGTTCTGATCGGCACCGACGATCGGGCGCCGAGCGCCGATCTCGCGCCGCGCAAGCGCAGCCGCAGCCCCGATGCCAAGGGCGACGGCAAAGGCGAGACGCCAAGGGCGGTCAGGGCAAGGATGGCGAGCCGCGCGGCAAGCGCGGCGAGGGCGATCAGAAGGGGCAAACCGGACCCGCGCCGGCAAATGGGCAGGCTGGCGGCGCCGCAAAGTGAGAACGCAACCATGAGCGTCTCCGAACCGTTCATCCGCCGGCCGATCGCGACCTCGCTGCTGGGGATCGCGCTGATGATCGGCGGCGCGCTCGGCTATTGGGCGCTGCCGGTGTCGGCGCTGCCGCAGGTCGATTTCCCGACCGTGCAGGTGACGACGCAACTGCCGGGCGCCAGCCCCGACGTGATCGCCTCGCTGATCACGGCGCCGCTGGAGCGCCAGCTCGGGCAGATTCCGTCGCTGTCGTCGATGCAGTCGACCTGTTCGTTCGGCGTCAGCCAGATCTCGCTGCAGTTCGATCTCAACCGCGACATCGACGGCGCGACGCAGGACGTGCAGGCCGCGATCAACGCCGCCGCCGGCATCCTGCCGAAAAACCTGCCGTATCCGCCGACCTACGCCAAGGTGAACCCGGCCGATGCGCCGGTGCTGACGCTGGCGCTGACGTCGGAGACGATTTCGCTGCGCGCCATGAGCGACATCGCCGACACGATCCTGGGCCAGCGGCTCAGCCAGATTTCCGGCGTCGGCCGCGTCGCGATGCTCGGCGGGCTGAAGCCCGCGGTGCGGGTGCAGGCCGATCTGGCGCGGCTCGCCGCCTACGGCATCTCGATGGAGGATCTGCGCAACGCCATCGCCGGCGCCAACGTGTCGGGGCCGAAGGGATCGCTCGACGGCGCGCAGCAGGCCTACACCATCGCCGCCAACGACCAGATCGCGGTGGCGGACGCCTACAAGCCGATCATCATCGCCTATCGCAACGGCTCGCCGGTCACGATCGGCGACGTCGCCATCATCGTCGACGGGCTGGAGAACGATCGCACCGGCGGCTGGTACCAGGGCACGCCGGCCGTGATCATCGACATCCAGCGGCAGCCCGGCGCCAATGTCATCGAGGTGGTCCGGCAGATCCGCGCGGAAATCCCGAAGGTGCAGCGCGCGATCCCGGCCGGCGTCAATCTCACCATCGTCTCCGACCGCACCGTCACCATCCGCGCCTCCGTCCGCGACGTGCAGTTCACGCTGATCCTGTCCGTGGTGCTGGTGACGCTGGTGGTGCTGCTGTTCCTGCGCTCGCTGCGCGCGACGCTGATCGCCGGCGTGGCGCTGCCGCTGTCGCTGATCACGAGTTTCGGCATCATGTATTTCGCGGGCTTCAGCCTCGACAATCTGTCGCTGATGGCGCTGACGATCGGCACCGGCTTCGTGGTCGACGACGCCATCGTGATGATCGAGAACATCGTCCGCCACATGGAGAACGGCGAGTCCGTGATGGAGGCGTCGCTGAAGGGCGCCAGCGAAATCGGCTTCACCGTGATCTCGCTGACGGTGTCGCTGATCGCGGTGTTCATCCCGCTGCTGTTCATGTCCGGACTGGTCGGACGCATGTTCCGCGAATTCGCGCTGACGCTGACGATCGCGGTCGTGACCTCGGCGATCGTCTCGCTGACGCTGACGCCGATGATGTGCTCGCGGCTGTTGAAGCATGTCGGCGAGGAGATGACGGTCCCGGGGCTTGCCGCCGTCAGCCGCTTCATCGACCGCACGGTCGAGTTCTATCACCGCACGCTGCTGTGGGTGCTGCAGCGCCAGCGCGCGACGCTTGCTGGTGACGTTCGCTGACCATTGCCGCGACGCTCGTCATGTATGTGATCGCGCCGAAGGGCTTCCTGCCGCTGCAGGACACCGCCTCGATCACGGCGGTGACCGAGGCCGGCCCGGACGTTTCCTTTGCCGAGATGCAGAGCCGGCAGGCGGCGGCGGCCGCCGCGATCCAGGCCGATCCCGACGTGGTCGGCGTGGTCTCGGTGATCGGCGCGGGCTCGGTCAATCCGACCACCAATGTCGGCCGCCTGGTGATGACGCTGAGGCCGCGCGGCGAACGGCGCGACGATATTTCCGTCGTGATCGACCGGCTGAAGCAACGCACCGCCTCGATCCCCGGCATGACCATCTATTTCCAGCCGGTGCAGGACGTGCAGATCTCGACCCAGTCGAGCCGCTCGCAATACCAGTACACGCTGACCGGCACCGACGCCGCGCAGGTGGCGCTGTGGTCGCAGAAGCTGGTCGCCGAAATGCGCCGCGATCCGCTGTTCCGCGACGTCTCGTCGGAAGCGCAGGAGGGCGGCCTGCGCGCCGCGCTCGACATCAATCGCCAGCGCGCCGGCCAGCTCGGCGTCAGCCTGCAGGCGGTCAACGACACGCTGAACGACGCCTTCGCGCAGCGGCAGATTTCGACCATCTACGGCCAGGCCAACCAGTACCGCGTGGTGCTGGAGGCGATGCCGATCTACCAGCGCGATCCGTCGATCCTGTCGAAGCTCTATCTGCCGGGCGCCGCGAGTCGACCGCCGGACGCCCCGCCCAGGTGCCGCTGTCGGCGGTGGCGACGCTGACCCGCACCACCGCGCCGCTGGCGATCTCGCATCAGGCGCAATTTCCGGCGGTGTCGCTCAGCTTCAACCTCGCGCCCGGCGAGGCGCTGGGCGATGCCGTCGAGGCGGTCAAGACGATCGAGACGCGGATCGGCATGCCCGGCAGCATCGTCGGCGTCTATTCGGGCGATGCGGCCGAGTTCTCGAAGTCGCTGGCCGGGCAGCCCTGGCTGATCCTGGCCGCGATCGTCACCATCTACATCGTGCTCGGCGTGCTCTACGAGAGCTACATCCACCCGATCACCATTCTCTCGACGCTGCCGTCGGCCGGCGTCGGCGCCATTCTGGCGCTGATGCTGTTCGGGCAGGACCTGTCGGTGATCGGCCTGATCGGCATCATCCTGCTGATGGGCATCGTCAAGAAGAACGCGATCATGATGATCGACTTCGCGCTCGAAGCCGAGCGGCATCAGGGCATGTCGCCGGACGAAGCCATCGTGCAGGCCTGCCTGTTGCGCTTCCGCCCGATCATGATGACGACGCTGGCCGCGCTGTTCGGCGCGCTGCCGCTGGCGGTCGAAAGCGGCACCGGCGCC